>NZ_JAUFQO010000001.1 GCF_030409835.1 Lutimonas halocynthiae
CTTGCTGTTGTAGCACCTGTATTCCATAAATATGTAGATCCCCCTGATGCAGTTAAAGTAATGTTTTCTCCTTCACATATAGAAACATCTGATCCAGCATTAGCATTTACTGGTTCTTGTGAATCTTTTTTAATAACTTTTGAAATTACTATCTGAGTTGGATTACGTGTAAATTTTCCAATTGTTATGATTGCGTCCTTATAATCTAAAGTTGGATCAGTATTATGTTCTATATCTGAAGGATGATTTAGTTCCATATTTGGAGCGGAAAACCACTCATTATTCGATCTTTCAACTGTCAATCTACCATCATAATTTGTAGCTCCTCGCGAGTTAACAGTAAGGTTATTTTCGAAATTCATTGAATAATCAGAATCAATATTAACATTTCTTAAATTCCAAGAATTTCCAAATGAATGAGACACATTTTTTAACAAATTATTAATAATACTGACATTATCAGAATCGTAAATATACAATGTAAAACCTTTTATATTTGTAAAAATATTATTACTAATGGTCGCATTTCTTATCGCATATCCTCCTCGAGCTCCTGACGCACCAAGACCATAGTTAGAATCCGCTATAATATTTCCATCTAAAATAAAGTTACCAACGTTAAAATGCATTGTAATCGCATCACCGTTTGCTCTTAAACCACTATTTGTCTCATCCGCTATTCTATAGCCAGCCATATAATTATTAGATATAATCATAGGATTATCGGGGTTTAGTGACCCTGCTTTGAAATCTAACGCATTCTCAGCATAACAAAAATTACCATTAGGATCATGATTTCCTGAACCATCGGTATAAACTGTAGAATCTATGTAAAAATTATTCGAATCAATTATGGTGCCTTCAAAATTTACTCCAGTCTGATTATTGTTTCCCGTTTTCACCAACTGCAAACCATCATTTAAATTGTAAGTCTCATTTTGAATAAATTTATTTCCAATGCAATTTGCAATATTTAAATCATCATTAGTAATTCCAAAACCTAACATAGTGTCATTAAAAAGAGAGATATCTGTGCGTTCAATATAAGAATTTTGCACTGTATTATAACTTGCTCCAGGATAAATAATTATCCCACCGCTATTGCAGTTTAACGTATAATACCTATTTATTATATTATGAGATCCATGAATTTCAATTTGATCTACGTATGACTCAGTTCTATCCCAGTAGGCCATTCTATCAATAATCCAGTTATCTCCTGTTACCTTAAACCCGATTTTTGCCAGTTGAGCCTGATTCAATTTACCTGGATGTAGGTCATTTCCATTATATAATTGAATTGTTCTTTTGTTAGATGAAGAACCGTTTGCAGTTAATTTCACATAACCATAACGTGACACCCCAGAATAATCTCCTGGTTCAACAAAAAAATGTTTAAATGATTCATTATTTATGTCTATCCAGTCTCCATTATTTTGAATCAATCTATGTGTTGTGTTCCCACTATCATAAATTGGCAAATTAATTGATTCTTCATATATTGATTGAGAGACAACCAATTGTGACATCATTAAAAAAAGAATTCCAATTACACACCTTTTCATTTTTCATTACTTTAAAATCACATTACATTGTGAAAATTAGTGACTTATTTTGCTAACTTACAGGGAAGATAATTTATTAGAATTTATTCTTTAGATTTAAAAATTAGGTGAAATTGTTATTCCTAAAAAACGTAAAAAATAAAAAGATGTTGTGCTAAAACCTAAATAAATTTATATTGTACTCAGCGAATTTAATTCGAGATTCTAAATAGATTCTAAAGTTTCGACGTAATCTTAAAGAAGAATTAGTGTTCACAGAAAGCATAAGACCACTTAAACATAAAAAAACCCAAATTAATAATTTGGGTTTTATCTTTAAACAAAATAAAAGTGATGAAACATATTAATTCAGAAGTCACTTACTAAATAATGAATTCCAAAAACTTTTCTTCTCATTCTTATAACCATAACTATAAGTTCCATGCTGTTTAACTACAGAATTTAACAAGATTGCCATGTTTGGAAGCCGTTTATTCTTATACATTAATTGTGGAATTTTTAATAATTTTTTATCCAAGAATTCTGCTCGAATGACATATATAAAACTGTCGGCCAACGATCCCAATAGTAAAGTGTCGGTAACAACGCTGACCGGGGCTGTATCAATAAAAATAAAATCATAATTTTCTTTCGAGTATTTTACTATTTTTTCAAATCTACCGTTCAATAATAACTCCGAAGGATTTGGGGGAATCTCTCCAGAAGTAATAATATCAATATGAGTTTCTTCATTTTTAAATATAATATCCTGAGGTTCTACATCTTTATCGACTAAAAAATGTGTCAACCCCTTCGGGCGGCTTAATTTAAGATATTTAGCAATTTTCGGCTTTCGAATATCGGCCTCAATTAATAACACTCTTTTTTCAAGAAGACCCATTGACATGGCTAAATTGATTGCAGTAAATGTCTTCCCTTCTGAACCTATAGTTGAAGTTAAAAATATAACTTTAGGTTCATTTTGCGAATTATTTAGCATGAAGTTGATATTAGTTCTTACTAATCTGAATGCCTCCGCTATCCCATCATTTTGCGCATCGTTCATCACAAGTTTTCTCTTTGAAGAAGTCATTGGGATTTCACCTAAAATTGGTGCCTCTACCATTAACTCAACATCTTCGGTTGAGTGAACTTTATTATCCAACAGAGACTTAAATAATATTATTGAAATCGAAAAGACAGCACCAAGAAAAATGCTAACAACATAAATAAGAATAGGAATAGGAGATACCGGTTTATCACTGCCATAAGCCTTATCAACAACTTTAGCATTTGGAACAGGAATTCCTAATGAAATAGCATTTTCTTCTCTTTTCTCCAATAGATATAAGTACAGAGATTCAATTATTACTTGTTTCCTTTTAATATCTTGAAATTCTCTCTCTTGTTGTGGGGCATTCCCTCTTCTAACATTTAATTTATATTCTTGATTTTTAGCCTGGTCAAGAGAGAAATTTAAAGATGACTTTGAACTTGCCAAACTTTGTCTTATACTCTGTCTTAATTTTAAAAGTTGCTCATCCAGAGCAATTACCGTAGGATTCATTCTGCTAGATCCTTTTAATATCCTATTTCTTTCCAAAAGAAGTTTGTTGTAATCCTGAATTATGTTATTACTTGAATCATCATTGACACCTAAATTTGGTGGGATTAATTGATCAGAGTTGTTATTCAAATAATCCGATATATAATCTAACACTTGTATTTGAGAAGACAGCTCTACAATACGTTTACCAACTTCAGAATTTGATTCAAGAACTAAACTAGATTCATATTCTATATTTGTCAATTTATTCTTGGTCTTAAATTCTTCTACTCCTCGATCAACATCATTCAAATCTTCAGAAATATCCATTATTCTGTCATTAATAAAATTATCTGTATTCTCAGAAATTTTGATTTTAAAATTAACTCCTTCGATTACATAATTCGAAACAAGATAGTTTAAAATCGATTTAGCCTTTTCTTTAACCGGATCTGTCAAACTCAAAACTAATATACTAGACAAATCTTGTTGAGGTTCTATTTTCACTTTGTCCATATAATAATTACAAACATCATCTAACTTTTGAGTTTTCAACAAAATAATAGATCCTGGGGAAATTGTATGATTATTTGCTGGAACTATATTAATTTCACCAAAATCAACTTTAATGTTATTCCCAAAAGAATACTTAGTCATTGATTCATCGCCTTCTGTCTGAAATAAAAACTCCGTTTCAGAAGTATGAATTATTTTATACTCTCTATCTGTATTAAATGATACTGAATCCTTAATAAAATAATTAACTTTTATTGGTAAATCTTTTCCATAAATTTCATACTTACCGATTTTGCCTTGCGAGAAATATGATATATTTAGATTTAGTCCCTCAATTACACTTCTCATTAAAGAATAAGATTTCAAAACACCTATTTCGTTGACTATTGACTTATTAGAATTACTACCTGGGATACCCAAATCTTCAAAAGCAGAAAGAGTAGACGCTAAACCTCCATTATCTTCATCATCAATAAAAATTGTAGTTCTTACTCTAAATTGTGGTTCAGAATACCTCAAATAAATAAATGCTATTAAAACACCCAATAGAACACTAGTAAGGATTAATATCCAATTAGATTTCGCTTTTTGAATTATATTAACCAATTTTATTTCACTATCTGAATCTAATTTCTTATTGATATAAGATCTACTATTATCGAATTCCATTCTCATTTATAATTTTAATTAACTTATACAACAAAGCATTTAATTCCTATTCAATATCAACTAGGACATTTATTAGTTCTTAAGATTTTAAGCATCTGATCGGCTAATCTTGCTCTATCATATTCCAAAGCAAGTTGGTTACCACCCATTTTAAACTTGGTCAAAATATCTGAATCATTTTTCATAAAATCTATCTTATTCATAAAATCTTCTTCATTCTCTGGCTCAAAATATAACCCTGCGTTATGTTTTTCTATTATTTCTCTTGCTTCTCCATCTACACCTAATAAAATCGGTATATTCATCGCGGCATTTTCAAAGATTTTAGAAGGTATAACCGTCTTAAATAACGCATCTTTTTTCAAATTTACTAAGGCCACATCTAAAATAGATAAATATTCTTTCAATTCTTTCTTACTCATCATATCTAAAAATGTTACATTATTTATCTTTAGTTCATTAGCTAACTTTATTAAACTATTTTTTTCTGACCCATCGCCAATAAATAGAAAATGAATATCAGGATCATTAATTTTTGAAGCGCAATTTAAAATAAAATCTAATTTATGGGCCATCCCATGAGTTCCTGTAAAACCGATAATAAATTTATCTTTTAAATTTAATTCTTCTAAAAGACTAGTATTTTTATCGAGTGGCTTAAAAAGATTTCTATTCGCTCCGTTAGTTATTACACTAATTTTATTCTCATCTATACCTTTATTAATTATCTCCTCCTTAAAGGAATGTGTGACTGTGATAATTTGACTAGCCTTATGATAACATTTTAACTCCTGCCTTTCAAAATATTTAATTATTAAGCTATCCTTCATTGCCCCAACAGTTTTTATAGATTCAGGCCACAAATCCCTCACCTCCATAACCCATGGAGTCTTTCTCCAATACCCTAATGCACGCCCTGATAATGCCGTAAAAAATTGTGGTGAAGTTGCAATAATCAAATCTGATTTGATAAAAAATCCAGCGATAAAAGAGCTAAACGCAAACGATATATAATCTATTGTTCTTTTATAAACACCGCTGTTTTTTGTTATATAGGTCCATACCCTTATAACTCTTATTCCATCAATATACTCGATTTTATATAACCCATTTTTATATCCTTCATAAACTTTTCCAACTGGAAAATTTGGAGCACATGTAATGACGGTTACATCGACATCTTTCGACACCCAAGATTTGCAGTGTTCGTATGTCCTTGTAGCAGGGGCATTTAATTCCGGTGGGAAATTATCTGTTAAAAATAATATTTTTAATTTTTTTTTCATCAAGGTATAATTTTTTAAATACTTTAAATGTAAATTATTTATCATTAGGTTTTAATCTCATTCAAAAACAAGTTCTGTTACCAATGAATTAGTAAATGACACTTTGATACAACTTGATTTTGTTAAATCATTAAAACCTAATGAAAAATTATATTCCAACTCTTCGAGCTTATTGCAACCTATAAAATTAATTAAGCATTTAAAATCCTCAAGATAAATAGAATCATTTGATATTTTAATTTTCTTAACCAATGGATGCAGGTGAAAAAAAGCTACCGCCTTTATTTTTGTTCCAGAAAGATAATCTGAAATTTTAATCTTATGCTCTTCAAATATAAACTTCCTTTTATGAGTTACTCCTAAAGATCTATATCCATTGTGATGCGCAATTATTTCATCATCCTCGTCATATAGAATTACAGTTTTTGCTCTTTTCCCAAGCCTAAATCCACCCCAAACTTCAGATTGATTTTGATCATTGACAACTACTGTGTTATGATAGGATGTGCTTCTTTCCAATTGTCTAGTTTCATTTTTTTCATACGTTGAAATTCCTGGATCTACAATTAGTGGTTTATTTTTGTGATAGAGAATAAAATTAAAAATATCTGCATGAGAATGACCCGGTATATATTTTGGTCCCATATTTCCAACATCGACAATAATAGAATAATTTTGATTAACGATCTTTCTATATCCACTGTCGGACAACTCAATTTCGGATAAATTTTTATCACTTAATTTTAAATCTAATCTATTATAATAATTTATTAACTCTTGGGTAGATGGAGCAATTTTTACTGAACTATCATTAAGTAAAGGAATATCACCATTTTCAAATGTAACTTTCCTTATCCAATTAAGCATTAACTTTGCTTTCTCTTTCAAAGGAAAGAATAACTCTTTCCCTTTAAAATTGTTATTCTCAACAAGGTTAATGCAGTCCAAAACTCTTAATAACAAAATCTGGTGATACATGGGGCTTAGTTCATAATGCGCTCCATCATTTAAAATTTGTTCATCTAATTCCGTTAGTATAATTTTTTTGGCTGATCTATAAATATTATCATCTTTAAAATAATAGGCAACGAATAATAAAGAAAATGCGTTTTCTATTAAGTGATTTCCTAAAAGGTGATATTCTAAATTTTTTAGTAATCGATTAACTTGATTTAATATGCTATTATCAATTATTTTATTTCGAATATTATTCTGTGAAACAAAAAAAATCCAGTTGCGTAATCTTAATGAAATGGGATATGATTCTAAACCATCTTTTATATTTTGAGAATTTTTTATGAAGTTTAAAATTAAGTGCTCTCCTTCATCTTTAGAAATATTCTTCTGTTGTAAAAAATCAAAATAATTTAAATTATAAACCCATAATTTCCCATATTCAGGAAAATTCCAATCAATTCCATCGCTAAAATCCTTTTTAATATTTAAGAATTTGAAGACCCCACTATTGTATGAAGTAGAGGATGCTATTGAATCAATCAATTTAACCGTGTTCAACGAAGACTCAAATTCATGCAGAATTTCCACCTCCATGTATAACGATGGTCGTTTCAGCCTATATTTAGCTTGATAAAATAATTGTATCAGTTTTAAATATTTTACTGTGTATAAAAACCTCAATATCAATTTAATTCTGTTCCTCATTAACTAACTTTTGATAAGAGTTTCAATATAATTTTAAAAAGACTTTTAGCGATGGAATTAATTTTCAATTATAGTTTTCATAAAATGGTTGTTGTTTGACAATGAACTAATCAAGAATTATTATGAGTTGAACATCTCTTTACACATTAAATAAAAATTTCTCGACCAATCATTAAGGTCGAATTCTTTGGCTGATAAATATGACTTTGTTTTCATGTCCATAAGATAATTACGATCCTGTTGAAGTCTCTGGATACATTTGACTATTCCATTAACATCTTTGGGTTTTAATAAGAATCCGTTTTCATCATTATCAATTAATTCAGAAATACTAATCCAATCAGAAGTCACAATTGCCAGTCCCGCTATTTTTGCTTCAATAATAACTCCTGGATAACCTTCTCCATTATAAAATGTAGGAAATAATAAAATATCATAATCTTGCATAGTATTTATAACGTTTTCTGGATTTATTATTCCTTTATAATTGATTGTAGTATTGCTGAATAAAGACTCATCCAGCGAATCATAAAAAGGTCCATAAATATCTATTTCGACTTTCTTTAGCATTTTGGAGGCCTGAATAATTTCCAAAATTCCTTTTTCAATTCGAATATGACCAACATAAATTATTCTTAATAAATCATTTTTTTTAGCATTAAATTCTCGCAGGTCAATTTCTCTCGATGTTGGAAACCAACGAAGATTTTGATTTTTCGATTCAAATGTTGAAATCAATGACTTTGTTTGAAAAAGAATAAGTTCGGATTTAAAAAACGTATAATCCAATAAATACTTAAAAATAAAATTTAAATTATTATAATAGCGATCAAAAACGCCGCCAAATTTTCTTGTTATTACTTTTTTATCAAATATTACTGCCAGAACAAAAACAATTGGCGAAAGCACTAATGATCCTTTGTTCCCAACATGTAAAGAAACAACATCACACTTTTTAATAGAAACCAATATGCTCCAGAATAAAAATAAAACTCTAGTTGAAGTTACGTTTGTATTGATCACCTCAAGTTCATCATTTTTATTCAATTCTTGTTTCAAAGACTTCACCAAAGAGGAAAATGAAACAGTCGTTCCTCCATACGGAGGGGGTAGGGGCCCGATTAATAAAATTTTCATTTAATTATAAGTTTTTCGATACCAAATCGAAAGATTCAGCAATTTCCATAAAATATATCCATAATCTCTTCTACCATTAACATGATCCACCATCATTTTTTCTACCTCATCACTATAAATATTTGTAGATTTTATTGTGTCAAACATATAATCTTTCATTGATGTTCTCAACCAATACTGAAAGGGCACACTAAAACCTCGTTTAGGTCCGTAAAGAATATTATCCGGCACTATTCCAGCAAACGCCTTCTTTAGCAAATATTTTTTCTCTTTTCCTTGAATTTTATACTTTGATGGCAAAGACATAACGTACGCAGCAAGATCATTATCTAAAAATGGAACTCTCACTTCTAAGCTATTAGCCATAGTGGCTCGATCAACCTTTTCAAGGTATTGATCCGGAAGCATCGTATTCATATCAGTATATAATAACTCCTGTAATAAATCAAAATGCTTAAAATTATTATGCAATTGTCTGTGGCGAATGAAAGGGTCAATTAAATCTAGATTAGATCTTAAGTCATCCTTAAATATCCTAGTTGTGTTTTCATTAATCATTTCCTGTGAATACAATCTCGCAGTAATTAATTCTTTGTCTGATTGACATACTGCGTACATACTTCTAAGTTTTCTATAATATTTGCTTGATTTTGGAATTCCAAAAGCAAATTTAGTACCAATAAAAGAAAACATTTTATAAAGGTTTTCGTTTTTTATACGATAATACTGATTATATCCAGCAAAAAGTTCGTCGCCTCCATCTCCTTGCAGAATAACTTTATGATTACCTTTTAATTCTCTACCCATTAAATAAAGTGGAATATTTGCAGCATCTGAAAAAGGTTGATCAAAAAAGCTGTTAATATTCTCCAAAACCGAAGGGACATCTCCTCCTTTAATGTGCATTTCATGATGATCGGTATCAAATAATTTTGATACTAATTTAGCATTTGGCAGTTCATTTATCCCCTTATCAAAGTCGAACCCGGCAGAAAAAGTCTTCAACCTTCCATTATAATGACGATTAGCCAAAGATGTTATAGCAGTAGAATCAATACCTCCACTTAGAAAAACACCAATAGGAACATCAGCCATCAACTGACGTTTAACACTTTTTTCAAACAAGGTTCTAACATTTTGTACTATCCCATTTGCAGATTGGCTTTTGAAAGGAAGATCATAATTTAATTTAAAAGGTGCTATTTTTACCTTTTTATTCAATAAATCATAATTCAAAATATGTCCTGGTAACAGTTTTTTAATATCCTTATAAAAAGTTGTAATACCTAAAGTTGTGGAAAAGTGTAAATACTCATGTAGACCTTGGAAACTCATTTCCTTTGAAACCCGATTTGAAGCTAGAATTCCCTTTATTTCTGAAGCAAAGATAAGCTCATCATTTAACAATGAATAATATAATGGTTTGATACCAAATCTATCTCTCACAAGTTTTAAAACCTTTCTTTCCTTATCAAATATCGCCATAGCAAACATTCCATTCAGCTTTTCAAAAAAAGAATCGCCCCATTTCTCAAAACCCTCTAATATAACTTCGGTATCACAATTAGATCTAAAAATTACACCTTGAGAAATTAATTCTTTTCTTAATTCTCTAAAGTTATATACTTCACCATTATATACTATAATTACTTTTCCACTTCGACTCAACATTGGTTGGTTTCCGGCTGAAGATAGATCTAGGATAGACAATCTAACATGTCCTAATGAAAGTTTATTTTCTTTATAAGTATCTTGAAAATCAGGCCCTCTATGATGAATAGAATCAACCATTCTTTCAATTTCAATGTCATTCTCAGATATTGCTCCACAAATTCCACACATATTAAAAATATTACTTTATAATTATAATCTATCTGATCGTCAATTGAGGTCTTAAATATCTATTTCATAATTAATAAAAACTGACGAAATATTCCTTAAACCAAATACATTAGATCTAACATTGACATTATTATCAATTTTAAACTGATACCATGTATCCTTTTATTCCCAATTACTACTTAATGACTCCAACACAACATTCTCTTATTTTCCTCTATTACGATTAACCCTTTTTGCCATAAATAAATCATTATTCTATCCATTATTTCAAGAAATACAAGTATATGTATATCTATTTATTAGGTTCAAAAGCATGAAAAATTTTGATAATATTGGAATTCCAAATTTACACTTTGTATTATATATCGATAATTAAGAATGCATAAGACATCATTCTAGTTTTTAACTAATCCCGTAAAGACCTTATCAATAATATCATTTTCAAAATTCATAGTGTTATAATTGACATCTATGATCTTATAATTCAGTATTGCTTCCGCCATTGAAACTTCATCTTCAACTTCAACTAAAATACCGTTCTTACCATCTTTTATTAATTTGGCTATAGATTCCAAACACTTAGTAGCTATAATCGGTTTATTTAAATATAAGTTTTCCAAAACTACATTAGGCATTCCTTCATTTCTAGAGGACAAAACGAACAAGTCAGAATGAAAATAATATTTGAAGGAGTCTTTCTTGAATCCTAAAAAATATATATAATCATTCAATCCTTCAACATTTATGAGATGTTGAAGGCTATTCTGATAACCTTCAAAATCATTTCCTAAAATATATAACCTAAACCTATCATTTTTCTCAATTACACTTTTAAAACTGTGTATTAACACATCAAATCCTTTTTCATAAACTATTCTACCAGCAGCAATGACATTAACAAAACCTTTTTCATATGGATAATGACTTCCTTCAATTTGCTCCTCAATGAGTTTTTTATCAATGGGGTTCATCAAAACTTTAATTTTATTTGAATTCAAATTGAAAACCGAAATCAAATCAATTTTCATTTCATCAGTTTGGGCGATTATCAAGTCAGCTCTTCTAAATGATAGCTTCAAGAATAACTTGAAAATGTAACTAACATTATTATTCTTATAATAAACACTTGGCAAATTTGGACTTCGTAAAACAACTTTTACATTAGATACACCCATTATTAATGTGAGGTAAATTGCGATATTTGTTCTATATAAAGTTGAGTATAAAACATCAGGGTTTAGTTTCAAAATTATCTTTTTAAAACTCATCAAAGTTGTAATAATAGACTTCGAATTGAGTTCGAAAATCTTAATTTCTTTAGGAATCAATTCTAGTAAATCACCGTTTTTTTTTACTAAAATTAAGAATATTTCAAAATTTTTTGAATTTAGCTGTCTCAAATAGTTCACTGAAACTCTTTCTGCTCCTCCACCATTTAAATTGGGTAAAAAAAATACAATTCTAGGTTTCATTTTTCTACATTTTTTTATGATGATTCTAAATATAAATGTTCTTTAACTATTAGAAAAATCATTAGTAAACTTAGTATTTTAAATTTTCCTGTGTATGAAACAATGCTCTGATCAAAAATAAAATATAATAACAGAAATAATATTAGTATTATTCGAAGTTTACCATCTTTTAGAATTACTATTTGAGAGAAAATATGAGCAAAAATACTATAGTACAATAAGAACCCTATTATTCCCAACGCTGATAAAAGTTCAACAACATTATTATGAGAATAATGACCGTATTGAAATTCATAAGCAGCCATTCCATTTCCAATAACTGGACTTAATCCCCACATTTCTAAAGCACTTTTTATCATATTTACCCTATCACTAGTGCTCTTGGACCCTCCTTCTGTTCCTAATTCACGAACAAACTCTACCAATCTTTTTTCCAAATTGACAAATGTGTATTCTAAATCTAGGCTAGAATTTGATCCAACAAATTCAATCAAAGGAGAAAACTTAAAAAGAACAAACACAAAAACAACTGCTAATAAAGTTTTCGTAATATATTTTGGCTTAAAGACTTGAATAAGGAGAATCAAAATTAACACAAAAACACTCAGTAATCCTGCTTTTGACGCTGTCATAACGACCAATAATATTGTTATCAAAAATAGTAGCATTAGTGCTGTATTTAGGAGTATATATTCTCTTTTATTAACAAAAAAATACACCATCATCATCATACCAAACATCAATATATATACAAAATTATTTGCTTGAAGAACACTTCCTTGAAATCTCCATCCTTCAAATGTTAGACCAAGATCAATTAAACCAACGAACCAAAGAAAATTAACAAAAATCGACATCAATACACCATAAATAATAAATCTATAATTCCTAAATTCCTTATTAATATTATAAATAAAAAAAATATTTAAAAAAATTAGAACTAAGTTTAAGGCTCTACGGGCAGTAAAATAAAAATCTTCGGCCCAAAAAGAAGATGCTATTGCAAAAACAACGAATATTAAATAAATATTAAAAAAAGTATTAAAATAAATCTTTACTTTTCCTGATAAAACTAACAAAACAAAGCTACAGCCAATAATCGCATTAATAAGATATATAAACGATATGTAACGAAAATTATCACATAAAACTATCACCAAACCATAAAGAAAAAACAGAGCGTTCAAATAAAATCCGATAAATCCATGTTTTTTCATATTTCAATAACGACTATCTAGGAAAAAAATACGTGTTCAATCTAATCACTTTCAATAATAAACTAATACCAATTGATAAAAAAATTACAAAGACGAATTTCAAAATTAGTACCCAAAGAACTTCAGATTTAGTAAATAACAGTAAGAATTGAATAATTAAAGGGTGAATACAGTAAATACTGATTGAATTTTTCCCAATAAAACTTAAATAAGATATTGATTTACTTATATACAGCAATAGTATAAATGCTGAAATCATAATTAAGTCTCTTAAAACTAAATCTAATAAATCATCATATCCAGGAATAATTGGCGTTGCAAGATTGAAATTCTTTCCAAATGCATAATAACAAGAAATAAATAAAATTGCTGAAACAAATATTATAAGAGGAATTTTAAATTGAACGTTCTTAACAATAATTTTTATCAATATCCCTAATCCAAATAAATAAAATGTTACGTAAAAACTTAGCGGGAAAAACCTTAGAATATCATAGTTAGGCCCTGAATAATGCCCAATGACTAAATGCCCAATTAACATTATAAATAAAAAAACATATCTCATTTTCTCTGATAACGAATTATAAGTCATAATCGTCAATAAAAGAAAAAATAACGCCGGGAAAAACCAGTAAGCTGATATTCCAATACTTTCCCTTAAGAAAAAACTAGTCCCAATAAACCATGAATTGAAGGTTTGACCAACTCCAATATTCATATTATAAACAATTGAATATGAAACTAAAGAAATAATATAAAATATCGAATAAGGGATATAGATCCTTCTAAATATTTTAAAAATATTTTCTAAACTTAACTTATCCTTATTAAACAGAAAGGGAAGGAATAAAAAGGAAGAAACATGAAAACTATATAGAACACTTTGAAAATTGATTGACGTTAATCCCTTAATATGGCCAAAGATTACCAAAACTATTAAAAGTCCTTTAAAATTATCAATAGACTCGAAACTTAAAATATCACTATTCAGATTTACATCCATCGTTCATACCACATTTCAAAAATTATAAAATTCCATATTTTCACGTAATATATTGGGTTAAAAGGTTCTTTAAAATATTGTGTTTTTAGCTTCTCAATTTCATCAATGTCAAATATATTTTCTTTTCTTAAACGAGTATTATTTAAATATAATTTAATCATATTTTCTAACTCATCCTTAAACCAAATCTGCATAGGTGCTGCGAATCCAGTCTTAGGTCTATCCATCAATTCCTTAGGAATGTAATTATGAACGATATCCTTCAAAATCATCTTAGAGTTACCTTTATTTGACTTAAGTGAAGATGGTAATTGCGAACTAAACTCTATTATTCTATAATCAAGCAAAGGCTCTCTTCCTTCTAAACTTACAGACATTGTTGATCTGTCCACTTTAGTCAAAATATCATCAACCAAATATGTCTTATAATCGATAGCAAGCATTTTATTCAAATTATCATTTGAATTTAACAATTCATTTTCGTCGTCAAAAAAAGTTTTCAAATGATTTGGTTTCTTTAAAAAATACTTATTAATTTCTTCCTGATTCATAGTGCACATGAACTTTAAAACTGATTCCGATTCATGCTTTTTTAGAGTTTCCACTATTCTTCCAATCTTATTATTATACTTATCATCTAACATTTTGCTTTTCATAAGCAAGGGCAGAGAATTTTTCAATAAGAATTGTGAAAAACTATTTTTTTTTAAATACTCTAAGTATTTCAAGGATCTTACATACTTATTATACCCAGCAAAGGCTTCATCTCCCCCGTCAGCACTCAAAGCTACAGTTACTTGTTCTCGAGCAATTTTACTAACTAAAATTGTCGGAATTGCCGATAAATCAGCAAAAGGTTCGTCAAAAATTTCAACCAAATTCGGGATAATATCTAGGGCTTCTTTTTGCGTACAATAATATTCAGTATGATCAGTCCCCAAAAAATTAGCAATATTTTTTGCAAATGGTGCTTCGTCAAAACCCTTTTCATCAAAACCAATTGTAAATGTTTTAATCTTTTCAGACCTCTCTTTCTGAAGAATCGAAGCAACTGCAGTACTGTCATAACCTCCACTTAAAAACACACCGACAGGGACATCAGATACCATCCTATATTCAAACGAATTAGTAAGTAATTTTTCTAACTCAATGGTAGCCTCTTTTTTGTCGATATTTAATTTAGGCTTATTATAATAATCAATTACATCCCAATATTTAGTCTCTGTTATTTTCTTAGTGTTTAAATCAACCTCAATAAAATGTCCAGACCTAAGTTTAAAAGTATTCTTGAAAATTGTATGAGGCTGAGGAATATAACCATATTGAAAATATAAGCTTAAGCCTGCCTTATCAATTTCTTTATGGAAATTTGGGAATTGATGAAAACTTTTTATTTCACTAGAAAAAAGAAAGTAATTACCCCTTAAATACCAAAATAATGGCTTAATTCCTGCCCTATCTCGAATTAAAATTATTTTTTCCTGATCCCGATCATAAAGAACAATCACGAACATCCCGTTAAATTTATTAACAGCATCGATTCCCCATTTATGGTAAGCTTTTAAAATTACTTCAGTGTCCGAGTCTGATTCAAAAGTATAATTAAGTTCAATTAATTCTCTTCTAATTTCTTTGAAGTTATATATTTCACCATTATAAACAATTTCAATATTTTGAAATATCATCGGTTGATGTCCATGTTTAGACAGATCTAAAATAGAAAGCCTCCTATGGCCCAATCCAATATTGGCTAACTTACTTTCATTAAAAGAATAACCGCTGTCATCAGGGCCCCTATGGTTCAGGACATCTGTCATTTTGTTAAGAACCTGACTAGATACTGATTTACTAAAATCTACAAAACCTGCTACTCCACACATTTATTTAGTCCAATTATTAAGATCTCTATTTATAATAATACTAAGCCTTTTTATATCCCCAATATAGTTATTAATCATTTCTTGTTTTAATTTTTCATTTAGAGGTTTACGTTTTACTTTTTTAGTATTCAATTCATTTATAGCTGAAGCAATATTTAATTGATCTTTTTTTAGAATAAATTTAATCATATTCTTCAACAAAATCAACCCTTTTGGTTGATTTACAACTAGGGTCTTTAACCAATAGCTTTTTGACGCTGTGTTTTGGTTTATAACTGGGAAATCATCTCTTTCTTCATGCAAAACACCTAAAAAATCTAATACTTCATTATACACTTTCCGAGTATCTTCTTTGAAATCTTCAAACAATATAATCTTAACCTGTTCTTTAGGGAAATATTGATAAAGACGATCTAACTGCTCAGAATATAAAGCTATTTTAGAATAAACAATATTTTGAGGTGCTCTACAATATTTAGGTATTGATTTTCCATTTTCTCTATTTCTATTTAAACCCCATGCTGTTTCAAAATCGTTGATATCCTCATCCGTACTTATCAGATGTTGGGCATGCATTGAAGGCACCATCTCAAGTGGATTACGCAACATTACGATAATTTTAGCCATCGAATTAAACTTGAAAACATTTCTTATAGCCTCCTTAGAATATAAATACCATACAGAAGCATCTCCTATTGCAATTGTTTTATCGGAAATATTCTTAAAATAGTTTAAATATGTTTGTTCATTATCTGTGGTTCTCATTTTTAACATATCACTTGTGAAAAAATGAGTTTCTTTAGGATCCGAAATAACTACATTATCATGTTCCCTCAAGTATTCACTTAAAGCAGTGGTTCCCGATTTCGGCGCTCCAATTATAAAAAAATTAGGTTTTATCTTATTCATTAAATTTTTCATTTAAAAAGGTGTAAAAGGGCAGATACCCTATAAAAAATCCAAATTTTCGTTTGGCATAAAACATAGCAAGAATTTTCCATAAAACTAAACTAAATGCACTTGCAATAGCTGCACCCTCCATTCCGTATATTGGAATAAGAAAATAATTTAAAATTATATTTAAAGCACCTGCAAAAATCACAAATTTATTCAATTCCTTTTGATGTCCGGTCATATTTAGAAAATATCCTATCGAACCTACCATCGATGCAATAAGTTGACCTAAAACAATAATTAATAAAGGAACGTATCCAATATTAAATTCAGTTCCAAATAAATCTAAAATAATAGTTCCAAAAATTACCAATATAAGAACAATAGGCAGACTAGTCAAAAACATAAGTTTTGAAGATTTCTGAGCAACACTTCTTAATTCCTCAATTTGTCCATTATGAAATAACTCTGAAAATTTTGGTGCTATCATCGTGTTAATTGCTCCTAGAACAAAACTTGTTAAAACAGCTAATTTCATAACTATGGCATATACACCAACTTGTTTCAAGTCTGAAAACATACCAAGCATAAGAATATCCGTCTGAGAAATAACTATAAGTAAAGCTGCTGTCAGGAACATTGGAAAAGATAACGATAGGATTGAGAAATAATCTACTTTATATTCTTTTTTAGAGTCGACAATTGAAGATGATTTCAAATTAAAATTCAATATATACCATACAAGTCCAAAGGAAACTAGCAAGAATAAAACATTTCCTGCAAAAATTGCATATACTGGATTATATAAGTTAGCTGACAAAATTGTTAATATAATTAAACTCAAAATTTTTGTTATTGGTCGTACTATTTCCAAAACGGCAAATAATTTAATAGCCTTAAAAGCTCGAATAAAGTTTAAGTTTAATGCACCTAATGCATTTATTACTATAAACATTGCAGCCACTGTTAAAGGGTAACTAATCTCAACTTTATCAAATAAATATTTCGAAATCCACTCAATATTAAAATAACTAATTCCTGTAACTATTAAAGACATAATAATAATCATTACAACTATTTTCACGTACAAACTTATTACTGTATTAAAAAAATATCTGTTTCGATATTCTGGAACAAGCCTTAATATTGCAGTATCAATTCCCATTAAACTCATAATAAGTGCTATAGCAAAAAAAGAATTTATTAATGCGAACAACCCCATTGATTCCGCGCCATAATACCTGGTGATGAAAAGGTTAAGTAGCAAACCCAAAATCATGGCAATCGTTCTACCTCCAAAAGACCAAACACTACCATATAGGATTTCTAAAAAATGCTTATCATTCTGACTACCTATGATCCTATTTTTAATTTTTGTTAACATATTCATTAATCTGGCTTGCTGAACTTAAAAATTAATTTCTGAATAAATAATATTCAACCTTAAAAAGACCATGTGAAAATTGATATGGGTTTTTAAGGTTGAATATTTAAAACACAATTACTTTTTGTGTTGGATTTTAATATTAAATGAAGAATTAAACAAGATGATAAAATTGTAATAACTTCTAATCACAGATTTGTATTTAGTATGAATCTATTTGAACTAAATTTTCTTTCTGAAGTTTCAAATTTCAATGAAGGAGAAGCCAGCCTTTTAAATAAGCATAATATCTAGACAATAAAATTAGAATTTACAGCATGTTCCTATAAAAAAACTTTTTCAAAAGTAATATTATCTTCTTTCTAATTCTAAATTCAAATTTTTGAATAGACCTAGGAAATATTGCCTTAAATCTTTTTCTGTAGCCACTAGCATTTTCATCATAATCTAAAAGCAATAATACTGAAAAGGTTAACAAATATATGCCGATGAAAACGGAAGTTAGACCCCAAGAATTAAGGTAAATATTACATACATACATTATAAGAAAAATAATTCCTCCGCATATTGTTAAAGTAATACTTGCCGTCTTGTGAATTAAACCCCTATCCACCAAAATATGATGCATATGGCATCTGTCTGGAGAAAAAGGACCTCGCTCATTCAATAACCTCATTAGGATCACCCTTATTACATCCACGATGGGGAAAAATGTAATAGATAAGGCAATTAAAAATTTATTGATGGGTTTTATCCATATTTGCTCATAACTAGCATCAGGCATTGCTAAAAACCGAATGGTTAAAATTGCAATTAAAAAACCAACAATGAGAGAACCAGTGTCTCCCATAAAAATTCTTTGATTTTTAGATAAATTATATCTGAGAAAAGCAATTAGAAATCCAACTCCTGTCACGCTCAGTAGAAAATAAAAATTACTGCCTGATAAATAAAATAAAATAGCATATATGCCCAATATTAAAATCCCAAGCATCCCAGCCAAGCCATCAATTCCATCAATTAAATTATAAGCGTTAATGATAAACACCATTATAAAATAACTCATTAATATTGAGAACAAAAGAGGCACTTCGTGAATTCCTAAAAATCCACTAAATCCATTAATCCACAATTCAGGCATAATTAGAACAAATGAAATTGAAATTAGCTGTGCCCAAAGTTTTGTCTGAGCTGAAAGTACCATTAAATCATCTTTTAGACCAACAAAAAACAGGATTAGTATTGCCATTATTATATTTAAAGCTGATCCATCATAGTCAAATGAGTGAATAATAAAAAGAGCGAATACAATACTTATAAAGAAAGTTACACCGCCCAAAGTAGGTGTTTTTTCTTTATGAGAACTGCGTTCATCCGGATGATCCATTAAATTTTTAAAATGAATTATGCCCAACAATTTAGGTATGAGAATGAATGTAGACAAAAAAGAAGCTATAAAAACAAAAATAGCAACTCCTTCTAACTCAACACTTTTTAATATTTCAAATAATTTTTCCAATATTCAAATTTGCATCTATGTTAAATTTTACGGCTTCGCCCCTCTAAGTCACATAAGAATTAATGCTTAGACATAGATAATTACTCTCCTTAACGATTATTTTACCAATATATTCCAGCGCTAAAAAAAAATACTTTCAATCAATTATAAATTATGTTCTAGAACATAAACAAAATTAGCTAGGTGAATAAATAATAACAAAAGAATAAAGTTCAATCACCAAATGAGATGTCTTTAATTTAATACTCAACAGAATCATGATTCAAATCACGCTTAACTAAAATTTAATAATTGAGAAATATCGTTAAAACTGAACAGTTTAACAACAATAAGAAGTAGTCTTTTTTTCATAACGAGGGGTTTTATGATAAAAATTTATTTGATTTTAAATAGAATATCCATTTAAAATAAGCCGCTAATATAATAAAAGGAATCAATAAAGGAAAGATGTAATTTTCATTACTTAATTTTCATATTCTTTATAATTCCATAACAATTTGGTGGCTAATATACAAAATATTTGAATATAACAAATACCGCCGCTAGGGTATACAATCACAACACCCCATTCCTCTTACAAAATTTCAACAATTCTTCAGCTGAATGACAGCCGCTTTTCTTCATGATCTTTTTTCTATGGGTTGCCACGGTATGCTTAGATATCTCAAGGCTTTCTGCAATGTCTTGGCTTGATTTTCCTTTGGCAATTTCTTTGATAATATCAAGTTCTCTATTTGTAAATAAATCTTTGCTGCTATGATAAATTTTATACTTAAAAGCCTCCTGATCCAGGTTCTCCGCTACAAATTTATAGCGTACCACTTCTCCGTCTTCTATAAAAGAAAGGTCACTTACTTTGACAAGGGAGCTAATCATCTGCCCCTCTTGACCTATTTCAAACACAGAAGATTGACTTAAAACCTTTATATATTCATTATTAGATTTTCTAATCCTAAATGAAATGTATAAAACATTGTCCTTATTATTATTAGGATTGCTATGGGTGTGTTCCATAGTTGCGGCACCAATCCTTCCAACCAGATCAATATCATCTGGATGTATCTTTTCCAAATAATTTCCAAGAGACATTTTTTCATCTTTATACCCGACAAATGATTCAAATCCATTGGCAAAGGTCATTTTATTCTTAGAAAAATCGATGACATAGATGCATTCGGTTTGACTTAGATTAAGTGCTTGTAAAGTTTCCAAATAATCATCTCGAAATTCAATATGTTTATATTTCTTGGCAAATTCATCCAGAAACTCTAAAATTTTTAAACCTTCTTCTTGCATTTTCTTTCTTAATTTTCAGTATTTATTTTAATTCCATTTCTTTTGCAAAATAGTTGTAATTGATGACTATCGCTACAATTTGATTTAAATAATATGTTTTTTCTGTGCGTTGCAACAGTATGCCTACTAATACTTAGTTTGGCTGCAATTTCATGATTTGATTCACCTTCAAAAACTCTGGCAATTATTTCTAATTCTCTAGGTGTGAAAATTGTCATACCTTCTCCATACACACCATATTGAATCTTATCTTCATTCATATAAGTGGAATCCACCTTCCATTCAACCGCATCAGACTCATGAATAAAAGAGATATCTGCATATTTGACCAGCACACTAAGGATCCTGTCACTTTCATCTGTTTGGTAAACAATCGTATTACTCAAGACCCTGGCATAGGTTCCATCTGATCTTTTAAACCGATATGAAATGTTTAAAATATTGGAGAATTCAGGAATGGTAATATCAACTAATTGATTGATCAGTTCTTTTATAATACTTTGAATCAATGGCGCATCTTCTGAATGGTACTTGTCAAAAATAAAGTCCATATCAAATTGCTTCTCCTCGTAACCAAATGCAGTATCAAATCCTTTATGGTGTAAAATCGAATTTTTAGTGAAATCAAAGAGATAATAACATTCCAGATTATTTAATGGAATTGTCTCCAAAGATGCAAGGTCAAGGCCATTACCTTTTCGATTCCTTACCTTCCCCTCAATTTCCTTAAAAAACGATTTCATAAATGACTATTACATTGTATCATATAGCCAAGATGAACTCATTTCAATTCACTGAGATCATGGCTCCAAATACATCTTGTAAATTAAGTAGAATAACCTAATATAGATATACCCTTGTCAGGGTATATTTGGTTTTTAAAAAATATGTTTCTATAAAGTAATTGTAAGGATTTTTGTTGGCACGATTATTTGCTTCTTTATTTTTAAAAGAGAAATCTGGTTTTTTGCTCTGGTTAGAGTGCGGATAGCGAGGTTTAACAATCATTTTTAAAATTAAAGAACACCATTTCGTTGACAAAATAAAATCAACTCCTCCGCTGAATGGGATTCGCTCTTTTTCATAATTTTCTTACGATGGGTCTCTACTGTAAACTTTGAAATTCGAAGATTTTCTGCAATTTGAAAATTTGACATGCCTTTTTGTATTTCTTTGATTATTTCTAACTCGCGAGGTGTGAAAATCGATTTATTCTTATCATAAACCAAATCATGAAACAACTCATCATCAAGGCTGTTGGCTAAGAACTTATACTGAACAGCATCTGTTGTGTCAACAAAACTGATATCGCTTAGTTTTACTAAAAAGCTAGAGATTAACCCCTGGTTGTCAATACTATGTGGTGAAGATTGTGCCATTATTTTGATATAATCTCCATTAGATTTTTTTATTCTATGCGACACATACAGGCAGAAGTCCGAATTTAATTCAGGGTGCTTTATAGAATGACGTATAGCCGCCTGCCCTAATCGATAAATGTATTCTTGGTCTTCAGGATGAAACAATGCTCCAAATTTTTCGAGATTGACATCTTCATTCTGAAAACCCAAAAGGTTTATAAAACCTCTTTTAAAGACCATTTCACCCAATCGCAGATCCCAGACAAATAAACATTCATTCTTGTTAAACTTTATTTTCTCCAGGTCATTAATACTTCCTTCCACTTTTGTGTGTGGAGGATAATGTTTTGCAATATCATCAATAAACTGTTCTATAGTTTTTGTTTTCATTCAGGGGCATTAGAATCAAGTGCACAATATAGTGCAAATAACAAACCAATGCATACCCTTATGAGGGTATGTTGAAGCCGAAATATAATTAAGAATTAATTGAAGAAGTTTTGAGTTCAATAAAATAGCCCATAATTTTGGCTTAAATCATGGGCTAAAGCAAATAGCTAGAAATTTAATCATTTCTATGCTCGAGGGGAAAAATTATTAATTCAAAATAAAGTAGAGACCTCCGAAGAGGTCTCCCTAAAGATCCTTACACTGTAAAGACGCTCAAAGAACATCTTTAGTTCGGGAAAATTGTTACTGTAAAAGTAAATACTAAAGTGTCACTTGTCAATACCCTCTAGAAGGTATATTTCATTCTTATAGAAATCATTGGAATTTACAGTTCAATCTCTTCGTGGGGCTCGAGCTTAAATCTTGCTCTAAACCAGTAAACAAAAACGTAAAGAATTGGGGTGTCTAATAGTGCTACCAGCAATTTAAATAAAAACCCATTGAGTAGTAAAATACCAAAGAGATCCCATTCAATTACGCCAAAAGAACATAATAAAAAGAGTACTGAAAACGTATCCAGAAACTGTGAAGCAATAGTCGAAAAGTTATTTCTCAACCACAAATGCCTTCCTTTGGTTTTGACTTTCCAGAAGTGATAAATCCTGATATCAACAAATTGCGCTACCAAATAAGCCATCGCTGAAGCGAAAACTGCCAAAGCCGATAGCCCAAATACGCTGTGAAAAACTTCATTTCCAATAGGCGACCATTCTGTGGCTGTTGCTGCATCAGATAACATAATGATCAACAATGAAAAAGCTGAAGCAAAAATCCCGGTTATGACAACCTGATTTGCTTTCTTTTTACCATAGATCTCAGAGATCAGATCTGTTACTAAAAAAGTGATAGGATATGGTAAAATACCAACCGATATTTCAAAATTATACCAACCCAAAAAATTCCAGGAAAAGAATTTTTGAAAGATGAGATTGGAAACCACCAAAGAGGAAATAAAAATCGCCGCTAGAATTAAAAAGATATTAAAAGCAAGAGGCTTGTCCTTTTCTGAGAGAGGTTTTGAGTTCATGGAGCTAAAATAAGGATTTATACTTTCCAATCATTTTTTTGCTTCTCCAAAAAAAAACGATCCAAACCCGCCTGCCGGTGAGGCAGGAAAAGGAGCCTTTTACGAAGGTGTTTTTTAATCTTTTCTGTCGAACGCTTAAAAACCGTTTTTCAAGCGCTAAATTTCCTGCAGGGCTTCAAAAATTCTTAACGCGCTTATCAAACTACACTACCGTAAAAGATTCGATTTAATTAACGCTCTTTGGAATAAGATTATTCTTAGGATTGTTTTCGACCTATTTGAATTCTCGTTTTAGCTTCCGAATTATTTTAGGAAGGTAAAGAGCAGCAGCCAAAAAGTGAAACGGTTCAGGCTGCGGTGGAGAAAATAATGAGGAGAAGCTACAGAGAAATCGAAGATTCAGCGGAGCTAATTGAAATGAGTCTTGAAATCGAAGATTCATGAATCCTTTGAAAGCAAATAGATTCCTGAGTAATTTTTCGTTCTTTTGCATCAAGGCAAAAGGACAGAAGAATTCATTAATCTAAATCTTTCCTATTCTTAAACCTACTAAACATCAAATAAGCTATAACAACAAGAATGACAAAAGGCAAATAGGTGCCAATGGTGACTCCGATTTCATAGCCTTTATCTGGTGCATTTTTCATTTTTTCTTCGATGTCAACCTGAAGTAATGTTAAGAGAATTAAATACTTCATAAACCTAAGATCTAAATTTAGCTAATGCTTTTTTTGTAAAATCAGAGAGAACTAGTTTGCCACTTATTTCTGCTCTTTGTAGTAATAATTCATCCCAGTGTTCGGTTCCTTCCCAAAAAACCTTTTTCATTTCAAACAGTGCTTCGGGGTTGTATTGAGAAAGTTGAAGGCTAAGAAAATCTATACCTTCATCCATATCTCGAATGGTTTCAAAGACCCTGTTAAATAGACCCTTCTTTTGTGCCCAATAGGCTGTTTTCCAGTTTTTGGCGTCAAGGCTTAATTCACTGAATGCAGAAACGCCCATTTTTCTTTCCAGAGCTGGAGCAATGACAAAGGGGCCAATACCGATGCTTAATTCAGAGAGTTTGATATCAGCTGCTTCAGTAGCAAAAACATAGTCACAAGAAGCCAGAATTCCAACACCTCCACCAACTGATTTACCCTGAACGCGCCCAATGATGATTTTGGAACACTTCCTCATAGCATTAATCAGGTTTGCAAAACCAGAGAAAAAGGATTTACCACTTTCGAGATCATTAATGGCCATCAGTTCATCAAACGAAGCCCCGGCACAGAAAGTTTTTTCTCCTTCGCTCTGAAGCACAATGACCCGAACTTTATCATCTGTGGATAATCGATCAAAGGTCTCTACCAATTTTTGAAGTAAGTCTCCAGGAAAAGAATTGCTTTGCGGATGCGAAAAAGTTACTGTTGCGATATAATGATCAATATGGGTAAAAATAGAACCAGCCATAGTTAATGATGTAATGAATTAATATTAGGATGGAGATCTTTTTATTCTGAAATCAAAAATCTCCAATCTTCAATACCTGCCTGCCGGCAGGCAGGTCCAATCTTCGATCAAATTTTAGCTCATCCCGCTAGTCGTAACACTTCTATCAATTTTTCTCATCAAGCCTTGTAATACTTTACCAGGACCTAATTCGATAAATTCAGTACCCCCATCGGCAATCATTTGCTGAATGGTTTGTGTCCATTTCACAGGAGCAGTTAATTGCGCCATGAGGTTCTTTTTTATTTCAGTAGGGTCGATAACAGCACTTGCTGTAACGTTTTGATATATCGGGCAAGATGGTTTTTCGAAACTTGTATTTTCTATAGCAGCAGCCAATTGTTCTCTGGCTGGTTCCATTAACGGAGAATGAAAAGCTCCACCTACAGGAAGAACCATTGCCATTCTAGCACCTTTTTCTTTAGCAGTTTCACAAGCTAGATTGATCGCTTCGATTTCACCAGAAATTACTAATTGGCCTGGACAGTTGTAATTCGCTGCCACAACAATTCCGGGAGTATTCTCACAGATTTCTTCCACAAGACTATCCTCTAGACTAAGTATCGCCGCCATGGTCGAAGGCTGCAATTCGCAAGCTTTTTGCATGGCTTGAGCTCGTTGAGAAACCAACTCAAGCGCTGCATCAAAAGACAAAGCACCGTTTGCAACAAGCGCAGAAAACTCACCTAGTGAATGACCTGCTACCATTTCAGGTTTAAAATCATCTCCTAAAGTTTTCGCCAATATCACCGAGTGTAAAAAGATGGCAGGCTGTGTTACTTTGGTTTGCTTAAGATCATCTACAGAGCCTTCGAACATAATATCGGTAATGGAAAAACCTAAAATATTATTAGCTTGGTTAAAAAGATCTTTAGCCAATGGAGAACTTTCAAAAAGATTCAATCCCATTCCTGAAAATTGAGCTCCCTGACCAGGGAATATGTATGCTTTCATTTTTAAATGTTTTTGTTGTTTAACAAAAGTACAGAAATCAATTTAGATTGATGATGTTAGATTAGAGATTGATGATACCAGCCTCTTCGGCAGGCGAGTTGAATTTCGAATTCCGAACAAGGAATTTCGAATTATATGTCTTATACTGAAATAGATTTGATTTGACCCATCTGCCTCTGCAGCAGGGATTGTTGATTGAAGATTGTTGATTTTGGATTTATAATCATGTGGTCCTCCCCTCTTGAGAGGGGAAGCTCGCGTGGCTAAAAAGAACAATGCATCATTACCTGAATTAATTCATGATTCATAATAGATTTAATTTATAATTTTGATGGGAAGTCCTCCCCTCTTGAGAGGGGAAATCCGACGCAGGAGGATAGGGGTGTGTTAAAGGTAATCGGAATCAACCTTCCTCCTCAAACTTCAAAATATAAGTCTCGATTTCCCATAAAACATTATCCATATCATTAAAAACTTGATCGTCAGAGAATCTTAAAATAGTTATCCCCAGATTCTTCAATCTTAAAGTCTTCACAGAATCCTTTTCGATTACCTCAATGAATTCATGTGAATATCCATCTAGTTCGATTCCTAAATTCAATTCAGAACAATAGAAATCTAGAATATAATTGTCGATAGGTTTTTGCCGGTTAAAATCATACCCATACATTTGTTTTCTTTTTAATTTCATCCATAAAAAGATCTCCGATTTTGTTGAATTATTCCTGAGAATTCTGGTAAATTTTGTTAAATGAGATTGGTATGGGATTATTTTTCTTTTTTTCATTGTTACGTTTTAAGAGTTAGTGAATTTGTTAATACAGGTTAACATTTGATGTATTCAAGTTCATTATTTATGTACCCCTAGCCTGTCTGTTCTTCCTCTTTCAAAACACACCCCTGAACCTATGGGTTCTTCCCCTCTCTAGAGGGGAGAATCCATCCATTAAAAACTCGTAAAAAAACTAATGGGTTTTTAAACCATTAATATTAAACATCTTCAGCCTTGCGGCTAACTCCTCTCAATACAGATCCTTTAGCCTATCGGTTCGCTCTCTTTCAAAACACACCCCTGAACCTAGCGGTTCTTCCCTTCTCAAGAGGGGAGAAGTCCATGCAAGAAAAACTCGTAAAAAAAACTAATGGATTTTTAAACCATTAATATTAAACATCTTCAGCCTTGCGGCTAACTCCTCTCAATACAGATCCTTTAGCCTATCGGTTCGCCCCCTCTCAAAACACACCCCTGAACCTAGCGGTTCTTCCCCTCTCAAGAGGGGAGGAGTCCATCCATGAAAAACTCGCAAAAAAACTAATGGGTTTTTAAACCATTAATATTATATACCCTTAGCCTTCCGGCTACCTCCTCTTAATACACACCCTCTGCCCTGTCGGTTCTTGCTCTCAGAATTCAAACCCATCACCTTTCTGCTATCCGACTTTAAAACACACCCCTGGCCTGTCGGCCATCCCCTCTCAAGAGGGGAAACTAACCTGGCTAAAGAAGAACATTACATCATTACCTGAATTAATTCATGATTCGAAATAGATTTAATCCTTGATTATGGTGGGGAGTCCTCCCCTCTTAAGAGGGGAAATCCGACGTAGGAGGATAGGGGTGTGTTTTTCAAAAAAAAACAAAAACCGGTTTTTTCAGAAAAAATCGTAATTTGTCCTAAACAAAACCAAACCTATGTCCATATACCTCGCTGAATTCCTAGGAACCTTTTTTTTAATCCTGATTGGTGGAGGCGTAGTGGCCGGAGTTGTTTTAAAAGACTCGAAATCCTTTGGGTCTGGTTGGAATACTATTGTTGTAAGTTGGGGATTGGCGGTAACTTTTGCCATCTATGGCGTGGGTAGTATTAGTGGAGCACATATTAATCCTGCAGTGACACTGGGGTTCGCTTTTGTTGGAGAATTTCCTTGGGGCAAAGTTCCTGGTTATATTTTATCTCAAGTAGCTGGAGCATTTTGTGGCGCTTTTATTGTCTGGATATTTTATATTCCTTTATGGTCTAGAACAGATGATCCGGCAGCTAAATTAGGCAGCTTTGCTACCATTCCTGCTGTGAGATCCTATGTGCACAACATGATTTCTGAGATTATCGGAACAGCTGTATTGATTTTTAGTTTGCTATTTATGGGTACAACTACTTTTACAGAAGGTCTAAATCCGCTAGTAGTTGGCGCCTTGATCATGGTCATTGGATTTGCCTTAGGAGGTACAACAGGATTTGCCATAAATCCGGCAAGAGATTTCGGGCCGCGACTGGCACATTTTTTACTTCCTATACACGGAAAAGGAAATTCAGATTGGAAATACGCCTTTGTTCCAATAATCGGACCTATTCTGGGAAGCTTCTTAGGCGCGTCCTGCTATCAATTGCTTTATAAAAATGATTTTCAAATTCGATATGGAATTGTTTTAGCCATCGTAGCGGCTATTTTTATCTCCGTAGTGGTCAACAACATACAATCTCAAAAAAATAAGGATCATGTCTAAAAAATATATTCTTGCCTTAGATCAGGGCACAACCAGTTCACGTACCGTTTTGTTCGACGATACAGGTAAAATCTACGGTATCTCTCAAAAGGAAACGGAACAGATCTATCCCAAGCATGGATGGGTTGAACAAAATGCGGTTGAAATTTATCAATCTCAGCTAGAGACCATGCACAACGTAATGCGTGATCAAAATATTGACTTTAAAGATGTACTGTCAATTGGCATCACCAATCAAAGGGAAACTACTATTGTTTGGAACAAGAAAACAGGAGAACCCATTTACAACGCTATTGTCTGGCAAGATGTCAGAACCAGTAAGTATTGTAAAGAACTTAAAGCTGATGTAAATCTGAACCAATATGTTCATTTCAATACCGGTCTGGTCATAGACTCCTATTTTTCAGCTACAAAAATAAAATGGATACTTGACAATGTACCCAAGGCAAGAGAGATGAGCAAAAATGATCAGCTTTTATTTGGAACCGTTGACACCTGGCTACTTTGGAACCTTACAAAGGGGAAAGTTCACGCTACCGATTATTCCAACGCTTCCCGAACCATGCTTTATAATATCAAAGACCTGGAATGGGATCAACAGATGTTAGAGAGGCTCGACATTCCAGCATCAATGCTTCCTCAAGTGAGACCTTCGAGTTTCCATTTTGGAGATTTCTCGTTCGATGAGCACGTTATCCCAATCAATGGCATCGCAGGTGATCAGCAGGCTGCCTTGTTTGGTCAGGCTTGTTTTAAAAAAGGAGAGACAAAAAACACCTATGGAACAGGTTGTTTCTTGCTGATGAATACCGGGAAAAAACCAAAATTTTCTTCTAATGGTTTGTTGACAACTATTGCCTGGGGAATTGATGGAAAAGTACAATATGCCCTTGAAGGAAGTGTATTTATTGCTGGAGCTGCCATACAATGGTTAAGAGACGGCTTACAACTCATTGATCATGCAAAAGATTCAGAATATTTTGCCAATCAGGTTGATGGAGACAGCAGCGTATATGTAGTGCCTGCCTTTGCAGGATTAGGAGCTCCTTATTGGGATATGGATGCCAGAGGCTCGATCTTTGGGCTGACTCGAGATACAGGCAAAAACCATCTGATAAAGGCCACACTGGAATCACTGGCCTATCGCAGTAAAGACCTGATTCTTGCCATGGAAGAAGATTCCGGAGTACCGCTGACTTCACTAAAAGTGGATGGAGGTGCCTGTGCCAATAATTATTTAATGCAGTTTCAGGCAGATATGCTGAATACCAAAGTAGAAAGAGCGGAAATTATAGAATCAACCGCACTTGGTGCAGCTTATTTGGCCGGTATTGGTGTAGGGCTATGGAAAAAAGAGGATATTTTAAAGAATAGAAAAATTGAAAAAGAGTTTCATCCGGCAATGGAAGAAGAGAAAAGAGTAAAAATGTATGCCACCTGGAAAAAGGCCGTCTCAAGGTCTATGGATTGGGAGACTGACTAGCAAAGAAATATGAAAAAAGACATAAACATCCCGAAAGTTGAAAATGTAAGCCTTGCTATCAGCCAGGAATATAATGAAGCCTTCAAATCAAATGATCATTATGCCTACCTTATCAACCATAAAGAAGTAGCCCTTGAAATGGTACTCATTGTAACTCAGGGAAGCGATGGCGAACGGAGCACTTCAACCATGAGGCATAAAATAGAAACCTTACCTCCTAATTCATTTGCTAAGGTTGAGCTCATGCAGGAAGCGTTAATGGCGCTTAACAACCATTTTAAAGTTACTTTTTTCGAAAACAATAAAATGTTCGAAAAAGAATTTACTCTAAAGAAAAACAGTTTTAAAGAAGGGGCTTTACGACATATAGACATCCTTAACAAAAGAGGCATTATCCTTAAATAACAAATTATGGCCAAACAATACGACCACATTAACCAACGAATTCAAAAATTCATTGCGGCACAAAAAATATTCTTTGTAGCCACTGCAACTGATCAAAGCAGGATCAATTTGTCTCCAAAGGGAATGGACAGTTTTAGAGTCATCGATAAAAACAAGGTGCTGTGGCTCAACTTAACAGGTAGCGGAAACGAAACGGCCGCACACATCAGTACAGACGGGCGTATTACAATTATGTTCTGTGCCTTTGAAGGAGCCCCCATGATCTTAAGACTCTATGGAAAAGGAAAGGTGATCAATCCTAATGATGAGCAATGGTCGTCGGTTGTTGAGTTGTTTCCAAAACAGGCCGGTACACGTCAGATTATTGAGATAGATATTGAAATGGTGCAAACATCATGTGGTATGTCTATTCCTTATTTTGATTTTAAAGAAGAAAGACTTCAATTAGATGACTGGGCACAGAATAAAGGTGAAGAAGGTATCAAAGAATATTGGAAGGAAAAGAATGAACTAAGCATTGATGGTATTCCTACCAAGATTCAGGAAGGATATTAGTATGGATTCATTCTCAAACCTGCATCGCGACAAAGCTATAAGCCGTTTAGAAAATGAAGACTTTGACCTACTTGTTATTGGAGGAGGGATTACCGGTGCCGGTATTGCATTAGATGCCATAAGCAGGGGATTAAAAGTTGCTTTGGTTGAGCAAAATGACTTCGCCTCAGGAACCAGTTCCAAATCTACCAAGTTGATTCACGGTGGCCTGCGCTATCTAAAACAATTCGATTTCTGGCTGGTAAAAGAAGTAGGCTCCGAACGAGCCATCATACATCAATTGGCACCTCATTTGGTGGTTCCTGATAAAATGATTCTTCCAATTATTGAAAATGGCACCTACGGTTCGTGGCTTACTTCAATAGGCTTGAAAATATATGATATCCTGGCTAATGTTGAAGGAGATGATAGAAGGCTTATGCTCGATAAAAAAACGACACTTGAAAAAGAACCGCTTTTGCCTGAAGACATATTAGAGGGCTCAGGGTTTTATGCAGAATATAGAACTGATGATGCCCGTTTAACCATCGAAGTATTAAAGACCGCTGTTAGACTAGGGACCTTGGCATTGAATTATTGTGAGATCTCTCAATTAAGCTATACTGATGGTCTGGTTGATGGCGCTTTGGCAACTGATCGATTCACTTCAAACAAAATTCCAATCAAAGCGAGGTATGTGGTCAATGCGACCGGGCCATGGGTGGATACCTTGAGAGAAGATATGGATCCACAGGCCAATAGGTCAAAAAGTTTACAACTCACCAAGGGAGTGCACATTGTATTTCCATATGAAAAGTTACCAGTCAAACAATCTGTTTATTTTGATGTTCCCGATGGGAGGATGATCTTTGCTATTCCGAGAGGTAAAGTAACTTATGTAGGTACAACCGATACAAAATTTGAGGCTGCTCCTGAAACAGTTGAAGTTGAATTAGTAGATGCCCTTTATCTCGTAAAAGCCGTAAACAATATGTTTCCTGAGATCGAATTACAACTGGAAGATATCATATCAAGTTGGGCCGGTTTAAGGCCTTTGATATACGAAGAGGGAAAATCGGCTGGAGAGCTATCGCGAAAAGATGAAATTTTTGAGTCTGACTCTGGGCTAATTTCCATAGCCGGGGGTAAACTGACAGGTTATAGAAAAATGGCTGAACGAGTTGTAGACGTTGTTTCTAAAAGAGCATCCAAACAATATGAGATGGATCTCAAAGAAGTGCAAACTGAAAAAATTGATTTGATTCAAGATCCATTTAAAAACTACAAAGCAGTCAAAGTATATACCAATAAAGTTTATCAGGAATGGAAAGCCTTTGGATTTGACAAATCAACCATCGAAGGGCTCGTGCACCGTTATGGAAGACAGACAGATACCATTCTTGATCGTTTCAAAGAAATTCCTGAACAAGACATTGAAATTAGGCTGGCCAAGGCTGAACTATGGTTCGGAATACATCATGAAATGATAAGCAAACCCTTGGATTTTTTCGAGAGAAGAAGTGGTCGGTTATTCTTTGATCCAGACACCTTACAAATGCTTAAAGACCCGATATTAAAAGAGTTCTCCAATTATTTCAGTTGGGATAAAGATACTTTTAGAAGAGAAAAAGAAATTTTAGACAAGACCTTTAAAAAGATTACTGAATTCAAATAATCTTTCTGCTTTGTTTTAAGAATTCGTGATGGTGTCTTATTCTTATATAGTTAATCATTCTATAATGGAATACACCCCTATCCTCCTACGTCGGATTTCCCCTCTCAAGAGGGGAGGATTCCACATCATATTTGAGCAATAAACAATAGTATGATTATGAATTCATTTGAATATCATCACATTGCATTATTAACTACTGGTTACATGTTTTATAGTGAAGAGATCCCCTCTCAAGAGGGGAGGATTCCACATCATAATTAAGAAATAAAAACCCTACGAATATGAAATCATCTGAATACCATCGTAATGCAATATTAACTACTTTTTACATATTTTATACTGAAGAGATCCCTTCTCACGGGGGGAGGATTCCACATCATAATTAAGAAACAAACAATGCTAAGAATATGGATTCATCTGAATACCATCGCATTGCATTTTTAACTACTGTTTACAAAATATCTACTGAATGGATCCCCTCTTGAGAGGGGAGGACCGACAGGTCAGGGGTGTGTAATGGCTTAATTCCCAATCTCCTAGTTAATAATATCAGTAAGCTTTTTAAACTCTTCCTTCGCATCCTTATTCTCATAAAGGATTCGATAAACCGAATTAATGATAGGCGTATCCGCACCGTTCTTCTGGTTGATATTATAGGCACTTTTTGTGGCATAATAACCTTCTGCCACCATACTCATTTCAAGCATAGCAGATTTAACGGTATATCCTTTCCCTATCATGTTTCCGAACATTCTATTCCTACTAAAAACAGAATAACCCGTAACCAATAAATCCCCTAAATAGGCCGAATTATTGATGTTTCGTTTCATCTTATGGATCTTTTTGATGAAGCGCTTCATTTCTCTGATCGCATTAGACATCAAAACCGCCTGAAAATTATCTCCATAACCTAAACCATGTGCCATTCCAGCAGCAATCGCGAAAATGTTTTTTAACATGGCCGCATATTCTGTACCGATGATGTCATCAGAAATTTTTGTCTTGATATACCTCCCTGATAATTTATCCGCAAGAATTTCAGCCTTACGCTCATCCTGGCAAGCTATGGTAAGGTAAGATAGTCGTTCCATAGCCACTTCTTCTGCATGACAAGGGCCTGTAATAACACCTATATTTTCAAAGGGAACCTTTAGTATTTCATTAAAATGCTCGCCTACAATCAGACCAGACTCGGGAACAATACCCTTTATGGCTGAAAAAATAACTTTCCCCTCGAGGGATGTCGTGATTTTTTCTAATTCTGCCTGTACAAAGGCAGATGGAACGGCGAATATCAGGTAATCTGCATACTCGATCATCTCATTGATGTCTTCAGAAAAATAAAGTTTATTGGGGTCAAAATAGGCAGAACTCAAATAATGAGGATTATGCTTGTTTAATTTAATGTGTTCAATGATATAATGACTGCGCATATACCAGCCAACCTCATTCAAATTTTCACATAACATCTTAACTATAGCTGTTGCCCAGCTTCCTCCTCCTATTACTGCTACTTTATGTTTCGATTGCATATATTGATCAATATGTACCAAAAGTAGTAAAATTTAAAGAACTAAGAAGGATAGGTTTTGATTATTAAATTCTATAAATTTGTTAGTGATTCATCCAAAATAGCTGTGTTATGAGTGATACTGATAAAAATGAAAATGCTAAGAAGGATCTGAAGAATGATCTGAAAGAAGGAGCCCAGAAACTAAAGGACAAAGCCAAAGAAATTGCCAAGGATATTGATGAAAATACCCAGGAATTTCAGGAAGAAGCCAAATCGACTGCCTCCGATTTTACGGAAGGCGCCAAGGAAGTATACGAACAGTTTACTTCCGATCATCAAAGCAAAAGGATTGTGGCAGGCATAATTGCCATTATTTTTGGTTCTTTGGGGATTCATAAATTCATCCTCGGTTATCAAAAAGAAGGTATCATTATGTTAGTTGTCAGCTTATTAAGTTTTGGTTTTTTAGCCGGACTTGTTGCTTTGGTAGGATTAATTGAAGGAATTATTTATTTAACAAAGTCTGATGAAGAGTTTTATCAAACCTATCAGATCGGAAGAAAACCTTGGTTTTAAATGGAAATAGTTGACGAATTAGGCAATAAATTGCCAGCTCCTCAGGAGAATAAAAGAATACTTGCCGGAGTTCTCGGGATTTTATTAGGAGTTTTTGGCGTTCATAAATTTGTTTTAGGATATCAAAATGAAGGGCTGACCATGTTATTAATTTCAGTGCTAACCTGTGGCATAGGAGCAATTTTTATTTCCCTTATCGGCTTGATCGAAGGTATTGTTTACCTCACTAAGTCTGACGAAGAGTTTTATCAGATGTATCAGGAAAATAAAAAAGGTTGGTTTTAGCTTGTTGAATTCTCGTGGTTTAATTTCCTTTCGAGTTCCTTCTGGAATTCTTCCATAACCGGTTTTACAGTACTTTCAGGAAGATCTGCTATACGAATATACATTAGCCCGTCAACAGCATTATTGAATTTAGGATCCACATTAAAGCCTACAAGCCTGGCATTTTGTTTGACATATTTTTTCATTAAGACCGGGAGTCTCAAATCACCAGGTTCGATCTCATCTATTATTTTATCAAACTTGTTCATATCAGCCTTAGTGGTGTCAAAAACAAAGTCTTTATCGGCAACATTCAATTTGACCTTATACTCTTTTTTTGGAGAAACATATTGGGCAATAAACGGGTCGTAATAATGAGATTTCATGAATTCGATCATCAGGGATTTCGAAAAATTAGAAAATTTATTACTGATACTAACGCCTCCCATAAGGTATTTATATTCGGGATACCTCAACGTGACATGAACGATACCCTTCCAAAGTAAAAACAAGGGCATGGGCCGCTGCTGGTAACTTTTTATGATAAATGCCCTTCCCATTTCTATGGTACTTTCCATCATGTCATACAACTCCGGTTCTATCTTAAAAAGGTCATTGACATAAAAACCTTCAATGCCTTGCTTCTTAAAAATGTCTTTTCCCAGACCCATTCTATAGGCTCCCACTAATTGCTTACCCACATCATCCCAAAGAAATAAATGCTTGTAAATTTTGTCAAATTCGTCTAGGTCTAAAGGCTTATTAGTTCCTTCCCCTACCGCTCTAAAAGTTAACTCTCTTAAGCGCCCTATTTCATTTAATATGTTCGGAATATCTTTGCTATCTGCCAAATAAATTCTGTAGGTCTTACTCGTAAAAAGTAAGGAATCGTTTTCATCCAACACCTTTAATTCTTTACTGATCAAGTCTGCATCCACTGGCTCAATAATCTTTTTGGGAGATTTTGGTAATTTGAAATTATTGGGATTGATATAAGAGCTGTTTTTTTCGAAAGGATTTGCCAGCATATAGGTCTTCTTCCTTAAATATTGATGGAAATCCTCCAGGCTTGTAAATGCATCTTGGTCTTTTACGGATATGGGCTTCCCAATTCTAACTTTGATCAGTCTGTGCTTTTGAGTGAGTAATTCAGAGGGTAGTTTTGCTGTACGCAGCGTATCGCTCATATTTGACAAGAAATAGAACAACTTGCTGTTTTTGGCATGAAAATAAATTGGTATAACCGGTACTTTAGCCTTTTTAATAATCTTGATGGCTCCTTCTTCCCAGGGTTTATCAACGACTAACTTTCCGTCCTTATAAGTTGAAACTTCACCTGCAGGAAAGATCCCTAATGGGTAGCCTTTGCTTAAATGAACCAAGGCATTTTTAACACCCGTTATACTTGATTTAGCGTCTTTGTGTTCCTCAAAAGGATTCACAGGCATCACATATTTTTTTAAAGGCAAGATTCTGTGCAACAGGAAGTTTGCAATAATCTTATAGTCAGGTCTTTTTTCAAGTAACAATTTTAACAACAATATCCCATCGATTCCACCCAATGGATGATTAGACACCGTAATAAAGGCGCCATCTTTTGGAATTCTTGCTAAATCTTCTTCCGGTATTTCAAAATCGATCTGAAAATCTCCCAAAACGCCGTCCAGGAATTCGATGTCTTCTTTGTGCATATGCCGCTCATATACCCTGTTTAACTCTGAAATTCTCAAGACCTTTAATAACATCCATCCAAAAAAAGTGCCCATCCATCCCATTTTATCGAGTTGAATAACCTTGGCTATTTCCTTTGAACTTACGAGACCCATATGTGGCTTAACCTTTTACAATTAGTTGGACAGTTTCTCTGCTTCTTTGTTTCAATAGCACTTCTTTGCTATCTTCTATGGTTGACACCACTTCCTCATTAAAATGCCTGATGGTATACAAACTGACATTTTCATTGTATTTCACTTTATACTTTGGTTTCAGTTTGGCCATCAACTCCTTAAAATTATTAAAATTATCCTCAATACACAGCGAAAAACTTATCGCCGAGTTTTGAATCATATTGGCTTTGACTTTGAACTCATGAAGTAATTTAAAGATTTCACTAATATCCTGTTCCATAACAAAATGGAATTCTTTGTCAGCTACTGAAATCAAGATCTGATTTTTCTTGACTATAAAACAAGGGATTTCCGGCACAATATCGAGTTCACTTCCTACATAGGTTCCTTTTTTTTCGGGAGCCAGAAATGACCTTACCCTTAGCGGTATTCCTTTGCGCTGTAATGGTTGTAATGTCTTAGGATGAATCACTGAAGCACCATAAAAGGCCATTTCTATGGCTTCTCTATAGGATATTTCTTCAATCAAAGTTGTCTGCTCAAATTCCCTGGGATCCGCATTGAGCACCCCTTGAACATCCTTGAAAATAGACACCTCTTTAGCATCCAGACAAAAAGCAAAAATTCCTGCAGTATAATCAGAACCTTCTCTACCGAGAGTAGTAGTTCTTCCCTTGTTATCTTTCCCAATAAATCCCTGGGTTATTGTTATTGACGATGTGTCGACATGCTTTAAGATTCCCTCGGATGTTTTATCCCAGTTAACCTTTGCCCGCCTAAAATCGCTATTCGTTTTAATGCACTCTCTAACATCAAGCCAGGTATTTATAAGGCCTACATCATTCAAATAGGCGCTACAAATTCTTGTGGAAAGAAATTCGGCCCTACTAACAACCTGATCGTAAATATAATCGTAATCTGTTTCCTGATTCTGATTAAAAAACTGTGTGATTTCAAAAAATACAGCCTCAACTTGCTCGGCAACAAAGTCATTCTCTTTAAAATCTAACCGATCAATGATATCAAAATGAAAGCTTTTGATTGCTCCAAAAACCTGTTGAAGCTTATCCGTTTTTAAAAAATAAGCATTGACAAGGTCTTCAAATGCATTGGTCATTTTCCCCATTGCTGAAATCACAATGAGTACTTCCTTTTTATCCAATTTATGCAGTGTTGATACAAGATTTCTGACGCCATTGGCGTCTTTTACTGAAGCTCCCCCGAATTTAAATACCTCCATTGATTCTATTTAAACAATCCAAATAAATTATTCTTGTGCTATAAAGTTCTGTAAAGAATGCTCATTCATATGCACTACCTGCCATCCATCAAGAATTTTGGCCCCTGTAGATACATAAAAATCAACAGCAACCTTATTCCAGTCAAGTACTTCCCAAGATACCCTTTTCAACTCTTTCTGATGGGCAAAAGACAATACCTTGGTGTAAAGTGCCTTGCCTATACCTTCACCTCTGAAGGCTTTTTTGACGATTAGGTCTTCTAAATGAATCGACCTGCCTTTCCAGGTAGAATATCTTTCATAAAAAAGAGCCATCCCTACTATTTCACCCTTCTTTTCAGCGATAAACACCTTAAACAATGGATACGTTCCAAAACCATCTCTTTCCAAATCTTCAGCAGTAATCTCAACCGCATTGGCCTCTTTCTCAAAACTAGCCAACTCTTTGATTAGCATTAGAACAGCAGGCATATCAGATTTTTGCCCTTCTCTCAATATTATCTCCATATTTGCGTTTTAAAGTATACAAAAATAACCATATTTGTATACGAATCCTCTAAACTCAAATAAAATGCACAAACCTAAAACCCTCGGAGAGTATATCATTGAGAATCAGAATGATTTTCAATATTCTTCCGGAGAATTGTCTCGCCTTTTGAGCTCAATCAAGTTGGCAAGTAAAGTAGTAAATCACGAAGTAAACAAAGCTGGATTGGTTGATATTGTTGGAGCAGCCGGCGAAACCAATATTCAAGGTGAAGATCAACAAAAATTGGATGTTTACGCCAATGATATCTTTATGAAAACTTTGGTAAACAGAGAAATCGTCTGTGGTATCGCCAGTGAAGAAGAAGATGATTATGTGGTAATTGAAGGGAAAAACAAGTCACATGACAATAAATATATCGTGCTCATTGATCCTTTGGATGGTTCTTCAAATATTGATGTAAATGTTTCTGTCGGAACTATTTTTTCAATTTATAGAAGGGTTACCCCTATTGGCACTCCAGTAACTAAAGAAGACTTTTTACAACCTGGAAACCTTCAGGTAGCCGCTGGTTATGTTGTCTACGGAACTTCTACAATGATTGTCTATACCACGGGGCACGGTGTTAACGGATTTACACTAAACCCGGCTATGGGAACTTATTATTTGTCTCATCCAAATATGATGTTTCCTGATGATGGAAATATATATTCGATTAATGAGGGCTATTATGTTCATTTTCCGCAGGGGGTAAAAGATTATTTAAAGTATTGTCAGGAAGAGGAAGGTAACCGACCTTATTCTGCTCGTTATATAGGGTCATTGGTGTCAGATTTTCACAGGAATATGATAAAGGGAGGTATATACATGTACCCAACAAGTTCAAAGTCGCCGCAAGGGAAACTGAGATTGTTATACGAATGTAATCCAATCGCTTTTCTAGCCGAACAGGCTGGTGCCAAAGCCACAGATGGCTACAAAAGAATTATGGAAATCAAACCGACTGAATTACATCAGCGCGTACCCATTTTTTGTGGAAGTAAGGTGATGGTTGATAAACTGGAAGAATTTATGGCGAAGTATCCGGAGAGTGCTGATTATTAAGTGTTAAGTGTTAAGTGTTAAGTGTTAAGTGTTAAGTGTTAAGTGTTAAGTGTTAAGTGTTAAGTGTTAAGTGAAAAATATTTTTTTCTACATCAAACGGAAATACTTAATCCTTAAAACTTAGTCCTTAATCCTTAGTCCTTATTTGATTTTGGAATAAGTATATTTGCACAAATTCTTCGAGTCTTGGGAACAATTAAAATAAGTAATATTCGAGTCTATGCCTACCATGGTTGTTTAGTGGAGGAAGGTAAAATAGGCTCAGATTATAGAATCGATCTTAAGGTAAAAGCAAATCTTAAGCCTTCGGCAAAATCAGACAACCTTGCTGATACGGTTGATTATGTTCATTTGAACAGAATCGTTAAAGAAGAGATGGCCATTCGAACAAAGTTACTTGAAACAGTCGCTAAGCTTATACTTGACAGAATTTTACTTGAAATTCCTATAGTGAATGAGGCTAAAATTAAAGTCTCTAAGTTAAATCCTCCTATCGGTGGAAATGTTGAAATGGTTTCTATAATAATGAATCAAAAGAGATAAATAGGGCAATAAAAGAATAAGCATTGTTTTTTGTCGATATCAATAAATTTTTTTATAAATTTGCATCCGTTTTTGGCGTCATGGCCGAGTGGCTAGGCAGGGCTCTGCAAAAGCTCGTACAGCAGTTCGAATCTGCTTGACGCCTCTTAAAAACCTCATTTTCCGCTAATATTGGAGATGAGGTTTTTTGTTTTAATTAACAGTATTTTACGCGAATTTTTGCATCTTTGCATGTCTTATAAATTGCTCATGCAAGTTTACCCAATTGAAACAGGGAATTTTAAATTAGATGGTGGCGCTATGTTTGGGGTTGTACCCAAAGTTATATGGCAAAAGACCAATCCTGCCGATGTCAATAATCTTATTGACATGAGTATGAGATGTATGCTCATAGAAGATGGAGATCGTTTAATTCTTATTGATAACGGTACCGGCGACAAGCAAAGCGAAAAGTTTTTTGGTTACTATTTCCCTTTCGGGGATGCAGATCTAGATAGCTCTCTTCATAAATATGGTTTTCACCGAGACGACATTACTGATGTTTTTTTGACACATTTACATTTTGACCATTGTGGCGGCAGCATTCAATGGAATAAATCGAGAACCGGGTATGAACCAGCTTTTAAAAACGCAAAATTCTGGTCAAATGAAAATCATTGGGCATGGGCCACAAAACCTAATCCAAGAGAAAAAGCTTCCTTCTTAAAAGAAAATATCAACCCTATTGAAGCAAGTGGTCAGCTTAATTTTATAAGCCTTCCTGAAAAGGATATGTTGAAAGACGGGCCTTTAGGATTTGACATTCTTTTTGCTGATGGTCACACAGAAAAACAAATGATACCCCATCTTACATATCAGGATAAGACTTTGGTATTTATGGCTGATCTGCTTCCAACAGTGGGCCACATCCCTTTGCCCTATGTAATGAGTTATGATGCAAGACCTCTTATCACAATGGACGAAAAACAACGCTTTTTAAATAAGGCTGCTAACGAAGGTTATTATTTGTTCCTTGAACATGATGCCAAAAATGAAATATGTACCGTAAAACACACCGAAAAGGGAGTTCGATTAGATCAGACTTTCCGTTTCGATGAACTATTTAAATAATAAAAAACAAATTTTTAGTGATGAACAAGAGATTAATATTAGGCTTAGGTTTAGCCATCGTTCTTTCCGGATGTAGTACGACAAAAAACCTTCATAGTGTAGTTGTTCCTGAAGGATCAACGATAGCTGTTGATATGGTTGCGAAAAAAGGCAGCATGAGTGAGGAAGAAATCAGAGCCTGGCCGCATGCTGATATCATGAAGGATTCAATTCCTGGAATGAGTCTTGATCAGGCCTATGCATTTTTAGCTGATAAAAAAGGAACAACTGTTATCCTTGGAGTTATAGATTCAGGTATTGACAATGAACATGAAGATTTAAAAGATAATGTTTGGACCAATACAGATGAAATTGCTGGAAATGGAAAAGACGACGATGAGAATGGATACATTGATGACATTCACGGCTGGAATTTCTTAGGTGGTGAAGGTGAAGCAACACCTGAGCAACTTGAAGTAACCAGAATTTATAAGATGCTAGACCCAAAGTATAGCGGAACATCAGCCAAAGATTTTAATCCTTCTGAAAAAGATGGGTATAACTATTACCAAAAGGTAAAGAAAGATTATGAAAAGAGAATCAACGGTGTTAATGAAAAAGTAGATGAGGCCTCAAAAAATTATGATTATCTGCAAAAGCTAACCGTGTACATTACTGATGCGGATAAGACAGCCACTACAAAATTAGGTAAAAAAGACTATACGATAACTGAATTAAAATCTATAGATGAATTCGAAGGAACTCAGGTATTGATAAAAATTTTGGAAGAAGGCGGTAATGCTGATGAAGTTTTAGCACAAGTTAAAACTGAGATGGACTATGAAAAGAGAAAGCTTGATTATTATGCACCTCAGGCAGAAACGATGTATAACCTTAATTTTAACGGTAGAACGACAAATGATGATGCCTATGACATAAAAGACGTTCCTTATGGCAATGCCTTTACTATTGGATCGCTTGACGATGAAATGCACGGGACTCATGTTACTGGAATTGCAATGGCTACCAGAAATAATGGAAAAGGAATGAATGGTGTAGCTCAAAATGTAAAGCTATTATCTGTGAGAGCCGTTCCTGATGGGGATGAATACGATAAAGATGTAGCATTAGCCATCAGATATGCTGTTGACAACGGCGCCAAGGTGATCAATATGAGTTTTGGGAAAAGCTATTCACCAAATGCTGAATGGGTTTATGATGCGATTAAATATGCAGCAAGTAAAGACGTGCTTTTAGTGCATGCAGCAGGCAATGACCACAAGGATATTGATAAAAGTGACAACTTTCCTACTGATTCACCTGATAAAGTAAAAGAGATCGCTGACAATGTAATTACAATCGGTTCAATGACCAGAAATTACAATGAAGATCTTGTTTCTACATTTTCTAATTATGGTAAACTAAACGTTGATCTTTTTGCTCCTGGATCTGAGATTTATTCAACAGTTCCAAAAAATGAATACAAATCTATACAAGGTACATCAATGGCAGCTCCTGAGGTTGCAGGTGTAGCGTCTTTGATTCGTTCTTATTATCCTGAACTTTCTGCAAGTCAGGTAAAACATATTTTAATGAATTCAGGTATTAAGGTTGACCTTGAAGTTAAATTACCAGGAGGAGATGGCAAAACCGTTCCTTTTAGTGATCTATCTGTTTCTGGACGCGTTTTAAATGCATATAATGCATTGAAAATGGCAGACAGCATGGTGAATTAACTGATAATTAAATACATAACAAAAGCTACAAAGGAGTCATTCCTTTGTAGCTTTCTTTTAAACAACTGTTTACAATGAAAAGAAATTTTACACTTATTGCTTTTACTATCCTATGTCTACATGCCTTTGGTCAACAAAAAACCTATTGGCAGCAACACGTAGATTATACAATGGATATTGACGTGGATGCTGAAAAGTATCAATACAAAGGCAAGCAAAAACTTGTTTACACAAACAATTCTCCTGACGAATTAAACGAGGTTTTTTACCTTCTGCAATTCAATGCTTTTCAACCAGGAAGTGAAATGGACATTAGATTACAGCACATTGCTGATCCAGATGGTAGGATGTCAATTAATAAAGGGACTAAAGAAAATCCTGACTATGAAAGTCGCATTGCAAGCTTAAAACCTGATGAAATCGGTTATCAAAAAATTCTATCCTTAAAACAGGATGGTAAAGCAGTGCCTTTTGAGGTTTTCGGGACGGTGATGAAAGTGAATTTGAATTCGGCAATTGCTTCGGGTAAAAAAGCTACTTTTGAAATGGAATTTGAGGCTCAGGTTCCGGTTCAAATTCGCAGATCAGGACGTAATAACAGTGATGGTGTTGCACTATCCATGGCTCAGTGGTATCCAAAATTAGCCGAATATGATTTTGAAGGATGGCATGCCAATGCTTATATTGGAAGAGAATTTCATGGTGTCTGGGGTGACTTCGATGTAACGATACATATTGATAAAGACTATACTATTGGTGGTTCTGGATATTTACAAAATCCTCAGGAAATAGGCCACGGATATGAGAATCCGGATAAAAAACTAAACCTTCCTAAAGGTGAGAAGTTGAGCTGGCACTTTAAAGCACCAAATGTTCATGATTTTACATGGGCAGCTGACGCGGAGTATATTCATGAAAAAGTTATAGGTGAAAATGATGTTGAACTTCACTTTTTTTACAAGAATGACAATGAGGAAGTAATCGCGAATTGGAAGCAATTACCTGAAAAAACCCAAAAGATTCTTGCCTACTTCAATAAACATATTGGCCAATATCCCTACAAACAATACTCTGTCATCCAAGGCGGAGATGGAGGTATGGAATATGCCATGTGCACTTTGATTGCGGGAGGTGAAAACTTAGGTTCTCTTATCGGCACAACAGCTCATGAATTTGCACATTCTTGGTTCCAATTTATATTGGCTACCAATGAGACCAAACACGAATGGATGGATGAAGGCTTTACTTCCTATATTTCAAATGCAGCCATGAATGAAATCATGGACCAAAAGAAGGAGTTACCCAATTCAAGATCCTATAATGGTTATTTCTATCTGGTTCAAAGTGGCAAACAAGAGCCGCTTACAACCTTTGCTGATCGGTATGAATCTAACCGCGTACATGGTATTTCTGCCTATAGTAAAGGAAGTATATTTTTGTCTCAATTAGGCTATATCATCGGTAAGGATAACCTAGATAAAACCATCTTAAAGTACTATGATGAATTTAAGTTTACTCATCCAACTCCTAATGACATCAAAAGGACTGCCGAAAAAGTCTCAGGGCTTCAATTAGAATGGTATCTAAACTATTGGATCAGCACCACACGAGTAATAGACTATGCTGTTGTATCTATTGATGAACAAAATATTGTACTGGAACGAAAGGGATCTATGCCTATGCCTGTTGACATAAGCGTAACATATGAAGACGGAAGTACTGAAGACTTTAATATACCCTTACAAATGATGTATGGACATAAACCGACGCAAGCGAAGGTTCTAGATAGCTGGTCATGGGTAAGCCCGAGTTATACCGTAAAAACGGACAAGAAAATTAAATCTGTTCAGATTGATCCAAAGAATTTAATGGCAGATATTGACAGAGAAAATAATACAATGGCTACATCAGTTATTGAAAAATAAAGCTTGTTAAATTCCTGTTCTAGAATCACAAATTCTTAGTATTGAAACAAAAAAAAATCCCGATCAAATGATCGGGATTTTTTTATTATAATAAATCTTATTTCAGTGTCTTCTTAACCTCCACTTCCTGGAAAGCTTCGATTATATCATCCACCATTACATCATTGTAATTCTTAAGCTGAATACCACAATCGTAACCTTTAGCTACCTCTTTGGCGTCATCTTTGAATCGTTTTAACGAAGTTAATTCTCCTGTCCAGATCACTACATTATCTCTAATCAATCTGATTTTAGAATTTCTAAATATCTTTCCATCAAGAACCATACAACCTGCAATAGTTCCTACTTTAGAAATTTTATAGGTTTCTCTGATTTCAGCATTACCTGAGATCTCTTCAACAATATCAGGAGATAACATTCCTTCCATCGCATCCTTAACCTCATCTATAACTTTATAAATGATCGAGTAGTTTCTAATATCAATTTCTTCCTTCTCTGCAATTTGTCTAGCACTTGCTGAAGGTCTTACATTAAATCCTATAATAATCGCTTCAGAAGCTGATGCTAATAACACATCTGATTCAGTAATGGCTCCAACTCCTTTGTGAATAATATTCACTTGAATCTCTTCAGTTGATAATTTCTGTAAAGAATCAGTCAGTGCTTCAACAGAACCATCCACATCCCCTTTAAGGATAATGTTCAATTCTTTAAAGCCACCTAAAGCAATTCTTCTTCCAATTTCATCAAGCGTAATGTGTCGTTGCGTTCTTACAGATTGCTCACGACTCAATTGAGAGCGTTTTGCAGCAATTTGTTTCGCTTCTCGCTCATCTTCATACACCTTGAATTTATCACCTGCTTGAGGCGCTCCATCAAGCCCTAAAATTGACACCGGTCTCGAAGGACCTGCTTCTTGTACATTATTACCCCTTTCATCCTGTAAAGCTTTTACTTTACCTGAATGATGACCTGCAAGAATATAATCTCCAACCTTAAGTGTTCCTCCATCTACAAGAACAGTAGCCACATATCCTTTCCCTTTATCAAGGAAGGCTTCAACAACTGAACCATTTGCCATCTTATTTGGATTGGCTTTCAATTCTAACAATTCAGCCTCCAAAAGGATTTTCTCAAGTAATTCCTTGATGCCAAGTCCTTTTAATGCCGAAACGTCATGAGATTGGATTTTTCCACCCCAGTCTTCAACCAGAAGATTCATCTGAGCCAATTCTTCTTTTACCTTTTCAGGATTAGCATCTGGCTTATCAATTTTATTAATCGCAAATACAATTGGGACACCTGCTGCCTGAGCGTGACTTATAGCCTCTTTTGTTTGAGGCATTATCGCATCATCTGCAGAGATAACAATCACCGCAATATCTGTTACTTGAGTACCACGTGCACGCATCGCCGTAAAGGCTTCGTGACCAGGTGTATCCAAGAAAGTGATTTTCTGACCATCTTCAAGTTCAACAGCATAAGCTCCAATATGTTGTGTAATTCCACCTGATTCTCCGGCGATTACATTGGCTTTTCTAATATAATCCAGTAATGAAGTTTTACCGTGATCTACGTGACCCATTACCGTTACAATTGGCGATCTTGGTTCAAGATCCTCAGGGTTATCTACTTCTTCCTCAACAGTTTCTTCTGCCTCAGCACCAACAAAATCAACCTTATATCCAAATTCTTCAGCAACAATTGTAATTGTTTCAGCATCCAAACGTTGATTCATTGAAATCATCATTCCTAATGACATACAAGCTGAAATAACTTCAGTCACTGATACATTCATCATCGTAGCAATCTCGTTCGCAGTAACAAATTCAGTTACCTTTACAACTTTGCTTTCTGCTTCTTGTTGTTCAATATCTTTTTCAACCTGTTGACGGTGAAGGTCTCGTTTCTCTCTTCTGTATTTGGCTCCTTTTCCTTTTTTAGATTTACCTTGAAGTTTTTCAAGGGTCTCTCTAACCTGTTTTTGTACTTCTTCTGGAGATGGCTCCTCTTTTACAATTGGTTTTCTTCCAGTTTGAGGACCTCTTTGACCTCCTCTATTTCCACCTTTATTAGCTCCAAAATCTGTACGTTGTACATGAATTCTCTTACGCTTCTTTTTGGTCTTATTTGCGTCGGCACTGGTTTCTTTTTTCGTCTCAACCGGCTTCTTCTTTGGTCTGACAAATTTTGAAAGATCAATGGTTTCACCTGTTTTCTTAGGCCCAGATAATTTTTGATATTCTGTCTTCAAGGTTTGAGTCTCCTCCGGAGTAGGTTCTGCTTCGGGAACCGTATTTTCTACAACTGGTTCTTTAGGGGCAGGTGCCTCTTCTTTAGCAGGCTCAACTGGTTTGACAGCTTCTTTTTTCTTAGCAGCAGGCTTTTCTTTCGGTTCTACATCAATCTTGCCAACTTGCTTCAGGCCTTTTAATTTTTTCGATCCTTTGATCACCTCATCAACTACTTCCTTCTTCTCAGGTTCAGGAGTAACAGCTTCAACAGGCGCTTCTTCTTTCACTTCAGGTTTAGGGTCGATATCAATTTTCCCAACCATTTTTGGGCCACTGATTTTTTCAGATTCAGTTTTAAAGATTTCGGCTTTTCTTGCTTCATCTTCCAGACGTTTCTTTTCTACTTCTTTCTCTAAAGCCAAACGAATTTCTTCCTTCTCTTTTCTTTTCTCTTCTCCAATTTCCTTCGAGGCTACCTTTTTACTCTTATCCGTCTGGAATTCATTAGACAAGATTGTATAAACATCCTGAGAAATCTTAGCCGTTGGCCTATGATCAATGTCTATGCCTTTATTAGCAAGAAACTCAACAGCCCTGTCCAGAGAAATATTCAATTCTCTCAGAACTTTGTTAAATCGTTGTGGCTTATAGTCTGTCATATATTAATTTAAAATGAACCTCTAATTTCCTATTGCAAAATAAAAAATATTATGATTCGAATTCTTCTTTTAAAATTCTTTGTACTTCAAGAATCGTTTCTTCTTCCAGATCTGTTCTTTTTACTAATTCACTTAGCTCAAGATCCAAAACGCTTCTTGCTGTATCAAGACCAATATTTTTAAATTCATTGATCACCCATGCTTCAATTTCATCAGAGAATTCTAACAATTCTACATCGTCCTCTACTCCTTCTCTCTGAACATCGATCTCATAACCGGTCAGCTGACTAGCCAATCGGATATTTACACCGCCTTTACCAATCGCTTTTGAAACTTCTTCGGGTTTTAGAAATACGTCAACTCTTGGTTTATCATCACCTACAGCCTCGTGTATCTTTAACGATACCACTTTAGCCGGGCTTAATGCTCTTTTTATAAATTGCTCGTCAATTTTTGTAAAATTAACAACATCAATATTCTCATTACCTAGTTCTCTAACAATTCCATGAATTCTCGATCCTTTCATACCTACACAGGCACCAACCGGGTCAATCCTGTCGTCATAAGAATCTACGGCAATTTTTGCTTTCTCTCCAGGAATTCTTGCAACGCGTTCAATCGTAATTAAACCATCAAAAACTTCAGGAATTTCTTGTTCAAAAAGCTTCACCAAAAATTCAGGAGCTGTTCTTGACAATACAATAGAAGGCTTATTACCCCTCAGTTCCACATGCTTGATGATTCCTCTAACTGACTCTCCCTTGCGGAAAAAGTCTGAACGAATCTGCTCACTTTTAGGCAAAACAAGCTCATTTCCATTGTCATCCAACAAAATTATTGCATTGTGCCTTACATGATGAACTTCGGCAGAATATAACTCTCCTTCAAGTTCTTTATAATGCTTGAAGATATTTGTATTATCGTGTTCGTGAATCTTTGAAATCAAATTCTGGCGTAAAGCCAATATGGCTCTTCTTCCAAGATCAATTAATTTCACCTCTTCAGATACTTCCTCTCCTACTTCAAAATCAGGCTCGATCTTTTGTGCCTCATCCAAAGAGATTTCTTCATTGTCATCTTCAACTGCATCATTTTCAACAACAATACGGTTCCTCCAGATTTCAAGGTCACCTTTGTCCGGGTTGATGATAATATCAAAATTTTCATCCGATCCGAACTTTCTCTTTAAAGCAGACCTAAATACTTCTTCAAGTATAGCCATCAAAGTTACCCTGTCAATACTCTTTTCGTCTTTGAATTCCGAAAATGATTCAATTAATGCGATATTTTCCATTGTGCTCTTATTAAAAAATAATCTTAACTTTAGCTTCTTTTATTTCACTTAGCGGAATTGTCTGTTGTTTTTCCACTGTTACTTTTCCTTTTCCAATTGGTTTCGGCTCCCGGGCTTTCCAAAATAATGTAATCCCTTCATCCGTTATCTCAATCAATTTACCTTCAAAACGATCCTCTGCAGTTTTTACTTGAAGTGTTCTGTCAATATTTTTGTTGTATTGCCTTCGATCGATTATTGGGTCTGTGACGTTTGGGGTAGTAACCTCAAGTGAAAAATCTTCAATTTCACGATCTAGATTGTGCTCTACGCCCCTGCTGATTCTTATACATTCACTAAGTGGAACACCTGAATCTCCATCGACAATTACTTTTATACTACCCTCTGCTCCAAAAGTCAAATCAATAAGAAAAAGTGTTTCATTTTCGGAAAGGGCATCGTCCACCAACTGCTTTACTTTATTCTGATCCATGTGGCTTGTATAAAAAGAGGGGACTATCTGTCCCCTCCAACTCAAATTCATTATAAAATTCGCTGCAAATATACTAATTCCTTTGATACTAACAAAAATCATAGGGCTAATACATGAAATTTTATTAACTTTAGCTTATGAATCAAAAACCGTATGTTATGAAACGAATATTAGTACCCGTAGATTTTTCACCTGAAGCCGAAAGTGCAGCTAAAATTGCAGCAAGTATTGCCCGTAAAACAGGTAGCGAAATTTTTCTTGTTCACATGCTTGAATTACCTGTTACTACAATAGATCCGGCAGAAATGAACACTATTAGCTCAGAGCCTCAAATCATTTATTTTATGAAACTGGCACATGAGAAATTTGATAAATTTAAAAAGCTTCCATTTTTAAAAGGTTTAAGAGTAATTGAAACCATTCAGTTTCAACACGCATTTTCAGGAATTATAGCCGAAAGTGAAAAAAATAAGATTGACTTAATTGTCATGGGATCTCAAGGCGCCTCAGGATTACAGGAAATGTTTATTGGATCAAATACAGAAAAGGTTGTTAGACGATCTCATGTTCCGGTATTAGTCATAAAACAAGGCACCGAAGAATTCACAGTGAAGGATATGATTTTTGCCTCTGATTTTAATAAAGAAAGTAAATCTACTTTTCACCGTGTTATAAATTTTGCAAAATTATTTGATGCAAAAATCCATCTTTTATACATCAATACGATTCACAACTTCAATACCACTAAAAATATTGAATCAAGAATGGCTCTTTTTATGGATGATTTTGACTTTATAAATTATACGACAAATATTTATAATGACATTTCTATTGAAAAGGGAATATTGAGTTATGCCAGAGATATTGATGCTGATTTAATTGCTTTAAATACGCATGGAAGAAGCGGACTATCTCAGTTATTTAATGGCAGTATTGGTCAGGAACTAGCCAATCACGCATTAAGACCTGTTATTACTTTTAAACTCTAAGTAGGATTACCATTTGAATGGTCTAAAACCAACACCAAATTCTACCCAGTCAGCTCTCGAAGTTTCTTTAGTTTTGAGACCAAGTTGGGCGAACATCCATTTGGTAATATCATACCTAAATGCTGTTCTTAAGTAAGTAGGTGTTTTGCCTTTGTCGTCGCCTAAATAAGCCCCAGCCTGGAGGCGAACGGCCATTCTGCCAAACATGAAATCATAACCAAGGTGTGCCCCTAAAAGGGTTTGATCCTTGGTTTCAGGATAATCGACCTCTAAACTCCCATCATAAAAATAATCAAAGCCTGCAGTAAGCGCATGCATTGTATTAAATTTAAATCGATAGTCTATTACACCTGAAAAAACCCCATAGCGCTTATCGGTGCCTTTATCTTCTTCATTTTGGACAGTACCTCCTGCCAGATAAACTTCAATAGAACTTTCTCTCAATTTTATGTTCTTGGAAGTTTTAGGTCTGTCAAATCTTGCCGGAAGCACCTTTTCTGTATATATGTCTTTATCAACATATTTTTGATCGGCATTATAATGATAACGAAGGCCTAAATTTAAACCATACATATTAAACCCATAATTTGGCGTCGTTATTCTGCCATTTGAAAAGTGTGTGAAATCAAGCCCGTAAAGCAAATCCAGCTCCCTTGTTAATTTAAAAGCAGCACCAAAATTTAAGTTGAAATAAATAGCAAAAGGTGACCCTATGGCATCGTTTTCCGGATTTGACTCCTCATCATATGGCTCAAGATTATAAGTCAGTCCTGTTGCCAGGCTCATTTCAAATACATTTCTCTTTCTTCCATTGCTTAAAGGAAAAGTAACAAAACCAAACACTGCATTAGGCTTGCCTAAAACCTCAGGATTTCCAACAAAGCCAGAGTAATATCCAATTCCATAGGTCGCATAGCCATATCTACTTGTCCAATGGTCAGGATCTTTCTTTTGCCATCCAAACCTTATCTCCAATGAACCGTATCCATCTTCGATTGCCTCGTTTAAAAGCTCCCCAGTATAGAGATGATAACCTGTATGACCCTTTACTTCTATATATCTAAACCGACCGTAATTTTTCTCCTCCTTAACTTCATCATAAGAAATTGTATTTTTCTGACCATAAGCATGGTAAACATTGATTGAAGAAATCAATGCCAGCAAGAAAAGATTAATAGAAATATTTTTTTTAAAATTCAACAAAACTGAATCCATATATAGGCCTAAGGGCGGGTAAAGTAAACATTATATTCAGAAAATAAAAAATCCATTATAGCTTAACTTATAATGGATTTCTCTATTTATGTTGACCCACAAGGATTCGAACCTTGACTGGCGGTACCAAAAACCGAAGTGCTACCGTTACACCATGGGTCAGAAAACCTAAAAAAATATCCATTATAAATTCAAGCAGGTCCAACATACGTCAAGATTTATTTCAAAATAAACCGATTTGCTCATTGGGACCTCTGTAACAGATTTTACTTTTACAGGCTGGCAAAAGTAGATTATAAAATTAGAAGTACAAAACAATTAAATATATCTGTTTTTGCACACTTAAATATGAATACAAGCTTCTTTTAGCTATATAGATAATCAAAGGAGCTTGACGGCTCATGATTAAATAATAATTGAAATGTTTAATTGGGCTAAAGATTATAAATACCCTTGGTTGCCTCAACTAAAATTCACTTACCTTGTTCTGAAGCTTCCCTGAAAAATGAGAAATTAAAATCGTATCTAATAAAAAATCTGTAAATTTATCTGGAGACTTTATAACATATGAATAAACGACTAACAGGCATAGTTCTTATCCTTTCTTTTGCTTTTTGCGCTCTGGGACAGGCCCAGAATACTGTGGATTCAATAAAAACCGGAAAAGTAACCAAGCTTTTTATCCAAGAAAGCATTCTTCCCATAAAACTGAGTTATTCCAACAAAGACATAAAGAAAAAAACGAACGACAGTACTTTTATCCAGACTGTTCTATCTTATCAGGAAGAAGATTTGTCATGGAAAGACCTGCAAGTTAAGATAAGGCGACGTGGAGATTTCAGACTGAACAACTGTTATTTTGCTCCTATCAAAATGAAAATTAAAAAATCGGCTAGTAAAGGCAGCTTGTTTGAAAAGAATAAAAAATTAAAATTAGCTGTTAAATGTTCAGATAAAAAAGGCACCGAAGATTATATTGTCAAGGAATATATGGCATACAAAATATATGAAGTGGTCTCCAACTATCACTATAAAGTAAGGTTGGCTGACATTTTGCTTACGGAACCAGCAAACGAAAAGGATAAAACTTTTGAATTTAAAGGCTACTTTATAGAAGACATTAAATTGGTCGCAAAAAGACATGGAGGACAACCCATAGACAGAAATATGCATCCTCAGGCCCAAGATCCGGTTTCTTCAGTTCAAAACGCATTTTTTCAATTCATGATTGGGAATATTGATTTCTCAACTTATGTACAACACAATGAAAAATTAATATTTGTTGATGAAAAAGTGGTGCCGATTCCATTTGACTTTGATATGTCTGGCCTTGTAAATACCAGCTATGCAACCGTATCCGAATCGAATAATGAGTCGTTACCTATTACATCGGTGACCGACAGATTATACCGAGGTTTTAAGAGAGATCCTGAAGTAATTGCACAGGTTAGAAAAGAATACCTCGACAAGAAGCAGCTTGTGATTGAGGTAATCGATAGTTTACAAGTTTATTTTGCAAACCCAAAACAGTTTGAAGAAGCCAAGAATTACGTACTAGGATTTTATAATATCCTAGAAGATGACAACCTGTATTCCAAAGAAATCATCAATAAACTCAGAACCCGATAGGGGCCAAGTCAAGCCAAAGTCCTTAGCGGTGATTCGATTTTTTAACAAAGAGAAAACAGGTCCAAACAAAAAAACTCTCCACTTTCTTGGAGAGGTAATTTCTATTTAACAAAAACTGGATGCCAAATTGATAACTCCGTGACCGCATGGTTCATCGCCATAGAATCTACCTCAGTTTCTAAAATTAAATTATCCTCAATGGCAAGCGACATTATATGTTCACCCTTTTCACTAAAAGAAACTCCAAAAAAATATGATCCATTTCCGGTTGTATCTTTATAAATAAGATGATTTCTCTTAGCAATTTCTTTCGTTCCACCTTCTACAAAATCTTTGGTTACATATAGAAAAGTAAATCTGTCTTGCAACTTCTCGGACAAAGAATCATTAAGGTGCAAATCATATTGTAATGTGCCTCTGGCTTCCGTCCCTAATTCCACTGTATCGGGAAATACAAATTTCAACAACCCATTGTCATCATCAACGAAAATCGACTCAGCGGTTGTTGAGTGATTGGGCTGTTGCTTAGATTCTAATTGCTTTTCTTTAGTTTGAGTACAACTAATTATTACCAGTAAAATGAGAATAAATATAAACCTCATGAATAAAGTTGGCTTAGGTTAAAGCTATTAATTATTAGGTTCAAATATAAGAATTCAAGTATAATCAGGCGAATCATTTCTCAAAGATAAAAAGGTCCAAACAAAAAAACTCTCCAAGAAATTGGAGAGTTTATCTGACTTTAATGTTGACCCACAAGGATTCGAACCTTGACTGGCGGTACCAAAAACCGAAGTGCTACCGTTACACCATGGGTCAATTTTTCACTGCAAAATCTCATTTGATTAAGCAGGCGCAAATTTAAGACAAAGTTTTTGTTTGGCAAAAGAGTTTTTTTGATTTTTTTCTCAGGTCCATTATTTCCAAGCAGTTTCCATTTAATTTACTAAATTCGCCTCAGTTTTAAAACGTGTCTATGCTTTCTTTTGATTATAAAAAATTCAACACCATTCTGGGTTGGCTTGCCTTTGGTATTGCGCTATTAACTTATACCTTAACACTTGAACCAACAGTTAGTTATTGGGATTGTGGTGAATATATTGCCACATCCGTTAAACTTGAAGTAGGGCATCCTCCAGGAGCTCCTTTGTTTCAAATGATGGGTGCTTTTTTCGCAATGTTCACAAATGACGTGTCTCAAATAGCCATGGCGGTGAATTTTATGTCTGCTTTAGCTAGTGCATTCACGATACTTTTTCTTTTCTGGACCATTACGGCTCTGGCAAAAAAAGTTGTAGAAAAAAACAGTGGTGAAATGAGTAAAGGTAGCGGTATCGCTATCCTTGGAAGTGGTCTTGTTGGTGCATTGGCCTACACTTTTTCTGATAGTTTCTGGTTTAGCGCAGTAGAAGCAGAGGTTTATGCCATGTCTTCTTTTTTAATGGCGTTGCTCTTTTGGCTGGCCATTCATTGGGAAGCAGAAATGGATAAACCACGAGGTAACAAATGGCTTTTACTCATCAGTTTTATAGTAGGCTTATCATTTGGTGTTCACATATTATCCCTATTGGTGATCCCTTCTATCGTATTCATTTATATTTATAAAAGATACCCTGAACTCAATTTAAAACAATTTATCCTTGCCAATGTAGTGGCTATTCTAGTCTTGGCTTTTGTCTTTAAATTATTGTTTCCTTATACCTTAAGATTCTTTAGTGCCTCTGAGTTATTTTTTATCAATACCCTAGGCTTACCATTTAATTCAGGCAGTATTATTGCCGGAACGCTACTTGTTGCACTCTTTTATTTTGGCCTCAGACATACACGTAAAAAGAAACTGTATACCGCTAATTTATTAATCTTGTCTGTTCTTTTTATTATGATTGGTTTTTCCTCATGGTTAATGTTACCGATTCGAGCCAATGCAGATACCACCATAAATGAAAACAACCCATCAAGTGCCCGAGAATTATTAGCCTATTACAATAGAGAACAATATGGCGATGCCAATGTTTTCTATGGCTCTTATTATTCTCAAACTGCAGATAGAGACAAAGAAAATCCTTATCGTGATGCAAAACCAAAATATGAAAAGGATGAAAAAGCGGGCAAATATATTATAGTCAACAACTATAAAGATGCTTTACCAAATTATAACAGCAAGCACAAGGGAATCATTCCCCGTATGGTAGATCCTACCCCATCGGTTGTCCAAAATTATAAGGCCGTTGCAGGTATTCCTCAAAGATCGAAAAGACGCCCTACTTTTGGTGAGAACATTACTTTTATGGCCAGGTATCAATTTGGCTATATGTACGGTCGATATTTCATGTGGAATTTTGCAGGAAGGCAAGATGATATACAGGGTAATCTGGATAACCATGGTAATTGGCTTAGTGGAATTGATCAAATTGACGAATTGAGACTTGGTTCTCAAAAAAATCTTCCAAGTGAAATAACAGAAAATAAAGGGAGAAATAAATATTATTTCCTCCCGCTTATCTTAGGACTTATCGGGCTAATCTTTCATTTGAAAAGAGACATAAATAATTTTTATATTCTGCTTCTCTTCTTTGCTTTTACAGGACTGGCTATCGTTTTCTATACCAATCCAAAACCCTTTGAACCCAGAGAAAGGGATTATGCAGTAGTTGGTTCGTTTTATGTTTTTGCCGTATGGATAGGCTTCGGAGTTTTAGCCATCTATGAAAAATTTAAGTCCAAAATACAATCGACTGTGATGCCTATAGCATTATCATTTGTTTGCCTGCTGGCCGTTCCGGTGTTAATGGCCAATGAGAATTGGGATGACCATGATCGATCAGGAAAATATACTACCTGGAACAATGCAAAATCATATTTGGATTCGTGTCAGGAAAATGCGATTATGTTTACCATCGGTGATAATGACACCTTTCCGCTTTGGTATATGCAGGAAGTAGAAGATTACAGAACAGATATCAAGCTTATCAACACGAGTTTATTTGCTAAGGACTGGTATATTGACCAGCAAAAAAGAAAGACCTACAAGGCCGATCCTATTCCTTCACAATTGAGCCATAGTGATTATAAAGAAGGCTCTCTCGACGTTGCCTATTATTATCCATACGCATTTCCGCAATTCAAGGATTCTATCATGGATATCAAGTTCTTTATGAAATGGATACAGAGTAAAGACAGCAGAACTATGATTGATTTTGAAGAAAACGGTCATCCTGAAAAAGTATATCCTACAACAAAATTAAGGATCATGGTAGACAAGGAGGCGGTTCTTAGAAATGGTATTGTTGCCGAAAAAGATTCAGCCTTGATAGAGCCTTATATAGATATTCAAATAGCAGAATCTGCATTGATCAAAAACCGGATCCTGATGCTTGATATCTTAGCGAATAACAACTGGGAAAGACCTTTATATTTTACTGGTGGAGCTCAAGCAGCCGAGGAGTATATCTGGCTAAAAGACTACCTACAACTTGATGGTCTTGCTTATAGGTTCGTTCCGATTAAAACTCCCATTTCTCAAAAGAGTTTTATGGACATGGGGAGAATTGATACGGAAACAATGTATGCAAATGTCAAGAAATGGTCTTGGAAAAACTCTAATGGAGATATCTATTTTGATCCTGAAACAAGGAAAAATGGGATCTCGTTTAGAAACAGTTTAGGCAGGTTGGCTGATGAATTTATCAAGGAAAAAGATTTTGTCAGGGCTGAGGAGATTTTAGACATGTCAATGGAAAAAATGCCAATGGAATCTTATGGTTATTTCAGATTGGTCATTGGCCATATTGAATCGTATTATCTTATAGACAGACCTGAAAAAGCAAGAATAATAGTAGATTATTTAATCAAAAACTTCAAAGAAAGAATCTTTTTCTACAGTGGGTTAAGCTCTTATGAGCTGACACAAAATTTTGGCGACCTTGAAGGGACACTGGATCTATATAAATACATTATTGCCACCGCAGTGGAATACGACACTGAAGAATATTCAGGTAAGCTTAAAGATGAGTTCATGACGTCTGTAACACTTTTAGAGGAAGTGCTTGAGGAATAAATCACATTTAGCCTTTTTTTTGTATCTTGGGTTTACCCCCTACATGTTTTTAATACATAATATCAAATGAGATCTTATCTTGTAAAAACACCTAGATTGGTGCAAAAATTTTTTAGTAATTATTCATGGCGAATCAAAACGAATGAAAAAGAGATTTATCTCACATTTGACGATGGTCCGGTACCTGAATTTACACCCTGGGTTCTTGAAACGCTTGAAAAATTTAATGCCAAGGCTACTTTCTTTTGTGTGGGTGAGAACATTAAAAAATACCCTCATATTTACCTGGAAATAAAGGATAAAAACCACAGCATAGGTAATCACACCTTTAATCATTTACAGGGATGGAAAACACCAACTACTAAATATGTGAAAAATATTCTAAAAGCTGAATCCTATCTGCAGGATGCTTCAGATAAACAGGGCAATAAGCTTTTTAGACCTCCTCATGGTAGAATAAGACCCATGCAAGCCAGAATACTTCGTAAAAAAGGGTATAAAATTATTATGTGGGACGTTTTAAGCGGTGACTTTGACCAGGGTCTGAGCAAGAAAGCCTGTTTGGAGCATACAATCAAACACATTAATAATGGTAGCATTGTCGTTTTTCACGACAGTGATAAATCATTTAAAAACCTTGATTATGTACTTCCCAAGGTATTAGAACATTTTACACAGAAAGGATATAAGTTTAAGGCTCTTTGATAGAGTTGGCCCGATAAGTATTGGTTTAATCCGCCTGGCGGCGAGGCAGGGATTGGAGATTTTTAATCTAAGATTTTATATCTAAACAGAGGTAGTTGCTGCTTTTTTAATCCTAAATCTTTCTTATAAATAATGTTTGATATTCTGTAGAAATAGAATATCAAAAATCTTAAATCGACAATCTTCAATCTTCAATCTTCAATCTTCAATCAACTGAATCAAACATACTGTTCCACCAGACTAATCAAAGTATTAGCGTCTTGTTGCCCGGTCTGTCGCCATTTCATTTCGCCATTCTTATAAATAATGAATGTAGGGTTGCCTTTAATACGCAAGGCTGCTGCCAATGTCTCGTTTTTAGAGACATCAATCTTTACAACTTTTGCCTTATCTCCAAGCGCTGCAGCTACATCACGCAGAATAGAGTGCAAATTCGTATTTTCTCCCTCCCAGTCTGCGTAAAAATCGATCAGGGTGGGGATTCTTGAACCAATTAATTCTCCAAACTTAGTCATACTTAAGTTTTTAATTCTATACTTACAAATATAGTATTTTATCTAACAAAATTTATAAAGTCCAAAAAATTAACGATTTAGCAATTATTTTAATATTTTTTCAAACGACATATACAAATTTGTACTTTTACATTGATCTAAACTATTTTTAATGGCCGAACAAAAAAGACTTTTTTTACTTGACGCTTTCGCCCTGATCTTTCGGGGTTACTATGCTTTTATTAAGAATCCTATAATCAATTCAAAAGGAATGGATACCTCAGCCATTATGGGGTTCACAAATTCTCTTTTAGATGTAATCAGGCGTGAAAAACCGGATCATTTGGCAGTAGCCTTTGACAAAGGCGGTTCACACCAAAGAACTGAAGCATTTCCTGAATACAAGTCAAACAGACTAGAAACACCTGAAGCGATCAAAATTGCAGTTCCCTACATACATGAAATCCTTAAGGCCATGCATATTCCCATAGTTGAATTAGAAGGATATGAAGCCGATGACCTCATTGGAACCTTATCAGTTCAGGCAGAAAAGGCAGGTTATAAAACATTTATGGTGACACCCGATAAAGACTTTGCTCAGTTGGTCACAGAAAATGTTGTGATGTATAAACCGGCACGAATGGGTAACGGCATTGAAATTTGGGATGTTGATAGGGTAAAAGAAAAATTTGAAATTGAGGATCCAAAACAAGTGATCGATTTTTTAGGTATGATGGGGGATTCAGTTGATAACATTCCCGGCTTACCTGGAGTAGGTGAAAAGACCGCCAAAAAATTTCTCAAACAATACGGCAGCATGGAAGTGCTGCTCGAAAACACGCATGAGCTGAAAGGCAAAATGAAAGAAAAAGTTGAGGCTAATAAAGAATTAGGAATTCTTTCAAAAGAACTCGCCACCATTATGCTTGATTGCCCTGTTGAATTTCATGAAGAAAATTTTGAATTGAATACGCCTGATATTGAAAAAGTTACAGAGATATTTCAAGATCTTGAATTCAGAAGGGCTCTGGAAAATTTACAAAGAATCTTTAAAACAGATCAATATGTTGAGATTCCTAAAACGGTTACTGAGAAAGTTACAACTACAGATCCTGAAACAGGTCATCAACTCGACATGTTCTCAGCAGCAGTAGCAGCGAATGAATCAGCCACTTCAGCGCAATCCGGTGGATACCAAAAAGCAGAAAATAAGGATCATTTTTATCAATCTGTTGCTACAGAATTTTCACAACAATTATTGCTTAAAAAATTACTGAAGCAAAACTCGGTATGTTTTGATACAGAAACCACAAGTTTAAACACGCTTGAAGCAAAACTAGTAGGAATCGCTTTTTCATATGAAAAGGGGAAAGGATATTATGTTCCTGTTCCTGAAAATAATGAAGAAGCTCAAATCGTTCTTGAAAGGTTTAGACCTTTCTTTTCAGATGAAAAAATTGAGAAAATAGGCCAAAACCTGAAATACGACATCAAGGTTTTGAAAAATTACGCAATGGATGTAAACGGGCCTTTGTTCGATACCATGATTGCGCATTATTTGATCAATCCTGATATGAGACACAATATGACAGTCTTATCGGAGACCTATTTGCACTATACACCTATCCCTATAGAAGCGTTGATCGGGAAAAAAGGAAAGAACCAAGGATCGATGCGAGATGTTGCTCTTGAGGAGCAAACCGAATATGCTTCGGAAGATGCTGACATCACATGGCAGTTGAAACAACTGTTTGAAAAAGAATTAGAGAAAAATTCATTGACCAGCTTATTTAAAGATATCGAGATTCCTTTGGTCGATGTGCTTGCTTCTATGGAAATGGAAGGCATCAATTTGGATAAGAATTTCCTTAAGTCTTTATCAAGCGACCTAAGTCATGATATAGAACATTTAGAAAATTTAATATACAAAGAAGCCGACACAGATTTCAACCTTGCTTCTCCCAAACAATTAGGTGTGGTTCTCTTTGAGAAAATGAAATTAATTGAAAAGCCCAAAAAGACAAAAACAGGTCAGTATGCTACAGGTGAAGAAGTGCTTTCTAAACTGGCAGCCAAACACCCCATTGTAAAGAATATACTGGAATGGAGAGGCCTCGTTAAATTGAAAAACACCTACATCGATTCATTACCTAACGAAGTGAATGCCACTTCTGGAAGAGTCCATACCACTTATAGTCAAATTGTAGCTGCTACCGGCAGATTGAGCTCGAACAACCCTAACCTGCAGAATATACCCATAAGGACTGAGCGGGGGAAACAGGTGAGAAAAGCCTTTATTCCAAGAGATAAAAATTACACTCTTTTAGCTGCAGATTATTCTCAAATTGAACTAAGACTTATTGCCGAAATGAGTGGCGATGAAGAAATGAAATCTTCTTTTATAAGAGGAGAAGACATTCACAAATCTACAGCAGCCAAAGTTTTTCAAGTGGCATTAGATGAAGTAACAAAAGAACAACGAAGTTATGCAAAGACGGTTAATTTTGGAATCATCTATGGCGTCTCTGCTTTTGGCTTGAGTCAACAAACTGATTTGAGCAGGTCTGAGGCCAAAGAATTAATCGAAACCTATTATGAAACCTACCCCACCTTGAAGTCATATATAGCAAAACAAATTGACTTTGCAAGAGATCATGGCTATGTTGAAACCATTCTTGGAAGGCGGAGGTATCTAAAAAATATAAATTCCAGAAATGCTATAGTTCGTTCGGCTGATGAACGTAATGCAGTTAACGCCCCTATTCAGGGAAGTGCTGCTGATATTATCAAAATAGCAATGATTCAAATTCATAAACTGCTAAAAACAGGTGCTTACAAATCAAAAATGTTATTGCAAGTTCATGATGAATTGGTCTTTGATATACATTGTGATGAAATGGATATTTTAAAACCGATTATTCAAGATACAATGGAAAATGCATATAAAATGTCTATCCCTTTAACCGTTGATCTGGGTCAGGGAAACAATTGGCTTGAAGCGCATTAATTACTGAAGGGTTCGCAGGTGAAGGCCTCACCTGCGAACCCTTCAGTTCTCAACCCCTCAGTTCTCACCCATTCAATGATTGGGAGTGAAACCACGGTCTTTTATTATTGTATTTCAGGATCATTGTTAAATATGGTTTGAAATTCTCCCTATTGGTCTAATTCTAAATAATTTGGACTCAACTTCTCTTTAATAAAATATCCCAATATCGTGCTTGCAGAATAAATAAATAGTTGTACTTTTGCAAACTCTTTGAACTGAAGAGAAGGAATGTTTAATTTTAATAAATACGTGTGAACACATTAAGTTACAGAACAGTATCAGCCAACAAAGCGACCGTGAACAAGGAATGGCTAGTGGTAGATGCTGAAGGAGAAGTGTTAGGGCGTTTGGCCTCAAAGGTTGCAAAACTTATCAGAGGGAAACACAAACCTAACTTTACACCTCACGTTGATTGCGGTGACAATGTAGTTATCATCAACGCTGAGAAGATCAAATTAACCGGAAACAAATGGAATGACAAAACTTACGTTCGTCATACTGGATACCCGGGTGGACAGAGAACGCTTTCTGCTATTGAATTATTTGGGAAAAGCCCAAGTAGAGTTGTAGAAAAAGCTGTAAAAGGTATGTTACCTAAAAACAAACTTGGAAGTGCCTTGTTTAGAAACCTTTATGTATATACTGGAGGTGAACATCAACAAGAAGCACAAAAGCCAAAAGTTATTAACCTAAATGATATCAAGTAATATGGAGACTATTCACAAAATTGGTAGAAGAAAAACCGCTGTTGCTAGAGTATATCTTTCAGAAGGAAAAGGAAATATCACTGTAAATGACAAATCTTATGATAGTTATTTTACAACTGATACACTTAAATACAAGGTTCTTCAACCTTTAACTCTTACTGAAAATTTAGAAGCTTATGATATTAAAGCTAAGGTATTTGGTGGAGGAATTACAGGACAAGCTGAGGCTATCCGATTGGCTATTACCAGAGCTTTAGTTGAGATTGATGCAGAACACAGAACGGTTTTAAAGCCTGAAGGTTTACTTACAAGAGATCCAAGAATGGTTGAACGTAAGAAATTCGGTCAGAAGAAAGCTCGTAAGAAATTCCAATTCTCTAAACGTTAATATTGGAAACTTATTCAATTTGTTTTGGATAAGAAGAGAAAAGTAAAAAAGAATAAAACAGTTGTCGTACAAGTCTAGCATCCAAATAATTAAGATCCATAATTTATCATGACTACTTAATTATTGCGAAAACCCACGGAACGTAAACTAAAACAAAATGGCAAACATAGAAATAAAAGATTTAATTGATTCTGGTGTACACTTCGGACACCTTACAAGAAAATGGAATCCAAACATGGCTCCTTATGTTTATACTGAGCGTAAAGGAATTCATATCATCGATTTATACAAAACTGCTGCAAAAATTGACGAAGCCGGTTCAGCTTTAGGAAAAATTGCAGCTTCTGGTAGAAAAATATTATTTGTTGCTACCAAAAAACAAGCAAAAGACATCGTTTCTGACAAAGCAAAAGAAGTTAACATGCCTTTTATCACTGAGCGTTGGCCAGGTGGTATGCTAACTAACTTCGTTACAATCAGAAAAGCCGTTAAAAAAATGGCCTACATTGATAGAATGAAGAAAGATGGTTCTTTTGAAGCATTATCAAAAAGGGAAAAACTACAAATCAATCGTCAAAGAGCAAAACTAGAAAAGAATTTAGGTTCTATTGTAGATATGACGCGTTTACCAGGTGCAATTTTAATAGTTGATATTAAAAGAGAGCACATCGCAGTTGCTGAAGCACAAAAATTAAACATTCCAATTTTTGCGATGGTCGACACGAACTCTGATCCAAGACCAATTGATTATGTAATTCCTTCAAATGATGATGCATCCAAATCAATTGAAAAGGTACTTTCTTATCTAACTACAGCAATCACTGAAGGATTAGCTGACAGAAAGAAAAGTAAAGAACAGGAAGCCGCTCCAGCTGCTAAAGCTGCTGCTGCAACTCCAGTTGCTCCGGCAGAAACCGTAGCCCCTGCAGAACCTGTAGCTCCTGCAGTGAAAGCAACAGAAGAAGTTGCCCCTGAAACTGCTGAAGCACCAAAGGAAGAAAAATAATTGTAGAACTTGTTATTAATGCAATAACGATTAAACATAGAATAAGATGACGAAAATAACAGCTGCTGAAGTAAATAATTTAAGAAAAACTACCGGTGCAGGTATGATGGACTGCAAAAAAGCCTTAGTAGAGGCTGAAGGTAATTTTGATTTAGCTATTGAAATTTTACGTAAACAAGGTCAAAAAGTTGCTGCCAAGAGAGCAGACAGAGAATCAACTGAAGGTGCTGCAATTGCAATAGTAAATGCAGACAACACTGAAGGTGCTGTAATTGTTTTAGGTTGTGAAACTGATTTCGTTGGTAAAAACGAATCTTTCGTAAACCTAGCCAAAGAATTAGCTCAAAGAGCATTAAACAGTTCTTCTAAAGAAGCGTTAATGAATGCTGATTTTGGCGGGATTACGGTTCAGGAAAAATTGATTGAACAAACAGGTGTAATCGGTGAAAAAATTGAGCTTTCTGCATTTGAAAAAATATCTGCTCCTTTTGTAGGATCTTATATTCATTCAGGAAAGATCGCTACGATAGTTGGTTTATCTGCTAAAGTTGATGGTGCTGAAGAAGTTGCTAAGGATGTTGCTATGCAAGCTGCTGCAATGAACCCATTAGCGCTTAACGAAAATAGTGTTGATCAATCAGTAATTGACAAAGAAATCGAAATTGCAAAAGATCAATTACGTCAGGAAGGTAAGCCAGAAGCTATGCTTGATAAAATCGCTGAAGGAAAAATTAAGCGTTTTTTCAAAGACAATACTTTGGTAAATCAAGATTTCATTAAAGACAGCAAAGTAAGTGTTGCCAAATACGTGAAGTCTATTGGCGATGTTGAAGTTGTAGATTTTAAAAGAGTAGCCTTAGGTTAATCTCTTTAATCATATTATATAAACCCTGGATTTATCCAGGGTTTTTTTTTGCTTTAAACTGAAGCTTATTCTTTATAACTGACAGAAAGCATATCTAATAAGCGTCTATATTGTCAGTATATTTTATCTTAATAACTTGAATTTATCATTGGTATAATTTATTATATTTGCACATCTCACAAAGTTATCTATGAAATATAAAAGAATTCTTTTAAAGTTAAGTGGTGAAGCCTTAATGGGCGACAGAAACTACGGTATCGATCCGGTTAGACTAGCCGAATATGCCTCAGAAATAAAAAATATTCTAGCTAAAGGTATTGAAGTTGCCATCGTTATAGGTGGTGGTAACATCTTTAGAGGCCTTGCCGGAGCCAGCAATGGGATGGACAGGGTTCAAGGAGACTATATGGGAATGCTCGCTACCATTATTAATGGGTTAGCATTGCAAAGTGCCTTAGAAGAGGCTGATTTACAGACTAGACTACTTACTTCAATAGAAATGAAACAAATTGCAGAACCCTTTATTAAAAGAAGGGCTGTAAGACATTTGGAAAAAGGCCGTGTTGTAATTTTTGGCGGAGGAACCGGAAACCCTTATTTTACTACTGACACCGCTGCAGTTTTAAGAGCTATTGAGATTGGTGCTGATGTTATCATTAAAGGAACGCGTGTAGATGGTATTTACACATCTGATCCTGAAAAAGATGCCTCGGCAATTAAATTTGAAAATATTACCTTTAAGGAAGTCATGAGCAAAGATCTGAAGGTTATGGATATGACAGCATTTACATTGAGTGAAGAAAACGATCTGCCCATCATTGTCTTTGACATGAACAAAAAAGGAAACCTGATGAAAATTGTCTCAGGTGAAAATGTTGGAACATTGGTTAATTCATAAATCTTTATTATCATGAATGAGGAAGTTCAATTTATTATCGATTCGACTAAAGAACAGATGGAAAGCGCTATCCATCATTTAGAAGCAGAATTTGTAAACATCAGAGCTGGAAAAGCAACTCCGTCTATGTTAAGTGGTGTAAAAGTTGAGTACTATGGCTCTTTAACCCCCTTAAGTCAGGTGGCAAATGTGAACACTATTGATGCGCACACAATTACTGTTCAACCTTGGGAAAAGCAACTCATCCCAGAAATTGAAAAAGGCATACTTACCGCAAATCTTGGGTTTAATCCTATGAATAATGGTGAGAGCATTATTATCAATGTTCCCATCTTAACCGAGGAAAGAAGAAGAGAATTGGCTAAACATGCCAAATCTGAAGGTGAACATGCTAAAGTTAGTATTCGAAATGATCGAAAAGATGCCAATAACGAATTGAAAAAATTGGATATTTCGGAAGACCTTCTTAAGAACACTGAACAAGATGTTCAAGATTTAACTGATGAATACATCAGAAAGGTTGATGATCTTTATATCATTAAGGAGAGAGAAATCATGAAAGTTTAATCAGATTATTCAATTATCAACTTTTTGGTTTAACCAGGCTCAAAAATTTCAAGATAATGTTGATTACAAATAAGGCTGTAAGCTTTAAATACCTTTATTTATGAATTTTTGGCAAGTTGTATCCCGGTTTATCCTAAAGCAAAGAATTTTTATTCTTATTGTTCTTGCGCTGGTTACGGTTTTCCTTGGAACGAAGATTCAGAATATTAAATTTTCACATTCCGAAGCGAATCTTCTGCCCAGAGATCACGAGGAAAATATTAAATATGACCACTTTCTTGACATCTTTGGTGAAGAAGGGAACATGATCATATTGGCAGTTCAGGATTCCAGTTTATTCCAAGTCGATAATTTTAATAAATGGAATGAATTCTCCCATAAACTCGACTCCTATCCAGAGGTTGATTTTTCAGTTTCGATCGGGGACATTAAAAAACTCAAGAAGGATAAAAAAAATCAAAAATTCATCACAGAACCGATCTACGAAAACGTACCTCAGTCTGATGAAGAAGTGGCCGCAATCCGAGACGAATTATTTGAAAAGCTTCCTTTTTTTGACAACCTCCTCTTTAATAAAGAAACAGGCACCGTTCAAACGGCAATTTATCTTGACAAGGCTATTGTCAATACTAAAAAGAGAGAACGCTTTGTTTTTGAAGTACTGAATCCTTACGTTGAGGCCTTTGAAAAGGATACTGGCTTAGATGTCAGGGTATCTGGAATGCCTTATATCCGAACCATGAATGCCCAAAACATCATAGATGAAATTGGTATTTTTGTCGGTCTCGCTTTGTTTGTTACTTCGCTTATTTTTTGGTTGTTCTTCAGGTCATACAGGGCCACATTTATCACGATGACAGTTGTGAGTATAGGGGTTGTATGGGCTTTAGGATTTATTGGCTGGTTCGAATATGAAATATCTGTTTTAATGGCGCTTATTCCTCCCTTAACCATTGTTATTGGAGTTCCAAATGCCATCTTCCTGATCAATAAATACCAGCAGGAGGTTAAAAAACACGGAAATCAAGCCAAGTCATTACAACGTGTCATTTCAAAGATTGGGAACGCAACCTTGATGACCAACATAACCACGGCATCTGGTTTTGCCACATTTATTTTTACAAATAGCCAGTTACTAAACGAATTTGGTATTATAGCTTCTATCAATATATTGGCCATTTTTGTCTTGTCTTTATTGATCATTCCGATCATTTATAGTTTTATGCATAAACCCAAGGACAAGCATCTCCGTCATCTTGAAAGAAAATGGATTGATGCTATTGTCAATTGGATGGAAAATACGGTAAGACATCATCGAATAGCCATTTATGTTTCTACCGTATGTATTATTGTAGCAAGCATCATTGGTGTTTATATGATCCGGGTCTCAGGAAGTTTAATTGAAGACATGCCTAAAGGAAAGCAATTCTACAAGGATATTGTCTTCTTCGAACAGGAATTTGGCGGTATTATGCCTTTGGAAATTTTAATTGATACCAAACGAAAAAATGGTGTCATGAGTCTTGCTACTTTAAAACGGATGAACAAGCTAGATGAAGAGATTGAGGAAATTCCTGAATTGTCAAAGTCTCTTTCAATCTTGAACATGGTAAAGTATTCTAAGCAGGCGTTTTATAATGGTAACCCAAAGTATTATCAACTTCCTACTGAGCAAGAAAAAAACTTTATTCTTGCCTATACTAAAAACTCCGATGCTACATCTGATCAATTAAAGAATTTTGTTGATTCAACAGGTCAGTATGCAAGGATAACAACCTTCATGAAAGACATCGGGACCGAGAGAATGGAGAATATTGAAAATCGTATTCAAACAAAGGTTGATCAGGTTTTTCCGAGCGAACGTTATGATGTTTCTCTCACAGGAAAAGCACTCGTTTTCTTAAAAGGAACGAATTACCTTGTTAAGAACCTGGTGATTTCACTGTCATTAGCCATTTTTCTGATCTCTTTATTCATGGCTTGGATGTTCAAGTCTTATAAAATGATCATCATATCACTGGTTCCAAATATCCTGCCCTTGTTGATTACTGCGGGATTAATGGGTTATCTCGGTGTTCCGATAAAACCTTCAACTGTATTGGTATTTAGTATTGCCTTTGGTATCTCGGTAGATGATACGATTCATTTCCTGGCCAAATACAGGCAAGAACTTGTTGCGCATAAATGGAATGTCAGAAAATCAGTATATGCAGCATTGAGAGAAACCGGAGTGAGTATGTTCTACACATCCATTGTTTTGTTTTTCGGATTCCTTGTTTTCACCGTATCAAGTTTTGGTGGAACAATTGCCCTTGGTGGTCTGGTTTCCGTGACACTGCTTTTTGCAATGGTGTCTAATTTATTACTGTTGCCATCGTTATTACTTTCATTAGAATCGAGAATAGCGAACAAAAAAACACTAAAAAAACCAGCTATTTCTATCATCCCAAAAGAAGATGAAGAAAACTAAAATTATCAATACACTATGAAAGGAATTATTCTAGCAGGAGGAAGTGGAACAAGATTACACCCTTTAACGCTGGCCGTGAGCAAGCAGTTAATGCCGATTTATGACAAACCAATGATCTACTACCCTCTTTCGGTATTGATGTTGGCCGGCATAAATGAAATTCTGATCATTTCTACACCTAATGACCTTCCTTTATTCGAAAGGTTATTGGGAGATGGTAAAAATTTGGGATGTCGATTTGAATACGCAGTTCAGGAAATTCCAAACGGTCTGGCCCAGGCGTTTGTAATAGGTGAAAGTTTTATCGGTGACGATGATGTGGCACTTATACTCGGGGATAATATCTTTTATGGTGCTGATTTAGAAAGAAGACTGAAAAAAGCAGCTTCTCCTGAAGGTGGTGTTGTTTTTGCCTATCATGTCAATGATCCTGAACGTTATGGAGTTGTTGAGTTTGATGATGATTTTAAGGCAATCTCCATTGAAGAAAAGCCAGACAAGCCTAAATCAAATTATGCTGTTCCAGGTGTTTACTTTTACGACAATACTGTGGTGGCCAAAGCTAAAAATGTCAAGCCTTCAAAAAGAGGTGAATATGAAATAACGGACATTAACAATGCCTATCTTGAGGATGGTAATTTGAGAGTAGCCCAGTTGGGTCGTGGAACGGCCTGGCTTGATACAGGAACCTTCTCCTCACTGATTCAGGCACAACAGTTTGTACAGGTTATCGAAGAAAGACAAGGGCTTAAAATCGGTTGTATCGAAGAAATAGCCTATAGAAAAGGGTTCATTAGCGCGGAGCAACTAAAGGCGGTGGCAGAACCATTGTTAAAAAGTGGTTACGGTCAATATTTACTGGAAATATTAAAATAATTAAACTTTCCCAATTTTAACGCTTTACGTATCTTTGCCACCAAAATTTTAAGGATGCAAAACTTAAGCATAGCTGAATTATTAGAGGCTAAACATATATTACAGGAAATTCAAATTAAAGGATGGGTTAAAACATTTAGAAGCAACCGATTTATTGCTTTAAACGATGGCTCAACTATCAAAAACATTCAATGTGTTATTGATTTTGAAAACACTCCTGAAGAAGTATTGAAACAGATCAATACAGGAGCTGCTCTTGATATTAAAGGGGTTTTGGTAGAAAGCCAGGGAAAAGGACAATCTGTTGAAATTCAAGTGTCAGAAATCATCATATTGGGTGCTTCCAACCCAGATGAGTATCCGATTCAACCTAAGAAACACAGTATGGAATTTTTGCGTGAAAATGCGCATCTAAGAATTCGTACCAATACTTTCAGTGCAGTAATGCGCATTCGATCAATATTGTCTTTTGCAATCCATCAGTATTTTATCACTAACGGTTTTCATAATTTTCACGCCCCGATCATTACAGGATCAGATGCAGAAGGAGCCGGTGAAATGTTCAGCGTTTCAACCTTAGACAAAAAAAATCCACCCCTGACAGAAGACGGAAAAATAGATTTTAAGGAAGATTTTTTCGGTAAGGAAACAAATCTAACTGTTTCCGGGCAACTAGAAGCAGAGACCTATGCTATGGCCTTAGGAAAGGTATATACATTCGGACCAACGTTTAGGGCTGAGAACTCAAACACTTCCAGACATTTGGCTGAATTTTGGATGGTTGAACCTGAGGTTGCATTCAATGATCTTGACGCAAACATGGACCTAAGTGAAGATTTTATCAAATATATTCTTGGCTATATTTTGGAACATTGTAAGGACGATCTTGAATTTCTTGAAAAAAGACTGATCGACGAAGAAAAAAGCAAGCCTGCTATTGAGAGAAGTGACATGCCTTTAAGGGAGAAATTAAAGTTTGTTATTGACAACAATTTCAAAAGAGTGAGCTACACCGAGGCCATTGATATCCTTAAAAATTCCAAACCGAATAAAAAGAAAAAATTCAAATTCCCTATCAATGAATGGGGTGCTGATCTTCAAAGCGAACATGAAAGATTTTTAGTTGAAAAACACTTCAAATCACCGGTGATTTTATTTGACTACCCGGCAAACATCAAAGCATTCTATATGCGTCTGAATGACGATGGTAAAACGGTAAGAGCCATGGATGTGCTATTTCCTGGGATTGGAGAGATCGTTGGGGGAAGCCAAAGAGAGGAAAGACTGGATGTGCTGATCGAAAAAATCAAGGCACTAGGAATTGATGAAAAGGAACTTTGGTGGTATCTTGATTTAAGAAAATTTGGAACTGCAGTTCATTCCGGTTTTGGCCTGGGATTTGAAAGAATGGTGCAGTTCGCCACAGGTATGGGCAACATAAGAGACGTGATTCCGTTCCCTAGAGCACCTCAAAGTGCTGAATTCTAGTGGTTGTTTGTTAATTGTGCTACAATCCTTTTAGAAGTTCTTTTTTTGTAACTTAGGATGGAAGTAAAATTTCGTATGTTAAGACAAAGTTTACAACAAAAATTACAACAGAAATTATCGCCTCAACAGATTCAATTGATGAAGTTGATACAATTACCTACGCAGGCTTTTGAACAAAAGCTCAGTCAGGAAATTGAGGAAAATCCTGCGCTGGAAAGCGGTAAGGAAGCAACAGATGAATTTCAGGATTCAAATGAGGAGGATTATGATGATACCGGGACCGAAACCATTGAGACGGATATAAACATCGATGATTATCTGAGTGATGACGAGATTCCAAGCTACAAGTTACAAGCAAACAATTACAGCAGTGATGACGAAGACAATCGAATTCCTTATTCTGGTGGCATCACTTTTAACCAACATTTAAGCAACCAACTTCATACTTTTAGTCTTGACGCTGAGCAAGAGTATATTGCTGAGTTTATGGTAGGCTGTATTGATGACAATGGCTATATAAGACGTACTATTGAAGATATTATTGATGACCTGGCCTTTTCGGAAAACATTTATACAACACCTGAAGCAGTTGAAAAAATATTGTTTCTGGTGCAACAATTAGATCCGGCAGGAGTAGGAGCCAGATCTTTAAAAGAATGTTTGATTCTTCAATTAGATCGAAAAGAAGAAAATAAAGAACGTGTCTTGGCCAAAGAAATTCTAAATACCTCTTTTGATCAATTTGTTAAAAAACACTATGCCAAATTAGCGCAGAAGTTCAACATTAACATGGAAGAGCTCAAGGGAGCAATCAAGGAAATCGAGAAACTAAATCCTAAGCCGGGAGGAGCCTTCTCGGGTAATTTGACTTTAATAGAACATATAGTTCCAGACTTTACCATACGGATAAATGAAGGTGTTTTAGAATTGAGTTTGAATGCCAGAAACGCCCCGGATCTGCATATATCAAGAGAATATGATAATATGCTTAAGGGTTATTCAGAATCTAAGGATAAATCAAAATCTCAAAAAGATGCGGTTCTTTTTATCAAGCAAAAATTAGATGCCGCGAAATGGTTTATCGATGCCATTAAACAAAGACAACAAACGCTGATGATAACAATGAATGCTATCATGCATTATCAACAGGAGTTTTTGCTCACCGGTGATGAAAGGAAATTGAGACCGATGGTCTTAAAAGACATTGCTGATCAAATTCATATGGATGTTTCAACCGTGTCAAGGGTTGCAAATAGCAAGTATGTTGATACGCCTTATGGCACGAAATTGGTTAAAGAGTTTTTCTCAGAATCGATGAAAAATGATCAAGGTGAAGACATCTCAACACGAGAAATCAAAAAGATTCTTCAGAATGAGATCGAGAAAGAAGACAAGAAGAAACCGCTTACAGATGAAAAATTATCAAGCGTATTAAAAGAAAGTGGCTATCTTATCGCCCGAAGAACGGTTGCTAAATATCGTGAACAATTGGATATTCCGGTAGCCCGACTTAGAAAAAAGATTCTTTAGTATATGTTTATATATAAACTCATCTCTTATGTATTTCACCCATTGTTGTTTTCATTTTTGGGAAGCTTCCTGTATTTATATCTGAGCCCGAAACATATCCTAAAAGAACAAGAATATATCATTTTGCTCATTGTTTTTGTGAGTACTTATATCATTCCCATACTCTTACTGGCCATATTGAAAAGGTTCAACATGATCAGTGATTATCACCTGAGAAATATTGAAGAACGAAAATTTCCTGTTCTATTTTTTATAATGCTTTCATTTCTTCTTGGGCGGGCAATGGTTAGCACCCAGATAGCTGATTTATTAGCTTTTTCCTTTTTTGGTGTCGCCTTTGCGCTGAGTTTTACCTATTTATTATTTAATATTAAGATCAAAACCAGCCTTCACACTTTAGGAATTGGCGGTATCATTGGATTTGTAATGGTGATGAGTTACGAATACCGATTAAATTTTAATTCGCTGCTGGCAGGATTATTTATTCTCGCTGGATTGATAGGCGTTTCCAGACTGGCCTTAAATGCGCACAGACCAAAAGAAGTTTATATTGGGTTTGTTCTAGGGCTCATTTCACAAGTCATAAGCTTTCAGATTTATCAGAATATATAGAATATAAGGCCTATTCTGAAGTCACTAATATTGATGTCATAATTGTTCACTCCTGTTTCGTTGAACAAGTTGTTTAAACCGTAATACAAGTGTAAATTCCATTTATTATAACCGGCAGAAAAAGTCAGTCCGTAAATGAAATCATTAATCTCGATAATTTCACTCACGTCAAAATCTTCCGTTTTGCCAAAACTTGTATTGTTTGCGAAAACGTAGGCTAATTTTATTCCAGGATAAAATCGCCAAAACTTATATTTCAATGCGGTTGAATTTCGAAACCTTAATTCAATTGGCAGCTCAAGGGTATGCAATATGATTTTATTGTTTTTAAGCTTTACTTCCGTTTCATTTGGGGTAGCTACGTCTAATTCAACATTAAAATAATAATTATTAAAGCCATATCCAAGGCCTGCGCCTAATCCTATGTTGCGCTTCTTACTCAAAGGAAAATCTTTGATAAAGCCCCCGCCAAGTCCAAAGGAGAAACCAGATTGAGAAATCCTATCCGGTAAATTTAACATATGAATATAAGTAAGGTTGAAATATAACTGGTCTTCCAGATACTTATTATCCACAAAAGTACTGTCTTTCTGAGCTTGAATAAAACCGGTAAAAAGTAGGAATAATATGGCGATCTTACGCATAGCACTTTATTGAGAAAATCAAAGGTAACTTATTTAAAGTAGAATTCCCAAAACCAGTTTTAGGCTTTATTATCACACAAAAAATATAGAATGTTATATAATTCAATGCTTAAAAAGCTTTGGTCATTTTATGTAATGACATGCCCAATTTTTCTGAAAGAATTCTCCTCAGTTCTTGCGCCGTTTCAGGATCAATCAAATTCAGTGCCTTAACCCCACAAAGTTTTTCTATCAAATCAGAACCTGCATAGGTATTTGTTGCAATACCACTAACGATATCAGGTCTAAGTTTAAAACTTTTCATTACCCCATAAACTGCGTAAGGGTCAGAAGCACACAATACTGTGCATTTAATACAGTCTTTAAGTTCTTCAAAAGCAATATCTCCGTTATAAGGTTCTAAGGGAGAAGCGCCCAACTCAATTACGGCTACATCTGCCTTTATTTCATAAATCTGACTCAATAGCTGTCTGAGTTTTTTTCTGAATTTTTCTCTTGGATAGATCGATGATGGCAAACCAATATCTACAAAATCAAAAATATGACTGGCCCCTACGTCTTTTAAAGATAAAGTATCCCGAAACCTGCTGGCTCCTGTCAATTTACCTGCTACAATTTTGAGGCCAGCTCTTTTTAACTGATTCACAATAATTCTGGCTACAGTGGTTTTCCCTGCAGACATTGACGTACCAACCAACAAGATCACAGGTAGCTCGAATTTTTTATAAGGGACTTTTGCTACAAAATCATCCATTTTACAAACCTCTTCATCTCTGATGACATGACCTGCGTATTCTATTTCAATTAAATTCGGAAGGTAAACCGATTTAGAAGTGCACTTGCCAAGCAAACCTCCTCCAGTGAGCAAATGCATTATACCATCCTCTTCTACTTCTCTCCATGAACCTGTGGCCTCCAGGGTTGCATATCGTTCTCCTAATGCACCCACCACCAGATCCTCTTTCATAAAGCTTCGCATCCTTCCGTTAATCAGCTCTATCTTCATTCTATCGTCACCAGGGTTGGTGATTTTACCCACCACGTAGTCACCCGTCTTCCATTTGATTTTTTCAAGTTTCTTGACTTCAAAGGGCCTTTTATCCAAGTCGCTTATTCTTAGTAGGGATGAAAATATATAATTTGAATTCATGCTATTTTATTTTTAGGTTCTACTCTCAATTCTTCTTCAATATTCTCGGCTGACAATAACATAGCAAGCAAGGTTGTTCTTTCAATTAGTTTGTCTTTGAAAATAAATTCATGCCGAGCATGGGCTCCATCTCCAACAGTACCAAGCCCGTCAAGTGTTGCGGTATATAAACTCGTTGTATTACCATCTGATCCGCCTCCTGCTGTGGCCTGATCAAGCGTCAAACTCATGTTTTCAGCTATATCCCTGGCCAATAACCATAACTTTTGATTCCTTAGGGTCCTTTCCATTGGTGGCCTTCCAAATCCTCCATCAATTTTAAGGCTTACTCCTTTATGCTTTGGTTTTAAGTTGAGGATTTCCCTTTCAATAAAGGAAGCATCTTCCATATTGTGAACCCTAACATCCACTATTGCTTGACTTTCTTCAGCAATTACATTGGCTGATGATCCACCCTGTATCATTCCAACATTCACCGTGATTCCCTTTTTGAAATCATTTAGCTTGAAAAGATCCTGAATATGATGGGACAACTCTATTATGGCACTAACTCCTTCATCTGGATTAAGACCTGCATGTGCAGGCTTGCCTGTTACATTAAGCGTGAATTTTCCTATCCCCTTACGTGCGGTCTTTAACTTCCCTTCAAATCCAAGAGGAGGTTCTAGAATAAACGCCCTACAGGCTATTCTCGCAATTCTCTTAATCGTATTTGACGATTCGAAACTTCCAATTTCTTCATCTGAATTAATCAGAACCATGGGACTCACATTGCATTCTATTTCCAGTTCTTTAAGTGCCTTTATCGCGAATATCATTTGCGTGATCCCCGCTTTCATATCAAATACGCCAGGACCAGACAACCTCTCTTCTGAATCATGAATCGGCATGTTTTCTAGGGTGTGTTTTTTCCAAACTGTATCGCAATGCCCCACCATCAATTGAACAGCTGCTCCTTTTTTATGCGTTTTGGGCCTTGCATAAAGAAAACCTCCCGTTTTCTTACCAGGAAAAACCTGTGCCTCAAAACCAAGAAATTCAAGCGTTTCCTTTAAAATTTTCATGATTTCTTTTTGGGATTCAGGATCATGAGAAGGGCTTTCACATGTCACAAGTCTTTTTAAAAAGTCGATCATTTCTTCTTGATGCGCTTTTAAAAATGCTTCAATATGTTTAGCGGTAGTAACCTTCATGCCAAACTGTTTTTTGCCTTATCTCTTAAAATCTTTTGGATAAGGATAACTCAATGTTTCCTTAATACTCGCGAATCTTCCTTGTGCTATATAAGCCAGTAAAGGATGATCATAAATCTGTTTTTGGTTCCCCTCGTTTGATACGATTTTATAATTCTTATGAACCTTAGCTTTATTAATCTTTCCGGTTATCAAACTATAGTCATCAAAGCCATCTATTATTTTATAAGAACTGCAATCGAGCATTACATAGGAATCTCTAAGAAAAATGGCTCCCCCATCATCACTTGTCACGGTTGGAATTTGATTTGTAATTTCTGTTGGAAAATCTTTAACTGCACATCTGGGCATTGCAGCTAAAGATGACAATAAGATTTGATCTGGTTTTACAAAACTGACTGAAAACCGTTGACTCTTTTTGATATTGTGATAAGTATTGTGTCGTGGTGTGCAAACAAAGCCAAAAAAATCTGAGAAGCCCAGTGGAGTGGCCATATGTTTAGGGGCGAGATCAAATCCATTGTCTTCTTTTGTGCCAATAACTACCAATGGAGCTACTGTATAAAAGTGTTCCCAAATTGATTCTTTAACATCTAAAGAAATGAAATCTTTAAAAGGATCTTTTTCTTGCATAATACTGCTTCATTTTAATCAAAACCCTATGACTTAAAGTTAGTGAAAAAGACAGCTTAAAACAACTTTTACGACCCTTAATTTACCAATGACATAAACGCAAAAAAAAGATGTCAACCTATGGCTGACATCTTTTTAAATGATTAAAAAAAGGGTTATTTACTCCTTTTCATTATTTTCAGTAGTAACAGCTTCTTCTGATACTTGTTCAATCTCTTCAGTGCTCGCTTCTTCTAGCGTGATAGTAGTTTCATCTGTTACAACTGTTCCTTCAGCAGATTCTGAAACAACAACTTGTTCAGTGATGGTTAATGATTCCATATTGTGCGCTGTAACAGCTTCAGCATCTAAAGCGATACTTGGGGCTATTACCAATGCCACTACAGACATTAACTTTAAAAGAATGTTTAATGAAGGGCCAGAAGTATCTTTAAAAGGATCTCCTACAGTATCACCTACTACGGCTGCTTTATGTGCCTCAGTACCTTTTTTACCTTGCTCCTCTATCATTTTTTTAGCATTATCCCATGCACCACCGGCATTAGATTGAAAGATTGCCATAAGCACACCACAGGTTGTTACACCGGCTAATAAACCACCTAGCATTTCCGCACCACCAATAAATCCGATGGCTACAGGCACAGCTAAAGCTAATAAGCCAGGAAATACCATTTCTTTAATAGACGCCTTTGTCGATATTTCAACACATTTATCATATTCAGCATAGCCATCAGCTGCATCGAAAATAGCACGCTCTTCTTTTGAAGCCTTTGACATATCTGAATCATGTTTTCTCATTACTTCGAGGGCAGCCTTTAATTGAGGAATATCCCTAAACTGTCTTCTTACTTCTTCAATCATTGCCATAGCTGCTCTACCAACAGCATTCATTGAAAGGGCTGAGAATACAAACGGAAGCATCCCTCCCACTAATAAACCTGCCATAATCTTTGGTTGCGAAACGTCAATAGCAGTTACGTTAGCCGTTTTCATAAAAGCAGCAAATAAAGCTAAAGCAGTCAAAGCAGCTGACGCGATGGCAAAACCTTTACCAATGGCAGCAGTTGTATTTCCAACAGCATCCAGTTTATCTGTACGTTCACGAACTTCTTTTGGTAACTCGGCCATTTCAGCAATACCTCCGGCATTATCAGAAATTGGACCATAAGCATCTACAGCCAATTGAATTCCAGTATTTGCAAGCATTCCAACCGCAGCAATAGCAATTCCATATAAGCCTGCAAAATGATGCGATACCATAATCGCCGCTGCAATTAATAAAATTGGAATAGCCGTTGACATCATCCCAACACCTAAACCTGCAATAATATTTGTAGCAGCTCCTGTTTCAGATTGCTTCACAATTGACATTACTGGTTTTCCACCAGTTCCAGTATAATATTCGGTTATTTTTCCTACGCAAAATCCTGCAACCAAGCCAGCCAAAGTAGCATAAAAAACACCCATAGCACCGAAGGGCAAGCCTTCAACGCTTTCAGGGATCATTTCCTGAATAAGGAAATAAGAAGCTACAATCATTAAAAATCCAGATCCAAATTCTCCAAGATTCAACGCATGATGTGGGCTGCCACCGTCCTTAACTCTTACAAAGAAAGTACCTATAATTGACATTAATATACCTACAGCAGCTAAGACTAATGGTAAATAAACAGCTCCTAAACCATCAAAACCTGGCGTTATGATGAAGGCTCCCAATACCATTGTTCCAATAATAGAGCCAACATATGATTCGAATAAATCGGCACCCATACCAGCAACATCTCCTACGTTATCACCAACATTATCTGCAATTGTTGCAGGGTTCAATGGATGATCTTCAGGAATTCCTGCTTCTACCTTACCTACAAGGTCAGCACCAACATCAGCAGCTTTAGTGTAAATACCTCCACCAACTCTTGCGAAAAGAGCGATAGATGATGCTCCTAAAGAGAAACCTGAAAGTACATTCAATACCATTGGAATATTTTCTTCACCTGGCCACATTCCTTGATAGATCATAAACAATCCGCTCAGACCTAAAACGCCAAGACCAACAACTCCAAGACCCATTACAGCTCCTCCTGCAAAAGCTACTTCCAGTGCTTTGCCTAAAGATGTTCTAGCTGCTTGTGTTGTTCTAACGTTAGCTTTTGTTGCGGCTTTCATTCCTATGAAACCGGCCAAAGCGGAGCAAATTGCTCCTACAATAAATGAAATTGCAACCATCCAATGAGATCCTTCCTCATTTGCTCCTTTAAAATAAAGCAATACAGCTACTGCGACTACAAAAATCGCTAATATTCTATACTCCGCTTTTAAAAACGACATGGCCCCATCAGCTATGTGTTTTGCAATTTTTACCATTTTTTCATTCCCCGCGTCTTGTTTAGCAACCCATGCATTTTTTGCGAATACAAATACAAGAGCCAAAATGCCAAACAACCACAAATAATTTACGATTAATTCCATTTTTAGTGTTAGTTTTTTAAGTGATTTGTTTTTTAAAGTGGCTAAATGTAAGCAATATTGAGAGATAAAAAAAACCACCATTAACAAATGGTGGTTCCTGTATTATATTCTAAAAGAAGCTTCTTAATTAAATAGTAAACGTTCTTTTTTTCTTATGCTCACTGTCATCATAACGCTTTACACATTCGGTATAAATTTTAACGGCCTCTTCAGCATTTCCCCATCCTCCAGTATCAACTTTTTTCTTTTCTAAATCCTTATAAACCTTGAAAAAATGTTCGATTTCTTTTAATCTGTGTGGATTCAAATCAGAGATATCCATTCTCTTATTGTAAATTGGATCATCAACAGGAACGCAAATTATTTTTTCATCTGGCCCTTTTTCATCCGTCATATGAAATACACCAATAGGTCTGACTTCCATAACTACCATAGGGTAACTAGGTTCAGCACATAATACCAAAACGTCTAAAGGATCCTTATCAAGTGCCAAGGTTTCTGGAATAAAACCATAATCACCAGGGTACATCATTGATGAGAACAACATTCTATCAAAGCGAATTTTATGTAACGTAAAATCGTATTCGTATTTATTTCTACTTCCCTTTGGAATTTCAATCAGAACATCAAATGTGACTTTTTTCTTAGCACTCATAAATTAATTTTTTTTGCAAAAATACAACTTTCAATGACTTTCTCGAATGAATTGTGCATAAATTGAGGCTTTTCATACTTATTAAGCGAAGGAAACTGCCAATTTTATAAGGTTATAGGCACAGATTAAATAATCGTTAACAATTTTTTTTTAAAAACATTTGCTCAAATTAAAAAGTATTTAGATATTTGTCTAAATAACTAAATATAGTATGAACTCTTTATTTAAAGCACTTAATGATGAGACACGAAGGCAGATTATTGAATTACTAAAAGATGAAGACCTGAATGCCGGAGAAATCTCCAATCACTTTAATATGTCAAAGCCAAGTATATCACATCATTTAGACATTCTAAAAAGAGCCGATCTCATTACAAGTGAGAAAAAAGGACAATTCATTCAATATTCTCTTAATACCAGCATATTAGAAGATTTACTTTCGTGGATACTCACCCTAAAAAAATAATTATGAAATTCAACTTTCAAAAAGAAGCGCCCCTTATCGCAATTGTATTTGCGCCATTTATTTATCTGGCTTATCTATGGAACAAATTACCAGATACTGTTCCACTTCATTGGAATATTGAAGGGGAAATTGATGATTATGGGGATAAATCAGAACTAATTCTCATCCCAATTTTACTGCCGCTTTTAATCTATATCATCTTTACTATTGTTCCCATGATAGATCCCAAAGGCAAGATCAATAAGATGGGAAATAAATATTTCACTTTGAAAATGGCTATGACCATTTTTATGTCCGTTTTGGCCATGATCATTATCTATTCCGTAAAAAATGAAACCCTTTATAACCCCAATTATATTGTTCTTTTAATGGGTGTTCTTTTTGTGATTTTGGGCAATTATTTCAAAACTTTAAGAGCTAACTATTTTATTGGCATCAAGACGCCCTGGACTTTAGAAAATGAAACCGTTTGGAAAGAAACGCATAAACTCGCCGGTAAAATCTGGTTTATAGGCGGGTTTATAGTAATCTTAAGCAGTTTGTTATTAAATCAAAAAACTAATTTTAGCATTTTCATAGCTATTACAATTATCATCAGCCTTGTGCCAGTTATTTATTCTTTTTTTAAATACAAAAGTCTTGTAAAGTCATGATACAAACATTGCACTCCAATTAAGCCATAACTCCCTACTAATCGATGATAAAACCCTTAGATCAAAAACAAATTGACATCAGTGAAAAGATTTATGACATTTTCCAGGTGTCTTACGCAGTCGAAGCAGCGCTTTTAAAATGTGAAGATTTTCCTCCTTTAAACAGGTCTGTTGAAGCAATTCAATCAAGTAAAAGTACTTTTTATGGGTACTTTACGCATCAGTCTATAGCGGCCGTAATGGAATTGGAAGAGAATCCAAATCATATACATGTTAGAAGTTTAACCGTTGATCCGAAATATTTTAGACAAGGTATTGGTTTTAAAATGCTACAGTATGTACTAGATAATTTTAGCGCCGAGTTAATTTCAGTTGAAACAGGTCATGACAACCATCCTGCGGTTCAATTCTATCTCAATTTTGGATTTAAAAAAAATAAGGTCTGGATGACAGAGTTTGGCATTGAGAAGATATCATTTATACTAACTCGATAATTCTGAGATTGTTTTAAATAAATTAAATCAAAATCCTTCTTGGCAAGATAAAGCTGCATAATCACGAACCAATACTCCACTAAAGCATTTTTATTTGTAACGTAAATGCAATTAATCAGTCAAACAATACACTATAGAGAGATGCCTGAAATTATGATGCATCTTTAAAATTAAAAACTAACTAATTCTAAACCAAATGAAATCTATTCAAAAATCAAGTGCGATTCTAACCTTCTTTATTCTCATTTTTGGCTTACTTACAATTAACGTATCCGCTCAATCCCATAAAAGCAAAATTGATGCCCTGCTCAAAAAATATAAAGAATACGAACAGTTTAACGGCTCAGTATTGGTTGCAGATCAAGGAAACCTCATCATTAATGGCGGTTATGGAATGGCCAATATGGAATGGGGTATAGATAATGATGCCGATACCAAACACAGACTAGGATCGATAACAAAGCAATTTACATCAATGTTAATCATGTTGTTGGTTGAAGAAGGGAAGTTAGATTTAAGTGTTCCCATTACTACTTATTTGACAGATTACCCTAAAACAACGGGCGATAAGATCACCATTCACCATTTACTCACACATTCTTCAGGAATTCCAAATTATACCTCTTTTCCAAATTTCTTTAATGAAAAGAGTCGTAATCCATATGAAGTTGATGTGTTTATCAAAGAATTTTCAGATATGGCTCTTGAATTTGAGCCGGGTAGCACGTATAAATACAGTAATTCTGGTTACTTCCTCCTTGGAGCTATTGCTGAAAAAGTGACCGGTAACACTTATGAACAAGAATTGGACGACCGAATATTTACTCCTTTAAAAATGGCAAATACAGGTTTTGATCACCATGCTACTATTTTGAAAAAAAGAGCAACTGGGTATCAGAAAAATGGCAGTAATTATTCAAATTCAGATTATTTAGATATGTCAATCCCGTATGCAGCCGGATCATTGTATTCTACAGCTGATGATTTATACATCTGGGACAAATCTCTTAGTGAAGGTCTATTATTATCTGAAGAGAATTATAAAATCATGATGACAGGGTATATCAAGGCCTGGGGCGGATCTTATGCCTATGGCTGGGGTGTTCGTAATGTGTATTCTGAAAAGAAAAAAGATAGCGTGATGGAATATTCTCATGGTGGCGGGATCAACGGATTTAACACATTAATCACTCGCGTTCCTGCTGAAAAAAACGTTGTTATTCTTTTGAATAATACTGGAGGTGCACCTTTAAATGAAATCACTGTAGCGATCAATGCGATTTTAGACGACAAACCATATGATTTACCAAAAATGTCTCTTGCAGATGCTTTACTCGAAACATTTAATGATGATGGGATTGACAAAGGAATGGCCCAGTATGACGAACTCAAAAATCACAATGAGTATAATTTAGATGAAGGACAAATGAATCGCGCCGGATATAGCTTGTTACAATCAGGTAAAGTGAAAGAGGCTATTGCTTTATTTACTATTAACGTTCAGGAATTTCCTGAATCATCTAACCCTTATGATAGCTTAGCTGAGGCGTATTTGGCAGATGGGCAAAAAGATTTGGCTCTTAAAAATTATAAGAAGGCATTTGAAATGGATCCAAAAAATGAGAATGCCAAAAAAATCATAGATGAACTTGAAGCCAATAAATAGTATTGGTGAATTGCTTTTATAGGCTGAAATATTTCTTGTATAAAAATGTATCTTGCATGGGACCAAATTGATTTTAGCTAATCAAAGGAATTCCCATAAAATGAAGAAATTTAAATTTCCAACAGCCCAAACTATTCTAATTATCATCGCTGGTTTGGTGACCCTACTAACCTGGATAGTCCCGGCCGGCGAATATGATAGTTTAAGTTATGATGCGGATAGTAATTCCTTTGAAAGAAGCAGCTCTCAGGGAACCACCAGCCTTCCTGCCTCTCAGGAGACACTCGAATCATTACAAATCAAGATTCCATTAGAGAAATTCACTAATGGCGACATTTATAAACCGATTAGTATTCCTGATACTTTTAAAAATTTGGAATCTAAACCCCAAGGTTTTGCTGCCTTCGTAAAATCTCCAGTAAGAGGGATTATCGAGGCTGCAGATATTATTTTTCTGGTTTTAATTATTGGTGGACTCATCGGAATTATGAACACTACAGGTGCTTTTGATGCCGGGATTTCGTGGCTTGGAAGAGCGTTAAATGGCAGGGAGTACTTACTAATTATTCTTGTAACTACATTGATTGCTGCTGGAGGGACTACTTTTGGTCTGGCCGAAGAAACCATGGCCTTCTTTCCTATATTGATTCCCGTTTTTCTAGCTGCAAAGTATGATGAAATGGTAGGCTTGGCCTGTATATTTTTAGGCTCTGCAATTGGTTCGATGTGCTCTACAATAAATCCATTTTCTGTAATTATCGCCTCTGATGCCGCAGGAATCAATTGGACAACCGGGCTCACTGGTAGAATCATCATGTTATTGACCTGCCTTATCATCACGATTATCTACATTTTGAGATATGCGAAACGCGTAAAAAACGACCCAACTAAGTCACTTATATATGAAGAAAAGAAAAACCTAAAACACGATTTTAAATCTCATGATGAATCGCTCAAACTGACAACAAGATTAAAGCTAATTATCCTGATCTTCTCTATGAGCTTTGTTGTTATGATAGTGGGCGTTTCGATACTAGACTGGTGGTTTGTTGAAATGACCGCTACATTTCTCGTAGGCGCGGTTCTTATCGGTTTTGTAGGAAGGATAAAGGAGACTGTGTTTGTAGATGCCTTTTCAAAAGGTGCAGCTGAATTACTAAGTGTGGCATTTATCATTGGTATCGCCAGAGGCGTTTCTGTGATTATGGACGATGGACTTATCAGTGATACCATGTTATATTATGCAAGTTCTATGACAGAAGGAATGAACAAAGGAATTTTTACAAATGCCTTATTGTTCATCTATGGTGGCTTATCCTTTTTTATCCCCTCTTCATCTGGAATGGCTGTTTTAACCATGCCTATAATGTCTCCATTGGCCGACACGGTTGATATTGGCCGAGAAGTTATCGTAAACTGTTACCAATACGGGATGGGCTTGTTTTACCTTTTCAATCCAACGGGTCTTATCTTAGCCTCCTTGGCCATTATAAAAGTTGGTTATGATAAATGGTTGAAGTTCGTTACACCACTGGCTATCATACTCACTTTGGTCACTATGGTGTTTTTGACCATATCTGTCTATCTATAAGTAATATGAAAGCAGTTCAAGCTCAACAACACTATCGCTTAAATGAGCTTGTCGCTTAACCTTATAAATCTGTTATTCGACCCCTGACAACTGGAGTCTAGCATATAAGGGTCTAATTATGACCCATTAAGGATTATTTTTTTGATTTTGATTTGTACTTTTACAAATAGAAGCATATCATTTTAATAAAAACAATTTATAATTATGAATAAATTTCTTGCCATTATTATATTGATCACCTTTTCTTTTGCCTGTAAAAAAGAGCAGAAAAAAGTGGCGGATGACCTTATAGATACTAACCTTGAGGAAGCTAAAATTGAAAAAGAATCTGGTGAATGGATCTATTTACTTGATGGAAACTCTACAGATGGATGGAGAGCCTATAATGGTGATGCGTTACCTCCAGGCTGGATCGTGAAAGACAGTGTTCTTACTTTTGATACAGAACTTGGTATGGAACAAGACTATACAGGAGGTCAAGATATCATTTATGCCAATGAAGAATTTGACAATTTTGAATTATATGTTGAGTGGAAAATCCCTGAAGGAGGAAACAGTGGGATTTTTTATCATTTAAAAGAAGGTATTCCTGATGCCGGGCCACCAGACATCTCGCCCGAATATCAGCTAATTGACGATGCAAATTATGCTTCAATTCACGACCTAACTTCGTATAACGAAAGTATGGGAGTTAAGGAGAATCTTGCTGATTTACAGGATTGGCAAAAAACTGGTTCTGACTATGCCATGCATCCTGCAGATGCATCACAAAAAGTATTATATCCTGTTGGAGAGTGGAATACAACCAGAATTATCTTCACACCTGAAAAAGTGGAGCATTGGCTTAACGGAAAAAAGTTGCTAAGCTTTGTTCCCTGGTCTGATGAATGGCAGACAAAAAAGAATGCCGGAAAATGGAAGGATGCTGACTTGTACGGTTCTTTTAAGTCAGGGTATATTGGGTTTCAGGATCATTCGAGCCCCATATGGTTCAGAAACATAAAAATTAAAAAACTTTAAAACTACATCAATGAAAAAAAGAGACTTTTTAAAGAGTACAGCAGCTTTGACAATGGGGGCATTCTTGCCTTCTCCCCTTTGGGCCATGTCAAAAAACGATACATTAAGAACTGCCCATATCGGCTTAGGAATTCAAGGGATTGCTGACCTTAAAGCTACAGCTGCCCATTCAGCAGTTAATGTAGTAGCACTTTGTGATGTAGATTCTAAAATGCTTGCTGCTGCCAAGAAGATGTATCCTGAAGCAAAGGTTTATGCGGATTACAGAATCATGTTCAAGGAAATGGAGAAAGATATTGACGCGGTAATTGTGTCTACTCCAGATCATACACATGCCCCTGCTTCAATGATGGCCATGGAAATGGATAAACCTGTTTATTGTCAGAAGCCATTGACGCATCATGTTGCTGAAGCCAGAGCTATGAGAAAAATGGCAAGCAAAAAAAACTTGGTAACCCAAATGGGAATTCAGGTGCATTCGTTTTATGATTATAAACTTGCCACTATTCTCATTCAAAGTGGTATCATTGGGAAAGTTAAAACAGTTAGGGCGTGGTCACCAAAAAATTGGGGATATGATGGACCGGAACCTCAAGGATCAGATCCTGTTCCAGATAATCTAGACTGGAATCTTTGGTTGGGTACTGCTGCTGAAAGAGACTATAAAGAAGGTTATTACCACCCTAGTAACTTTAGAAAAATACTTGACTATGGTTGCGGAACTTTAGGAGACATGGGCGTTCATATTTTTGATACACCTTATAACGCATTACAACTAGATGTGCCAAGAACCATTACAAATAACTGTAGAGAACCTAACGGCTTTGGATTTCCGGAAAATAATATTGTAACCTATGAATTTCCTGGAACCGACTATACAGCAGATACTTTAACCTGGATTTGGAATGATGGTCCTGGTGCTCCTCAATCACATGAGGATCTGAACCTGCCAAATAACGATGAATTACCTGAACAAGGTGCCATGTTTATTGGAGAAAAAGGAAGTTTATTATTGCCTCATTTTATGCAACTGCCAAGACATATTGTTGATGGAAAGTATGTTGAATTAGACCTTTCTCTGGTAAAAGACAAAGATGAATTAGGTCCTCCAACAAGTGATTATGGAAAAGAAAGTAACAAACATTATCATCAATTTGTGGACGCCTGTTTAGGTAATGCAGAAACCAGTGCGCCTTTCTCTTATGCGTCAAGATTAACAGAAACAATCCTACTGGGTGTGATTGCCGGAAGATTTCCGAACAAGACCTTGCATTGGGATAATGACAAAGCCAGATTTGCAGAGGAAGAAGCCAATGCTTTCTTAGATGCTCCATATAGAGAATTTTAATAGCTATATGCCTTAACATTTAAGGTCAGCTCTTTAATAAAGAAAGGCGTATGAACTAAGAGTTCATGCGCCTTTCTTAGATATAATAATCATTTATGAATTTACTGATTCTTAGCCTTTCTGACGAATGTAGCTATGGCTAGCAAACCTGTTGAATCAACCTTCATTTTTTGGAGGACTTAAATTGAGGAAATGAATACATACAAAGTATATTTAATTCTTTTTGCCACTCTTTTGATACTTGTGACGCCTTTAAAGGCTCAGGAAAAAACTGCATTAAAAGATTACAAAGTTCTCTTTGTTGGCAATAGTCTTAGTTACAGTAATAATTTACCATTATTGGTTTCACAGGCAGCTAGTGATAAAGACATTATCATTTCAACAGAAATCCTGGCTAAGCCAAATTATGCACTTGTTGATCATTGGGACGAAGGGGAATTACAAGCTAAAATTAGAAGTAAAGCCTTTGATTTTGTCATTGTACAACAGGGCCCTTCATCACAGCCCGAAGGCAGAAAATTATTATTTAAATCGATAAAAAAGTTGCATCAAATCTGTGAGGAAAATCAAATTAAGCTTGCCGTATTCATGGTTTGGCCCTCAAAACAATACTATCAGACTTTCGACAAGGTGATCAAAAACCATCGTGAAGTTGCTGAAAAATACAATACCATATTATGCCCTGTTGGTGAAATTTGGAAAGCGCATTTCGATAAAACCAACGATTTTGAATACTATAGCAGCGACGGTTTTCATCCTTCGCTAAAAGGTAGCCAGGTTGCTGCTCAAATCATTGTTGACAGCCTTTTTGAATAGTAATAATTCCAATAAATCAAGGCCCGCATCTATCAGATGATTTCTTACCTTTATAAACAACTTTAACTACAGCTAAAAATGAGATCCTCTTTTCTTTATTCGATTCTTGCTATGTCTCTAATCTTTTATTCTTGCGAACAAAAAGAGAAAATCGATTTACAAATACCCTATCTTTTTTCAGACCATATGGTTTTACAGCAAAATGAAAAAGTTTCAATTTGGGGTCAGTACAATCCGAACGATAAAATTGAAATTAAAGGTAGCTGGGGTGAAAAAGCGATAACTCAAACTGATGAAAATGGCGACTGGAATTTAAAAATTCAAACTCCTAAAGCAGGAGGTCCATTTACAATGAATATTACGACTGCTGACAGCACAATTGTCTTGAATGATATTCTGTTCGGAGAAGTTTGGCTTGCTTCAGGGCAGTCAAATATGCAGATGCCTTTAAAAGGATGGCCTCCTAATGATGTGATTAAAGACTCAAAAAATGAAATTGCTTCGGCAGCACATCCTGAAATTCGAATGTTTACGGTTCCTATGACGCTCTCACTGGTGCCTCTTGATGATATAAAAGGGGAATGGCTAGCCTCCTCACCAGAAACAGCAGGTGACTTCAGTGCAACGGCCTATTTCTTTGCAAAACGCTTACAAGAAGAACTCAAGGTTCCAATTGGTATCATTCATAGTAGCTGGGGAGGAACACCGGCAGAATCCTGGGCAAGCGAAGCGAGTCTAAGAAAACTCGGTGATTTTGATGATGCGTTAGATCTTGTAAAAGATCCTAAAACTTTTGAAGTTGTAGATAATTGGTTTGGTCAATTTCCTGCTCAGGACTTTCCTGAAACAAAGGAGCAATGGGAACAAATGGATTTCGCTGACATCGACGCAGCGAAACCAGAATTTGATGATTCCAATTGGACTAATATCGAAATTCCCGGCCCTATAGATCTCATGAAAAACGGTGCTTTCGACGGTGCGGTCTGGATTAGAAAAGAGTTTGAAATATCCGATACCTCTTCAGACTATTTACTACATATAGGCGCGATAGACGATATGGATGCCACTTATATCAATGGTGAAAAAGTTGGTGGTCTTGTGGGAAATGGATTTTGGAATGTACCGAGAGAAATGACAGTGCCTAAAAACCTGTTAAAAAAAGGGCAAAATTCAATAGCCATCAGGATTATTGATACAGGAGGCGGTGGTTCAGTAGATGGACCTGTTGAATTGAAAAACAAAGACGGTAAAACGATTAATTTAGCAGGAACCTGGAAATACCTTGTTATTGCTGAGATTTATCTAGGAAAATTTTATGGATATGGCCTCAAGAATTCAATTGAGAGCCGTCCGGAGGTGATGCAATTAAATCCTTATATCCCAAGTGTTTTGTATAATGCCATGATCAACCCATTAGTGCCCTATTCTATTAAAGGAGCCATTTGGTATCAAGGAGAAAGCAATGTGGGTAGAGATGCGCAATACAGGCGTCTTTTTCCAACCATGATAAATGATTGGCGTGAAAAATGGCAGGTTGAATTTCCTTTTTACTTTGTTCAAATCGCTCCTTACAACTATAGCCCTGATCCTGCTTCACATGTTTCCCAGAAACTTCGTGAGGCCCAGCGCCAAACTTTGAGTACCCCTAAAACCGGAATGGTTGTGACCCTTGATATTGGAGATGTTACAAATATTCATCCTGCCAACAAACAAGATGTAGGATCTCGATTGGCTGGTCTGGCACTTGCTAATGATTATGGAAAAGAGCTTATGCCATCAGGACCACTTTATAAAAGCATGTCAATAACGGGCAATAAAATAGTCCTTGAATTTGATTATGCTATGAACGGATTAATGGCTGGGGAAGATGGCTTATCAGGTTTTGAAATCGCCGGAGAAGATAAAGTCTTTTCTAAAGCAGCAGCTTCTATTGTGAACAATACAATAGTACTCACAGCTAGCGGAATTGATACACCGCTGCATGCCAGATATGCGTGGCGCGATAACAGCACAGCAAGTTTATTTAACGCAGAAGGGCTACCCGCTTCTTCATTTTCAACAAAAAACTAAAAAAAAATGGAATATAGAACACTTGGTAAAAACGGACCAAAAATATCGGAAGTTGGCTTAGGTTGTTGGCAACTTGGCGGAGATTGGGGTGACCCTTTATCTGAGGAAACCGGATTAGGAATATTACAAGAAGCTGTTAAGCAAGGAGTCACTCTTTTTGATACTGCTGATGTATACGGTGGTGGCAAGAGTGAATCTCTAATCGGAACGTTTCTTAAAACAGAAAAAAAACCGCTTACCATAATCAGCAAATTCGGAAGGGGAAATGGAGTGTACCCCGATAATTATTCTGAAAAAGTATTGTTCGAATCAGTTGAAAATTCTCTAGAAAGACTCGGTCTCAATTCTCTGGATCTGATACAACTGCATTGTGTGCCACAAGAGATATTAGTTGATGGCGCTATTTTTACCTGGCTAAGAAAGCTTAAAGACCAAGGTTTGGTCAAAAATTTCGGAGCCAGTATTGAAACCATTGAACAAGGCCTGATCTGCATGAAACATGAAGATTTATTATCCCTACAGGTAATTTTCAATATATTCAGGCAACGCGTGGTTACTGAACTACTTCCTAAAGCTTTGGAAACCGGCACTGGGATTATTGTCAGGTTACCCCTGGCCAGTGGCTTGCTTTCAGGAGCCTATAATGCTTCCACTCGATTCTCAGAAAATGACCATAGAAATTACAATCGTGACGGGCAAGCTTTTAATGTAGGGGAAACCTTTGCAGGACTTGAATTTAACAAAGGCTTGGAAATTGTTGACATCCTCAAAAAAGAATATTTACCAAAGGATTTACCGATGGCACAGTATGCACTTCGTTGGATTTTAGACCACCCTGCCGTTAGCTGTGTTATTCCTGGTGCCAGCAAGGTTGAACAAGTAAGATCAAATGCTGCGGCTTCGTCCTTAGCGCCTCTAGGAGATCGCACTCATGATGCCTTATATGAATTATATCAAAATGACATTGATCAATATATAAGAGGTGCATATTAATCGTACTTTAGAAATGGTAACAAATACAAAATGAAAAACATAAAAGTAATAGCCTTTGATGCAGATGACACGCTTTGGGTTAATGAACCCTACTTTAGGGAAGCGGAAGAAAAATTTAGCAACCTCTTAGAAGATTATTTACCGCATCATAGCGTACAAAAAGAACTGTTTAAAACTGAAATAGACAATCTAGGTTTATATGGTTATGGCGTTAAGAGTTTTATGTTAAGCATGGTAGAAACTATCGCTACGATAACTGATAATAAGGCAGACATAAAGCTTGTCAACAAAGCCCTTGACATAGGAAGAGAATTATTGAACAAACCCGTTATAATGCTTGACGGTGTTGAAGATGTCTTAAAGAGTTTAAACGGCAGCTACAAGCTTGTTATGGCAACTAAAGGCGACCTGTTAGATCAGGAACGAAAATTAATTAAGTCGGGGCTTGAAAAACACTTTCATCATATTGAAATCATGAGTGATAAAAAAGTGAGCGATTATGCCAAACTATTAAAGCATCTTGACTGCAAACCTGAACATTTTTTAATGATTGGCAACTCTGTTAAATCAGATGTGATGCCTGTGCTTGAATTGGGTGGCCATGCCATTCATGTTGCCTATCACACCACCTGGGCTTATGAAAAAGTTGATATCAAAATAGATAACCCTAAGTTTTTCGAGGCTGAAACTATTCAACATGTTGTAACTTTTTTAGAATCTTGACCTCTTATCTTGAAAATAATAGTAAATCAAAATCAGTATTATTTCTATGAAAATTATAAAACGTATCCTTATTGGCATACTTATCCTTATCACTTTAATTGTGCTTACCATTGTGGTTTTTTATGTGCTTGATACCTCTCGAGCTTCCTATCTTAAAACTAAAAATATGGAAGCCCCTTTGTCAAATGAATATTTGATAAAAAATGTCAATGTTATACCGATGACTAAAGACACAGTCTTAGCTAATAAAATGGTGCATATCAAGGCTGGCAAAATCTACAATGTTGACGATACGATTGAAGGGCAAGGTTTAGAGATAATAGATGGTCAGGGGAAATTCTTATCACCGGGTCTCATCGATATGCACGTTCATGTTTGGGATCGTTTTGAATTAGGTCTGTATTTGGCAAATGGGGTTACAACCGTTCGTAATCTTTGGGGTGTACCCCTGCATTTAAGGATTAAAAATGAACTTGCTGATGATGAACTAATTGGGCCTATGTTTTACACGTCAAGCCCGAAGTTAACGGGGCCTGATGATCTTGGCGACGATAAAGTCCAGATTCAATCTGTTGAACAAGCCAGAGCACTCATCCAGGATTATGATAAAAGGGGCTACGATTTTATAAAGACTTACGCAGGCATTACAGAACCCTTATTTGAGGCAATTGTTGAAGAAGCCACCTCTTTAGATCTTGATATTGTCTCCCATCCCAGTTTTCAAATGACCTATAGTAAAAACTTTATTGATCAGGTGGCTACCATTGAACACGCCGAAGATATAGTACAACAGCCTTTAAATTATCAATTGGACTCTGTAAAACTAGATTCAGTAGTAGCTTTAATGGCGACCTCGAAGGTGAATTTCAGCCCTACCTTATCTGGTTTCTATAATATTTACAGGATGTTGACCGAGGATGATCTGCTACAGAAAAAAAGTATAGGCTATATCAACCCCTTATTCAAATCGGTTGACACTGAGGTGCAAGTAGCCCGATGGCAGGGAGAAAAATCTCGCGATCCGGAAGTTGTGGAGCGAATCCTAACGCAACATAAATTTCATCTATATATCATAAAAAAACTTCATGAAGCGGGTGTGAACATTGTATGCAGTACTGATGCCGGAATTGCCATAGGTGCTCCTGGGTATTCCATTCATCAAGAAATGCAACACTATAGCGACGCAGGCCTTACTAATTACGAGGTCATCAAAACTGCAACAGTGAATCCAACAAGAGTTCATAAAGAATTTGAGGATATGGGGACCATTGAGAAAAGCAAATGGGCTAACCTCATTCTTTCTGATGAAAATCCGCTGGAAAACCTTAATACACTTAAAGAGCCGCACTGGGTTATGATTAAAGGCAGGCTATTGGATGGTAAAACCCTTGATACTTTTAAAAACAAGGCATTTGACAGGAATAATCTGACTTCTACAGCCTTGTATTGGATTGAAAATTTATGGATAGAACGTTAAAAATATAATCATGAAGAAAAGTTTATTTATGTTATTTGGGATCTTGTTACTATTTAGCTGCAAGGAAAAAAACACTAAGGTAGAACCCTTAATAAACTATTTGGAAGATGGCTCGATTGAAGTAATTGACGATGAATTACTTAAAATAGTAAATCCTGAAAACCGTCTGGAAATACTTTCAGAAGGGCATGACTGGACAGAAGGTCCGCTTTGGATCGAAGCTCAAAAAACGCTTTTATTTACTGATATTCCGCGAAATGCAGTCTACAGCTGGAACGAAAACACTGGCGTGCAGGTTTATCTTAAACCCTCTGGTTTTACGGGAGAAAATTTTCAAGGTTCAGAACCAGGAGCCAATGGCTTACTGCTTGACCCGAATGGCAATTTAATTTTATGTCAGCACGGAAACAGACAAGTGGCCCGCATGATCAACCCTACAACTGATCCAAAACCTGAGTATGTTGCTTTAGTCGAAGCATTTGACGGCAAGAGACTGAATAGTCCGAACGATGGTGTTTTTGATTCAAAAGGCAACCTTTATTTTACAGATCCACCCTATGGATTACCAAAGCGAATGGAAGATCCATCAAAAGAATTGAAATTTCAGGGTGTCTATAGATATGACGCTTCAGGAGATCTTCATATCATGGATGCTGAATTAAGCCGTCCGAATGGTATTGCTTTTTCTCCGGATGAAAAAACCTTATATGTTGCCAATTCAGATCCTGATCAGGCCATCTGGGTAGCTTATGGACTTGATGAAGAAGGAGGCATACTCTCCAAACGCATATTTTATGATGTCACTGCCTTAACTTCCAAAGAGAAAGGATTACCCGATGGATTAAAAGTGAATGATGCTGGATATTTGTTCGCAACCGGTCCGGGAGGTGTCTTGATCTTCAATCCGGAAGGAAAAAGATTGGGAACGATCAGAACCAATCGAGCCACGTCGAATGTGGCTTTGAATTCAGATCAAACTGAATTGTTTATTACAGCTGATTCATATGTGTTGAAAGTAAGTTTAAATTAATTACATAACGTTTTTGCTATGTTTATTCTATAGAAAAGTATTCGATCAAAACATTAACAAATTGATCAACTAAAAATGAGTTTGCTCGTTGCAGGCGTTTCAACGAATGATTAACTTTAGTTTTTTGAATCTAAACAGAGATCGATGTATAAAACAATTGGCTTCATATTACCATTCCTTTTAATTGCGGCTTCTGGGTTTTCCCAGTCACTGCAAACCGTAGATACGGTAGATTTAGATAAATATGCCGGAACATGGTACGAAATTGCCGCTTTCCCTCAACGTTTTCAAAAAGGTTGTCATGGCACTACTGCCACCTATTCCAAGACATCAAAAGACTATATCATCGTTAAAAACAAATGTAGAAAAGACAGCCTGAATGGCAAGGAGTCTTCAATTAAAGGAAAGGCTTTTATTGATCCAGGAACAGGAAATGCGAAACTAAAAGTTCAATTTTTCTGGCCCTTCAAAGGCAAATATTGGATTATCGATCTGGCTGAGGATTATTCTTATGCCGTTGTAGGTCACCCTGATCGTAACTACCTCTGGATTCTTTCAAGAACCCCACAAATGAAAGAAGGATTGTATCAAGAAATTGTGGCCAGAATAGCCAAAAAAGATTTTGATGTGTCCCAACTTGTGAAAACAGTACAAGCCATTCATAATTAAAACAAAACTCCCTGATAAGAAAATGAAACGTATTCTCAAAATAACCTTTATCCTATTATTCACCGGGTTCTGCACATATGCTCAAAATGATGCTGAAACCGCAACAGATATGGTCTCAAATCAAAAGAATTTAGATTCTTTGACACTGGAATTAGAAAAAATATACGCCCGAGGTCATATCAACGGATTTGGAGTTGCCATGGTGAATGAAAATGAAACTATCTATGAAAAAGGGTTTGGTTTTGCTGACAAAACTACAGAGAAACCTTATTCAAATCATACGATTCAAAACATAGCCTCTATTTCAAAAACTTTTTTGGGTCTTGCCTTATTGAAGGCCCAGGAATTAGGCAAACTACATTTAGATGAACCTATTAATAAATACTTGCCTTTTAAGGTACAAAATCCCTATTATCCTGAAGAAGAAATTACAATACGGCAATTAACAACGCATACTTCAAGCATTACCGATTCAAAGTATTACGATCAGAAGTCATATGTTTTAAAGGAAGTACAGGATAATGAAAGCCTTCAAAAATCAAAGCGGCCCGCAAATTTCAATGATCCTGAGGCATTCACTTCTATGGGTGTTTTCTTGAAAAAAAGCCTTGACAAAGATGGCGAATGGTATATCAAAAAAAGCTTCTTAAAATCTAAACCAGGTGCGCAATTTGAATATTCGAATGTAGGCGCAACCTTGGCTGCTTATGTACTTGAATTAGCTACTGATGAAAGCTATGATCAGTTTTCTAAAAAACACATTTTAGAACCGCTTCAAATGAATGATTCCGGATGGTCATTTGAAGAGATCGACATGGAGCAGCATACTGTGATGTATGAAAATATCAACCAAGCTTTACCTTTTTACAAACTTATTACTTACCCTGATGGAGGCTTAATTACTTCTGTACATGACATGGCCTTATACCTTAAAGAGTTGATTAAAGGTTATGACGGAAAGGGAAGCATTTTGTCTAAAGAGAGTTATCAGGAATTATTTAAAGAACAACTGAATGATTCTCATTTTGAAGAAAGAGATGCCGATAATCCTTATAATGATGAGTATAATATGGGTGTGTTTATGGGTTCTTCTGCCAAAGGAAATATAGGACATTCTGGTGGAGATCCTGGTGTGACAAGCCTTATGTTCTTCAATCCTGAAGCCAAAACCGGGCAATTATTTTTTGTCAATACCGGGATGGATGATGAAGGTTTTCAAGAATTTATAGATGTTTGGCTCAAGTTGGAATCTTATCGAAACAAGTTATAGTAAAGATTCATTAAAAAGCCTCTTATGCTTGCCGCCTTCTTTTAGATATTTTCGGCAAACTCAAGTTTAGGTAGTAGGGTCATTTTTTTCTTTTGAATTCTCTGCATCTTACGAATTACTTTGTCAAGCATTCTAACTGCCTTTTCTATATAAGGTCCTTTATTTAGCATGACACAATCTGCACGTTGAGCCATAGCCACGTCTGTAATTTCTGCTCTTGTTGGGATTCCTTTTTTTGCCAAATTCTCTAAAACCTGTGTCGCCCATATATCGGGTAAATGCGCTGCATCACAAAGCTGTAATATTTCTTCCTGGATAATCGCAAAATTTTTCCATCCGGCTTCTATAGCTAAGTCTCCTCTGGCGATCATCACACCAACAGGGTAATTTTCCATTGCTTTTAACAATATACTAGGTAAATTTCTATAAGCTTCTTTGGTTTCAATCTTTAAAATGATACCCATTTTCGCCTTTAACTTTTTTAATTCATCGAGTAATTCCTCAACATCTTGTTTGTTGTTAACAAAAGAAAAATTAACGGCGTCTGCATGCCTGGCCACAAACTTTAAATCTGTTTTATCCTTTTTGGTTAATCCGCTTACGCCCAGATCACTATTTGGGAAATTTATCCCTTTATCGGCTTTCAATTTTCCTCCTTTTTTCTTCGCATTGGTTATTCCAATAATCAAATGATCAGGATAGATTTCTTTTACTAGCCCACCAATTTTACCATCATTAAAATAAACCTCTTCACCTGACTTTACAGTATCAAATATCTCAGGTAAAGTACAAGAAATATGAGCCAATTCTATTAGATTACCCTCATGATCATATATTGCAGGTTCGCCTAAAATGGCTTTTTTATCTAACCTCAACAAATCACCTTCAAATAAAAAGATAACTTCTTCCAAAGGCAACAATTCTTGAACTGAATGTATTTCAGAAGTTGATTTCTTTTCTAAAAACACATTTAATAAAGTTCCTGTAATGACAAAAGCCGAATCACTGCACGATCCCCAACGACCTCTATCCTCTTTCCCCTTGATCTTAATTTTACATTTTTTATCACGCGAATCTCTAAAAATAATATAGGAACCTTTTTTAGTCTTTCGAAGCCATTTTTTGTTTACAGGAATAACAGCATCAACTTCTTTATTCAGAGGGGGCCTGACGCCGTAAGGAGCCAACCATATCTTAGCTGGTTCTATTACCTGACCCAATGTATTTTTTTTTGGCTTAATGTGAATGACTTTGGGCCCTGGTTTCATTTTACCTGTTCTCAACTTTGGACCTGCCAAATCCATCATAATTTTGCAGTGTTCTTCATTTGCCTTAATGTTGTCTATGATCTGTTTCCAAATAATTTCATCATCGTGCGCACAGTTTATTCTGGCGCAATCCATCCCCAGTTTTAAAAGCGTTTTTGTAAATTCTATATGATTTGCGGCATCCAAAGGTTGGGTAACTAAAATGGCTGTTTTTCTTTTATTTCTTATTTTTCCAAAAAGTGCTTGGTAATTATTTTTCAGAATTTTTTTAACCTCTTTATTATTGATATGCTCCTGTTCTTCCTCAATTAATTCATTATGCATCAAACTGTTAATCACAGTCCTGAAATTCAACATATTGTATAAAATATTATTTTGAGACTCGAGCGTAAATGGCAACCCTAAATCCTCTAATTTATCCTGGAAAATATTGATATTGAAGGAGCGCAGCGCCAAATAATGTACTAAATTTTTTGCGCTTTGCGCATAATTTGGATGTACACTGCTCAGTTGGTCCTCGTACTTGTGCTCAAATTCAGAAATTCTGTCAATTACTGAATCCAATGCAACAAGGATTTCTTGTAATTTGTCTCTTTGAAAAAGCATTACCAACAATTTAATTGTTCCCTAAAGTTACTAAGCTTTTTTTAATTTTATCGGTATTCTCATGATTATTTACCTCTTAATAAGAGCTTTAAGAGGATGTCTTTATACACCTTTGAAATTAAGATATAGGATACACAAAATGTAGCTTGAACTTTTCAACAACAAAAAATTAGTTTAACTTAGATTATTCTTGTGAAAGCATGATAAATCTGCCAATACAGTGAAACTTAAATAATCCTCAATGAAGACATATTATGAGATAAATACCTCAGGGATTAATGAATTAGCTGAAAGTAAATTCATACAGACTTATGATGAAACACAAAATCTTTATCTCTTGGATTTACAGGTTGAAGATCGACATGATTTATATGATGAACTAAAGGCTTTTGACATCAAAAAAGAAATTTTGGAATATGCGCAAAACCCTTCGCAACATATTCGCTTTGAAACCATCGATGCGATAACCTATGGAGAATTGGCCTTTTTTCAGAAAAGAGCAGTCTCCCTCAATTGAATTTATAGGTATCATAGCCAGAAAAAAATGGTTGGTTTGATTAATAGAATGGCTTTTTGATAGCAAAAAACTTGTTTCAATAATAACAAACCAAGACAGAAGGAGATAGACAAGCATCCTAACTTCACACATCTTTATTAAGTTTGTCTGAAATCAGGATGAATATTATTAAAGTGTATAAGGCTAAACCTCCTCCAAAACCACTCGAGCTGTATCGGTAACAATGATCATTTGCTTATCTGTAACAGAGAATTTTGCATTGGTCACATAGTCCTTACCTGTAAAAATGATGACGTCATCCACGATAGTATAACTTTCACTAAATGTCTCGCTTTTACCATCTTTGTTCAATACTATGGTTATTGCCTTTCTATCCGATTGAAAGGAAATAATCCAGGAAGCAAAATCATTCTCGCTCTTTGTCTCGTCAACGATACTGACTACCTTCCATGAACTGCCATTCAATACACCCGTACTCTTCGGTTTTGAAACTGGTTGAGGGACGGGTTGGCTATTTGCTTTCTCCATCATTCTTAATTCTCTTTCTTTTTGATCTTGCCTGACTTTTTTGTCATCAGCTGAATCAGCCATCAAGCCAACACCTCCACCTACTAATGCACCTGTGGCAGCTCCGTCCCAGCCTCCTACAAGACCTCCAATGAGTGCACCAGAAACTGCTCCATCCGCTGTTTTTGTACTTCCACATGAAGTGATCATTAATGATACGATGATTATCAAACTTACTCTTACTAATAGATTCTTAATTGTTTTCATTTTATACTATTTATCAGGTTAAATTATGCTTATACCTATACAAGGGAAGAAAGTAGGTGAAAACCCTAATGAGATGAAAAAAAAGTTCAGGAATAACAGAAATTGAATCAAAATATTCTGTTGGTTAGGGCTTCACTATAACCGTCCAATTGCTGTGAAGCCCTGACTATGGACGGTTTTAAAAATTATATTCTTACAGCAGAGAAAGAAAGCAAGCTTTTTGAATAAATATGCCCCTTGAAACCAAATTATTTCAAGGGGGCATATTCTCAATTGTTGCAGTCTTATTACTTTATTGCATAGGGATATTCACGTACTATTTTTACGAGTTCTCCATGTTTGAATTTTTCATTCTCCGACTTTGAATTAATAATCCGAGTCAGTTCCAAATTTAGCAGGTTTCCAGTTCGCTTGCTTAATTGCTCAATGCTTTCATTATTTTTAGCTTCAACGGTTCGCATAAAATTGATAGTAAAAGACTCTTTTTCCTCTTTATTTAATGCTCTCAGACTAGCTGCCGTAGCCTCAAGGTCAGATTTGTGCGTATCTGGTCCTATCCCTATTAACTTGAAGAGTTTTCCATCAAGAGGAACCCAAAGTATATAGGCATACATATTTATGCCCTCTACCTTATCTGCAAAAGACACCAAATAACCTTCAGTATTATTATTTAGATAAGGCGCTGCATCAATCATTTTTGACTCATATTCAGATTCCATGTTTTGAATGAAATATTCTCCCGCTTCTTTGGGGTCCACAAAATTTCCTTCAATAGAAACAAATGCCGCTCCTTGTTTGTCAGGACTATATCCTGCGACTTTCGATGGTTCGTTGTCTATTTGCCAATTAGAAGGAAAACGAATTCTAAAATTTAATGTAGGGTGAAGAAAGCTGTTATCACGAATAATTCCGGCCTCAGGGCTGTTTCCAAAAATGATACTATCCATTTCCTTCAAAAAATGAGCTGAAATTGGTTTCGCTTTCTTGGCTTCAATTTTAGAAATGGTTTTTTCAATGGCCTTCGCTCGATCAGGAGTATACGGATGATCGTTGAAATAGCTCTTTTCTTCTGACCTGCCGGTGGCAGCTTCAATAGATCTTGACATTCTGTTTAAGGCCCCAATCATGGCTTCCGGGTCATAACCTGCTCTGGCGGCGAGTTGTGTTCCCTGGTCGTCTGCTTCCGTTTCAAATGATCTTCCATAGGAAGCAAAAAGTAATTTATTTGAAGTTTCTATAGGGGCCGTTAGGAAATCTCCAAGATCTTTGTTCATAACACCAATTAAATTCCCAGGAACTTCTAACAATTTTGGCAGGATGCTTTTTTTCATTTGCTGGATGGTGTGCCGGTTGTTGGAATGTATGATCTCATGCCCGATAATACAGGCGAGCTCATCTTCACTTTCAAGAATTGGAATTAAGCCAGTCGTTATAAACAAATGACCGCCAGGCAAAGCAAAAGCATTTGGTGACATATCAGGTACAAGATGAATCTCGTATTCAAAAAGCTGTTTGTCAAGTTTAGACACCAATCTTGCCGTTACTTCACGTATGTACTTGGTCTTGGCCTCATCGTCATAGATTCCCATTTGAGCTTTTACCATTTCGGCATTTTTGGCACCAAGAGCTTTGTCTAATTCCACATTTTGACCTTGTAATGGGCTGAGCCATACAAGTAGCAAAAGGGCAAATAATATTATTCTCATATTAAATTTTTTCTGATATTGAATAAAAAATGAATGTTTCGTGTAGATAGTTTTCAAAGGCTTCAGCTAACCACCTCTGCTGTTTTTTTAATCGCCTTACCTGAAAGAAATAAAGTCAATCCATCCAATGCTAATTTGATACCTAAATAAATCCCGATAATATAATTACTGGATTCAGGCCATCTTGTGAAAATCATGATTCCTAAAATTAAGGTGATAATCCCGCTTATCAGCAAAAAGAATCCACCACCGATCGGCATCAATGAGAAGGAATAAATGACATTTGTGATTCCATCAATTATAAAGTAAACGGCCATAACCATCGTGAGTACTTCTAAGCCCGACTCAGGATTCATGATTATATAAATTCCGGCCAGAACCATAAATATGCCATATAAATATCTCATGAGAAGTGATCCCATTGAAGGTGAAAGTATGGCAAAAATAATTCTCAGAATCCCTCCTATTAATAGAAAAGAACCGATTATCATTACCGTGAATTTGCCAAATCCAAAAGGATAAACAATGGCAATAATTCCTATAACAAGTAAAAGAAGGCCAAATTGTATCGCAAATTTAGATCCTTTTATAATTTCATTCTGTAAGGTTGGTTGTGATTCCATTTTTTTAGGTTTAAGGTTGGTTAAAAGTTCTTCAGGTAAGATCTAAACAAATCATTTGATAAGAATATTTACCCAATTTTAATGGTTATTAAAAAGTAAATAAAGGTAAGCGATTTTATTTTAGGCAAACAAACAACTCAATACAATTAGCTTCTACAAAAGATATATTAGATAAGATTATTTTACATAACATACTGTATTTGAATATATAACGCAAGTAACTATGATTTAATTAAATCGTTAAAACAATATTGAATGAGTGACTTTATTAATTTTGTTTATATTTGCGAAGAATATGTTAGACATTTTGCGTCTGATTCTAGAGATTTTAATTGTCGTCAAATTTTCTTTTTAGATTAAGTTCAAAAGGTTAAAAATTATTGTCCAATGTTTCTCAAGGATTTTTAATCAATATATTCCCATTGGATGAAAACAAATTACCATGTTTACAATCAGTCATTTTTAACTCCCCTATTGCAGGGTTTTAGTAAATCTGGTGCAAATATTAACACCACTGCGAGTAAATCCTTGATCAAAAAAATTGATTTTGAACGAGAAGGCGCATATATCCCAATGAGTATTCTTTACGAGTTTCTTATTAATTTAAGTGAAGATCACGATGTCAACAACCTTGCGAATGAATTCTACATGCAAATGAACTTTAATGAACTAGGAGAATACGGAGAGTTTATTTCCCAATGTAATGACATGCTTACTGTGATCTTAGATGGTATTAGATACGAATCTATTTTCCAGACGAACACTAGAATGAATTTAGAAGTGAAAGGTCCTATGACTAGATTCTCTCAAATGCACATCGACCCCAATTCAAAAGGCAGAGAGTTTGCAGAGGATATTGCTTTCATCATGGCATTAAAGGGTTTTAAAATGGTACTAGGGAAAGACTGGAATCCCAAAATTCTTCATGTGCCCCGAACTTCTGTAAATTGGATTGACAGATTAATTGATGTAAGAAAAGTTAATATTACTTATTCTAATCCTTATTATGCCTGGGATTTTGATTCAAAATGGCTTTACTCTAAAAACCATACAACATCAAAAGATGTCGCAGCTCCATTAATTAGCAATTCAACTACTTCTGAAAGGATCATTAAAATACTTGATAGTTTTAAGACTGGGTACTTTCCAACTTTAGTAGATTTTTCTGATTTTTTCAACGTCTCACAAAGAACGGTTGTTCGCTCTCTTCAGCAAGAGGGTCTGAAATACTCCGCTTTATTAGAAAGAAGCTTATTCAAAAAATCATTAGAGATGATCAATGATGAGAGTATATCAATCAATGAAATAAGTGATTCTATTGGATATGCAAATGCTCAGAACTTTATACGGGCATTCAAAAAATGGACAAATACTACTCCGAATGAGTATCGGAAACTACTAATTGCATAAGTGATTTTAGTTGCTAACTCGTTCAAAAGCCATTTTGTCTTAAAATGATTATTGTAGGAATTTATTAATCCTCGTATATTAGATGACTCTGTTACAAGGCATTACCAACAGAGTAATTTGTGCATTAAAATTAAGCTCCATGAAATCATTGAAAAAGCCAACTTAATTTTTCAAAAGCTTTATGCGCGGATTATATTCGAAAAACAGATATAATTATTGCCATGAAGATCGAAAATTTTCAAAGTTACTTGAATTTGGCCCCTTCTTATTTTACTAAGCTCAGCTCAACAGCTTTTTTATAAATACAATGTTATGAGCTTATAAACTAAGAAAACCATTGACAGAACTGTTATTTAATAGTTGGTTTTAATTAGTTGTAAGAGCCCCTAAAATTTAACCTAAACATTTACCATGAACAAAATGATTATCACAGTTTTCGACTCAGAAAGCGAAGCTGCAAAGGGATTAGAAGCATTAAAAGGATTGAACAATAATGGAGACATCAGCATTTATGCTGAAGCTGTACTTACAAGAAATGAAGCCGGTGAAATTGCATTAAAACAGGGATCCGATCAAGGCCCTATCGGTACTGCTGTTGGTGCATTGTCAGGAGCACTTATTGGTATGATCGCAGGCCCTGCGGGCATGATGGCTGGTACCATCGCAGGAATGTATGGCGGTATGTTTTATGACCTTGACAATTCTGTAGTAGACACAAACTATATAGACGATATATCCAAATCTTTAGAGGAAGGTAAAACAGCCATCATAATTGATGCTGAGGAAGAATGGACTGCGCCATTGGATGCAAAAATGCAAGAAGTTGGCGCTACTGTCTACAGAAAAAATAAATCTGATATCATTAATGACCAATATCAAAGAGAAGCGGAAGAACTTCAAGCTGAATTAAATGAATTGGAAAATGAAATGAAGGAAGCTAATGAAGACATGAAAGCAAGTATTCAAAAACAAATTGACAAAAATAAAGCCAAAAGTGAAGCCCTGAACACTAAAATTAAAGCAAAAATAGATCACAATAAAGCTGTAAGAAAAGTAAAAATAGAAAAACTTAAGAGTCAAATTTCTGAAACTCATGAAGGCAATAAGCAAAAACTTGACAAGAGAATGGATAAGTTAAAAGCCAATCACAAAGATTCTAAAAAGAGACTTGAAAAAGCGGTTAAGAAGCTAAAGGCATCTTTGGTTTAAGAAAATTAACAATCTAAAAAAACGAGTAAAAATTTACAATTATGAATAATGAACAATTAGATGGAAAACTAACTCAAATTAAAGGTGATGCCAAAATATGGGTAGGTGAGTTAACGAACAATCAAAAAATGCAGTTAGACGGAGCGACAGATAAAATCAAGGGCGGTATCCAGGAAAAAAATGGTGACATCAAGGCGCAAATTCAAGGAGAATTGAAAAAATTTGAAGCGGCAAAGGCTGTGTTTGAAACACGGACTGAAGAAGTGAACACAGATATTAAAAATAAATGGAACAAACTCACTCATGATGATGTTCAAAGTATCAATGGAAGTTTTGAATCTTTTTCAAATCTAATCAAAGAAAAATATAACAAAACCAAAAATGAAGCTGACCAAGATGTAAGGGAGTTTATGTCCAAATTCAAATAAGAATTAATATTTAAAATTTAATTAACCTTAAAATCTATAACCTTGTCAAACTTAATCTCACAAACCGTATCAACAATAAAGAACTGGTGGCTCTTTTTAATTTCAGGGGTTCTATTTATCGCAGGAGCATTTTATGTTTTGCAGACACCTAAAGAAAGTTATGTAGCCCTGTCTTGGCTCTTCAGTATACTTGTGCTTGTCAATGGGCTCTCAAATGTTTTCTTTTCAATCGCCAATCGTGAATACCTGAAAGGCTGGGGCTGGTATCTTGCCAGTGGTATCTTTGAAATCCTATTTGGCATTCTTCTTTTAAAATATCCAGGTGTTTCAATGGTGATTCTACCTCTTTTCGTAGGCTTCTGGTTGCTTTTCAGAGGTATTCAAACCATTTCTAGCGCATTGGAATTAAAGGGTTATGGTATCTTGAATTGGGGCTGGATTATGCTACTTGGAGTTGCCATTACAATTTTTGCAACCTTCATGGTTCTATTTCCTTTATTTGGATTCTATAATATCATCTATCTTACTTTTCTGGCTTTATTCCTCACCGGAGTTTCGAATATCATGATTGCATTAAAACTGAAAAAAATCAAATCAAAAACACTTGATAAAGTAACAGAGTTCAAAAAAGCAATCAAAAGTGATCTAAAAGAATTAAAAAAACAAGTCATCAAAGCTTACGAGGAAGCTCCTGAGGCTGATAAGAAAAAAATTGATGCAGCCTTTGATGCATATGAAAAAGGCATGAACTGAAAAATTAGTGATTCATAACCTGGAATTATAATAATGAAAGAATTCAAATGATTTCATAAGGCTGGGACTCGATTTTACTTCAACAAACCTAACCTTAAAAACATGATAAATAAATTTATAACCCTCTTCATTCTCTTATTGTTGCTGTCTAATGTGATGAATGGCCAAACAGAAAAGCAACAGAACAAGGAGGATAAAAAAGCAAGAAAAGATTCTATTAAGGCTGTTAAAGTGGCCGAAGGCCGTTCGTTGATATCACCCTTGCTGGTTCCGGGATATACGCCTGAATTAGGAGCTTTGCTGGCAGTTGGAGGTTTATGGAGTTTTAAAACCGATCGAGATGATGATGAAATTCAACGGTCATCCATGCCTTTTACGCTTTCTTATACATCAACTGGGGCAGTCGTTTTTAATGCAAAACCAACCACATTCTGGTTAAAGGACAAATTGAGGATAACCGCCGATCTTTGGTATAAGAATATGCCTGACAATTATTGGGGCGTAGGAGCTGAAAATGCAATTAATACGCAGCAAAGTGATAGCACTACTGCTTACCAAAGGGAATGGTGGTGGATTAACCCACAGTTTTTGTATCAATTCAAAGAAAATTATTTTGCCGGACTAAATGTAGATTACAATTATACCAAAGGATCAGATCCAAGTGAAGGTGTTGCGGAAGATCCAAATTACCAAGTCTTTAATGACCGACCGCTCAATTCTGGATTAGGACTAATTCTTAGGCATGACAGCAGGGATATTCCGGTAAATGCCTGGGAAGGGTTTTACCTGGATGTATCGGCAACTGCTTATTCGACAGCCTTTGGAGGTGATAATGACTACCAGATTTTTTTAATTGATTATCGACAATATGAGCAAGTAGGTAAGCCCGGACAAACAATGACCTGGCAGGTTAAAGCCAGATTGGGTAATGGAGACATCCCTTATGGAGAAATGGGTCAACTGGGTAATCCTTTTGATTTGCGTGGATATACCTGGGGAAGGTTCAGAGACAAGAGCCTATTTTTCGTGATGCCTGAGTATAGGCATACATTTTATAAAAATGACGGAAAGATTAGTAAGCATGGAGCTGTAGCATGGGTAGGAACAGGTACCGTCTGGGATTTTGACAAAGTCGATTCTCAAAACATGGAATGGCTGCCAAATTTCGGGGTTGGTTATCGCTTTGAATTACAACCTCGTATGAATTTAAGATTAGACGTTGGTATTGGTCAGGAATCTTCTGGTATTTACTTCAACTTTAATGAATCTTTTTAAATCACAAATTGTTCAATGCCTCAAAGTTCTAACAAATATCGTTTTTTTAAAATTTACCTAAGCATTGCAGTCATTGGGTCTTGTTCCTTGGATTTGTTTGGACAAGTATCTCCATTTCAAAGTGGAGCTTATTTGCCAGGGATTATTGGCGTTAGAGATTATTCCTATCCGGAATTTAAGGGCATTACACTTGTTGACTACAACTTAGGAATAAATGCCAATGAGCTTACGGATCAAAACGGTGACCCACTGTCTCTTGATCAAAACTTTCCTGGACTAGATTCTCCAAATTTAGAAGTGGCTGCTTCTGGTTATATAAACAGCCTGATGATGAGTTACACTTCAGAGCCAATAAAATTTCTTGGAAATGCCAGATATATGGGGTGGATCAACCCAAGCTTTGTAACGGTCAATGTTCGGGTAAAAAATTTCTCTGCAACAAATTCTGATATTTTAATTCAGGCTGGTGATTCAGGTTTTGGAGATTTAAATATAGCACCACTTTATTTATCCTGGCGGTTGGAGAAATTTGATATCACTGCTGGTTATTTATTTACAGTTCCTACTGGTCGGTATGAAGCCGAAGCAGATGACAACATCGGAGTGGGATTTTGGTCGCATTCCTTTCAGGCCGTTGCTTATTATTATTTAGCAGATAAAGCAACAGCATTCATGTTATCCCCTACATATGAAATTCATGGTAAAATCAAGGATTCTGATGCCAAACCCGGGTCAAGGTTTGCTTTGGAATACGGTATTAGTCAATACTTCTCTGAAAGGTTTGAAGTAACCGTGCAAGGTGGGCATGCATGGCAAATTGGAGATGACACAGGAGATGATATCTATTGGGACGCATCTTATAAAGATCAACTTAGTACGGTGGGTATAGGTCTTGGATATTGGCTTGTTTCAAACAGGTTCTATGGTAACTTGAAAGGATCAACGACCTATTTGACCAAACAACATTTTAACGCTAATGCAATTCAATTGCAATTAATATATACAATACCATTTAATTAAATATTTTGAATATAATTATTAACCTAAATAAAAAACAATGAAAAAAATTAATTTACTCTTGAGCTTATTGCTCTTAGTAGCATTTTCTATAAATGCTCAAAAATCAAAAAAGCCAAATATTTTGGTCATCATGGGGGATGATGTTGGAATCCCTAATTTAAGTACCTATGGCCAAGGAATGATGGGTTATCAAACACCAAACATTGATCAAATTGCCAATGAAGGAGTAAAGTTTACTGATTATTATGGCGAGCAAAGTTGTACAGCAGGAAGATCTGCTTTTATTACGGGGCAGCACATCATCAGAACCGGACTTTCAAAAGTTGGCCTTCCGGGCGCACCAGTTGGAATACAGGATCAAACGGCTACTTTGGGCGAAATGTTGAAAGCCTTAGGTTATGCCACCGGCCAATTCGGTAAAAATCACTTTGGCGATCAGGATCGATTCTTGCCTACTAAACATGGATTTGACGAATTCTTTGGAAACTTATACCATCTTAATGCAGAGGAAGAGCCAGAGTCTGAAAACTGGCCAGCTGATGATGGAAATGGACGGGTACCAAGACCCAGAGGTGTCATAAAATCTTTGGCGGATGGTCCTATTCAAGATACTGGGCCTCTAACAAAGAAGAGAATGGAAACAGTTGATCAGGAATTTATGGCAGCAGCTTTCGATTTTATGGAAAGAAAAACAAAAGAAGGTACGCCTTGGTTTACATGGATGAACACTACTGGAATGCATTTTTGGACACATATTGATGATGAGTGGAAAGGAAAGTCAGGTTTAAATGCATACGCTGATGGAATGTTACGTTTAGATGACGTGGTTGGAAAATTTTTATTAAAACTAAAAGAATTAGGGGTTGATGAAAACACCATAGTAATTTTCACAACGGATAACGGAGTTCATCAAGCTACCTGGCCTGATGCAGGTGTAACATGGTTTCATGGTGAAAAAACAACCAACTGGGAAGGTGGATTTAGAGTGCCCGCTATGGCGAGCTTTCCTGAAAGATATGGTATTAAACCCGGAACTATTATCAATGATGTCACTTCACATTTAGATTGGGTACCAACCTTACTTGCTGCTGCAGGGGGGTCTGATATTCCAAATAAACTAAAAGCAGGCACCTTCCAATCAAATGGTAAAACCTTTAAAAATCATTTGGACGGACACAATATGTTACCTTTATGGAGCGGTCAAACCGAAAAGAATCCGAGAGAATACTTTATCTACGGAACAGATGCTGCAGAAATTTCAGCCATTAGATTTGGTGATCGATGGAAGGCAATGTATATGGAGCAAAAAGCCATTGGTCAAGAGGTCTGGATTTATAAATTAGAATCTTTAAAAGCCCCTTTACTGTTTGATTTAAGAATGGACCCTTTCGAAAAGGCAAGAGAAACCAATTCTTATCAAGACTGGTATGCACGAAATATCTTTATGTTTGGATGGGCAGGAAGTTATGTCGTGGAATTCAAGAAAACGTTTAAAGAATTTCCTCCGGCACAAGCTCCAGCAACCTGGAATGTTACTGAGATGAATTAAAGATTTCAATTTGTATCATGAATTAAAAGGCCTTATTTTCAAGAATAAGGTCTTTTAAAATTTAAAATGATGTGCCTATCGAGTCAAACTGACGCTATAGACAACTTTTTTATTTTAGAAATTTGTATTAAATATTAATTTACCAACACCTCTAATATGACCACAGCAAGTGATATTTTCAAAACAACAAGATTTCAAGAAATAGTTGGCACAATGGCCAAATACGGATTGGCTGACTGGCTTCAAAATGCAAAAATAGAATCTATTAGCGATTATTTAAAAACATCTTCAGGGAAGGATATCAGAAACTTTAGCAAGCCCGAAAGAGTAAGACTGGCCTTGACTGAACTGGGTACAACCTTTATTAAATTTGGTCAAATACTAAGTACGAGATCAGATCTTATCGGAACAGAACTTGCTCTAGAATTAAGTCAGTTGCAATCAGACACCCAGGCTGACGGAATCGCAAAAGTCAGGAAACGTATTAAAAAGGAATTCGGTGTTAAGAAGATAGATGAAATATTTGCCACTTTCACAACCAAACCCATCGCTTCAGCAAGCATCGCACAGGTGCATATGGCCAGTTTAAACACAGGCGAAAATGTTGTTGTAAAAGTGATGCATGAAGGTATTGAAGAAACAGTACTTGAAGATCTTAAAATCTTAGAGAAACTTTCAAAGTTAGCACAGAAACATGGTGGAGCAATCAAATATGCACAACCCGAACTTTTGGTGAAATTGTTCAACAAGACCATGAAGGATGAATTAGATTTTAGAAAAGAGCTTAATAATATTGAAACCTTTAGGAATAACTTTTCAGAAGATAACAGGGTTGAATTTCCCTTAACTTTTCCTGAAAAATCTGGCAGAACGGTATTAACAATGTCTTTCTTAGAAGGCAAGTCTTTAAGCAAAGTTAAAGAATTGGATTGGTCAGCTGAGCAAAAATCAAATTTCGCAGAAGAGAGTGCCGACGTTTTTATGGAAATGATGTTCAGGGATTTATTTTATCACGCGGATCCACATCCAGGAAATTTACTCATCCAACCAACGGGAAAACTAGGCGTTATTGATTGTGGAATGGTTAATAAACTAGATGGGAAAAGTCAAAAAACATTCGAAGAGCTGATTATTGGCGTAGCAGAAAAAGACGCTGAACACATTAAAAATACGATTTTAGGAATGTGTACATTCCCAAACGGGGTTGATTATGATACCCTTACTTTTCAAATAGACGAATTTATTCAACGGTTTTTAAGCCTTCCATTAAATGAATTTGATATGAGTGAGGCCATTAAAGAAGTTACCGGAATTATTCAACAGCATCGTATCACAATCCCTGCTAACATGTCAAATTTATTGAGGGTAGTAACATTGCTAGAAGGTTCGTCCAGATTATTAAATCCTGATTTCAACATTGCTGTCCTTTTCGAAAAGTACCAAGTTAAGATCATGCAAAGAAGATATGCTCCCGATGTGATGATCAAGAAAATTGCTAAAAATATGCATCAATGGCAACATGTTGCAGAATCTCTTCCAAAAGCAATTGATAAAGCAATTCACAAAATAGGTAGTGATAATTTCCAAATAAATATGGAGCATAGAAACCTTGAGAAATCAGTCAATAGAATTGTCATGGGGCTTATTTCAGCTGCGATATTTCTTGGTTCTTCCGTTTTGATGGCTTTTAAAGTACCCCCCACAATTGATGGAAACTCTGTCATAGGGATCATTGGACTAATATTTGCATCCATTCTTGCGATCAGCCTGATTATTCAAATTCAAAAGGAAAATAAAAGTTGATTTAAGACAAAAAGATTCATTGGCTATGGCTAATGTTCACTTCAAGCTGAGCCCTCCAAAGGCGGGTAAACTTTGAAAACCAAAAATAATAATCGCTTCACTTCGCTCCAAAAAGAAAGCGAGCTTCCGAAATAAAAAAGAACAACAAACTTATTTTTGGTGGGATTCATTGACTAACGTCAATGTTCCCTTCAAGCTACGCCCTCCAAAGGCGGGTAAACCAACCTTCGGCGGGTAAACTATACTGCAAGTCAGGGCTTCACTATATCCGTCCAGTTGCTGTGAAGCCCTGACTAAGAAAGGTTTTCCAAATTATATTTTTATAAAAGTGAAAGAAAGCGAGCTTCTCAAATAAAAAAGAACAACAAACTTATTTTTGGCGGGATTCATTGGTTTCACCAATGTTCCCTTCAAGCTACGCCCTCCATAGGCGGGTAAACTTTGAAAACCAAAAATAATAATCGCTTCGCTTCGCTCCAAAAAGAAAGCGAGCTTCTCAAATAAAAAAGAACAACAAACTTATTTTTGGCGGGATTCATTGGTTTCACCAATGTTCCCTTCAAGCTACGCCCTCCATAGGCGGGTAAACTTTGAAAACCAAAAAAAATGAACAATTCACTTACTTCTGAAAAAAAAAGCGAGCTTTCTTTTCAGAAGCCCGCTCTTGTTCAACCATTTTTTTTGGTTTGTTGTACCTTGGGTGGGAATCGAACCCACACGATCTTGCAATCACTGGATTTTGAATCCACTGTCTATCAATATGTTAACAATTTCAGTGCACGGTTGATAACTACTTAATCCAAAATTGTAGGTACAACGGTAGGTACAATTATCTTTATGTTAAAATCAATAATTATGGCATCAGTAACATATAGATTACGTGGAGGTAAAACACTGTATTGCAGGTTTATAAATGGTAGAGAAACAACTATAACACTCCGGTTACCCTTTAAAATAAATCCTCTAGAATGGTCTCAGAAAAAACAACAAATTAAATCCGTAGGTACAGAATATCAGATTGAAATCAATAATAAACTCATAGAGTATAAGACCTTTCTTTTAAACGAATCAGCTATAGCGATTGCTAATGGTCAACGAATTGATATCGTTTTGATAAAGCATTTACATAACCAATTTTTTAACCCTCCAGTACCAACCGAAGACTACACCTTCTATCAGTATATAGAAAAATACATATCAATTAAAGGAAGAAATAAGCATTTAGACTCTCTAAAATATTGGATAAATAAAGCTGAAAATGTAAAACTATTAGAAGTTAATTACAACTGGATTCAAAACTTTGCAGATTCTAAATTTAAAGATGGTTATGCGGAAAGTACCATTGGAAAGCAAGTCCAACTCATCAAAAATGTTATAAAATTTGCTGAACAAAACAATGTGAAAATAAATAGTAATATCTATGACTTTAAAGCCCCTTCCCCAAAGTCCCTTAACACCTATTTAAACAGCCAAGAGCTTGAATTGATATTCAACTATAATTGTAAAACCGAAAGGCTTGAAAACGTAAGAAGACTTTTTTTAGTTGGATGCACTACTGGGTTAAGAGTTTCAGATTTAATGAAAATTAAAAACTTCCCTATAAATGATAATTTCATTGAAATAACTTCCCAAAAGACTAACCAACCGTTACTTATTCCTATTGACCCAAGAGTCAAAGACTATATTCCAACCTTACGCCCTTTATCACATCCTGTTTTCAATAGATATATTAAAGAGTTATGTGAATTAGCAAAGATTAATAAGCCTATTAAAGGTTATGCAAGAGGAAAAGGTAACAAACGACTATTAGGTGTCTACCCAAAATTTAAGCTTATAACGTCTCATACTATGAGGAGGTCATTTGCTTCAAATCTTTATGGAAAAGTCCCTACAGTGGTTATTATGGCTATTACAGGGCATACTACAGAGAAGAGTTTCCTGACATATATCAAAAAACCTCAACGTGATTTTGCTGAAAGATTGAAGGAATATTATTTTGAAAAAGAAGAGGGGGAGAGACGGATTGCATAAATTTTACAGTCTTAATCCCAATAAAATCAAAGGCTCAGTATATCGGTATTCATAAAAAAAAGAAGTCAGTTTCTTTATTTTTCCTTGTGATGGTAATCTGAGCTATTGCCTATACTCATTGTTGCCTTTAGTTATTTCATGTTTACTTATTAAAATCATTCTGCACAAAAGTATTGAGTAAATGATGATTTCCACCAAGCTAAAAATTCATTTCATTCAACGCTTTTTTGATTCTGAATGAGAATCGGAAATATTATAAAACCTTTTAGTCATACTCTTAAAAACAAGAAATTGCGAAAAACCTAAAAATAAAGACATTGGAATTAAAGCAATAGGTATTTTCAATCCATAATTCTGAAATTGTCTTTCTGAATTAACTATTACATTTTCTTTTTCATCAAATGTAGCCAAATCGTTATGATCTTTTTCCCAATAGAAATACATTAAAATGTTTAGGCAGATATAAATAATCAATGATATGATTAAAGAGGATTTTATTTTATTACTAAAAAATTTATTCAGCATTTCATTTTTTCATTAAAGATTATTTTTTGGTAATTAATGGCAACGGTGTGGATATGAGCAGTAGCTCTCCCCCAATGTTGATTTATTTCTATTTGTTTATTCTTACTTTGATTTTAGTTGTGTTACGAATTGAAGCTATTGCTTATATGCGTTGTTGGCAAACGTTTTTTAACTCCAATCAACATTCAGTTTTTTCAATTCAATTTTAAGCTCTTCAAGAGATCTCTCATCAATTAAGTCAATATTGATTGTTAGTTTCTTTGTTTCTGATTTTAGAATATATTCTCCCGCGAAATGTTTGATTTGTTTAATTTCCTTTAAGTTCATTTCCTTTCCTAACGGCCAATTTTGCTTAATTACTCCATTCTTAATTGTTAAGTATTTTCTATTTTTTTGATTAAAATATAATGCAAAATAGACCCCTGACAGCACAAACCAAGCATAATTAAATGGATTTGAATCTTCAATAAAAATCGCCTGAACTGCACCGAATATTAGCCAAACAACTCCTAAAATCAGATTACTATTTACTATCTTTTTTCTGTAACGTATTTTCATTGTTTAATGTTTGCCAACTAGTTAATAAACGCTATATAGTGTTTATCTGCAATTACAATCACCCTCTGCTATCCCTTGTTATCATTTAGTTTAGATTCAATTAAAACTTCAAAAAGGCTTTTAATATTTGCAATAAAAAACTGACCTGAACATTTTATCAGTCGATTTAGAGAGTACTAAAAGTATGATAATTATTCCTGAATTTTAAGAATCAAATATACTAATTCGCATATGAATGATGCATGACATATATCAACTCCAATCTTAATTTTGAATGCTTTAAATATAATTGTACTGTTATGTTTTACCCCCGCTCGAGAAGAGCGTTATATTACTACATGCCAAACTACTTTCCATGGCTTCATCAACTTCCTCCATCTAAATCACAATTAAATAGACAATACTTATAACGGAGAGGGGCGTTAATAAGAAAATGGGTGTAAGTGACTGAAATACTGCAAATAAAGGACTGAATATTGGCTAAAAAGGGGGTTGAATTTCCTTAATCGCTCTTTTTGGCTTTTTTACATTTCTTTATTGTATTGATAATGTGCGATTTACAAATCATGTGAAACCAAATATACCGAGCTCCTTTAATCCTTTATTCAATCATTTAAACATCCTATCATTTTAGTAACTAATAAATAAGCATATCGTATGCGCTCCTTTAAGGATTATATATAAAGAATCGGTTCTTTACCAGAATCGAACCTAATCAATAGAATAAGGTGTTTCCGAATATAATTAGGTTTTTTGTGCCAACCAATGTACCAACATTCTTTATTTATTAGGAATTTTGATTAATTCTCAAAAAAAATGATGACTACACAATGTATATGGATTTTTTCTCGTTTAAGTAGGTAAGCGTTCATTGCATTTATATTTCTTCAATAATGTAGAAATTAATATGAGAGCATTGCATTAAAGCAATGACTAATCTTGAGCAGTTAATGCTAATAGAAATAAAATATTAATTTAAAAACATTAGAAGAATGAAAAAGAAAATTACACATGTATCAAAAAAAGGATTTAATCAAAGCTCTAAAATTATTGCCTATAAATTGGGAATCAATGCTTCCATTATTTTAAGTAATTTAATCTACAAACACAATTACTGGTACGATGAAAACAAATTAAAAAATATTGACGGGGAGTATTATTTCTACATCACTTATATCAATTTACAAGCTGAAACGACTCTTAATCAGTCTGCAATCAAAAAGGCTATCAAAGCATTGAAAAATGCTGACTTAATTAATGTCAAAAGAAAGGGAGTCCCTGCAACTAATCATTATTGTCTAAATCAAAAAGCTATTGACAACTTTGAATCCAAGTATGAATTTGAATACCTGTCTTGGATAGAAACTATAAATAATAGTGCCAAAAAAGATAGAAATAGATTTACTTATCAAAGTAAAATTAAAAGGTCAAGTCAAACTTTAGCTTCTTCTCTAAAAAATGTTACAGAAGATTCGGAAATGGCAATGATTAGTCAAATAAGAAATGCCATGGGTCAGGAAACTCATTTTTCAGGACTAAACTAAAATGACTTTTTAAGACTTAAATGTATTCCAGTTGGTAATTTTTACCCTATCTCTTATTTATTATAGTATTATTTATTTCTTGTTATTAGTTACAGTTAAATAATTAAAATCTAGATGTATAAATTTCAACTAACTGAGAGTAAAATTTAGTCTTAAATCGGCAACCTTTAATTAGACTTATTGAATAGACTCTAGTTTATTATTCTATTCTCAAATAAGTTCTTTGAAAAATTTCATAAATCAAAAATTCCATGCTATGATTAATATTATAACCACAGAAATATATCGAACTCAATTCACAAAAGAAGGAAAAACCTCATCAATCGAAACCTACAAAGATATCTTAGGCTATGAAGGTCATTATCAAATTTCCAACTTAGGAAATATCAAATCCTTAAAAAGGAATTGTGAAAATGTACTAAGTCCCAGTGTTGATAATACAAAAGGATATTATCGCATTTGTTTATACAAAAAGGGCAAAAGAAAATCCTATTATGTGCATCAACTTGTAGCGATTGCCTTTTTAAATCATGTTCCTAATGGAAATGGTCTTGTCGTAGACCATATAAACAATGATAAATCCAATAACAAGGAAGACAACCTTCAAATCATTTCAAATCGAGAGAACCTCTCTAAAGACAAATGGAGACATAATCCGTCAAGTTCTTATATTGGTGTCTCCTTGCATCTATTAAAGAAAAAATGGGAGTCTCGTATTGAAGTAAATGGAACATCCCATCATCTAGGGTCATTCAAAAAAGAATATGAAGCAGGGTTAGAATATTATATGGCTTTGAAACATATAAATAACCACTCAAATCTAGAAGACTTCAATTTTAAACCTAAAAGAAAAGGTAAATTTGTTCATATTGGTAAGACACAGCTAGAAATGAACTTCTGTTAATTCTAAACGATTCCAGAAGCAAAAAGTTATTAACAAGGAGGTAGGTACAACGGTAGGTACAGAACATAAAAAAAGTCACCTAACAAATTGAATGTTAAGTGACTGATTATGAGCTTTGTACCTTGGGTGGGAATCGAACCCACACGATCTTGCAATCACTGGATTTTGAATCCAGCGCGTCTACCAATTCCGCCACCAAGGCCTATTCTAGTAGTCCTATTAAGAATAGCAATGTGTTTCTTCAAAATAGGGATGCAAATATAATCTTTTTGTTCAAAATTGCATACATTTTTTCAGGTATTTCATTTCAAAACTATGGCAGTATTTCAAGTCTTAAATCTATAGTTTAATCAAAATAATTAATTAATTTTGCATACGCAATAATTCACACAAAATCCTTAAAAACAAATCTTTATGCAATCTGAATCACTAACACCAAAAATTTTCGCTTCTTCACAAAGTAAAGTATTAGCCGAAAAAATTGCTGAGGCCTATGGTATGCATCTCGGAAATGTTAGAAAAACGATGTTTAGCGACGGTGAATTTCAAGTTTGTTTTGAAGAATCGATTAGAGGAAGAAGAATATTCTTGATAGGCTCGACAAATCCTCCTAATGACAATTTAATGGAAATGCTGTTAATGATAGACGCTGCAAAAAGAGCTTCTGCCAGACATATTACAGCAGTTATGCCCTATTTCGGATGGGCTCGTCAGGATAGAAAAGACCAACCTCGTGTACCTATTGCTGCCAAAATGGTTGCCAAAATTCTACAAGCTGCTGGCGCAACAAGAGTAATGACAATGGATTTACACGCTGATCAAATTCAAGGATTTTTTGAAATCCCTGTGGATCATTTGTTTGCATCTACCATCTTTTTACCTCATGTTGAAGCTATGAATCTTGACAATATTACCATCGCTTCACCTGATATGGGTGGTTCTAAAAGAGCCTATGCCTATTCCAAGTTTCTTAAATGCGAAGTAGTGATTTGCTACAAACAAAGAAAAAAGGCAAATGTGATAGATACCATGGAAGTAATTGGGAATGTTGAAGGTAGAAATGTGATCCTTGTAGATGACATGGTTGACACTGCCGGAACCTTAACAAAAGCCGCAAATATTATGATGGAAAGAGGTGCTATTAGCGTTAGAGCGATAACAACGCATGCAATTCTTTCAGGAAAAGCTTATGAAAGGATAGAAAGCTCTGATTTAAAGGAACTTATAGTCACTGATACGGTGCCATTAAAACAACAGAGTTCTAAGATAAAAGTTGTAACTTGCGCCCCTTTATTTGCGGATGTGATGAAGATGGTTCAGTCCAATACATCGATCAGCGGTAAATTTATAATGTAAACTAAATAAATATAAAATAATGAAATCGATTACAATCAAAGGATCTAAAAGAGAAAGCGTGGGCAAGGTATCTACCAAAGCCTTACGTAATGCTGGAAAGGTTCCTTGCGTATTATACGGAGGAGACCAAGCATTGCATTTTGCAGCAGATGAACTAGCGTTCAGCAAATTGGTATATACTCCAAATGTATATACTGCAACGATTGAACTTGAAAGTGGTGAAAAATTGAAAGCAATTTTACAAGACATTCAATTCCATCCAGTTTCTGATAAAATTCTACACGTAGATTTTTATGAGTTATCTGAAGACAAAGAAGTTACTATGGACATTCCATTAAGACTTATTGGAAATTCTCCAGGTGTATTGCTAGGTGGAAACTTACGTAACCCTTTTAGAACATTAAGAGTAAAAGCAATTCCATCAAAATTGCCTGACTTTATTAATGCAGATATTTCTGAGATACAAATCGGAGATAAATTAACAGTTGCCGATCTTTCTACAGGTGATTTCGCAATTCTTCATCCTGACAATACAGTTGTTGTTCAGGTTAGAGTTTCTCGTCTTGCTGTTGAATCAGAAGATGAAGACGACGATGCTGAAGGAGAAGTTGCTGAAGGAGCAGAAGGAGAAGCTAGTGCAGAAGCTGCACCAGCCGCTGAATAAATCTCAACTTATCAGTTATAAAAAAGCTTTCCATAATTCGGAAAGCTTTTTTTTTATCTTTACAATATGAATTTCTTACAAAAACTAAGGTTTGTTTTTGAATCAAAAAATAATATTGAACCAGACATGAAAAAATACCTAATTGTTGGTCTTGGTAATATTGGCGAGAAATATCACAATACCCGTCATAATATTGGTTTCAGCGTATTAGACTCACTTGCTAAAAAGGAGCAAATTACATTTGAGACCAAAAAGCTTGGTGACATTGCCCGTTTCAGATATAAGGGAAGAACCTTCATCCTTTTGAAACCCAGCACCTTTATGAATCTCAGTGGAAAAGCACTTCATTATTGGCAAAAAATTGAGAACATCCCTCTTGAAAATGTTCTGGTTATTACCGATGATTTAAATCTTCCTTTCGGGACTTTAAGACTCAAGGCAAAAGGCAGTGCAGGAGGCCATAACGGTTTGACCAATATCAATGAAGTCATACAAACCCAAAACTATGCGCGATTGCGTTTTGGTATTGGCAGTGAATATGGCAAAGGACGACAAATAGATTACGTTTTAGGCCAGTGGGACAAAGAAGAACAAGAAATCTTAAATGACCGAATAGACAAATGCACCAAAGCAGTTACCTCCTTCGCTTTGGCTGGTTTGGCGAATACTATGAATACTTTTAATGGGAAGTGATGTTGGTTTCTCAAAGTGAGAAACTTTATTTTTGATGCCCCAAAAACGAGCTATACTTGCTTCGTGGCAGATGGATTCATTAAAAAACAAATTTTTTGATATTGTTTTTGTTCTTTTGCCTTGATGCAAAAGAACGAAAAGATCAAGGCTGATTTTATTTTCCTGTGCATCTCTTTAATAATTTTTGGCCAACGCAGCCTAAGTCGTTTCACTCGAAGGCTGCTACCTCTCGCCCTTCTAAAATTATCAGGATGCAATACGGAAAACAAAATAGGCCGCCTCGGATATATAGTAAAACCGTTGATCGGATCGAAGCTTTTGCGTCAGTGTAGTTGTAAAAGCGCGTAAAGAATTTTTGAAACCCTGCCTGTCGGCAGACAGGCTTGGAAAAAATTTAGCGCTTTGATAACGGTTTTTAGGCGTTCGATAGAAAAGCCTAAAAAACACCTCGTAAAAGTTACCTCCTTTTTTTTGGTTCGTTTTTTTTGGAGGAGCAAAAAAAGATGAACAAGTAATAATATTATATCCTTTTTATTTGATAAAGGAAAAAGGGGAAGAAATAAAATATCGCTATTCATCATTACAATCAAAAACCCCTAAATTAGACTAGAAATCATAGCGATAAAATTCAATACCTCTATTGAATTGAAATACTACTATAATAAAAGACAACATAAATGACGCTACAAAAAAAATATTTTAACATCCTTTTCCCAATTCTTCTACTTATATCATTCAATAGTTTCAGTCAAGAAACAGCACTTGAGGAGTTTTCAAAAGAAACACTACTAAGTGCAGCAAGGGATATCATAAAAGATGCTGGTGTTTGTGCCTTGATCACTTTAGACGAGCAGGGGCTTCCTTCTACAAGGGTAATGGATCCATTTCTTCCAGAAGATGATTTCACGGTTTGGCTTGGCACCAATCCACATAGCAGAAAGGTGAAACAAATAAAAAGTAATTCAAAAGTGACCTTGTATTATTTGGATAAAAATTCTTCGGGATATGTGGTGATTCAAGGAACCGCCTCTTTAGTAAATGATCAGGCAAGTAAAGACAAGTGGTGGAAAACTGAATGGGATGCCTTCTATCCAAATAACACAGATGCCTTTCAATTGATAAAAATTTCTCCTGAAAGGCTCGAAGTTATTAGCTATACCCACAATATTATAGGTGATCCTAAAACATGGGAAGTCCCTGTCGTGATCTTTAAATAAATGAAATCGTTTTTCTCTCGAACGGTTCTACTCCACCGTAACCGATTTGGCTAAATTTCTTGGTTGATCTACATTACAATTACGCATTACCGCAATATGATATGATAACAACTGCAATGGAATCGTTGTCAATAAAGGTGAAAACGCTTCTACCGTTTCTGGAATCTCGATTACGTGGTCAGCTATCTTTTTTACGGTAACATCACCTTCGGTTACAATGGCGATAATTTTACCTTTTCTTGACTTTATCTCTTGAATATTGCTCACTACTTTTTCGTAATGACCTTTATTTGTAGCGATTACCACAACTGGCATTCTATCATCAATCAAAGCAATCGGACCATGCTTCATTTCCGCTGCAGGATATCCTTCGGCGTGTATATATGAAATCTCCTTTAATTTTAATGCGCCTTCTAAGGCTACCGGAAAATTAAAACCTCTACCTAAATACAAACAGTTGGTTGAAAGCATGTACTCTTTGGCAATGTCTCTAACGCGATCGTCAATACTTAATAGTTGCTGCACTTTTGCCGGAATTAATTCCAACTCTTGTAAATGCATTCTATAATCAGCGCTTGACATAGTCCCTTTAGCTCTTGCCAACCTCAATCCCATTAATAACAATAATGTGATCTGCGTTGTAAAAGCTTTTGTTGATGCAACACCAATCTCAGGTCCTGCATGTGTATAAGCACCTGAATCATTTTCTCTTGAAATTGAAGAGCCAACTACATTACAAATACCAAATACAAATGCCCCTTTAGATCTTGCCAGCTTAATAGCAGCCAAAGTATCTGCTGTTTCTCCTGACTGAGAAATGGCAATCACAATATCCTTCTCAGAAATCACTGGGTTTCTGTATCTAAATTCCGAAGCATATTCTACTTCAACAGGAATCCTGGCAAATTCTTCAAATATATATTCACCAACAAGACCAGCGTGCCAAGATGTTCCGCAAGCCACTATAATGATTCTATCAGCATTAAGAAAACGCTTCATATTGTTCTCTAACCCGGATAATTTGATAATACCTTCATCAACGAGCATACGTCCTCTGAAAGTGTCTATAATCGCTCTTGGTTGCTCGTGTATCTCCTTCAGCATAAAATGCTCATAGCCTCCTTTTTCAATCTCCTCCAAATTCATTTTTAACTGCTGAATATTGGTGTCAATCAAAACATCATCCTTAATCTTTCTGACTTTTACTTCTCTACCCTTTTTGATGATAGCCATTTCTTCATCTTCAAGGTATATGGCGTCTTTGGTATATTCAAGAAATGGAGAAGCATCTGAAGCAATAAAAAATTCCTGAAAATCTTTACCTATTCCAATGGCAATAGGGCTTCCTAATTTGGCGACTACTATTTCATCCGGCTTAGTTTTATCAAAAACAGCAATCGCATATGCTCCGATTACCTGGTTTAATGCAATTTGAACTGCCTTTCCTAATTTGACGTCTTCTGTCGTTTTGATTTCTTCTATCAAATTGATCAAAACTTCAGTATCTGTATCGCTATGAAATGTATAACCCCTGCTGATCAATTCTTGTTTTATGGTATCATAATTTTCAATGATTCCATTGTGCACGATCACTAAATCACCTGATTGAGAAGTATGTGGATGTGAGTTAAGGTCATTTGGTATACCATGAGTTGCCCAACGAGTATGGCCTATGCCAATAGTTCCGTTTTCAGAGATTTCTTCTTGAACTCTTTCTTCTAAACTTGACACTTTCCCTTTGGTTTTTGCCAGATTCACCTGATTTCCATCAAACAACATCACACCGGCGCTGTCATAGCCCCTGTATTCTAACCTTTTTAAACCATTCATGATAATCGGATAGGCTTCACGATAGCCTATATAACCTGTAATTCCACACATTCTATTTGAGTATTAAAATATTATACAAAACGCAAATCCTGACAACTTATTATCTAGGGTGAGAATTCCTAAAAATTGTCAGGATCTAAATTTTGACGAATTTAGATAATTATTCCGAATAAAATATTTCCAATTTTATCCTTTTTGCGTCATCCGCTGGTAAATTTCCGTGTAAAACGACACCTTTAGGAATATAATTCCATTTCTGAATAATAGTGTCAATATTTTGAGTATTCAGTTCGTCCGTAGCAACACTATTTTTAAGTGCCAATTTAGAAAGTGCAACGGGCTCGTCTCCTTTAATCATCTTAGTAAGATAATCAGTAATTCTAAATTTGTAATAATCTGGATTCCCTTCATCATCATAAACCAGCCTTCCACCAAATACTTCAGGGCCAAATCTAAAATTATAAAAATCATTAATCATTGAATCAAAATCATATTTATATAGGTACAGCCTATCCGGAACAACACTTTGTTCTCCATCTACATAAAAAACCAAATTCGCTTCGTTAATAAGTAAACTCTGTTGTCTTAAAAAATCAAGTGTTTCATCATCAAACATGTCAATGATTACTTCAGAACCAGCGGCTCCCTGAACGTACAAACTGCTTTCTCCATTTTCAGTATCTGGATTAAATAAAGCTTCTTCTACTTTTGAACCAGCATAAGACCTTTCATAATAACCAGTACTAACGCCACCAAAAGAGTAAATTTGTCTTTGCTTTGTCTTTACTATTACATCCGACTCTCCTGTTACACCGTTATTATTAAGATCTTCATCTGCACCTTCAGTAGTTAAAACGTCATTCGTATAATAAATACTCATTGATCCATTAAAGGCTGGTATGTTAATCAGCGATCCATCAAAACCATCTGCATCTATATATAAGCCTCTAAAATACCGAACAAAATTATCGTTACTTAGAAAATCCGAAGGATTGTTATGGTTAATAAATCGTTCCGTAAAAAACTGCTCATCCAGATCAAACTTCATCGATGGTGATGAATTGGGTGATTGAATCGTATCTATATCGTCAACAGTACTTGGGTCACCATCTAAATACCTTCTTTCAACATACAAAACTGTATCATTTCTATTGGGTTTGAACATGCCCTCATGTAACTTGTCATTTTTAACATATTCTTTATCAGAATAATACTTATTTGACTGCGTCGGATCGTCAGGATCCAGTGAATTCAAAAAAGTTCCTAATTCAAATACGGCAATTGAAAACTCCAGGTCTTGATTTCCATAAATAGAGTCTAAACTAAAGTTTGGAACCTGAATGGTATCACCGTCATCATCCAATATTGGTGCTCCAGATATCGGATCTACCGCATCCTGGTCACCATCTCTTGTAGAAAAGTATGGGATGTCGAGTACTACCCGATCGATTATAGCATTATCCCCAAAATCAGCGCCAAAGGTTGGCAAATATACTTGCGATATTTGGTCACTTTTTAACGTTCCAAAGTTGGAGTTGCTATTAACACCCAATAAATACAATGGGTTGTATGAAGGGTCGTTATTATCGACCCTAGATGAATCGATATTCCGATGATATGCAACTACCTCAAGAATCGTATCCCCTATATTAAAGGGTCTTTGACCCGTAAGATCTACTCCAATATCTTCGAGATCTTGTTCACATGAAATTATTCCTAATAAAAATATGATTCCTACACCAATATTTCTAAAAATGGCAAATTTTTTAGATGACATAAATTATTCTTGAATGTTAAAGCAATATTTATAAAACTTTATTGAGATAAAAGTCGGAATACGCTTCGGTAAATCCTTCTATCGGTTGGTAGTCGAGTACAGGAATGTCAAGTTTGTCTATCGCCGCAGAGAGATCATCATTTAGTTCTTCACTCCCTTTAATAACAGCGTCAGAGTTTTCCATGGCAATTTTGACAAAACTATCACCATTTCCTTTCGAAAATGACCCTAATTTATCCTCGGAAATCTGATCAAACTTAATCTTATTAATCAGTCCCTGACCATCTAAAACACCTGCATTTTGGTAATTAAATGCCGAAGTGACGATCTTGCTATCTGCAAATAAAGGATCGTTTTTGTAATATTCTCTTAAATATAGTGGTAGCAAAGAAGCCATCCATCCATGAATATGAATAATATCAGGAGACCAATTTAATTTTTTTACCGTCTCTACAACACCCTTGGCAAAAAATATTGCTCTTTCGTCATTGTCAGCGAAAAGGTTTCCTTCTTCATCATAAAAAACTGCTTTTCTTTTGAAATACTCTTCGTTATCGATAAAATAAACTTGCATTCTTTCTTTAGGAAGTGAAGCAACTTTAATGATCAATGGCATATCCATGTCATTGATTATCAAGTTCATACCAGACAATCTTATTACTTCATGCAACTGATGTCTCCTTTCATTGATCACTCCAAATCTCGGCATGAACATCCTTATTTGCGCACCTTGATGATGCATTTCCTTTGGAACTTCAAATGCCATTTTTGACACTTCAGTTTCGGGTAAATAGGGGGTTAATTCAGACGAAATATAAAGGATTCTCTTATCTTTCATTTATCATTCTATTTTGGATCGGTGCAAAATTACGAAATTATATGCGAAATTCGAATTAAAATCTTAAGTTTGAGGCTCCAATTAACAATATTTAACAGCAAAATGGAGGTTTTCAAAACCATAAAATCTCTTCAGCAATCATTATCTCTTAAAGATGACCATTTAACTTTAGGATTAGTACCTACTATGGGTGCGCTTCACGAAGGCCATCTTTCAATAGTAAGGAGAGCCAAGGAAGAAAATAATTTGGTTGTTGTGAGCATTTTTGTCAATCCTACTCAGTTCGATAAAAAAGAGGATTTAATCAATTACCCAAGTACAATTGACGCCGATCTTGAGGCCTTAGAATCATTGGGTTGCGATTATGTATTCACCCCAACTGTTGAAGAAGTATACCAAGGGGATACGCGATCTGAAGCATTTAGTTTTGACGGACTCGATAGCGTGATGGAGGGTAAACACAGACAAGGTCACTTTGACGGAGTAGCTACTATTGTTAAAAAACTATTTCAGATCACCAAGCCGGATAAAGCATATTTCGGAGAAAAAGATTATCAACAACTTTTGATTATAAAGAAAATGGTTGATTTAGAATCTATTCCGATTGTCATCGTTCCTGTTCAAATTTATAGAGAAATAGATGGTTTGGCAATGAGCTCAAGAAACACAAGACTTACTGAAAATCAACGCAATGCAGCTCCTGAAATTTACCAGACTTTATTAAAAAGCAAAAAAATATTTAACAATAATGATCTTGACAGTGTTAAAAGTTTTGTTAAAAATGAGTTTATACAAAACAAGGACCTTCAATTAGAATATTTTGAAGTAGCTGATACAGAGTCGCTTAGAATCGCCACAGAAATCTTGCCTCATAAAAAATACAGAGGGTTTATCGCGGTTTTTGCCGGGTCGATCAGATTAATAGACAATATCGCTCTAAATTGAGTAACTTTGCACGGTTAAAATTCTAAGCAAAAAATGAATATTGAAGTTGTAAAATCAAAAATACATCGTGTAAGAATTACAGGGTCTGATTTGAACTATATTGGAAGCATCACAATCGATGAAGATCTTATGGATGCGGCTAATATTATTGAAGGAGAAAAAGTGCACATTGTTAATATAAACAATGGTGAAAGACTAATAACTTATGCTATTAAAGGAGAGAGACAAAGTGGTGATATAGTCCTTAACGGGCCAGCCGCTAGAAAAGTAGCTAAAGATGATATTATCATTATCATATCTTATGCTATGCTTGAATTTGAGGAAGCCAAATTGTTCAAGCCTTCTATCATTTTTCCGAATGAAAAAGATAATTCATTGACATAGTTTTTGAAAATCAATTCTAAAAAGATCATTTTTACCTTACTCCCTATTGCTTTGGGGGTTTTTCTCATTTGGTATTCTCTTTCAAAATTGAAGCCCAACGATATAGAAGCTATTAAAACTTCTTTTAAAACTGCTAACTATTGGTGGGTTGCCTGCTCTTTATTCTTAGGAATTCTAAGTCACTTGTCGCGGGCATACCGATGGCAATTTATGCTTGATCCTCTTGGATACAAACCCAAGTTTGCGAATAATGTTATGGCTGTTTTGGTTGCCTATCTGGTAAATTTAATCGTTCCTCGAGCCGGAGAAATTGCAAGAGCTACGACTGTAGCAAAATATGAAAACATACCATTTGAAAAAGCATTTGGAACCATCGTATCTGAGAGAGTAGCGGATGCCATCATGTTATTAAGTATTATGGCACTGGCTTTTGTATATCAAACAGAGCTTCTTTCGAGTTACCTATTTAGTAAGGAAGATTCTGGAACGGGCTATACTTGGTACATTCTGGGAATTCTGGGAATAGCTGGAGCGATATTTATATGGGTTCTAAGGAAATCTAAGAATCCTATGGTCCTAAAAATTCAGACTTTTATTCAGGGCTTGATTCAAGGCGTCATTAGTATATTTAGGATGAAAAAGAAATGGGCCTTTATCTTCCATACGGTCTTTATTTGGGTTATGTATGTCTTAATGTTTTACGTCGTGACCTTTGCATTACCAGAAACGACTCATTTAGCCTTTGGAGCCATTATTGTTGGTTTTGTAGTTGGAGGCCTAAGTATGGCATTAACCAATGGAGGTCTGGGTACCTACCCTATCTTTGTGGCCAGCGCGCTGACACTTTATGGAATTGATGAAAACCCGGCTCTGGCCTTTGGCTGGATTATGTGGACGGCTCAAACAATGATGGTACTTTTCTTTGGTGGCTTGTCATTCTTGATTCTACCGATTTATAATAAAGACAGAGCGTAGCCATTTTTAGAAAACTTGAATATTTGATTCATACAATGCATAAATTCTATAGTAACGGAAAATTATTGTTAAGCGGTGAATACCTGATTCTTGATGGTGCCAAAGGCTTAGCACTTCCTACACTGTATGGACAAGAGTTAAATGTAGAGAGAACTGAGCGGGAAAACACACTGAGCTGGACGAGTATTGATGAAAAAGGAGCCGTCTGGTTTAAAGCGCAATACAGCCTGCCAGAACTGACACTTTTAAGTTTCGACGGAGATAGAAAAGTGGCTGAAACCCTTCAGAAGATCCTTTTGCAGGCAAAAATAACAAATACAGCCTTTTTGAATGATGCGAATGGTATTCAAGTAACTACTAAATTGTCTTTCTCCAGAAACTGGGGCTTAGGAACTTCTTCTACACTTATCAATAATATTGCCCAATGGGCCAAGGTCGATGCTTTTGACCTTTTATTCAACAGCTTTGGAGGCAGTGGTTATGACATCGCCTGTGCGCAGCATGATCAAGCCATTACTTACCAACTTAAAGACAATACTCCTTCAATTGAAACAGTAGTTTTTGACCCTTCATTCAAAGACCAGCTTTATTTTGTTCATCTCAATAAAAAACAGATAAGCAGTGAGAGTATCAAAGCTTATAAAAGCAATAAGTTTGATGAAAAAGCTGTTCAAAGAATTACGGAGATTTCAAAGAGTCTTTTAATAGCAAACACGCTTTCTGATTTCAATGCGCTTTTGAAGGAACATGAATCAATCTTATCATTAATTCTAAAAGAACAAACAATACAGCAAAGGCTTTTTTCAGATTTTAAAGGGCAAATTAAAAGTTTGGGGGCCTGGGGTGGTGATTTTATTCTTGCCACTGGTGACCATACAACAACTGATTATTTTAGCTTAAAGGGGTATCAAACTGTTATTCCTTATGCATCGATGATAAAAACAATATGACAGATTCTAAAGAAGTAATTATTATTGGAGGAGGCGCAGCTGGTTTCTTTGCAGCCATAAATATGGCTGAATCTAATCCTGATTTAAAAGTTACTATTTTAGAAAAAAGTGGGAAAGTGCTTCAAAAAGTTAAGGTTTCAGGTGGAGGAAGATGTAATGTGACCCATGGCTGTTTTGATCCAAAAGAACTTATTGAGTTTTACCCACGAGGTAAAAAAGAATTACTCGGCCCGTTTCATTCTTTTATGACAGGTGACACCATTGAATGGTTTGAGAGAAAGGGTGTCCCTCTAAAAATTGAAGACGATCTTAGGATGTTTCCTGAATCAAACTCATCACAAACTATTTTAGATTGTTTTACTGAAAGTGCTGAGCAGGCAGGTGTAAAAGTCATGCTGAATGAAAACGTAATGAAAATTAGTAAAGCCGACGAGCAATTCATTATTGAAACTAAGAATGCACATTTCAAAGCTGACTGCTTACTCATTGCGTCTGGAGGGAATTCTAAAATCTGGGAGATTATCAAAAGCCTCGGGCATAAGATTATCGAACCTGTTCCCTCTCTGTTTACATTTAATATAAAGGATCCTATTCTTGAAGATATTCCAGGCATATCGGTACCTGATGCACATATCAGTATTGAAAGCGGACTTTACGAAAGTAACGGCCCTCTTTTGATCACCCATTGGGGGCTCAGTGGGCCAGGGATTTTAAAATTATCTTCACTTGCCGCGATTCATTTAGCGCGATTGAAGTATCAGTTTTCAGTGACTGTTAATTGGCTCAATGTGCCATATTCAGATGTATTAGAACATCTAAAAGCCCAAAAAAATCATAGCCCAAAAAAGAATGTGCTTCTTAAATCTTGTTTTGAACAAATTTCTAAACGACTTTGGTCAAAGCTTGTCAATTCAGCCAAAATAAATTCAAATCAAAATTGGTCAGATCTTTCTAATAAGCAGTTAGAAAATCTTGCTGAAAAACTCACCAAAACAGAATTCACCTCACACGGAAAAACAACCTTCAAAGAGGAGTTTGTAACAGCTGGAGGGGTAGATCTAAAAGAGATTAATTTTAAACGTTATGAAAGTCGTATACTCCACAACTTGTTTTTTGCGGGTGAGGTGCTCAATATAGACGGATTAACTGGAGGGTTCAATTTTCAAAATGCCTGGACTGGAGGATATATTGCCGCCAAAGCTATTGCCGATCAATAGATTATGATTGTTAGGTCTTTTTGTTATATTTATAGAAATCAAAAAACCTAATCATGCTTACACAATCTTTTCGCATCTTATGCTGCATTTTATTTCTGAATAGTTCACTCTTTGCCCAAGAAAATGCCTTGGCGAAAATTAATACTGAAGGGTTTCAAAATTCTCAAGTATTTCAACTTGTTGAAGAATTATCTGATTCTTACGGACCAAGACTTACAGGGACACGTCAGTATTATAGCGCTGCGCAATGGGCAAAAATAAAATTGGAAAGCTGGGGTCTCAATAAAGTTGAACTAGAACCTTATTGTGACGACTGTTTAGGTTGGGATCTTAAATCATTCAATATTGAGGTAACAGACCCTTCGTATATAAAGATTGAGGCTTATCCTTACGCCTGGACAAAAGATTCCCAGGGTGCTCAAGAAACTGAAATCATATTTATTGAGAATGTTAATGATCTGGAACAGGTTAAAAAAAATTGGGGAGGAAAGTTAAAGGGAAAAACGGTGCTTTTGGGTAAAAATATCCCAAAACTCAAAGGCTCAACATCTGGTAATAACATTATGTTAGATCCACTAAGCTCAAGACATTCAGAAGAGGAATTAACAGAAGCTGAGGGTAGTTTAGTTCCTAATCCAGATAATCCTTTAGGTCCATCTATGGGTAATGTATCCTTGCCCCAAATGCTTGCTTTTATGGATAAATTTCTAGCTTCAGAACGACCTTTGTTTGAATTTCTTGAAAAAGAAGGCACCTTAGCTGCCTTAGGAACAACAAACCTTCATCCGGGTATATTGCACCCAAGTGGAACATATAATAATAGAGAAGGTCAAAAACAAGGAATCCCATACTTTGCTATTTCCGTTGACGATTTTGGAAGGATTAGTCGCATGATCAAAAAAGGCACCACCCCGAAAGTAAAGTTTCATTTGGATTCTGAATTATACCTTGAACCTGAAAATAATGTAAATATTATTGGAGAAATTACCGGGTCAGATCCCAAATTAAAAAATGAAATTGTTATGATTGGTGCCCATTTTGACACCTGGCACGCGTCTTCAGGTGCTACTGACAATGGTGCAGGTAGTGCCGTCATGATGGAAGTAATGAGAATTCTAAAAGCCTCGGGCGTAAAACCCAAACGAACTATCAGAATTGGTTTATGGGGAGGTGAAGAACAAGGCTATATTGGTTCTTTAGCCTATGCCGAAAATCATTTTGGAAAGGTAGCTGATGATAAATTTAAAAAAGAATCGGAGCAGGTTTCAGTATACCTCAATATGGATAATGGAGCCGGTATGATGAAAGGTATATATCTTCAGGGGAATGAAGCAGTAAGACCTGTTTTTAAAGAGCTTCTCAAACCTTATGCCAGATTGGGAGTCGATCATCTAACAATTCAAAACACGAACTTTACAGATCATGACGTATTTAATCACTATAATATTCCTGCCTTTCAAATTATTCAGGACCCCTTGAATTATCAATCGGTTACCCATCATACCAATATGGATGTATTGGAATATGTCCCTGAGAAAGACCTCATGGTCAATGCAACTGTTTTGGCAGGATTGGTATATCAAATTGCACAACGTCCTGAAAAACTACCTCGCAAGCGTTAGGATTAAAGATTATTTTGAATGGATTGATTTAGAAATATTTCTTTTTTAACCAAAAAGAAACCTTTACCAACAAAATTAGTGCCGGGACCTCTACCAGAGGACCAATGACACCTGCAAAAGCTTGTCCAGAGTTTAAACCAAAAACTGCTATTGCAACAGCAATTGCCAATTCAAAATTATTACCTGCTGCGGTAAATGCAACAGCTGCCGTTTCATCATATTTGGCTCCTACTCCCTTGGTCACGAAAAAGCCAATAATAAACATTAGACTAAAATAAATAAGTAACGGTATTGCAATAATTACAACGTCCATTGGAATTTCTACGATTAACTCCCCTTTTAAGGAGAACATAATCACAATCGTAAACAATAAAGCAATTAAGGTTAAAGGAGAAATGGTTGGAATAAACTCTTCAGCATACCATTTTTCACCCTTAAGTTTTACTAAAATCAACCGACTCAATATTCCTGCTAGAAAAGGTATTCCCAAATAAATAGCAACACTTTCTGCAATTGTCCCAATTGAAATATCAACAATGGCTCCTTCAAATCCAAAATAAGGAGGCAAAACAGTTATAAATATCCATGCATAAAAACTATATGCAAAAACTTGAAAAATACTATTTAATGCGACCAAGCCTGCACCGTATTCACTGCTTCCATCAGCTAGGTCATTCCAAACCAGCACCATGGCGATACAACGTGCCAACCCGATCAAAATCAATCCCACCATATATTCAGGATAATCTCTTAAAAAGGTAATGGCAAGAATAAACATTAACACAGGTCCTATGATCCAATTCAATAACAAAGAAATTGAAAGAATTTTTGTGTTTTTGAATACTTTGGGAAGTAGAGAATATTTGACTTTTGCCAAAGGCGGATACATCATTAAAATCAATCCAATAGCTATCGGTATATTGGTTGTACCAGAACTGAATGAATTTACAAAGTCCGGAAAAGTTGGTATGAAGTAACCCAGACCCACCCCAATAGCCATTGCTACAAAAATCCATAGCGTTAAATTTCTGTCGAGAAAACTTAGCTTTTTTGATGCCATTATGATTGAATTTTAGAGAAAACGTAGAACATTTCAGTTGCTATTTGCATACTTCTTTCGGCATATTTATTAGTCTGAATCGGGGTATTATCATATGCTTTTGGATCTTCAAAAGTAATGGGTACCCTTGTTTCTGCACCCAAAACAATAGGGCATCCTTCATTGGCTTGAGAACATGTCATCACAGCAGCAAACTTAGACTTAGGATTGAATTCATCATCTAGTTTTTTAGAAAAACCAATAACAGGGTGCTCATTCTCCGAATATTTAATGCTATAAACAGGATTGTTACCCTCGGATAATTTTTTAATCTCAAATCCTACGCTTTTCAAAGTTTCTGCCACCATTGGAAACAAAGCTGTTGCTTCTGTTCCTCCAGAATAACAAAATACATTTTTGATATTAAAATAATAACTAAAGGTTTGAGCCCATACCTGTGACAAGTGACTTCTCCTTGAATTATGCGTACAAATAAAATTGATATTGATCGTTTCTTCTGTTTTAGAATATTCAGAAATATAATCGATTAGCAGCTGAAGCGTTTGCTTTCTCTCAACAGGTATCCTTTCAATATTTAAAGTAGAAACGAAGATATCCAGTTCTTCAAATAATGCCATAATTATGATTAATTTTTAACAACATCCACTATTGGGATTACATGAAGAAGCTTCTTGTAATTCCGAAAGTTTGGCTTTTGGTTTTTGCTGGTCAAATATAGGACTTTCTGTATCGATTTCAACCCCAGATATTCCGCAAACGTCATTCGCTTTACATCTCGTTGCCTCTGAAAACAGATTTATATAAACTCTTTTCTCATCAAATTCTATATGTTTTACCGGCATCACAGCAGTGGCAAAAGTATCATTTCCATATTCCATTTTTAAGTCAGTATCCTTTTTTATAGCTTTAATACTATCGACTCTATTTATAATAGCTAAGATCTTATCTGTTGTCATATAATCTCTCTTGCCCAGTTCAGTTGGACTTTCCCATAACTGAAAATGTGTCTCTTCCCAAAAATTAGTCTTACCTCCACAATCAGTCGTATCAAATTGTACATTTTTTACTTCTGTTAAATGATAATTGGCACCAACTAATTTATCCTTGGTATAAGAAAATAATAATTCTTTATTTTTTTGTTCTTCTAGTACTTTAATAAATTCACTTACTTTCATAATCTTCTATTTTATGTGTTATTATTTTTTATGGTTGCTTCTCAACCTGTTTCTTTACTCCGTTTCTCCATCAGTATATTATCCTTCCAGACACCATGTAACTGACCTATTCTTTCCCTAAAACCAATTTTTCGAAATCCTAGTTTCTCATGCAAACTAATACTCGCAACATTCTCAGGAAATATTCCAGATTGAAGTGTCCAATAGCCCTGCGCTTCACTTTCATCTATCAATCTGCTTAACAAACGCTCTCCTATCCTATTCCCTCTGGCCTCTTCGGCTATATAGACACTAACTTCTACCACACCTCCATATACACATCTTGAAGAAACTGCTGATAATGCTGCCCAGCCTAGAACCTTTTCTCCTTCCCTGGCAACCAATCTGCAAGAATCAACATGATGCTGATTCCAGTAGTCCCATTCAGGAACTTCTTGCTCAAAGGTGGCCATTCCAGTTTCTATCCCTTGTCGATAAATTCCGGATACTGCTGGCCAATCTGCCTTCTTCATTTGTGTTATTTGAATCGTTTTCATTTTCAAATCAGCAACAGTTAATCTTTGAAAAATCTTCTTTAAACAAGCTACTAAACAAGTTCTGAGCTAATAGCCAATTCTCAGTATTGATGCAATACTTTACTTTTGGAGGATCAACTTCACCTATAATAAGTCCAGCATCTTTCAATTCCTTTAAATGTTGTGAAACGGTAGATTGTGCCAAAGGCAATACTTCAAGCAAATCACCTGTAAAACAGCAACTCTGGTTACTCAAATGTTTTAGGATAATAATTCTAGCCGGATGCCCTAATGCTTTTGCAAATTTTGCAAGTAAAGCGGTATCATCAGAATAGTTAAAATCTTTTGCTGATCTTTTCATAATGCTCTCTTATTGTTCATCGCAAATGTACGATGAAACTAATTATAAAAAAAATTATTCTATAACTTATTTAGCAACTTCACCTCGATGAGGCATCAATGCATCACGATATTTAATCATATCTTCCTCTTTAACAGTGATATAGGCGATACAATACAATTCATTGACGGGTTCAATATCCGTCTCAAAAAAGAAAAGTTTATCCTTCACCGCAAACTCTTCGAGGTGAATCACATGGTGTTTGGCTATCTCGAGGGCTTCCGGTCCTCTAAAATCCCAGATCAGTTTAATTTTTCTTTCCATGGTTCTGTTTTACGCAAAGATATTCATTCTGCTTATCAAAATGAATATCTTTTATATTTAGAAAAATGTGCGCTTTAGTCCTTCTTTATCCATGTCAGGATGATGATACCTAATCTTCCCACGAGAAAAGTAAACATCCCTAAAACAGGTGCAAGAAAAGCGACCTTCAATCCGCCGGCCAATACGGCAGGTAAAACTTCTCCAGCAGATTCAATAGCATCAAAAGCACTAATCAAGCCAATGATCTGGCCCAAAAATCCCCATACAATTGCAAACAAGGCAATAGAGCTTATCAAACTCATGGTTTTTTCAACTGAACCTTTTTGCACAAATGCCTTTACAATAAGAATAATTATTAAAATAAGGATAAAAAACAGTGGATACATAAAAAATGGTCCCCCTTCATTCAAACGATCAAATATCATAATGTATAGTTTAAGATTAATTGATTCAAATGTAATAGAAAGATCGAATCGACTTAAAGAATTGCGACGGATGGTTCATAACATGCTTGATTCAACTAAAATAAGTAGTAATTTGCATATTCTTTTATTAAAATGGTAGAATCCTTATCAAATAGTGTCATCCAACCTATTAATTGTACTATTTCAAATAATATATGCAACTTGCAGCCATGAATCTTGCCAAACTAATCAATTCAAAATTCATTTCGATACACCTCTTGTTCTGGATAGGCGTATGGTTTTTCTATGTGTATTTTTTCAGCTACAATTCTACGGATTCTAATTTTGTCACCTGGTTTTCAGCTTTTCTCATCCCTGTGACAATGATCACTACCTATTTTGTGGTGTATTACCTTATTCCCACCTACCTGCTGACCAAGAAATATTTTCTTTTCTCATTATACAGTATCTATACAGTGATCCTTTCAACCTGGCTCATTTTAATGACCATCTTTGCCAGTTTGCTCTTTTTGTCTAATTTAAATGTAGACAAAATGCCTCCAATGAGCAGGAACTACATCTTTGTGCTTATTCTGGTTTATCTAGTGGTACTTCTGGTTAGTTTTGTCAATCTTCTCAGTCATAATTTTGCGACTGAATCAAAGAATAAGGAGTTACAAAACAAAATTCTGGAAACCCAACTGCAGATTAAAGACCAGGAATTGCAGTATCTGAAAAAGCAAATTCATCCTCATTTCTTATTTAATACACTAAATACAATCTATGGTTTTGCGCTAAAGCAATCTAAGAACACGCCAGATATTATTTTAAAGCTTTCCAATTTATTGGATTATATCCTCTATCAAGTGAACAAGCCCAAGGTAAGTTTAAAGGAAGAAATCATGCACTTGCAAGAATATATTGCCTTAGAGCGTATCAGATTCCAGGACACACTAAAGATATCCTTTACCTCAGATGAACTCTTTGAGGAAAAACAAATACCGCCCATGCTCTTAATACCTTTTGTTGAAAATGCATTTAAACACGGTAATTTAATCGATGGGTTTTTACAGGTAAATATTCTTATCGAAGTTGATGATGATGCTCTTCGGTTTGTCATCAAAAATACCGTAAAACAAGATCAAGGTCATGAAACAAAAACCGGAATTGGTCTTGAAAACATAAAGAAAAGATTGGATTTAATCTATCCTAATAACTATAACCTACAAATCAATCTTGTTGAAGATTGGTATATTGTAGAGCTTTATATTGAAAATATAAATAGCTTCTAACATGGCAAAAACCATAAATTGTATCATCGTAGATGACGAGCCGATGGCTCGCGAAATACTCGAAAATCATTTAAAAAGAATTGATTCAATTCATATTGTAGGTTCTTGTAAGAATGCTGTTGAAGCCTTTAATTTATTGAATTCCGAGAATATTGATTTGATTTTTCTGGATATTAATATGCCTGAAATATCTGGGCTGTCCTTTGCCAAGTCAATCAATAAAAAAATTAAAATCATTTTTACCACCGCCTACAGGGAATACGCTTTAGACGGATTTGATCTAAAAGCTGTCGATTATTTACTCAAACCGATTTCTTTTGAAAGATTGTTTCAATCAATCCATAAATTTAAAAATGAGAGTTTATCATTTAGACAAGATGAAGCGCGAGACATCCCTGATGAAAATGCCGATTTTTTCTTTGTAAGATCTGACAGGAAAATGATTAAGATTGATTTTTCAGAACTTGATTATATTGAAAGTTTGGCCGATTATGTCAAGATCCATTCTAATGACAGGGTGATCATAACCCGAGAAACCATATCAAGTATTGAGGCGAAACTTCCGAAAAAAGACTTTCTTCGAGTTCACCGCTCATATATCGTCTCGATAAACAAAATTGAATCCTTCACAAATGAATTTATAGAAATTCACAACAAGGCGATTCCAATTAGCCGGAGTTATAAAAATGATGTTAAACATAGATTAGATAATGTTTAGCTAAAGAATTATCTTTGCCAAAACCAAAATAATTTTGATCGAAAAGAAATTTATTTTTGAGCCCAGCCATAGCGATTCTCTCACAGAGGGCAGTGTCACATGGCAGAGTCCTAGCAATATTGCGCTAGTGAAATATTGGGGAAAAACAGATCCGCAAATTCCTAAGAATGCTTCTATTAGCTTTACTTTATCAAATTGCCATACAACTACTACTTTAATCTATACTCCTAAATCAGCACCTTCTAAGTCATTTGATTTTAATGTGTTTCTCGATGGAATTGAAAAACAAGATTTTGCTCCAAAGATTGAAGAGTTCTTTAAGCGAATCGAGATATACCTTCCGTTTATTACTGATTACACTTTTGAAATTCATACAGAAAATTCATTCCCACATAGTAGTGGTATTGCATCAAGTGCCAGCGGAATGAGCGCCTTATCGCTTTGTCTGATGAGCATTCAAAAAATCGTTGATCCCAATATTTCTGAAAGTGATTTCATAGAAAAAGCCTCCTTTCTTGCCCGATTGGGTTCAGGAAGTGCCGCAAGAAGTATTGAAGGACCCTTGGTTGTTTGGGGAGAACATTCAAATATATTTGGAAGTAGTGACTTGTTTGGTATAAAATACCCTGACGCTATTCATCAGGTTTTTACCACTTTTAATGACACCATTTTACTGGTTGACAAAGGCGTGAAACAAGTGTCTTCGACCATAGGACATAAATTAATGTTGGATCATCCCTTCGCCCAAGCCAGATTTGATCAGGCAAAAGACAATATGAGCAGGCTTATTCCAATTTTGGAAAAGGGAGACCTTGATGCTTTTATTGATATTGTAGAAAAAGAAGCATTATCTCTTCATGCCATGATGATGACATCTGATCCGTATTTTATTTTAATGAAACCGAATACCTTAGAAATTATTGAAAGCATCTGGGCCTTTAGAAAAAGCTCTGGCTGCCATATTTGTTTCACTCTGGATGCAGGAGCTAATGTTCATGTATTATTTCCGGAAAGAGATAAAAAACGTGTTGACGAATTTATTAAAGAAGAACTTGCCGGATATTGCCAGAATAAACAATTCATTAGTGACCACGTTGGATCTGGGGCAAAATCAGTTGCTTCTTAAGGAAATGAAGAAATAATAAATCGTTACACAAGTTTTATAGAATTTATGCGTTTATTATCAAGTACATAGATATAAACTATTTTTCTATTATATTTGTACCCAATTTATATATGGACGCAATGAATGGCCCACTTTTTTACGCTAAGATCCTTTTGTTTGGAGAATACGGCATTATAAAAGACTCAAAAGGTCTGGCGATACCATATAACTCTTATCAAGGAGCTTTAATTATTTCTGACGATACGACAGAAAAAGCTAAAGATTCAAATCGAAAACTAAGTGAATTCTATTTGTATCTCTCACAATTAAAAGATCCTGAAATTCAGCTAAGACTTGACGAACTTAAAGTTGATATAGATCGTAATATGCATTTTGATTCCAGTATTCCTCAAGGATATGGAGTTGGAAGCTCCGGCGCCTTAGTAGCGGCGATTTACGACAAGTATGCTGATGATAAAATTACCGTTCTTGAAAATCTTACAAGAGAAAAATTACTTAAATTAAAATCGACCTTTTCTAAAATGGAATCATTTTTCCATGGGAAGAGTTCAGGCTTAGATCCGTTAAATTCATATTTAAGTCTTCCGATCTTAATTAAATCTAAAAATAATCTTGAAGCTACCGGTATTCCATCTCAAAAGGAAGGAAAAGGAGCTGTTTTTCTTTTGGATTCTGAAATGATAGGTGAAACCCAACCTATGGTCAACATCTTTATGAACAAGATGAAGAATGAAGGATTTAGAAATATGATAGATCGTGACTTTGCAAGACACACTGACAATTGCATTGATGATTTTTTACACGGAAATGTAACATCATTATTTGGAAATGTAAAAAAATTGTCGAAGGTTGTATTGAAACACTTTAAACCGATGATTCCAGATTCTTTTCACCAACTGTGGAAAAACGGAATCGAAACTAATGATTACTATCTGAAGCTTTGTGGTTCAGGTGGAGGTGGTTATATTTTAGGTTTTACTGAAGATTATCAAAAGACCAAAAAACTACTTGAAGACTATAAACTGGAATTAGTTTATAGGTTTTAACCATTCCTAAACTATGGTTGATGTTACTAAAGGGCAGGTTCAAAAACCAAAACCCAAAAAACAGTATTCGCTTTTCTTTAAGTTTTTAAGCTTACTTTCAGTAGTAAGAGGCTATAATATTGCCATAATTGTTTTGGCTCAATACCTTGCCGCTATCTTTATTTTTTCACCTGAAAAGTCTTTGGGGGATGTCATTTTTAATCTTGACTTATATTTTCTGATCCTAGCAACAATTTGCGTCATAGCATCTGGTTATATTATCAACAACTTTTATGACAGCAAAAAAGACCTGATCAATAAGCCCATTAAATCTAAGATCGATAGTATCGTTAGTCAAAAAATCAAACTACGAATCTACTTCTTCTTAAATTTTGTTGGTGTAGTGTTTGGTTTCCTGGTGTCTTGGCGGGCAGCCTTGTTTTTTTCTGTTTATATCTTTTTAATATGGTTGTATTCCCATAAGCTGAAAAAGTATCCTCTTACAGGCTTGTTCTCAGCCTCAATTTTGTCAATTTTACCATTTTTTGCCATTTTTATTTACTACAAGAATTTTTCTGAGATCATTTTTACGCATGCTGCTTTTCTCTTTTTTGTTCTAATGATCAGAGAATTATTAAAAGATCTTGAAAATATTAAAGGAGATATTGTTCAGGATTATAAAACCATACCCGTAACATATGGGGAGCATTTTACGAAGATTCTCATCACCTTGCTTGTGCTGCTCACTATGAATCCGGTATATTTTCTTTGGGAATACCCTGAAATTGGTATGATGAAGTATTATTTCTATCTGGTAGGAATCGTCTTCGTTATATTCCTGGTATTTCTATGGAAAGCAAACACCAAAAGAGATTATGTCATTCTTCATAATACCATTAAGCTCATCATCATTATAGGCGTCCTAAGTCTTATGCTCATCGACACCTCAGTGATTATCAAAAGAATTCTTAAAGTCTAGACTTTTCTAAGAAGCCCACTCTTAATACAAACCCGCAAGACGTAGCCATAATAATAATGGCAATTTGTAAGGCTCTTCTCCACCAACTATCCTTCTTGGTCTTTTTACTTTTTAGTTCCGCTTGTTCCATAATTCAGTTTCATTTACTCAAGTCTGAATAAGTTACGAATTTTTTAATTAAGGTTATTGACGGATAATCAACTACTTATTGAAATGATTTCGTACTTTTGCAAAAAATTTACAAATGACCGCAAAAAACAACTCGTCGAGAGGACGACAGGAGCGAGGATCTGGCAGTACTGAAAAAGGAAGCCAATCAAAATCATCCTATTCAGGATCTTTTAAGGGAAAATCAAAGGATAAAAACTTCAGACCACATCCCGAAAAAGTAAAATCTTTCAAAAAAGGACCATCTAAACTGCCGAAAAAAGCGGAGTCAGATGAGATTCGTTTAAACAAGTACATCTCTAATTCAGGCGTTTGTTCTCGAAGAGAGGCAGACACTTATATAAGTGCCGGAAGTGCTACAGTTAACGGTAAAATAATTACCGAAATGGGTTATAAAGTGAAGCCCACTGACGAAGTTCGATTTGATGATGTGCTTATTACTCCGGAGGCTAAACGATATGTATTGTTAAACAAGCCAAAGAACTATATCACAACGATGGATGATGAAAGAAACAGGAAAACAGTAATGGAACTGATTCACAGGTCTACCAAAGAAAGGATTTATCCTGTTGGAAGGCTGGATAGAGAAACAACTGGTCTTCTATTGTTCACAAACGATGGTGATATGGCTAAAAAGCTTACGCATCCGAAGCATAACGTTAAAAAACTATACCACGTAACACTTGACAAAAAACTCTCAATGGTTGATCTGCATAAGATTGCTGAGAATTTTGTTTTAGATGGTAAAATGGTTTTTGTTGACAAAGTCTCATACATCGAAAACAAACCAAAATTCGAGGTGGGTATTGAAATTCATTCTGGAAGAAATAGAATCGTTCGTAGAATCTTTGAACATTTTGGATACAACGTCATCAAACTTGATCGTGTTATTTTCGCAGGCCTGACCAAAAGAAATCTTGGTCGTGGTGTATGGCGTCATTTAAACGAACAGGAAGTCAATAATTTGAAAATGATCTAATCTTTTTGGATTTAATTATATAAAAAAAGACTGCTTTTCAGCAGTCTTTTTTTATTCATTCTCACGAACAAATATTACTCAACAATTAACCTTTTGGAGCTGGTTCCTAACTCTGAACTAATTCTTAACAAGTAGATCGAAGGGGTTAAGAACGAAGCATCATAATCCTGGTCAGGATAAAAATCTCCCGAAAAACTAGTGATCAATCTACCTGTGTGGTCATAAACCTCTACTTTTTGTACGTTTTTATTTATTCTAAAAGTACTTGTCGCCGGATTCGGATAAATATTCAATCCGCTCAAAGGGTCGTACTCCTGAACTGGTAAAGTAACCTGACTACTTCCATAAACTATGAATTCTCCAGGCTGAAGCGATATCAATTGATTAACGTTTGTTACGTTCAGTTCACCATTGTCATTTAACAAATCATACCAGGTACCTGTTTCTTGAAAAGCAGGATTGATACTTTGGGTTTTAACCCCAAAATTACCTATTACATTCACATACTTTAAGCTGGCTCCATTGTTATCGTTTGTCAGCTGAATTTTTTTTAGACCAGTTGTAGCATCTGCATCAACCGTGAAATCAGCTGTTTGAAAAATATCTTCCTGTAATCTAAGCTTGATCAAATCGGCCCAGGCATCATAAATTGCCTTTCTTTCAGGATCTTCAAAATAATCCCATTTAATAGGCTTATTGGAAACCCTACAGTCTGGATTAATCGTTCCGTTAGGGCAATAGTTAATACTATAGTCATATCCTAATTCTCCAAACTGCCAAATCATTCTAGGACCAGGAACTGTAAAATAGAAGGCTCCTGCAATCTTTTCTCTATCTAAAGCTGTTGATAGGTCTTTTACACTATAACTGCCTTCAGCATTTCCGAATTCAAGATTTTTAACCATGAGTCTTTCCTCATCATGGCTCTCCATATAAGCTACATTAGCTGGAACTGTCCAGTTTCTGTTTTTATAATCGATCCATGAAAAATCAGATTTACCACTTTCGTGATAACCCATTGTGCTTTCATTATAAGGTTCAGTTAATTTGCTCCACATCATAATTCCTTTCCCTTCATTGAGTCTGTATTCAACCCATTGTGTCTCTTCAGCATTGGTGCCTAGATGTTCAAAGATGATATAGAATTCAGAATTTATGGCCCATTGGTAATCTGCATATTCTTTTAATACCGCTACCCTGTCGGCCTGAGCTGCATTGGTACAAGATTCACTACCTGTACAATTTTGTGTAAAGCCTTTGGTAAGGTCCCAACGGAATCCATCAATTCGGTATTCATCAATCCAATATTGAGTGGTTCTTTTTACATAATCTCTTGTGGCTTGTTTGCTGTGATTGAAATCATTAAAAACACTGTAGGAATGGGTGGCGACCTGATTAAAAAACGGGCTGTCTGCACTGGCCTGACCTCCATAACCACCTTCTGAAGTGTTCCACATCCGATAATAAGGATGCTGACCTGTAGCATGATTATAAACTACATCTAGAATTACAGCCATATTACGATTGTGACATTCATCTATAAGCTGCTTAAATGCTTTTGGGGTACCGTAGTATTTATCCAGGGCCATATGAAACGATGGATTGTATCCCCATGATTCATTCCCGTCAAATTCACTTACAGGCATCAATTCAATTGCATTCACACCTAGGTCTTCTAAATAATCTAATCGGGCCTTAAGCGCATCAAAACTATGTAATGCATCAAAATCACGCAATAGTAATTCATAAATCACAAGATCTGTTTTCTCAGGTAATTCATATGTGTTTGTTTGCCAGTTAAAATCATCATCCCCGGTTCTCAGTAAAGTAACTGCATGAGAAGTACTTCCCGTTGGATATTCTGGTAAATTAGGGTAGGTAATGTCTTCAATAAACTGATCGTTTGACTGATCTAAAATTGTAGTTGAATAAGGGTCTGCTATCCTGATTTTTCCATCGACAAAGTATTGAAATTTATGATCAAACTTTGGTGTCAAACCCGTAATTTCAATCCAAAACCTATTTTTAGCACTATCTTTTTTTAATAAATAGGCAGCTTCTTTTTCCCAATTGTTAAAATCTCCTATCACATAGACAAATTCCTTCATAGGAGCGTACAAAACAAGTGTGACCTTGGTATTGTCATTTTGATCTAAGTTGATCCCATCAAGCATCCCTGACGGAACAGGAGCCTCTGTAACTGGAGGTACATCGATAGTACCTACCAATACAACATTATCCTGGGATTTTTTATCTCCATCCCCATTTTTGGCCTTAACCAGAAAACCAATGCTCTCTAAGCCTGTACGGTTATAAAATTCTTTAGGTATAAATGAAATTGAATAGGTTCCGTCGCCATTATTTGTCAATTTTTGTGCCTCATTTGAGCTTGTCCAGATTCCGTTATTCGGGGCGTCCGCTTGAACTCCATTAGCTGTAGACCATGCCCATAAATAAACATCTGAAACGCCCCATACTGCAGGGTTAAAATCAGAAGCTGTTATGGTAATTAATTCATCCTCTTCAAAAGTAGATGGGACAACTGTAAAAGTGACTTCAAGTTGCTGAGAGAATATTGAACTAGAAATTAAAAAAATAAAAAGTAGAAGTTTTTTCATGCTTTATCTTATTAAATTGAAAAAAAGGGCTGTCAAAAACAGCCCTTTTTAATCCTTACAATCATATTTATTTCTTCGTCATAGTGTATGTAGGAACACTAGGGTTGGTAAAGTCGAGCATGATATCATAAGTTCCCGCTACTGAAGGAATATTATTATCATCTACTTGATCCAAAATATTATCCAACTCAAAGTCTCCATAATTATTTCCCCAATCATTATTGGTTCTAAATTTGATCTCTCCGTCTAGAATTGGTACACCATAGGCATGGTAAATTCCTTCATTACAATAGTCTGGAGTAAAAGGGAAATCAGGTGTGGCACCCCAATCGTTATATCCTGAACCAACTACACCCCAAATATCTGTTTTTTCAATAGTGTAAGTAGATGCATTGAAATCAACAACGATCTGATAGTATCCAAGGGTAACTGGGATATCTCCTCCGTTTGCCTGTAAATTACCATCTGCTCCGTCTGAACCTAAATTCACAGCCCAGTCATTATTCTGGCGAATTTTCCATACGCCTTCATTCAATTTCACTACAGCTTTCCAAGTATCAGAACAAGAATCATACATCAATGGTACATCTGGTCCGTCCCATCCATTTGGCGTGGCACTACCCACTAAGCCCCATGAATAAGCTTCTATAGCATAGGTCAATTTGTCCTCATCAAAAGTGATTTTGTAGGTACCGGCAGTCACTGCAATATTATCACCACCTTCTACTAAGTTAACTCCATCACTAGATCCGTAATTTAAGGTCCAGTCGTTGTCTTGTCTGATTTTCCATTCACCATCAACCATATTGATATAGGCCACATTGATACCAGGCTCACTTGTTTTAAAGAACGGTGTATCTGGTCCGTCACCCCAACCATTAGGAGTAGCACTTCCTACGACACCCCAAGTAGTTGTAAGATCAAGTACGCCTGAATAAGCAGTTGCAGTCAAACTAGAAACATCAGAAGCTCTTCTGTATTGCTTTGACATAATGATATCTATCTTAACTTCTAATTGAGTGGCGTCATCTGGTTCTGCCCCTAAATTCAAGAGAATCTTATTTAAATCTTCTGTATTAAATGATTTCTCTAAAGCTGAACCAGCTGAAACAGTTTCTGGGCTTGTAAAATCACCTCCTGAAATGTCAAACAGCACATTATATTCTGCCGCTGCATTATATCCGAAATCCGGTTGGGTCCATGTAACTTTTAAAGCTTCGGCCCCTTCGTTAGCTTCTTCTAAAACAATATTGTCTGATGAGAGGCTTACAGCAGTTGTAAAATCCTCGTTGATCACAACAATATCATCCTTTTCACAACCTACGATCAACGCAGAGAAGGTCAGTAAGAACAATATTTTATTTATATATTTTTTCATGATATATCTGTGTTTTTAAATTAATAACCTGGGTTTTGCGTCAAAGATGGATTTGCAATGATATCAGATGAAGGAATTGGATAAATATCTCTGAATTTTTCAGTAGTTTTTCCTTCCATGATTCCACCTTTCCAAGGCCATACTCCATTTTCAGTGAATTCGTTGAACCTCACTAAGTCAGTTCTTCTATGTCCTTCCCAATGCAATTCTCTTGATCTTTCAGAAAGAATAAAATCTAAAGTCAAATCTGTTGCATCGATATTTCCAGCTGTATTTCCAAAAGCTCTTTCTCTAACCATATTTACATAATTAGCAGCTTCACTGGCACTTCCTCCTCCACCTCTTAAAAAGGCTTCAGCATACATTAAATAAACATCTGCCAATCGAAACATTGGAAAATCTACATCTACAAAATCTCCAGCACCGTCTGATCCTTGGTTTCCGTTAACATCTACATTTCTGAATTTTTCTACAGCATAACCGTTTGAGAAATTAAATGGGTCTTCAATTTCAAGAGTTTGATCTTCTGTAAAGAAGTTTGCTCTTGTATCTCCAACGGGAGTTATTGAATATGTTGAATTTGCAGTGTTCAAAGAGATAAAATAACCTCCATCTTCTGCAATGGCAATATTATCACCTCCTGGTTCTAGGCTTCCATCAGCACCAGTATCACCAAGGTTAACACCCCAGTCATTATCAAATCTAAACTTCATTTCACCAGCTACCAATTGAGCAAAAATACCAAATTGGTCAGTTCCTGATTCATACATGATCATATCTGGTCCGTCCCAACTATTAACAGTTGAACTTCCAACAAGGCCCCATTTTGAAGCTGGCCCAATGGCAGCATTTAAAGCATCAAGATCTATTCCTGAATCAAATTGGAATACGAGATTCTTAGTGGTTCTGATACCACCCCAACCTCCGTTGACGCCAAATTCAGCAGCATTCATTTTTCCTCCAATAGCCGCATGCGTTAAGAAAGTTGTTCCACCATATCCAGTTGTATTTAAACCATCGAAACGAATTGGGAAAATGATTTCATTTTCTGATCCGTTGATATCATTGTCTGCAAGGAACAAGTCTGTATAGTTATCTGTTAATGAATAACCTGAATTGATAACCTTATTGATGTATTCCATTGCATCTGCTGATCCGTCAACACCAGTATATACTTGAGAATTCAAATACAACTTCGCCAACAACATCCATGCAGCACCTTGATCAGCTCTTCCATAATCGTTTTGACGTGCACCCAATAAGGTAGGTTCAATCGCCTTTAATTCTGCAACAATCCATTCAAAAACAACCTCTCTTTTGGCTTGTTCCGGGAAAAAGTTTCCAACAGGATCCTCTTCAGTTACAAAAGGAATATCTCCATAAAAATCAATAGCATGCCAATAACTTAGTGCTCTCAAAAATCTGGCTTCAGCCTTAAATATTTGAATTTCGGCTTTTAGCGTGCTCTCTACTCCTCTACTATCAAGTTTCTCATCAGTAGTTTCTCTTAAATATTGATTCGCAATACCAATTTGAAAGTAAATTCTATCATACATGGCTCTGACAAATTCATTACCTGAAGTCCAAACATGGTTATGAAGGTCATGGATCGTTCCATCATTCCAAGCGATTATAGCCTCATCCGTATTCAACTCCTGGTGTTTCCAAAATTGACGTGTGTAATTTGAGAAACCTTCATCAATTCCTTGAATATCAGGTCTACCTGCCGGTCCTTCTTGTCCACTTACCGCAAGACCTGCATATACTCTTGCAAGAAATTCAGTGTAAGCTTCAGGATCTTCAAAGGCCTGGCTTTCGGTTAGTTCAGTTACAGGTTGTTTGTCTAATGCATCTTCACAGGAAACAAATCCCATCGCAAGCATTAAAGCGACAATACCTACTTTAAATTTTAAGTTTTTAAATATTTTCATCATCAATGCTTTTAAAAGTTAATATTAAATCCAAGTAAGAAAGTTCTTGGTCTTGGATAAAAATTATTATCTATACCTCCACTTATTTCAGGATCCAATCCATCGTATTCAGTAATCGTAAATACGTTTTGAACAGTAGTGTAAAGTCTAAAGCCAACTGCTCCTTCTTTTAGGTTTTGGAAAGTGTAACCTAAGGCAATGTTATCCATCTTTAAGAAAGAAGCATCTTGAATATAGTAATCTGACCACAATTGTTGTGTGTCAAACCCCGTTTCTAAAATAGATGAGTGAACATTTCTCAGTGTTTCCAACTCATATACTGCTCCATAATACCCTCTTGAAGATCCTACGTTATTATATGCATAATTTCCTAGAGAAGCTCTCATCGTAAATGACAAATCAAAATTCTTATAATTCATATAAGATGAGAAACCAAATAAGTAATCAGGATTAGGATTCTTATAGATTCTTTTATCTGAATCGTTAATCACACCATCGCTGTTTTGATCGACATAAACACCTTCTAAAGGAGTTCCAATTTCATCATAAACCTGTTCGTAAACAAGGTAGGAAAATTGTGGATATCCTACTTTATGTGTTTGAACTGTGTTACCAACACCTCCACTAATTCCCCCTTGAGCTATTCCAGGAGATTCAGGATCTTCAACATTGTTCAGTTTTTTGATTTCATTACTTAACCAAGTTGCGTTAAAATTAACGTTCCAAGTAAAATTCTCTCTTTGAAAGATATCTGCGTTTAAAGTAAATTCAACCCCTTGACTCGAAAGATCACCAATATTTGTGTATAAATTATTGGTTAAGTTAGAGCCTGCAGGTGGTGCAATGGTACTTAAAATATCAGATGATTCTCTTTTAAAATATTCTATAGAACCAGTAAGCGCATCATTTATAAAGCCGTAGTCTAAACCAATATTATACGTATCAGACTCTTCCCATTTGATATTTTTATCATAACCTTCAGGTCTTAATGTATAATGGTATTCAGATCCGAATGGATATCTTACGCCTGCATCTCCAGGTGTGTAAATTGGTAGGTAGCCAAAATCTTTATCAATTTCTTGCTGACCTGTCTGACCAAATCCTAATCTCAATTTCAAAGTTGATACTGTCTCAGAATCTTTTAAGAAATCTTCTTCAGAAATATTCCAGGCTAAAGCTCCAGAGAAGAAGTTTGCCCATCTGTTTTCAGGAGCAAATCTTGAAGATCCATCTCTACGATAAGTGGCAGTCACTAAATATTTATTATTATAAGTATAATTTACACGGGTAAATAATGATTGCAGGGCATTTAATGAAACTGTTCCAAAATTACCGGTTGCTGGGCTACCTAAACCATCTTGGGTTACGTTGGTATCTTCACGATAAAAATCTTGAAATGAATGACCTACCATAACGTCAAGTTTATGTTTGTCATTAAAAGTATTCACATAGTTCAAATACACATCAGCCAAGGTGTTCCTCTTTAGGTTGGTCCATTCTCTAACAGAACCATTATCATTGAAACCTGATGCAGATTCAGGAGGAACAATAAAGTATCCTCGACCTTCTGAATAATCAAAACCAAGGTTCACAACCATATTCAATCCGTCTAAAAATCCAAATTTATAGTCAAATTTAGCGTTCCCACTATACCTCTCAGTATTCCCGTCATTAATATTCTGTAGCACTTGACCTACTGGGTTTCTTGGCGCCAACGTATTTACACTTCCGTCATTATTTAACCACTCCCAATAACCTCCAAATTCAGGCTGTCCGCTATAAACTGGTTTTGTAGGATCGAATGATACCGAACTTCCAATAGCGCCATCATCACCAAAACTATCACTTACCCACGATCCACGCAGGTTAAAATCCATTTTTAGTGAATTATCAAACAAATTTTGTCTGAAATTCAAAGAGATACTAGGTCTTTTAAAATCATTCGTCTTTAAAATACCTTCTTGATAATTATATCCAAACGCAACTCTATAGGAACTGTTATCAAAACCTTCTGATAAGATCAGGTTGTTATCTGTACCAAAAGCTGTTTGATAAATCTCTTCTTGCCAGTTTGTGTTTTCACCCGTTAGCAAAGCCGCCGCATCTGGATTATTTAAACTAAGTACAGCTGCTCTGTATTGATCTGGATCAAGAACATCAACAGTATTAGATTTAACACCAACAGAAAATTTACTATCTAATTCAACTCTAAAATCTGAATTCATTCTTCCAGATTTAGTCGTTATAAGAATAACACCATTGGTTGCTCTCGAACCATAAATGGCTGTTGCCGATGCATCTTTTAAGATGTTAAAACTTTCAATATCATTTGGATTGATAGAATTTAGTGCCGGTCCTTTTTGATCGATCGGTACTCCATCAATTACGTATAGAGGACTGTTAGTTCCCAAAGATGAAACACCACCCCTGATTTTTACAGTTCCTGATTCACCTGGTCGACCACTAGGAGGTGTAACATTTACCCCTGCCGTTTTACCTGTAATCAATTGTTCAGGTGAAGCAATAGCCCCAACGTTAAATTCTTTTTCACTTACTTTTTCTACAGCTCCTGTTGCGTCTTTCTTAGTTGTTTGTCCATAACCAATAAGAACTACTTCATCAAGGCTCTCTGCAGATTCCTGCATTACTACTTGCATGTTTGCACTCGCTGTAACTTCTAAATTGGAATATCCAATAAAAGAAAATACTAAAACTGTATTTGCATCAACTTCAATTTCGAAATTTCCATCGAAATCAGTTGCAGTTCCCTGTGTTGTACCCTGTACAATTACAGATACGCCAGGAAGGTCTATTCCTTGGTCATCTTTTACATTACCTTGAATGAGGTCTTGAGCAGACACCAACATTGGTAATGAAAACAAAATCGCAAAGACTAATTGTCTAATTTTTTTCATAAAAATGAATTTAGTTATTAAGCATAATGATTTGTAATTAAACTTGCTGTTTATTTAATATTTCACTCGCCGAAGTTACTTTGTTAACACCATTTTAACATAAAAATGGAGGCGCTAAATTTTCACGAAAACGTTTTCGTGTTGATAAGTTTAATTACGAAAACGTTAGAGTAGTTTTCCTTGAAGCCTTGCTGCTGTTAAGAATTTAAGAATTTGAGCTCCAATTATTAATAATCTGTTAAAAAAAATCTCTTTTAATGCGCAATCGATAGCTGACTATCTAAATATTTTTTTCACCCATATTATTTGATTACTTTTATAAACAGAATTAGCCCCCAAAAAATTTAATTTATCATTAACTTTATTTAAGCCTGGAACTAGGTTAATTCCACCTTTGCAGTATATGAAACAAAAAATAACACTTAAAAAAATAGCCAAAGAATTTGGGGTTTCAATTTCAACTGTTTCCAAAGCACTAAAAGATAGTCATGAGATAAGTCAAGAGCTTAAAAACAAGATACAGGCATTCGCTACATATTATCATTACAAACCAAATAGTTTAGCCCTAAACCTAAGGAATCAGAATACCAAAACTATAGGGGTTATCATTCCTGAAATAGTCCATCATTTTTTTACTACAGTCATTACAGGAATAGAAAAATTAGCCAATGATAAAGGCTATAATGTGATGATTTGCTTGTCAAATGAATCATATAAGAAAGAGGTACTAAACCTTCAAATGCTTGCTAGCGGAGTGGTAGACGGCATTATCGCATCAGTTGCAAAGGAAACCGAAGAAAAAGATGATTACAGACATTTTAACGAGTTGATCAATAATGGAATCCCGCTGGTTATGTTTGACAGGGTTGTAGATGAAATCAATTGTAGTAAGGTAATTGCTGATGATAAAGGAGGAGCCATTTTAGCTACCCAACAATTGATAAAAAATGGATGTAAACGCATCGCTTTATTAACCACACCCGATTATGTTACTGTGGGAAATGAAAGAAGAGAGGGCTATCTCATGGCGCTAAACGATCATAACATGGCAGTGGATCACGATTTGATTATTAAAATTGATGATAAACTAACCATAGATGAGCAATTATCTGTTCTTTTTGAGGATGGTAATTACCCTGACGGGATATTCGCAGTAAACGAGATCTACGCCGCAACAGTGATGAAAGTAGCCCGAGGATACGGTTATAATGTTCCAGAAGACATAGAGGTAATTGGCTTTACTGATGGATTGATTTCTGAATTCACAACGCCCTCTTTAACTACTGTAGCCCAGCACGGCAGAACCATGGGTAGAAAATCTTGCGAGTTATTATTAGACGAGATTGATTCTCAAGACACTGAATATCAATATAAAACAAATTTGATCAAAACGGATCTAACTATTAGAGACTCAACTAAAAAAGTTCAGCTTCACAATTAATAAATTAATTTTATATATTTGTCGCATATTAGTAAATATTTCACGACTTGCTAATTATTTAATTCTTCACATAATTGGGTCTGGTTTATATCAGTCCTTATTCGATTTTATTTTGCAGGATTTTTGGCTTGGATGGGCATATGAATAGTAGTATTCAATTTAATTCAGTTTAATAATTTCATTTCACCAATTAAAAATACATTATGGAAAAAAGACGTCTCAGTTTTTGGGAAATCTGGAATCTTAGTTTTGGATTTCTGGGTATTCAAATGGGTTTTGCCCTTCAAAATGCAAATGCTTCTAGGGTATTACAAATATTTGGTGCTGATGTCCACGAACTAGGTTGGTTTTGGATTGTGGCTCCCTTGACAGGATTGATCGTACAACCTATTATCGGTTATTATAGTGATAAGACTTGGACCAGGCTTGGAAGAAGAAGACCATTCTTTCTAACTGGAGCTATTTTAGCTTCTTTTGGTTTGATACTCATGCCAAATGCGGATATGTTTACAGCATTTATGCCTGCCTTATGGGTTGGTGCTGGAATGCTCATGATCATGGATGCTTCTTTTAATATCGCTATGGAACCTTTTAGGGCCCTTGTAGCAGATGTATTGCCAAGTGATCAAAGAACCTTAGGATTCAGTGTTCAAACAGTGTTAATCGGAATTGGTGCCGTTATAGGCTCCTGGTTGCCATATGTGTTGACCAATTGGGTTGGAATTTCTAATACCGCAGAACCCGGTAAGGTTCCTTTGAGTTTGATGCTCTCCTTTATCATTGGGGCAGCAGTTCTAATCATTAGTATTCTGATCACCGTCTTTACAACAAAAGAGTATTCACCTGAAGAAATGGAGTTGATAAATGGAATCGACACAGAAGAAAAGGTAGAAGAATCAAGTATCCTCAATATTTTTACTGATTTTAAGAATATGCCTACTACCATGAAACAATTAAGCTGGGTGCAGTTTTTTTCATGGTTTGGATTATTTGGCATGTGGGTTTTCTCAACCCCTGCCATTGCGCATCATGTTTATGGTTTGCCTTTAGAAGACACCCACAGTACAACTTATCAAAATGCAGGGGACTGGGTAGGAATATTATTTGGAGTTTATAACCTCATATCAGCAATTTATGCCTTCTTCCTTCCTGCCATTGCTAAAAAAATAGGTAGGATAAAAACACATTCTCTTTCATTAATCATCGGTGGACTTGGATTTATTTCAATTTATTTCGCACCAGACCAATATTGGTTATTGATTTCAATGGTTGGTATTGGAATAGCATGGGCAAGTATTTTGACAATGCCATACGCCATTCTAGCCGGCTCAATTCCGCCAAGAAAAATGGGAGTTTACATGGGGATATTTAATTTTTTCATTGTACTTCCACAAATTGTTAATGCATTAATCGGAGGTCCGATTGTAAAATATCTATACGGTGGAAATCCTATTTATGCGCTGGTTATGAGTGGTGCCTCGTTTTTGATCGCCGCAATATTGGTTTTCAAAGTAAAAGATGTAGATGATAAAGTAATACTCAAAACAGAATAAAACATGACTAAAAAAGCCATCATATTTGATTTAGACGGTGTAATAGTAGATACGGCAAAGTATCACTATTTAGCCTGGAGAGAACTAGCAATTCAATTGGGCTTTGATTTTTCCGAAGCGCAAAACGAACAGCTAAAAGGTGTAAGTCGTGTTCGATCACTTGAAATACTCCTCGACATAGGAAATGTGCAACTTGAGGAAGAACAAAAGACAAAATTATTAATTGAAAAAAATGCACAATACCTGGAATATATCGCAGAAATGGATCACACGGAGATCCTGCCAGGCATAGATGACGTTTTACATTATTTAAAACTTAACAAAATCCCGTTTTCATTAGGTTCAGCTAGTAAAAATGCTCGTTTGATCCTTGAAACACTTGATTTATTAAACCTTTTCGACGCTATTGTTGATGGTAATGATGTTAGCACAGCAAAACCAGATCCTGAAGTTTTTCTTATAGCGGCACAAAAATTAGGTGTTGAACCAGATAACTGTATTGTTATTGAAGACGCACAAGCTGGAGTTGAAGCGGCAAATAAGGCCAATATGCTAAGCGTTGGAATTGGTGATAAGGAAATTCTAAAAGAAGCTGATTATGTATTAAACAGTACAGCTGAATTGACTATTGATTTTTTACAGAAGTTGATTGATTAAACCAAAATACTATGAATTTAGATTATATAAAACCCGACGAGTGGAAAATAATTGAGGAAGGGTTTGACAAAGAAAACATAACGGCATCTGAAAGTATTTTCAGTATTGGTAATGGTGCCATGGGCCAAAGGGCTAATTTTGAAGAGCATTACAGCGGAGAAACATTTCAAGGAAGTTATATTGGAGGTATCTATTATCCTGACAAAACCAGAGTTGGTTGGTGGAAAAATGGTTATCCTGAATATTTCGCTAAAGTGCTCAATGCACCAAACTGGATTGGTATTGATGTCAAAATTAACGGGAAGCAACTCGACTTAAATACTTGTAGAGTGATTGATTTTTCTCGGGAACTCAACATGAAAAACGGCGTTTTAACGCGTTCTTTCATCGCTGAATTTGACGATGGTGACAGTGTAAAAATTCAGTCCACAAGATTTTTGAGCATGACTAGTACGGAGGTTGGAGTCATTAAATACAGTGTTACTCCTATCAATTTTAAAGGAGAAATAGAATTTTCTCCTTACCTGGATGCTGGAATTATAAATGAAGACTCCAATTACGATGAATTCTTTTGGGAAATTCTAGATAAAATAGAAACCATTGATGCGGGATTCATTTTGTCAAAAACACTGAAGACTGGTTTTTTGGTATGTACGGCAATGAAAGTTGAATTGGTACTAAACGATTACATCGTAAATATTGATAAAGAATCTCAGATTACTGATAAAAAAATAACCAATACTTACAAAACTGAAGTAAATAGTGGAGATACATTTTCGATAGTTAAATATGGTGGCTATACACAAGGAATGAACCATCCTGATGCGGAACTTTTAAATGTGTCTAAGCGAAGATTAAATGAAGCAGTTGAATTAGGTTTTGACGCCTTACTTGAAAAACAAAATAAAGCTTGGAACAAAATTTGGGATACCGCAGACATTATGATCTCCGGAGATATCAAAGCCCAACAAGCCATAAGGTTTAATATTTTTCAGTTAAATCAAACTTACTCGGGTGACGATTCAAGACTTAATATTGGCCCTAAAGGCTTTACAGGAGAAAAATACGGTGGAAGTACCTATTGGGATACTGAAGCTTATTGTATCCCATTTTATATGAGTACCAAGGATAAGGATGTAGCGAAAAACTTATTGATTTACCGATATAATCAATTGGACAAGGCTATTGAAAATGCTGAAAAATTAGGCTTTTCTAAAGGTGCAGCCCTTTATCCAATGGTCACTATGAATGGTGAAGAATGCCATAATGAATGGGAAATCACTTTTGAAGAAATTCACAGGAACGGTGCCATGGTTTACGCCATCTATAATTATGTAAATTATACAGGTGACAAAGATTATATTGCTTCACATGGAATGGAAGTAATTATTGCCATTGCAAGATTCTGGAGTCAAAGAGCTACTTTTTCTAAGGATAAAGATCAGTTTGTCATCTTAGGTGTAACCGGCCCTAATGAATACGAAAATAACGTCAATAATAATTGGTACACAAATTATCTGGCAAAATGGTGTTTGGAATATGCTCTTGAGAATATTGAGTTTTTAAAAGATCAATTCCCTGAAGATTTTGTGCGTATTGCAGAAAAGGTTAAGTTTAACGAAACCGAGACCCAAACATGGGAAAATGTTGCGGCCAAAATGTACTTCCCTTATAGTGAAAAGCATGGGGTATATCTTCAGCAAGATGGTTTCCTTGATAAGGAATTAATTCCTGCAGATCAATTACACAAATCAGAACGACCCATCAACCAAAAATGGTCATGGGACAGAATATTAAGATCCCCTTATATCAAGCAAGCGGATGTTTTACAAGGGTTCTATTTCTTTGAAAATCTTTTTGACAAAGATGTTCTTGAAAAACATTTTGACTTTTACGAACCGTTAACGGTCCATGAGTCATCCTTGTCTCCATGTGTGCATTCAATTCTTGCTTCAAAGCTGGAAAGAACTGAAAAGGCCTATGAAATGTACCTGAGAACTTCAAGACTTGATCTTGATGATTACAATCATGAAGTACATGAAGGGCTGCACATAACAAGTATGGCCGGAACCTGGCTTTCTATAGTTCAAGGTTTTGGAGGCATGAGGAATTTCAATAATACCTTGTCCTTTGATCCGACTATTCCGAAAAACTGGAAATCATATTCCTTTAAAATTAAATACAGGGATCATACGATTAAGGTGTTTAAAAATCATGAGGGATGTAAATTCTATAATGAATCAGATACGCCGATAGATATTATTGTCTCTAATCAACAAGTCACGATTCAGAATAAAGATTTAGTGGTCCTTTAGTCAATTTAAAACAGATTCTATGAAGCATATTATTTTTCTACTGGCATTGTTTTACAGCATTTCAGTTTCATCGCAAATTGAAAGGGTTGAACCCCCAAACTGGTGGGTTGGTTTTAAAGATTCTAAGCTGCAGCTTTTGGTTAAAGGAAATGATATTTCAGCATTGACTCCTGAAATTGAATATGCTGGTGTGCGTATCCAAAAAGTTCATAAGGCAAAAAGTCCTAATTACCTTTTTATCGATCTTCAAATCGACTCGGATGCAAAACCTGGAAGTTTTACTATTGTATTTAATGCAAAGGGCAAGAAGAAGTTAAAACATGAGTATACCTTAAAGGAAAAACAGAAGCCATCTGATCAATATATTGGTTTCGATAGTTCGGATGTAATTTATCTCATTACACCTGATCGTTTTGCCAATGCAAATCCTGATAATGACATTATTGAAGGCTTAAAGGAGACTGCGATTGATCGCAAGGATGATTATGCCAGACATGGAGGAGATATTCAAGGTATAACTGAACATGTTGATTATATTTCTGAAATGGGCTTTACGGCAATTTGGTCTTGTCCATTGCTCACCAATGATATGGATAGCTATTCTTATCACGGTTATGCCATAACAGATCTTTATGAAATTGACCCGCGATTTGGAACAATGTCAGATTATATTGAACTCTCAGCAAAGGCGAATCAAAATGGGGTGAAACTTATTATGGACCAGGTAGCCAATCATTGCGGAAGTGAACATTGGTGGATGAAAGACCTTCCATTTGAAGATTGGATCAATAACCAGACTAACTATGAGGCTGGGAAAAAAACAATATATTCTAATCATCGCAGAACCACTAACCAAGACATCTACGCTTCAAAAATTGATGCAATCGGTATGACCGATGGATGGTTTGTAGATTCAATGCCAGATTTGAACCAGAACAATCCGTTTATGGCGACCTATCTTATCCAGAATAGTATCTGGTGGATAGAATCAGCTCAATTAGGGGGAATCAGACAAGACACCTATCCTTATCCTGACAAAGTTTTTATGTCTAACTGGGCAGGTGCGATCATGAACGAATACCCTAATTTTAGTATTGTTGGTGAAGAATGGAGTTACAACCCATTACTTGTTGGTTATTGGCAACAAGGCGCTAAGAATCATGATGGATATGAGTCAAATTTAAAATCTACCATGGATTTTCCTATGCAGAGAAAAATCGTTGAGGCGCTTAAGGAAGATGAAAAATGGGACAAAGGATTGGTTAAAATCTATGAAGGACTTGCAAATGATTTTCATTACCCAAGCCCAAAAGATATCATGGTTTTTCCTGACAACCACGATATGGATAGAATTCATACCCAGTTTGATGAAGACCCTGTATTGACAAAGATGGCCATGGCCTATTTCCTGACACTTCCTCGAATTCCACAGCTTTATTATGGAACAGAAATCCTGCTGCAAAATACCGCTAAACCTGGGGATCATGGTTTGATAAGAACTGATTTTCCTGGAGGATGGGATGGAGATACTACAAATGCCTTTACAGCCACCGGACTCAGCGCTGTGCAACTTGACATGCAACAATATCTAAAGACTTTACTTCAATTTAGAAAGAACAGTACGACAATTCACGAAGGAAGAACTATTCATTTTTCACCAGAGGATGGTGTATACCTGATGTTCAGAATCATGGATGACAACATCGTTGTTTTAATATTAAATAAAAACGATGAAAGTTACGTGTTAGACCTCACTAAATTCAAAGAAATTGGATTGGAAGAGAAAAAACTAAAAGATGTAATAACAGGAAATGAAATCCTTTGGAAAGACAGCCTGAATCTGGAAGAAAAAGGAGCCACAATTTTAACAACTTTAAAATAACATGGCATTCAGAAGTTCAAATAGGATCTTCATTAGCATAATTTTCTTGATGACCGTCAACTTTTTGTTGGGCCAGAATAATTCTACTGCAAATCAAAATGTGGTTGTCCTTAACGATGCTTTTGAAATGGCCTCCTTAGACACAACCAGGAGAATTTGGATCTATCTGCCTGCTGATTATCAATCGAGTCAAGAGAAATATCCAGTTCTTTATATGCATGATGGGCAAAACCTATTCGATGATGAAACTTCCTATGTTGGAGAGTGGGGTGTTGATGAATCGCTTGACAATTTAGCCATTGATGAAAATATTAATTTAATCGTGGTAGGAATAGACAATGGAGGAATTCAAAGAATGGATGAATATACACCATGGTTGCTCAAGAATTACGATTCTAAGCCAAAAGGAGAAGCTTATATCAATTTCATCGTTCAATCATTAAAACCCTATATCGATAATCATTTTCGCACCTTGCCAGGAAATGAAAATACAGGTATCATGGGCAGTTCATTGGGAGGTTTGATCTCACATTATGCCGTTTTAAAACACCCCAATATCTTTGGGAAAGCTGGAATTTTTTCACCTTCTTTTGAAATGGCACCGGATAGTTTTCAGTTCACCGAAGCACATTGTAAAAATGTAAATTCTATGCTTTATTTCATGGCAGGTGACTCCGAATCTGGTGAAATGGCTCCCTTAATGTTAAAAATGGTTGATAAATTGCATGAATGTGGTTATCCTGCTGCTAATATTTACTCGAAAGTTGTTGAAGGTGGAGAACACAATGAAAAATTATGGCGAGATGGATTTAAAGACGCCATTCGCTGGTTGTATGGAAAAAATAATAATTAATAAAATTTAAAGCAAACATGAATAAGAAGCTATTAATTTTCGGATTGACCCTGCTATCAATAATCACTGCCTGTAAAGAGGCAAATCAGGAAACAGTAACAGCTGCTCCTGAAGTTCCCTTCTATTGGGAAAATGCAAGCATTTATTTCTTGTTGACTGACCGTTTTAACAATGCTGACACCAGTAATGATGTCAACTTTGATCGAACACTCGAAACAGCGCCACTAAGGGGTTTTAAAGGTGGAGATATTAAAGGAATCACTGAAAAAATAACTTCAGGATATTTCAATGACTTGGGTGTCAATGCGATTTGGTTTACACCAGTAGTGGAACAAATTCACGGAGGAACGGATGAAGGAACCGGTTTTACTTATGCTTTCCATGGTTATTGGGCAAAAGACTGGACGGCTTTAGATCCAAATTTCGGAACCATGGAAGACCTGGCAAACTTAGTTGAAGTGGCCCATGACAACGGAATTCGCATCCTAATGGATGCCGTGATTAATCATACAGGCCCAGTGACAGAGCAAGATCCTCAATGGCCGGATAATTGGGTAAGAACAAGCCCTAAGTGCGAGTTTAATTCTTATGAAACCGCTGTTCATTGCGCTTTGGTTGAAAATCTGCCTGATATCCTGACTGAATCCAATGACAATGTTGAACTTCCTGAGTCATTGATTGAAAAGTGGAAAAGTGAAGGACGTTACGAGCAGGAAATGAAAGAGCTTGATGCTTTTTTTGAAAGAACGGGTTATCCAAGAGCACCGCGATTCTATATCATTAAATGGTTAACTGATTATGTCAGAGAATTTGGAATTGATGGCTATAGAGCAGATACAGTAAGGCATATTGAAGAAGATGTTTGGACTGAATTCAAAAACGAATGTGAAATCGCTTTCAGCACATGGAAGCAGCAAAATACATCAGCGGTTTTAGATAACAATGATTTTTATATGGTTGGTGAAGTCTATGACTATGACATTATTTCTTCTGGCAAGCGCTTTGATTTTGGTGACGTTAAGGTGAATTATTATGACCATGGATTCGACAGTATGATCAATTTTGAATTCAAAAAAAGTGCAAACGAAGACTATGAAAAAATGTTTTCAACCTATAGCACTATTTTAAATGATGAAACCAATGGTTTTCAGGTCTTAAATTACCTCACCTCACATGACGATGGTTCACCATTTGATAAGACCAGAGAAAAAACCTATGAAACAGCCAGTAAGCTCCTGTTATCACCAGGAACTGCCCAAATCTATTATGGAGACGAATCGGCAAGAACACTTATCGTAGAAGGAACTCAAGGAGATGCAACCCTTCGATCTTTTATGAATTGGAAGGATATTGAATCAAACGATGAAACAAAAGCACTTTTGACGCACTGGCAAAAGCTAGGTATTTTCAGAAGTAATCATCCATCCATTGGAAAAGGTAAACATCAGATGATCAGTGAGGCTCCTTATATCTTTCAAAGAACATTTAACAAAGATGATTTTAGCGATGCAGTAGTCATAGGTCTTGAATTGGAAAAAGGAATCAAAAATATTGCCGTTGGAGAAGTATTTGAAGAAGGAACTCAATTAACTGATGCCTATTCTAATGTCTCAGCAAAAGTTAAAAATGGATCAGTGAGTTTGGATACACCATTTTCTATAGTATTATTGGAAAAAAGAAGTCAATAGTCAAATCATGATGAAATATTCTCAAACCCTTTTATTATTGTCAATATTCGGCTTATTTTTCAGCTGTGAAAAAGAACCAGTTTCAAAAACCCCTGAAATGACGAAAAAAGAACATAAAAAAGTAATATATCAGGTATTTACGCGCCTGTTTGGAAACGAAAACACAAACAATAAACCTTGGGGTACGCTCGAGGAGAATGGCGTAGGGAAATTTAACGATTTTACGGATGAAGCCTTATCCGAAATTCGTGAACTGGGCGTTAGTCATATTTGGTATACTGGTGTATTACATCATGCCATGGTAACAGATTATTCGAGCTATGGGATCTCAAATGATGATCCAGATATAGTTAAAGGAAGGGCCGGCTCTCCTTATGCAGTAAAAGATTATTACAGCGTTGATCCAGACATGGCTGTTGATCCTTCAAAAAGAATGGAAGAATTTCAAGCGCTGATTGACAGGACTCACGAACAAAATATGAAAGTTATCATTGATATCGTTCCTAACCATATCGCTCGAAAGTATGAAGGGATGAACAATCCTGAAGGCATTTCAGATTTTGGGGCACATGATGATACGAGTCAAGCCTATAAAAAAGACAATAACTTTTACTATATCACCGGAGAATCATTCAAGGTACCCAATTGGAAAGGAGGTTACCAGCCTTTAGGAGGTGAGGCCCACCCTATGGCAAATGGAAAATTCGATGAAAATCCTGCAAAATGGACCGGAAATGGATCCAGATTAGCGCAACCAGACCAAAACGACTGGTATGAAACAGTAAAAATTAATTACGGGGTAAGGCCTGATGGAACAAAAGATTTTGACTCACTTCCTGATGGTTTTAACAAATTAGCTTATCAGGATCATTTTGATTTCTGGAAAGATAAATCTGTTCCTGATTCGTGGATTAAATTTAGAGACATCGCCCTTTATTGGCTGGAAAAAGGTGTTGATGGTTTGCGATATGATATGGCCGAAATGGTTCCTGTTGAATTCTGGAGTTATATGAATTCATCGATCAAAGTAAAATATCCAGAAGCCCTTTTGCTAGCTGAAGTTTATAACCCAGGTCTTTATAGAGACTATATCCATTTGGGAAAGATGGATTACCTATACGATAAGGTTGGGTTCTATGATAGTATAAAACATATTGTTCAAGGTCATGGATGGACAGATCATATTCCTAAAGTTCAGGAAGAAATCATGGATATTGAGCATCATATGCTTCACTTTCTGGAGAATCATGATGAACAACGAATTGCCAGTCCAGACTTTGCCGGATCAGCTGAAAAAGGAAAGCCGGCAATGGTTGTCAGCACTACCATAAGCAGCTCACCTACTTTGGTGTATTTTGGGCAAGAAGTTGGAGAACCCGGAAATGAGAACGCTGGCTTTGGTTCACCTACCAGAACCTCTATTTTTGACTATATTGGTGTTCCTCATTTTCAACGTTGGACAAATCATAAACGCTTTGATGGCGCTGGTCTTTCTAAAGAAGAAAAAGATTTACGTAGCTTTTATAAAAAATTACTCCGATTTAGCCTTAGCAGTGAAGCCTTGATGGGAGCATATCGCGAAATTCATTACTTCAATAAAGATCAAAACCCAGACTATGACCATAGGGTGTTTTCTTTTGTTAGATGGTCAGAAAATGAACAAGTCATCATTGTTTCAAATTTTGACACAGGGAATCAATACGATCTGGATCTGATCATTCCGGAGGAGATTATTAACATCTGGAACCTTAAGGATGGTTCATATTCAGCAATAGACCAGCTCAATGAAACAACAGAAAGAACTATGCAGGTTAACAACAAAACAGGGAGAATTAAAATACAATTAAAGCCTCTTGAATCAAATATATTTAAACTCAAAAAAAATGAATAGGCCATTTTAAAAAAACAACCTATTCATTCATAGTGAGGGGGATATAGAAGTAATTTTATTGCTTATTAATTAATAACTTTTGTTTATGGGCAATCATGATATCCTTGACTAGTCCAAAAATTTTCTTTTTAACGTATCTGAATTTTAAAGAATAGTTTTCAAAATCTGTTTGAATGATACGCTGTTTTTTTAGCGAATCTGAGATTATATTTGTTTTTTTATCATCCAAGGAATTAGCAATCTGCTTATTGAATAATTGCACTTCTGTCATAAGATCGCTCCCTAAATGCTCAACTTCTTTAAGTTTTTTTATCAACTTTCTAGTGGTATCATATAAATCAGGTGCGCTTAATTCAAGAAAATGTGAACTAAGTAAATGTTCTAAAAATGACTGTTCATCCTTCATGAATTCCAATTCGTTCATGCGTGCTACGGATGTTTCATGAAGCTCATACAAGGTTTCGACTTTATCTTTCATAATATGCTTCTAATAATTAATGAATTAAGTAAAATAGGGAGCCTAGACTCCCTATTCTAACGATCAATGAACTTCAATGACTCGTTTTGGAGTAATTTCATCTATATGAACTTTATTCAAAACTAATTTCAAGATACCACGTTTGTAAGTCGCATCGATCATTTCTTCTTCATTCACATTTTCTGGTAATGTAAATGATCTTAAGAACGAATTATAATTAAACTCTTTACGAGTATAATCTTTCTCTTCTTCTTTGATTTCTTCGCTATTTTCTGCGGATATTTTCAACAATCCATTTTCAATGGATATTTCAAAATCTTTTTTGTTAAATCCTGGGGCGGCCATTTCAATTTCAAAGTGGTCTTCAGTTTCTTTAACATTCATTGCTGGGATCCATTTGTCTTCTAGCATAAAGTCATTGGTAAGCAGTCTGTCAGAACCTAATAGGTCTGTAAACATGCTGTCATACCGAGGTAGTCTGGGTTTTTTAAATTTTACAAGTGTCATGACAAAACATTTAAATTAATAACACATTAAAGCTATTTTTATTAGCGCTCGTCTGCAATGATTCTAATCAATCAAATTAATGATTCTAATCAAAAAAAGTTGCCCCGAAGGGCAACTCAATTTGAGCTCAAAATATCCCCTTTTATAGGAATACACCATCATCATCAACTTTTACTCTGATTCTTTTTTTACCGTTTTCAAGAACGATCTTATATTGCTTATTAGTTCCTGAATCTGCGTCATAATTCACTTTGTAGACATCCTTGGCAATCTTCCATCCAGGGAATCTTTCAGCGACTGACTCAGCTACATTATTTGGTAAAGCCACGTTATTAAATTTTTCAACGGTATAAAGAATTTTACCATCCTTATCATAAGCGGCTACAATTCTTCCATCAGGTATATAGAAATACACTTTATAGAAATCGTTTCCATCTTCGTAAAATTCTGAACTTCTAACGTCAAATTTTGCCACCATATCTTCAAGCAGTTTAACAGATACTGCGGCTTCTGTATTATCTATGCTGTTAAGGTATTTATAATTTGTGGCACGAACCTCTACTTCTGGTAACATGCCATCATTAATAACCTGAGCGTAGAATTGGGTGCTTAATCCAATAGCTAATAATCCTAACAATAATTTTTTCATGATGCTTTGGTTTTAATTAATACTGCTACTTCTAACTATAAAATTACTTGTAGAAATAAGAACCCGCAATGACGACGCTCAAAGGAAACAATGATTCTTATCAAAAATAAATGGCTAAAAAGGGATCTCAATAGGAAACTGGTTTAAAAGAAATAGCATAAAAGACTCAAGAGAAGATAAGAAAGCGAATATGATGTTGGTATTTAATCAAAAAAAGAACAGGAAGTGTTTAACTTCCTGTTCCCTCTCAAATCAAAAATACCTTTTATAATTTAAAAATATCCTTCACTAATTCCTTATCAATTCCTAATCAGAAAACAGATATTCGATAAGCTATAAAACCTACCTTTGATTTTAAAGACCCTACAGGTATCTACCTGAGCTGCCTTCTTAATGCTTCATAGAATTTGTTCCATTAAATGAGTGAGTAAATCATTCTTTCATTTAATACACCAAATTTATAATAGTAAATAAAGCAAATCAATGACGTAGATCAATGATTTGCTTGATTCTAATCAATTATCATATTCTTTTAATAAGGAACCCAGCCGTAGGCTTGATTCAACAAAGTCAAACCAACAATAAACATCAAAAACAGAAAAAACTGAAACCATTTAAAATCAATTTTTCGTGCCCACTTATAAGCAAACTCCGGAAAAGCAAATTGACTAATTCCCTTAATTAAACTAAACCAACCGAATAGGGTAATAATGACCCTCCAGTCTTTGACCCATAAATTATGGACCAGAATATTCAATAGACCAATAATTATCCCCAGGAAGGCCAAAATAATAATGAACTTATCGTCTTTCGCAAAAGAAAACATTTGTTTGATTCTTTTGGGATAGATCATAAAAAGTAAAAAAAATATGATAAAAAACCATCCCCAGAATTTGGCTAAAAATATAGAACTGACCATTTTCAATCATTTAAATGATGCATAACAAATAGAGGGATTTTGGCATGAAAACTAAGGGCCCTTACTTTGGGTTTAAAAAATAATCTTTCAAAAAAGTTATAATGTCTGGCCATTATAACTATCATGTCAATATTGCCTCTGCTTTGTGTAAAACAATTAAGTCCTTCTTCAAAATCACTATTAGAAAGTGTATGGCAACTATGTTGTACGTTCACCAAATAGGATTCCAGTTTTCTTTTATTACGCATCTGTGTTTCACTCAATTCATCCTTATCGCTAAAATGAACTATTCTAACAATGGCATCATTCAACTCAGCAAGATTTACCAATGGTACCAAATCATTAAAATCATAGTCAATAAGATAGTCAGTAGGAAAAACAAGCTCTTTAGGTGGCTTGAACTCATTATGTTCTGGCACAGCAATCACATGGCAAGAGTTTCTCATAATGACATCGCTTGCATTACTTCCCATGAAAATTTCTTTGGCTCCTGATGCACCTTTTGTACCCATGATGATCAGTTCGATATCTTTTTCCTTAACTACCTGCTCTACAGCTAAGCTAAACAGGTTATAGTCAGTAATTGCTTCAAAACTATGGTTTTCGTTTTGTGGAATTCCTTCAATTAATTTTTCTATTTCTTTTCTGGAATTTTCGTACATCTCATCCTCCACCAAAGCCAAGTTCGAAGCATTCTGATCCATTAATTCTTCATTAGTCAAATAAGGAATCCTAAAAACATTCAACATATAAAAGGTACAGGGAATATCTTTAAATAGTCTCGTGGCATATTGAATTGCATTAATAGAAATCGGTGAAAAATCGGTGGGCAATAGTATTTTTTTCATGATCAATATTTTAATTTTCACTTAAAAATAATAATATGCTTTGGCTCTTACATTGACAAGAATCAATAGCTGCCTTGATTAAGGTCATCGGATTCTTTGCAAACCTTCATGGTCAAGAATTTGAATTTCATTCTTAAAGGTTTCTATTAGCTTTTCTTCTTTAAAATCAGTCAAAGTTCTAGTAAGTGTTTCTTTTGCAATTCCCAGATAACTGGCAAGATCTGATCTGCTGATGTCAACAGTTTTTTTAAGTCCTACTTTTCCATGCAAATATAAGATAGCATCAGCCGTCTTACTGCGAACCGGGTCGTATACCAAGTGCAGTAAATGATGCTTCACATACTCAAGATCAGCTGAAAGAAGGTCCATGAAATTCAATCCTAACTTGGGATTGGTTTTAATCAGTTCAAATAATTCATGCTTCTGTATCCTGATCAGTGAGGTATCTTTAATCGCCTCGGCATTTTCGGTATATGGTTTATTCTCTAGTAGTGAAGTGAAGCCAAAAAAGCTTTTATCGAAAAAAATCTCCGTGATTAATTCTTTCCCTTCCTGATTCGTTTTAAAAGTTTTTACTTCTCCTTTTAGAATATAAAAAATATGATTACTTATGTTTCCTTCACAATAAATTGTTGTTCCTAGCTTATACTCCATTATCTCCTTATGATGAAAAGCTTTCTCAATTTCATTGATCTGCCACTTCTTGATTACCTCAGATTCCTTTGTTGGATCAGCAGCCAATAAATCACGTCTTTTCAATCTGGATGCTACCGCACTGAGTAATTCTGATTCCTCAAATGGCTTGGTAATATAATCAGAGGCCCCGAGATCCATACCTCTTCTTACGTCATCGTGTTTGGTTTTAGCAGACATAAAAATAACAGGGATTTTTTGCAGTAATTTATTTCTCATTATAATCTGCAATACTCCATAGCCATCCAATTCAGGCATTAATATATCGCAAATTACAAGATCAGGTTTGAAAAAGTTTGCTTTTTCAATACCGACCTTTCCATTTTCTGCTGTGATAACATCATAGTTGGCCAATTGTAATATTTCGGCTGTATTCTCCCTTACAATTTTATCATCCTCGATAATTAATATCTTTTTTTTCATCATAACCTAGTCTTAAACCAATTATCAAAAAACAAGTTTGTTAATTAACTTTATGAACCAATGGAAGTTTAATCGTTACTGTAGTGCCTTTATACTCTTCACTTTTCACCTCTACTGACCCATTAAGTTTCTCCATGTGCTTTTTTACAATATTCAAACCTATTCCAGTTCCCTTGATATGAAGCACATTTTTAGCCCTGTAAAACCTGTCGAAAATAAATTCCTGTGCATCTACTGGAATTCCAATACCCTGGTCTATAATAGCTATTTTCAAATTTTTACTTTTCTCTGTCTTAATTTTGATTGTTGAATCCTTTTCAGAATATTTTATTGCATTATAAAGTACGTTCCGAATAATGATGTCAATTACTTTTCTGTCTTGCATTAATTCAATGGATTCCTGGCAAGTTTCAAGCTCAATTCTTTGTCCCTCTTTGAGAATGATATTTGCATCCTCAATAAGCCTGTTGAGCAATTCACATATCTTGAATCTTGACAACTGGAAAAAATAATTATCGCTTTCAGTTTTTTCGAGAAACAGAAAATCATCAAGTATGCTGTTTAATTGATTTACCAAGGTTTTAATGGTGCGGGTATGCGCATGTATCTTTTCTTTTGAATTGATCTCATTGTACTTATCGATAAGACTTGCCGATGTTAAGATACCGCTCAGTGGTGTCTTAAATTCATGTGAAGCCAATGACATAAATTTGGTTTGCATGGCATTGAGTTCTTTCTCCTTTTCAAATGCTTTTTTCGCACTTTTTTCAGCTAAGATCCTTTCTTTTATTTCCTCCTTTAGCTTCAAATTGGATCTTTCCAGATCAGTCACTACACGAATTAATTGAACAGTTTGTTGCTTAACCTCCTTTTCAAGAATTTTGTTTTTCTCCTTTATTTGAATCTCGCTCTGTTTCCTTGTTCTAATGTCCGAAATAACAGCCTTTGCAAAAAATGCTCCCTCATGGATAAAGTGATTTAAACCTATTTCCAGATCTAGAATTGAACCATTTTTGTGCATGCCAAAAAACTCACGCCCTTTACCTTTTTTATACTTTTTAGGAAATTTTACATAGGTATTGAAATGCTCGAAATGAGCTTTGTGTAGCGACTTTGGAATGAGGAACTCAATTTTTTGACCTATTAATTCCCTTTTTTTATACCCAAAAATCTCTTCTATGGCAGAATTGATCATCACTATTCTACCTTCTTGATTTGCTATACAAATCCCTTCAACAAGAGAGTCAAAACAAATTTTATAAAAAACTTGATCACTTTTTACCATGAGACCCGTTTCTTAAAAATTAAGAATGTAAGTTACGAAAAAAGTGAATTGATTTTAGCTATTTCGCAGGATATGTGCCTATTACATATTGATTCTAAATAAGTGATTCAACTACAGAGAACTGATCTCTTGGCCATTTTTATAGGTTGCTTTATTTACCAATCGACCGTCTTCATCGTAGCTTTCAAATTCACCACTTAAACGACCATCTTTAAAATAACCTTTCCTTTTTAATTTTCCATTCTCATGGAAAATCTGGAAAGGTCCATTTTCTCTGCCTTGAGAATAAAATCCTTTTCTCTTTAATTGCCCATTCTCATGGTACATGCTGAATTCTCCTTCTTTTTCACCATTTTCATACTCCGTTTTAACATAGAGCATCATGTCTTCGTAGTAATTTTCATAAGAGCCGCTGAGCAAGTCATTTGAATACGTAGCACTTTCCTTTAAATCACCATTCTCATAATACCTAACAGAAGGTCCTTCTTTTAATCCATTGCGATAATTGACAATTGATTTGGCTTTACCATTTTCATAATACTTCTTTTGTACGCCATCAAAACTTCCTTCAATATGATTCCCTTCAGCTTCTTTCTGTCCGCTTTTATAAAACATCAGTAAAGCCCCATGGTATTTACCTTCTTTAAAACTAGTTCTAATAGCTAATTGCCCATTATCATAGTACTCTTCGTAGGCCCCATTATACTTGTCATCCTTAAAAGTAGTCTTCCTTTTAAGCTGTCCATTTTCATAATAAAGTTCGTAGGGTCCGTTTTTTTTACCTGCCTTGACAGTGTATTTGAGCTTAGGAAGGACATAATTTTCATACACTATCCCTTCAAATTGAGCATCATTGGCAAAAAGCAGCGTTTTACCATTTACATTCCTTTCTTCTATTTCCGAAATATGTATTTTCTCTTGAGCTTCTAACATCGTAACCCACAAAAACACAAGAAAAAGTATACTAATTTTTTCTTTCATTACATCAAGATTAATTTCACCAAACCGCTCAAAAATAAAGAATTATCCCGAAACATAAAATTGTTATAACAGCTTACTTATTATTTGTTTTAAACAAAATGGCTGAAAATGAGCTTATTGGCACTCATCTGATAGATGTAAAAAAATGTTTTTATTTTCTGAATCTCGAAATTTTAAGTAAATCAATACTTGATTTCGATATAATAACAAGACCCATTAAAAGAATAACACAAACAAAACCCCTTGCAGTAGAGGCGATTAAGCCCAATTCCGGAGCATGAAACTGTATTAAAGCCTCAAATATTAAAAACAACCCTATTATAAAGGTCATACCGATTAAACTCTTGAAAATCTCTTTCATCATTTCTGGTATTAGATTATAAATACAATCCAAATTTATACCTATAATGATGACATTACGCCGACATTCTATGTCTTGTTGACTCAATTCACTACTTTTTCAAAACAAATACTGTTCTCTATTCCTTTATACGGACCATAATTTGAGATTTTTAAATACCCTTTTTTCTCATACAGCGCTATAGCTTCTGGCTGTCTTTTCCCAGTTTCTAACCTACATTTATGGAAACCTAGCTCTCTGGCCCAATTTTCCAATTCAGTCAAGATGATTCCCGCAATACCCTTACCTCTCTGATTGTAAATCACATACATTCTTTTGACTTCAACAGCTTCATCGGTTAATTTCTTTATCGCTCCACAACCTACCGGAATATTATTTTCAATGGCGATTACGGCATGTTTTAAATCGGCTATTGCATTGAATTGATCATAAAAGGAATGATCCTCTCCATCTCTTTCAGCAAGCTCAGCATCTAGTAATCTTACCAATTCTATAAAATCTTTATTACTAGAATCTGTTCTTAATAATTTAATCATCTTACTAATTCATCTTTTGTTCACTCAAGACCCAATTTATAAACTTTTAATGCCCTTTCTCTTGCAAGTTTATGATCTACCATCGGTTCAGGATAATCAAATGTTTCATATTCCGGGATCCATTTTCTTATATAAACGAGTTCTTTATCAAATTTTCTAATCTGTTCACTAGGATTAAATATTCGAAAATAGGGTGCTGCATCGCAACCTGTTCCAGCTGCCCATTGCCAGTTTCCATTGTTAGAAGACAGTTCATAATCCAATAATTTTGAAGCAAAGTAGGCTTCTCCCCAGCGCCAGTCAATCAGCAGATGTTTGCATAAAAATCCGGCGGTTACCATTCTAACTCTATTATGCATATAACCCGTTTCATTCAATTCTCGCATACCTGCGTCTACCATTGGAAAACCTGTTTTACCAGATTTCCATTTTTCAAAATCTTCCTGATCATTTCTCCAAACAACGCCATCGTATTTCGATTTAAAATTCTCAAATACTACTTTTGGGTAATGGAAAAGAATCTGCATAAAAAACTCTCTCCAGATCAATTCACTCAAAAGCACTGGGCTTGATGACATCATTTGGGTAGTGAGTTCCCGGATACTAACTGTTCCAAATCTTAGATGTGGTCCAAGATTTGTACCTCCATCTTTCGAGGGATAATTGCGTTCTAACTCATAGTCAGCAGCAACAGACAAGTCATAATCCTTGACTTTGATTTTACTTTTTGAAAAACCAAGAGATTCAAGGCTAGGAAAAACAGTCTGTTGCGAATGAAATTTCTTAAAATCAATAATTCCATTCGAAGGGATCTCTTGGTATTTTTTTAGCCACTTGTTTTTATATGGCGTAAACATATGATAAGGCAGGCCATTGTCTTTAAGAATTTCCCCTCCCTCGAAAATTACCTGATCCTTAAATTGATGAAAACCTATTGATTTCTGCTTCAATAATTCAGCAACAGCAGTATCTCTTTTAGTAGCATAGGGTTCATAATCCTTATTCACATATACACCCGAAATTGATTCCTCATTTACTAACTCATTCCAAATATCTAATGGGTCTCCTTTTAGAACTAAAAGACCACTTCCATGAGCTTTGAGTGTTTTATCAATTTTAAATAAGCTTTCGTAAATGAATCCTACTCTTGGATCATCTTCTGGCAATTCGTTGATGATTAATTCATCAAATATAAAAATTGGGATGACCTCCTCATTTTCAGCCAATGCCTTTAATAGTCCTGTATTATCGTCTAATCTTAGGTCTCGACGAAACCAAAATACTGCTTTACTCATCGTTTACATTATTACTTGGGAGTAGAAGCAATACGCCTCAACATCCCATTAAAAATAAGGCCATGGAAAGGATATACAGCATACCAGTATAGGCGACCAAGCAAGCCAACAGGCCTGAAAGTTGCTGTTTGAACAAGAGAATTATTTTTTAATCTAAATTCCAACCATGCTTCTCCAGGCAACTTCATTTCGGCAAACAAAAGCAATCTTCCTTCTTTTTTATTAGCATACAAAACCCTCCAAAAATCAACAGCATCACCTGAATTCAATTCTATTTCACTCGTTCTTCCTCTTCTTAGTCCAACGCCGCCAACTAGCTTATCAAGGAACCCTCGAAATTTCCATAACCAATTGCCATAATACCAACCATTTTTCCCCCCTATTCTCCAAATTCTTTCCAATGCAGCATCAAAATCATCATAGGGCATTGCTCTTTGATCTCTAAAACATCCAAAAGACGGAACATTAATAAAATCTGAAATATTCATCTTCATATTCCCGCTACTCAGCGCATCTTTCCAACTCGAAACAATCTCATTACTCTCAATTCTATTAAAAGCCTTTTCCAATGACTCCCTATAGCCTATAGGTTTAATATCCAATATTTTTGCCCAATCATTATTTCTACAAATTACTTCTATTTTCATGCTATTGACCAATGCAATCGCCAAATTATAAGAGGTAGAAGTAACAAAATACAGCCAATATGAAGAAAGTCTAGGCGTCATTACCGGAACAATATAAATATGCCTTTTTAAATTTCTAACACGACCAAATTCAAGCAACATTTCCTTGTAACTTAATATGTCAGACCCTCCGATGTCAAAATCCTTGTTATAGCCTTTTTCATTGAACAAGGTCTTCACCAGAAACTGAACTACATCAGCTACACCAATGGGCTGGCATTTCGTGTCAAGCCATTTTGGCGTTATCATTACCGGTAATTTTTCAACCAGATCTCTGATAATTTCAAAAGAAGCGCTTCCAGAACCTATTATAATTCCTGCCCTTAAAGTGGTCAGCGCATAATTTCCTTTAGACAATTCTTTCTCTACATTCTTTCTGGATGACAAGTGTTTTGATAATCCTTCCGCATTAATAATCCCACTTAAATAAACCACATGTTTTACCTTAGTGGTATTCATCGCTTCCTTAAAATTAAGCGCAGATTCAAGCTCTAATTGCTCATAGTTTTTTGAAGAAGACATAGAATGAACCAGATAATAGGCACCATCTATATTTTCTGGAATATTTGTCATGGTTGATTTGTCCAACAGATCTAATTGTATGATCTCAATCTTTGGTTTTAATGACTCAGGCGGGTTAAATCTCTTTAAGTCTCGCACGCAACAAATCACTTCATGTCCGTTTTCCACCAAAACCGGCAGCAATCTCTTTCCTATATAACCGGTGGCACCTGTCAGAAGTATTCTCATTTCTATTTATTTATTTTTCCGCTTTAAAATCTTTCAACAGATCGCGGATTTCGCGAAGAACTGCTAAGGATTCATCTTTATCATTCGATGAACTTTCTATATTTGGTTTTCTTACAAGTACCTCCCTTTGATCTAAAACTTTTTGTTTAAATTTTTCTGCTTCATTGATGCCAATTAACTTCATATCACTTCCGTGAGGATTACTACTCCCGGCTGTTTCTATTTTTAGTACTCGAAGCTCCAATAAATTCAATATTGGATTTTCAATAAAAGTAAGGTCTTGAATATTCTCAAGTGGTATTGTCTTTTCAACTCTAAAAAAAGCACCCTTACTAAAGATTAAATGTTGTGTAGTTAATTGACATGTTAGGTTCTCATAATATCTTTTGCTATAATATTGACCAAACCCTAATAGCCATACTATCAAAACAGGTATTCCAATAATTGAGATTAAAAGAAAAAATCCAACAACCAACAGGATGTAGGTTTTAATTTTTAAACTAAAAACTGCTTTTTGAATTATTCTTGCTGCTTCCATCCCAAACTTATTCGTCTTGTATTGATTTGTATAAAAATAGTGAAATAATTCCAACGGTTCCTGTAAATAAAAAGCTATTCTTCTTCTATTTAAAAGGGAGAAGCCGATTGGTCTATCGAATCATAAAAAATTTATCTTTGCTTGTAAGAAGCAATTTCAAAACTCATCTCGAATATGAAAAAATTATTTGTCATTTTGTTCTTAAGCATTTGGAGTTGTGCTCCTAATCAACAAGAGAGTTCACAAAAAAAAGATTTAAACCGCTGGCGGGAACAGGCTAAAAATGTAGAAATCATCAGGGATGATTTTGGTGTTCCTCATGTTTATGGAAAATCAGACGCGGATGCGGTATTTGGCTTGCTATACGCACAATGCGAAGATGATTTTAATCGGGTTGAGCAAAACTATATATGGGCAATTGGTCGTTTGGCCGAGATTCAGGGAGAGGAAGCCATCTATAGTGATTTGAGAGCTAGATTATTTATGACCCAGGAAGAAGCTGTTCGCAACTACGAAAAAAGCCCTGAATGGTTACAAAAGTTATGTATCGCCTTTGCTGATGGTATCAATTATTATTTGGCTACACATCCGGAGGTTGAACCCAAACTTTTAAATCATTTTGAACCCTGGATGCCATTCTATTTTAGTGAAGGTTCGATAGGTGGTGATATTGAAAGGGTTTCTACAAAAAAGATGCAAAAATTCTATGAACCTGCCAGTGAGAGCAGGCTTGCCGAAGTTCATGACGGAATGCTGAGGTTAAAATACGGAGATCTTCAAGGATCAAATGGTTTAGCGATTTCAGGCCAACTGACCCAGTCTAAAAACGCGATGTTATTGATCAATCCGCACACATCATTCTTCTTCCGAGGTGAGGTTCATGTGGTCAGTGAAGAAGGGCTTAATGCCTATGGCGCCGTAACATGGGGTCAATTTTTTGTTTACCAGGGTTTTAATGAAACAACCGGATGGATGCATACCTCCACAGGAACTGATATCATTGATGAATTTGAAGAAACAATATTAGAAAGTGCTGATGGCCCACTTTACATATATGGAGATGAAAAGAGAGAGATTGAAAAAGTCGCTGTAACCCTAAACTATTTATCGGAGGAAGGCTCGAAGGAAAAATCCTTTGTCGGATTCAGATCTCATCACGGGCCGATTACGCATGCGAATGAAGATAAATGGGTGGCTACTGCCTTGATGTGGAAACCGATAACTGCTTTACAACAGTCTTTTATAAGAACCAAGCAGCAAAATCATAAAAGTTTTAAGGAGATGATGGACCTGCGAACCAATTCTTCTAACAATACTGTTTTTGCCGATGCAGAAGGGAATATTGCTTATTATCATGGTAATTTTATTCCTAAAAGAAATCTCAATGTAGATTATACAAAACCTGTAGATGGCAGTGACCCTGATACTGACTGGAAAGGATTACATGAGGTAGAAGAAAATATTCTTATTGTCAATCCTGATAATGGATGGATACAAAATTGCAATTCCACTCCTTTCAGCGCAGCTGGTATAAATAGCCCTAAACGTGACGATTATCCTAGTTATATGACTTCTTTTCCTGAGAACTATAGAGGTATTCATGCCATCGCATTGTTGGAACAGGCCCGAGACCTGACATTAGACAAGCTAATTGATTTGGCATATGACCCCTATTTACCTGGAGCGGAAGCATTGATCAAAGGTCTTTTAGAAGCCGGGAAATTAACAGATAATTTAAATGCAAAGCAAAAAGCCGTTTTAGAGATGCTGGGTTCATGGAATTTTAGAGTTGATGAAAATTCTATCCCAATGACCTTAACGCAGTATTATCTGAATACCTATTTGAATTCTGGTAAGGTGCAATATAACAGGAAGGGGTTTATCAAAATGATAAGTTATATGGCCAGTGAGTCGTCACCTCAAGAACGCTTAGACATTCTCTCTAAGGCTATAGATCAACTTGAAACAGATTTTGGAAAGTGGCAAACACCTTGGGGTGAATATAACAGATACCAAAGAATCAATGGTGATATCGTTCAGAAATTTAATGATAGTCTTTCGAGCCTTCCAATAGGTATGGCGAGTGGCTATTGGGGTGCTTTGGCATCATTTGGCACCAGGAAAGGAGAAAATACCAAACGTATTTACGGTGTTGGCGGCAACAGTTTCGTTGCAGTTGTTGAATTTGGAGATAGAGTCAGCGCCAAGACCTTGTTAGCCGGGGGGCAAAGCGGTGATCCAGAATCTGTCCATTTTGACGACCAGGCTGAGCGTTATGCCAAGGGCCAATTTAAAACGGTTGCTTTTTATAAAGAAGATGTCCTCAAAAGAGGAGTTAACACCTACCATCCTGGAGAAATTATAAAATAAATAATCCTATTGAAAAAAATAGCCATCCTATATCAAGCTGGCCCTGCTCCAACAATGGAGGGCGTTACGAAACCCATGAAACAAGGAGGTTATTCAGATAGTGGGGCTGATCTTGCCTTTGCCTTGTCAAAATCAGAAAAAATGGTCGTAACCCCGATAAATACACCACGAGAAAATGTGGATTTGGATTGGGTGTTTCCGGATACAGAAGATGGTATCAACTCAGCCCTCGATCAAAAAGTCGAAATTCTTTGGTTAAATACGGTGCTATACGCTGATCATCCCATCCAGAAATTTAAAAATAAAGGGCTTGAAATAATAGGTCAGGATGCTGAGATGGTTGAGATATATGATAATAAATGGACCACTAATCAATTGCTAAGTAAAAACAACATTCCCATTCCTGAAGCTTTTATAATTCACAAAGACACTACAAATCTTAGCAAGATCCCATTCTCATTTCCTTTAATCCTTAAACCGATAAGAGGCAGAGGTAGTCAAGGCGTAACATTTATTGAAGGGGAAAAAGAACTTAAATCAGGGCTGGAAAATTTGTTTGAATCAAAACTATTTGGAACTTCCGTTTATGCCGAATCTTACTTATCAGGAAATGAAATTACCGTCACTATAATGCCTCCAGGCAGCTACAATTTGAACGGTAAAAAGCAATTATTAAAAAAACATTGGTGTCTCCCACCTGTTTTACGTTATAACCATCAAAATGGTATTGCGCCCTATAGCGGGAATGTCGCAGTCATTCATAATTCAAAGGTTTTATCAGCCAAAGAGCGAAAGGAATCTAATATTCAGAAAGTGTTATCTCAATGTGCACAAGCTGCCTCCATTTTAAAGGTGAAAGCGCCAATAAGAATCGATTGTAGGGCAAATCAAGCTGGCGCATATTATTTATTTGATCTCAACCTAAAACCTAATATGACTGGTAACATCAGAATAGGCAGGAAAGATCAAAACAGTCTAAGTGCTCTAGCTGCATCGGCTATGGGCTGGTCTTACACTGATTTGATCATGAATATTTTTGATCAAAAATGGTCGTTTTAACTTGAGCTTATTATTCCCAGTCCTGGTTTTCTAAAACAAAAATTTTATCAACCTCTGTCTCAAAAATATTGGCAAGTTTAAGTGCCAAAACTGTTGATGGTACATACTTACCCAATTCCATAGCGTTGATGGTTTGCCTGCTTACTTTGGCCAATTTTGCAAGTTCTGCCTGCGTTATATTCTTTTTGGCCCGTTCTACTTTTATACTATTCTTCATGGCTCATGTTTTTATTTAAAGTTCTCACTTGCCAGTTGAACCTAATTATAAAGAAAAGAAGGATGGTAAACATGTTGCAGATCATTACCCAAAAAAACGAAATACCAAATACAAATAGCATTGAAAACAAAAGGACAGCATAGTTTGCATAAGTGGCCCACACCAAAGAATCCAGCCTGATTTTTTCTATCAATTCATCTTCTTGCTTTTCCTTTGAAAAAGCAACCATTAAAAAACAAATGATAAGTGCAACACCAATGATCTCATTGAGAATATTATTTTCAGTCAATCCAAACATAAATTTTTCTCCAAAGATTTCATCTACAAATAATGCAGGCACTTCAAAATCTAAAAATTCTGGTTCAACATCAAAATTAATGATAAACCAGCCAGCGATCATTAACGGTATGAGTAACATAAGCCCTATTCGCTTGTAAGGGTGTGGAAATAAGTAATTCAGTTTCATCTTTTTATTATTTAGAATATTCAAATGTAAGAAATATTTATCATAATGTAAAGAATATTTTACATTATGTAATAAATTTAAGACTTTTGGTTTTTAAAATTGTCTGCAACTTTTTACCGAATTCCTTCCTGAAACCTTAACTTTGCTCAGATTTGAAGTCTTAAACTATCTATAAAATGATGCGAAAAACGCTGACTTATTTTTTAACCTTATTTCTTGTAATAGCTTGTAGCACTGTACCTATTACTGAAAGAAAGCGTGTTAACATCGTAGACGATGCCGAAATTCTGCCTGCAAGTTTTGCCCAATATGATACTTTTTTAAAAGAAAATAAGTTGTCGACGAACAAAGAAAAGACTCAGGAAATTCGAGAGATTGGTCAAAGAATTTCAAAATCTGTTGATCGCTTTATGCGAGCCAACGGCATGATCGAAGAAGCAAATCAGTATAAATGGGAATTTAATCTTGTTGAAGATGAGCAAATGAATGCCTGGTGTCTTCCTGGTGGTAAGGTGGTTTTTTATACTGGGATTTTACCTGTTTGTGCCAATGAAGATGGAATTGCAGCGGTCATGGGCCATGAAATTGCGCATGCCTTTGCTAAGCACGGCCAAGAAAGAATGACCAGTTCTTATGGACAACAATTGGGAGGAGTCGCAGTTGCCTTAGGTACTTCAGGGCAAGACTATGAAACACAAGTGCTTTGGAATAGTATTTATGGAATCAGTTCTCAGGTAGGAATGCTTGCCTATAGCAGAACACATGAAAAAGAAGCTGATAAACTGGGTATGGTCTTTATGATCATGGCCGGTTATGACCCAGAAGAATCCATAGATTTATGGAAAAGAATGAAAGCTGATTCTAAAGGAGGTGCTCCACCAGAATTTTTAAGCACCCACCCTTCTCATGATACGAGAATCGCCGATTTACAAAGATACCTTCCTGTGGCAAGAATGAATGCCAGAGAATATGGAATTGATGAATAAATCTAGTAGCTTACTATTTGACTCTCTTAAATCGAAATAGCCTTAAGATCCAATTTGGCAGGGGGTGATTTCCTCTTTTTCTAAAATCGATATACCAGCCAAGTTTTTTTATCAATGGAATCTTATGTGTTTCAACGAATTCTATTAATGTCCCTTCTGGAGCTTGTATATAAGCAAAATTTCCTGCCGCATCACCCATATCAAAGGTATCCATTGCCCTGGCGCTATCAACAGTAAACGGAAATCCATTGGCCTCAGCCTTTTTTCTTAAGCCATCCATATCATTAATATCATAACACAAATGGATAAAACCTGGATCGCCCCAGATTCGACCTTCGTATATCTTTTTGGGCTCTCTGTCTTTCACTTGAACCAACTCAATTTCAGATTTTCCAAAGAGCGTACTAAAAGCGCCGTTCTTAACATCTGTATGACGTAATAATACCCTTCTAAATTCTTGCTCTCCTCCTGGAATTTTTGCAAAATCATCAAAAACTTCGGTCTCGTCATAAACCACCTCATCAAAGCCTAAGATGTCTCTATAAACAACTAGGCTCTCCTCAATATTGTTTACGCCAATAACAGTTCCAAAAACGCCACCATTGACTGAATTCTCTTTTTTAAACACTACTGGGTGTTCCTTCACTTCCCATAGATTATCATAAACATCTTTTAAATAGAAATGTTTAACATTAGCAGGTGTTGTAGAAATTTTACCCAGCAAATTCAATCCAGATTCTTTATATTTCTGATAAGCAGCGTCAATATTATCGGTTTTTAAAATCCCGATATTTATTCCCAAATCTCCAAGCAGAATTGGTGTGGTGATTTTAGCCGGTTTTTTATCGGTATGCTGCCAGATTTCAAATCCTCCACCGCCTTCCATATTTAAGGCTAAAATTGCATGTCTAGCTCTTGACTTCCCTTCTGTATGTTTAAGCATTAGTTCAGCCACGGCTTCTTCGTCGAACATCAGAATATCCATAGAAAAGTGCTCTCGATACCATTTCCAGGCCTCATGCACATCTTCTACTCCCACTCCCAATTGTTGAATTCCGTTAATTTTCATGTCAATTATACCTTTTTAGCTTTAATTAGAGGGGCTCAACCTTAGTTGACAAATAATAATACAATCTAGGAAAAAACCTCCGTATATGAACCATTATTAATTCACTTCCTCCTACTAATATTTCTTTTTTTTCCTTTTCTAATCGCTTTACAATTATCCCTGCGGCTTTTTCAGCCGACATTCCTTTATCCTGTCCTGCATCCATTTTGTTATGCGCATTTCCATCCTTATCTAAGGCGTTCACAGAAATATTTGTCTTTATCCGACCAGGAATAATCATTGATACCAACACACTATTTGAAACATTTTCAGCTCTTAAGCTTTCAAAAAAACCATGTAAAGCGTGCTTTGAAGCGGCGTATGACGAACGATAAGGAAATCCAAATTTTCCAACAATACTGCTCGTTACTCCAATCTGACCACCACCATTACTAATCATAACAGGCAGGACTCTTTTAGTCAGCTCAATGGTTCCAAAAAAATTCACTTCAAAAATTTTTCGATCAACAGAGATGGCTGTATCACTGACATAAGACCGTTGGCTTATTCCTCCGAAATGATATAAGCCATCAATATTGGTTTCATTTTCTAATACCCTATTTGCCGCTTTCTCAATAGATAAGGCATTCCCTAAATCAAAAGGTATTACAGAGGTGGTACTTCCGTTATTTTCACAGATAATTGCAACTTTCTCTAAGTCTTCCTTTTTTCTTGACGAAAGAATTAAATGGCATCTCTTTAAAGACAGTTCAATGGCAACAGCCCTTCCTATTCCTGAAGAGGCTCCTGTAATCCATAAAGTTTTTCCAGTAATTTGCATACAAGTCTTTTCAGAAAGCGACGAAGATAGCAGTAAAATTCTATTTTGCTAAATTTGTTTAGGAAAGAAAAAAGAATATTTCTACGCGTCTCATATTAACGAGTAAATCCATTTAAACTTAATAAAACTATACGAGCCTTTATTTTATTAGCCTTGTTGAATACCGCTATTTCTTAAAAATTGTTTTTCCTTCTTTTATGGTTTCAAGTACTGTAATATCTCTAATTTCCATCGGCTCAACCTTTAAAGGATTATGGTCTAAAATAACCAAATCCGCTAATTTCCCTTTAGCCAATGAACCTTTTATGTCTTCTTCAAAATACTGATAAGCTGCATTTGAAGTAATTGCTTGTAAGGCCTGATATGCCGTTACTCTTTCTTCAGCACCAATGATTTCACCATTTCTTGACACCCTATTTACAGCGGTCCATACTACCATCATTTGGTCAATAGGTGCTACATTAAAATCGGTATGGTTTGTTGGTTTTAACCCTTTTTCAATAGCTGTTTTCATTGGACTAATAAACGAAGCTTGTTCTAATCCTCTGTTTTTAATGTGGGCATCCGCAAAGAAGAAGGTATGCTCAGTGTAAAGCGATGGAATCATTTTGTATGCTACAAATTTATCAAGTTGGTCTAGGCGAACAAATTGCGAATGAATAATTGTGGTTCTTCGTTCTTGAGACAGGTTGTCGCTAGCGGCAAATTCATGTGCTTTAATACACATATCTATAGCCCCGTCTCCATTGGCATGAAAAGTAGATTGTAATCCCTTGTCATATATGTTTTTCAGCATTTGATTAACCTCCTCTTGTGAAAAAGTTGATTCTCCCAGCCAGTTTTCCTCTCCACTTGGGCCTCCAGTTAAATATGGAGTTGTGAATAATGCGGTTCTTCCCTGTGGGGAGCCATCTATTGTTATTTTTATACCACCTAATTTAAAGTGCTTATTGTATTTGCCGAAATCTTCAGCTTTATATATTTTAAAAATGGTATCAAATTCAGTTATAAACGGATAGGAAACAACATCAATAAATAAGGCATTATTATCTGCTCCTTTTTGAATAATTTCAACATCACCTATGTGAGAAGCCCCTTCTTGGGCTGTTGTAATTCCTGCGGATGCATAAATCATTTGACCATCTTTAAGTTGCTGAACCAATTGTTGGTCTGTTGGTTTGGGTAAGTTGGCGAAAATAGGTAAAAACGCGGTTTCCATAATGAGACCGTAGGGTTCATTTGTTCCTGGTTTTCTGACAATGATTCCACCTGGTGGTGTCTTTGTTTCAGATGAAATACCGAAATACTCCATAGCTTTTGAATTCAAAACAGCTCCATGCAATGATACGTGAAATACCATAACAGGATTATTTGGAAATGCTTCGTCCAAGGAGTCACGATTTAACAACTTACCCTCTGGCATAACCGTGTCATCATAGCCATAACCCATCATCAGTTTGCCCTCTGGAATATTTTTTTCCGTTTTTAGATTTGATAAAGCCTTAATCACCCCTGTCACATCATCAGCCTCACCAACAGGTGATGGCGAGCAGTTGGCTTGAGAACTCATGCCCAAAGAGTTTATAAAATGACTATGCGGGTCAATAAAGCTTGGCATTAAAGTGTTTCCCTTTAAGTCAATCATTTTATGGCCTTGCCCAGCTACAGTCATTGCTTCATCTGATGAGCCTACAAAAACAATACGCCCATCATTTATAACAAGTGCCTCAGCATACTGAGCTGTGTCACCTTCCATGGTAAGAATATCACCTCCAAAATACACTGTAGCATTGTTTTCTATTTCTTTTTTATTAGTTTCCTTGCAGGAGAATAAAAAAACAATCCCCAAAATTAGTAGTATACTTTTCTTTATTATCATCTATCTATTTTTATATGATTGCGAATGGTTTCAGCTCTAAGCAATTCTTTGACCTATTTAGGCCTCAATTTCATTTGCTGTAAATACAGTAGCATGTCTTATTAAAAACACTTTAAGCCTTAAAGATAATTAAATCTATTGGCATTGCTATCAGCAAACATGCAAGTATCATGATAAGTACTGAAGGAAAGAATCATATTAAGCCCAATAAAATTAATATCTTTAAGATCATTAAATAAAATAAATAGAGAACGAACCTTTGGGCAAATTATAAAGAAGAAAAGTGATGTGAGATCAATTTCATTCTTTTGGAAGCGCTGTAAACCGCAAACTCATCAGAATCATATGCTATTATTAAAAAAAACAATAATTATTTTTATCGGAATAATTATTTCTACATCGTGCGATGCTTATAAGAACACTAAATTAGAGTTAGAAGCTTCATATAAAATTGACGTTTCAGAACCTTCCGGTTTGTCAGTTAATAATTCAGGTACAGCATTATATACAGTTAGTGACAGAACTTCAACTGTTTATAAATTATCAATGACAGGGGATATTATTGAAACATATGATTCTAAGGGATCTAATCTCGAGGGGGTTTCAACCTATACAGAAAATAAGCTTTTATTAGCAGAAGAATCAAAGAAGAAAATTGTTGTTTTAGATATGCTAACAGGAAAATCTTCAAAGCATAAAATTAAGTATAAAAATAAAGATCGAAATAGCGGAATTGAAGGAGTTACTTTTGATAGCAATAGCAATACCATTTTTATTTTGAATGAAAAAAAACCAGGGAAATTAATGAGACTTCGCAATGACTTTTCTGTTTTAGCAATGCATGATCTTAATTTTGCAGCCGATTATTCAGGTATTTTCTATGAAAACACTACTAATCTACTTTGGATTCTCAGCGACCAAAGCAAAACAATAAACAAATGTACTTTAAGTGGTGAATTGATCGAGTCTTTTAATATTATGGTAGCACAACCTGAAGGCATTGCTGTTACAGACAACTATATTTACATAGTTTGTGATACAAACGCCAGATTATATGTCTACAAAAAGCCATAGGTTTATTAAACTATAAATTTATTAGAAACTGTATTTCCTCAGAAAAAAGAGGTGTCATTGAGAAGTAAACCTTTATTAAAAACTAGAAAAAACCCATAATTCTCCAAAGAAATATGGGTTTCAAATTTTACAAGGAACAATTGCAACATTAAGTCGCTGCCGAAAGTTCAAGATGTGGATATTCTTTTGACCTATTTTGAAAAGTTGTTATTTTTGGATTTTGAATAATGCCATCTTTAATCTCAATAGCGCGTCGGATGGTTTCACTTTTTTTCCAACTTTCAGGACCTTTCATTATGAAAGGTAAATAAGGAGTTAAACTGTTAGATATTTCCCAAGTGGCCGCATTCCATAAATATGAAGGTGAATGATCTACGGCATAATAAAATACTTTTCCTACCTGAAAAATCGGTGTCTCAAAATTTGTTGGCTTGGCAAATGAAAAGCCCATACCTTCATCGCAACTGATATCTACAATTAGACAACCTGGCTTCAGTCGATCATTTTGATCTTCCGGCACAAACATCAAAGGATGGTCGGTATCCTGAAGCTTACCATTGACTATAATATCTGCATCAATCAATTCTTCAACAAATGGACGCGGAAGGTGATCAGGGTGGAGAGACATGAGATTACCATTTTCATCTTCCTCAAATTGATAATAATTGACTCCGGCCATTTGATCGGCAACTAGAAAATAGTTTCGTTGGGTAAACACTGAAATATCTTGTATGCCTCGGGCTTGCAAGGCGCGCACGGCACCTCTGCTTACCGAACCGAAACTGATCACAACTGCTTTGCGAACTGGTCCGTAGTTTCCGTCAATTCCTACCAGATTCATAGCGTGGTTTACACCCGCATATCCTGCTATTTCATTATTTTTCTGAAAGATATGCATTTGCCAATCTCCGTGTGATGACCAGCGATGCATTGCCTCCCAGGCAATAAGCGTAAGTTTTCGATCAATAGCTGTTTGCGTAATTCCTTTTTGCTGCACGCAATGCGGCCATCCCCAATGGATGGTCCCTTCTTTCATATCATCAAAATCTGCTTGTACTGGTTTAGCCAGTAAAACAATATCGCAGCTTTTAAAAAGCTCCTCCCTACTAAGAACGCCTGCGGATAATGTAGAGAGTTTGTCGTCATCCATTCCAAATGGTAAGCCATAGCCTTCTTCAAATAGCAATTGGCTTCTGACCTCTTTATCTATCCAATTCAAATGACCTGGGTGAATGGGTACTCGTTTTTCCTGTTTTTTTCTAGAAGTTCCGAAAACACCTACTGTAAGTAAACTCATTGGTTTTTGTTTTATATTTCCTTTGACAAGTAATCTTAAAAGTGTCTAGATAATTTTGCCATCCTGCATATCAGGAACTCTATAAAGGTAGGTAAAACTGAAGGTATCCCAATGATTTTCCCTTTCTCATTTTAAAGAAATGCGGAGGGATAAATCTATTATAAAAATCATCAAACTTCTGTGATAACCGAAGCATTACTTACTATTTTGGAAAGAAAAAACCCTTAATTCAGCAACTGAATTAAGGGTTTTAAAGTGGTGCCTCCAAGAATCGAACTAGGGACACATGGATTTTCAGTCCATTGCTCTACCAACTGAGCTAAGGCACCATCGCTTTGAGCGGCTGCAAATATAAATTTATTTTTTATTCTTTTCAAAACAATTCATTAAAATTTCTATTGTACTTTCGCAATTCATTTCTTCCACCCATGAATTTAGTTATTGATATAGGAAACACACAGGTTAAAGTTGCTGTTTTCGAGCAGACAATTCTGCTTCTTAAGGATCAATTTCAACAAAACGAATTAATATCAGGTCTTCTTGATATAACCGAACAATACGATATCAAAAACGGGATCATTTCACATGTTGCAGGTCTTGATCAAGATATGTTGGAAGAAATAAAGAGCTTGGTTGGTAATTTGACTGAACTCAATCATGAGACAAAAGTTCCTTTTTTTAACAATTACCTCACACCCAAAACTTTAGGGGTAGATCGTTTGGCCTTAATTGCAGCGGCCAACGCTCAGTTTCCTCATAAAAATGTATTGGTAATTGATGCCGGATCTTGCATTACTTATGATTTTCTTGACGATTTGAACACCTATAATGGCGGATCAATATCTCCAGGAATCGAGATGCGTTATAAAGCTGTAAATCACTATACAGCAAATTTACCTTTGTTAAACAAAGCGGAAGTAATTCCAAGCCTTGGCAATTCAACTGAAAATGCCATTCATAATGGCATATTAAATGGCGTTATTAAAGAAATAGAAGGAGTGATAAGCCAATATTTAGCTAAAAATCAAAAATTAACAGTAGTTTTAACAGGAGGGGACACAATTTTCTTGGCAAAAAACTTAAAAAGTAGCATATTTGCCATTCCAAATTTTTTATTGGAGGGATTGAATAGTATTTTGATACATAATATAGACGAATGATAAAAGATATAATAGTAATTGCTATTCTTTTTATATCAACACTAAGTTTTTCACAGGCAACCAATTCATCTCCTTATTCTTTATTCGGAATCGGAGATCAAGCACATCTAAAAACGGTTGAGGAAATTTCGATGGGACAGATGGGTGGAGTATTAAATAGCGAATATCAATTGAGTTTTACGAATCCTGCTTCTTATGGATCGTTGAAATGGACAACCTATGTCTTCGCTGGGGGAAATAAAACTAACAATGTAGACGACGGAGAGAATAAGCAAACCAGCTCCGCAGCTGCACTTAGCTATATTGCTTTAGGTATTCCGATTCGTGGAAACCAGGGCCTTGTTATGGGTCTTCAACTCAATACGGCTGTAGGATATTCTCTGGTAGATCAGACTTTTGATGCTGACGGTGAATTGGCAGAAATTGACAGGTATTATGGAAATGGTGGGACAAACCGGGTTTTTCTGGGTTATGGTTATCAATTTCCGCATAATATCTCCCTGGGAGTTGAACTAGCGTATGTTTTTGGTGGGATAGATAATAATGTCTTGAATAGAAGGAATAATGTACAATTGGCAACGCAACATTTAACTGATTCTAGAATTACAGGAACTTCAGCCAAAGTAGGACTTCATTACGGTCCGAAAATTTCAGAAAACCTTAGGGTTAAATTCGGAGTGGCAGCTGATCTTGAATCTACTATGAATGAAGATGGTAATATTTTGTTATATACTATAGTAAACGATGAAGATGCAATCGGAATCCCTGTAGATACTATATCGAGCTCTGAATATAAAGCCACCATAACTTCTCCTCTAAAAACGGCAATTAGTGCTGGAATTGGTGAAGATAATAAATGGTTTATTGGGGCAGAATATACTTTTCAAAATCCTTTAGAATTAAGCGGCGGGATTTATGAAGATGTTGACTTTTATCGTTATGAAAATTTTTCAAACATCTCTGTTGGTGGTTTTTATACACCAAACCTGATGTCGCTTAGCAGTTATTTTAACAGGGTTACTTATAGGGCAGGATTCAATTATCAAAAGACTGGTTTGGTCGTAAATGATACAGACATTAATGAGTATGGCATATCTTTTGGTGTAAGTTTACCTATGGGTTTAAAAATATCTAACGTAAATTTGGGTTTTGAACTGGGAAAAAGAGGGACAACAGATAAAAGCTTAATCGAAGAAGATTTTTTCAATTTCAGATTGAGTTTATCACTTAATGATAAGTGGTTTAGAAGACAAAAAATTTATTAATATTAACAAATCTTAAAAATGAAATTAGCAAAGACGGTATTGATTGTAGTGATCCTTTTCCTTTCAGTGGGAAGTTTTACTGTGTATGGGCAAGACAAGTATGGTAGCGAACCAGACAAGTGTAAAACCAACCTGTCTCTCTTCCATGAGGCGGTAAAAATGGCAAACTATGATGCTGCTTATGAACCGTGGAAATGGTGTGTTGAAAATTGTCCGCAAGCTTCAAAAATCATTTATAGCGATGGGTTAAAGATGGCTGAAGCTAAATATGATGCTGCTGCTGCTGCAATACCCGTTAAAAAAGGCGAAAAAATTGAAACCAACGACTATATCGTAAAAGTTGGCAAAAAGTATTATGACAAGTCTAAGTTAAATAAAGAGGAAATGTCAAAATACGCAATCGAAGTTATTTTGGTTTATAACCTAAGAGTGAAAAATTTTCCTGAGAATCTAGGTAAAGTTTATAGTGATTGGGCAAACTTTCTATTCAAAAGAGCCGTGTTAGAAGATTTAATTCTAAAAGAAGAGATCTTTGATAAATTAAGCTTGTCATTTAAAGCTGATCCTACTGGGATGAGTGTTAAGAATCTTGGTAAATATTTCCAAACAGTTACAGATATTGAAAAAGATGTAAATCCTCAATTGGTTTTTGACACCTATGATGATATCAATGAAGCTGTTGGAATGAAGATGGATAAATATTCTCGTGAGCTGGATGTTATAAATGCTAAATTGGATAAAGGCGGCGAGCTTACAAAAAAAGAGAAAAGTCAAAAAAGAGCAAGAGAAGTAAACCTAAGAGCCTTAGGACAGGTTGAAGGATATCTTGACAACACTTTAACTGAGGTTGCAACTTGTGATAGACTGATACCTTTATATAAAGACAATTTTGAAAAAAATAAAAACAATGCTACTTGGTTAAAAAGAGCTGTTTCAAGATTGAATCAAAAAGAATGTACTGACAATCCTATCTACCCTTCAATGGTAGAAGCCTATGTTAATGCAGCTCCTTCATCAGATGCTTTTGTATTTTATGCTGGAATCTTAATGGAACAAGGTGAATCAAATAAGGCTATTGAATATTTCAATAAAGCAATTGATCTTGAACCAGACAATTATAAAAAAGCCAAATACTATTACAGAGTGGCGTTGATCTTTAAAAAGAAGGGATCAAGATCAAAAGCAAGAGAATATGCAAGACTTGCTATCAAAGAAAGACCAAGTATGGGAAGCGCTTATTTGTTAATCTCTAACCTTTATGCTTCTAGTGCGAACACTTGTGGTACAGATGAAATTTCAAAAAGAATGGTTTATGTAGCTGCTGCTGATAAAGCCAAACAAGCAAAAGCTGCGGATCCTGGAATTACTTCAACTGCAAACAAATACATAAAAAGTTATATGGCCAGTGCACCTTCTAAGAAATTGGTTTTCACTGAAGGACTTACTTCTGGAGCTACACATAAAGTAGGATGCTGGATTAATGAATCAGCTAGAATACCATAATATATTGAATGGCTAAAAATATTTCATATCGCTTAATAAACATTGCTACTATACTTATAGTAGCAATGTTTTTTTCTTGTGGTAATGACATTAAAGAAGTTCAAGATTTTTTAGCTGAAAAAAACCTTCCCATCGGTGCTGCTAAAAATGTACACCTTATTCATACCGACTCTGGTAAAGTAATGACAATTTTGACGGCTCCGGTAATGCATGATTTTTCAAACAGAGAAGACCATCCATACACGCTTTTTCCTGATGGGGTGAGGATTGTAAGTTTTGATGAAAAGGGTGACTCTGTAATACTGACGGCAGGCTATTCAATTTCCTTTGCCAATACAAATATCTCAGAAGTCAAAGACAGCGTAAAAGTGGTTAACCCGGCCGAAAAAACAAAATTATTCACCGACCAGCTTTTTTGGGATTCAAATGAACATTATATTTATACTGAAAAAAAATTCACATTGATCACCAAATTTGATACTATTCATGGACAAGGATTTGAATCTAATGAAGATTTGACCAGGGTTAACATGAAGTCAATCAAAGGCAGTGTTTATGTAGACGAATCACCTTAACTATGGCTAAATATTTTAAAATTTTTGAAATTGGTTATCTTATCCTTGCGATAATACTAATCGTTGAGTCTGTTCTTATGTGGAATTCAGAACCTAATAAAGCATATATTTTTTTAGCTTTATCAGTACTAGCCGTTTTCATGTATTTCTTTAGAAAAAAATACCGTAAACGTTTTGAAAAACACGAACGAAAAGAATGATCATAATACTTGTTATCATATTTATTTCGGTATTGTTATCAGCTTTTTTTTCTGGTATGGAAATTGCCTTTATCTCTTCGAACAAAATGCAACTTGAACTTGAGAAGAAAAAAGACACCCTACACGCTAAAATATTAAAACGACTTACTCAAAAACCTTCTAAATTTATTACTACCATGTTGGTAGGTAATAATATTGCTTTGGTGGTCTATGGATATTTCATGGGAGATCTCTTAATGGGCTTCTTTCACGATGTTATCAACAATGAATTTTTACTTTTGCTTACCCAAACCTTTATCTCTACCATTATTATATTAATTACAGCTGAATTCCTGCCAAAGGCTGCGTTTAGAATTTATGCCAACGAAAGTATGAGGTTATTTGCCTTTCCTGCTTATTTTTTCTATTTGCTTTTTTATATTATCTCAAGGTTCATTACCGCCATTTCTGATTTTTTCTTACGTATATTTTTCAATACCAGGGAAGATCAGGTTCAACTTGCTTTTTCTAAAGCTGAATTAGGGCACTATATTGATGAGCAACTTGAGTCTGCAGAAGATGAAATCGATTCAGAGATCCAGATTTTTCAAAATGCGCTTGAATTCCATAATGTTAAGGCCAGGGAGGCCATGATTCCAAGAACAGAAATCATAGCTGTTGAGGTACATGATTCTCCAAAGAATTTAAAACAACTTTTTAACGATACCGGGCTTTCAAAAATTATGGTTTACAATAACTCTTTGGATGATATAATTGGCTATGCTCATTTTTTTGATCTCTTTAAGAAGCCGAAAAATATTAGATCTATTCTTTTACCTATTGAGATTGTTCCAGAAACCATGATGATTCATGATATCCTTAATGATCTGATTCTTAAAAGCAAAAGTGTTGCTATCGTACTTGATGAATACGGAGGAACTTCCGGATTAATTACTATTGAAGATATTATTGAAGAACTATTCGGGGATATTGAAGATGAACACGATTCTATTACCCTGCTAGAAGAAAAAGTAAATGACAGAGAATACAAATTCTCAACTAGACTGGAGGTAGATTATATCAATGAAGTTTACGATCTTGAGCTAACTAAAGATAGTAACTATGAAACACTTGGCGGACTTATTGTAAATCATACTGAAAACATCCCTTCTACTGGTGAAATCATTCAAATTGACAACTACCAATTCACCATCCTAAAAGAATCTGCTTCTAAAATCGAAGAGGTCTATTTAAAAGTTTTATTTAAAGACACATAGCCCCATTTTAAGCCTAAAAAATTAGTCTTAAACTCCTTTCATTATTAAAAGGTAAATTGTATTTTCGCAACCTAAAATTTTTAATAGAAAAGAAAATGGCTGTATTATCGAAAATTAGAGAGAGATCATTATTTTTAATCATAATAATCGCATTGGCATTGTTTTCATTCGTATTAAGCGGATTATTCGATGGAAACTTATTTAACAAAACCGCTACGAGTATTGGTGAAGTCAATGGAGAACCTATTTCAAGAGAAGAATTTGCCCAGCAGGTAGAGTTCAATAGAAGCAGGTCTAATGGAAGGTCTTCAAACACACAAAATGTGAATAATGCTTGGAATACTCTAGTTCGTGAAAAAGTATATCAGACTCAATTAGAAAAATCTGGCGTTGTTGTTGGAGAGAAAGATGTTTGGGACGCTATGGTAGCACAAATATCTTCTCAGAATAGCCCTCAGTTTGCTAATGAAGCCGGGTTTTTTGATCCTGAAAAATTGAAAGAATATATTGCCACTTTACAAGATAATTCAGAAGAAGGAGAAAGTGGTTCTGCTGCTTGGTTAAGTTGGATTAACTATGAAAAAGGAATCAAAAAAAATCTAGAACAAACTACATATAATGCCCTGATCAGAGCTGGATTAGGTAGCACATTGAGTGAAGGAAAAAGAGATTATTATTTTCAAAACACGAGCGTCGACTTAGATTATGTTTACGTTCCTTTTAACAGTATTGCGGATAGCCTTGTTTCTGTAAATACGGAAGAGATAAAAACGTATATCAAAGCGCACGCTAAAGCATATACAGTTGAGGAGTCTAGAGACATTCAATTTGTTCAATTTAAAATTGAGGCAACTGAAGAAGATGAGAAGGCAATTCAACAAGAATTAATTCAAATGATTGAAGATCGTGAAGAATATAGTAATGCTGCGAAGGCAAACGTTACCGTTCAAGGATTCAAAAATGCGGTTGACATGAATGAATTCAATGCTGAAAATGAATCAGACACTCCTTATGATGCTAACTACTATAATGAAGTAGCGCTAGCCATAAACGCGCCAGATACGCTGTTCAATTTAGATCAAGGAACAATTTATGGCCCTTATAAGGATAAAGGGTTTTATAAATTATCTAAAGTAACCGGTATCAAACAATTGCCTGACTCGGTAAAAGCGAGTCATATCCTAATCTCATTTGCTGGTAGCGCCACTGCCGACGCAAGTATCACTAATTCTCCTGAAGAAGCTGAAAAAGTTGCGGATAGTTTACTGTCAGTGCTTAAAGCCGACCCAAGTAAATTTGAAGAATTAGCAGAAAACTTATCAGTTGATAAAGTTTCTGGTGCAAAAGGAGGAGATTTAGGTTGGTTTGTTTACAGAACAATGATCCCTGAATTCAGAGATTATAGTTTTGAAAACGCGGTTGGCGATATGGGAGTTGTAAAATCTCAGTTCGGTTATCATGTTATTCGCATTGAAGAACAAAAAAACAAACAAAAAAACGTTCAAATCGCTACTTTCTCAAGAAAAATAGACCCATCAGAAACAACTGAAAACAATGTTTTTGAACTAGCAGAAACTTTTGCCGCTGATCTTTCAGCTGGAAAAGACATCAATGAACTAGCAAAAGAAAAGGGATTTTCAGTAAGACCTGTCTTAAGTCTTGAAGTATTTGATGACAATATAGCTGAATTAGGTTCTCAAAGACAAATAGTTCGTTGGACATTTGAAGATGCTACAGAAGTTGGTGGCATCAAAAGATTTGATCTTGACAATGGTTATGCAGTAGTGAAATTGTCTGCAAAAAATAAAGCAGGATTATCCGGAAAAGGTCAAAATGTAAGAAATATCGTTCTCAATGAAAAGAAAGCTGCATTAATCAAAGAAAGATCTACCGGGTCAACTCTTGATGAAATAGCTACTCAGAACAACGTTACAAAGAGTAGTAGTTTGGCAGTTTCAAATACCAGCCCTGTATTTGCAGGTGTAGGGAGATTTGTTGATATATCAGGTGTTGTTACTTCTTTAGAGGAAAATCAACTGGCAAAAAACATTATTGGGAAAAGTGGTGTTGCTTTTGCGACAGTCACTAAAAAGACCTTGCCTGCTGAATTACAAAATTACAATGGAAATAAAAAGAATTTGGAGCGTACGTTATCGGGTAGAAGTTTACTCATTTTTGAAGCCCTAAAAGAGAATGCTGACATTGTAGATAATAGAGCGGTTTTTTATTAGAAATTTCCGCCGATTGCTTTTATTATCTGCCACTTTGAAAGTAGAGAAATAAAAAAAAAATGCTTAAAGTGAGTTATTTGGCAAGTTTTTATATATTTGTTAAATATTACTTAAAATTTAAGCTTACTTAACAATTAAAAGATTATAATTTAAAATTGATTACAATGAAACATTTAAAACGAGTATTATTAATCGCATTGGTTGTTGTTTTTGCGAACAATATTAGTGCACAGGATAAAGATAATCGGTGGATTATTGAGTTGGGAACCAACGCGGTTGACTTCTATCCTACCGGAGCAGATACAGATAGTGCTCCTATTGCTACACCATATGATGATGGTGATGATCCTATGGCCGTTGGTGGTTTTGGTGAAGATTTTTTCAACACTGACCATTGGAATACAGCTGGGCTTCTTTCTAGCCTAAGAGTAGGTTACTACGTAGGTAGTGGTTTCTCTGTTGGATTAACTGGATCTTACAACAAAATCACTAAAATTGGTGATGTAAGAGTTAGTAGTATGACTTATACAGCTGCTGATCTTGATGTTAAATTTGGTTTTGTAAAAGAACCAACATGGATTGATCCATACATCTTCGCTGGTGGTGGTTACACTTGGTTAGAAGGAGAAGGAAACGGAACAGCTAATGCTGGTTTAGGTTTGAATTTCTGGTTTAGCGAAATGTTCGGTGTTAATGTTCAAACAAAATATAAGCATTCTTTTGACGAAGATGTTTTATTACCTCACTTCCAACATTCTGCAGCCTTAGTATTTAAATTTGGTGCACGTGATGCTGATGGTGATGGAATTTATGACAAATATGATGCTTGTCCAGAAGTTGCTGGTTTAGAAGCTTTCAATGGTTGTCCTGATACTGACGGTGATGGAATCCAAGATTCTGAAGACGCTTGTCCTACAGAAGCTGGTTTAGCTGAATTTAATGGTTGTCCTGATACTGACGGTGACGGTGTACCAGATAAAGATGACGCTTGTCCAACTGAAGCTGGTCTTGTTGAATTAAACGGATGTCCTGATAGAGATGGTGACGGTGTTGCAGATAAAGATGACAGATGTCCAGATGTTGCTGGTCCTGTTGAAAATGAAGGTTGTCCTTGGCCAGATGCTGACGGTGACGGTATCCCAGACAAAGATGACGAATGTCCAAATATTGCGGGTGTTGCTGAAAACAATGGTTGTCCAATAGTTTCTGCTGAAGTTCAAAAAGAAATTACAGATTTAGCAAGAGCGATTTACTTCGTAACTGGTAGTTCTAAATTTACAGATGAAACTGAAATCAGAATGGAGCAGGTTAGTAAAATTGTTAACCAATACCAAAACTTAAGATTTGATGTTGAAGGTCATACTGATAGTACTGGTAGTGATAAAATTAACAATAAATTGTCTCAAGCAAGAGCTGATGCAGTTAGAGCCTACTTAGTTGATAAAGGTTTCCCTGCTGACATGATCACAGCTAAAGGATTTGGTTCTGCAAGTCCAATTGGAGATAACAAAACAAGTAAAGGAAGACAGCAAAACAGAAGAGTTGAAATATTCTCTGAATACGCTGAAAGATAATCTATCTTAGATATTAAAAATAAAACCATCGGTCATTTGATCGATGGTTTTTTTTATGCAATAATGTTTACATTTGAACTATGCAATCCTTCCTGTTAAAAGTAGTTTCTGAAGTATTAAAAGATCGGCACCCTGTTTCAGATATCACATTTGTACTTCCTAATAAAAGATCAGGTATCTTTTTAAAGACACTATTAAAGGAACAGCTTCATGAGGTTACTTTTTTACCACGAGTACTAAGCATTGAAGATTTCGTCAAAGAAATAACAGGTTTTGAAATCTTGGATACTGTCAACCTCTTATTTGAATTCTATGGAATTTACAAAGAGAATACAGCTCAACATGAATGTGATAGTTTTGAAAACTTTTCCAAATGGGCCAGCATTCTGATACAAGATTTTAATGACCTTGACAGTAATTTATTTGATACAGCATCGATTTTAAAATATCTCGGTGAAACAAAACGCATCGAGCAGTGGTTCCCTGATGAGCCCTCAGCAAGCCCTATGGTTGAGAAGTACTTATCATTCTTTGAGAAGATTATCACCTATCATTCCGCATTTAAAAAGCATCTTTTAGCAAAAAACACAGGTTATCAAGGGCTCGTGTATAGGCTAGCCTTGGAATATTTGCCTACTTTTAAATCAGAGAACGCTAATCATAAGTTCGTTTTTGCAGCCTTCAATGCGCTTAATAAAGCCGAAGAAGAAATCATTCAAGATTTGTTGGTAAGTGAGCTAGCCTCTATTTATTGGGATCATGATGAATTTTACGAAAAATCGAATAATCAATCAGCTCAATTTTTTAAAAAATACCAAAGATCCTGGCCTTATTATATCTCAAATGATTTTAAATGGAAAGAATCAAACATTAATACCCCAAAAACAATTCATTTTCACGGCTTACCCAAAAACATAACGCAAATAAAACATGTTGGGTCACTGTTAAAGGAACTTCATGCGGCAGGAGACATTGAAGACACTGCCGTTATCCTCGGAAATGAAAAATTGCTTCCTTCACTTTTGAATTCGATGCCCTTGGAAATTGCCAAAGCAAATATCACAATGGGTTATGAATTACAGAATATTTCTTTAAGCTCTTTTTTTCAGGCTCTTTTTAATTTACATTTAAACAAGACCAAATGGAAAAAAGAACAAACATACTACTATAAAGATCTTACGGCACTTTTAAACGATCCATTTTTAAAAAGTCATTGGATAAAGCATCCACAAGTTGAGATGCGCTTAAAATCCATTCTTTATACAGAAAAAACGATCTTTATCCCTGAAGCCAAAATCTTGTCTCTTGTAGAAGATTGTGAAGACCTTCAACAACTTTTCAATCTTATTTTTAAAGGTTGGGATCAACCGATTGATTTAATCATCAACAGTATCATTCAAATAATTGATGTTTTTAGAAAATCCAAGGATCAGAACAACCTTCATATTGAGTATTTATTCAGATACAATGATATTTTTATTCAACTGTCGAATCTCAACAAAGACTATGGCTTTATTGATAACCTTAGTTCCCTTTATCAAATATTTCAGCAAATACTTAAAACTGAAAAACTATCATTTCAAGGGGAGCCTCTCGAAGGACTTCAAATCATGGGCTTACTTGAATCCAGAGGACTTGATTTTAAGAATATCATTATCTCTTCGGTAAATGAAGGGTTCTTGCCTGCTTCAGGAACAAACAATTCCTTTATTCCCATGGATATCAAATTCGAAAAAAAAATTCCTACTTTTTTTGAAAAGGATGCCATATTTTCATTTCACTTTTTCAGGCTTTTTCACAGGGCTGAGAATGTATATTTGATCTACAACAATATTACAGATGATTTTGGTTCGGGGGAGCCAAGTCGTTTTATCAGACAATTGGAAGTAGCAAAGGCATTAGGGCAACTTGATCAGGTGACTTTTAAAAAGAAAACAATTCACCCTAAGCTTCAAGCTGATCCTACCCACTTAAATTCAATAGACAAGAATGAATCGATTGTTTTAAGGTTAAAGGAAATTGCATTAAAAGGGTTTTCCCCTAGTTCTTTGACCAACTATATCAGAAACCCTTTAGATTTTTACAAGAGAAGTATTCTTGGTATCAAAGAATTTAAGGAAGTAGAAGAAACTATTGCCGCAAATACGTTCGGAACGATAATTCATGACACTTTAGAGCAATTGTATACGCCTTATGTAAATCGTTTTTTAAAAACAGATGATATAAAACAAATGATTCAACATGTCGATGAGCACGTGAGTCAGCAATTCAGTAAAAGTTTTTCATTGACTTCTATTACCTCTGGAAAGAATTTTTTGGCCTTTGAAATTGCGAAACAATTTATTTTAAATTTCCTGGAATTTGAACTAAGTGAACTGAAAAAAGGTAAAAACATTAAACTTTTAGGACTTGAAATACCCATTAGTATGCAACATCAGGTTAAGGGTCTTGATTTTAAAGTAAAATTGAAGGGGAAAATTGATAGAATAGATCAGGTGGATGGTTCAATAAGAATAATGGATTATAAAACCGGAAAGGTTTCACCTACACAACTTAAAATCAAAGATTGGAGCCTTTTAGGTTCTGAAGAAAAATTTTCTAAGAGTTTTCAGGTCCTTACCTATGCGTACATGTATTTAAATCAATCAGACAGACCAATAGACGAGCTCAACTTGCAAAGCGGCATCGTTTCACTCAAAAACCTTAAGGCTGGGTTTATGGCCTTTGGAGGAGGTCAAATTACAGATGAAATTCTAAAATCATTTGTGCTTGAACTCGACAAGTTAATATTGGAACTATTTAATACGCACACTCCTTTTCTTGAGAAAGAACTACCCATTTTTAATTATTGAATAAAAACTTTTTAAACACAAAAATGAATACGATCAAAAATATAGAAATCCAAGGCAGGCATAATAAACCAATTTTAGCAGATGTTTACTTCAAAAAAAATGAGGCCCCAAAGAATATCGTTATTTTCTGTCATGGTTATAAAGGCTATAAAGATTGGGGTGCATGGAATCTGATTGCCGAGTCATTCGCCGAACAGGATGTTTTCTTTCTTAAAATGAATTTCTCACATAATGGTGGTACCAAAGAACAGCCAATAGATTTTCCTGACCTGGAAGCCTTTGGACAAAATAATTTCATCAAAGAATTAGATGATTTAGACAGTGTCATATCATGGGTCTATAATTCTAAAATTTATGAAAACGAGATTAATAAACAAAGTATTACCTTAATTGGTCATTCACGAGGCGGAGGCATTGTACTCTTAAAATCCGCATCAGATAAACGCATCTCAAGAGTGATCACCTGGGCCGGTGTTTCGGATTTTGCCAGCAGATTTCCAGTTGGTGAGCAACTTGAATCATGGAAAGAAAACGGGGTAGCTTATGTCACAAACGCACGAACCAAACAAGAAATGCCTCATTATTTTCAGTTTTATACCAATTTTAAAGAGCATGAATCTTCGCTCACCATAAAAACGGCAGTCAATTCATTATCTATCCCATATTTAATTCTACATGGAAGTAAAGATGAAACGGTATCATTGAAAGAAGCCCAGCTTCTTAATTCCTGGAATCCTAAAACACAACTTTCCGTGATTGATGACGCAAATCATTCATTTGGGAGTGCTCAGCCCTGGGAATCCTCATCAATACCTGAACATTTGTCATTGGTTCTTGAAAAATCTGCCAACTTCATAAACGCTTAGTTTATCCATCGTTTCCTTATTATTTTTAAAATAATTTCGATTTGATGTTTACCTCAAAGGACTACTGTGCACCAATCAATGCACTTGAATAAAATTTGAGTCAAAATATAAACCTAAGAGTATTTTGGATGTATTGTTTCTCTTGATAAAAGAGAATCATCAAGGAAGGGCCTGATAATAGGGCCCTTTTTAGGTTAAAGTCGTTCTTTTTCTTAACTTTATAGATGAAGTCAAACCCCCAAACCTATTTATTATGAGACTTTACAAATTGATTAGCCTATCCCTTTTGATTAGTATTATTTCTATCAATAACCTCGAAGCACAATTACTTAAAAAGCTTAAGAAAAGAGTTCAGGAAGCAACCGAAGAGGTTGTCATTGAAAAAGTAGCGGAGAAATCCGCCCAGGAAACTGGTAAAGCTATGGACAGTCTTTTGAATATAGATCCTGAATATCAATCTGATTACCAAAATCAATTAAATCAAATGATGCTTGCAGGAGGTGAGTCTATACCTGTAGAAGATTCCTATGCATTTGATAAAAAAGTAATGTATAAGATGGAAATCACTGGAAATGACAAACCTTCCATCGTAAATTATGAAATGTGGTTTTCAGATAATTCTGAATATATGGCAACTCGAGTTCAGGGTAATGAATCTCCTGATTCACGTGATATGCCAAGTTCAATGTTGAGTATTTTAGATGAAAAGAACAAAGCCATGATTGTAATTATGAAAGAGCAAAAAATGGCACAGGTTCTTTCAATGGACAAAATAAAAAATATTGCAATCGAAGAGAACGAAAAGGATTCTGTTCAAACTGATTTCAACTCTATTAAAAAAACTGGTAGAACGAAGAAAATTCTGGGTCATACATGTGACGAATTTATCTCTACCAATGAATCAAATACATTTTCTTTCTGGGTAACCGAAGATTTAGAGCTGTTTCAAAAGAATATGTTTTTCAACCTCAGTAAGTCATTGGGAGGGAATTCATTTAATACAATTCCTGAAGAAGCTAAGGGTTTTATGATGGAAATGCACTATGAGAATTCAGAAAATAATGAAACAACTACCATGACCGTAATTGATATTCAATCCATAAAAAACACAATTAATATGAATGAATACCAACTTATGAATCTTGGTCAATTCATGACAAAATAACTTAATTCGAAGAAATAATTTTTATTTTTATTGGTAAACACCTGTTCTTTTGGGAAGTACCTCTCTTGACTTATTTTCAATTCTTCATGCCAAAAGGGCCTAAAAAATACTTCTTAACTACTGTGTTAAAAACTTTCACATCAATGTGAATAACTAAGATTTTATATTCAAACAAAATGTGGAATCTTTGCCACATAATTCTCCCAATTATTTATTCATCATTTAAATAACAACCCAATAATATGTCAAATATTGAACCTATTTTACGTCCTAACAAAGACAGATTTGTCATTTTTCCAATTCAACATAACGATATATGGGACTGGTACAAAAAACAAGAAGCTTCTTTTTGGACAGCTGAAGAAATAGATTTAGAACAAGATGTTATTGATTGGGATAACAAACTAACAGATGATGAAAAGTACTTCATTAAGCACATTTTAGCATTTTTTGCAGCTTCTGATGGTATAGTTAATGAAAACCTTGCGGAGAATTTTGTGAGCGAAGTTCAATATACCGAGGCCAAATTCTTTTACGGATTTCAATTGATGATGGAAAATATTCATTCAGAAGTTTATTCTTTATTGATCGATACGTATATAAAAAACGAAAGTGAAAAAAATGAGCTTTTTAAAGCTATTGATGTATTTCCTGCGATCAAAAAGAAAGCTGACTGGGCTTTAAAATGGGTTGACAGTGATAGTTTTGCTGAAAGACTTATTGCTTTTTCGGCTGTTGAAGGAATATTCTTTTCCGGAAGTTTTTGTTCCATTTTCTGGATGAAAAAAAGAGGCCTTTTACCTGGTTTAACCTTTTCGAACGAATTGATTAATCGTGATGAAGGTTTACATTCAGATTTTGCTGTATATCTACATCAAAATCATATCATGAATAAAGTGCCTAAAGAAAGAATTACTGAAATTCTTGTAGATGCATTGAATATTGAAAGAGAATTTATTACTGAGTCTTTACCGGTTAGTTTGATCGGTATGAATTCAAAACTAATGACGCAATATCTTGAATTTGTTACTGACAGATTATTGCTTGAATATGGCTGTGAAAAAGTATATAATGCTACAAATCCTTTTGATTTTATGGAAATGATCTCCTTGGAGGGCAAGACCAACTTCTTTGAAAAAAGAGTTTCAGAATATCAAAAGGCCGGCGTAAAATCAGGCGGAACGGGAAGTATATCTTTTGATGCCGATTTTTAATCAATCAAAAATATTTTAAAAACTTTTAAAGGTAATTTGTTGACAGCTAGTGATTTATATAATTATTAACGATGAATTGTTAACAATATCTTAAAGTATTTACAGAATCGACTTGAGTTTATTCTATTTTAGAACTGATCAAAAGTCTATTCAAATTCAATGTAATATCGGTTTCAGATATTACAATATTAAACGAGTAATGTGGGCTCATGACTAAGGCATGAGAGTAACTAACCTTAAAAAAACATAATAAATAAATGTATGTAGTAAAGAGAGACGGCAAAAGAGAACCGGTAATGTTTGATAAAATTACCGCAAGAGTTAGAAAATTATGCTATGGATTAAATGATTTAGTGGATCCCATCAAAATTTCGATGAGGGTTATTGAAGGGATATATGACGGAGTTACGACTTCTGAATTAGACAACCTTGCAGCCGAGATTGCAGCCACTTTAACTACTACTCATCCAGATTTTGCAAAAGTTGCAGCGAGAATTGCTGTTTCCAACTTACATAAAAGCACAAAAAAATCATTTAGTGAAACTGTAAAAGACTTACATGTTTATGTAAATCCAAGAACAGGTAAGAAGGCTTCCATGATCGCTGAAGATGTTTATCAAATCATCATGGATAATGCTGATAAACTTGATTCGACTATTATCTATAATAGAGATTTCGGTTATGACTTCTTTGGATTCAAAACCTTAGAAAGATCTTATTTGCTAAAGATCAATGGTGAAATAGTTGAAAGACCTCAGCACATGTTAATGAGAGTTTCAATTGGTATTCACAAAGAAGATATTGATGCGGCCATCGAAACATACGAACTGATGAGTAAACGCTACTTTACTCATGCTACGCCTACTCTTTTCAATGCCGGTACTCCTAAACCACAAATGTCATCATGTTTCCTTTTGCAAATGCAAGATGATAGTATTGACGGAATTTACGATACACTCAAACAAACAGCCAAAATATCTCAGTCAGCAGGAGGCATAGGCCTTTCTATTCATAATGTAAGAGCTACTGGATCGTATATTCGAGGTACAAATGGAACTTCAAATGGTATTGTTCCTATGCTTAAAGTTTATAACGATACTGCGAGATATGTTGATCAAGGTGGTGGAAAACGAAAAGGTTCTTTTGCTATTTATCTTGAACCATGGCATGCAGATGTATTCCAATTTCTTGATTTAAAAAAGAATCATGGAAAAGAAGAAATGAGGGCAAGAGATTTGTTCTTCGCTATGTGGGTGCCAGATTTATTCATGAAGCGTGTAGAAGAGAATGGAGAATGGACCCTTATGTGCCCTAATGAATGCCCACATCTTTTTGATACTTATGGGGATGAATTCGAAAAGCTATATACGGGGTATGAAAAAGTAGGAAAAGGAAGAAAGACCATAAAAGCAAGGGAACTTTGGGAAAAGATTCTCGAAGCTCAAATTGAAACTGGTAACCCTTATATGCTATACAAGGATGCAGTTAACAGAAAATCGAATCATAAGAACCTGGGAACAATTCGTTCTTCAAACTTATGTACCGAAATTATGGAATACACTGCTCCTGATGAAGTTGCAGTATGTAATTTAGCTTCAATCGCAATTCCAATGTTCATCTCTGAGGATGCGAATGGTGTGAAATTTTTTGATCATAAAAAATTATTCAAGGTTACTAAAAAAGTGGCTAAGAATTTAGATACGGTAATCGATCAGAATTATTATCCTGTACCTGAAGCTGAAAATTCTAATATGCGTCACAGACCTGTTGGAATTGGAATTCAAGGATTAGCTGATGCTTTTATATTACTTAGATTACCATTTACAAGTGAGGAAGCTAAAAAACTAAATCAAGAAATTTTTGAAACCATATACTTTGCTTCACTGACAGCTTCAATGGAATTGTCAAAAGAGAAAGAACCATATTCAACTTTTAAAGGCTCTCCAATTTCTCAAGGTGAATTCCAATTTAACATGTGGAACATCAATGAAGATGAGTTAAGCGGAAGATGGGAATGGAAAAAACTGAGAAAAAACATTATGGATCATGGGGTGAGAAACTCTTTATTAGTAGCTCCAATGCCTACTGCTTCAACTTCTCAAATTCTAGGGAATAATGAAGCCTTTGAACCATATACATCAAACATATATACAAGACGTGTACTTTCAGGTGAATTCATTGTTGTCAACAAACACTTATTAGAAGATTTGGTAAATCTAGGCCTGTGGAACAATGACATGAAAGAAGAAATCATGCGTGCTAACGGATCTATTCAACATATTGAATCTATTCCTCAAGATTTAAAAGATCTTTACAGAACAGTTTGGGAAATGAGTATGAAAGACATTATCGATATGGCTCGCCATAGAGGTTACTTTATTGATCAATCTCAATCATTAAACCTATTCATGCAAGATCCTGATTATGCCAAATTGACTTCTATGCATTTCTATGCCTGGAAATCTGGATTAAAAACAGGGATGTACTATTTGAGAACAAAATCTGCAGTAAATGCCATTCAGTTTACGGTATCTAAAAAAGCTGATGCATTACCTGCCGGGGCTGTTGAAGAGAAACCATTGACTGGTGAAGAACTCAAAGAAATGGTCATTAAATCTAGAGAAAACCCTGATGATTGTCTCATGTGTGGATCTTAAATTTTAAATCTACTTTATAAAAAAAAGGAATCTGTTTAGATTCCTTTTTTTTATTTCAACTTTTAAGAAAAACTAGACTGCTTATACTTTTATAATTATCTTCTTGTTTTTTATTATTCCTGTTCTTCAATTGTTGCTAAATCATAGCTTAACCTTTTAGATCTCATCACTACAGGCTCTAACAATACATTCTTGTTTTTTATATTTACCTTTTGTAACTCCGCAGATTCATATCCAATAAAATCAACAACCAAAACATAGTCTCCATTCAATAAGGATAATTCAAAATTTCCATTTATATCAGTCTCTGTGCTGATATCTAAACCTTTCACCTTAACAGTTGCGAATACCATTGGTGCATTATCACTTGCTGCATCAAGCACATTTCCTTGTACCTTGATCTTTTGGGCCACAGCAATACTACAAGTTAAAAAGGCTAGAATTAGTGTTATTTTTTTCATCATAAATCTTATGATGCAAAGAAATGGTTTTTTGAAATTTTCAATGTTATCCCATTGTTAAGGAATCATAATAAATACGTTAATATATTTTGACACAGGGTTGTTAAATAGTGAGGTAATTAGTATGTTTATGATTGAAAATCAGCTTTATGATTAAAAGATGGATCTTTCTGATCGTTCTAATCATCCTTGCTATCGTCTTATTCTTCAATCCTAATTTTAAGACAATAGCAGCCGGAGTGTCTATTCTATTGTTTGGAATGATCACTTTGGAAGAGGGTTTTAAAACATTTACAAAAGGACCACTCAAAGCAATCCTGCGAAAAGCAACTGATAAACTGTATAAAAGTATTTCATTAGGAGCCATCGTTACGGCCTTTATACAATCAAGCTCGCTTGTGTCAGTGATTACAATATCGTTCATTAGCGCGGGCCTAATCACTTTAGCTGGCGGAATCGGTCTTATTTTTGGAGCCAACATCGGTACAACTGCAACCGCTTGGCTGGTAGCTGGCTTCGGATTAAAAGTTAAAATCTCAATTCTGGCGATGCCGATGCTCATATTTGGTATCATTTTCTCTTTCCAAAAAAGCGCAACATTCAAGGGTCTTGGCAATATACTAACCGGACTAGGGTTCTTTTTTCTTGGAATCTTTTTTATGAAAGAAGGTTTTGATGTTTTCAGTCAAGATTTTGATCTTACCATTTATGCCGTGCCGGGATTCTTAGGTATTATTATTTATACCGGAATTGGCATCTTTATAACAACAGTTCTCCAATCGAGTAGTGCTTCTTTAGCCCTAATTCTTACTGCATTATCAGCCGGTCAGATCGAATATGAAAATGCCTTAGCGCTGGCCATTGGAACGAACATCGGAACTACCATAACCGCACTGATCGGTTCTGTAGGATCTAATATTGCCGGAAGAAGATTAGCCTTAGCGCACCTTATCTTTAATTTAGTTACCGGTTTAGTAGCACTGGCATTTATTAACCCCCTAAGGCGATTAGTTGATCAACTTTCAATCGGTTTTGGCATTGCTGCAGATGATTTCACGCTCAAATTAGCCCTATTTCATACCATATTTAATGTGTTGGGAGTATTAATTATGATTCCATTAATTAAGAAACTGGAACGCTTCCTTCTCCGCTTTGTTAAAGACAATCGTGTGAAAGATATCGATGAACCCAAATTTCTTAACGAGTCTGGTCTGGAATTCCCTGGAACTGCCATTTCCTCTTTAGAAAATGAGACGAAATATCTATTTGAAAATGCTGTTTATGAAATTGTTACGCATGCCCTTAATATGCATCGCAGTGATATTTCATCGGATCTCAAGCCCAAGGAACTCGTCAAAAAATCAACAAAAGAGATCGATATAGACGTAAGAGATTTATACGTACATAAAGTGAAAACTATTTATGGTAAAATTCTTGAATTTGCTACAAGAACCCAAACTGAATTAGAACTTAACAAGGCTCAAAACAAGAGAATCTCAGAAATTAAAATTGCAAACCGAAAAATGGTGGAAGTTATTAGGGATGTAAATGAATTGAGGCGTAATGTGAGCAAGTATACTCATTCTGACAATAAATATATTAAAAAAGAGTACAATGGATTCAGAAGACAAATAGTAAAAGTTTTTCGTGCTATATATACATTTAAAATAGATGAAAACAGAGAAACCAGCTATGCTGAACTCGTTGATATGAGAAAAAAGGCCAAAGAAAAATCAAAACGCGGCAGTAATCATATCAATAATCTTATTCGAAAAAATCTGATTTCTACTAATATGGCATCCTCAGTGGTGAATGATCACGACAATGTAAATGATATAATAAAAAAACTGATTGAAGTAGGTCAATTACTGTATACAGAAAAAGATAGTATACTAGAAGTTAACTAGTCCATTCGATTATTAAATTAAAGCCTTTTATAAAGAGCTACTCGACATGATTTCTTCCATCATGCTCGTCATAATACAAGTTAAGAATATGCATACAAGCCTCAATTAAATCCTTGGTTTCTAACAATATGATGAAGTAAAGTGTCGTATTCTTTGGACTTGTAGAATCACTTTCTCTTGTTCGCTCTACCTGCTTCTGAATAGATTCCTTAACCTCTTCTAATAATGCTTTTTTTGAATCGATAATATCTGGTACAATCCTGTCAAAAGTTCTCGAATCAAACACCTCACTGATTCTAGCAAACAACGCGACTAATTTTTCATTAATATCAAGGAGTTCTTCTGTTTGTTTTTTCTTTAATTTTTTATGATGATTGTTAACATGCTTATGACTTACTTTCGCAATAAGACTTGATGATTGCGTCACATCCTGCAGGCTTCCAATTATATCAATATAAAACTTACTGGCTCCTAGATATGAATCATCGAGATCCTTAATAAAGTAAAAAATATTATTCTGAAGGTCTTCTACTTCTGATTCAAGTTTCACAACAGAATCTTTGGCTTTTTTTAGTTTATCTACATCCTGATCGATCAAGGCTTTTATCGTTGTTGTGTTTATTTTTCCAACGCGTTTTAACGCTTTTGAAATATTATCAGCACTTTCTTCAATTACACCGTGTATTGAACCACTTTCAGCCTTGTTTAAAGTATCTTCTGTTCTTAACTCTCTTGATTTTCTAATATGCTTAATGTAATTTCTGGAAAGTAATAATACAGCCAATAAAAGCAAGACTGCAATCATTGTAGGTCCACCCAAATGAATAAGGTAAGCTACAGTGCCTGCAGCTAAAAAGGCTACAATTGCAGTAAAAAACCAACCGCCAATTACATTGAGTACACCCGCCACTCTGTATACTGCGCTTTCGCTTCCCCATGCCCTATCGGCCAAAGAAGTTCCCATGGCAACCATAAAGGTCACATAGGTCGTGGAAAGAGGCAATTTCATAGATGTGGCAATTGAAATCAATACACTGGCAACCATCAGGTTTACCGCAGCTCTAACCATATCAAAGGCAGGAAGTTCATGACTTTTATCCTTTGTAAGTTTAATAACGGGTTTCGTAAATTGCTTGTCAATTTTGTTCAATATTGGTTTAGGTATTACCGTGCTCGAATATTGAGAAATCATCATGGTCAACTTCACTAAGTTTCTAGACAACCAATGCGGTTCAAATCGCTCTTTCGTATCTTCTTGACTAGAAAGATCAATTGATGTTTTAACTACATTTTTTGCCTTACTTGACAACCATAAAGTAAGGACCATAATCAGCCCTGCCGCTACAAGAAACAAGGTAGGTGTAGGCACCTTTTTACTGAGCACACCCATACTAAATTCAGTGGCCGGAATTCCTGAAGCACTCCAGGCCTCATAAGATTGCCATGCAGCAATAGGAACCCCAATAAAATTCACCAGATCATTACCAGCAAAGGCCAAAGCAAGTGCAAATGTACCGATGATAATAATTACCTTATAAATGTTTAACTTAAATACTACAACAGAAATATAGGAAAGTAGTGTCCAGATTATAAAACTTACGCTCACAATCATTAGGGTCTTCCCCTCTATCATTGGTTTGATATTTGCGTAATAATCTGTTCCTTTTAAACCTTTAATAAATATAAAATAGGTTATCGCCGCTAAGGCAAATCCACCAAAAACTGCTCCTACCCATTTTGCCTTTTTCTCAAAATCAAATGAAAGTAAAACCCTTGAAATATACTGAACAATCGCACCTACCGAAAAAGCCACTACCACAGAGAGTAATATTCCTAAAATGATCTCTGTTGCCTTTTCTGTGTTGATATAATTTATTACATCTCCAAAAGAGCCATTATCAGCCCCTATTTTGATCAAGGCCATGGCTACGGCTGCTCCTAACAGTTCAAAAACTATTGAAACTGTTGTTGATGTGGGCATCCCGAGGGTATTGAAAAAATCGAGTAATAGTATATCGGTAATCATTACCGCCAGGAAAATGATCATTATTTCATTAAAATAAAACTCGCCAGGAACAAATATTCCCTTCCTTGCTACCTCCATCATTCCACTTGAAAAGATGGCTCCAAAAGCAATCCCAAGACTGGCAACAATCATAATAGTTCTAAAAGAAACCGCCTTAGAACCAAGAGCTGAATTCAAAAAATTAACGGCATCATTACTGACACCTACCACTAAATCAGCCACGGCCAGAACGATTAAAGCCACGATCATTAAAAAGTAAATATTCTCCATTATTTTTTAAGGTCTAATTAGACTTTAAATATAAAGCAGAATTCATTACAATTGTCAAATTTTTAAAATATTGTTCAAATCCTATATTATATGACGTTATAAGTCCTTTGAAAACTTATTATTTTAGGCCTTATTCCATCCTTGAAATATTCAAAATAATGTATCTTTCACTCCTAAAAAATAAAAGCATGAATTGGGAAAAGTTACTCTCTTTGAAAAGATTTGGGGATCAATCTGACAGAAAAAGAATTGATCAAGATGAAGCCCGTTTAGGTTTTGAAGTAGATTTTGATCGAATTATTTTTTCTGATTCATTTAGAAGCTTGCAGGATAAAACCCAGGTTGTACCACTTTCAAAAACTGATTTTGTACATACAAGGCTAACACATAGTCTCGAAGTTTCAGTGGTGGCAAGATCTTTGGGTCGCACAATTGGTAAATATGTTCTTGATAAATACCCTGACTTAAAAGTAAAGGGATATCGTTCAAATGACTTTGGAGCCATTACCGCAGCAGCGGCTTTGTCTCATGATATTGGGAACCCCCCATTTGGCCACAGTGGAGAAAAATCGATTGGAGAGTACTTCGTTTCTGGCAAAGGCCAGCATTTTAAATCACAATTAAGTGCTAAACAATGGCAAGACCTGATCGATTTTGAAGGCAATGCCAATGGATTTAAAATCTTATGTGAATCTGTTAATAATATAAAAGGAGGTCTTCGTCTGTCTTATGCCACTTTAGGAGCCTTTATAAAATACCCTAAGGAATCGCTTCCTAAAAAACCTACCAGGCATATTGCAGACAAAAAATATGGTGTCTTTCAATCTGAACTCGATTTCTTTAAAGAATTGGCCTTTGAGTTAGGATTAAAAAAAACAGGTAACGATAAAGATGTCTCCTTTAGCAGGCATCCATTGGCTTATATAGTTGAAGCAGCTGACGACATTTGCTATACCATCATTGACTTTGAAGACGGCATAAATCTAGGATTGATTTCTGAAGATTATGCATTAGAATACCTCATCAACCTGGTGCGAGACACGATTAATACCAAAAAATATAATTCTTTACAAAACACCCAAGATCGCATTAGTTATCTGAGGGCCCTGGCAATAGGGAATTTAATTCAAGAGGCTGCCAGAATTTTTATTGCAAATGAAGAAGAAATTCTTGAAGGCAACTTTCATCATTCATTACTTGAAAAATGTAAGTATGAAGCTCAAGTAAATGATATTATTAAACTTAGCGTCGAAAAAATCTACCAGAGCAAAGAGGTCGTAGAAAAAGAAATAGCCGGTTATCAGGTTATTGCTGATTTATTACAAGTGTTTCTTAAGGCTGTAAATAATAAGCATGAGGGTACGCAATCAAATTATGATAAATTGGTTTTAATGCTTTTACCCGATCGCTATAAACAAACTTCTGATGATCTCTATAAAAGGATTTTAAGCATTTGTAATCTTATTGCTAATTTTTCGGATAGTTATGCTATTTTATTGCATAAAAAAATCAAAGGAATTGATTTGAATTAGGGCTTATTGATTAGAAATTATAAATTATTCCAATTCCTAATTGCTGTTTCAATTGGACACGAGCACCTGAAGTGATCACTTCTCCGTCTTCGTTAGTCTCCTTTATTTTAATGTCATCATCATATATCAAATGGCTTCGAAAGCTCGCCTGGAATAGTTTATTGATCTTAAACTGAAAACTCAAAATCCAATCAACATCAATATTTCCAAATTCATTGATATAATCTGAATACAAATCAAGATTGTTTACCATGGCTACGTTTTTAAAAATCTCCTTTTCCCATTTGGTCTGGATCAAAACTCCTAGTTCATGTCGAGAACGTTCTCCTGGTTTCACTCCAAATGCGCCCTCGTTTGACAGCTTCTCATCCAAGACATAGGTTGACTTCAAAGTAAGTGGCGACATATAAATTGAGAAGAGTTCTTCTCTTAAATTATAGCGACCTCCAACTCCTAAATGAAAATAGGCCGGAGCAAAAAACCTTGAAATAGGATCTTCATCATCTGGTTCGTTATAACCATCAGTAAATTGGGTTCTAAAACTGACTTGTGCTGTATAATACCAATTTGAAACAGTATCCTTTCTATAACCAAAAGATGATGCTATTCTAATTTCATCATCCGTTTTAATCAAACCCGTGTTCTGTTGATTATTCAGCCCATATCTTGCCGATACTTCGTTATTCCAAAGCGTATATAGTTTTTCGTACAATCTTGCGAATTCAACTTTAAATAATCCGGAAATTGAATTCACACCACCTGCATTCCAATTGACAAAAGCCACTTCATTAAGATCAAATCCAATACTGTTTTTATGTTTCCACCATACAGGTACAACCACTTCTTTTGTTCTTTTGATGCTTACCAATTCTATGGCATTTGAAAAGCCTATCGTATCAATACCATAGGTTTTCATTTTGGAAAAATATTCGATCTTTTTAGGTATAGGAACATACATTGTATCGAGGGAGTACTCATCAATCACCATCCTATATTTCGGAGTAATAATTATATCTCTGCCATAAGCATTCGTTTTACTTGAATCGATTTCAATATGATAATAAGGACGTAATAAAGAGTCTAATAAAGCCCTTTCAATGGATATCATTTTTGGTTTAGCTAAAGAATCTACTTGTATGCTATCCAATACCCCATCATTTCTGGGATAATCTTTAGTTGAAATAAATGAGCTGTCAAGACTTTGGACCAAAGCCATGGTATCAATTGCTACAGCGACCTTGACCGAATCTTTGACCTGCGCATTAACTGTTGAAACAACTAATAGAAAAAAACATATTTTGATTGTTCTAATCATTCAGAAAAATAGAAAAGCGAATTTAACAATTTTCGCCGTTTATTATATTGTCAATTTGGATTTCAATACTTTTTTCATCCAGACCTACTTTCCTGTTTAACTGATCTATATTACCATGTTCAACAAACAAATCTGGTATACCCATGTTTTGTATTTGAACATTTATTCCTGTTTTACCATTAGCATGTGCTAAAACAGCTTCGCCAAGCCCACCCCTGACTACTCCTTCTTCAATTGTAATTATATGACCATAGCCAGCATAAATCTGAGTTAATAGGTCTTCGTCAAGTGGTTTGGAAAAACGCATATCATAATGACCCAAGTCTAAATATTTATCTTTTTTACATAATTTTCTGATCACTTCACCAATAGGGCCAAGTGTCAAAATAGCAATATTTTTTCCTTTTCTGATAGTTCTTCCCTTACCAATTTCTATCGTTTCAAACTTTTTTTTCCAGTCTGATTTACTACCTCTCCCTCTTGGATATCTTATAGCTATAGGTCCGTTTAAACCTGATTGAACACTAAATAAAATATTTCTTAATTCAATTTCATCCATAGGAGAAAAAACGCTCATATTTGGGATGCAACTTAAAAATGCTATGTCAAACACACCATGATGCGTAGGACCATCCTCACCTACTAATCCTGCTCTGTCAATACAAAAAACGACTGGTAAATTCTGTAAGGCAACGTCATGAATAATTTGGTCATAGGCTCTTTGAAGAAAAGTTGAATAAATAGCACAGAAAGGCAGCATACCTTGGGTAGCCAATCCAGCAGCTAATGTAACAGCGTGCTGTTCTGCTATGCCAACGTCAAAAGCTCTTTCCGGAAATTTTTCTATCATATACTTCAAGGAGGAGCCCGTTGGCATGGCTGGTGTAATACCAACAATTCTTTTATTTTTTTCAGCCAACTCAACCAATGTTAAGCCAAAAACATCTTGAAACTTTAAGGGTAAATCCAGTTCATCTTTACTGATCAGTTCGCCTGATACCTTATCAAATGGTCCTGGTGCATGGTAAGTGACTTGGTCATTTTCGGCATTTCGTAGCCCTTTGCCTTTTTTGGTAATAACATGAAGTAATTTAGGGCCAGCAACCGTTTTAAGTCTCTCTAGCTCTTCAACTAACAAATTTATATTATGTCCGTCAATCGGCCCTGAATAGGATAAGTCAAGTGCCTCAAATAAATTCTTTTGATGGGTATCCACTCCTTGTTTTACCGAGGTGAGGTAATTCTTCAAGGCGCCTACATTCGGGTCTATACCCATCTCATTATCGTTTAAAATGATGAGTAAATTGGAATCGGCAACTCCAGCGTGATTCAATCCTTCAAATGCCATTCCGCTGGCAATACTGGCATCGCCAATAACCGCAATATGCTGCTTATTTGTTTCGCCCTTTAGTTTTGAAGCAATAGACATGCCTAAGGCGGCAGAAATAGAGGTTGATGAATGTCCTGTACCAAATGCATCATACTCATTCTCTCCTAACTTCGGAAAACCTGATATCCCTCCAAACTCTCTGTTTGTATGAAACAATTCTCTTCTTCCTGTCAAGATCTTATGCGGATATGCCTGATGACCAACATCCCAAACCAATAAATCATCAGGAGTATCAAATACATAGTGTAAGGCAATTGTCAACTCAACAACTCCTAAACTGGCCCCCAGATGTCCTTTTTTAACTGAAACAATATCAATAATAAAATCCCTAAGTTCCTTAGCTAAAGGACTGAGTTCACCAAGCGATAATTTCTTTAAATCACCTGAATTGTTGATATTTTCTAAATGTTTTTTGGTCACGAATACAAAACTACAATTATCTTTGGTGGAGCCAAAACAATAAGTTTTATATATTTTATGCATAAGAGCCCAATCGGAATTTTTGACTCTGGAGTAGGAGGATTAACTATTTATGAAGAGATCCATAGACTGCTTCCTCATGAAAATATTATATATCTGGCTGATAGTAAAAATGCGCCCTATGGTGAAAAATCCAAAGAAGAGATAATCGCTATTAGCGTTAAGAATACAGAATTTCTATTATCTCACGACTGCAAATTGATTGTTGTTGCCTGTAACACCGCCTCGACTAACGCGGTCAAATTTTTGAGAGAAAATTACGATATACCTTTTATACGCGTTCAACCTGCCATCAAGCCTGCTGCATTAAAATCTAAAACTAAAGTTGTAGGAATTCTTGCTACAAAAAGCACCTTGAATAGTGAGTTGCTCTTTGAAACTTCCCAGCGTTTTGCGCAAGGTGTTGATGTAGTTGAAAAAGTGGGAGAAGGTCTTGTTAGCCTTATTGAATCTGGCGATATGCATTCTCCTGAAATGACGGATCTGTTGAATAAACATATCCAACCTATGTTGGAAAAAAATATTGATCATCTCGTATTAGGCTGCACTCATTATCCATTTCTGACTGATCAAATTAAAGAAATCGTTGGTGATAAAGTTGGTATAATCGATTCAGGCGAGGCAATTGCAAGACAAACAAAAGTTATTCTGCAGGGAGAGAATTTGATAAATCCGGAGTCAGGAGAGATCAACAGGGTATTTTACACGAATAAAGATCCTCAGGTCATGCAAAAAATTCTGGATGAATTTGATGAAGGGTTTAAAGCCATTAAAACTGATTTTTAATCATGGATAGTCCTTTTACACATGAATATTTTATGAAAAAAGCTTTTATCGAAGCCGAAAATGCTTTTGATAAAAACGAGGTGCCCATTGGTGCCGTTATAGTGATCGGTGACAAAATTATAGCAAGAGCGCATAACCTCACTGAAACTTTAAATGATGTTACCGCTCATGCAGAAATGCAGGCCTTTACAGCAGCTGCAGATTATTTAGGTGGGAAATATTTAAAAAAATGTACCCTTTATGTAACCATGGAGCCCTGTCAGATGTGTGCTGGTGCAAGTTACTGGACACAGATAGATCAAATTATCTTTGGGGCCTATGATCCACAAAGAGGTTATCAGCGTCATAAAACAATGTTACATCCTAAAACGACTGTTATTGGTGGTGTGATGGAAAAAGAATGTAGTGAAATTATTAGTCGATTTTTCATTCAGAAAAGAAACTTGAACTAGTCTTCCTTTTTCTTATCTGGAGGGTTGGCAAAATCCTTAAAGGAGTAATTTCTTAAATCTTTATCCCTATACCTGGAATAGATAAACAGTGGCATGAGAATAAATGCAAACAACACCACGCCAAATCCAATGAATTTCTCTCCGGTACCTGAGGCCTCAAGATTTAAATAATAGCCAAAACCTATCAATATCAATACAGCAATCAACAATAATCTCAATACAATTTTCATCTATCCATTTATTTTGCAGCTAAATTACAAAATGTCTTATCTTTAAATTAATATTATTTCAGAATTGATAAATTTGTCTAGATACCTTATAACCGTTCTATTAATCTCATTATTATCTTGTAATATGCCATCAAAAGATGCATCTGATAAAATTGTCGTTGCACATAGAGGTGCCTCTGGCTATGTTCCTGAACACACTATGGAGTCAAAGACCATGGCGCATGCAATGAATGCAGATTATATTGAACAAGATTTGGTACTCAGTAAAGATGATGTCCCTATTGTAATTCATGATATTTATCTGGGAGAGGTTACCAACGTGGCTTCATTATATCCAGACATGTCAAGAAAAGATGGTCGGTTTTATGTAATTGATTTCACTTTTGCCCAATTAATGACGCTTTCAGTGAATGAGCGCATCAACTATAAAACAAAAAAAGCAGTTTTTCCAAATCGATTTCCTTTAAAAGAATCTAGTTTTAAATTGCATAGCCTTCAGCAGGAAATTGAGGTCATTCAAGGATTAAACAAGAGTACTGGAAAAAATATTGGTATTTATCCTGAGATTAAAAATCCTTCTTTCCATAAAGAACAAGGAAAAGACATATCCAAAATTGTACTTCAAATATTGAGTGATTACGGCTATAGGGAAAAGTCAGATGCGTGCATTTTACAATGCTTTGACGCCATGGAATTGCAACGAATTCGTGAAGAATTGAAATGTAATTTATTTCTGACTCAATTACTTGAATTCCCGGAAGGTTCTGAGCATTTAGAAAAGTATGCAAGCTATGCTGATGCTATTGGCCCGTCTATAGAGCAACTGCTTCTGGCTGGAATGGGAAAAACTAAAGGAAATTCATTGGTTGATAAGGCTCATGAGCTGAATTTAAAGGTTCATGCCTATACCTTTAGGCAGGATGAGCATCCTAATTTCGATGATTTTGAAGCTTTGCTGCAGTTTGGTTTTTACGATATCAATCTGGATGGAGGGTTTACTGACTTTCCAGATACCGTAATCAACTTTCTTAAGGAGTAACTTGGATAAGTTGTCTTCTATAAGCCGTTAGCAATTTTGACTTGGAAATAAACCCGTGATATATTCCATTTTTGACAACTGGTAGGTTCCAAGCTCCGGTTTCTTTGAATTTATTCATGATTACTGACATGTTATCACGCTCATAAAATATGATATCAGGAGCACTATGCATCAATTCTTCAACATGAATCTTGTCATACATGCTTTGGTCAAACATGATACTTCTAATATCGTCAAGTAATAAAATTCCTAAGAATTCATTTTCATCATTAACTACCGGAAAAATATTTCTTTTAGATTTAGTAACAGCTTTGTTGAGCATTTCGCCTAGACTATAATCAGGTTTAATCACTATAAAATCTCTCTCCACAAGCTTGCCTTTCTGCATCATCATTAACACATTCTTGTCTTTATCGTGAGTTAATAATTCTCCTTTTTTCGCCAATTCCATTGTATAAATTGAGTTTGATACATAATAGCGGGTCATGGAAAAAGAAATTGCCGACACAATCATTAAGGGCACAAATAATTCATAACCTCCGGTTATTTCAGCTATCAGGAAAATAGCAGTCAATGGCGCGTGCAAGACCCCAGCCATGAGACCAGTCATGCCAATCAAAGTGAAATTAGATTCTGAGATGCTCATATCCCACCCAAGGTTGTTTACTATCTTGGCATAGACATTCCCAAGTGCGCTTCCCATTACCAAAGTTGGAATAAAAATACCCCCAACTCCACCAGCAGAGAAAGTAACAGTCATGGCAACCGCTTTAAACACTGTTATACCAAAAAGAAGCATGATAACCAACCAAATATTCTCTTCAACCACCTCGATAAAAGGAATATCCCCAATGGCTTTTAAATGGTTTCCCGCAAGCAAATTATTGATAAGCTCAAAACCTTCACCATAAAGAGGAGGAATAAAAAACAACAAAACGCCTATTATAACACCTCCAATCAAAAGCCTTTTTACTGAGCTTTCAATTTTATCAAACAAACCAGTTATCCAAAAATACATTTTAGAAAAGTATACGGATGCTATTGCCGAGCCAATCCCTAAAACCACATAAAAGAGGAGGTCATGCATAGAAAATTTATCTTGAATCTCAAATCTAAATAACACTTCCGAGCCCAGAAAAAAGTATGAAGTTATTACCGCTGAAACCGAAGCAAGTAAAAGGGGTATCATAGACGCAAACGCCAGGTCAAGACTGAAAATTTCTACTGCAAAAATAACTGCCGCAATAGGAGCCTTAAACATTGAGGCAACGGCACCTGCTGAAGCGCAACCAATTAACAAAGTCCTGTTTCTTGCACTTGTGTGAAAAAATTGTGCAATATTTGACGCAATGGCAGCACCGGTACTTATAGCCGGTCCTTGCAACCCCACAGAACCTCCAAACCCAACAGTTAATGGCGCCGTAATTAGAGATGCATACATTTTATACCTTTCGATAAGCCCCTTCCTTTTAGACAATGAAAACAGCGTCGAAGGAATGGCGTGCCCAATCTTCTTTGGGATCAGATACTTCTGAATCAAAAAAACAAGTACCAAGCCTATCAATGGAAATACAAAATATAAGGAATGATGGTAATCAACAATCATTTTACCTTGTAAAATTGATTGGATAAAATGTGTCAAATTTTTAATTAATACAGTCCCTAGTCCTGCTAAAAAGCCAACCAATATACTCAAAGAATAAATAAATTGCTGGGTTGTAAAATGCTTATACCTCCATTTAAAAAATCTTCTTCTCAGCTTTTTTATATCAGGCATAATATTTATAAATGGGTAGTGTAATAGTTTTTAAAAGTAATAATTAAAACTTAGTCAAAAGAAAATCCGAAACGCTCATTTCGGATTTTCTCATTTAGCACTTATTATAAGTTAATTTTTAGATGCAACTCTTTAAGTTGATCATCATCAATATTAGATGGGGCATCGATCATCACATCTCTTCCAGAATTGTTCTTAGGAAAGGCAATAAAATCCCTGATTGTTTCTTGACCACCCAAAATAGCAACCAATCTATCAAGTCCAAAAGCCAGTCCACCATGAGGCGGTGCACCGTATTCAAATGCGTTCATTAGAAACCCAAACTGATCTATAGCTTCTTCTTTCGTGAATCCTAATAAATCAAACATTCTGGCTTGTGTTTCTTTGTCAAATATTCTAATGGAACCTCCACCAATTTCATTTCCATTAAGAACCATATCATAGGCATTTGCTCTTACTTTCCCAGGGTCACTTTCAAGTAAATGCATGTCTTCAGGTTTAGGTGATGTAAAAGGATGATGCATCGCATGATAACGCTCACTGTCTTCATCCCATTCTAATAGTGGAAAATCAACCACCCATAAAGGAGCAAATTCATTAGATTCTCTCATACCTAATTGTTCAGCCATTTCCATTCTCAATGTACTTAGCTGCGTTCTTACTTTATTTACATCTCCTGCCATAACAAGCAATAGATCTCCTTCTTTGGCATCCAGCCTGTCTGCCCATTGCTTTAATTGGTCCTGGTCAAAAAACTTATCTACTGAAGATTTAAAAGTCCCGTCTTCGTTGAATTTAACCCAAATCAATCCATTGGCTCCGATCTGTGGCTTTTTTACAAAGTCAACGATCTTGTCCAACTGCTTTCTTGAATATCCAGCACATCCTGGAACTGCAATCCCTACGACCAATTCTTGCGAATCAAAAACACCGAATCCTTTCTCTTTTGCAAGATCATTTAATTCACCAAACTTCATGTCAAATCTAATGTCAGGCTTATCATTACCATAAGTCCTGATAGCTTCCTCGTAAGTCATTCTTGGGAATTCAGCTATATCCACACCTTTAATTTCTTTCAATAAATGTTTAACAAGACCTTCAAAAGTGTTTAAAATATCCTCTTGTTCAACAAAGGCCATTTCACAATCTATCTGTGTAAACTCTGGTTGCCTGTCTGCTCTTAAATCTTCATCTCTGAAACACTTAACAATTTGAAAATATTTGTCTAGCCCTCCAACCATTAATAATTGTTTAAAAGTCTGAGGTGATTGAGGCAAGGCGTAAAACTGACCTTCATTCATTCTAGATGGAACAACAAAATCCCTCGCTCCTTCAGGCGTTGATTTTATCAAATACGGTGTCTCAACATCAATAAAACCTTCTTTTGAAAGATAATTTCTTACTTCCATGGTAACTTTTGAACGAAAGATTAAATTCTCGCGAACCGGATTTCTTCTGATATCCAAATACCTGTATTTCATTCTTAGCTCATCACCACCATCTGTTTCGTTCTCGATGGTAAAAGGTGGTGTTTTTGATTTATTGAGAACTATTATCTCTGTAACCAAGATCTCGATATCTCCAGTTGGCATTTGATCATTTTTGGCTTCCCTTTCAATCACCTGACCTTTCACTTGAACCACAAATTCGCGTCCTAAAGATCTAGCTTGATCAACAATTCCGGCATCCGTTCTTTCTCCATCGAAAATTAACTGAGTGATTCCGTATCTATCTCTTAGATCAACCCAAACCATAAAACCCTTGTCTCTCACTTTTTGAACCCAGCCTGATAAACAAACTTCTTGTTTGGCGTTGTCAATTCTTAACTCTCCATTATTATGACTCCTGTACATATTTTTTCAATTTATTGAAGCTGCAAATTTAATCAAATAGTAAACAGTTGCCGACTTTTTAAAACAATTTTTAATCTGATTATATAACATTATAATTTGCTCAAATTATTGGAGAAATGATCTAAACAATGTCAATTGCTTGCAATTAACTTTATATTTGTATAAAACTCATTTCATTGGATACCAACACTAACGACAGCTCAAAACTATATCTTGTTCCCACTCCTATTGGCAACCTTGAAGACATCACCTTACGGGCCATAAGGATATTAAAAGAGGTTGACGTCATTTTAGCAGAAGACACAAGAACTTCCGGGAAATTACTCAAACATTATAGTATTGAAACTCCAATGCTTTCGCACCATATGCATAATGAGCACAGAATGGTAGATCGCATTGTTGACCGTATTGAAGCAGGTGAAACTTTTGCCTTGATATCTGATGCGGGAACACCCGCAATTTCTGATCCTGGGTTTTTACTTTCAAGGGCCTGCATTGAAAGAGGCATTGAAATAGATTGTTTACCTGGTGCAACAGCCTTTGTTCCTGCTCTTGTGAATAGTGGCTTGCCAAATGAAAAATTTGTTTTTGAAGGTTTTCTTCCTGTAAAAAAAGGGAGGCAAACGAGATTAAAGCTACTAGCTGAGGAAACGAGAACCATTATTTTTTATGAATCTCCTCATAAGCTTGCTAAAACACTTGGTCATTTTGAAACCTATTTTGGAGAAAACAGATTGGTTTCTGTATCTCGAGAAATAAGTAAAATTTACGAAGAAACAAGAAGAGGAACTGTCAAAGAAATTAAAGAACATTTTACTGATCATCCACCTAAAGGAGAGATCGTGATTGTACTTAAAGGGAACACGAACAAATAATAACTGGATATTTTTATCCGATAGCATGCATCTGATTCTAAGAACATATAATTTAAAGCTCGAACATACTTTCAGGATTTCTCGTCAATCATACGACAGTAAAACTGTATTAATTCTTGAGCTTCAAGATGGGAACTTCTCTGGATATGGTGAAGCATCTGAAAACCCATATTACAATCATACGGTCGACGACATGATTCATGACTTATCAGCTATCAAAGAAGAAATTGAATTGGATTTAGGAGAATCTCCCGAAGACTATTGGCATAGAATTTATCCCTTATTAAAAGATAATATGTTCGCCTTATGCGCTCTCGATATAGCATACAACGACTTATACGCTAGAAAAAAAGGAAAGAAACTATTCGAATTATGGAATTATAAAATTAATAAGAATCCGCTTTCAAATTTTACGATTGGCATAGACAGTATTGATAATATGATTGCCAAGATGCAAGAAACGCCTTGGCCCATTTATAAGATTAAACTCGGTACTAAGGATGATATTAAGATCATTAAAGCACTAAGGAAGCATTCAGATGCTGTTTTTCGAATAGATGCTAATGGCGCATGGGGCGTTGATGAAACACTTAAAAATGCTATTACTTTAAAAGGTTTGAGGGTAGAGTTCCTGGAACAACCAGTCTCAGCAGACGATACCAAAGGAATTCGGTATGTTTATGAAAAATCTGTATTACCCATCATAGCAGATGAAAGTTGTCAGATTGAATCAGACATTGATGCTTGTTTTAAACATTTTCACGGGGTAAATATCAAATTAGTAAAATGTGGTGGCCTGACACCTGCCCGACGCATGCTCGAACGCGCCAAAAAATTACAAATGCAAACCATGGTTGGATGCATGACCGAATCATCAATTGGTATTTCTGCCATTGCACATTTGTTACCCGCTTTAGACTATGTTGATATGGACGGTGCTTTATTATTGCGTAAGGATATTGCTACTGGAGTGACTATAGAAAATGGAAAGGTTTTTTATTCCGAAATAAATGGCACTGGAGCCACATTGATAAATTGGGAAACCCTAAAAAAAATAGATTAAATCACATATAAAAACGTAAATAAAACATGACACAGACAATTAAAACTCAATGGGAAGGAAACATGCTTTTCAATGCAGATACACTTGGAGGAAATTTTAAAATAGATGCAGCAGAAGAATCTGGTGGCGAGGGTAAAGGGGTTAGACCTAAAGCATTAATGCTGACTTCTCTAGCAGGTTGTACGGGAATGGATATCATTTCGTTATTGAAAAAAATGAGAGCTGAAGTTGATGATTTAGACATCAATGCCTCAGGTGAGCTCACTGATGAGCACCCAAAAATTTACAATAAAGTAACGCTTGAATATATTTTTTATGGAACAAACCTTAAGAAGGATAAAATAGAAAAAGCGATAGAATTATCAGCTGAAAAGTATTGTGGTGTTATGGAAATGTTTCGTCAGTTTGCCGAAATCACTACCATAATAAAGTATGAAGAAAAAAAGAGCTCCTAAGTTAGGAGCTCTTTATGTTTTATTTTATTATTCTCTAGCATTCAGTATGGTAACTACCAAGGCCGTCATAGAAATTAAGAGTCCAAGGGATGATAAAAGCACACCTGTCTGAGCTCCAATTGCTGAGTTCTTAGCTCTTGTTTTATTCGGTTCCACATAGACTACGTCATTTTGAGATAAATAATAAACCGGAGAATTAAATAAATCATCTGATTTCAAATTCACCCTCGTATAGGTTTTTTTACCGTCGTAATCCTGAATGACCAATACATTCTCTCTCTCTCCATAAATAGTCAAATCACCTGCCAAAGACAAGGCTTCTATAAGCGTAATTCTCTCATTTGTGGCTGTAAAAGTTCCTGGTCTGGCTACTTCTCCCAACACGGTTATTCTATAATTTACGGTCTCAATATCTACTATTGGGTCCTTAATATAATCGGTTAGTTTTTCTTGCAACATTGTAGTTGCTTGTGATCTGTTCAATCCTGCCAGTTTTAGCTTTCCTAAAACAGGAAAATTGACATTACCATCTGGGTCAACCCTATAGGTTTGAATTCGCTCCCTTCCTCTAGCATCTAAAATATCAAGTGATACACTTACTGAAGATTTGTTAAATGGCCTGGCAGCTTCTGCATCCAAGGCGTTTACAATAATTACTAGTTCATCATCAACATGATATGTTGGGGAATAACTATCTAATCCAATTGCATTATCAGTACTATTCATACCATTAAAATAGACAACATCATCCTTGGTTGCACAAGAATACATCAAGCCTATAAACAATAATAAAGCAATAATTTTTTTCATAACGAGGGGTTTTTTAAACGAATATACTTATTTATTTTAATTGTGCAAACCTAGACTATTAATATCAAGTACCTTAGGCATTTACAAATTGAGCTTTCTTTCCTATTTGATAATACTCAAAGCCCAAACTCTCCAATCTCAAATGAGAATATTGATTTCTACCATCGAAAATGATTGGATCAATTAGTTTCATTTTTAATTCTTCAAAATCCGGGGATCTGAATTCTTTCCATTCCGTCAGTAAAATCATGGCATTTGCATCAGCCAGCGTTTCATACTTAGAATTGAAATAACTGATATTTGGCGTGTCTTTAAGATAAAATGACTCAGCTTCATGCATGGCTTTTGGATCGTAGGCCTTAATGGAAGCGCCTCTTCTAACCAATTCATTCGCAATATAAATAGCTGGAGCTTCACGCATATCATCTGTTCCCGGCTTAAAAGCCAAGCCCCATATAGCAAATGTCTTACCAGACAAATTTTCTCCAAAACGGCGTACTACTTTCTCAGCAATAACTAATTTTTGTTTATCATTAACCGACTCAACAGAAGTTATCAATTCAGCTTGATAGCCGCTATTTTCAGCAATTTTTTTCAAGGCTTTGACATCTTTAGGAAAACACGATCCTCCATAGCCACTCCCTGGATAAATAAAGCTATAACCTATTCTCGAATCAGAACCAATACCAATACGCACTTTATTGACATCGGCATCAACCAACTCACAAATATTTGCAATCTCATTCATAAATGAAATTTTTGTTGCCAACATTGCATTTGCCACATATTTAGTCATCTCAGCAGATCTGATATCCATCTCAATCATCCTGTCATGATTGTGTGTAAAAGGAGCATATAAATCTCTCATCGTCTCAAAAGCACTATCATCATCGGCACCAATCACAATTCGATCAGGTTTCATAAAATCATTGATAGCAGCACCCTCTTTTAAAAATTCTGGATTTGAAACCACATGAAAATCAATAGCAACATCTCTTTTTTTGAGCTCTAACTCAACCTGATCTGTTACTTTGTCAGCAGTTCCTACTGGAACTGTTGATTTGTCAACAATTACCAAGGGGTTTTTCATTTTTTGCCCAATTTCTGAAGCAACGCTCAAAACATATTGCAGATCAGCAGAACCATCCTCTCCCATAGGAGTTCCTACAGCTATAAAAACCACTTTAGAATTTTCTAATCCATCTTCAAGATTCGTACTAAAAGTCAAATCTCCAGATTTAACATTATTCAATACCATATCCTCTAAGCCTGGTTCATAAATAGGAATAATTCCTTTTTTGAGTTGATCAATTTTATCCTCATCAATATCAATACAAGTTACCTTATTTCCCATTTCAGCAAAACAGGTTCCGGTAACCAATCCGACATATCCGGATCCTACGACAGTTATATTCATCTTTATACTTTTGCGGTTTCCCTTTTTTCAATTTTTCTTAAAAAACTCAGTGGTATGTTTACATTAAAACAACTTCCTAAAGAGTCAATTTTTACAACCACTCTGTGATTTTTTCCTTCTCTTATACATGTAGCAATTAAACCCATAAATGGTCCATTTATTACTTCAACAGCATCACCACTAAAAACATTTACACAATTGGAAATTTCATGGTTCTCCGATGTTCCAGTCAAAATTCTGAGGTTTTCAATTTCAACAGCCCTTATCTTGGCAGGTTTTCCCAAATGCTTCAACACATTTACAGTGCCTTGAATTGGCAGTGTCATATATAGATCTTTTTCAAGCATCTTGACAAAAACATAGGATGAAATCAAAGGTACTTCAATACTTTTTTTACGATCACTCCATTGTCTTACAGTTTTGATCATGGGTAAAAAGACTTCAATATCATGATCTAACATTCTTTGATAAACCTTTTTCTCTGATCTTGGCTTCGTGAAAATAGCATACCAATTAGGCTTCTCTTCATTTTTATTCAAATTCATACATCAAATTGTTAGTTGAACAAAGCTTGTTTATTTGGTCATTTTTGAATCGACGAACAAATATAATATTTAATATATTTACGCTGCAACTTTAAGCCACAATTATCAATCCAATTAATCGCTGTTAATCCCTTATCTATTGAACAGAATTATCATATCTGTAACCAACGATTTAGCAACAGATCAACGTGTTATTAAAACCTGTGATTGTTTTAACGAACTGGGTTATGATATATTGTTAATTGGAAGAAAATTGAAAAACAGTCCCGAACTTAAGTTTCCGTTTAAAACTATTCGCTTTAAACTGCTATTTAATAATGGGTTTTTATTTTATGCAGAATATAACCTTAGGCTATTTGTTGAACTTCTATTTAGGAAAAAGACTGTATTATACGCCAATGACTTAGATACCTTGCTGCCTAATTATTTAATTAGCCGATTATCTTCTTCAAAATTAATCTATGACAGTCATGAATATTTTACCGAGGTCCCGGAATTGATCACCAGACCTCGAGTCAGAGCATTTTGGCTAAAAATTGAAAAATATATCTTTCCAAATTTGAAAAATGTGGTCACTGTAAACCATAAAATTGCTGAGATTTATAAAAACAAATATAAAGTGCCTGTTACGGTGATCAGAAATATTCCAAAGCCCTATGCCATAAAAAAAACGGATTCATTTTCTATTATAGAAAAGGGGCAGAAATTCATTATTTATCAAGGTTCCTTAAACCTGGGCCGCGGATTGGAGTTAATGATTGATAGTATGCTGCATTTAAAAGGCTATAAACTTTTGATTGTAGGAGACGGAGATATATCAGGCAAGTTGAAGAATCAAGTAGAAAGATTACATTTGCAAGATCAAGTAGTTTTTTTAGGGAGAATACTCCCAAACAAGCTAAAAATCATAACCAGACAAGCTGAATTAGGTTTAAGCCTGGAAGAAGATTTGGGCCTGAACTACCGCTATTGTTTGCCTAATAAAGTTTTTGACTATATCTATGCTGGAATTCCAATATTGGTTTCTGACCTTCCTGTTTTGAAGGAGTTATTAGGAGAAAATAAGATTGGCACCTTTCTGCGAGATCGAAGTCCTGAGGTATTAGCTGCTCAGATAGAAAACATGGTTTTAAATAAACATGAATTTTCAAATGGGATTGAAAAAGCAAAAGCCAAGTATAATTGGAACAATGAACAAAAAACACTAGTTAATTTTATCAATGAAATTGAATAAAAAATTACATATAATTTGTTTTGACGTGCCTTTCCCTCCCACGTATGGTGGTGTCATTGACGTGTTTTATAAAATTAAAGCGCTTGCAGAGAATGGGGTTGAAATCTATTTACATGTTTTTTACTACGGTAGAAAGCAACAGGATGTTTTGAACAAATATTGTAAAGAAGTAAATTATTACAAAAGAAATACCTCATGGCTCAACGGACTAGGATTGTTGCCTTATATTGTAAAATCAAGAAAAAGTGATGCATTGACCAAAAATCTGGAGCGCGTAAACGCCCCAATTCTTTTTGAGGGCTTACATACCACCTTTTTATTAAAAAACAAACGATTCAAAGACAGGAAACTCTTTGTCAGAACCCATAATATAGAGCACTTGTATTATAAACAGCTTGCTAAAAATGAGTCAAATGTTTTTAAAAAATTGTTTTATTCGATCGAAGCAGTTAAACTAAAATTCTATGAAAAAAACTTAAAGCATTCAAATATTATTCTTTCTCTTTCAAAACATGAAACAACGTATTTTGAAAAAAAATTCGGAGAAAAAGTGATGTACTTACCAGCATTTCATCCAAGTGATGGATATCACGAATTATCAAAGAAAGGTTATTTTGCTTTATACCACGGAAATTTAAGTGTAACTGACAATATGAAAGCTGCTTTACTGTTGATTGATGCTTTTAAACCTCTCGATTATCCTCTTGTTATTGCGGGTCAGACATCAGACAAAAAATTTCATTCAAAAATTGACCAGCATAAAAATATAAGTTTTATTGAATTGAAAGACGAGGCACATTTATTTGAGCTTTTAAACAGGGCTCATGTGAATGTTTTATATTCCAGTAATAATTCCGGTCTTAAATTAAAATTAATAAACGCGCTTTTCCAAAGCAGGTATGTCATTGCCAACAATAACATTGCCGATGGTTCCGGATTAGAATCACTCTGTAAAATAGCCAATAACAAAGCTGAAATAATAAATCAATTATTAAAAATAACTGAAAAAGATTTTCCTGATGAAGACATCGCCGCAAGAAAGGACTTATTAAAGTTATATGATAAAAACGTCAATGCGCAAATACTGATTCATGAATTGTAATCAGGATCAGACTACTTCAAAAATTTTGCCGCCTTCACACTTTATAGTTTTATGAGGAAATTTTAAAATAAGTGCATAATCATGCGTGGCCATTAAAATCGTAATTCCGGCCTTATTGATTTCTTCCAGAACATTCATGATCTCAACTGAAGTTTTAGGATCTAAATTTCCTGTTGGCTCATCTGCCAATATCATTTCAGGTGTATTTAACAAGGCTCTTGCAATGGCTACACGTTGTTGCTCTCCTCCTGAAAGCTGATAAGGCATTTTAAAACCTTTGGTTTTCATATCGACCTTTTCAAGAACTTCATTGATTTTAACCTCCATTTGGTTCTTTCCCTTCCAACCGGTAGCTTTTAAAACAAAAAACAAATTCTCATAAACAGATCTGTCATTTAACAATTGAAAATCCTGGAAAACAATGCCAATTTTTCTTCTCAAAAATGGAATATCCTTCTCCTTTAGCTTTCTAAGGTCAAATTCTACAATTGAACCTTGACCAATTTGCAATGGCAGATCTCCATAAAGCGTTTTCATTAAACTACTCTTACCACTTCCTGTTTTTCCAATAAGATAATTGAAATCTCCCTTTTTAATATCCAGATTGATATCAGACAAGATTAAGTTTTCTCTTTGAAATATTGACGCGTCTTTTAATTGAAGCATTTTTTATTTTTTGATGATACAAACGGTTGTTTTTTATGCCCTTTAGGCTAATTAACGACTAAAGATTGACAAACTTAATGTTTAAATTTGAAATAGTAAAGCTCCATAAATGTATAAAAGTAATTACCATGATTATATCGGTTCCATATCTTTTATGAATAGAGATTCATTACTAAATTCGTGGTGAATTTTCGACTGAACATATTAAAGAATGGAAGAATGCTCAAACCATAACTTGAAACTAAGCTATCTTTGTTAGAACTTTTAACAAAATTTTTAAAAATAAAACACTTCTTAATTTGAGAGGAAGTATTAATATTAACGGCTCAATGGAAAAATTACTGCCCAATGATGATTAAAATTAAAAATTTTAGGAATAGCTTATTGAATAATGACTTTATTACCTTGATTAAGAAGGGTTTAAAAACCCTGTTCGGCTTGAGTATACTTGTTGGAATATTTACTTCCTGTGAGAATGTTAATCCTGAATTAGGCCTAAAACAGGGTGTTTGGAGAGGTCAGATTTCAACACAAGGAAATGATATCCCCTTTAATTTTGATGTTCAAAAAGAAGATGGGGCATATCAAATACAACTCATCAACGGGCTTGAAAAATTGGATATCGATGATATTGACATTCTTGAAGATTCCTTATTTTTTGACATGCACATTTTTGATATCAGTGTGAAGGCCAAAATTTATAATGATAGCCTAGTTGGAACTTATACAAAAAATTATGCCGAGAACTATGTGCTACCATTTAAAGCATTTCACGGTAAAAAGGGGCGATTTGATAATATTAGTAGTTCAAATATATTCGACGGAAGTTGGGAAACCATTTTTACGGACAAAGAGGGAAAGGAAATTTCAGCAATAGGAATCTTTAAAAAGGAAGGTGAAGCCTTTAGAGGAACTTTTTTGAGCAAAACAGGTGACTATAGGTATTTAGATGGTTACACGGTTAAAGACACCATGTATCTCTATACTTTTGATGGAAATCATATTTATAAATTTCGAGCTTATAAAGAAAATGATTCCATTTTAAAAGGAGAGTATTGGTCTGGAAAAACCAGTTACAAAACATTTGTTTCTGTAAAAAATGATACGGTTGCCCTACCTGACCCAAATAGTTTAACCTATTTAAAAGATGGTTTTGATAGAATTGAATTCTCTTTTCCTGACCTTGATGGAAACCTTATTTCCCCACAGGATGAAAAATACAAAGACAAAGTTCTTATTGTTCAGATTTTGGGTACATGGTGTCCAAATTGTATGGATGAAACCAGGTTTTTAAGTGACTGGTATAACAAAAATCAGTCTAAAGGGGTAGAAATAATTGGTTTGGCATATGAAATCAAGCCTGAATTTGAATATGCCCGTGAAAGGGTATTGAGTATGAAAGAAAAATTAAATGTTCCTTATGATTTTGTGATTGCCGGCACTTCATCTACAAAGTCCGCTTCCGAATCACTACCCATGCTTAATAAAGTGATGTCATTTCCGACTTCTATTGTTATTGATAGAACAGGAAAAGTAAGAAGGATTCACACCGGTTTTTCAGGCCCCGCAACGGGGAACCATTACGAGGAGTTTGTTGACGATTTTAATCAATTCATGAAGGATATTATAGACGAATGATCCTATATTTTAAGAAAAAACCATGACTTTTCAACAATCTGTTTAACTAATCAACAATTTTACAATTTATTTCTTATTTGACGTTAGCTAAATAATCTATGTGCTATTTTTGATTTTTTATAACGGATTCCATTCAATGAAGTTACTCAAAGTATTCATTTTTTTCATGTTTTTTACTGTTTTTCAAGCTCAGGCTCAGAAATCAATTATTTACACTCATGAACTGGTGGAATTCAATGATGCCATGCGCCTCTACTCTGGTAAAGACTATGTAGCATCACAATTAATTTTTCACAGAATAAAAAATAGCTTTGATGAAGCTTCAGAATTAAAGGCCCGATCGTATTATTATGAGGCTTTTTGTGCCATTCGCTTAAAACAGAAAAATGCGGATGATCTGATGAATGCTTTTTTTGAAAAATTTCCAACTAGTACAAAGAGAAATACAGCTTTTTTAGAAGTAGGTGATTATTATTTTAACAACCGTAGCTATGCCTATGCTTTAAAATGGTTTAATAAAATCAATGAGAATAACCTAACGTTATATAACCAAGAAGATTTTAATTTCAAAAAAGCCTATGCTTTGTTTGCTGTGGGCAGTTTTGCCAAATCAAGAACGTATTTCTCAAAGCTTCTCGATTCAGACAAGTATGGGGCTCAAGCCAAATATTATTATGGCTATATGGCCTATCAGGATGATGACTATTCTGAAGCAGACAAATACCTGAATCAAGTAGCAGATAATAAAGGATTTGATGATGATATTCCATATTACATGGCAAATATTAAATTTAAGACCGGTAAATTCCAAGAGGCTATTGACGCAGCCCTGCCTTTACTGGAAAAATCTAACGGTATTCAACAATCAGAGCTTTCCAAAATAATTGGTGAGAGTTATTTTAACTTGAATGAATTTGAAAATGCTACTCCCTATCTTCTTGATTATAAGGGAAAAAAAGGGAAATGGAATAATACCGACTACTATTTATTAGGCTATGCGTATTATCAGCAAAAAGATTATGATGAAGCTGTACTATGGTTTTCTAAAATCATTGACGGTAACAACGCTGTTTCACAAAATGCATATTACCATTTAGCAGAATGTTATTTAAAAAGTGATAAAAAACAGGAGGCCCTGAATGCTTTTCGAAATGCCAAGCAAATGGATTTTAATGCAGATATTAAAAAAGATGCCTGGTTGAATTATGCCAAACTCAGTTATGAATTAGGCAACCCTTATAAAAGTGTGGCGGAGGTCATTCAAGAATATTTAGCGGCTTATCCTGACGAAATTGATCAAGCTGAGGTCAAGGATTATTTAATCAGTGCTTATATCTCCGCCAATGATTTTGAAGGAGCTTTAACCTATCTTAAAAATGTTGATTCAGAAGACAATGATGCTTATCACAAAGTGGCCTTTTTATATGGTATACAACTATTTAAGGATCAAAGGTTTGAAAGAGCTATTGAAAATTTTAACCTTTCCATAGGAACCTCATCAAATTCGATTTACCAGGCTAGATCATTATTCTGGAAGGGAGAATCACTTTACAGGTTAAAGAAATTTGAAGAGGCCTTAACAAGTTTTAAGGCATTTTCAGATATGGATGAAGCCAAAGAGACTAAGGAAAACGCCACAGTGCTATATCATATGGCCTATACCTATTTCCAGATGAAGGATTACAATCAGGCAGGTGGTCATTTCAATGAATTTTTGGCCATCTCTATTGACCAAAACCTTGCCAGGGACAGTTATTTAAGACTGGGCGATTGCTTTTTTGCTTTAAGCGGCTATTTTAAAGCGATTCCTGCTTATCAGAAGGTTATTGATGCGAATGAAGCTGACGTGGATTATGCGCAACTGCAGATTGCCTTCTGCCATGGGTATATGGGCGAAACTGAAAAAAAGATAAATTCCCTTATCAACTTTACAGAAGTTAATCTAAAATCAACCCTGCGTGATGACGCTTTTTATGAACTTGGAAATTCATATGTTAAACTCAGTAAGAATAATGAAGCGCTCGCAGCCTATGATGAAGTTGTCACAAACTACAGAATGAGTTCTTTGGTTTCAAAATCATTATTGAAACAAGGCCTCGTTTATTTCAATTCTGATCAAAATGATCAGGCGCTTGAAAAATATAAAAAAGTTGTTAGTGTCTATCCCGGAACAGATGAAGCAAAAGAAGCAATAGCCAATGCCAAACAAATCTATGTGCAACAAGGACGCGTTGATGAATACGAAAGATTTATTAGAAATGTAGATTATGTGAATGTAACGGATGAGGAAATTGACAATACCATGTTCGCCTCGGCTGAGCAATTTTATTTGACGAATAATCTGGAAAAAGCAATTGAATCATTGCGAAAATACGAAGAGAGATTCCCCGCAGGTGCAAATGCCTTAACCGCCAATTTTTTCTTGGCGGATGCATTGAACAGAACTGATCAGCTGGAAAAAGCTGTGCCATATTATCAATTTATTTTAGACAAAGATAAAAACCAATACACCGAAAGGTCTTTAGTGAATGTGGCATCTTATTATCTGGATAATGAGAATTGGGAGCAGGCTATGGTGCTACTTTCCAGATTAGAAAAAGAGGCTGAAACTGAACAGAATATTCTTTTTGCCCAGAGCAACCTTATGAAAGGAAACTATGCGATTAAAAATTTCACTTTGGCAGAAGCATACGCTGACAAAGTAATGGAGCATCCTAAATTAGAACCTAAAATACTATCAGATGCTCAAATAATTATTGCGAGATCTGCATTTGAAACAGGAGATTTACTGAAGGCTCAGGATGCATTTAAAGTAGTCGAAGAAACAGCAACAGGTGAATTAAAGGCAGAAGCCGTTTATTATGATGCCTACTTTTTAAATGAAGAAGGAAATTATAAATTATCTAATGTATCGGTTCAAAAATTGGCCTCTGATTATTCTCCTTATCGTTATTGGGGTGGCAAAGGGTTGATCATTATGGCTAATAATTTTTACGAGCTTGAAGATGCCTACCAGGCCACTTATATTCTTGAAAGTGTGATTCAGAAATTTTCTGAATATGAAGACCTTGTTGAATCGGCAAGAACTGAATTGAATCGCATAAAAACGCTGGAATCAAAAACCAATTCGTCAGTGATAATTGAAAAGGGATAAGTCAAACAGGAACTAAACAAAATGAGTAGATATAAAATATTCTTTTTACTGCTAATGATCAGTAGTCTGGCTTTTTCTCAAAAAAAGAAAAAAGAGCGGATCGCTACTGAAGAAATAAATGTTGTAAAACCATTTTCTCCAACAGTTTCCGAAGCTTTTAAAATAAACATTGAACCTGAGATCGATAGTGTAGATATCGGTGGTAAAAAAGAAATAAGCTATTCTATAAATTCTATACCCGTAGCCTCGACTTTTACGCCCGCAAAAGGGAAAGCAAAAACGCTTAAAAGAGTCCCTAAAGAAAGATTTTACAACAATTATATATCGGCGGGTTACGGTAACTATAGTACCCCAATAATAGAGATCTTTGCACATAGTAATTCATCGAATTACAATGATTTTGGTGGTTTTTTAAATTATCATTCTTCCGGAGGTGGTATAGATGGCTTAGTGTTAAACGATGATTTTACAGATTTTGATATTGACCTCTATTACAAGCAGTCTGAAAGAATGTTTGATTGGAAAGTTAAAGGAGGATTTGACTATTTATCCACAAACTGGTACGGATTATCAGATGAAATAAATTATTCAGAATTGACTATTAATTCAATTGAAGAAAGTCAATCTTACACTAATATATCCTTGAGTGGTGAAATAGAATTTTTTGATTCCTTAATCCATACAGGGGATGTTTCAATAAACAGATTTTCAGATAAATTTAATAGCGGAGAGAATCATCTTGATATTAATGCCATCATAGATTTTCCTATAGGAAGAGAATTAATGTATTCTGAAATTAGCTTTGAATTGTTGAATGGTAAGTTTGAAAACGATTTTTTTCAAACTGATAAAATAGATTATACTTATTTCAATATTGGTTTTAGCCCTAATTTTGAAGTTTTACGAGATAATCTAACAGTGAATCTTGGAGCTCGATTATATTATAGCATCACTAATAATTTTGATGGCAGCAAGTTCTATTTCTATCCAAACATAACTGCCTCATATAATATTAGCGAAGAGGCATTGATCGCCTATGCAGGTGTTATTGGTGACCTGGAACAAAACAGTTATGAAAATTTCGTCTACGAAAACCCTTTTGTTTCACCAACTTTATACATCCAAAGGACCAATCAGCAATATAACGCCTATGCAGGAATCAAGGGCCTTTTAAACTCTAAGATCCGTTTCAACCTAAAAGCAGCCTATATCAACGAAGAAGACAAGCCTCTATACAAATTAAACCCATCCCTTACAGATGGAAGTAATGAGGTAACTGAAGGCTATCAGGCGGCGAATTCTTTTCAAGTGATTTATGATGATGTGAATACAATTTATTTTAATGCTGAAATAATTTTTGATTTATGGGAAGAATTCAAATTTGGTGGAAATCTGGATTTCAATTCTTATAGCTTGAAAAATGAAGATCACGCATGGAATTTACCCCTTATGAAAGCCACCTTACTGGCAAAATATACAAGAAAAAAATGGAGTGCCGGAGCCGATTTATTCTTTTCATCAGATAGAAAAGATGAATTATCAATTATCCCGGATACGAATATAAGGGTCACCAATTCAGCCTACTTTGACATCAACTTAAATGGTATTTACAATATCGATGATAAATTCGACATCTTTGTAAATGTCAATAATATACTAAGCAATAACTATCAAGTATATACAAACTTTAAAGTACAAGGCTTGCAAGTATTCGGTGGCGTAAAATACAAATTTGATTTCTAAAAAATATTAGCTATACATTTTATCATAATAATCTTGGTATGCACCCGTAGTAACATTTTTTAGCCATTCATCATTCGCTAAATACCAATCTAACGTTTTTTCAAGCCCCTCTTCAAAAGTTACGCTTGGTTTCCATCCTAACTCCTTATTGATCTTATTTGCATCAATGGCGTATCTTCTATCGTGCCCTGCTCTATCTTTTACATAGGTAATTAACTTTTCTGAATTGCCTTTTGGACGATCTAACTTTTCATCCATTAATTGACATAACAGTTTTATCAGATTCAAGTTTGTCCATTCATTAAAACCTCCAATATTATAAGTTTCTCCTACAGTTCCTTGATGAAATATTTGATCAATTGCAATGGCATGGTCTTCTACATAAAGCCAATCGCGTGTATAGTTTCCATCTCCATATACAGGAAGCGGTTTAGACTGTTTGATATTATTGATAAAAAGAGGAATCAATTTTTCAGGAAATTGATTTGCTCCATAATTATTCGAGCAATTGCTAATTACAAACGGCAAGCCATAAGTGTTACCATATGCCCGAACAATATGATCCGAAGCCGCTTTAGAAGAGGCATAGGGTGATTGAGGATCATAGGAAGTTGTTTCTGTAAAAAGCCCTGTTTTCCCTAAAGAACCATAAACTTCATCGGTAGAAACATGATAAAACAACTTTCCCTCATAAGCATCCTTATGCACTTCTCGGAATGCATTCAAGAGGTTAGCCGTTCCTAAAACATTTGTTTCTATAAAGTCATTTGGATTCGTAATAGAACGATCAACGTGGCTCTCAGCGGCTAAATGTATAACCGCATCAAATTCATGCTCTAAAAACAATTTCTTTATGGAATCCGCTTCATTAATGTCAGCCTTTATAAAATTATAATTTCCAAAGGACTCAAGATCCTTAATGTTTTCAAGATTGCCTGCATAGGTCAAAGCATCCAGATTATATATTGCATAATCAGGGTGTTTTGTGACAAAAAGGCGCACCACATGAGACCCAATAAATCCAGCACCTCCTGTAATCAAAACTTTTTTATTTGATTGATCCATCTTTATAATTAGCGTTAAACTATGGTGTTTATTAAACTTGTTTTAATTGCCATTGCCAGGCAGAGCGCAAAGCCTCTTCCAGGCCGAATTCAGCCTTCCAACCCAATTCTTCATTGGCCAATTTAGTGTTGGCATAAGCAGAAGTAACATCCCCCTCTCTTCTGTCAACAATCTTATATTTTAAAGCGATATCATTAACCTTTTGGAAAACGTTTATAACGTCTAAAACCGAACTACCGGTGCCGGTTCCAACATTAAAATACTCCATTTTAGTTTTGTTCTTTCCCTCTAATAATCTTTGTAAGGCACAAATATGTGCCTTTGCTAAATCGACTACATGGATATAATCTCTAACTGCAGTACCATCAGGGGTTAGATAATCATCTCCAAAAACTGACAATTCTTCTCTTAAACCTGCTGCTGTTTGCGTTACATAAGGGATCAGATTCTGAGGAACCCCTAAAGGCAATTCTCCAATAAGAACACTATCATGAGCCCCAATTGGGTTAAAGTACCTCAAGGCTATGGCTGTAATATCATTCACTTTTGTCAGGTCGTGAATAATCTCTTCCCCTATCTGTTTGGTGTTTCCATAAGGCGACTCCGCTCTTTTAACAGGAGCATTCTCAGTAATGGGCAGTTCATCAGCTTGCCCGTAAACCGTACAGGAAGAACTAAATATCAAATGAGGTACATTATTGTCAGCCATATTTTTCAACAGGTAAACAAGCGTAGCTATATTATTTTCATAATACTTTATGGGGTTTTCTACGCTTTCTCCGACTGCTTTTGAGGCTGCGAAATGAATAACGCCATCGATTTTATGCTCTTTAAAAAAGGAAGCCACAGCTTCTTTCTCTTTCAAATCTAATTTCACAAACTCAGGACGAATATTCGTAATTTTTGTTATCCCGTCAAGAACTTCTATTCTTGTATTCGAAAGGTCATCAATAATAATTACTTCATAACCTTCCTTTTGCAATTCAACTACTGTGTGAGAACCAATAAATCCCAATCCTCCAGTTACCAATATCTTATTTCCTTTCATTTCATTTTTTTTAAGTGCCAATTGATTTTATCAACATTATTCTTTATCCCACAAAATCTATTATGGTCTGAATAATCAAATCCTGTTGCGCCTTTTCTAATTCTGTATGCATTGGCAACGATATAACCGTATTGATCAAATCATTAGTTACTTTAAACTGCTCCTCTTTATAGCGATCATCAACATAGGCCTTTTGACTGTGAAGTGGCACCGGATAGTAAATAGCATTTGGAATACCTTTATCCATCAAATGCTGATGCAGTGCATCTCTTTTGCCATTTGTAATCTTCAAAGTATATTGATGAAAAACATGACAGTTACAGGTGTCACAAATTTCACCGCATTTTTCAGTAGTAGGTGTGACAATATTTGGATTACTCTTAAATCCATTATTATAGTATCGCGCTGCATTTCTTCTTGATGAACAGTAATCATCCAAATGAGGTAACTTCAATCTTAAAACTGCTGCTTGAATACTATCTAATCTTGAATTTACGCCAACAACATCATGATAATATCTTCTATACATTCCATGATTAACCATCCCTCTGATCACATGAGCTAATTCATCATCATTGGTAAAAATTGCACCACCATCTCCATAACAGCCTAAGTTCTTAGAAGGAAAAAACGAAGTTGTACCAATAGTACCTATAGTTCCTGCTTTTTTTGTTGTTCCATCACTAAAAGTGAAATCTGCACCTATCGCCTGAGCTGTATCTTCAATTACATATAGCTTATGTTTCTCAGCTATTTTTAAAATGGCTTCCATATTGGCAACCTGACCAAACAAATGAACTGGCACAATTGCCTTTGTTTTAGGTGTAATAGCGCTCTCCAATGCCTCAAGGTCAATATTAAAACTGTGTGGATCTACATCAACCAAAACAGGAGTCAACTTGAGCAGGGCGATAACCTCAACCGTTGCTGCAAAAGTAAAATCAGCCGTGATCACCTCATCACCTTGTTCCAATCCTAGGCCCATCATCGCAATTTGCAATGCATCAGTACCGTTGGCACATGGTATTACATGTTTAACACCCAAATATTTCTCAAGCTCTGATTGAAAATTTTTAACTTCCGGGCCATTAATAAAAGCGGCTGAAGCCACAACATCATTAATCGCTTTATCGACTTCTGGTTTGATTTTTTCGTATTGACTTTGCAAGTCAACCATTTGGATTTTCTTCATTTTGGTCAATTTTAATTCTTATTTCAGCATTTAGCCTGACAAAAATACAAATAATTTGCCCGCTCTTACACTAAATTTATAATTTAGCGGCAAATGAATAACCTATATAATTTTGTTATTTCCCTTGCGGGAATTGTCCTTAAAATACTGGCTGTTTTTAATAAAAAAATAGCCCTATTTGTCAATGGACGCAAACAAACCTTTTCGAGGTTGCAATCACAAATCAAGCCCAATGATAAAACCATTTGGATTCATTGTGCTTCTTTGGGTGAATTTGAACAAGGCAGGCCCATCATAGAGAAATTGCGAAAATCCAAACCTTCTTATAAAATCGTCTTGTCTTTTTTTTCTCCTTCGGGATATGAAGTAAGAAAAGACTATGAAGAAGTTGATATCGTTGTTTACCTCCCGCTTGACAGTGCGAAAAATGCCAAAAAATTTATTGATCTGGTGCAACCATCTTTGGCAATTTTTGTGAAATACGAATTTTGGCCAAATATCCTCAAGGAACTAAAAAGAAATTCAATACAAACTATTTTGATTTCAGGTATTTTTAGAGAGGATCAAATATTTTTTAAATTCTATGGAGGCTGGATGAAAAACTCACTTCATTCATTTTCTCATTTCTTTGTTCAAAATGAAAATTCCCAAAAACTATTGCAAACTATTGGGGTTGATAAAGTAACAATCAGCGGCGATACCCGATTTGACAGCGTCAATACAATTTTAGGGCAAGAGAACAGACTTGATTTTCTAGAAGATTTTGTTAAAGGCAAACAGGTCTTGGTTGCCGGAAGTACCTGGCCAATTGATGAATCCTATTTGATCAGTTTTCTGAATATGAAGCAAGCAGAAAATTTTAGATGCATAATTGCGCCACATAATATTAATCCAAAGGAGATTGAAAAACTAAAGAATAACATACATCTTGAAACTGCTTTGTATTCAGAAGGGCAAATTAATAAAACCGCTAAAGTCTTTATTGTAGATACCATTGGCATCTTGACAAAAATATACAGCTATGCAGACATGGCTTATGTTGGAGGCGGTTTTGACAAAGAAGGTGTTCACAATGTGCTTGAACCTGCCGTTTTTAGCATTCCATTGGTAATAGGTCCGATTTATGATAAATTTGAAGAAGCAAAAGAACTTGTTGCCCTTAATGGGTGTTTAGTAGCCTCTGACGAAATTCAGTTATTTGATCACCTCAATGAACTAAATAATAATGAAAATTATCGTTTAAAAATTGGAAATATTGCCGGTTCCTATATCAAAAACAATATAGGTGCTACTGAAATAATTTTAAATTATATTGAACAACAACTTGGGGATAATTCATAAATTGTAACTCTAAATACTTGAAAAAATGATCAGAGAAAAGCTGGAAGAATACTACAACGTTGTTTTTGAAAAAGAATTACTTGATGAAATCTCAAAAGTAGGTACATATAAAAAAGTAAAAGAACATGATTTGTTACTTGATATTGGTGACACCTTTCATCATATCCCTTTAATTCTAACCGGGGCGATAAAAATTAGCCGTGAAACTAAAAACGGTGATGAAATTGTACTTTATTTTCTGGAAAGAGGAGACACTTGTACCATCACTTTCGGTAGTGGAATCCAAAGTCACAAAAGCAAGGTTCGCGGGATTGCTGAGAAAGATTCTGAACTTATATTTATTCCGGTTGAAAAACTCGAAGAATGGATGATCAAATACGCTTCCTGGAGAAGTTTTGTAATTGATAGTTACGATATACGACTTAATGAAATGCTGGAAGCAATTGACACCCTGGCTTTTTTGAAAATGGATGAGCGATTATACAAATACCTCATCGATAAGGTTCAGATTATGAGAAGTACTGAATTAAATACTACACATCAGGAAATTGCTGTAGATTTAAATACTTCTCGTGTTGTGGTTTCTAGATTGCTCAAACAACTTGAGAATGAAGGTAAGATTAAGTTGTTCAGAAACAAAATTGAAATTTTAGATTTTTAGTGTAACAATTGTTACCTGATTCGAAGGCTAATAAATTATTTTTACAAATAAGAAAGAAATATTATGGATTTTATATTACAACCTTGGGCTTGGTATGTCGCAGGACCCTTAATCGCCTTTTGTATGTTTCTGATGTTTTTCTTTGGAAAGAAATTTGGCGTATCATCTAATCTTGAGACAGTTTGCGCCATGGGTGGAGCTGGTAAATTAGTGGATTTTTTCAAGTTTGATTGGAGAAAAAACAAATGGAATTTGGTATTTGTTGTCGGATTGATCTTTGGAGGATTTATTTCTGATCAGTGGTTAACTCCCGATGACTCCGTTGCCATTAGTGCTGCAACAGTGCAAGATTTAGCTGAGATTGGAATTGAAAATGCCGGGGCAAGTTATCTTCCAGATGAGATCTTTAGTATGGAAGCCATGCTTTCTGTCAAAGGGTTTTTAATACTCCTTATTGCTGGTGTTCTAGTTGGATTCGGATCAAGGTATGCGGGGGGTTGTACCTCCGGACACGGGATTGTTGGTTTAAGCAGTTTGTCGATGGAATCATTTATCGCTGTTGGAGGATTTTTTATTGGAGGCCTAATCATGACCTGGCTCATTTTACCTTATATTTTTTAAGCTGATCATATGAAATATATAAAATATTTACTTGTAGGAATATTATTCGGAATTACGTTGAGTAAGGCTGAAGTAATCTCTTGGTATAGGATTTACGAAATGTTTAAGTTACAATCATTTCACATGTACGGAGTTATTGGATCGGCTGTCGTAATAGGCATCGTTTTGATGTATTTATTCAAAACAGAAAAGCTCAAGACACTATACGGGACTCCAATTGTTGTAGAGCCTAAGAAAAAAGGGATCTCTAGAAACCTTATTGGAGGAATTATTTTTGGCCTGGGTTGGGCACTAGGTGGTTCTTGTCCCGGACCTATGTACATCCTTCTTGGTAAAGGTGTTGTTGCTATTTTGGTCGTTTTATTTGGCGCCCATCTTGGAGCATTCTTATACCACGCTGTTAAGCATAAAATTCCGCATTGATTTATAGCTCCAAATTACTTTTAAGACAATCAAGACAGGTATTGCAGTCATTTTCGTAAATTTAACAACAATCTCCTTTATACATAAATGGATAAATTAATTGACAAACACGGTAGACAGATCAGCTATTTACGTCTTGCGGTAACTGACAGATGTAATTTGCGTTGTCAATATTGTATGCCTGAAAATGGAATTGATATTGTTCACAGAAATGAGCTGCTTACGTATAAGGAAATGTATAGAATCACAAGGGTTTTAAGTGAACTTGGCGTTGATAAAGTTCGTCTGACAGGAGGAGAGCCATTTGTGAGAAAGGATTTTATTAGTTTTTTAGAATCTCTGTCGTTCAATAAAAGCCTTAAAGAGATAAATATCACCACAAATGGCGCCTTAATTTCAAAACATATTGACAAACTTGAAGAGATTAAAATCAATGCTGTGAACCTAAGTATTGATAGTCTTGACAGAAAGAAGTTTTTTGAAATTACAAGAAGGGATGTATTCCCTCAGGTTTTTGAGACCTATCAAGACCTGCTTAAAAGTAATTTAAAGCTTAAACTAAATGTTGTCATACAATCCGGAGTCAACACAGATGAAATCATTGATTTTATTGAGTTGACCAAAAATGATAAGGTCTCTGTTAGATTCATTGAGGAAATGCCTTTTAACGGCAAAGGTCAAAGACAGGTAAGAGAAGTTTGGAATTACAACAAGATTCTTAAAACAATCAATTCACATTATTCAGATGTCGAGACATTGATTTCACAGAAATCATCTACTTCAAAGAATTTTAAAATAAATGGTTATAAAGGTACATTCGGAATCATCCCTGCCTTTACAAGAACGATTTGTACTGACTGTAATCGGATACGAATTACTGCTACTGGATTATTTAAGAACTGCTTGTTTGATGATGGCGTTTTTAACATTAAGAATTTTATCAGAAACGGAGCAAGTGACGACGAACTTAAACAGTTGTTTATTTCAACTGTCCAGCAGAAACCTGAAAATGGATTCATCGCTGAGGCGAATCGCAAGAACACAAAAGTTTCAGAGAGTATGTCTACCATTGGTGGTTAATAAAAATTATGAAAAATTCAGAATCTTTTATTTCAGTTAAAGAAGCAATAGATTTCGTGTTGAACGCTGCAGAATCTTTCGGGACTGAATCTATAGAATTCAATAAGTCTCTTGGAAGAGTGCTAAAAGAAACGGTTAAAGCAGATCGCGAAATGCCTCCTTTTGATCGTGTCAGCATGGATGGAATTGCTATCAACTTTGAAGCTTTTCAAACCGGGCTTAGGTCTTATCCAATTGAAGCTATACAGGCGGCCGGAAGTGAACAATTAAGCCTCGAGCATAAGGAGCATTGTTTAGAAGCGATGACAGGTGCTATGCTGCCTCAAGGGACGGATACAATTATTCCTTATGAACTTATCAATATTGAAAACGGAATAGCACATGTACAAGTAGAAGAAATCAAACATTTTCAAAATATTCACAAAAAGGGATTAGACCGAAAAAAAGATGCTGTTCTCATTTCAAAAGACACCATAATTACTGCTGCCGAAATAGGTGTATTAGCCACTGTTGGTAAAACAACTATTGAAGTTGCTAAACTTCCAAAAATAGCCATTGTTTCAACCGGTGACGAATTAGTGGATGTTTCTGAAATTCCCGCAGCTTATCAAATACGAAAAAGTAATGTGCATACATTGGCTGCTGCATTGCGTGGTTTTGAATTAAACCCTGATTTATTTCATATCACTGACGACAAAAATAAATTGCGAGAAAAAATAAAATCTTTACTTGAGAACTATGATGTTTTGATGTTCAGTGGTGCCGTTAGCAAAGGAAAATTTGATTATTTGCCAGAAATTTTACAGGAACTTGCTGTGCAAAAATTATTTCATAAAGTAAAGCAAAGACCAGGTAAACCCTTTTGGTTTGGGAAGAAAGAACAAACAACAATTTTTGCATTTCCCGGCAATCCGGTATCTACCTTTGTCAGTTGCCTGAAATATTTTATTCCATGGCTGCTTAAAAGTTTAGAATTAGGTCCAGAAAAAAAGGACTTCGCAGTGTTAGCGGAAGATTTTTATTTCAAACCTGAGCTGACTTATTTTTTACAAGTTAAAATTAAAAATGAAGCTGGTGTTTTATCTGCATTTCCAATTGCAGGAAACGGATCAGGTGATTTGGCCAATTTAACTCAAAATGATGCTTTTATGGAGCTGCCTTCTGATAGAACAGATTTTAAAAAGGGGGAAGCTTTTCCAATCATAAAATACCGTTAATAAAATACTTGATTTGAGTAAATTTTCACATATAGACGACGACAACAAGCCTAAAATGGTCAATGTTATTGACAAAACAATAACTAAAAGAAGGGCATTGGCCCAGGCTAATATGTTTTTAGGGAGAGAAATTATTTCTTTATTGAATGGCAAAGAAATAAACACAAAAAAGGGGCCCGTTTTCCAAACGGCAGTGATTGCAGGAATTCAAGCGGTTAAAAAAACTGCTGAGCTGATACCAATGTGTCATCCACTCCCTCTCGATGGTATTACAATTGATATTGCTTTTTTAGATGAAGAGAACATCAATATTAGCTGCGCAGTTGAAATGGAAGGGAAAACTGGGATAGAAATGGAAGCTTTAACCGGCGCCAGCGTCGCAGCACTTACTGTTTATGATATGTGTAAAGCTATCTCTCAGAAAATGATCATCAAAGAAGTCAAGCTATTAGAAAAAACTGGTGGAAAAAGTGACATAAAGAAATAAAGTTTCTTTCAAAAGAATCAAAGCCAATGAAAATTAATTCATTGGCTTTTTTCATGGTCATTAGAGGTTTAATTATGGATCTACAGTTATTGTAGCTTCGTATTGAACCTCAACAACGAAATCCATTGGTCCGTTATCACATAATGCATTTCCTTCATACTTCACCATTATTGTGTTTCCAGCTTTCAAGGCGTTTCCAATTCTGTTCAATTCTGCTACTTCCTTAATTTCATAAACAGTTCCATTATCGGCTTCTGTTTTAACTGTAAACGCATTCGTCAAGGCCACTTGATTGTGTGCACTAAAAGAGGCGTCTACCTGACCATTCTCGTCACCTACAAAGTTGATAATCTTATAACTCAATTTGGTAAGCTTGACCGACTTTATTTTATTAAGATGGTTTTTAGTATCGCTATTTTCGATGCTAATGGATGCATCGCTTGAAAAAGAAACCCATTCTCCATCAGTCTGATCAACCTTAACCGGGATATTTTCAGTTTCCTTAAGACTTACATCAAAGTCTGGTAGAAGTCCGACTACGTCATCTTCATCGCAGGATGAAAAACTAAGGCAGGCGCAACATATGCAAAGAGCTATTAATCTTCTTTTCATGATTTTAAATTTTAAGTTATATTAATTTGGAATGTTGAATATTTTAATGACTTTCTAATGAAATACCTATTTCATAGATTGACCATTTTTATTCTCGAGAAACTATGGCTGGCTTTAGGCAAATGAAACCAGCCCAATACAGGATCGAATGTATGTAACAAAGATTTTTAATGAAGATTTCATGTCGAGGGAGACTTGGTTTTATAATTCCTTGTTTGAACACATTAAGTTACAAAAAAATAACCAAATTGTTGCGTAACTATGGTCACTAAAACGGAAAGATTCATCCATAAATTTTCGGAATGCGCATTATTAAGTATTTTAGCAATTGTAAGCAATTCCAATTCGTAAATTCAAGATTTAATATCATGAAAAAACATACTAAACACGCCAAACTAACGAGGCGAAATTTTGGTCACATGGCTCCTTTCGAAATCTCAATCCTGGGCACCAAATGTTCAATTATTAAGGAATTGGTAAAAGAAGTATCCAAAAAAATCAACTCTAGATATAAGTTGGCATATGCTGATGCCTCTCATAACAAAGACACTGTTGCACCGAATTATGATGAATATACATTTCACCATTCTGGTAGTTTAAAAGTAGACCAGGCCTACCAAATGAACCCAAATACAGATCCTATATTGTTCAGCGATTACGATCTATTGTTTATAAATGGCAATCATTATCAAGGTAAAAAACAAATACTCATCCTGGATGACGAAAAAGAAGCTTCAGTATTAAAGAGAATAGAGCAACTTGGTGACATCGCTTTTCTGCTAAATTTAAATCACAGATCAGAAATTTTTCCTTTTCTCATTGAAAAGAATCCTAAAATATCAGATTTAGAAGTTTATTCTATTCACGATATTGAACAGATAAGCGATCATATTTTACAGTTGATAGAACATAACAGACCTCCACTTCAAGGCTTAGTACTCGCAGGAGGGAAAAGCATTAGAATGGGTACCGACAAAGGTCTATTAGATTATTTCGGCAAGTCACAAAGAGTCTATTCGATCGAAATGTTAGAGCGATTAAATTTAAAGACATTTTTATCGGTTCGAAAAGAACAAAATCTCGATCAAAAAAATGTGATTGAGGATGCGTTTTTAGGGCTTGGCCCTTTTGGAGCTATTTGTTCTGCATTCCAATACAATCCCAATGTGGCCTGGCTCGTAATTGCTACTGATCTTCCATTTGTAGATGAGAAATTGATTCGACGCTTATTGGAAGAAAGGGATCCAAGCAAAGTAGCCACTGCAATCAAAGGTAAAGGGAAAAAATTCCCTGAACCGCTTATCACAATTTGGGAACCCAAGGCCTATCCGATTATGCTGCAATTCTTGGCAAAAGGGGTTTCGTGCCCAAGAAAGGTTTTGATAAATACTGATGTCCTTCACGTTGAAGTGGAAGATGAATTTATTCAAAATGTCAATACTCCTGAAGAATATTCGGCCGTAAAAAAAGAATTGCACAAATAGTGTTTAAGAAAATGGATAAGGAGAAAATGTTCATAAGGCAAACCACCCTGCCAGAGGTTGGTTTAAAGGGTCAGGAAAAATTATCAAATGCTAAAATTGCTATTATTGGCTGCGGTGGTCTTGGTAGTGCTGCTGCTGTATATCTTGCAGCAACAGGAATTGGCCAGATTCACTTGATTGACTATGACAAGATTGATGTCAGTAATTTACATCGACAGGTATTTTATAAATTAGAGGAGGTAGGGAAATCGAAAGCCAAATCACTTGCCAAGCATATAGAAAGTATTAGTTCTTTTGTCTCTGTCAGCATACATGAAGAACCCATCAACAAATATAACATCACTGAAGAATTAAAGAATTATTCGATTATTCTCGATTGTACCGATAGCCTTCCAACGAAATATTTATTGAATGACTATTGTGTTCTAAACAATAAAACATTGGTTTATGGTTCACTTTATAAACATGACGGATACGTAGCCGTTTTTAATGCAGATTCGAAAGATGGCCGAACGGCCCATCTTAGGGATGCCTTTCCGGAAATGTCTAAAAAGCACGTTCCCAATTGTTCTGAAATTGGGACACTAAATCCAATTGTTGGTATAATCGGATTAATGCAGGCCAATGAGGTGATCAAAATAATAACAGAAACAGGGACCCTGCTCATCAACAAAATTCTCATTTATAATTCAATGGATAATTCCCAGTTTATTATGAAGCTAAAATCAGCTTTTTCTAAAGATAGGGTCGCAGCAATTTATAATAATGAAAATTATTTTGATGCAAGATGTGAGTTGCAGGATGAGGGTTTACTCATAGAAGCAAATCAATTGAGAAATAAATTACCGGATGGAAATATCAAAATTATTTCTGTCATTGCCGACACAAATTTTCCGATACCATTCTCCGTTGATCTTAGCATGCCAAATTCAAAATTTGATGCGGCAAAATTAGCGCCTTTTATGAGCAATGAAATTGTGGTTGTTTGTCAAAAAGGCATTTCAAGTTATGCCACAACTAAAAGAATAAGAAAAGAGTTTTCCGGGCTAAAGGTATTTAGCCTCAAGAACGGTCTTGAGAATTACTAATCATACTGAGCAAATAATAATATTCAAGTCTATGTCAAAGCCTCTTAGCTTTTATCAAGAAGAAAAATCCAAGTTTGAGCAGCAGCGAGATCAGCTTCGTAAGAAATCTAATCTTTACAGCATTTTAAGAATAATTTTATTTCTTATTGTCTTACCGGCCGCTTATTTGAGTTATGATGAAACACGCTTATTTCTCGGAGTTCTGGCAACTGGATTTACCGGATTTATGATCATGGTTATTAAACATCAAAGTCTGCGAACCCAAAGAATCTTATCGGAACACCTTATTGCTATCAATTCAATTGAAATTGACGCATTAAACGGCAAATACGATTCCCTACCTACTGGTTCTGAATTTACAGACCCGCATCATTATTTCAGTAATGATGTTGATCTATTCGGAAATGGTTCATTCTTTCAATACATCAATAGAACAGCTACCTCTTCAGGTCGCAGATCATTAGCTAGAATTTTGACAAGTAATGATATCGAAGATATAGCAGCGAAGCAGGAAGTCATAAAAGAACTATCAGAAATGCCTCAGTGGCGGCAACGCTATTTAGCTTTGGCAAAAATGGTTAAAACAGAAACTGATCATAAGATCATTGTTTCATGGATTCACAACTACAAGTCATTTCTTCCTTCATTGATGAAATACTTACCCATGCTTTTTAGCCTTATATCCTTGGTATTACTATTACTGGTTTCATTGGGTCAAATTTCTTTCTTTTTATTGGCTGGTTGGTTTTTTGTAGGATTGCTAATCACTTTGCCTTATTTCAAAAGAGTGAACCATTTATATCTAGAAGCTGGTCAGATCAAACACACTTTTAAGCAGTATCATACCTTGTTAAATGAAATTGAAAACTTAAAATTAAAAGCTTCTTTTGCCATCAAACAGCAAGATAAAATTCAATCTTCAAACAAAAAGGCATCACTTATTTTTAAAGAATTCTCTAAAATTCTAGATGCCTTTGATCAAAGAAATAACATGCTTTTTGGAATTCTTGGCAATGGATTATTCCTATGGGACCTTCGCCAAACTTACAAAATAGACAAGTGGATATCTGTCTATCAAAACCAGGTTGAAAACTGGTTCGATGTGATTTCCTATTTCGATGCCCAAATTTCTTTATCAAATTATGCTTATAACCATACCGATCATCATTTCCCTGAAATAAAATTAAAAGAATATGGGATCAGTGCTGAAATGCTGGGTCATCCTTTACTTGATAAAGAAGTGCGAATTGATAATGATTTTTCTATTGCGGAAAAAGATTTTCAAATCATAACCGGAGCCAATATGGCTGGTAAAAGTACTTTCCTGCGAACCATATCCTTAAGTCTAATCATGTCTAATTCAGGCTTACCTGTATGCGCCAAGAAAATGAGTTATTCCCCAATTAAACTAATTACTAGCATGAGAACGACTGATTCTTTAGCGGAAGAAAGCTCTTATTTTTATGCAGAAATTGTCAGATTGCGCTTCATTGTTGACCAAATGAAGGATGATAAATATTTTATTATTCTAGACGAGATCTTAAAAGGGACAAACAGTAAAGACAAGGCCATTGGCTCTAAAAAGTTTGTTGAAAAACTGGTTAAATCAGGTTCGACAGGAATCATCGCAACGCATGATTTAAGCTTGTGTGATATTGAACAAGAATATCCTCAGATTCACAACAAATATTTTGATGCTAAAATCAATAATGAAGAATTGGTTTTTGATTATAAATTAAAAGCTGGTATCTGCACGAATATGAATGCTTCTTTTCTCTTAAAGAAAATGGAAATAATTTGATCATGGGTGAGAATTGACCCAAATCTCTCCATCTTCAAAAAACTCCTTTTTCCAGATTGGCACCGTCTCTTTTAAAGTATCGATAGCATATTGACATGCCTTAAATGCGGCCTCTCTGTGTGCAGAAGAGACTGCAATGATTACCGGAACCTCGCCAATTCCCAATGCCCCTGTTGCGTGGTGTATGGCAATTTTATGAATGCTAAACTTTTCAATGGCTTTACTAGCGATAACCTTCATTTCTTTTATGGCCATAGGTTCATAGGCTGAGAATTCCAACTTAAAAACCTCTTTGTTTTTTGTGCTGTTTCTCACGGTTCCTACAAACAAAGAAATACCTCCGCAGCTATCGTCTGAAACAAAGTCGTAGCATTCTTGAAGAGATAACTCACCTTCTTTCAGTTTTATATAAATTGAATTCTCCATATATTAGATTAACCACCACTAACCGGCGGAATAACCGCAACAGTGTCATTTTCAACTATGATCAAGTCTTCTTCAGCATAGGTTTCATTCACAGCAATCGAGAATGAATCCATTTGAGAAAATAAGGGATATTTATCTTGTAAAACTTTTCTAAAAGCACTTACTTTCAGGTCTTCATTAACTTCCAAAAAGGTGCTAGTTTCACTGGCTAAATCTTTCGCCATCCCAAAAAAAAGAATCTTAAGCTTCATAATTGAATTTTATCAAAAATAACCAATACCTTTAAGAGGAAAAAATTAATTTAAGGCAGATTATTCTTTAGTCAAACCATTCTCTTTAAGTAACTAATGTTACAACTTAAAACCTGCATTTGACTAAATTTGGTAACAGTACCCAGAACATCCTTTCAAAAGTTCTTGAACTTGTTCTTTATTTCCTAGTTAATTAGGATTTCACAATAATTATGAAGCCATTGCGCATATGAAATACGGATTTATTATTGACAACAGAAAATGTATCGGTTGTCATGCGTGTACTACCGCTTGTAAAAGTGAACACGACGTACCCATAGGGGTCAACAGGACCTATGTAAAGCAAGTTGAAAAGGGAGAATTCCCAAATACCAGAAGGATTTTCTCAGTGATGAGATGTAATCACTGTACCGATGCTCCATGTGTAGAAATATGCCCTGTTGAGGCGCTGCACACCAGAGAAGATGGGATTGTAGATTTTGATAATAATCGATGTATTGGATGCAAGTCATGTATGCAAGCATGCCCCTATGATGCACTTTATATTGATCCTGACAATAAAACCGCAGCAAAATGTAATTATTGCGCTCACAGAGTTGAAGTGGGTAGAGCTCCTGCTTGTGTAGATGTCTGTCCTGAGCACGCCATTATTGCTGGAGACATGGATAATCCAGAAACGGAGATTTCTATGCTGCTAGCCAGAGAACAAGTCATGGTTAGAAAACCTGAAAAAGGAACGAAACCAAACTTATTTTATATCGATGGTGATTACCAATCTTTGGATCCTGATACTACGGATAGTTCTGGTCCTGGATTATGGAACTCTCAAGCAAGGGGAGTTGGGCATTATGCAAAAGCCGCTGAAAAAATGATGCATACTAATGACGATATTAATTTATTACAGATGAGTATCGATAATGACCTGGAAGCAGCCTACCATAAGAATGAAACAGAGAATCCTAATTATATTGATGTACTTAATGGCAAAGCCCGAAGAGTATATGACACACCTGATAAGGGAATTTTATGGGGTTGGGAAGTATCTGCCTATGTCACGACCAAGGCAATTGCTGCCGGTGCCTTTTTAATTCCTCTTTTAGCCATAGTCCTTGGATATGAAGTTTCTAATACGATCAAATTGGTATCTGTAGGAATATCCTTATCCTTTTTAGGACTTACAGGACTGTTTTTAGTCATGGACCTTGACCGCCCGGATAGATTTTTAAACGTCTTATTAAGACCTCAATGGAATTCATGGCTTGTTAAAGGCGGGTATACCATATCAATCTTTGGCTTACTCATGACCATATGGGGAGTCGCTACATTTTTTGAATGGGACATCCCTGAAAATTTATTGTTAGGCGTAACTGCTGTATTTGGTGTGATCCTGGCTATCTACACTGCATTTTTATTTGCTCAAGCAAAGGGAAGAGATTTTTGGCAAAGCCCTACCTTACCATTGCATATGTTGGTTCATAGCGTTCTTGCCGGTGCTGCTGTTTTTGCTGTCTTGGCCGTCGTAATGCAACCTGAAAGCTGGATGGAAATTTTAGGCGCTGTAATTTCTATTTCGCTAATTGTTAATTTGTTTACACTCATTTCAGAGCTGACCATTACACATCCAACAAAAGCAGCGAAAAAAGTGGTTCATATGATCCTAAAAGGAAGGTATCAAGGCTTGTTTTGGTTAGGAACCATAATTCTAGGAAACGTTTTACCATTGATTTTAATTCAATTTTTACCTGGTCAATTATCTTTGGCAGTGGCTGGAATTTTAATACTCATAGGTATATATGTTACTGAAAAAATTTGGGTTGAGGCTCCGCAAAGAATACCTCTCGCCTAATTATTTAAAAAATTAAAGATTTAGAACCAATAATATTAAGATTATGGGCTACAAAAAAGCATCCTTTATAGAAAATCTGGCCGAGAAAGTTGGTCTTATTCCTGACCTACATAAGGAAGGGTACCAGAAACATGATGCTGATATGCGTCATTTTACAGATGAAGAAGTTGCTGCCATGTATGAAAATTTTCCTCCTCCGGAGAAATGGAATGATTGGATAGAATATGATCCAAAAGCCTGGCCTAACAAAAAGAAGACCAATTATCAAATTGTTCCTACCACTTGTTTCAACTGCGAAAGTGCATGCGGATTAACAGCTTTTATTGATAAGTCTTCAGGTGAAATCAAAAAGTTTGAAGGGAACCCATATCATCCTGGCAGTCGCGGAAGAAATTGCGCAAAAGGACCTGCTACTATCAACCAAGTGACTGATCCTGATCGTATTTTATTCCCTTTGAAGAGAAAAGGTAAACGCGGGGAAGGTGAATGGGAAAGAATCTCATGGGATGAAGCCTTAGATACAATCGCTGACAGAATTAGAAAAGCACTAAAAGAAGAAAGACATAACGAGATTGCCTACCACGTTGGAAGGCCTGGACATGAAGGATTCATGAATTGGGTTTTACCATCTTGGGGTATTGACGGTCATAATTCACATACTAATATTTGCTCCTCTGGTGCAAGGTTTGGTTATAATATTTGGTACGGTTATGACAGGCCGTCTCCTGATCATGCTGAAGCCAAATTTATATTGTTAATCTCAGCACATTTGGAATCGGGTCATTATTTTAACCCACATGCCCAAAGAATCATAGAAGGGAAAATGAAAGGAGCCAAACTGGCTACCATGGACCCAAGATTGTCTAACACGGCTTCTATGAGCGACTATTGGTTGCCATCATATCCGGGAACTGAAGCGGCTGTTCTATTAGCGATGGCTTTGATTATTCTACAAAAAAAATTGTACAATAGGTCCTACCTTGAAAACTGGACAAATTGGCAAGAATACTTGGAAGCCAAGCATCCTGAAAAAGAAGTATCCTTCGAAAATTACATCGATGCAATGATAGATGAGTATAAAGAATTTACGCCTGAATTTGCTGAAGAAGAGTCAGGGGTAAAGGCTGAAATGATACGAGAAATTGCGGTGAAAATTGGTGAAGCCGGAGAGCGATTCGCAAGTCATAACTGGAGAAGCGCAGGCGCATCAAACCTTGGAGGATGGGCCGTTGCCAGATGTTTGCATTTTTTGACTGTACTTACCGGAGCTGTTGGAGCTAAAGGAGGTACTTCTCCTAATTCATGGAATAAATTTAAACCGGAAGTTCCGAATCCACCAAAGCCACAAAAAAAATGGAATGAGTTACATTTCCCTAAAGAATATCCATTAGCCTTTTTTGAAATGAGTCAGTTATTACCTCACTTCCTTAAAGAAGGACGGGGTAAAATGGATGTCTATTTTTCACGTGTATTTAATCCTGTCTGGACCTATCCTGATGGCTTTACATGGATGGAAATGTTTATGGATGAATCTAAGTTCGGCCTTCATACTGCCATGACACCTACTTGGAATGAAACGGCCTTTTTTGCCGACTTGGTATTGCCAATGGGCTTAGCGCCTGAAAGACATGATATCAATTCATATGCGACCCATGGGGGAACCTGGGTGGCGTTTAGACAACCGGTATTAAGAGAAGCGGCAAGAAGAAATGGGAAACCTGTTGAATATACATATGAAGCCAATCCTGGAGAAGTATGGGAAGAAGATGAATTTTGGATTGAATTAAGTTGGAGAATTGATCCGGATGGAAGTATGGGAATTCGCAAACACTTTGAATCTCCAAAACGTCCAGGTAAAAAAATTACGATCGAAGAATACTATCAATATATATTTGAAAGAATCAAAGGCTTGCCTGCTGCTGCTAAAAAAGAAGGCATATCGGAATTTGAATATATGTCAAAATACGGTGCCTTTGAAATTGAAAAAGGCGAGTCTTACAAAATGAATGAAAACCTTTTGACAAAAGAACAGTTAGAGGGATCTGAAGTTGATAAGAAAAATGGGGTCGTTAGAAAGAAGGGCAAAGATATTGGTGTCATGATTAACGGGCAGGCAATGGTTGGTTTTCCTACCCCGTCGAGGAAAAACGAATTCTATTCGCAAACCATGGTTGACTGGAATTGGCCTGAATATTCAACACCAACTTATATCAAAAGTCATATTCACAACGATGTATTAGACAAATCTAAAGGGGAATATGTGCTTGTCCCTACTTTTAGGTTACCAACCCTTATTCATACAAGGTCTGGAAATGCTAAATGGCTCGTTGAAATCTCAAATAGAAACCCTATCTGGATGCATCCTGAAGACGCGGCCAAATGGAATTTTAAAACTGGAGATTTGGTTAAATTGAACACAGACATTGGCTATTTTATAGACAAAGTATGGGTAACCCAATCTATGAAGCCAGGTGTTGTGGCTTGTTCACATCATATTGGAAGATGGAGAAGAGAACAGGATACTGTAGGGAATCGATGGGCAACCAATACGGTAGACATTGAAAACAAGTCGTCAGGAAAATGGAAAATGACCACAAAACGAGGAATTAAGCCTTTTGAATCAAGTGATAGAGATTCAAAAAGAATCTTTTGGAAAGATGGAGGTGTTCATCAAAACATAACACATGCAGTACATCCAGACCCGATCAGTGGTATGCATACCTGGCATCAACGTGTCAGAATAGAAAAGCCAGGGGCAGATGATCAATATGGTGATATTTTTGTGGATACTAATAAATCACATGAAATATACAAGGAGTGGTTAGCTATGACAAGGCCGGCTCCAGGCCCTGATGGTCTCAGAAGACCGCTTTGGTTCAAAAGAGCCTTTAAACCTGATGAATCGACCTATTATATAAAAGACGTTAAAAACGATCCTAAGGAGTAGAATAAATTTTATCTTTGGCTGCAAAAAGTTAAATTTAAATAATGAAAATGAAAAAAATTGTCTATTTCTTGCTTGTCTTGACTATTATGTCTTGTCAAAATGAACCAAAAGATTATGTTTCTATCTCTGGTCAGATAACTGATAAGAATAGTGATTCAGTTGTAATCAGAAACCGTACATATTCCAAGACCATTGCCGTTAATGAAGATGGATCATTCAGCGATACTTTAAAGGTTGAGACCGGAACCTATTCTTTTTATGACGGTGGTGAGTCAACTTCAATATTTCTAAAAAATGGCTACGATCTGACTGTTACTTTAGACACTAAAATGTTTGATGAAACAGTTAAGTATACCGGAAATGGTGCTGAGCAAAGCAACTTCTTGGCTGAAAAATCTCTTTTACAAGAAAAGATGCTTGATTTGGATGAACTGCTATTATTAGATTCTATCAGTCGTGAAGAAAAATTTGTTTCAATAAAAACTGCACTTACAGAATTTTACAATGCTGACAAGAGTATTGACACGTCAATCGTCAATAGTAGTTTGAAAAGTATTGATCCAATGTTAAGCTCTTACAGAAGATACATTGACGCTGATTTAGCAATGAAAAGAGACCTTCCGAAAGGAGCTCCTTCTCCCACATTTGAAAATTATGAAAATTTCAATGGTGAGACAACATCCCTTTCAGATCTTAAAGGCAAGTATGTTTATATAGATGTTTGGGCAACTTGGTGCGGACCTTGTAAAGCTGAAATTCCATCTCTTAAAAAAGTGGAAAAAGATTATCACGGAAAAAACATTGCCTTTGTAAGCATGTCAATAGATGATGACAGATCACATGGTGGGTCATGGGAAAAAGCGAATGAAGATTGGAAAAAAATGGTCAGTGAAAAAGAACTTGGAGGGATTCAGATTTTTGCCCCGGAAGGTTGGCAATCAGAATTTGTTAAAAACTACAAGATTAATGGAATTCCGCGTTTTATTCTTGTTGACCCTGAGGGAAACATTGTAAGCGCTAGTGCTCCAAGACCATCTAGTGATGAGCTTATAAAGCTATTTGACGAAGAAAACATATAACAATTTTAATTGTTAGAAGGAATCTCATTTGATGTTTCTTTAGGGATAAAAATATATAAGATACATTTCCTTTGAATAATATTTCAAAGGAAATGTTATCTTTATTATTCTTAGTTTTTTTTAATCAAGATATATCATAAATGCTACAGCGAATATTTCCATTTTTAGCTTGGTTGCCATTGGCAAAGAAATCATGGAAAGATGATCTGATAGCGGGAATTACAGGAACAGTTATTGTAATTCCTCAGGCCGTGGCTTTTGCAATCATTGCAGGTCTCCCTCCTGTATATGGTTTCTACACTGCTATGATTACACCCATCATTGCAGCTTTATTTGGTTCTTCATATCATCTTATTTCTGGTCCTACTACTGCTATTTCTATAGTCGTTTTTGCTACTGTTAGTCAAATGGCTGACGCCACGACCGACGTCGAAAATTATGTAGCCCTGACGCTCGTTCTTACATTTATGGCTGGAGTTATTCAGTTCGCAATGGGATTGGCCAGAATGGGTAAACTCGTCAATTTTGTTTCCCACTCTGTGATTATTGGTTTTACGGCAGGCGCCGGGGTATTAATTGCTTTTAAGCAACTGCAACATGTATTCGGACTTGAAGTCGAAAGAGGTAGTTCTTTTTATACCATTTTAAAAACGATAGTTTTAAATATTGATCAGACAAATTGGTATGTTTTTGCAGTAGCTATTGGAACAATGCTCATTGCCATTATTGTCAAAAATTTTGTAAAACCGCTCTCAAGATTTTATATGCTTATTGCCATGGTGCTTGGTAGTGTTCTGGCCTATTTCTTGGGCGGAGAGGCAAATGGTATAGAAAATGTCGGTAAGATTCCATCCAACTTACCTCCTTTTGGCATCCCCTCCTTTTCAATTACAAACATTAGAGAACTTAGTACAGGTGCACTTACCCTGGCATTGCTCGGATTAATTGAAGCAGTAGCCATCGCCAGATCTATCGCTTTGTCTTCTCATCAAAGAATTGACGGAAATCAAGAATTCAAAGGACAGGGCTTATCAAATATAGTTGCCAGTTTTTTCTCAAGTTATATGGGGTCAGGCTCTTTTACAAGATCAGGAGTCAATTATCAGGCAGGAGCTAAAACACCGATGTCAGCCATCTTTGCTGCTGTTTTTTTAATGTTTGTTTTGCTATTGTTCTCTCAATATGCCTCTTATCTTCCTAAATCAGCTATGGGAGGTATCATTTTACTTGTGGGCTATAACCTCATTGATTTTCATCATATCCAACAGGTGTTCAAAAGTAGTGGAAGGGAATTAATCGTTTTAGGGACTACGCTGTTTGGAGCATTGTTCTTTGAACTGGAAACGGCTTTGTTCTCTGGTATAGGGCTTTCTTTATTCTTTTATTTAGAAAAAACAGCCAAACCGAATATTGCTATTCTTGGCACTACAAAGACACACAGGTTTATAAATATTATTAGAGACCCAGATGTTAAAGAATGTCCTCAATTAAAAATTGTCAGGATAGATGGTTCCATCTATTTTGGCGCATTAGAGGTAGTTTCTGATTTTTTCTCAAACCTCTATGAAAAAGGAGATGTAAAACATGTATTGATTGTTGCTAAGGGTATTAATTTCATAGATCTTGCCGGTGCTACTTGGCTCTCTTATGAAGCTAAAAAATGGCAAGATAGAGGTGGAGGGCTCTATTTCAGTGGTCTAAAAATAGTCAGTCAACAGATATTGAAAAAAGGAGGTTTTAGAAATGAAATTGGGGAAGAAAATTTCTATGTCGATAAACCTAGTGCCATCAATGATATCTTTAACAAGTTGGATAAAGACATTTGCGCCAATTGTAAAGTTCGTATCTTTCACGAATGTTAATACTTACAGTTTAATTCATTTAATTAATTCACAACTACTTTATAATTAATTGTTTATGCATTTGAAAAAGCATATTCCCATCCTTGAATGGTTACCAAATTATAAGAAATCCTGGTTGAAGAGTGATCTTTTTGCCGGTTTGACTATCGGTGTTATTCTGATTCCTCAAGGTATTGCCTATGCAATTATCGCCGGACTGCCCCCTATTTATGGTCTTTATACCGCAATGATCCCTCAAATTGTATACGCCTTTTTAGGAACATCCAGACAATTGGCCATAGGCCCTGCTGCCATGGATTCTTTAATCGTCGCTTCAGGAATTGGTATGTTAGCAGCCATAGGTTCAGAACACTTTATTGTTCTTGCCGTTTTATTGGCCTTTATGGTAGGGTTTATTCAAGTCTTGTTTGGTGTTTTTCGTCTCGGATTTTTAGTCAATTTTTTATCCAAACCTGTTATTAGTGGATTTACTTCTGGTTCTGCAGTCATAATTGGTATGAATCAAATGGGTAATCTACTCGGTATTGATTTGGAAAGAAGCAATCGGGTGCAAACTTTACTATTTGAAATCTTTGAAAAAATATCGCATATACACTGGCCCACAACATTAATCGGTATTATCTCAATTCTCGTTATTATCGGTATTAAAAAAGTCAGCAAAAAAATTCCTGCTTCATTAGTAATTGTTGTATTGGGGATCTCATTTGTTTATTGGCTGCATTTAGACATGCAAGGCGTCACGATTCTTGGAGAAATTCCAAGAGGTTTACCTTCTTTTGTAATTCCTACTTTCGATAAAGCCTTTATCGAAGAATTATCTGGACTAGCACTTACCTTAGGACTTATCGGATTTATGGAAGCTATTTCTATCGCAAAATCTATTGAAGTAAAACATAATAATTATAATGTTGAGGCCAATAAAGAACTGGTTGCTTTGGGTTTTAGCAATATGGTTGGCTCCTTCTTCCAAACCTATCCAGCCACAGCTGGATTTGCCAGAACTGCTGTAAATGATCAATCTGGAGCAAAAACGCCCCTTTCGTCTCTTTTTGCCGCATTGATAATTGGCTTATCACTCCTTTTTCTTACACCAGCATTTTTCTTTCTCCCCAAAGCTGCATTGGCAGCCGTTATTATTGTAGCGGCTTTTGGTTTATTAGATTTCTCTATGCCCAAAAATTTATTGAATTATAACAAGAGAGATTTGATCATTCTAAACAGCACCTTGCTGATCACTGTTTTTGTTGGAATTAAAGAAGGAATTCTTTTTGGGATAGTGCTTTCATTAGTGATGCTGATCTACAAAACAACTAAACCACATATGGCAATACTGGGTAATGTTCCAGGAACTCACTTCTACAGAAATATAAAACGATTCAATGATGTGATCATTCAGGATGAAATACTTATTGTGCGGTTCGATGCACAATTATATTTTGCCAACACAAGTTATTTCAAGGATAAGCTTAAACAATTTGCAAGAGAAAAAGGACCCAAATTAAAACTGATTATTATTGACGGAGAGAGTTTAAATGCCTTAGACAGCAGTGCAATTTATACGCTTGATGAAATTCATGACTTTTTCTCCTCAAAGGGCATAACCCTTGTTTTTACCGGTTTAAAAGGCCCTGTTAGAGATACCTTGGTGCAATCTAAACTAATGAAAAAAATTCGGTACGATCATTGCTTTATGAGTAATGACGAAGCAGTAAAATGTTTTAAGGAAAATTGTTTTGAACTACCTAAAGGGTATAGTTATCAAGAGTATACAAAACAATCTAATAGATAAACAGCAACTCATCCATGGTAACAAGAGTTACATATGATAATTCTTCAATTACTAACTTTGAGTGAATTTAAAATAAAAAACAATGAAAGTAGAACAATTATTTACAGGATGCCTTGCGGAAATGGCTTATTATATTGAGTCAAATGGAGAAGCTGCTGTTATTGATCCTCTTCGTGAGACCGAACCATATTTAAGGATGGCGGAGGCTGATAATGCTAAAATAAAGTATGTGTTCTTAACTCATTTTCACGCGGATTTTGTGTCAGGTCAATATGACTTAGCTCAAAAAACCGGAGCTAAAATTATTTTTGGGCCAAATGCTACGGCTGAATATGATATATATAATGCAAAAGATGGTGAAGAATTCCCTCTTGGTGAAGGTAAATTAACCTTATTACACACGCCTGGGCATACCATGGAATCTTCTTCATATTTGATTACTGATGGTGATGGTAACACTCCTTATGTATGTACTGGTGATTGCTTGTTTATAGGTGATGTTGGAAGACCAGATCTTGCTGTTAAACAAGGTAAACTGACAGAAAAAGATTTAGCTGGATTCTTATTTGATTCACTTCGAAATAAGATCATGACACTTCCTGATGATATCATCGTTTATCCAAATCATGGTGCAGGTTCAGCATGTGGAAAAAATATGAGTAGCGAAACTTTTGATACTTTAGGAAATCAAAAGAAAACGAATTATGCGCTTCGTGCGGATATGACTAAGGAGGAATTTATTACCGAAGTGACTACTGGTTTAAAACCCCCGCCACAGTATTTTCCGAATAATGTTAGGATGAATAAAACAATCAATACTAGTATTGAAGACATCTTACATAAAGGTACAACACCTCTGGATGCTGCAACTTTTAAAGAATTAAGCGAGCAAAAAGATATTCTGGTTGTTGACACCCGTAATAAAGAATTATATGCCGAAGAAGGAACAGTTCCCGGAGCCTGGTATATAGGTATTGATGGTAGTTTTGCTCCATGGGTTGGAGCGCTTATAAGAGACATCAACCAGAAAATTATTTTTATTGCTGATAGTGAAAACAGAGTGAGTGAAATCGTAACACGCTTCTCAAGAGTAGGTTATGACAATACCTTAGGTTATTTAGAAGGTGGATTATCAAATTGGAAAAGCCATGGGTATGAAGCAGATATGATTGGATCAATTTCTGCGCATAAATTTGCTGAAAAACTGGCGAAAGGTGAAATGGAGAAGCCTGTTGATGTGCGTAAAGAATCAGAGTACTTATCAGAACATGTTGTTGGGGTAGAAAATTTCCCATTAGATTTTATCCACGATAATTTTTCTGAGATAGATACTGAAAAAGAATATTTTTTACACTGCGCGAGTGGTTATAGATCTCTGGTAGCAGCTTCCATTTTTAAAGCTAATGGAGTTGAAAAGGTAACGGATGTTCGAGGCGGTTTTAAGGATCTCAAGGAAACTGAAGCTCCTATGACAGATTATGTATGTCCTACTACATTATTATAATATAGATTGATTAGGTATTAAAGGGAGTTTTGGCTCCCTTTTTTTATGTAACATTGTATTATTAAATTTAAAAATCAGGCATCATGAATATTAAAAAGTCACATTATTTATTTATCGGATTGTTATGGATTAGCTTATTATCATGCGGGCAGAAGCAAAAAGAAGGTTCAACAGATCAGGACTCTGCCTCAAAAATTTCCTTAATATCTCCTTCAGAATTGAATAAGGCCAACAATGATATTCTTTTAATCGATGTCAGAACTCCAGGAGAATATGCTTCAGGACACCTTGAAAATTCAATTAATATAGATTACAAAGCTGATAATTTTAAAGATTTAATCGGCGAGCTTGACCCAAATCAAGAAGTTTATGTTTATTGTAAGGTTGGGGGTAGAAGTGCAAGATCAGCAAAGGTGATGAAAGAAATGGGGTTTAAAAAGGTCTATGACTTAGATGGAGGTATTAATAGCTGGGAAAAAGATGGTTTTAAAATAGTTAAATAAAACACTTAAGCATGCATAAGTTATCTGCGATTCTGCTTCTTTCAGTTCTTTTTACGTCCTGTCAAACTTCATTGTCTGAGAAAGAAACTAAAATGTATTTAGAAAAGGGATTATCAATTTCTAAAAGTACAGGTAAAGAATTATCCGGAACACTCACAAGTAAAATGAAGTCTGGTGGGGTTATAGAAGCCTTAGCGTTTTGCAACGCTGCTGCACTGCCCCTAACCCAGCAAATGTCAGATAAGCATGAGGTTCTGATAAAAAGAACTTCGCTCAAAACTAGAAATTCGTTAAATAAACCTACTGAGAATGAAATATTAATTCTCAAAGCATTTCAGGTTAATTTAGATAAGGGTGGCGTTCTTGAACCTAAGGTTGTTTTAGATCAAAATGGAACTCCAAATTATTATGCCCCAATTATTGTAGAACAGAAATGTTTAAAGTGTCATGGCACACTTAATAAAGAACTCTCCAAATCGACTGATTCCATCATTAAATCATATTACCAGGATGATTTGGCCACAGGATATAGTGAAGGAGATCTAAGAGGCATATGGAGCATTTCCTTTAAAAAATCAAAATCTTAAACCTTTTAATTTTTTATATCATTTTTGTAAGCTCTACCGATTAAAACTTAAGATTCACTCCTAATAAAAAATTCAATTCAGCTTGTGGATAATAGCCTGCTCCTGTAATAGTGGTTACCTGATCAGGATCTGTCCAGGTGTCATCATAGGTATAGAAATAACCATTCGAAACATATTTCACATTGAATAAGTTATTTACAAGACCAGTAAACACCACTGACTTAAACAATTTTTCAGTTTTGATTTCATAGCTAACCTGAAGGTCATTTACAAAATAAGCATCTAATTTTGAAGCCTCCAATTCGATATTACTCATATACTGGTCTCCAACATATTTAGATAATAAACTAATTTGAAAACTCTCTGTTGGTTGGTATCTGATATTACTCGCAGCAATAAAATTTGGAGAATAAGCTAAATCCGTATTCCCAAAATTGGTCAATTCGCCGTCAAACTCATAATATTTGTCAATATTCTTATTGGTGCTAACGGCAAGATTTGGTTGCCAAATAAATTTCTCGGAAAATCTTACAACAGCATCTATTTCCAAGCCTAATCTGTAACTATTCCCAATATTATCTGCAATTGGGTTTCCTACATCATCGATAGTTCCGGTCAAAACCAGTTGATCAACATAGTTCATATAGTAAATATTTGTCTTTAATCTGAAATTTGTCGTGCTGTAATTCCATCCCAATTCAAAATCATCAAGAGATTCTGGTTTTACGTCATTATTGGCGAGATAGTCAGCTCTTTTTGGTTCTTTATGTCCTTTTGCATAAGACAAGAAAAAACTACTCTTATCCATAAAATAACTCACACCAAACTTTGGATTAAAGAAATTATTCTCGTCTTTGATATCTATTGTCACAGGGCCTTCATCAGTTCCTAAAACCTCATAATCAACATATCTGTATTGAAGATCCCCAAATAAACTCCAGTTCGTATTCAAGGCATAGTCGGCCTTGGCGTACATATTGAAATCCGTTTTCTTACCCGTATTATCATAAAATCGCTGATCGATGCTTTCACTACCGTATTTTGCCCATTTCACTTCGCCAAAATGATCACCATCGTATTGGTTAAACGCTCCGCCAAGTATGAAATTCACCTTTTCAAAATTCTTTAATACAGAGAAAGTAGTTCCATAGAAATCATTATCCAACCACTTTCGTTGAACCAGATCAGTAGTGTTTATCTCTTCTCCATCCACATTTATCGGGTCAAACCCGTAAACCTCAAAATCAGCATCGTTTTCATACTGTTCGTAAAAACCCCTTCCATAAGTATAATGCAATGCCAGATTTCCTGTCCATTCATTTCCAAAATCATGATTAACGTGTAATTGATAATGATCTTGTTTATAATCATCAACTTGATTTTGGTAATAGCCGTTCAGTTCACCGTTTTCATCATATATTTCTCCGGCAGGGTTATAGGTTCTGTCTGTTTCTAAAGTTTCTTCATCTATACCGTACCAAGCCTGATAAGTAACCTCATGACCTCCAAAGGCAATAGCTTTGATCAGTGTTTTTTCACTAAAAATACTTGCCGAAAGATAAACTGAACGCAAGTCAGCGGCAGCACGGTCAATATATCCATCTGACTGAATTGTTGAAACCCTTCCGGTAAATTCTGAATTAAATTTGCCTTTGCTTTCAATAATTCCCGATCCGAATTGTGCATTTGCCTTAAAGGTATTATATGATCCTCCTGAGAAACCGACTTCAGCAAATGCCTTTTCTCGAATTCCATTTGTTGAAAGACTCAGACTTGCACCAAAAGCGCCTGCCCCGTTTGTTGAAGATCCAACACCTCTTTGGAGTTGCATACTTTGGGTCGAACTGGCAAAATCAGGAAGGTTTACCCAAAAAACACCATGTGATTCACTGTCGTTCAAAGGGACGCCATTAATCGTTACGTTAACTCTGGAAGCATCACTACCCCTCACTCTGATTCCGGTATAACCAATTCCGTTTCCCGCATCTGAGGTGCTTACCACATTTGGAAGAAAATTTAACAATACTGGAATATCCTGGCCCAGGTTTCGAGATTCAATTTCTTCTTTTGTTACATTAGATTGTACAAAAGGTGCCTTTTCATCAACTCTTGTTGCCTTTACCAAGACCTCGTCAAGATCAATAGTGTCTTTTAAAATACTCTGTTCTTGCGCGATTGATACAAATCCTATGCACATGGCGCAAATAAAAATAATTCGTTTCATTTCATTACCCATTTCGGGGCTATTTAATTAATGAAAATCGAATAAAAAGAGGTGAAATTCGAATTGATGATTTTTTGCTATTCTAAAAATCATTTTCCTAAACAGCATTACCTGTTCCAGGTTCAATGGGTTTAATCTCAGCCTATATTTGGCACCCCTTTTAAGATTGTTGCAAATGTAAACAACAATTACTAATTAAAAAATCATTTTTAAACTATTAATCCCACTTGGGTTTTTGTCGAAGAGACTTTTTTAATCCTCGCTTTTTTTTAGCTTCCAGACGTCTTGCTTTCTCACCCTTACTAACTCTGGTAGGGACTCTTTTCTTTTGCTTTTTTAAAGTTTCCTGCAATAAAGTAATAAAGCGATTCGTGACAATTTCTTTATTTTTATGTTGACTTCTACTTTCGTCACATGTTAAAATTAATTGTTCACGACTATTTAATCTTCCTGTCAGTTTTTGGACTAATCTTTCTTTTTCCGCGTCAGAAATTGATTCAGAATCAGGAATATCGAACATCAGTACAACCTTTGAGGAAACCTTATTAGCGTGTTGCCCTCCAGGTCCTCCTGATCTAACTGCAGTAAATGAAATCTCTTTTAAAATTTTTTCAACGTTCATATCATTACACAAATTATCCCATCAAACTGTTTATAAGCCACTTGAATAACGATCCAGATTCTCTCTGTTTAGCAACAACTTATCAATGGCCGCCGTAGCCAATTTCATTCTTTCTTTAATACTTCCATCGAGCTTGATAAAGGGTCTTTTATATTTTATCAATGTATTCTCAAAAGCCTGAAACATTTCTTGTCTTTGATCTGGTCGATCTCTTAAATCGTCGGCTTCCCAAGGGGTGTCAATATTTGTCAAAAGATATAAATCATATTGATTCTTTAAGGCGTATTTATCAAGATTTGGATGCACAAAACCACCATAGTACTCCTCAGAATATACTTTGGTCTCGAGCAGGTCAGTATCACAAATTAGAATTCTGTCTGCTTTTAAAGCCAATTCATTCTCTAATGCTATCTGACCTCTTGCTATGGGAATTAAATCAGCATCTTCACAGGTCTTCCTTTCATTATTCCATTTATCCTGCAGGTATTCTCTTGCATATTCAGCAACCCAAACCGTATTATAATGTTTTGCCAGCAGTTCTGACATTGTTGTTTTTCCAGTTGATTCCGGACCAAACAATACGATCTTAATCAAGTTTACTGGATGCTGTTCAAGTGTTTTTTCCATGCGATATATCCATAAATTGCAATAAATGTAAATCCTAAATACTGTATACTGGTAAAGGCTAATCCCTTATAAAGATACAAAGGAACAGAAATGATATCTCCTATGATCCAATAGATCCAGTTTTCTAATTTTCTTTTTGCCATGAGCCACATCCCTACAAAAAAGACTGCGGTGGTTATTGTGTCAACATAAGCCGTCCAGTTATTCCATTTATCATTGTAATAATAAACAATAAAAACAAAAACTATCGTCGCAAAGAAAATAAAAACTGACTGTTTTTTCTCTTTGGAATTGGTCCTACTAATCGGTGTAACATGAGAGGAGTCAACTTTTCTTGTCCAGATATACCAGCCATAAACACTCATGATGAAATAATAGCCATTAATCATCATATCGCCCAAAAGGCCCCAGTGAAAAAGCAAATAAACAAAAATTGAAGTGCTGATCATTCCGGTGGGAAACACCAAAATTTTATTCTGTTTAGAATACCATACAGACAAAAACCCAAATATCACGGCAACAATCTCTAATACGATATCTAGCGTTTGGTAATCCTGGTATTGGTCAAATAGGTATTCAATAATCTGGTGCATGCTGACTTCTGTCGTCGGTGACGATTTTTAAGATAAAAACACAGTTTTTTTCATTGAGTAATGAACTGTGAATATTCGAATTCACAAAAGCCATAACTTCCTCATAAGGACCAAAAATCTGTGTGCTCAATCCATTTTCTTCAACACGAAAAGAAGACTCTCTTAAGGTCTTAATAAATGCAATGATTGGTTTTTCAAAGTCTTTATGCAATGGATACATTGATATATCAATGGATATGTTCATTCTTCGTAAAATTTATGAGTAAATTACTGTTTTCTTCAAATGCTGTTCCAATTACAACAAGGTCTGCTCCGTTATCATAAGCCTCTTGTAATTCCTTTTCTGATCTGATCCCTCCTCCCACTATCAATGGAATAGAAATGGTTTCTTTAACAGCTTTAATAACTTTAGGTAAGACAGGGTTCGCAGCCCCACTTCCGGCCTCGAGATAAATTACCTTATTACCCATGTACATCCCTGCGATAGCTGTTCGGGTTATTTGTTCAATATCTTGAGCTAACAGCGGCTTGGTTCCGCTTACTTTTTGGACTGCTGTTTCCTTTCCTCCGTCTATCAAAATATACCCGGTAGGGATGATTTCCAGATTGGTGTTTTGAATATGTGGTACAGCCTTAACTTGTTGGTTAATCAAATATTCAGGATTCCTACCAGAAATAAGAGATAAAAATAATACCCCATCTGCATGTGGTGTAATCTGTTCAAAATTTCCTGGAAATAAGACTATTGGCAAGGACGTTTTCTTTCTCAAGTTTAAAACGAGCTCATCAGTTGCATTTTTAGGGACAGTACTGCCTCCAACAAAAATCAGGTTGACAGTTGAGTCATTCACTTTCAACATTAAATCATTCAACATCTCCTGATTCAATTTATCAGGATCCAAAAGAATAGCGAGTAGCTTTTTACCCTCCTTCATTGCCGATAAAAAATAATCGTAAATCATGATCACTCAACGCTTCTATTCTATTCTAAATTTGTCATTTATTAATAAACAACTACTGCACTCTAATGCTTCTCCAAAGCATATACTAAAGTAAAACCCTCCTCAAAAAATTCGAATTTTATTTCGTATTCTTTCTTCCAGCTGCCAAAGATAACCCTTCCTGTTGACCTACCCTCTGCAAACAAAAAAGGATTGATTCCTATATGGTCATGAAAACTTAAACCTCCATATGGATACGTCTTATACATTGACTCTTTAGCGCCCCAAATAACAGTCAATTGTTTCACCAGATCCTCGTCTGAAAGCGAATCGACTTCAGTATTAACAAATCTATGATGTATATTAACTATTTTTTCTCTGTTCTTTTCTATATCAATTCCAGCTTCCTTATCACTGATCAAAATAGCGGCAAAATTAAATGAATGTGTTATTGAGATATGCTTTTCATCATCTAAAAACGGTTTCCCAAATTCATTATAGGAAAGGTTTAAGTCTTGATAACCAGCATGTTTTAATAATTTTCTGACACTTAAAAATCCTTTTTGATGCAATTCAGATTTCATGCCATTTAATCTGGTTAGGCTATGCTCCTGAAGCAGTAAATCAGTTTTTAATTCATCCAAGGACTCCTCAATTTTCCAAACATAAATCGTCGTTCCATTTTGAGAAGTAATGGTTTTATAAATTGGCATACAATTTTTAATAGGTATTTCGTATTTTTGCAAACTCTAAACAAATATAAAAATTATGAGTTCAGAAACATCGACATACGTCAAATATAAAGTGAAAGACATCAATCTTGCTGATTGGGGTAGAAAAGAAATTGAATTAGCCGAAGCAGATATGCCAGGTTTAATGAGTCTTCGTGAAGAGTTTGGTAGTGACCAACCTTTGAAAGGAGCAAGAATTGCTGGTTGTTTACACATGACTATTCAAACAGCGGTTTTAATTGAGACACTTATTGCACTTGGTGCAGAAGTAACCTGGAGTTCTTGTAACATTTTTTCAACGCAAGATCAAGCAGCGGCTGCCATTGCAGAAGCAGGAGTATCTGTTTACGCTTGGAAAGGTCTAACGGAAGAAGAGTTTGACTGGTGTATTGAGCAAACCTTATTCTTTGGTGAAGACAAAAAGCCTTTGAATATGATCCTGGATGATGGAGGAGATCTTACAAACATGGTATTAGATAGATACCCTGAATTAGTAAAAGACATTAAAGGTTTATCTGAAGAAACAACCACTGGAGTACATCGTTTGTACGACAGAGTGAAAGCAGGAACCTTACCAATGCCCGCTATTAACGTAAATGATTCAGTTACTAAATCTAAATTCGACAACAAATACGGATGTAGAGAAAGTGCTGTTGATGCAATTAGAAGAGCTACAGACACAATGATGGCTGGAAAAGTTGTTGTTGTTGCAGGATACGGAGATGTAGGGAAAGGAACAGCGGCCTCTTTCAAAGGAACAGGAGCTCGTGTAATCGTAACAGAAATTGACCCTATTTGTGCGCTTCAGGCGGCCATGGAGGGCTTTGAAGTAAAAAAATTAGACAATGTTATTGATAAGGCAGATATCGTTATTACAACAACTGGTAATAAAGACATCGTACAAGAAAGACATTTCAGAGCTATTAAGGATAAAGCCATAATCTGTAATATTGGACATTTTGATAATGAAATCGATATGGCCTGGTTAAATGGTAATTATGGAGACACTAAGGTTGAAATCAAACCACAAGTGGATAAGTATACGATTGATGGAAAAGAATTATTGATTTTAGCAGAAGGAAGATTGGTGAACTTAGGTTGTGCAACAGGTCATCCAAGTTTTGTTATGAGTAATTCATTTACAAACCAGACTTTAGCTCAACTTGAATTATGGAATAATTCAGATAAATATGAGAATAAAGTTTATATGCTTCCTAAGCACTTAGACGAGAAAGTAGCCAGACTTCACCTTGCAAAAGTAGGTGTTGAATTAGAAGAATTACGTAAAGATCAGGCAGACTATATCGGAGTCAAAGTAGAAGGTCCATTCAAACCAGAATACTACCGTTACTAATCATTCCAGTTCTTAAAAAATGAAAACTTCTGAGTATTAACTTGGAAGTTTTCTTTATTTTTAGCCCTATCTATATTTAAAATATATCCAATGAAAAATATACTAGTTCCAGTTGGAAGTAATGATCACGCCGTAAATACACTTCAATACGCTATTGATTTTGCCGAAGCTGTCGAAGCAAAGATTTACCTTGTACACGTTTACAGCAGTCCTAAAATAAGCGGTAGCATTCTAAAAGTAGATCAGATCATTGAAAGAGATAGCAAAGCGGTTTTAAAAGACCTTATAAAAAATGTGGATCGAAAAAATGTGGAAATCATCACCAGTACCCTGAAAGGCTATTCGGTTATTGATACTTTAAAGCAACTCAATAAGTTACTTCAAATTGATTTGATTATCGCCTCAACCAAGAACGACGGGGCAGATGAAAATATCTTTTTAGGAAAAATTACAGGTAATATTATTAAAGATACGAAGGTTCCTGTCTTAATCATTCCTAAAAAAGTTACATTCAAGCCCATCAAAAAGATTCTGATGACTATTAAATCGGGTTCTATAAAATCTGTATCCACTTTAGATTTATTAGTGAAAATAAAAAACACTTTTTCATCAACCATTCATCTTTTACAGGTAAAAACTCCGAAGCTTGATGCCAAAGACCTTCCTTTGAATGATGTGCTGGAGAGTCATATTGATAAATTAATTCCAACTACAAATGCAACGGTCTTTCAAGGAGTTTTAGAATTCTTACATGAGGAAAATCCAGATATGCTTTGCGTTATTCGCAGAAAAAGAGGGTTTTTCAAAAAATTATGGGAGAATGACAGGGTCAAAAAAGTTAATTTTGATAGCAGTATTCCCTTGCTTGTTTTAAAAGGAATGTCGTAATTTGTCTTCTCAAAAATTTTTGGGGTTATAGCTCAGTTGGCTAGAGTGCTTGACTGGCAGTCAAGAGGTCCGGGGTTCGAATCCCCGTAGCTCCACAAGCTAAAAGAAAAGTCTTCGATAGAAGGCTTTTTTTTATTTCCAAGAATTTTGGCGAAGCAACGCTTCAAGTTAAAATTCTTGGAAATAAAAAAGGAGCTCCTGAAAGGGAGCTTTTTCTTTTTTGTTGTTAGGGGCACCCTTTTTGGGATCAACGCAGTTAATCCTTCTTAAACCAGATAACCAATCACAATTAATAAAGCCACAAAACAGGCAAAGCAGCATTTTCTTTTAGCTTGTAAGGAGCCCCTATTAGGGATCAACGCAGTTAATCCGTCTTAAACCAAATATCCAATCAATTAATAAAGTCACAAAACAGGCAAAGCAGTATTTTCTTTTTTGTTGTTAAGAGCACCCTTTTTGGGATCAACGCAGTTAATCCACAAACCTTAAAACTTAAATTACGTGCTAAGATGTTAAATAGCTGCCCAGCAATTTGCAGATTTATTTGCAGAATGGGAGATCTTTGGGATCAACGCAATTAATCCTTTCAAAAGAAAAATGAGTGCGTGATTAATCAATAATAGAAAAAATTATTTCACCCTCATTTTTTAAACCATCATACTTGATTCACAATTTTTTTATGGGTAACTTAAACGTCTATTCATAGCAGATGAATTCCAAAGAACAAATTTCTGAAAAAAAATGCCCTTCACCCAGTAAAGGAATTCTATCCAATATAGTAAATTTCTTCATAAACAAACCAAAGTATGATACCTTCATCAAATTTGATTCATCAGAAGAGCGCTATCAATACAATAAAAGGATCATTCAAAGAATCGGGATTGATTCCAATCAGTACTCTGTTTTAAACATCAATAAAATTGGTATAGATGCCCCGGTCAACAACATCTTTAATGAATTAATCCTTTTTGACGGTAATCCGCGCTGTTGGCCAAATCATATTGCGAAGGTAGATCGAATTAATAATGATTTCAAAAACATACGAATACTTCCTTTTGGTTGGAAACGTTATCCTTTCAAATCAATGAAAAGCTTCTTTGGCATTCCCTTAATTCCTTTGTTTCTTCTGAATGCAATTAGGGTAAAAGAAGTTCCTGATAGTTTTGACTTTGACAATGCCCGCTATGTACTCTATGAATGCTCTGGAGGTTATCCGATAGGATTTTTAGCCATCTATATACGATCCTCAATTCCAGAAATGGGTGAGACTTCCAAATCGCAATTAGTTTTTGGCGTAGGCTTCAATTTTTTTGGTCGAAAAGAATGGCAGGGTAAACGTAAGTTTGTGAGCGCCATCTGGGAATCGGTACACAACCGAGTTACTGCAAATGTCCTAAACCGAATAAAACGATTGAGCGAATGGCGACTTGAAAACATGCTTGAAAATCAAAATTAACCTCCTGAGAATAATGTTTCAAAAACTAGTGGTCTTAAATCAGACTTCCGAAAACCAATTTATGCCGAAGAACAATTTTTAGACTTCTAAATTCCGCTTTATGCTTAAAATGACAATGAAATGATTAAAATTTGAATGAAAACACAATTATTTGAGGTATTTTCATTATAATTAGATAGCTTTGAAAAATAATTACCATTTTTGGTAGAAACATATTAAATAAAAGAATGGCAAAATCGCAGCAAACATTTAACAAGAGTGAAAAGGAGAAGAAACGTTTAAAAAAACGTGCCGACAAGAAAAAGAAAATGGATGCTCGCAAGGCTGAAGCGAGAGAAAATGGAAAAAAGGGAATTGAATTTGCCTATGTTGATCATAATGGTCATTTGACCGATACGCCACCTGATCCTTCCAAAAAAATAAAGGTTGATGCAGGAAGCATAGAAATCAGTATTCCAAGAACTATGCCTGGAGATGAAGTAGAGATAGATCCTATTAGAAAAGGATCTGTATCATTTTTTGATTCTTCCAAAGGTTTTGGTTTTATAATTGATGCTGAAAATTCTGAAAAATATTTCTGTCACGTAAGTGGTTTAATTGATGAAATTGTAGAAAATGATAAAGTTACTTTCGAACTTGAAAGAGGAATGAAAGGAATGAATGCTGTTAAGGTTACTTTGATAAAAGCTTCTTAACAACCTGATTAAAAAAAATACAAAGCCGCTTTGCGGCTTTTTTTCTGCTCAATTGTTAAGAAAATCAAGCCCTATATTTGTCTATCTAAGAGAATCTCATATTTTTAAATAAAAAAGAATGTACAAACAGAGAAGATTTCCGTTTAAAAATGTTTTAATCTGGACAAAAAGAGAGCTAATTTTCTTTATCATAATGGCAACAGTCTTTACTATCTTATACGAATTATTAGCAGTAAAATGGCTGCAGGTTCCTTTTACTCCTGTGGCACTTGTGGGTACTGCAGTTGCATTCATGATTGGTTTTCAGAACAATGCTGCTTATGATAGAATCTGGGAAGCAAGGAAAATTTGGGGAGGTATTGTCAATACATCAAGATCATTAATCATTACGGTAAAAGACAGCTTTTACATGCATCGGGTTGAATCAAATAAGGATGAATCTGAGGTTATAAAGATAATCACTAACAGACATATTGCCTGGTTAACAGCATTGCGTTATGCGATGAGGACCAAAAAGCCTTGGGAGGCTTCTTATGAGTCAATGCATAAGAAAGAAAAGTTCACTTATCAAGTTCCAGAACATGAGTCTCCTCTAGAAGATGAGATTAAGCCTTATTTATCAAAAGTAGAATATGAAAAAGTCATGGCGGCGGCTAATAAACCTAATGCTATTATCAGTCTGCAATCAAAACATTTGAGGACATTAACCGATGAAAAAAAAATATGGGACTTCTCGCTTTTAAATTTGCAACAAATGCTACAAGAGTTAACTTCACTTCAAGGCAAGTCAGAACGAATCAAAAACTTTCCTTACCCTAAACAATATGCCAGCATTGGCTACCACTTTGTACATATTTTTATGTGGTTGATTCCTATGGCCATTATTCCTGCTTTTTCCAGAATAGGTCTTGAAATAGCCGATGTAAATCCATTTGTTGGGACGTATTTTGTTTGGCTAAACATCCCTTTTACTGTAGTAGTTATTTGGGTATTTAATACCATGCTCCGAATTGGTTTGGCCGGAGAAAACCCCTTTGAAGGGTCTCCTAATGATGTGCCTATTTCTAATATTGCAAGAGGGATCACTAGAGATATATTACAGATCATTGATGAAGATCCAAAAGATATTCCGGAACCATTCACCAATACCAATTATATTGATATGTAGCGATTTTTCAATGGAATCGGCATTAATTTAATTCTTTAATCTTTTTAGCTATGTGGCTTTCTTAAGGTTTCCGAAGGTAGTTCTCCAAAGAGCTTTTTATAATCTCGACTAAATTGCCCCATGTGCCAAAAGTTGTATTCACTGGAAATTTTAATAAGTGTACTCTTTTCCTTATCCATTTTCAGCATCTTTCTAACTTCATTTAACCGAAGTGCAGTTAAATATTTTTTTGGAGACATATCGTATTTTTTCCTGATCAATCTTCTAATAGTTCGTTCTGGAATATTTGTTCTTTCACAAATCTGATGTAAGGAGGTAACATTCGTAATATCACTATGTATATAATCTATAACCTGAGAAAATCTGGAGAATGTAAGGTCATCATAAGGTTTTTCAGGCAATGTACAGACCAAACAATCAATTAAAAGGCTAACTAACTTGTTCTCAATTAATTCTATCGCAACTTTTTCCGACAAATCTGTAACTTGAATTGCAAATAAAACCAATTGTCTCAACTCCTCTAGTTTAGACTCATCCACATGCAATAACTCTTCTTTCTTTAGTTTATCTATTAATTCTGAATGCCCTTTAATTTGACATAAGCTAGTAAAGAAGTTTTCTTCAACAGAAACTGGTATTCCGTTAAATCCTGATCCTGTAACGCTTTGGTGTTCATTGTTCCAAATGACACCGATCATTCCCTTTTTCATTTCATGCCTCTTCCAAGTAAAGGCTGTTTTTGGATCCCAAATGGTAAAGGTTATAAATCCAGGAACACCCGTTCCTAACTGTAATACCTTTCTATTGATTTCAAAACTATTTAGCATTACATTGGGCGTTTTAACAATAGCTACCTTTCCATAAAAAGCTCCAGATTCTAAAATCTTCTCCTCTACTTGGGCCACAGTGAACATATCAGAAAATTCATCGTAATGATGCGATGAAAATTGTAGTCTCTGTATCGAATTATCCTTCACTTGGCCGTTTTTTGATAGTCTATCGATGCTAAGGTAGTAATTTTGACAGATTCTAAATAACACATAAAAATATAGTATGAAAAACATAATTCTTTTAGTGGCAATTTTTTGTTTCACGACATCATTTATGAATGGGCAAAACAAGATTATTCACGATGCTGAATATTACGTTATCGAAGCTCAAAACGGTGAAAGATGGGCGGCAGACGATAAAACTATCGATGCAAAACTAAAGGAGGTTCGAAAGAAAAATGGAAATCAAGCACCAAACATCATCTATATCTTACTGGATGATATAGGTTTTGGCGAAATTGGAAAACCTGATTTAGATGTAATTAGAGGATATAGTACACCACGTATTAGTTCATTAGCAAAAGAAGGAATGAGTATCCAACGTATGTATACCGAGCCTTCTTGTACGCCAACCAGAGTCGCAATGATGACAGGGAGGCTTCCTACACGCACGGGTATTGTAGAAGCTAAGGTTGTTGTTTGCGGAGAAGGTTTACCTGCCGAAGAAGTGACAATTGCCGAGGTTCTTAGGGATGCTGGGTACAATACAGCTCATATTGGTAAATGGCATATGGGAGATATTGAACAGTGTTTTGCAAACAATCAGGGTTTCATGCATGCAGAATTCCCAATTCACCAACAAGCTCAATTGGCTTTAATGAACAAAGATGCAGAATATGCAGGTATTGTTCAAGGTATTCAAACGGATAACCTGGCCCAGACTTTTACATTAGACAATGGATTTGTACCTGACCCAAGCGACATGGTGACAGGAGTGGAATTAAGAGATGGGAAACTTTATGAAGTAGATTTAACTGCCGGTGAAAAATGGACACAGGATAAATACAGAAAAATGAACCAGCGGTATCAGGATCATGCCATAGAGCAGATTCAGATACTGTCTCAAAAGGACGAACCTTTCTTTTTAAATTACTGGCCACTATTCCCTGTGACTTTTACCTTGACTGATATTGAAGAATTTAAAACACTTAACGGTGGATCAATGGCAGAATCAATTGTTCAAATTGACGAATGGGTTGGAGATATTATTGATGAAGTAGATAAATTAGGTATTGCCGAAAATACTGTGATTGTAGTGATGGGAGATAACGGACCCTTCATGCAATACTTGAGAAGTTCCGGACAATCAGACAGGATTTACCGAGGAGGCAAGGGTGAGCACCTGGAAGGTGGCGTTAGAGCGGATGCCTATGTCAGATGGAAAGGAACCATTGAAGCGGGAAGTTCTGCTATGGACATTTTTCATGTGAGCGACTTATACACAACTTTCGCGCGTCTTGGGAATGCAACAGACTATATTCCACGAGATCGCATAGTAGATGGGATAGACCAAACGGCGGTTTTATTGCTAGGTGAAACCAATGGAAGAAGAGATTATATTTTTAATTACGAAGAATACAGCCTTAAATCTGTAGTGAAAAATAAGTTTAAAATGCATCTTCCTCCTCCAGGTACAAATGCTATCCTTACTTCTCAAATATTTGATCTCTACAGAGATCCTCGTGAATCAAGACCTGAAAGTACCATTTTACTGAGCCCATGGGCAGGAGGTTCATTTGGTGGTATGATCGAACGTCATCTGAAAAATAAAAAGAAATATCCTGACAGACCGATGACCCATGCTGATCCTTACGAAGGAATTGAAAACTTAAGACCTGAATCAAAAAAGCTTGTGGATACGTTTCATGGTGCAGGATCTCATGAATAGTGTTGAATTAAAAAATTAGAATTTATGAAGAGTTTAATTTCTGCAACGCTAGCTATTTGTCTTACAGTCTTTATCATGGGTTGCAATGAATCACCTCCTGTAAAAGAAACCAATACTAAATTAGAACTTAAACTAGCAGGTTACGATTATGACCGTGTTAGTGCTATAAGAGATGGAAAAGTATCTATAGAAGGTGCTGATGTCAACTTTGAGGTGAGCAATATTTATGCGATGAACAAAACCACTTTTGGGCCAGAACAAAAATTTGAAGTAGTTGAAATCGGATTAATACCCTATATCTCGAGGTACATCAACGAAGGTTTTAGTGATTATACTTTAATCCCCGTATTTATTTCAAGGACTTTTCGTCATCGAAATATCTATGTACACGCAGATTCAGGTATTGAAACACCTGAAGATCTGAAAGGAAAAAGAATAGGGACACCTGGTTATGGAATGAGTGCAAATACTTGGATTAGAGGCATGCTTTTAGACGAGTATGGTGTAAAAGCAGATGATTTTCAATGGATCGAATCTGATAAAAGCTCGGATGGAAAGGAGCTAAATTCTGGTTTTGCTAAGTATTACTTTGGCGAAGACTTCCCTTTAACAAAAGGCCCGGAAGGAGTTGATGAATCTGAGTTATTACTCAGTGGTCAATGCGATGCTTTAATTACGGCCATAACTCCAAAAGCATATTTGGATGAAAACCCTAAGATCAGACAATTATTCCCAAAAGCCAGAGAAGTAGAGGCCGCCTATTTTAAGATGACGGGTATGTTTCCTATTATGCATGCAATAGCGATAAAGAAAACCGTTTTAGAGGAAAATCCTTGGCTGGCTAAAGCTGTGTTTGAGATGTATTCTGAGGCAAAAGATATTGCTTATAAGAATCTAGAATCTACCACAGTTGTAAGAACATCCTTACCTTGGGCTAAAGATGAGTTTGAAAGTACTGTTGAATTAATGGGTGATAATTACTGGAAATATGGAATCGAAGATAATCGTAAAGAACTTGAAGCCATCATGCGCTATGTTTATGAGCAAGGTTTGGTAAAGCGTCAGATTCCATTTGAAGAGTTATTTGATACCTCTACTTTGTCTTTAAAAGAATAGCGTTTGATTCCATTTGGATAGACGATTCATTCTTTTGAAATTCTATAAATTAATTATTAAACGAATGATGCCAATATCGTCATGAGGAATAAAACCCTTATTGAGAAAGTCCTGATATGTATTTTGTAAGAAACAATCTTCGAAACGCTCTGGTTTTCCAATTAGAAATATCGCTCTAGGATCAACAGCTGCATTTTTATGCTTAGTTCCTTTTTTCAGCTTGTCAATACCATCAGTAGAAATTGAAATGTCTCTTACTTCCTTAAAAGACCAGGTTTGAATCTCGTTGTCCTTGACATCTTCGAAACTATCCCCTAAATGATATCCCAAAAAATTTGGAATGTTGTTTTGATCTATTTCAGTTATTTCATTATTTACAGCAAAAAGACCATCCCCACTCATCTTAATACAAGCGATGCGCTTCTTTTTATCAATGACCAACAGAACGATCGTTGCTAATAACTCTTCTCTTTCAAGAAAGAATAACTTTTTTGCTCTTTTTAAATCCTCGAAAAGTTGTTTAAAGAAGAACTCAGCGATTGCTTCTAAAGCCATTGTTTTCAAATCAAAATCCTCCATAATTGCCTTCAATTGAGGAAGCATTCTACTTGATTTATGAAGAGATTTAGCATATAAAGCAGCTGTGAATTGACTATCTTTTGCCGAGGAGCACCCATCCATAACGGCACAAACCATAATGTCTTTCGTTAAGGATTGCGTGTACAAAAAATCCTCATTAAAGTTTTTATGGTGTATTCCTCTGTGAAGAAGGGTTGAAATTTTCATGTGAGTCTATTTACCTACTTTTATATAAAAGGGAATAAACAAGCTAAAATCCCTAATTGAGCCCCTATATTTATCAAGAGTATTCCTAAGAATAGGCATCGTATTCTTTCCACCACTTTAAAGCATCATGACGATCCCAGGGGAATTCTTTATGTTTTATTTCAAAAAAATCAATTAATTGGTCAATATGAGCCGGTCTTTTTTGAGGATCAAATCGTATACATTCTGCTAAAAAATCTCTTAAATCAGCAGGTACATCTTTTCTTTCAATCAATTGGTTTCTAAATTCTCCATGTAGTGTTTCTTCACCTGACAACATTTTTTGAGACACCAATTCCAATAAATACTGCCCACTAAATAAATACATCCCTAATGCACCAATAGAATAGATATCAACGCGCTGGTCTGCATTAAATGGATCACGAAGTCGTTCAGGAGCCATAAACATCGGCGTACCTCCTATCCTGTTTATCTGTGTTTGCTGTGAAATAGTAGCATCCACTTCCTTCACTAAACCAAAGTCGAGTAATTTAACCACATCAACAGCGCCTCCTTGATTACAGAGCATCACGTTCATTGGTTTTATATCCCGGTGCACCAAACCTTTTTCATGTGCCTCCTTTAACGACAGACAAATGTGATATAGAATATAAACACCTCTCGCAACAGATATGTCATTTTTCGAATTGACTATTTTATCTAAAGAAACCCCGTTGAGGTATTCCATCACATAGTAAAAGTCTTTCGTTTCTGTAATACCATAATCATAAACCTTGATGGTGTTTGGATGTGATAAAGAAGATGTGATCTTGACTTCCTTTTCAAAGCGGTCGAGCATATCAGTATTTACAAAATTGCTTTTTAATATTTTAATAGCCACCGGGTTTTTAAGGAAGGTGTGTTCAGCCTTATATACCTGACCAAATCCTCCTTCACCAATTTTTTCACGTAGTTTGTATTGTCCTAATATGCTAAAGTCTTCTACTTTTTTTCCTATTCTGGCAATTCGAACATTCGAATTAAATAGTAAAAAGGAAAGAACTAGAATAACAATAAAAAAGGATGCGAACGTATATTTAAAATAAACCAGAGAGGCCAGCGCCTCAGTATAATCTTCCTCAGTGATGACCCCAAAATTATATTCCGGAAGCCATACAGATGCCCCTATGACCTCTATTCCTCTATAATCACGGTAAGGAGTCATCAAATCTCCACTATAAGTCGTATCTCCTGTGGCCAACTTGTTCAAGGCCAAATCTACTATTCTTGTATAAGGCTGCTCCACACTCTTCGTTTCGGGGATACTGCCATCCATTACATCAAAACCAGGGTCCCTTAACTCAATATTATAAATAGTTTCTGCCAGCGTATCGTGTTTTAATAAGTATGTCTGACGCAACTCCTTTGTAAACCTGCTTGAAGAAAGCATTTTTCCTACATCATTAAAAGCATAAGTTTCACTCGTCGCACCATGTTTTGATAGCCTAAAGATATTTGAAAAGCTATATTTAGCTTGATAGGAACCAACTAGAATTGCAATGACTTGTTCATTCTTGTTAAAAATCGGACATAAAAAATTTACCCAAGCCTCTCTGTGAACATTTTCACCGTAAACATTAACAAAATTGTTGACCAAATCATAATTGTTGACCGGCGGTATAAAAACGATTTCCCCATTTTTCGCTTTCAAATAATCCTTGTAAATTATTTCCCCAAGATCTTCATTCAATTGTGCTGTAATTCCAGTAGAATCGACCAGTGAATTTCCCAAAAGAATTTTTGGACTAGCATTACTCAGCATACTGATCAATCCATATTTCGTTCTTTTGCCTTCCTTTTGAAACCATTTGGTAGCTTCTCTGGCCACTTGAGAACTCCTAAGTAATTCATAAGTTTCATCTAAGTTTTCAAGACTATCAATAGCTATTGCATAGTTGATTAGCTCCTCATTTAAGGCAATCGCCTGTATTTTATTTTTTTCGTTGATGATCCAGCGCTCAAAAATCTCTGTTGTAGTAGCTAGCAATGCTTTTTTTACTTCTCTCTCAGAATCTAAAATATTGTTACGGATATACATCCCAGAAATGAATCCCGCGCCAAGCAAAATACACAGAAATAATAGTACCAATACAAGTCTATTGCGCTTATTCCCGAACAAAATTTTAGTCCAATTACTAACAACTTTTGATCGGAATACTGAGTCCTTTCTACCAACAAGTTTGGTCTTATCTTTAACTTTGTGAATCGAAGGAGCTACTTCCTTTGAATCTTCTTCTTGCATTTCATCATAAAGCGAGACGACTTCCTTTTTCAATAAGGCATCCTCAGCGCAAAACTGGTCAATTTTACGCAGGCCTTCCTCGTAAGGCAGGTCTATAACTTTCGCTAATATTTCTGAAACTTTTTGGTGGAAATCTTTATTATTCATTAAATATCGCTCTTCATAAATTTTTTGAGCCAGGCCTTAGCCACTCTCCAATCAATCTCAATAGTCTTGATAGAAACTCCCAATTCATCAGCTATTTCTTGCATTTTCATACCGCCAAAAAATTTTAATTCAACCACCTTAGCTTGTCTTTCATGGATTTCTTCTAGTTTTTCGAGTGCTTCATCTAATGACAAAATCACCTCATCCTTTTCGACACTATAAGTCAATGCCTCTTCTAAATCGAGTTTCCTTTCACCTGACCCTCTTTTTTGCGCATTTTTATGCCTGGCATGATGCACCAAAACACGTCTGATAGCCTGCGCACCAACCGCGTAAAAATGGGAACGACCTTTCCAGTCTATCTGATCCTGATCCACTAGACTCATATAGGCTTCATTTACTAATATAGTGGGTTGTAAGGTATGTCCTGCTCTTTCTCTTCTGTATAACTTCTCGGCAATGTCATGAAGGTTGTCATACACTAATGGGTACAAATCAGCCGTTTTGTTCTTCGTGCCAATATTATTAAGTATTTGAGTGACTTCACTTTTTTTATTATCCATATATCAATCTATTCAACCAAATTTCAATTTTAAAGGTAACAAATATAGCCTAATTCGACTTTACTCTACATATGAATTCTCATTTCCGAAATTATTAACAGCACTTAAAGTGCTGTTAATCTATAAGTTGAAAATTCTATTTAAACAAACATCTTCTCCAATTAGGGTTTATGAGTACTCTTTGCCCTGTTACTTATGAGAGACATAAAAACTCAAACAAATTATACATAATAAAATAGAAAACATGAAAACAAGAAATCAAATTTTAACAGTACTTATGGCGGTCATCATTAGTTTTTCTGCCTTAGCAAACAACATTGTCGTTATTGAAAAGAATGGACAAGAATCAACATTAGAGATAGAAAAAAATGACATTCGTGGCAAGGGTATTAAATCAGGAAATGAAGCGATGCTTTATTTTGAAAATATCAAAGAAGTGAGCACAAATAGTTTTGATGTATATGAAAAGCTGGTCACCAAAACTCAAAAAAACTATAATCACTTAAAAGTGGAATTTACTGGAGACGGAAACCTTCATGCACTTCAACTAGAAAAATTGAGAAAGAAAAGAACCGGAGCTGATGTGACAAGAGCCGCTGGAGGTGTAATGACCATTTTAGGAGTTCTTTCAGGAGATAGAGGTCTTACTGCGGCTGGACTAGCAACAAATGCAGCCGGTAGAATTGCGAGAGATCTTAATGACGACAAAACATCTAATACCCAAACAGCCATGCTAAACGAATTGGACGAAAGAACCAAAGCTGCAGAGGCTAAAAATGAGGAAGTTGAATTAAAGAAGGCCTATGGAGATGAAAATATTGAAGGTTTAAAAGCATTAATAGACAAGAACTATGACAGAGCTTTAGCTTTGGCCAATGTGGGAGAAACTTCAGATGTAGAAGATCATAAGATTGCAGCGGTGTACTTAAAAGCGATGATTGCAGCTGATCAAAACAATGAAGAACAAGAAGAAATCGAATATAACAGAATGGCTGAAATTGACTCAGAAATTAATGATGCGAATGAGGCTAAAAACGAAATCGCTGGTTTAATGGAAGAAATGGCAGCATTAAGATAAATAGTAGCAAAGTAAACTCAATATAAAATTAAAAACCGAAGAGAATCTCTTCGGTTTTTTTATTTGTAAATCAGGTCATTTCGTAAAAGAAAAAACTCTTTTCGAAAGAAAAGCTTTTTTACATTCCAGCCATTTTCATCACCTTATTCAGCATTTCTGGATTGTTCGCGATATAATCAACAGCTGCCGTTGTTAAGGCGCTATCTCCTAAAACAGATTTAATGATTCCATCCAAAGAATCCTTATTATCTGTAATGATTTTTGATATTGCATTTGTAGTTTCTGGGTTCTCTTTCAAGTAGTCTACAGTCTCCTTTTGTAATCCTTCATCCTTCGACAAAGCATCTGTAATTTGCTTTTCTAATTCAGGATTTTGATCAGCAGCAGCCTCCATGCCAACTTTTTTAACATCATCTGTGCTCACTGAAGGCATCGTTTGTGCCGAAATAGAAGCAGAAAAAGCCATAACAAATACTAATAGTAATAAACGTTTCATAATTTTAAATTTAGGGGTTAAGCGAACAAAAATAAGAGTCAAAACCGTTTAAAAACTGAAGTTTTACTTTCCAATTCATTATTTACATCAAATTTCTTCAATGCTAATCTTTTTTGCCATTTTTAATTTCGAATAGCATCATCCTCTTTATTCTAAAAAACTCCAAACTAGATTCTAAATGTCAATTAGATTTTATAAAAAATTTGTAGTTTTGACAACTCTAATTTAAAGGGGTCATTAACTCAGTTGGTTCAGAGTGTTACCTTGACAGGGTAGAAGTCACTGGTTCGAATCCAGTATGACCCACATCAAATAGAATCCCGGTGCCGTAGGCACTGGGATTTTTATTTTCACGCCGCTGAAAGTTCACTTTCAAAAGGCTTTGAAAATAAAAAATCCCCTATCCTGGCAAAGCCAGGATATAGGGATTCTATTTGCAGAAGCGGTTCTCATCTGGATCACGCCAGTAATCCTTGCCCAAGGAAATAATGATATATTGATGTAATGATTTACTTCAATAAGTTACTTTTCACCTTTTCGATAGTTAAGGAATCAACTCCTATGGAATTTAAATAATTCTGGATGTTGCCATATTCGTTTTCAACGGCTTCTTTTGTACCCTTGATGTAATTTTCATTTAACTGATAAAAGGCCTTAATATTCTCAAGGTTTTTTGCTTTATCCACAACGTCAGGATTGTGCTCTGCCAATTCATTCAGAGCTTTAATTCTTGCATTGCTTTCTTCTTTCCGGTAGATATTTGAAAGCATATACTCCGAGGCAATTGTGTCCCATGGAACATCTAAAGCCATCATTAATAATGCGGTGGCAGTTCCGGTTCTGTGTACACCATGAGAACAATGAAAAACAACAGGGTAACTATCAGCATCAGCTAAAACTTCAAAAAAACCTTTATAGGCCTCTTTGCCAACATCAACCAACAGCGCATGAATATTATAATTCAACTCAATTGGTACAGCAGCGAAATTCCCGGTCTGACGAGCTTCGAGTATCTGTTCTGCTTCTTGGTTTTCACCGGAAATTGGTAAGAAAACTGATTTTGTACCGCGTGGTAAAATGTCTTCTCCTCTCACCTTGCGCTCTTCCTCTGTCAAGAAATTAACTACCGTTTTTATGCCAAGTGAATCTAAAATCTGAACATCGCTATTACTGCAGGCTGACAATGTTCCAGAACGATAGACCATTCCTGATTTAAGCGATTTACCATTTCCGGTGGTATGATTCCCTATGTCTCGAAAATTGGACTGACCTTCTAGTTCAATATGTCGTAGAAAGATATCATTTGTGTCTTTTTCTTTTTTGGACTGACATCCGATTAAGGTTAAAATAAGAAGTGTAAAAATTGTATTTCTCATAGATTTCTTAAATTACACGATAGATGTTGAAGTGTTAATAACAAAACGGCTACTACAAAATGATTGCAGTAGCCGTTTCCTTTATTCATTATTGCTTTATTCATTATCGAACCAAAGCTGTTCTGTATTCTCCCATTCATCAAGATGTTTTATAAACTCTCTTGGGTCAAAAGGCAGATCTTTTGGATCAATTCTGGGCTCTGAAGCTGCTTTTACTTTTGGAGATGGATTTTCTAATCCTTTAAAAGGGAAATCACGGGTCTGTGGTCTGTCTGGATATTTCTCTTTCCACAATTCGTGGCGAATTTTCATTTCCATAAACATACCCTTAGTAGTGAAACCTGGTAGCATTTTACCATTTACTTCTCTTGGATCGTTATATAAATCATAGAAAGCTGCACCACTTAATCCTGGTAGTTCGCCCATCCAATGACGCTTAAACCTGCCTTTTACAGTGGCAGCATGAAAAGGGCCAGTGTAGATAAATACATAATCTCTTCTTCCATATCCATCACCATTCAGCAATAAGGATGTTTGATCCAATCCGTCGATAATTCTATCTGTAGGGATATATTGTTTGGCCCCACCCAAATTAGCAAAGGTTGTAAACAGGTCAGTTACATGAATCATATCACCCACAATTTGACCTTCATCAATCACACCTTTCCACTTCGCAATAGCCGGTACACGCACGGCACCTTCGGTAAAGTCACCCTTCCCTCCTCTGTATAAATGCTCAATAAAACCTGGAGGGCCATTATGTGTCATAGGGCCATTGTCGGCCATTAGGATAACCAATGTGTTTTCTTCAAGACCAAGTCTTTTCAATTCGTCCATGATTTGTCCGACGTATCCATCAACTTTTACGTAGCCTTCCTGAACAGGTGCTCCACTGGTTGTGTTGTTTGGAGTTCCGGGCTGATTGCCGAGGAATGATTGCATAAGCGGCCAGTAAGCAATATAAAACGGCTTCTTTTCTTCTTTGTTTTTTGCCATAAAAGCTTTGGCCCTTTTCACACATTCAGGATCGAGTTTGTAATAATCATCGTCGGTTTCTGTGTTTCCCCATTCTTTGGCTTTCCCACCTTTTTTGGCTTCTAAGGCCCAAACAAATCCATCAGGAATCCATCCCTCATCCAAAGTGTATTTGTCTTCAGGGTACATATCCGGATACATACTGGTAGGATATAAGGCCGCTTGTTGTCCGCGCCTAACGTATAAACTGGGTACCTGGTTGTACGGTGTCCATAATGCTTCGTCAAAACCTTGTGTATGCATATAACTTGACTCTACATCACCCAGGTGTGCTTTTCCATAAAAAGCTGTTGCATATCCGGCTTCGGAAAGTACTTCTGCCATAAATACTTCTTCATCGGCGATTCCGCCGTATTCATAAGGAAATGCTACGGTTGTCATTCCGCTTCTTACCGCATGTCGCCCTGTAATGGCAGCAGCCCTTGTTGGGGTACAAGAAGGTTCCGTATACATACGGGTAAAAAGAATCCCTTCTTCTGCAACCTTATTCATTACAGGAGTTTCAAATCCTCTGTTTTTTTGAAGTGCAGGGATGCCAATTTCACCAACAGGCATGTCGTCCCACATGATGTGAATGATATTAGGAGGAGTGCCATATTCCTTTCTCAGTTCTTTGAGTTTCTTTTGAAGTGCTTCATCTTCAGCAGCCCATATTTCGCCATGCTGCGCTTCAAGAATGTAATACTCAGCATCATGGATGATCTCCTTTTGGCCAAAAGCCATAATGGAGATTCCCATGAATAAAGCTAATACATAACAATTCATGCTTGATTTCATTTTCTTATTATTTTTCGTTATTTTTAATTTTACAAATATAACTTGTTTATTAATTGAGTTTTATCAAAAATCCGCAGAATTGCATTTTTACGCTTCTTCATTTCTAGATATCGATTTGCTGAAAGATTCTGTTATCAAATGGAATTTAGAAGTGTTTCCTCTCGAGGTTACATCAATATGTTATGACATTAAACAGGCCATAAGTCCGAAGTTTTTAATTGGAGAAGGCAATTTTTCCTGCAAAACCGAGCAACGTGGCGCCACTCCAAAAGGATTTAGAACCTTTGTAATTCCAGCTAAAGACAGTGTTGAATATTGTTGGCGTGGGAGGAAATTACGTGGCAATAATTTATCCCTATTTCCAGAAAATGGTGAATTGCATAGCATATCAAATCACACGTTTCATGTGTATACTGTCTCTTTTCATCAATCTTTAATCAATGCGGAATGCAACATTTTAGGAAGTAAAAGACTGGACCAATCTATTAAAGGAGAAAAAGTTTGGGAAATTGAGAAGCATACAATGGGTTTGATACGTGAATTGGCTCGGAACATTATTTTACAATCTTCTTTAAATAAATATCCCTATTATTTGCAGCAAATGCTTCTTAGAGAAATACTTCTTATCATAAGAGATAGCGAAGAGAGACGACCTTTACCCCTGCAACTAAAAAAGCATAAAATTCTTAAAAAGGCAACAGATTGGATGAGGGAAAGAACAATTCAACCCGTTCCACTGTCTCAATTATATCAGGAGTTATCGGTAAGCGAGCGAGCTGCACAAATCGCATTTAAAAATCAGTTTGGGCTATCATTGAAAACGTATTACAAAAATTACCGATTAATGAGGATTCACCAAGCCTTAAAAAAGGAGAATGGTGAAAATTTTATTTCTGATGTGGCTTCAAGTTTTGGATATTGGCACATGGGCCAGTTTTCTAAAGACTACAAAAATCTCATTGGAGAATTGCCATCAACAACCTTAAATAAAGGAAATACTAATGCGTGGCTGAAACAACAAAACGGAAGCTAAAATCAAACCTTTTTTCCGGCCCAGTTTCCTACTGATAAGGCCACCAGAAATACCTCCAATAATACATCCTATTAAAGCACTTGAAACAACTAGGCCTAATCGCGCATTTGCGGCGCTTTCGCCTAAGCCAAAAGGCAATACAAAGAAACTTTCTAAAGAACTTACGGTTCCCGAAATAACAGCAGTGTCATAACCAAATAATAAACCTCATAAGATTACCACTAAAGATAATTTAATTAAATATGTGGAACTCGTTGAATTTTTGATTATCTATTAATTAGATGTATTGATTGATAATGTTTTCGAATAATTCTTGCTTGCCGCTTTTTAATGATAACTCTCCATTTTCCTGTGCAATTTTATACAAGTCTTGCATTGATAGTTTACCATTTTCAAAAGCTTTCCCATTACCAGCATCAAAAGAAGCATAGCGTTCTTTTCTCAAGTTATCATAGGGAGAAGAAGTGATTATTTTATCTGCAATTAACAAGGCTCTGGCAAAAGTGTCTGCGCCACCAATATGGGCAAAGAAAATATCCTCTAAATCAGTTGAATTTCTTCTGATTTTTGCATCAAAATTCACACCACCGCCTTGCAAACCACCAGCTTTAAGAAATACCAACATGGCCTCAGTAGTTTCCTGAATATTATTTGGGAACTGATCTGTATCCCAACCATTTTGGTAATCACCCCTGTTCGCATCCAAGCTCCCTAACATTCCTGCTTTTGCAGCGGTTTCAATTTCGTGCTGAAAAGTGTGTTGCGCTAAAGTAGCATGGTTCACTTCAATATTCATTTTAAAATCTTTATCCAAACCTTGCTCTCTTAAGAACCCGATAGCCGTGGCCGAATCAAAATCATATTGGTGCTTCATTGGCTCCATTGGTTTCGGTTCAATAAAGAAATTTCCTTTAAATCCTTGAGCACGGGCATAGTCACGAGCCATTCTTAAAAATTGCCCCAAATGATCTAGTTCACGACCCATATCAGTATTCAACAGTGACATATAACCTTCTCTACCTCCCCAGAATACGTAGTTTTCACCACCTAGTTTGATGGTTGCATCTAAAGCCAGTTTAATCTGACCACCTGCTCTGGCAAGTACATCGAAATCAGGATTCGTTGCTGCCCCATTCATATAGCGTGGGTTGGAAAAACAATTGGCAGTTCCCCACAATAATTTAATACCCGATGCCGCCTGCTTATCCTTTATATAATCTGTAATTGCTGTCAATCTATTCTCAGATTCGGCAAAGGTTGCGCCTTCCTGAATTAAATCGTAATCATGGAAACAGAAATAATTAAAACCCATTTTACTAATAAACTCGAAAGCTGCGTCTGCCTTATCTTTAGCTGCCTGAATTACATCACTTGATTGATCCCAGGCAAAATTCTGCGTTCCTGGGCCAAATGGATCGCCGCCTTGCCCACAGAATGTGTGCCAATAAGCGATTGCAAACTTAAAGTGTTCGCGCATAGTTTTCCCGGCAACCACTTGCTCAGGGTTATAGTATTTATAAGCAAGAGGGTTGTCAGATTCCTTACCTTCAAAATTAATTTCTCCTATACCTTTAAAGTATTCTTTGTTTCCTAAACTTGCCATTTGTTCTGTTTTTTAGATGTTATTTATGATATTGATTTTCTAAATCCTGCTTCCAAATTTCATAGAATTCAGTATAATTTTTTTTATCTTTTAAGGGATGATAAGTCATCACATGCTCATTGTCTGAAAAAGCCTCGTTCAAGGTTTTAAAGGCGCATGAACTTACCCCTGCCGCTCGAGCTGCTCCCACAGCACCTGTCGTGTCAATAATATTTATGTCAGCCCCTACTAAGGTTGCAATCGTATTTGAAAATATTTCAGACCTGAATAAGTTATCATTTCCAGCTCTGATCACAGAAAGATCAACACCATCATTTTTCAAAATATCTATCCCATAAACAAAGGAAAAAGCAATCCCCTCCAAAGCAGCTCTGAACAAGTGTTCTTTTTTATGCAAATTAAAATTCAGATTTGAAATACGCGCTCCTTTGTTTTGGTTATTCAACATACGCTCTGCACCATTACCAAATGGTAAAATTCGCAAGCCGTCAGAGCCAAAAGGAACCGATGCTGCCAACTTATTCATATCATTATAAGAATCATTCGTATTGGCCATATTTTGCTTCATCCAACTGTACTGAATTCCAGCGCCATTTATATTCAAAAGTTTACCAATTCTCGGTGCTTCTTTTGTGTAATTAACATGAGCGAAACTGTTGATTCTTAAACTTTCCTGAGTTTTTGTACTATCAGTAATAGCATAAACAACCCCTGAGGTGCCGCCAGTAGCTGCGATTTCACCGGGTTCAAAAGCATTTAAAGACAAAGCATTATTGGGTTGGTCTCCAGCTCTGTAAAGAACAGGAATGCCTTCAGGCAACCCGATTTCGTCAGCAGCCTTTTTTGTCACTTTTCCTTGATCTGAAAATGTTGGAACGATTGTAGGAATTACATCAGTACTGATCCCCATATAATCAAAAAGCCAATCTGCTGGCCGGTTTTCTTTGAAATCCCACATGATCCCTTCTGACAAACCAGAAATAGTTGTTGTAGTTTCACCAGTTAATCTCATGGCGATATAATCTCCAGGCAATAACAACTTATCTACCTTATCATAAATTTCGGGTTCATTTTCTTTGACCCATTTTAGCTTTGACAAAGTAAAGTTACCTGGTGAGTTTAATAAATTCGAAACACATCTATCCTCTCCAACTCCTCGAAATGCTTCATTTCCTATTTCGACAGCCCTACTGTCACACCATATTATCGATGGTCGTAAAACTTGCTGATCGCGATCAACAATCACCATACCATGCATTTGATAGGAAATACCTATTCCTTTAATATTTTGTGACGACACACCAGTTTGAGCCAGTAATTTTTGCGTGACTTGGCAACAATTTTTCCACCACAAATTAGGGTCTTGTTCGGCCCATCCTGTCTGTTCAGCAAAAATTGCCATTTCCTCTTCAGGATAGTTGGTTACGCCTATGGTTTTCCCTGTGCCGGACTCTATCAAAGCTGCTTTGACTGATGAACTTCCTAAATCAAATCCTATGTAATACATAATTTATAATGATTCTCTTACTATTAGTTTTGTTTCTATATATTCTTGAATAGATTGGTCATTCATAATAAACTCGGCTGCCTTTGTTCCTAAGGCTTTAAAATCTGTCGAAACAACTGAAATTCCTTTGTATATAAATTCTTTCATTGGGGTTTCGTTATATGACAAAAATCCTACATCAACTCCTGGCTCAATATTTTTCATCTTACATTGTTCCAGAAATATGCCTAATACCCGATCACTTACACTGATGTAAGCAATATCTTTTTGAATATCATACTTATTTGGATCAGTAAGCACTTTGAAATCAAATCCAAAATCAGCGCAAAACTTTTCAAAAAACAATATAGTTTCTTTTGGGTGCTCGGTATAATTAGGGAAGAGAAGGTGTATTTCTTTGTACTTCCTAAACAGATGAGTCACTTCTTCTAAAGAAGTGTAAAATGCCTTACCAAAGTCCTGAAAGACATAATTACTTTCTTTATCAGCATAGACATTCCAATCAATCAACAGTAGTTTATCCTTGTTAATTTTGGAAACAACTGAAGGAACTTCCTTATGGTCAAAATTCATGACCACATATTTATAATACTTCCCTAAACTATTGTTCAGAATAGTTTTAAAATTATCAATGTTATAGTGATGAAACTGAACATCTGTAATGTAATGAGTAGGAAGGTTATTTATAAATGAATGGTACAAAACCTCCTTGTATGCTTTAAAAGTATCCAATACCAAAAGTATTTTTCTAGTATCACTCGATACATAATAGCCCTTGTTTGGCACGGATTCAATCACATTATTTTCTTTCAACAAAGAATAGGCCTTAAAAACCGTATCCCTTGACAAACTATGTGTTTTACAAATACTGTTTACTGAAGGAAGCAAATCCCCATTTGAAATAACACTATTTGAAATAGCATTATTAATGGAATTCACTATCTGCTGATATTTAGGAATATCGCTATCATGTTGTATACTTAAAAAGCTTGTATTTGTTATATTTTTAGTCATGCTGTTCTGGTCTGGTATGCAATACTAAAAATTATTTTAAAATCATGCAAAATTTTAACAAATATATTTTTGTCGTTAACAGTTCAAACTACAATTTAAGTTCTATTTTTTTATTAAAACTTGCCAGCGAACCTGCTAATCATCAGTTCTTTTCCAATTGGAAAGAGCCTCTAAATAATAATAATCAGCATAGTTTAAAGGTTTATCATTTTCTTCCCCAGTATGGATGTTACCAACAGAATTCCTTTTCACCCAAAACCATCAATAGTTTGTTTTTATATCGAAATTAGATCATGAAATAATCTAATTAACTTTAAAAAGGCTGTGAAAACAAAAAGACCAAGTAAAACGGAGTCATAGGATTTATCCACCATGGGTGGGCGGGTTTGCAAAAGCGTTTCTCATCTGGATCTCGCCAGTAACCCACTTTCTTTTTATAGCGTACAATAAAACAGCGCTTTAATCGGTTTTATACCTTGTATACATGTAAAAATTTAAACGCATTAGATTTGATAAAAAAATTACTTAAAATGAAAAAAATATTTCTTATTGTCTTGCTATTTGCAGGATTTACTGCTCAAGCTCAGATTGTAGATGGAATTCCATTGTCTGAAATCAAAATTGAATTTGTACAAATTTGGATCACCCAATCCAAATCCGGGTCAAAGGTCTATGTAGATTATGGTCAGGAACGCAAGCGTCTTTATGGCGATCATAACCTGACTGATGAAGACGAAAAAGATATTGAAACACTTAGCCACGTGCCACTCATTAACCAAATGATTGGTTTAGGATATGAAGTTATGGACATTACTTCCTTGAGAGATGACAATGTAAGCACACTACTCTATTCGTTTCGGAAAAAATAATTGATTTTATTGATTACGTGGCAAACTCCTGATAATCATTTTATTATATAATAAAAAACCCGAGTGAATTATCACTCGGGTTTTCTGATTTAAATCTATTCTGTTTTTATTCTAATTGAAACTTACCATCACTCATACATCGTTGGCACATCATTAATTAGTAAGAATGGAAGTGCTATGACTAGTAAAACTCCTAGGAACATAGCGGCTATTAACTCAAAAAAATTTCTCATGGTTATTGTTATTGTTAGAAGACTTCAAAGGTACAACTTATTTGGATACCTTAACATGATGAATATCATTATCTTAGGTAATCAAAAATTAAATCTAACTCACGATTCCCATTTCTTCTTCAAAGCTCTCGATTAATTTAAACTGATTCTTGGCTCTTACCAGATTATGCTCAGGATAATTTATCTTATAGTATTTGTCTCCATTTAGATAATCGGTTAGAAAACGAATTCCCATAATAAAAATCATGGTCTTGGCTCCTAGAGGCAAGTACTGCTTTTCCAAATCCGAAATTGATGTGTTCATTTTTTCGAGAAACCCTTTCCTGTACGCCTCATAAAATTCCCCATTGAAATTAACTCTGTCAAGGTCTTTCTCATCTTCGGCAGCAGTATTGCATATGGTTCTAATGGCGTCTCCAAAATCATAGTGAATGATTCCAGGCATGATGGTATCCGTATCGATCACGCAGAGGCCTTTCCCTTGCATATCAAACAGCGCATTTGAAATTTTAGTGTCGTTATGCGTTACACGAAGTCTAATCTTTCCTTTTTCTTTTAGATCCTGTAAAATGTGCATTTCTTTCTTTAACCCCTTTACTCTTTTGATAAGATGTGCTGATAAAAACAATCTTTGTTCAGAAGCATCGATTAACGAAGCCTCAAATTGAGAAAATCGAAAAGACATATCATGAAATTGAGGAATCACTTCTATAAGTTCAGAAGCATTGAAATCTTCTGTTAAATTCAAAAATTCACCAAATAACTTCCCTCCTTCATAGGCAATACTGGCATCTGTAACAATTTCAAAAGTTTGGCTATTGTCTATATAGATCATCCCATTCCAAAAATCCCCATTCTTGTCTTTAAAAAAATAGCTTCCTGAAGTACTTGGCAGAAAAGTTAAAACGCTTCTCTCAATTATCTCCTGACTTGATCCTGACATCTTTTTATGAAGATGTTTGCTCACCAGGGTCTTATTCCTTATTAAACCGGGAACATCCTTAAAAACCGCATTATTAATTCTCTGAATAATATATTGCTGGCCTTCTCTGGGTTTTACCAAATAAGTATCATTAATATGTCCTGAGACCAATTCACTAATAGAAATTATTTCCTTTTCAGGAAGAAAGGCATCCAGGATCTCTTTTGAAAGATTTGACATACTACCAAAGGTGTGTTGGATAGATTCCTTGTTTTTTTAATTGCTGAATTTCCTTTTCAACAGATTGTTTGTCTTCTTTATAAGTCACTCCAAACCATTTTGCATCGGAAGTCAGTACTTTCACAGAACCGGTTCCATTTTCCAGATAACCGTTTACAATTAACGGAATGAAATATTCGGCTTTTAAATTGTCTTTGTTCTCTTCTAAAAAGGCCTCAAATAAAGATTCGGTATAATCAAAACATCGCGGCGTAAATCCCCAAAAATTCATAGATACAACCGTGTTTTTATCTATTGGAATAAGGTTGCTCTTATCATCTTTTCGCACGAGTTGCCCATCAATTGTTTCAATATGGGTTCTTTCTACAACATTTGTCAAGAATCCCTTTTCATCCACAGTACATTCCCCTCTCGACACAAAGCCGTGCTCTGAAATAGTGTTTTTAAGCCTATAGGCCATCATGCTAAATTCATGAGAAGTTTTGTCAATAGACTGTAAGTATTTTGCCATAGACTTAAAGGCTTCTCTACCATAAAAATCATCGGCATTGATAATGGCAAAATTTTCTTTGACAGCATCCTTCGCCATTAACATTGCATGCCCCGTACCATAAGGCTTGACGCGATCTGGATTAAAATATTTTTCTGGCACTTTATCAATTTCTTGAAAGACATATGCTACTTCCGCCTTCCCTTCAAGTTTTTTATCTATTTCAGCGCGAAATTCTACCTCAATACTTTTTCTTATTATAAAAACAAATTTCCCAAATCCGGCCTCTAAGGCATCGTAAATTGAAAAATCGATTATGGTATCTCCTTCTGGAGTAAATGTATCTAATTGCTTTAATCCTCCGTATCTGCTTCCTATTCCTGCCGCAAGAATTACTAAGGTTGGTTTATTTGTACTCATGTTATAAATTTTGAAGCGAATTTAATAAAGAATTAGCATTCTAAGTCTGGAATTTGATTTAAATACCAATTATAGAATTCATTTTCTCATAGATATTTTCGAAAGAATTTTTCCCAAAATTGGATTCCTGTTAGACTTGTTCCAGGCAACGGATAAAACAGTTCGTTGTGGCATTTGATTAAGCTCAATAAATTTCACTTTCATATCGTAGCCCAACTTTAAAGAACTCGGCACAATTGAAAGACCTAAATTATTTTCTACCAACCTGAATATCGTACTTGCATGTACTGTATTATGAGAAATAATGGGCTGGAAACCACTTTGCTTAAAAATCTCCATCACTTGTTCATAATAAGCAGGACTATAGGATGGATCAAATAAAATAAAATCTTCGTTTTTAAATTGAGTCAAACTGTTAAGATCTATATTTTCGAGTTCATAATTTTCAGGAACTACCAATGAAAAAGTGTCTTCAAAAACAGGGCGTATGTCAAGTCCTTTAGGTACTTTCTCTAGCCTTACAAAGGCAAGGTCAACATCATTCAATAAAAGCGCGTCTATCTGTTCCGGGTTTTCCATTTCCCGAAGACTGTAATGAATATTAGGATGATCTTCCCTTATTTTTAAAATGAGTTCAGGTATCACATTTTGCATGGCCGACCCTACATACGCAAAACTAATTTGGCCTTCCATACCCTCGTGGATTAACTGGGCATGATCAAAGGTGTCTTCCACATTTTTAAAAATCAATGCGACTTCCTCCTTCAAATATTTTCCCGCTTTTGTCAAAGTAACCCGTTTGTTTGTTCTTTCAAATAATGGAAAGCCAAGTTCTTCCTCCATTTGCTTTATCTGTCGACTCAAACCAGGCTGGGAAACAAAAAGTTTATCGGCGGCTTTTCGAAAGTGAAGTTCTTCTGCAACTGCAAGAAAATAACGCAAATGTCTAAACTCTATTTGATGCCTCATAGTTATCTATAATTGATTGTAATGGTATTATTAAGCATCAAATATAATCGTAAATTTGATAAAATCAAATTTATAAAAATGTTCGAATACGGATTGGATCATCTTACAGTAGGCCAGTTAATTTCTATACTAAATGGAGATTTAAAAGCCGTTATTACAAGTGAAGTCAAAGACAGTATCAATAAGTCTCATGAAATAGTTTTAAAAACGGCCTTAAAAGATAAGGCTGTCTACGGCATCAATACCGGTTTTGGACCCTTATGTGATACGATCATCTCTAAAGATGATACCACCGAATTGCAACGAAAAATCTTACTGAGTCATTCAGTGGGTGTCGGAGCGCCTATTGACAAAGACCTCGCTAAACTCATGTTGATATTAAAAATGCATTCCTTGGCACAAGGCTTCTCTGGAATATCTATGGCTGTATTAGAAAGAATTCAATGGCATATCGAGAATGATGTCATTCCGATTGTTCCTGAACAAGGTTCAGTGGGCGCATCCGGAGATCTGGCCCCTTTATCTCACCTTTTTCTCCCACTCATTGGAGAAGGGAAAGTTTTTTATAAAAACAAGATTCAAAAAACAAAAAAAGTCCTGGAAAAGGAAGGTTTAGAAGCCTTGCAATTACATCCCAAGGCTGGATTGGCCTTGATCAATGGGACTCAATTTATTCTGGCTCATGCAGTAATGTGCGTAGACAAACTGTACAATTGTCTCTCTCATGCCGATCTTATCGGAAGCCTAATGATTGAAGGGTTAATGGGCTCACAAATGCCTTTTCACGAAGCCCTTCATAAAACAAGGCCTTTTAAGGGAAATATGCATGTTGCAAAAAGAATCAGTCAATTTCTTCAGGGATCTGAAATAGGTAAATCACATTTATTTTGTGGAAAAGTACAAGATCCTTACTCTTTGAGATGTATGCCACAAGTTCATGGAAGTTCAAGAAGTGCCTGGCTTCATCTAAAGGAAAGTGTTGAAATAGAACTCAATTCTGTCACAGACAATCCTGTTATCATTTCTGACGAACTCATTATTAGCGGAGGGAGTTTTCACGGACAACCCCTGGCATTACCTCTCGATTATGCCTGTTTGGCTGCAGCTGAATTGGGAAGCATATCTGATCGAAGAACCTACCTCTCTCTTGAGGGGAAATACGAAGGAACCCCCAGACTGCTGATGAAAGACACCGGTTTGAATTCAGGTTTTATGATACTCCAATACACCTCTGCCGCGCTCGTGAGTGAAAATAAAGGCCTTTGCTTCCCTTCAAGTGCTGATAGTATTCCAACCTCTTTAGGTCAGGAAGATCATGTGAGTATGGGATCGATTGGGGGAAGAAAAGCCCTTCGCGTTATTGATAATCTTGAAAAAATACTTGCCATTGAATTATTATGCGCTGCCCAGGCGCTCGACTTTAGAAAACCGCTGAAATCTAGTGAAGTACTTGATGATGTACACGATACTATACGAGAAAAAATAACCTTCGCGGAAGAAGACAGAATTTTTTCAATCGATATTGAAAAAGCAATTCAATTGATCAAAGACCGAGAGCTGTTAGAAACCGCCTCATTTCACAGTGACTCCTTCAGCGAATTCGATAATTTATTTGAATCATATTAACCGGATTAAGATGATAAATACAACATACAATACAGATTTTCAAAAGGAAATTCAACAGGGTATACCAGCCCAATTACCTGTAAAAAAGGCTTATCCAAAGGGAGTGAATCAGGCTCCAAAAAGAAAAGATATCCTTAACCAGGATGAAAAAAAATTGGCCATTAGAAACGCTTTACGATACTTTCCTGCTGACTGGCATGAAGAATTGGCAAAAGAGTTTTTAGCAGAACTAAATACCTTAGGCCGTATTTACATGCATCGTTTTAAACCTTCTTATAAGATATTTGCCCGTCCAATAGAGGCATATCCGGCAAAAAGCAGGAAAGCAGCGGCCATTATGTTAATGATTCAAAACAATCTGGATCCTGCCGTTGCGCAGCATCCTGAAGAATTGATTACCTATGGTGGTAACGGAGCCGTTTTTCAAAATTGGGCGCAGTACCTACTCACGATGCAATATTTATCTGATATGACAGATGAACAAACCCTTCATATGTACTCCGGACATCCGATGGGCTTATTCCCATCAAGTAAGGATGCTCCTATGGTTATTGTTACCAATGGTATGATGATTCCTAATTATTCAAAACCCGATGATCTTGAAAAATTCAATGCCCTGGGTGTTACCCAATACGGTCAAATGACAGCAGGGTCATTCATGTATATCGGTCCGCAAGGGATTGTTCATGGAACAACAATTACCCTTATGAATGCTTTTAGAAAAATTCTTAACAAAGGAGAAAGCTCAAAAGGAAAAATATTTTTAACCTCTGGTTTGGGAGGCATGAGTGGTGCACAACCTAAAGCAGGTGATATTACGGAGTGTATCACCGTATGTGCTGAGGTGAACGAAAAAGCAGCTGTAAAAAGACATGAACAGGGATGGGCGAGTATTCTGATCAAAGACATGGATGAATTGGTCAAAAGGGTAAAGATGGCTCAGCTTAACGAAGAAATACTTTCCATTGCTTTTCACGGTAATATTGTTGATGTCTGGGAAAGGTTTGACAAAGAAAATGTTTTTGTTCATGTAGGGTCAGATCAGACTTCATTGCATAATCCCTGGTCAGGAGGTTATTATCCAGCAGGTATTTCTTTTGAAGAAGCCAATGAACTTATTAGCAATGACCCTGATTTATTCAAAGAAAAAGTACAGGAATCTCTTAGACGACAGGCCGACTCGATCAACAATCACGTAAAAAAAGGAACCTATTTCTTTGACTATGGCAATGCCTTCCTTCTTGAAGCATCTCGCGCCGGTGCAGATGTTATGGGGGATAAGCCTGGTCAATTTAGATACCCAACTTATGTTCAGGACATTCTAGGGCCTATGTGTTTTGATTATGGCTTTGGACCTTTTAGATGGGTGTGTACATCAGGAAAAGCAAAAGATCTGGATATATCTGACCAAATTGCCATGGACGTTCTCACTGAAATTCAACAAACTGCTCCAGAAGAAATTCAATTACAAATGAATGACAATATCATTTGGATTAAAAACGCCAAGGAAAATAAATTGGTTGTAGGATCTCAGGCACGTATTCTATATGCCGATGCTGAAGGTCGCGCAAAAATAGCTTCTGCATTTAACAAAGCAATTGAAAAAGGTGACATTTCTGCCCCCATTGTTCTGGGCAGAGATCATCATGATGTTAGTGGTACAGATTCTCCTTACAGAGAAACAAGTAACATCCATGATGGTAGTCAGTTTACTGCAGATATGTCGATACATAACGTCATTGGCGACAGTTTCCGAGGAGCCACCTGGGTGTCTATCCACAATGGTGGAGGCGTTGGCTGGGGAGAAGTAAGCAACGGTGGTTTTGGGATGGTTCTTGACGGATCAGTTCAAACAGAAAATCAACTAAGATCTATGCTGTTTTACGATGTGAATAACGGTATTGCCAGAAGGAGTTGGGCAAGAAACAAAGAAGCACTGTTTGCCATTAAAAGAGAAATGGACAGATCTCCGAATTTAAAGGTCACGCTGCCTAATTTGGTTGATAACAATGTATTAAACGATTTGGACATATAAAAAAACGCCCATTAATATAATGGGCGTTTCCTATTTCCTAGCAACTATTTTTTTATTGAACAGCCTATAGCCTTTGTGCTAGCGACTTCAATTGGTATGCCTTTGGTTAAAGCGTCTACAGCATTTTCTACAAATTTCGTTTTTACCGCTCCGGAATTTCTGGCACTATCATCTATTGATCCAATATACCTAACTATAAGCTTATTATCCTCTTTGTTTAAGACATATACATGTGGCGTTTTTGAGGCACCATATTTAGGGTACACTTTTTGGCCATCATCAAATAAATAAGGGAAATTAAAACCCTTCTCCTCGGCTCTTACCTTCATGAGTTCATAACTGTCTCCACTTGATATTTTCGGATTATTTGGATTGATCGCGATTACAGGATATCCCTGATCCATATATTTTTCGTTTAAGGCAATAATTCGATCTTCATTGGCCACCGAAACCGGGCAGGTATTACAAGTGAAAATAACAATGAATCCTTTGGCCTCTTCAAAATCAGCAAGTGAAACCATCTTCCCATCCACATTCTTCAGCTCAAAATCTTCAGCCACATCTCCGATTTGATAGCTCATTATTATTTTTGAAATTCCAGTATCAACTCCGGTGAAAGCAAAAATGGAGAAAACAGTGGAAAAAGCGACTACACATAACAACAAAAAATAATGCTTGTTTTTCATAATACTATAGGTTTTTAAAATTCAATATTTCGTTTTCTAATTCTTTCTCGCTAAATGACTGCTCATAGAATTTTCTTTTTGAGCCTTTTATCATGAGTGTGGCGGGAATAGCTCCAGACCAGGTTGAATCAACCTTGGGAATCCATTCATTTTCGTGTGGATCATCTAACAATATCACTTGAGATTGGATGGAATTCTTTTTTACGAAGGGTATTAACTGGCTTTCAAGTTTATTCGTAAAATCCAGGCTAAGCAAAATTACCTTGACATCTTCCTTGTGCATTTTCTGAGCAGCTTCAAAATAGGGAAGTTCCTGAATACAAGGTTTGCACCATGTTGCCCAGAAATTAATTATATAAATTTGGTCTTCATCTTCTTCTAAAAAGAGCTCAAATTCTTCAAAGCTATACACTTCAATTTCATCATTTACAGTTTGTTTTGAACTAATCTTTTCAGCGTCATGCTTCTTACACGAAAGGAAGGCAAACAAGCTCAGGATGATGATATAATATTTCATTTTTGACGGATGTATACCAACAAATTTAAATAATCATCTAAGTCAAAAAAGTCATAATTCGTTTTTTATCAAAACTTTAACTATGTCAAATGCAAAAAAATTAGTTTTTAAAAATCAATGTAAATGTAGTGTTTACGCCTACTTCAGAGCTTACCAGTAAATTTCCTCCGTGCTTTTTCATAATGTTTTTAGAAAGGCTTAAACCGATACCAGAACCATTTTTCTTTGTCGTATAAAAAGGTATAAATATCTGATTCATGATATTTTCTTCAATCCCTTTACCATTGTCAGAAACTATTAGTAAAGTTTTTTCCTGCTCAACAATACAGCTAATTTTTATTAAAGGATTGTTCACCCCTTCCAAAGCATGGATACTATTATTAATCAAGTTAATTAACACTTGTTCAATTAATTTTCTGTCAATTCTGATTGTCGCATTGGCAGGAATCGGAAGAATTTTTATCTCAACCTTAGCCTCTTTTGCATTGTTAGACATCAATACAAATATTTCGGATAGAAATTGCTTGACATTAACAGGATGAAGTTTCGGAATAGGAACATTTGATATGGTCCGATAATCTTTCACAAAAACCAGAAGCCCATCAGATCTTTTTTTAATAGTTGATGCGGCCATATTAATATCGCGAATATCTTCATCATCAATGTCTTCCAAATTTATTGGGCCGCCGCCTTCTCCTTCTGTCATTGATTTTATGGTAGATGCCAAAGAGCTGACAGGGGTAAAAGAATTTAGCATTTCATGAGCCAAAATTCTGATCACATTGTGCCAGGCTTCAATTTCTTTTTGCTCAATTTCAGAACGGATATCCTGAAAAGCAATAATCAAATATGGCGCGTTAAGTAATTGTATTTCAATTACTTCTAAAGAAAGTTGTTTTCTGATTAGGTCATCCCCAAAATCTACAAGAGACTTACCACCGCCTGACAATTTCTTAACCTCCTTTTCAAACCAAGGTAGGTTTTTCGCTATCCTGTGCCAATATTTATGCTGAGGCTGTTGTAAAATATCACAGGCAGCTTTATTCAAAAACAAGAGTTCAGAATCGGCCTGTTCTTTAAACAAATCATCCTTTCTAATGGATATGATTCCAAGGTTAACATGTTCAAGGATGTATTTAAAATACTTGTATTGGGCCTCTTTCTCAATTTTATTTCGCTTAAATATTTTTATGATCAAATTAAAGTCGTCATATACTTTTGCAAAAGAGTCACCCTTTTTGGAAGGTGAAAAATATACTGAATAATCTTCTGTTTTTAAGGCATCAAGAAATTTTACCAAGGAATAATTTGTGTTGTTTACATAGCGAATTAAAAAATATACCTGCAACAGTATCATGAAGGCCATCCCTGCGCTACTAAACCAAATGTTTCGAACCAAAAAATAGGAAAACAGGACGCAAAATAATAGAATCACAAAGATTCTGGCGGTTACTTGTATGGTAAATCTTTTGATCAAATTCTTATAAATTAAATTTTTCTAAACGTCTATACAACGCAGCTCTGGTCAAGCCAAGTTCTTTAGCTGCCTTTGAAATATTCCCCTCATGTTTATCTAAAGCCTTTTCAACCAATAACTTCTCAATATCCTGAAGATTAAGGTTATCAAATTTCTCAATACCATCATTCGCAGCCGGTCTGCTGGATAAATTAAAATCTGTAATTCTTATCTCATGTCCGTCAGACATAATAACACCTCTTTCGATAGTGTGCTGCACTTCTCTTATGTTTCCAGGCCAATGATGCTCATCCAGTATTTTTAATGCATCTTCATTTATCTTTAAATGAGACTTGTGGTATTTCGTTCTGAAATTTTCTAAAAAATGATTTACAAACTCCTTAATGTCTTCAGGTCTTTGTCTAAGTGAGGGAATTTCTATTTCAACGGTGTTAATTCTAAACATGAGGTCTTGTCTGAATTTACCTTTTGACACCCATTCATTCAATGGCGCATTTGTAGCAAATAACAAACGTGCATTAAACGGCCTTTCTATTCCTTCCCCTAAGCGTGAAACTTTTTTGTCTTGCAATACGGTTAAAAGCTTAGACTGCAAATTATATGGAAGATTTCCGATTTCGTCTAAAAACAAGGTTCCGTTTTCTGCCAATTCAAACCTGCCAGGCTTGTCTTCATGCGCATCCGTGAAGGCTCCTTTTTTATGTCCAAACAATTCGCTTTCAAATAAGTTCTCTGATAAAGCGCCCAGATCAACATGTATAAAAGGGCCGTTTTTAACAGATGATCTTCTGTGAATCTCTCTTGCCAGGTGTTGTTTTCCGGTTCCGTTCTCACCTAAAATCAGCATATTGGCATCAGTCTGGCTCACCTTATCAACTACCTTCATGATTTTTTGCATGGCTGATGAACTGCCTATAACAGGGCCAAATTTTTGAGAAATATTTCCTTCTAATGCATCATTAGCGGATTCAAGCAAACTGACTTTCTGCTTGGTTTTGCTAAGTTCAAGTCCGGCGTTAATCGTTGCTAAAAATTTCTCGTTTGTCCATGGTTTTAAGATGAAATCAAATGCTCCTTCTTTTATGGCATCAACAGCTAACTCCACTTCTCCATAGGCCGTCATTAAAATTACAACCATCTGAGGTCTGATACCAATGATATGTTTTAACCAATACATCCCTTCTTTACCATCATTAAATCCTATGCGATAGTTCATGTCTAAAATGATCACATCTAAGGCCTCTGTCGAAAGTAATTGATTGAGTTCTTTGGGAGAATTTCTTGTAAGAATATTCGTAAAATGCTTCTTTAATAACAATTTAGCGGAAAGAAGAACGTCTTCGTCATCGTCAATAATTAAGATCGTTGCCTTTGATTTTGCCATTGGAAAATTAGAAATTTTAAATTTCATCTAAAGTACAAAATGTTCAATAACGGACAACTATATGTTCGAAAATGAACAGTTCTTAATTTTCTTAAAATATATAAAACATTGTATATAAGCATTTTATGATAAATAAAAATTGCGGCATAAGGATTGAACATTGTTATACGAACCCCAAAACAATGAATCATGATCAGCATATTAGTTAATATCGTAATCAGCATCATAAACATCCTTCAGGCGATTATTCTTTAAGCAAAGGATCCAAATCAAAAAACCCTCTAAATAAAATATTATGAAAACTATACTATATAACACCACAACGGAATCTCGAAATCACGAATTTCATTTACAGCTTAGAAACAGTAAAAGAGTTCAATGGTCAGCCTATAGAAATTATATTCATTAGGACACAAATTTTTAATAATGAGACAAATTGGTATGGATAAAAGGATTGAAAAAAAGAAGTGGACCAGAAAGAAAATAATGTATATCGCTGGTGCTGTACTTTTTATATTACTTATGTTTTTTGGTTTTAAATCATTTAACAAGAAAACATATAAAGTAAAGGCTTCAAGGTTAACTGTAAAAGAAGTTATTGAAGGGCCGTTTCAAGATATGATCTTAATAGAAGGTGATGTTGAATCAATAAATTTAGTATTGGTCAATACGCTTGAAGGTGGCTCAGTAAAAGAAATTTTTGTAGAAGATGGCGTTTTCGTTGAAAAAGGAACCCCTTTGCTTCAATTGAGTAACCCTTCTGCTACATTGGGATATCTCAATCAGGAAACTGCAATTATTGAGCAAATCAATAATCTTAGAAACTTGAGGTTATCCTTAGAAAAGAACCAAAGGAATTTAGATGAAGCCCTTATCGATTCTGAAAACAAACTTTCTCAAACCACGCGAAGGTATAAAACCGATTCTGTTCTGTATGCAAAAGATGTCATCGCGAAAAATGACTATATCGATGTCAGGGAGAGTTACAAATACGAAAAAGAAAAAAGAAACTTACTCAGTAATAACGTCAAAAAAAGTAGTCAGGATAATAAAGTTCAGATTCAGCAAATCAATCAATCTATCAACATGATGCAACGCAATCTTGAAATGATCCATGAAAACATTGAAAAAATGCTGGTTAAGGCACCGGTAAGTGGTATGCTTTCGTCATTTAATACTGTTATTGGTGAAACATATGGTCGTAATGAAACGGTTGCAAAAATTGATGTCCAAAGCGGGTTCAAAATTAAAGGTCAGGTTGACGAGTACTATTTAAGCTCAGTAAAACCAGGTCAATTAGCTAGATTTTCTTTTAACGGCCAATTGATAGATCTTAAAGTTAAGAAAGTAATTCCTGAAGTGATTAACAGAAGGTTTGAGATAGAGCTCATATTTGTTAATGACATCCCTGAAGATATAACCATAGGGCAATCTTTACAGGTCAGGCTCGAACTTTCAAAGGCACAAGAGTCTTTAATGATCTCAAGAGGAAACTATTTTCAGGCCTCAGGCGGGCAATATGTCTTTGTGCTCGATGATCAAGGAGAAGCTCATAAACGCTATATCAAATTAGGGAATCAAAATCCAAGTTATTATCAGGTTCTCGACGGTTTGGTAAAAGGAGAAAAATTCATTTCTTCCTCTTATCAGGATTTTAAAAATTACGAAACAATAGAAATCAATTAAATCTAACAAAATGATCAAATTAGAAAATCTTAGCAAAGTATATCGAACTGAAGAAATTGAATCAACTGCACTTAACCAGGTTTCTTTTGAAATCGAAAAAGGAGAATTTGTTTCAGTAATGGGTCCTTCAGGTTGTGGAAAATCTACCCTTTTGAATATCATTGGAATGCTGGATAAACCTGAAAGTGGTAGTTATACATTTTTAGATAAAGAAGTCAGTGGCCTTAATGAAAAAGGCAGGTCAGCTGTTAGAAAAGAAAACATTGGTTTCATTTTCCAAAACTTTAATTTGATTGACGAACTAACAGTATTCGAAAATATCGAGCTTCCATTGATCTATAATAAAGTGAGTGCTTCTGAACGAAAAGAAAGAGTGAATAAACTTATTGAAAAAATTGGGATTTCACATCGTTCTTCACATTTTCCTCAACAACTATCAGGTGGACAGCAACAAAGAGTTGCAGTGGCCAGAGCCTTAGTTACCAGACCTCCGCTAATCTTAGCAGATGAGCCTACAGGGAATCTTGATAGTTCTCATGGAAATGAAGTGATGGAATTATTATGTGAACTCAATGAGGCAGGAACTACCATTATCATGGTGACTCACTCCTCTCATGATGCCAGTTACTCTCAGAGAGTTATCAATCTTTTAGACGGTCAAGTTGTATCTGAAAAAAGATCTAAACTAAGTCAAGCCGCTGTTTAACCATAAATCTAATCAAATGCTTAAGAATTATTTTAAAGTCGCCTTTAGAAGCCTTAATAGAAATAGAGTCTATGCTTTTATCAATATTCTAGGACTTGCTCTTGGATTAACTGTCAGTATACTGGTTTTTATGTTTGTAAAAGATGAGACGAGTTATGATAAACATTGGTCAGGCTCAGAACTAATTTACAGAACCGGGATCAAGGCAGATATGATGGGTCAGAAAATGGATGCTCCGGTTTCACCAAGCCCGATGGCTCAGGCGTTGAGAACAGAATTTAACGCTGTTGAAGCCGCAACCAGGATCAATCCAGTTCGTCAAGAAATAATGATGCGCCATGAACAAACCAAAGTTTATATTCAAAAAGGAGTTTCGGTTGACAGCACTTTTTTCAGTGTATTTGATTACGATTTTGTGCATGGCGACCCAAAAACTGCCTTAAATGAACCAAATGCTATTGTACTGACAGAAGAAACGGCTAGTAAACTATTTGGTGATAAAAGTGCAATGGGAGGTGTAGTAAATTACGACAACCGACAAGATTATATTGTCAAAGGTATTGTCAAAGCACCTCGAGGGCATGCTCATTTCCAATTTGATATGTTCGTGGCTGACAATAGTATTAGGAATATCTGGATCAGTAACAATTACTTTACTTATGTAAAACTAAAAGAAAATGCAGATTTTGCTTCATTTGAATCTGAAATGAAAGAAAATTTCAATAAAAAAATTGAACCAAATGTCGAAGCTTTTCTTAAAGTTACAATGGAAGAATTCTTTGAAAGTGGCAATAGTTACGAATACCAATTACAGCCCTTAGAAAGCATTCATCTTTACTCGCATAAAGATTGGGAAATTCAACAAAATGGAAATATCATATATGTATATGTCTTTATAGGAATTGCATTACTCGTAATTCTAATAGCAGGGATAAACTTTATGAACCTTTCAACTGCCAGATCAGGAAAAAGAGCAAAAGAAGTTGGGGTAAGAAAAGTTTCAGGAGCCTCAAGAAATATGTTAATATTTCAATTTTTAACTGAATCTATTATCCAAAGTTTTCTAGCGCTGTTTCTGGCTTTTATTTTGGTAGAATTGTTTATACCAGGCTTTAATAATGTCATGGATACTAATTTATATTTATTCAACGATTACCTCGCACAAACAATAGGATTTAGTGTTTTGGTTACCATATGCTATGGGCTTTTTGCCGGAAGTTATCCAGCATTTTTCCTCTCAGGGTTCCAGCCAGTATCCGTTTTAAAAGGAGATTTAACAAAAACAAAAGGAGGGGCTTTACTCAGAAAATCTCTCGTAGTCACTCAGTTTGCCGCTTCAATTATTTTGATCATTGGTATGATTATTATCTTTCAACAAATCTCTTACCTACATAATAAGAATATTGGATTTGAAGGAGATCAGGTGCTTATCGTTCCTATTCAGACCGATCAAATGACTGAAAATTTTAGAAGCTATAAAGATATCTTTTTAAAAAACAGTGCCGTACATAGTATCTCCAGAGCCTCATATTTTCCTGGCGACACGCCAAATCAGAACATGTATGTTCTTGAAGGAACTGAAGAACAATTGCCGCTTTGGAACATGGAAGTCGATTTCGATTTCTTTAAAACGCTTGATGTGCAATTATCAGAGGGAAGATTCTTTGATATAGAAAAAGACAATGATTCGATTCCATCATATATTTTAAATGAGACAGCCATTAGGAACTTAAATCTCGAAAACGCAGTTGGAAAAAGAATGGGAAATTATTTTAACCAGCAAGGAGATCTCAGATATGGAAACATAGTAGGAATTGTAAAAGATTTTCATATTGAAGGGTTCGATCAGCCGATAAGACCAATGATTCTTTCGATAAGCAATAACGTTTGGTTTACAGCATTTAAAATTTCACCAGATAATATGAACACTACAATTGCTTTTATTGAAGAAGAGTGGAATAAACTAGAACCATCTCATCCTTTCCGATATACTTTTTTGGATGAGAAATTCGGATCCATGTTCAAACAACAGGAAAACTTTGGTACCATGTTTCTATATCTAACCATATTGGCTATTATCATTTCATCAATGGGATTATATGGCTTGGCATCTTATACTGCCGAACAAAGAACAAAAGAGATAGGTGTAAGGAAAGTTTTAGGAGCCTCTGTAGGGCAAATCATGAATATGCTTAATAAAGATTTTATAAAACTTGTATTGATTGCAAACATTTTTGCCTGGCCAATAACGTTTCTTTTGGCTAAAAACTGGCTGTCAAATTTTTCGTATCAAATTGATATGCCAATTTTACCTTATCTGTTTGCTACTTTAATTGCCTTAATCATTGCATTGCTCACTGTTAGTACTCAATCATATATTGCTGCTAACTCTGACCCTGTTGATGCATTGAAATACGAATAACAAATACAATCAATTCAAAATTAATTAGTGTCTAATCGAAAAAATGATCAAGTTAAAGCTTGATCATTTTTTATTATATCCGGAAAGAGAGGAATTTTTATTTGGTATATTTCACTTTAGGTTGACATGTGATGTAATTTTACACAAAAAATTGATTTGGATTATCGAGATTTGTAATCCCATAAGGTATTTTGAATTGCAGTAGATTCACCATCTTATTATACTATTAAAATGATCAAAAACGACTTCAATAAATGCGTTGGACATTAAAAGACAAGCCTGATTCGAATATAACAGAACATCTATCCAAAACTCTTGGAATTGATTTAGTTTTGAGTAGCATTCTGGCCCAGAGAGGTATAGAAAATTTTGACAAGGCTAAATATTTTTTTAGACCCTCCTTGCAAGCGCTTCACGATCCTTTTTTGATGCAGGATATGAAAATTGCGGTTGAGAGAATCATAGAAGCGATAAACCAAAACGAGTACATTATGATCTATGGAGATTATGATGTTGACGGCACTACTGCGGTCTCCCTTGTCTTCGGATATTTAAATTCGAAATATGAAAATATTACAACTTATATTCCTGACCGATATAAAGAAGGGTATGGTATCTCTTACGACGGAATAGATTTTGCAGATGATAATGACATAAGTCTGATCATAGCTCTAGACTGTGGCATCAAAGCATTGGATAAAGTGGATTATGCTAAAGAAAAGGGTATTGATTTTATTATTTGTGATCATCACCGTCCTGGGGATGAACTTCCTAAGGCTATAGCAGTTCTTGATCCGAAGAGAGAAGATTGCTCATACCCATATGATGAATTATGTGGCTGTGGTATTGGTTTTAAACTCATTCAGGCTCTGGGGCGAGAATTTGGAGATACTATAGAAGAACTAATACCTTATCTTGATCTCGTGTCAACGGCTATTGCAGCAGATATCGTGCCGCTTACTGGCGAGAATAGGATTCTAAGTTATTACGGATTAAAGGTAATCAACGGCGAGCCTCGCCCAGGTATAAAGGCATTAATACATCAGATCAAAAAAGAAACATTAGACATTACAGATGTAGTATTTATTATCGCTCCAAGAATTAATGCCGCTGGCAGAATGAAACACGGCTCTTATGCTGTTGAACTGCTCACCGAGCAAGATTTTGACAAAGCCATGGAAATGGCAAAATCTATCGAATCTTATAATGCAGATAGAAAAGAGCTGGATAAAAGTATCACCAAAGAAGCTTTAGAGCAGATAAAGCACAATAAGGAAGAACAGTATTTCTCAACAGTTGTTTATGATGAAAACTGGCATAAAGGTGTTATTGGCATTGTAGCCTCCAGATTGATTGAACAATATTACAGGCCCACCTTGGTCTTTACCAAAAGTGGTGATAAATTAGCTGCTTCAGCTCGTTCTGTGAGAGGTTTTGACGTGTACAATGCCTTGGGTGAATGCAAAGACCTGATAGAGCAATTTGGGGGCCATAAATACGCAGCTGGCCTTACCCTTGATCCTGACAATTATAAATCTTTTAAAAAGAAATTCGAATCAGTCGTTGAACAAAGTATTCCTGCAGCATTACGTGAACGACAAATCATTATTGATTCAGCAATTTATTTGTCTGATATAAATGCTAAATTTTTTAGAATCTTACAACAATTAGGGCCTTTCGGACCACTTAATATGAAACCCGTTTTTATGGCTGTAGGCCTAAGAGATAATGGATATGGCAAAAGAATAGGCGCTGATGGTGATCATCTAAAACTTCAAATCATATCAGGCACCGATCAAAAAACGTATAATGCAATTGGATTTGGTTTAGGGGATAAAATTGATTTGGTTTCAAATGGTGATCCATTCAAAGCCGTGTTTACCATCGAAGAAAATCACTGGAATGGGATTACAAGTCTGCAGCTAAATCTGAAAGACTTAAAACTGGAAGGCTAATCAATTACCACTTGACGTCTTTAAGATTTTTTATGGTTTGAGACGGATCATTACTGTTGAACACAAAACTACCCGCCACTAATGCTGTAGCCCCTGCTTCCAAAAGTTTTGGAGCATTTTTATCATTCACGCCACCATCGATTTCAATAACAGCTTTTGAACCTGACCAATCAATCAATTCTTTTAATTGAGCGATCTTTTTATACGTATTTTCAATAAAGCTTTGACCACCAAACCCAGGATTTACACTCATAAGCAATACCAAATCTAAATCTTCAATAATATCTTCAAGTACAGCCACCGGAGTGTGGGGATTCAGCGATACGCCTGCCTGCATTCCTTCTTGTTTTATGGCCTGCACTGTTCTATGCAAATGCTTGCATGCCTCATAATGCACCGTTAAAATATCAGCCCCTGCCTTCTTAAAATCTTTGATAAATCTATCTGGTTCAACAATCATCAAATGTACATCCATTGTTTTCTCTGCATGTTTGCTAATTGCCGAAATGACTGGCATTCCAAAAGAAATATTTGGAACAAAAACCCCGTCCATTACATCAATATGAAACCAATCGGCTTCACTTTGATTAACCATTTCAATATCTCTTTGCAAATTGGCAAAATCAGCTGCCAGAATAGAAGGTGCTATGATGTGCGACATAAAATTTAATTTATTGCAAAACTAACACAAAAAATAAAAAGCCCGCGATTAATCGCAGGCTTTTTAAAAATCTATTTGTTTCAAATTTTAACCAAGATAGGTTCTAAGTATCTTGCTCCTCGAGGTATGCTTTAATCTTCTAATCGCTTTTTCCTTTATTTGTCTCACTCTTTCACGAGTTAAGTCAAAAGTTTCACCAATTTCTTCAAGCGTCATTGGATGTGCATCACCTAAACCAAAGTAAAGTTTTACCACATCAGCTTCTCTTGGAGTTAGGGTTTCTAAGGCTCTTAAGATTTCTACTTTCAGTGATTCGTGCAATAAACTTTTATCCGGATTTGGTGATTCTCCAGAGTTCAATACATCATATAAATTAGAATCTTCTCCTTCAATAAGAGGTGCATCCATAGATACGTGTCTCCCTGAATTCTTCATTGATTCCTTAACATCGCTAACGGTCATGTCTAATTCCTTAGCAATTTCTTCAGCAGAAGGTGGACGTTCATTTTCTTGTTCCAATCGAGCAAAAGTCTTATTGATCTTATTGATTGAACCAATCTTATTCAACGGTAGTCTTACAATTCTCGATTGCTCCGCCAAAGCTTGTAATATAGATTGTCTAATCCACCAAACAGCGTATGATATAAATTTAAATCCTCTGGTCTCATCAAATCTTTTTGCTGCTTTGATCAATCCTAAATTTCCTTCATTTATCAAATCCGGTAAAGTAAGGCCTTGATTCTGGTATTGTTTAGCCACAGAAACAACAAACCTTAAATTCGCTTTGGTTAATTTCTCCAACGCTATCTGATCTCCTTGTTTTATTTTTTGTGCCAATTCAACTTCCATGTCGGCTGTAATCAAATCAACCTTACCAATCTCTTGCAAATACTTGTCCAAAGAAGCAGTTTCACGATTCGTAACCTGCTTCGTTATTTTTAGTTGTCTCATTAAATAATTGGAGTTTTAGTTTAAAAAGTTTTGTCGTGTATTAGTTTATACGTACGAAATACGTTAAATGTTACAAAAGATCAAAAAAAAACCTCAAAAATTTAATTTTGAGGTTTTATATTTAATTATGAAAAAGAAAGTTTAGTCTCTTTTTCTATCGTCTCTGCGATTATCACGTCCGCGATTATCACGTCCACGATTATCACGTCCTCTATCATTTCTTTCTCTTGGTGGTCTTTCAACAAAACCTTCTGGTTTTGGTAAAATTGCCTTACGAGATACTTTTTCTTTACGCGTTCTTGGATCTTGTCCAAAATACTTCACATCAAAAACGTCTCCCATATTCACAACGTCAGAAACATTTTCTGTACGTTCCCAAGCCAATTCACTTACGTGCAATAAAACCTCGTTTCCTGGAGCATCCATATATTCTACAACAGCACCAAAATCAAGCATTTTAATAACTTTTACTTCGTAAACGCTACCAACAGTTGGTTTGAATAATAAAGAATCTATTTTTGCCATAACTGCATCAATTCCAGCGCTACCTACACCTAAAATTTCAACAATACCTTCTTCAGTTACTGGATCCTCGTTAATAACGATTGTTGTCTCAGTTTCTTTTTGCATTTCTTGGATTACTTTTCCTCCAGGTCCAATTAAAGCACCAATAAATTCATTAGGAACTCTACGTGTAACCATTGTTGGAGCATGCTCTTTAACTTCAGTATTAGGAGCAGAAATAGTATCTGTGATTTTACCTAAAATATGTAAACGACCTTCACGAGCTTGTTTTAGCGCATTTACTAAAATCTCATATGATAAGCCTTTAATTTTAATGTCCATTTGACAAGCAGTAATTCCTTCAGAAGTCCCAGTTACTTTAAAGTCCATATCACCTAAATGATCTTCATCACCTAAAATATCAGATAAAACCGCATAACGATCACCATCAGAAATTAATCCCATAGCAATACCAGAAACAGGACGTTTCATTTGCACCCCAGCATCCATTAATGCCATTGTACCAGCACAAACCGTTGCCATAGAAGAAGAACCGTTAGATTCTAACACTTCAGATACAACACGCACTGTATAAGGGCAATCGTCAGGAATCATTCCTTTTAATCCACGTTGCGCTAAGTTACCATGACCAACTTCTCTTCTAGAAGTTCCTCTTAATGGTCTAGCTTCACCTGTACAAAAAGGAGGGAAGTTATAATGTAAATAGAAATTTTCTTCGCCTTCATGAGATGGCATATCTATTTTGTTTGCATCTCTAGAGGTACCTAAGGTAACTGTTGCTAGAGCTTGTGTTTCTCCACGCGTAAAAATTGAAGAACCATGTGTAGATGGTAAATAATCAACCTCACACCAAATTGGTCTGATTTCATCAGTTTGTCTTCCGTCTAAACGCAAACCTTCGCTCAATGTTAATTCACGAACGGCCTCTTTTTCAGCTTTTCTGTAGTAACCTCCAACAAGGTGACCAAACTCTTCCATCTCCTCTTCAGTAAAAGATGCTTTCACTTCTTCTTTTACTTCTGCAAATGCATTACTACGCTCTACTTTAGAAGTTCCCTTCTTAGCAATAGCATAACATTTATCGTAAGCTAAATCGTGTATTCTTTTTTGTAAATCTTCATTTTCTTCAGCAGTATCATACTCGCGAACTTCTTTTTTACCAAAAGCTTCTGCTAAACGTAATTGAGCAGCAATTTGAACTTTAATAGCTTCGTGAGCAAATTTGATAGCATCAGCCATTTCTTCTTCAGAAATTTCATCCATCTCACCTTCAACCATCATTACTGAATCAGCTGAAGCGCCAATCATCATCTCTAAATCAGATTCTGCTAACTGTGTTCTTGTTGGGTTAATTACAAATTCACCATTAACACGACCAACTCTGGCTTCAGAAATGGCACATTCGAATGGGAAATCTGACAATTGAATAGCTGCAGATGCTGCTAAACCAGCCATAGCTTCAGGCATAACATCATCATCATGAGACATCAATTGAATCATCACTTGTGTTTCTGCTTGATAATCTTTCGGGAATAACGGACGTAAAACACGGTCTACTAAACGCATTGTTAAAACTTCACCGTCACTTGGTCTCGCTTCTCTTTTAAAGAAACCGCCTGGATAACGTCCTGCAGCAGCAAATTTCTCTCTGTAATCTACTGTTAATGGCAGAAAACCAAGATCTTTTTGTTCGTAATTGGAAACAACTGTACATAATAACATACATTTTCCTGATTGCACAACAACGCTTCCATGAGCTTGTTTTGCTAATTTTCCGGTTTCAATAGAAATTTCTCTACCGTCTCCTAGGTCAATGACCTCTCTAAAAACTTTTGGTTTCATAATTTTTCTTTAGAATTCACTTCATAGAAGCAAATAAATTAATTCATGGTTAAACTTGTAGTTGTGTTGTCATGCCTCTGAATTCGAGGTCATAGTTTGCCAATGAATTACTCTAGTTTCCATTTCTTTGTCTCAAAGAATGGGTTTTCGGAATTAGATAACGAAAGTAAACAACTTTTAGTCTAAATCCTAACAGTACTATAAAAGTAAAAATAAAAGAGAGGCATAATGCCTCTCTTCAATTTTATTTTCTTAAACCTAATTCTTTGACAATCGCACGATATCTTACAATATCCGTTTTTATCAAATAGTTTAAAAGATCTCTACGTTTTCCAACCAATTTCACCAACGATCTTTGAGTATTAAAATCTTTACGATTATTCTTCAAATGATCAGTTAAATGAGAAATTCGGTGAGTAAATAAAGCAATTTGTCCTTCTGAAGAACCAGTGTCTGTAGCAGATTTTCCGTGTTTTTCGAAAATCTCTTTCTTTTTTTCTGTACTTAAATACATGCTAACATTAAAGTTTAAATTAATAATTTTTATGTACTATTTATTAAATAGGCCGCAAAGATACTAATGTTTATTTGAATCGCAACATTTTAATTTAACATCTTTTTTTTCAGGCATTTAAACCCTTTTACTATTTCATAGTCTTACCATAATAAAAACCAATTAAGACAGTTATTATTAATATTGTTAATCCTATTATCCTATGAAAAATCAAATTTATCAGTACTTCAACAAAATCTTATACTTGGCCTTCGGCATACTTTTTATAACTGCAAGTTGCGACACTAATGATGGTATTTCGGATGCAGAGAGCTCTGCCCTAATTCAGAGTGAAGCCGCTGATGTTTTAGAAATTGAAAATATTGAAGAAAGTATCGATGATATGATAGAAAGTCTATCATTCGATCTGGATCAAGTTGATTTACTAAAAAATAACAACTCAAAATTGTTTGTTAATCCACATAAAATTCCTGAATGTGCAACTATTTCCGCAAGCATTAGCGACAATACCATTATGTTAACTTTAGATTTTGGAGCCGCATGTCAAACCGAATTTGAAAATGTTTTAGGAGGTAAGATACATATTCAAATAGTTCATAATGCCGATGAAGGAAAAATGATGATAGAACATACTTTTGAAGATTTCACTTTTAATGACAAGCAATTAGAGGGTACGGTAACAAAAGAAAGGAACAAAAGGGTCAAGGCTACACCTTCTTATTCAATTATTCATAAAGAATTAAAAATTACCTGGGAAAACGAATCCTTCAGCCTGATCAAGTCTGACCGAAAAAGAGAATGGATCGAAGGCTTTGACAATCAAGTTTGGTCGGATAATGTATATCTCATTACAGGAAATAGCAATATCACTCAGAAAAATGGAAAAACAAAAACCATATTAATTACCGAAGCTTTGAGACGTGAAGCTTTCTGTAAAAATATTGTTAGTGGAAAGCTCGAGATAACTAAAGATGGTGCATCATCAATACTTGATTATGGAGCAGGAGAATGTGATGACCTGGCTACCTTAACAATTGGAGGCATTGAAACAATAATTGAATTAAAAAGAAAACATAGGTAAAACAAGAGCAAATAAAAAAGCCTCCATTTTCAAGGAGGCTTTTTTATTTATAATTGATCCCACTACTTTCGTATAGGGTTATTTCCAATCAAATCAAGATATAAGTTTATCTCCTTTTTTAGGTCCTTTCTTGTTACAATCTTATCTAAAAAACCATGCTCCAATAGAAATTCGGAACGTTGAAATCCGTCAGGAAGATCTTTCCCGGTAGTATCTTTTACAACTCTTGGACCCGCAAACGCAATCAGCGCATTAGGTTCTGCGATATTAATATCTCCCAGCATCGCATAAGAAGCTGTGGTTCCTCCGGTTGTTGGATCTGTACACAATGAGATGTATGGAATTTTCGCTTCTGCCAATTGGGCTAATTTCGCTGATGTTTTAACCAGTTGCATCAATGATAGCGAAGCCTCTTGCATTCTTGCACCACCAGATTTTGAAATCATTAAAAACGGAATTTTGTTTTTAATAGAATAGTCAATCGCTCTGGCAATTTTTTCACCTACTACACTTCCCATTGAACCTCCAATAAAACTAAAGTCCATGGCAGCAATTACTAAGTTCTTACCTAGTGATTTTCCAACAGCCGTTCTTACTGCGTCGTGTAAATTGGTTTTCTTTTGTGCTTCTTTAACCCTATCAGTATACTTTTTCGTGTCAACAAATTTCAAAGGATCTTTTGAACTTAATTTAACATCAAGTTCCTTGAATTTATTGTTATCAAATAATATTTCAAAATATTCAGCACTACCAATTCGCACATGATAACCATCCTCCGGACTGACATATAAATGTGTCTTTAAATCATCCGAATCTATGATTTTACCACTTGGTGTTTTATACCATAACCCCTTTGGTGTGTCTTTCTTCTCATCAGTGGGAGTATGGATTCCCTTATTCTTTCTTTTAAACCAAGAACTCATATGTGTTTATTTTACATTGTCATTATAAAGACGACAAAGATTATAAAAATTAAGTTAATGTGACAAGTTAGAAAAAAAAACGGAGCACCTCTTTTAGAAAGTACTCCGTTTATTTATCTGTAATATTATAACGTATCTACGTTGTTAAGGTCTTTAAACGCTTGTTTGATTCTTTCTTTGAAAGTATCTTCTCCTTTTCTTACCCATACTCTTGGGTCATAGAATTTTTTATTAGGAGAATCTGCACCGTCAGGATTTCCAATTTGTCCTTGAAGATATTCAGATTTATCTGACATATAATCTCTAACTCCTGCCATATAAGCATATTGCAAGTCAGTATCAATATTCATTTTAATTACTCCATATCCAATTGCTTCTCTGATTTCTTCTAATGAAGAACCTGATCCACCGTGGAAAACAAAATCAACAGGATTCTTACCTGTGTTGTATTTCTTCTCAATATATTTTTGAGAATTATCAAGAATTTTTGGCGTAAGTTTCACATTTCCTGGCTTGTATACACCGTGCACATTTCCAAAAGAAGCAGCAACAGTAAAACGAGGACTTACTTTTAGTAATTCTTCATATGAATAAGCAACTTCCTCAGGCTGAGTATATAGTTTAGAAACATCAACATCAGTATTATCCACACCGTCTTCTTCACCACCTGTAATACCTAATTCAATTTCAAGCGTCATATCAATCTTGTCCATACGCTCAAGATATCTTTTACAGATATCAATATTTTCTTCAATTGGTTCTTCTGAAAGATCAATCATGTGTGAGCTAAACAATGGAACTCCATTTTCTTTATAAAATTCTTCACCAGCATCAAGTAGTCCATCAATCCAAGGAAGTAATTTCTTGGCACAATGGTCTGTATGTAGAATAACCGGCACATCATAAGCTTTAGCCATTACATGAACATGCTTTGCTCCTGCAATTGCACCAGCTACTGCTGCTTTCTGACCTTCGTTACTCAATCCTTTTCCTGCGTTAAAATGCGCTCCTCCATTTGAAAACTGAACGATTACCGGGGCGTTCAATTCTTTGGCCGCCTCAATAACTGCATTAATTGTACTTGAACTGATAACATTGGCAGCTGGCAATGCAAAACCTTTCTCTTTAGCTAATTGAAAGATCTCTTGTACCGTATCACCGGTGGCTACTCCTGATTTGATTTTTTGTGACATATTATTTGGTTTTTTTGTAAATAACTAGTCGTCAAAAGTACGAAATTCTAATGACTAGAAAGGATAATTTATTCCAATATTGTAGACGGCATTCCCAAAATTATAATTAACAAACCATCTATTGCCTGATGGTAAATAGGGCTCATAGGTTTTAAAACCAATGTCAAATCTGAATACTAAAAACCCAAAATCATACCGAAGACCAAATCCAGAGCCAACCGCAGTGTACTTTAAAGAACTTAAACTTGTGAATTTTCCTTCTTCTGTTATCAAGTTTGAATCTGTAATATCCCAAATGTTACCTGCATCAATAAACAACGCACTATTGAATTTATTTGTCAGCTTGAATCTGTATTCGATATTTCCTATGACTTTAAAAGTCCCTACTTTATATTCTAGATTATTCAATTCACCTCCTGGCCCCAAATCAAAAGTTCTCCAGGCTCTCATCTCATTACTACCTCCCGCACTATAACTTCTACTAAATGGTACATTTGAAGAATTTCCATAAGGAATCGCGGCACCCACAAAAGTCCTGAACACCAAAATGTTCTGATCTCTTAATTCCCAATATTTCTTATATTCAAATTCAACTTTAAAATATTGAGCAACAGGAACATCCAGAAAAGTCCGTTGACCGAATTCATTTTTATTTTGAAAAACAAGACTCGTAAACGTACCTGAAGAAACGACCCTGGTTGTAAAATGTGAAAAATTATTATCATTTACATTCTCGCGCGTATTGTAAATAAAGGAGTATCCTATTATGGGCACAAAAGAATCTTCTATCAAAATAGATCTCCTCTCGTCTACATCTGACACGGTATCATAATCATCCGGATATTCTTCTTCGTTTGTTGGATCGTCCAAGAACGTATCAATGAAACCAATAAAAAAGTCATTATTCCCCGCCTCATTATCAGGTAAACTTAAGCCATAAACCGACTCTGATACATCATTTAGTTTCTGATATTCTGAATCGTATATCGGGAAATAATTATCGATATTTTGGTTTTTTATATAAGAGGCATTAAAAAGATCAAACCTATGGCCTACTTTTTTCGAACTTTTCCAATTATAGGCCATCCCGGCAGTCGTTGTTTGCCTGTCAAGTCCCACGTTTTTTTGAAAACTTAAACTGGCATCAAAATTTGTTGTAGGCGCCATATATTTCGGGATGATATTCGATGTGTTAAACGGAAATAATATTCTGGGAAAACGCAAAGAAGCTCCTGTCAAAACCTCCCAGCCATTAAAAAAATTATCACTGTTAGAGGCATCATTCGCCAGATTGAAGAAAGAACCTTGAAAAGTCAGCTCCATAATTTCAGAGCCTTTGAACATGTTTCTGCCTAAAAAAGAAAATTTACCTAAAACCCCAAATGGTTTTATGTTAGAAGTTGTTGCATCCAGATCTACTGTAATGGCATATTTCTTAAGCGGATTCAGGTATATGTCAGCTGTAAGAGATTCATCTTCGTTTTCTAAATATGATATATCAACTGATGACGAAAATGTTCTAAGGTTTCTGATATAATTCTGAGTTTGTGCTTTTTCAGAATCCTTATATAGCCCGTCTGGCGTGATGAATAATGAATTAACCAAGTACTTTGGCTTAAACTTCATTTTATCAAAACTGTAAAAGTTATATCCGTTATAACTTGCTGAATCTTTGATTTTTTTACCCCTATTCTTTACAGAAAAGTCAGTATAAACATTGACTCTTTTAACAACTTGTGCTTTATACGGTTCTTTAATTAGGGTGTCATTTTTAGTGACGAGTCTGTTTGGAATTTTCAATAAAACATCCTTCTTATAAGTTTTTTTGATTGAATCCGTCCAGAAACCCATACTGTAATTAGTAAAATGATAAACTCCTGAATTTCGAAATAAAGTAACAAGTCTTGACTCTTCTTTTTCAAAATCCTCAAAAACAAATGGTTTTCCTTTTTTTATGAAGGAGTTTGCCCTGTTTTGAATATATAATGAATCTAAGACCGGAGATTCAATTTCTGTGCTAACAGAATCTACATAATATTGATTGTTGGTATTCACATTATAATCCACAGCCAGTTCCTTTTCTCCAACTTCTCTGGTTGAATAATCAACTTCAGCTTCGAAAAAACCTACGGAAATAAAATAATCTTTAAGGGTATTAGCAGAACTTCTAGCCTTTGAGTCATCAAAAATAACAGGAGATTCTCCCTTGTTCAAAAACCAATTATTCACGCTTTTTTTATTGTTATAAATAATAAAAGTCTGTTTTTTCGAAAAAATACTTTCGTAACGGTCATATTTTTTGGGATGATTCGCAATCCATTCATCAAATGTCATATCAAAATCAGGATCACCAAAATTGTAAAAATATAAGGAAAGTGGCATTCCTAAAGCCCTGCGATTAGGTTTCTGAGCCAGATAACTATCAATTTTTGGTTCTTTGTTCTTCTCTCCATTAATCAAGACAACATTTTCTTTGAGCAAATTTTCGTTTTCTTGAACATATTTAATACTATTGCATGACACCAATTGCATAAGTATCAATACTAATAACAGTATTTTGGTGAAAGAAGAAGGCAATAGCAGGGTTTTAATTTATTCAAAAGTAACACTATTTACATGTTAAGCAAAAATCAGTTAAAGTTTATACGGAGTTTGAAGAAAAAAAAGTTCCGACAGACACATCAATTGTTTTTAGCTGAAGGAATTAAAGTAGTTGAGGAACTTATAAAATCACCCTTTCTCGTTTATCAGCTATATGCTACTGAATCCTATTCAAATACCTTAAATGTTTTTGATATACAACTGATTAGTGATAAAGAACTGGGTTTGGTAAGCGATTTTTCAAGTCCAAATCAAATCCTTGGAATTTTTGAAATTCCCAAGTCCAAAGATTTGGTTAAAGAAGGAATAACGGTAGTACTTGATGAGATCAATGATCCGGGTAATTTAGGGACCATCATTCGATTATGTGACTGGTTTGGAGTTACGCAATTAGTTTGCTCAGAAAATACAGTTGACTGTTATAATCAGAAAGTGGTTCAGGCAAGTATGGGATCTCTAACCAGGGTGTCAGTTAATTATGTTGACTTGGTAACCTATTTAGCTAACGAAAAAAGAACTATTTATGGTACTTTTCTTAAGGGCGAAAACATTTATGCGAGTAAATTAGAAAAAAATGCTGTGATCGTTTTAGGAAATGAAGCAAATGGGATTTCAAAGGAAATAGAACAATTAGTTCATAAAAAAATTACAATCCCTCAGTTTGGTGAACAACAAAACACAGAAAGCCTTAACGTAGCGATGTCAACAGCCATCGTATTAAGCGAATTTAAACGATAATTAAAACTGATTGATCGTCTTTCTAATGGCTACAAGCTTGGTAAGCAAATCCTCTAAATAATCAAGTTTCAACATATTAGCACCATCAGATTTAGCTACTTTAGGGTCGTGATGTGTTTCAAGAAAAATTCCGTCTACACCCACGGCTATGCCAGCCTTAGCAATAGTTTCTATAAGTTCAGGTTTTCCTCCGGTAACGCCGCTGCTTTGATTTGGTTGTTGTAATGAATGTGTAATATCTAAAACAGTTGGAGCGTATTTTTGCATCGCTGGAATTCCTCTAAAATCAACGATCATATCCTGATACCCAAACATGGTTCCCCTATCAGTTATCATAGCCTTGTCATTACCAGAATCATATACTTTTCTCACCGCATGTTGCATTGCTTCTGGGCTCATGAATTGCCCTTTCTTCAGGTTAACTGTTTTTCCGGTATTCGCCGCTGCAACCACTAAATCGGTTTGTCTTACTAAAAAAGCCGGGATTTGAAGGATGTCAACATAAGCTGCTGCCATCAAAGCATCATTTTCCGTATGAATATCAGTAACTGTTGGAATGTTGAATTCTTTCGAAACCTTTCCAAGAATCTTTAACGCTTTTTCATCTCCAATTCCGGTAAAGCTATCTATTCTTGAACGATTTGCCTTTTTAAAGCTTCCCTTAAAGACATAAGGAATTTTTAGTTTATCTGTAATACCAACCACCCTTTCTGCAATTCTCATTGCCATTTCTTCACCTTCAATGGCGCAGGGCCCAGCAAGAAGAAAAAAATTATTTTCTGAAAGATGTTTTAAATTAGGTACTTGAGATAAATCCATGAATTAAAAGTTTTTGCAAAGATACATTTAAGTTGCTAATTCTTAAAAAATGGAGACGTCCCATTGGACTCGTACCATGTGATCTATATTGTCTTCTATAGTGAATTGGTTAAACTGCAGATATGAATAATCAATAGTCAGTTTGTTTTTGTGACCCTTGAAAAACCAATTTAACCCAAATGTATATTCATAATTATTGTTCCCTGAAATATCCGTGTCAGGATCATAAAAAGCTTGACGTGCAAACACCTCAAGCGGTTTTGGAAACTTATCAAAAAGATAATGAAAGAAATAACCTACTTGAAAATAATTTCCCATCAGAAGGGTTTCTTCAAGGTTAACTTTGTCATCTATATTTTTGAAATGCAATTCCTGATCAAAACTTAACCCTCTATATTTAAAGGCAGTTTCAAACATAAATTGATCTACTTTGTACTGTCCGTCAACTCCTGGTTCATAACCATATAACTGCCCACCTCCACTTGTTGAGAATCTGGTATATTTTGAGGTATTGGTAACTGCGGCAATCGCTACCGAACTGACGAATTTTTCATGGAACTTTAAATCAGATCCTGAAAAACCCAATTCCTTTCCGTTCGGGTTCCATTGTAGCCTCATCATATACATCAGGTTATCATCGTCTCCCACAGAACCTCCCCGGCCACTACCTGTCAATATTTCTGCCCAATAATTAAAATTAGCCGCTCCTCCGCCATCAAGGTTTCCATATAGAGAAACACCTTGTTGTCTGTCTATTGTAAATACCCTATTGATCAATGAACGCTCCAGACCGGTTTGTTTACCAGAGGAGATAATCCTTTCACGAGAATACCTTGCCTTCCATTGTCCAACTCGAAATTTTAAGTAAGATAGTTTTTCAATCTGAGCCCTGAAATCGAGTAAATTCCCACCCCTTACATCTTGTTCCAGATAAAAATTATATTCAGGTCTGCCTACATAGCCCCCGAATTTGATCCTGGCCCGACTAATCCCCATATTGATGTCGTCATCACTAAAATCGTCCTCATTCGTAGGAAAATTATTATGTGGGTAAGACGCTCGAAATTGACCTCTAAAATCAATGTAGAACATATATTTGTCTTGATCAAAGTGGAATTCAAATCCCTTCCCCTTTTTTAAATAAAAATCTTTTATCTCATCGGTTTTCTTTTCTTCTTCCTGTGAATAAGAATTAGCAAAGCAAAAAACACTAAAAACGACAATAATAACTATACGACGCATATTCAATTTATTAATTAGTTAAGTTTTGGAAAAGCGATTCCAAGCTAATGACTTTTCGGTTTAACTGTAAGGTTCTTAAGCCATTATTATGTGCAAAATCAAAGACCTCAGCACGCATGTCGCTTTCCACATCAAATACCAGGTTCCAGTGATTACCTTCAATATTATTTGCTTCTCTGAGATTTGGCAGTTTCAATAATATCTGTTCTTCAACGTTTAGATCGAATTCCACCTGAATGATTTGATTTTGATCTTGTAAAAGATCCTCCAGCTTTTTATCAGCAACAATGTTTCCTTTATTTATTATGATTACCCTGTCACACATGGCCTCAACTTCCTGCATGATATGTGTTGATAAAAGAATGGTTTTCGTTTTGCCAATCGCTTTAATCAAATCCCTGATATCTTTAAGTTGGTTCGGATCAAGGCCAGTAGTCGGCTCATCAAGGATCAGAACCTCTGGGTCATGCAATAATGCAGCAGCAAGACCAACACGTTGTCTGTATCCCTTTGACAATTGAGCGATTTTCTTTCCTTTAATATCAATTAAACCTACTTGATTAATCACCTCCTCTATTCTTTCTTTGCCAATTTTATGAATATCCGCATGAAATTTTAAATATTCTCTCACGTAAAAATCAAGGTAGAGCGGATTGTGTTCAGGTAAATAGCCAACTGATTGTTTCACTTCTATTCCTTTGGATTTTATATCAAATCCATTAACAAATGCCACACCACTGGTTGGTTCAACATAAGTTGTAATGATTTTCATCATGGTCGATTTTCCAGCACCATTAGGTCCTAAAAATCCGACAATCTCTCCAGATTCGATTTTAAAACTAACCTCATTTAGAGCCCTTTGTGAGCTATATTCTTTTATTATACCGTCAACCTGAATAGACATATGAAAAATTGGAATTTCAATATGCAAATAAACGAATTTTTGTCATATTCGCTCTGATTTAGAAGAATTTTAAGCCCATAGTATAGTTATTATTGAAGAATATTCAATCTTTTTTAAAAAACACTTGCAATTGGAAAATTAATTCATAGATTTGCTGCCTAATTTTGATTTTAATGACTATATCTGTACAAATTACTAACTGGTTTTACTTTTATTTTTTTACAAAATAAAAGAAGAGACTTTTGATGTATAGATCAATTATAATAACATATTAAGTCTCGTTTTAACGAGGCTTTTTTTTTATGTGTAACTCAAAAGAAAAAATGAAGATCGCAATTCAGGGTATAAAAGGTTCTTTCCACCATATCGTCGCCAATAAATATTTTGGTGAGGATATTGAATTAGTGGAATGTATGTCTTTCACTGATATCCCTACCTTGTTGAATGAAGACAAGGTGGATAGTGCTGTAATGGCTATTGAAAATTCGATTGCCGGAGCTATTCTTCCGAATTATTCTTTGATAGATGAGTTTGACTTGAGTATTGAAGGTGAGGTATATATAAATATTCACCATCACCTGATGGCACTGAAGGGGCAAAAAATTAGCGATATTAAGGAAGTTTGGTCGCATCCTATGGCACTGTTACAGTGCAGAAAGTTTTTCAGGAACAGACCTGAAATAAAACTGATAGAAGATAAAGATACAGCAGAAGTAGCAAAAAGAATCCAAGACAATAAAATTAAAGGTGTGGCAGCTGTTGCAAGTAAAATGGCCGCAGAAATGTATGGATTAGAGATAATTGAAGATGATATACAGACCATTAAAAACAATTCAACTCGATTCTTTGTTCTTAAAAAAAACAACGATAGCCCTTATCATCCTAGTAAGCTTGGTTCTATAAAGGATAAGGCTTCGGTTAAATTTGTGACCAAACACGATGCTGGAAGCTTGGCTGAAATACTAGATATTTTTGGGAAGCATGACCTGAATTTGACCAAAATTCAATCACTTCCGATAATAGATAAGCCTTGGAATTATGCCTTCTTTATCGATTTGGTCATCGATGATTTTGTATTGTATAAAAATGCATTACATCTCATTTCAAAGAAAGTCACACACCTGGAAGTATTGGGTGAATACCATCAAAATAGATTATAAGCATGTTATCTAAAGCGAAAAGATTAAATGACGTTAAAGAGTATTACTTCTCCATTAAATTGAGGGAAGTCAGAGCGCTTATTGATCAAGGCAAGCCCATCATAAATCTAGGTATTGGTAGTCCGGACCTTTCTCCACCTGAATCAGTGATACATGCCTTGAAAAATGCAGATACACATGGGTACCAAAGTTATCAAGGACTTCCTGAGCTTAGAAAGGCGATAGCTTCTTTTTATGCAAAAAACTATAACGTAGATCTAAATTTTAAAAACCAAATATTGCCTTTAATGGGGTCTAAAGAAGGAATTCTTCATATTTCAATGGCGTTTTTAGACAAAGGTGACAAGGTGCTTATCCCAAACCCTGGTTATCCAACCTACGAATCAGTTACCAGATTATTAGAAGCAGAACCCTTATTGTATAATCTTAAAGAAGAAAATCAATGGTGGCCTGATCTTAAAGAAATTGAAAAGAATGACTTGAGCCATGTAAAAATCATGTGGGTCAATTATCCTCATATGCCTACAGGCAGCAATGCCAATGAAGAATTATTCAAAGAATTGATTGCTTTCGGTAAAAAGCATCAAATTTTAATCGTTAATGACAACCCGTATAGCTTTGTTCTAAATGACGAACCAAAAAGTATTTTATCTATAGAAGGAGCAAAAGAAATCGCAATTGAATTGAACTCTCTCAGCAAAACTTTTAACATGGCTGGATGGAGAGTAGGTATGGTGGTAGGTGATGAAAACTATTTGGACGCGATTCTTAAGGTTAAAAGCAATATGGATTCAGGGATGTTTTACGGCATTCAAAAAGGAGCAATTGAAGCCTTAGGTTTGTCTTCACACTGGTTTGATGATATGAACCAAATATATAGAGATAGAAGAGACGTTATTTGGAAGATATGTGATGCATTAAATTGTACTTATGACGAAGAAAGTTCTGGCTTATTTGTTTGGGCAAAAATCCCAGCAGGCAAAAAATCGGAAGAAATAACAGATCACATTCTTTATAATCATGATGTCTTCATTACGCCAGGAACAGTTTTTGGAGACCAAGGCGAAGGATATATCAGGTTCTCCCTTTGTATTGATGAACAGAAAATCTTGGAAGTCCTTGAACGGTTAAAAAAAATGGAACTGTCATGAAAAAAATAGCAATCATTGGACTAGGTCTGATTGGAGGATCATTAGCTCTTGAATTAAAAAAGAACTCATGGGCAACGATCTATGGAATCGACAAAAATCCTGAACATGTTAATAAAGCCTTGGAATTAGGAATTATTTACCAAAAGGCAGGTTTGGAAATAATCCCAGAAATGGATGTTGTAATTATTGCAGTACCCGTAAATATAATTCCTGATTTATCAGTCAGTATATTAGATCATATCGGGGAAAACACCTTGGTGTTTGATGTGGGATCAACAAAATCTGCCGTTTGTGATGCGATAAGAAACCATAAAAGGAGACAGAATTTTGTGGCCTTACATCCTATTGCGGGAACAGAGTTTTCTGGCCCTGAAGCAGCCATTTATGATCTTTTTACTGATAAAGTAAATATTATTTGTGAAAGAAAATTAAGTAGCTCAACCATGGTGGACCGCGCGATTGATATTTTTGAGAACCTCAAAATGAAAAACGTGTTTATGGAGTCTGCTACCCAGCATGACACACATATTGCCTATGTTTCACACCTTTCTCATATTAGCTCCTTCATGCTTGGCAAAACTGTGCTTGAAATAGAAAAGGACGAAAAGAACATCTTTAATATGGCCGGTAGTGGATTTGCTTCTACTGTTAGATTGGCCAAAAGTAATCCGGAAACCTGGACTCCTATTTTTTTACAAAATCGGGATAACTTATTAAAGTCACTTGAAGAATATATTAAAAACTTAAATCAATTTAAAGATATCTTAACTAGAAAATCAGCCGATGACGTTTTAAACATCATGCAAAACACAAATAGAATCAAAGACGTTTTGGCCGGAATTAAACATGAATGATAATGGAAAACAAAAATTTTAGAACATGGTTGGATGCGATGGAATTAGCGCATCCCCTAGTAATAGCAGGACCATGTAGTGCAGAAAGTGAAGAGCAAGTGCTTGAGATCGCCCATGAGTTAAAAAACACAGACGCTACAGTTTTTAGAGCTGGTGTATGGAAACCCAGAACAAGACCTGGTTCCTTTGAAGGAAATGGCGCTATCGCATTGCCTTGGTTGAAAAAAGTTAAAGAAGAAACAGGCTTGTTAACCGCCATAGAAATTGCCAATGCGCAACATGCAAAATTAGCGCTTGAATTTGACATCGACATCCTTTGGATTGGCGCTCGTACAACTGTAAACCCTTTTGCCGTTCAAGAAATTGCTGATGCAATTCAAGGAACTGACAAAATCGTATTGGTAAAGAATCCTATAAACCCTGATTTGGCCCTTTGGATTGGAGCCATTGAAAGGTTGCATAAAAAAGGTGTTACAAATTTAGGGGCTATTCATAGAGGGTTTTCTTCTTTTAGGAAATCAAACTATAGAAACATCCCAAGTTGGCAAATACCTATTGATTTAAAAAGTAAGTACCCAACCTTACCGATCATAAATGATCCGTCACATATTTGTGGAAATCGAACTGGACTATTTGACGTTTCTCAAACAGCGCTTGATCTTAAAATGGACGGACTTATCATTGAAACACATTGTGATCCTGACAAAGCCTGGAGTGATGCTCAACAGCAGATTACTCCGTCCCGATTAGTTGAAATTATGGAGGGCTTAAAAGTTAGAAAGCCTCGTTTTGAACAAGAAGAATCACTTTCAAAGCTCAGTGCGCTGCGTAAAGAGATCAATGCTAAAGATGAGCAGTTGTTAGAAACACTTTCTGAAAGAATGCAAATCGTAGAGAACATTGGCAAGGCAAAAAAAGAGAGCAATGTTGCTGTTCTTCAAAATGCAAGATGGAATGAAATTCTTGGTAAAGTAGTTGAAATAGGAGGCGAGCAAGGCTTGTCAAAAACTTTCATCGAAAAAATCTTTAAAGCGATCCACCAGGAATCTATCGCACATCAGGAAGAAATAATCAACGGTTAATTCGATTAACTTTTGATAGATTATTCTTTGGGATTCTTATCTTTGACAAAGAATCCCAAAGATTAATTATGTCTGAAAAATATATTTTTTGTATGAAATGGGGCACTTTATATAGTGCTGAATACGTGAATAAATTATATTCGATGGTAGAACGAAATTTATCTTATGATTTTAAGATGGTTTGTTTTACTGACGATGAGGTAGGAATAAGAAAAGAAGTTCAGTGTTTTCCTATTCCTGAAATTGATCTTCCGGGCAACTTACCTGAAAGAATGTGGAAAAAACTAACCACGCTTAAAAAAGACCTTTATGGCCTTCAAGGAACTGCCTTGTTTTTAGACCTGGATATCGTTATAATAGATAATATTGATTGTTTTTTCGAAATTGAAGGTGCTTTTAGAATCATAAAGGATCCTGATATGAAGTATTGGAGAATTACCGGTAATTCTTCCGTTTACAGATTTGAAATAGGTAAACATGGTTATGTCTTCGACGAGTTTATTTCAAATTTCGACAACATTAGAAAAGAACACAGAAATGAACAAGAATATTTGACGGCAGCCATTCATGAGAAAAATTTATTACAATATTGGCCCAAAGAATGGTGCCCAAGTTTTAAATACGATTGTCACTCCAAAATTCCATTTAACTTTTGGAAAGTTCCAAAGATCCCCAAGGATTCAAAAATCATCATCTTTCACGGTGAGATCAACCCACACAAAGCTATCAAAGGCGGTTGGGGAAAACCTTATAGGTATGTAAGACCTGCGCCGTGGGTTGCGGACTATTGGAAATAATAACAATTTAATTTTTCAAACAAGAATGATCGTACATAATTTAGATACTTCCAATTCAGTATTGAACCATTTTATTTCAGAAATCAGAGATGTTAAGGTTCAGAAAGATTCTATGAGATTCAGGAGGAATATTGAAAGAATAGGTGAAATATTGAGTTATGAAATGAGTAGGGAATTGAAATTTCATACCAACAAAGTAGAAACTCCTTTAGGGCTGAAAAATGTTCCTTGTGTTTCTGACGAGCTGGTTCTTTGCTCTGTACTGAGAGCCGGACTCCCTTTACATCAGGGTGTTTTAAACTATTTCGATCAAATTGAGAACGCTTTTATTTCGGCATACAGACAGCATACTACCGCTGAAGATTTTGAAATCAAAGTAGAGTATTTAGCTTCGCCTTCATTAGATGGTAAAACCTTGATCTTGGTTGATCCAATGTTGGCAACTGGCAGCTCATTAGTTGCAGTTCAGAAGGCATTAAAAAAGATGGGTGAGGTTAAACAAATTCATCTGATATCAGTCATTGCTGCTCAAGAAGGAATTGATTATGTTTCTGAGCATTTTCCCGAAAATAGTCATCTTTGGGTTGCTACTGTTGATCCGGAATTAAATTCTAAAGGGTATATCGTACCCGGCCTAGGTGATGCCGGAGATTTGGCATTTGGCAATAAATTATAAGCTCAAATAAATTTGAGGAAGAAGGTCAGAATAAAAATATAGATAATCATCTCTTTAATCCAATATCTATTGATTACCTGCAAGTAATTTGCAAATAATACGCTTAAAGGAAAGAATAAATAAATAAGCTCAGAACCATTCTTATTTGGTGAAATCAATACCAATATCAATGAAATCCCAATATGAGTAATCAACAAAGACCAGGTTGCCTTAAAATCAATTTTTGCTAACAATGACCTTTTAGTTGTAGGATAAATTGCCACTAAAGATAATGCCCCAATCAAAATCATAGGAATGAGAAAACTAGACGAGTTGTACTCACTAAGACTCAAATCAAAATTGAGGGTCCACAAATTATAAAACCGATCTAGATCGTCAAAGGCTAATAAATAGGTGTAGGATAAAAAAATTGGAGTCATCACTCCAATAATAGGAATCATAAAGTTGCGCCATTCAATCTTTCTAAAGATGACAATTGCCGCATATAATAATATCAAGTAGATCAAACTCAATACATGAAATAAACTCGCAATTCCAATCCAGAATGCGGCATCAAAAACTTTTTCTTTTATTTCAATAGAAGATCTCAGACTGTAAATTCTTCTGAAGGCAAAAAGTAAAATGAAATTGGAAACATAAATTCCTTCAGAAATAAACGAATTTGGAAAAAAACTAGTTAACATGATGTAAAACAAAATAGCATAAGAATTGTCTTCTGTCAAAGAGTTTTTACGAATGATAAAATTTAAAACAAATACAATTAAAATTGCAAAGAAAAGAAAGAGTCCATTCTTAACAAAAAAGTAAAGGTTAAGCGGTTCGGCATTTGTTTTTATAAGGGTCAATAAAAAAATGATAAACACCAAGACAGCAAGCACCAAAAAATTTATTGGCTTGGTTTTATTAAAAAAATTGGCAATCATGATGATATTTTTTAATTTTGCCCCGAGTAAATGCTAAACTCAACTATATTTGCTACAAGATTAAGCTAATGTAAAAACTTTTACAACATAAGCCTTAAGGTTTAAGTTGATTTTAAAAAATTAAATATGATATCAAATAATTTATTCAGAGCTATTGGAGAATTCTTTTCAGAAATACTCTTCACACCTTATGATGCTATAAGATCAATTGACGGCTGGTGGACTACGAATATTTTTAACACTGTTCTTTTTATAATTACTTGCGGTTTATTTATCTACTGGCTGGGTCAACTTCAAAAATTTAGAAAAACCAAAACAGAGTAAACATTTTATAAATTCATTTTCCTTTGGGTAGTAAAAACAAATTAAAACGATTCAGGGATAACGAATCTTTTGAAAACGTAATTCAGCCGAGTCGTGAAGAAGTGCTTGAAGGCTTTTCTTTAAAAGGACAATGGCATTCTTTTTTTAAAAACAAGAATCCAATTGTATTAGAATTGGGATGTGGTAAAGGTGAATATTCAGTATCTCTTGCTGAAAAGTATCCAAACAAAAATTTTATTGGAATTGATATAAAAGGTGCCCGATTCTGGAGGGGAGCCAAGACAGCTATTGATAATAAATTAGAAAATGTTGCTTTTTTAAGAACCCAGATAGAGCTTATCGATAATTGTTTTGCTGAAAACGAAGTGTCTGAAATCTGGATTACTTTCCCAGATCCTCAGATAAAGTACAAGAGAACCAAACATCGTTTGGTAACGAAGCCATTTTTGGAAAAATACCAGAGCATCTTGTCCGAAGAAGGAATTGTTCATCTTAAAACTGATAGTGAGTTTTTACATGGTTACTTACTTGGATTACTTCATGAAGGAAATCATGAAGTTCTTCATGCCAATCACGATATCTATAATAGTAGTAGTCCTCCAGAAGAGGCCACTGCGATCCAGACATTTTATGAAAATCAATACCTTGAAGTCAAAAAAGCGATCACTTATATCAGGTTTAGAACCAAATATTGATTTTAATTTTAGTTTTATTAAATTAAATCAATCTCAAAATTAAAAATTAAGTTGCAAGAAGATGGATTTTTTCAAAAGGTTTATGAGGTCACCAAACAAGTTCCGTTTGGTAGGGTAACATCGTATGGTTCCATTGCCAAATTTCTAGGTACTCCACGATCTGCAAGAATGGTTGGGTGGGCATTAAACGCCTCGCATTTAGATGATTCTATCCCGGCGCATCGCGTAGTGAATAGACTGGGTTTACTATCGGGAAAACATCATTTTAAAGGTTCAAATTTGATGCAGCAACTATTAGAAAATGAAAATATTAGGGTTGAAAATAATCAAGTTGTTTCGTTCAAAGATATTTTTTGGGACCCAAATATTGAATTATTACAACAATAAATATTAATATTTTGAGTTTTTTGTTTTGAAAAGAAAGAATTAAGAGATTTCTTTTTTATATTTGTGCTAAATTGTACCTAAAATTTTAACTAAACCATGAAGAAACTTTTACCTAAACTTTGTGTATTAATACTTTTCTTCTTTTTCACTAATGCTAAAGCTCAAACAAGTTTTAGTAGTGAAGTAGGTGTATTTTTCGGTCCCGCAATGTTTCAAACTGACATGGGTCTAAGTACAGAATTTGCTGCACAAAACCAAGCTACCCTAGCATTTGGGCTTTCCTATTATCTAAAATTTTTTGGAAGTCAGTACAACTGGCGTAGTGGCTCTTCCTATTTCGGGGAACACTTTAAGTTGAAGGCTGAGCTATCTTACATGAATAATACCAATGTGGGCTTTGAACCTGCTGGGAGTTCAGTAAAGCTTGATGCCATGAAGGCTCAGATAAAATTGTATAATGCTGGCTTAAATTTAGAATATTATATACTTCAACTAGAAGATTATGCTTCTTTTTATAAAAGTTCGGGATCTATAAACCCTTTTGTTACGATTGGTGTTCATTATAGTTACTCACAACCGGATATCCTTGTAGATGATGTCTCTTTAAAAGGAAAAGAAGAGCCTTATACTGATTTAATAGATAAATGGCAGGAAAACGCCGTTTTTCTTGAGCCAGAAAACATATTTTCTGCCTCAGCAGGTGCTGGTGTTCGTTTTGGCTTAGAACAGGTTGATTTCAGTTTAGAAGGTAGATACCAGTATTATTTTTCTGATGTGGTTGAAGGTTTAAATGCAGCGGATGATCCTGCTAATACAAGTAATGACTCTATGGTGTTCTTTACTGCTGGCGTAATTTACGTCTTCGGTAAAAACTAAACCAATTGTAAGGCATTTTCCAAATCAGCAAGAAGGTCTTTTTCGGCTTCTATTCCAACACTTAGTCTGATCAAAGAATCGATTACTCCAATTTTTTCTCTTTCCTCTTTTGGTATTGAGGCATGTGTCATACTTGAAGGATGACCACTCAATGATTCCACTCCTCCTAAGGATTCAGCAAGGGTAAATACCTTAAGATTCTCAAGAATTTTGATGGCGTCCTCATATTTATCACCTTTAAGACTAAATGACAACATTCCTCCAAAGTCTTTCATTTGAGATTTTGCTATGTCATGATTAGGATGTTCTTCAAAACCTGGCCAATACACCTTACCTACTTTAGGATGCGACTTTAAATAATGCGCTACAGCCGATCCGTTTTCACAATGCCGTTGCATACGAACATGAAGGGTTTTTATACCTCTCAAGACCAAAAAACTATCCATTGGTCCACAAACTGCACCACTTGCATTTTGAATAAAATATAATTTTTCTGAAAGCTCTTTGTCTTTAACAATCAATGCACCCATAACCACATCAGAATGACCCCCTAAATACTTCGTTGCCGAATGCATTACGATATCTGCACCAAGATCCAATGGCTTCTGTAAATAAGGCGTCGCAAAGGTATTGTCAACTACTAATAATATATTTTTATTACGCGAAAGCGCTGCGCATTTTCTAATGTCAATAATGTTCAACATAGGGTTCGTTGGAGATTCAACCCAAATTATTTTTGTTTTATCGTTAATACATTTTTCAATATTATCAATATTATCCATCCCTACAAAATGAAATTTGATTCCAAATTTCTTAAATATAGACGAGAAAAGTCTAAAAGTCCCTCCATACAGATCATTTGTTGAAATGACCTCATCTCCGGGCTGTAATAATTTCATAATAGCATCAATAGAAGCCAAACCTGAAGCAAATGCCAGGCCATAATTTCCGTTTTCTATGCTCGCTAACGAGTTTTCCAAAGCTGTTCTTGTAGGGTTTCCGGTTCTTGAATATTCATATCCTTTATGATCTCCCGGGGAAACCTGTGCATAAGTTGAAGTCTGATATATTGGAGGCATCACGGCTCCTGTACTTGGATCGTGCTTTTGCCCCCCATGAATCACTTTAGTATTAAATTCCACTAGCTATAAATTAAACGATTTTCATTAAAGAAAGTACTATTCCCAAGTGAATTCCATCATGGAATGTACTAAAAGCAATTGCATCCTCAACACTCTTTAATTCTATTCCAGTACTTGTCATGTAGGGTGTAAAGTTTACAAAAAGACCATTGTCAAAGTCTTCTTTAGTTTGAGTCATGGCAGCTACTAAATTATCCTTCACATATTGTATATCCGAAGGCTCAACTTCAGTAATGGCTGTAGCCCCTTTCCCGTATTTACTAACCAAGTCTTGGTCAATTTTGATTTCAAGACCTGACAATTTATAACAAAGAAGTTGTTGTGTAACCAATAAGTGCGCAATATTCCAGAAAATTGAGTTTTTAAATTTTTCTGGTATATGAACAAGTTTCTCGTATGACTTTGATTCTAAAATATTTAGCAATGATACCCTTGTGAATAGAGCCGTTTCAATTAGTTTTTCCATCTGTTTAAAAATTATTTAAAAATAAGTAACTTTAAGCTTAGACAATCTCCTATCACTAAAATAAATGAAAAAAATATACTATTTACAAACTTGTGACACTTGCAAAAGAATAATGAAGTCCATTTCACTTGATGGTTTTGAGTTTCAAGAAATTAAAACTCAAGCAATAACATCGACACAACTTGAAGAAATGCAGGGACTTTCTGGAAGCTATGAGTCTCTTTTTAGCCGAAGAGCCAAAAAGTATGCAGCCATGGGTCTAAAAAATGAAGTGTTAAAGGAACTTGATTATAAACAGTTAATTTTAAGCGATTATACGTTCCTTAAACGTCCTGTCATTATATTTGATAATCAGATATTTATTGGAAGTGACAAGAAAAATCTGACCCTGTTAAAAGAATCTATTAAGTAAAATTATACCAATGCTACATCTTTCGAAACACTTTTCGCTGTAATCATGGTATTCAAAAAGAAATACAAAATTGCAGTTGGTATAATCCTTGGGCTTGCGCTATTGGTATTATTAGCAAGTGTTGTTGTATCAAGAATCGTTTCTTCAAAAGTAACGGACTTACTGAAACAACAGAATATAGAAAACCTCCATTTATCTATTGAAAGAACCAAGTTTAGTCTATTTGACCGGTCGTTGGTTTTTTCTGAAATTCATTTAGGTCCAACAGACTCATCAATGGTCAAATTGAAAAATAACGAACTGGGAAAACAATCTTTACAAAAGCTTTCTATTTCGAGACTTAAACTAAGAGGCATACAATTATCTCCCTTACTATTTAATAAAGAACTGCGGATTAATAAAATAATAATTGATGATCCTTTGTATCAGCAAATTTCAAATGGTAAAAAGCAGGCATCAAACACTAAAAAAGAATCAATCGAACTTGATTCCATTCATCTGGAGCTCTTAGAAGGTTTTCAACTTGATCTGGTTAAGATTACAAATTTAAAAGTGCAACTTATCGATATAAATACGAATAAGATTACATTCGAGAATCAGCCACTTAATTTTGAAGTAACCGGCTTTAAATTAGAAGAATTATCTGAAAATTATTTTAAATTATTACCGGTCTCGGAATCTTTTGAAATGACCAGGATCAAAGTTGATTTTCCAAACATAAAGTATAGTTTTTCAATCGATGCATTAAAATACTATTTTGGAGAGGATCATTTGCAGATTAACAATCTTAAATACAAACCTCTTGTCAACAAACTGACTTTGGCCAACTCATATATCTATAATACCGAAGTATATGATATCAGCATAAAAGACCTGAAAATTTATAATTTTGACCTTGAAAAAGCTTTTGAAAAAAAAGGACTCTTCATGGACAGTATTAAGATGTCAAAAATGTCAGTGGAAATCTTTAAAGATAAAAGGAAGCCATTTGACTTGAACAAACGGCCAAAGTTTCCTCATCAATTACTTAAAGAAATGAAAATGCCGCTTCTTATTCATAAAGTTTCATTAGAAAAAAGTGAACTGGTTTATGAAGAAAAGCTAGAGAATAGAGACATTCTCATGAAAGCCACGTTGAAAGACTTAAACATTAATATTTTTAATGTCTCTTCTATTAAAAAATATCGTGAGGTGCCAATGAAAATCGATTTAAGCTCCAAATTCATGGGAAAAGCTGATTTGCATATTGACATGCTATTGCCACTTACCGACAACCAGGATACCTTTTATTTTAGTGGCTATTTAGGCCCCTCATCAATGACTTTTTACGATTCCGCTATAATTCCTGCACTAGGTCTAAAAGTGCTAAATGGGAGGATTAAGAGCCTGTACTTTCAGGCAACAGCCGACAACTACACTTCTCAAGGAACAATGAAATTAGAATACTATGATCTGGAGGCTGAAGTTTTCAAACCAAAAAAAACCGAGAAAAATGGTTTTCTAAGTTGGTCGGTTAACAATTTAATCCACAAATCTAATCCTGGAAATAATGGTGAGCTCCGAGAAGCAACAATGAAGTTTGACCGCGTTTTGTATAAAGGATTTGGAAATATTTTATGGAAGACCGTACAAAACGGAATTGTAAACACCATTGCACCATTCGGAATGACAACGGAAAAAGAAGCGAAAAAGAAAAAAAGACAATTAAAGCGTGAAAAAAGAAGACAAAAGAAAAACAACTAATTATAGAAATTTTCTTTCAATTAGCGTGATCATTCTTTCCTCAAGTTCTTCCTTACCTTTCCAATTATAGTTAGGCTTAACCTGGTATTGAAAATAATTCAAGGCTTCCTTTTTAGTTTCAAAGCCATTAAGTTTTGTCAGCGCCGTATTAAAGTCAGATTGACTAAAATTAAATAGCTTATTAACAAAAGCGATTCTATCATTTAGACCTACTTGTATGCTACTTCCAACTAATTTATCGTTTAATGATAGTTGTCGAGGCTCCTCTTTTTTTGTTTGAAACAAGTTTTCAGTCTCATCTAGAGAAACTGTATCTCTAAACTCAGCTTTTTGACTCATATCTTCCTTGATCCCGTCAAATGTAGGAACAAACAAATCATTTAGGCTCAAAGGTGGTTCCTCTTCATCAATTGTTGGCGTTTTTGGTTCTTCTGCAATCTCCTCTTTAAGATCCTTCTTTTCAACAGGGCTTAATGTCTCTATTTCCAGTTCTATTTTGAGTTCTTCAATCTGCTCGATAACTGCTACAGAATCATCTTGGTTCGATTCTTTCTCTAAATGATCCAGGACCAATAGTTTTTCATATAAAATTCTTGCCTGATTGAGCTTTGACTCGACATCAGAAATTTGCTCCTCCTTTAAAATCGACTCGGCTAGTATTCGTAGATCTTCGATCAAATTATTCAACATCACTATAAATTTAGGCAGGTACTAATCACTATTTGAGAAAGATACAAAATTAACATTTTCAAAAGAAAATACTACTAAAGAATTTCATTACTTTTGTTATAACTTGCAAGCTAAATATTGCTTTTTAGTCAATGACAACACGTCTTAGATGTTTTTAGAAAATACAGTAAATCATACAGAAAAATTTGGTTGGATCGAAGTGATCTGTGGTTCCATGTTCTCGGGTAAAACTGAAGAACTTATACGTCGTTTGAAAAGAGCTCAGTTTGCAAAGCAGAGTGTCGAAATTTTCAAACCTGCCATAGATACTAGGTACGCTGACGAATTAGTTGTTTCTCATGATGAGAATGAAATACGATGTACTCCGGTGCCTTCTTCTGCAAATATCAGACTTTTAGCCAATGAAATAGATGTTGTTGGTATTGATGAAGCTCAGTTTTTTGATGATGAAATTGTAAATGTGTGTAATGATTTAGCCAATAGAGGAATCCGGGTAATCGTAGCCGGACTTGATATGGATTTTAAAGGCAAACCTTTTGGCCCCATGCCAGCTCTTATGGCTACCGCAGAGTATGTGACCAAGGTTCATGCTGTCTGTACCAAAACAGGAAATTTGGCTCACTTTAGTCATAGAACAATTCCCGATGAACGACTTGTCGTTTTAGGAGAAGTACATGAATATGAACCGCTGAGCAGGGCTGCCTATTATAAAGAAATCCAAAAGGAAAAGCAAGAGAAAGAAGAATTAACTAAGGGGTCCAATGAACAATAATCCAACTGTTTTAGAGATTGACTTATCTGCTATTGAACACAACCTTAATTTTTTTCGTTCGAAACTACATAAAGCAACAAAAGTTCTTGCTGTAGTTAAGGCTTCTGCTTATGGTTCTGACCCGCTAATCTTGTCCAATTTTCTTGAGCAGCAACACGTAGATTATTTTGCAGTTGCCTATGCAGATGAAGGTATCACATTAAGAAAAGCAGGTATAAAAACACCTATTTTAGTGTTGCATCCCCAGATAAATAATTTGGAGCTTCTAATTGAATATAACTTAGAACCTAATTTGTATAGCAAGAAGATTTTTCTGTATTTCCTGGACTTAGCCAATAGATTAAAATTGACTGCATATCCCATGCATTTAAAATTTAATACCGGTTTAAACAGGCTTGGTTTCAAAAGTTCTGATACAGATTTTCTCTTGGAACAATTAAAAAATCAAGATTCTGTCTATCTATATTCTATCTTTTCACATTTAGTGGCTTCAGAAGACTGTAATGAAAAAGAATATTCTATAAATCAAATAAAAGAATTTAAATCTATTTCTGATTCTTTAGTCTCTGTTTTAGGCTATCGGCCTGTCATGCATATGAGTAATACTTCTGGAATCATAAATTATCCTGAGGCTCACTTCGATATGGTACGGTTAGGCTTAGGATTGTTTGGGTTTACAAATGATCCAAAGCTTAATTCCAACTTAAAAAATGTGCTTTCTTTAAAAACGGTCATCTCACAGATTCATCAAGTTGATATAGGCGAAAGTGTTGGATACAATCGCGGGTTTATATCTCAAAAAGAGATGAAGACGGCTACCTTGCCTATTGGTCATGCTGATGGGTTTTTTAGAAGCTTTGGTCAAGGTAGGGCATCAGTTGAAGTCAATGGACAAAAAGCGCCTATTATTGGAAATGTTTGCATGGATATGGTGATGATTGACGTGTCCAATATTCAATGTGAAGAGGGTGATCAAGTAATCATTTTTGATAGCCAACAAGATATTCTGGATTTAGCAAATGCCGCCTCCACAATTAGTTACGAAATACTTACCTCATTTACCAATAGAATTAAGCGCATTTCTATATAGTATTTTTGCTATCTTCGCTCCAACACAAATCTTAATTTAAAAATCATGCTTAAAGAATTTAAAGAATTTGCCTTAAAAGGCAGTCTGTTAGACATTGCTGTTGGTTTTGTAATGGGTGCCGCTTTTAAAAGTGTTGTCACTTCCTTTACTGCTGGTATCGTCTCTCCATTAATTGGTCTTCTGTTCAACTCTGATCTAAAAGATTTAAAATGGATTGTTAGAGACGGCATAGCCAATGCAGAAGGGGTCATTGAAGGTACAGTAGCTGTATTGTATGGTGATTTCATCACAAACGTAATCGATTTTATTATCGTCGCTTTTGTAATGTTCCTCATCGTAAAAGCAGTTAATAAACTGAAAAAAGAAGAAGAAGAAGAAGAAGCTCCAGCACCACCAGCTGGTCCTAGTCAAGAAGAACTTCTCGCAGAAATTAGAGATCTTTTAGCTAAAAAATAGGTCTTATTTTTTAGATCTAAAAACTTCAGCTATAGAGGGTGAGTCCTGAGCTTTTTCAATTAGCTTAAACTCATCGTCTATAGCTACTTTTCCAGTTTGCAATATTCTAAAATAAATGCCGCTTTTGGTGGTATTCCAAAACTGTTTTATCACTGCAGGGTCATTGAACCTTGTGCCTAACTTATAACAGGGCTGTCTCGGTTTTGTCACTTGAATAATCGTTTCCCCTAGTTCATACATATCCCCTACATGAATCTTTGTTTCATCTAGATTAGAAACAGTGAGGTTCTCCCCAAAAAAACCATTGCTAAAATTTAATAAAGGATACAGTTCTTTCCAAAACCGGTAGTGATTATAGCCATAGGCATAAACCGCCTGGTCTATTCCTCCGTGATACTTCCTGTCTATTACTGAATCATTTTCTACATCTTCCTTATCTAAAAAGATTGGTCCAGCCACACTAGTTTTATAAATACCTGTAGTAATCGTTTTCCCTCTCCAGGAAATCTCAATTGGCTTGGAAATATTTAAGGATATGACTTTCATTTTTATACAAGTACTTGAAGCTGATCCGCAATTTTTCTATCGTTGGCAAGTCTTGGGATCTTATTTTGCCCTCCCAATTTCCCAACTGATCTCATGTATTGGTCAAACCCATTCTTTTGAACTTTACTTATTTTTAGTTCTTGCAAAATATTACCTTGAATTAAGTCAAAATAATATGTGTTTTGCCGTTGCATTTCTTCATCAATCATTTTTGAAAACTCGATCATATTTTCAGGTTCATTCTCGAATTCAATAAACCATTCATGATAGGGTAATTCTCCTTCAATTGGATTTACCTGCGGTGCAACCGTAAATTCCTTGATTTGAATATTTGTATTCGCACTAGCTATCTGCATCGCTTGTTCAACTTCCTTGCCGATAACGTGTTCACCAAAAGCGGATATAAAGTGTTTGATCCTGCCTGTTACGATAATTCTAAATGGGCTTAATGATGTAAAGGCAATCGTATCGCCAATATTATAACTCCATAAACCTGCGTTTGTAGAAATGATCAACACGTAATTCACCCCAATTTTTACATCTTCTATGGTGATTCTTTCAGGTGACTCCTTATAAAAATCTTCGGATGCTATAAACTCATAAAAAATGCCACTATTCAACAGAAGCAACATCCCCTTGTCAGAATCATTTGTCTTATTCTGTTTATCCTGATAGGCGAAAAAGCCCTCCGATGCCGGAAATAATTCAATAGAGTCCACTTTTTTCCCGATGAGCTGTTCCATGTTCTGGCGATACGGTTCATAATTGACCCCACCATAAACAAATAAATTAAAATTTGGAAAGATCTCTGAGATCTTTTTTCCCTGGTCTTCAATAAGTTTTTCAAAATACATCTGCACCCAGGAAGGAATTCCGCTAATCAAACGCAAATCCTCAACCGCAGTTTCCTTAACGATAGCATCTACTTTTGATTCCCAATCGTCAATGCAGTTGGTTTCCCAAGAAGGTAACCTGTTTTTTTGTAAATATTTCGGAACATAATGGGCAACTATTCCTGATAACCTTCCGGTTTGAACCTTATTTGAATCATCAATCTCAGGTGATCCTTGTAAAAATATCATTTTCCCGTCTACAAAATCTGCATTACCTGTTTCAGCAATATACAAAAGTAAAGCCTCCTTAGCTGCTGCAATTTGGTAGGGCATCGATTCTTTTGTGATCGGAATGTATTTAGCACCTGAAGTTGTTCCAGAGGTTTTCGCAAAATATAAGGGCTTACCCTTCCATAAAACATCCAGTTCTCCCTTTTGAATATCACTAATATAACCTTTCAAGCCCTCATAATCTCTCACAGGAACAAGCTTCTTGAAATCTTGATAGCTCGAAATAGTCTCGAACTTATGATCTCTTCCGAATTTGGTTTTGCTGGCTTGTGAGATCAATTCCTTAAACACTTTATTTTGCGTGTTTATTGGGTCTTTAGCCCAGGTATATACTTGTCTGGAAATAATTCCAGCGTAAATTTTTGCAAAAAATGATTTTAACACGAATTGAAAATCTTAAAATTAATAAGCAGAGATAGCTGCCTTAGTCAAAATTTATATAATTGGTTGGGTTAACCGGGTAGCCATCATTCCATAATTCAAAATGAAGATGTGCTCCTGTTGAAAACGCCCCTGTCGAGCCGGCACTGGCAATTGCCTCTCCCGATTTTACTAATTCTCCCTGTTCCTTATAAATAGAAGAATTATGCTTATAAATTGATGTAAATCCCTGCCCATGCTCAATAACGATCACATAGCCGGTATCTGCCGTAAATCCTCTAAAAATAACCGTTCCATCTGCAATAGCTTTTACAGGCGTATCTTGATCAACTGCTATATCCACTGCAAAATGCTTCTCCTGGTCGTCATATTGTTGTGTTATTTGTCCTTTAATCGGTGTGGAGAATACAATATCTGTGCTCTTTTTAGCCTGTTGGAAAACACTAAACCTGTCCATTTGCTCAACCTCCTCCCGGAACATTGAATCCACAGGTGAGGGTGCAAAATCAATTTCATCTATCTGGAATTGCCTTAGAACCGAGTCTTTATTAAATGTTACCCTTTTGATCTCGCCTTTAAGAACTTGTTGAATATTTTCAATGTAAAGATCATTTACGGATAAAGCCTGGTTTAGCGAATCAACTTTATACACCAAATCTGTAGTTTCTTTCTGTAATTCAGTAGATGAATAGCCTTGAATATATTCTTTTAGAGGTGTAAGCGTAATAAAAAGGATGGTTAAACTAATCAGCAGGACAGAAAAAATCCCACCAAAAATAAAAGCGTTCAAACGATTGAGTTTGAACGAAAAACGCTCTTCAAAAGTATCTTCATTTAAAACAACAAAACGATACTTAAAAGTCAGTTTTTCTTTAATTATTTCTTTTCTGCTTTTCTCCATTGTTAGGCTTTCCAGACAAATATACAATGTTTTTAAGTTCTCAATTGAACCCAAAAATGTTTTTAATTAATGAAATGTAATCTTCTATTTGTAAAAATTCATTTCATCCAAATAAGTCCAGGCCTTATGCGGAATGAGAGGTTGTATTTCTTTACGCTCCTTAATAGCCTTTCTGATAAATGTAGAAGAAATTTCAACGATTGGAGCCTCAATAAAATGAACTTTTTCATGTGTAAAAAGTTCCGGCTTATCAGATATTTGAGATACTCTTGGATAAACATAAAGTTCGTGATGCTCTAATATAGTTTCGTAATTCTTCCACTTTTTAAATGAAATTAAATTGTCAAGACCCATAATCAGATTAAATTCATGATCCGGATATTTTTCCACAAGATGAACTAAAGTGTTTATGGTATAATTGGGCTGTTCTAATCCAAATTCAATATTACTTGGTTTAATCTTTGGATAGTCTTCGGTTGCTCTCAAAACAAGTTGAAAACGATGGTGGTCTTCCAAAAGGCTCTTTTTCTTTTTAAATGGACTGTGGGGGGTAACAACCAGCCAAACTTCATCAAGATCAGAATATTCAGCGATATGATTTGCTATAATCAGATGACCAACATGAATAGGATTAAAGCTGCCAAAAAAAAGTCCAATTTTCATATTTACATTTTTATAACGCTAAGAAATAAAATGCTCAACAAGACCTTCGGCCTTAACTTGCGCTTCACTCAGTTTGTCATTTACGAGAATCACGTCAAACTTATCTGCAAAAGCTAACTCCCGTTCTGCTTTAGCCAGTCTTTCTATAATTTTTTCTTCACTATCAGTTTTACGAGACCTTAAACGAGTCTCCATAACTTCTATCGACGGTGCTTTTACAAATACCGCCAAAGTTTTGTCCGGAAACTTATCTTTAATTCTTAGTCCTCCAACTACATCAATATCGAAAATAGCATGTTTCCCTTCTGACCAAATACGTTCCACTTCTGATTTTAGCGTGCCATAAAAATTATCATGATATACTTCCTCCCATTCCACAAAATCATTTTGTTCAATATGACTTTTAAACTTTTCCGGGCTAATAAAGTAATAATCTTTACCGTCAATTTCCTGACCTCTTTTCTCTCTAGAAGTAGCAGAAATTGAAAAATCAAGATTGAGATTCTTCTGTTTTAATAAATGATGTACTATAGTGGTTTTTCCTGAACCCGACGGTGCTGAAAAAACAATTAACTTTCCTTTATCAATGTCCATTTTTACAAAACATTTAGCAATTGCTCTTTTATTTTTTCTAATTCATCTTTCATCTCCACGACTGCTTTTTGCATGGGTGCAAAGTTAGCCTTAGATCCAATTGTATTAATTTCTCGTCCTATCTCCTGTGAAATAAAACCAAGCTTTTTGCCATTTGAAACATTCACTTCAAGTTCCTGAATAAAATAATTTAAATGGTTGGTAAGTCTTACTTTCTCTTCAGTAATATCTAGTTTTTCCAGATAGTAAATGAGTTCCTGTTCAAAACGATTTTCATCAACTGTTTGTTCGAGGTCTTTAATTGACTTTTTCAAACGTTCTCTAACCTGATCAAGTCTATCAGCATCCAGGCTGATCACCTCTTCCAACTTCTGTTGTAATATCGCTATACGATGTTCAAAGTCATTTCTCAATTCTTTCCCCTCTGACAATCTATATTCTTGTAAATTATCAATTGCTTCCTGAATTCCCTTTTGAATAATTCCCCATTCTTCAACATCAAATTCTTCTCGTTCCGTTTTTAAAACGTCAGGTAGTCTCATAGCAATTGATAATATATCAGTCTCTTTGTGTATAGACTCTAGTTGAGATATATAATTTGCAACTACTTCTTTATTGATCTTGGTTGACGTTTCTACTGCAGTTGATTCAATATAAAATGACATATCAACTTTTCCGCGAACTAAATTGCTCGCAATAAGCTTTCTAACTTCAATTTCCTTTTCTTTATACACGCCTGGAAACCTGGTATTTATATCTAAATTCTTACTGTTTAGCGATTTAACCTCAAGGCTTATTTTTTTGGTGTCAAGTTGAATTATGGCTTTCCCATATCCGGTCATGGATTGTATCATCTTATTCCTTTAAATTTCAGCAAAGTTAGTAATAATAATATCTATTTCTCATTCAGAGAACCATTATAATCATGTCAATCCAAAGCCTCCTTTGGCTTGCGTGTAACCAAGTACACACCAATAAAAATGAGGATAGTAGAACCTATCTTTATAAGGTTCAATGAATCACTTCCAACCAGAAGCGCATAGCTACTTGCAATTACGGGCTGAAGGTAAATAAAGATACTCAGCGTTGTGGGCTTCAACTCTTTAATCGCAAAGAGGTTGAACATATAGGTCATAAAAGAAGTAAATACGATAATAAAACCAATCCTGTAGATTATAGGTAAGGGCAAACTCTCCCAATTGACAACACTCAATTCGGAAAACCCAAATGGAATAACCATAAATAATCCGATGAGGTACAACCATTTTGCCAAAGTAATTGCATGGTATTTTTTCGTCAAATTCTTAATAAGAATCAAGTATAAGGCGTATGAACTGGCATTGACAAGAACAAGTAAATTCCCTAATGAGGCATTACTTGCAGACCCTATATCTTTTCCAAAAATTATTAATAATACTGCTCCAAATAAGCCAATAAAGATTCCCAGCAGTTTTTTCTTAGTGGCCTTTTCATTTAATAAAAAGGATGAAAATATCAGAACGATGATTGGAGAACAAACCATGATTACAGAGGCATTGATGGGAGTGGTCATACTCAGTCCTTTAAAAAAGGAAAGTTGATTCAATGCGATGCCAAATATGGCTGCTAAGAGCAAGCGCGGGTAATCTTTTACTTCAATCTTTTCCTTTTTTAGAAATATCCCAACACCCCAAAACAAGAGCGTAGCCCCAAGTACTCTCAATAAAATAAACCCAAATGGCTGAATATATACAGGCATTACTTCTTTGGCCACAGTAAAACTAATGCCATAAATAAGCGCAGCAAGAAAAGCGAGTAAAAAAGCTATATTCCTGGATTTCATTAGACTAAATTGTGTTCTTATTGGTTTAGGATATTCCCTAAAATAGTAGCCACGGAGATTCTCTCCGTGGCTACTTAAAATGTTAAAAAAATAAGATTACTTATTTTCCTTCTGTGTATCGTTTGTTTACTTCTTCCCAATTGATCACGTTGAAAAAAGCATTGATATAATCAGGTCTTCTGTTTTGGTAATTTAAATAATAAGCGTGCTCCCAAACATCTAATCCTAAGATTGGAGTTCCTGAACAGCCCATTTCAGGCATTAAAGGGTTGTCTTGGTTAGCAGTAGAACAAACTTCTACTTTACCGCCTTTATGAACACATAACCATGCCCATCCTGAACCGAATCTGGTTGCAGCAGCTTTAGAGAAAGCCGTTTTAAATTCTTCAAAAGATCCAAATGCATCATTAATCGCGTCAGCAACAGCTCCTGTTGGTGCTCCTCCTCCGTTTGGTGACATCACTTTCCAAAATAAATCATGATTATAATAACCACCTCCATTATTTCTCACAGCTCCATTTGCTAAATCAAGATTCCCAAGGATGTCTAATATAGATTTTCCTTCTAAATCAGTTCCTTCTATAGCGTTGTTCAAATTGGTTGTATAACCGTTGTGGTGTTTTGAATGATGTATTTCCATCGTTCTTGCGTCAATATGTGGCTCTAATGCATCATATGCATAAGGTAATTTTGGTAATTGGAATGACATAATATATAGTTTTTAGAAGTTATTTAATTTTTATCAAAGATACATAATCCTAAAGGCAGATGTCAAGCTATCAAATAGAAAAATTTTATGAATCTATAGCTTCATGCTATTTAATGACCGGTTCTTATTTTATGCAAACACTCTGCCACAGCACTATGAGACACTGCATTTTTTTTAAATTCTTGAATTATCAGTTCTTTTTCATGAACATTTGCCTCCAGCTGATTTAAAATATTCATAAGGTGCATTTTCATATGACCTTGTTGAATTCCTGTTGTTGTAAGGGCTCTTAAGGCAGCAAAATTCTGTGCGAGACCTGCAACTGCAACAATTTGCATCAATTCAGAAGCATTGGGGCCTTGAAGAATTTCCATAGATAACTTTGCCAAAGGGTGTAGCTTCGTTAAGCCGCCTACAGTACCTAAAGATAAAGGAATTTCTATCCAAAACTTAAACTGACCATCCTCAATTTTCGCATGAGTCAGGCTCTTGTATTTTCCATCCTTTGCGGCATAAGCATGTGCGCCAGCCGCTACAGCCCTAAAGTCGTTTCCTGTAGCCAGCACTACAGCATCAATTCCATTCATGATCCCCTTATTGTGGGTCACTGCTCTATAAGGCTCAATCTTAGCGATTTCAACTGCCTGAACAAATTTTTGGGCATATAAGTCGGCATCTTCCTCGAAAAAATCTTCTATGCTACAAGAAACCTCCGCTCGGACTAAACATTCGGGAACATAATTTGAAAGTATGCTCATGATTATTGATATCCCTTCTTTTTCAAATGCGCTTGCTATGGCTTCTAAACAAGAATTAATAAAATTGGCACCCATGCTATCACCCGTCTCGAACTTGACATGTAGTTGAAAATAATCCTCGAGTTCTTCAGTCTTATCTCTGAGTTCTATATCAACAATACCGCCACCTCTCTTTCTCATATTTGATGTAATATGATCAGTGGCTATAATTAAATCATCTTTAATGCTTGAAAAATACTGTCTCAGTTCGCTAACATTTCCCTTATAAGTAAAATGAACCTGCCCTATCTTTGTTGTTGAAATCACATTGGCAATAAAACCTCCTTTAGTACTCCAAAACTTAGCTGTAAGGGCCGCAGCTGCAACCACCGAACTTTCTTCTATAGCCATGGGAATTGCAAGTGACTTTCCGTTGATGATGAAGTTAGGAGCTATGGCATAAGGCACATAAAAATTACTGATCGTATTTTCAATAAACTCATCATGAAGTTGCTGAAGTTTAGCGTCTTGATTTTTATACTGCTCAAGGGTTTCAATTCCTTTTTTTTTGTCCTGGAAATAATTTTCAGCAAGCCAGTCAATTTTTTCAGACTTGCTTAATTTAGAAAACCCAGTAATCACTTTTGACATATTCCATTTTTTTGCATAACAAAGATAGTCAATAGCCGAATAATAAATTAATAGATATTCTGCAACAAAAATCACAAGAAAATGAACGAATTTCAAGTTTAAAATAGATTGCTTAAACAGATCGTTAATCTCATCCATTATCCTTAGATAAAATGTAGTTTCTTAGCTAAGAATCTATCCGTAAAACAGTAAAAATTCTTTCTAAAAAAGAATTGATTTCATATATTTTCCGTAAACTTGGTTTTTTTAAATTCAGTTATTTTTATGAGGGTATATTTTCTTCTATTCGTTATACTTGTTCAGCCTATTTTTTCACAAGAAAAAGAAATTACTTTAGAAGACATCTGGGCGAAAAATGCTTTTGCCACACAATCTCTTGAAGCTTTTCAGTCGATGAAAAATGGAGATTTCTACACGATTCTAAACCATAATTCTTATGGTACTTACATGGATAAATATGATTACAAAACACTTGAAAAAGTTGAAACTGTTGTCTTAGGAAAAGATTTAGATGGTATCAAGTTTTTTGATGCCTATACATTCAGTGAGGACGAACAAAAGTTAATTATTGGTGTTAACCTTGAGCCAATTTACAGACGTTCCAAAATTGGAAAATATTATGTCTACGACTTGAACAGTAAATTGCTTGAATTAATCGTTGACAAGAATATCCAGGAACCAACCTTTTCTCCAGATGGAAGTAAAGTGGCTTTTGTACATGAGAATAATTTATACATCAAGGATTTAAAAACAAAAGAGATTTCACAGATAACTACAGATGGTGAAAATAACAAGATCATCAACGGAATCACTGACTGGGTCTATGAAGAAGAATTTAGCTTTGTTCGCGCTTTTGAATGGAATGCTTCTTCAGATAAAATTGCATTTATTCGGTTCGATGAAACTGAAGTTCCTGAGTTCTCAATGGATACTTACGGAACCGGACTGTATCCGGCAGATCAAACTTTTAAATACCCTAAAGCCGGAGAAAACAATTCGCTAGTATCACTTCATATTTATGACCTGAGTAAAAAAGAGAATTTTCAGGCGAATATTAAAGCATTTGAACAGTATTATATTCCTCGTATTCAATGGACAAAAGAGGCAAATATATTGGCTGTAACGACTATTAACAGACACCAAAATAATTTGAATCTTGTGTCATTTAATGCAAGTTCAAATGAAGCATCTCTTCTTCTTAATGAAACTGATGCAGCCTATGTTGATGTAACCGATGATTTGACATTCTTATATGATAACAGCTTTATCTGGAGTAGTGAGAGAGATGGATTCAATCACTTATATGTTTATGACAAGAACGGGAAGCTGCAAAATCAAATTACAAGCGGATCTTGGGAGGTTACCAAATACTATGGTTTCGATAAAAAAACCAAAAAAATATTTTATCAATCTACTGAAGAAGGGTCAATAAACAGAAGTATCTATTCAATTGATATTTCCGGCAAGAAAAAGAAAAAGCTAAGCAAATATATCGGAACGAATTCAGCGGCATTCAGCAATAGTTTGAACTACTTTGTGAACACCTATTCAAGTTCTACAAACCCAACGGTTTTTACTTTGGTAGATGCTAAAACCGGAGATGAACTAAAAGAGATCAAGAACAACCTGAATCTGGCGGAGAAATTAACAGCCTATGATTTACCGGTAAAAGAATTTAGCACCATTAAAACCGCCAATGGCGAGTTTAACATGTGGATGATGAAACCGAAAGATTTTGATCCAAATAAAAAATATCCAATGCTGATGTTCCAGTATTCTGGTCCTGGTTCACAACAAGTTGCCAATAGATGGCACAATGCATGGCGACATGATTATTGGCACATGATGCTAAGTCAGAAAGGTTATGTCATTGTTTGTGTTGATGGGAGAGGCACTGGTTATAAGGGAAGGGATTTTAAAAAGGTAACTTATAAAGAATTAGGAAAATACGAGATCGAGGATCAGATTGAATCAGCTAAAGAATTAGGAAAAAGAGCTTACATCGATGAAAATCGAGTCGGTATCTGGGGATGGAGTTACGGTGGTTTTATGAGTTCTCTTGCCATTACCAAAGGAGCTGATGTTTTTAAAATGGCCATAGCTGTTGCACCAGTTACATCCTGGAGATATTATGATTCGGTCTATACTGAAAGATACATGCAGACTCCACAAGAGAATGCTGCCGGCTACGATGACAATTCACCTGTCAATTTTGCTGACCAACTAAAAGGAGATTATTTACTGATCCATGGCACGGGGGATGACAATGTGCACGTTCAGAATTCAATGCAAATGATCAATGCCCTGGTTGGAGCCAATAAACAGTTTGATTATTTCACTTATCCCGATAGAGCTCATGGTATTTATAAAGGTAAAAACACCCGATTACACCTTTTCAAAAAAATGACTACTTTTATTGACCGCTCTCTGGGAGATTCAGAAGAAAAAAAAGAAAATTTAATCGACTAACTTAAACTATATATATGACTGCCATAACAAAATCACCGGAGCAAAGAGAATTTCTTGGGCATCCTGTAGGGCTTTTTATTCTTTTTTTTACAGAGATGTGGGAGCGTTTTTCTTACTACGGAATGAGGGCCATTCTCGTTTTGTATTTGGTAAGGTCTACTACAGACTCTAATGCTGGGCTAGGTTGGACCAACTCAGAAGCTTTGCAACTTTATGGATGGTACACGATGTTGGTTTATGTGGCATCGATTCCCGGAGGATGGATAGCTGATAATGTTTTTGGACAGAAAAAATCAGTTTTGTATGGTGGTATACTTTTGGTTGCCGGACACAGCATACTTGCAATTGAAGAACTATGGGCCTTTTATACAGGGCTTGGTTTGATCATTGCCGGAGTTGGGATGCTAAAACCGAATATCTCAACCATGGTAGGAGGGCTTTATAAACAAGGCGATATTAGAAGAGATAAAGGATTTACGATATTTTATATTGGTATCAACGTTGGGGCATTTCTTTCAAGTCTTATCGTAGGAACTGTAGGAGAAGTCTATGGGTGGCACTATGGGTTCGGTCTTGCCGGAATAGGTATGGCTCTAGGCTTGATTCAATATCTTGTAGGACAAAAATATTTAAAAAGTGTCGGTAACTTTTTAGGAACCTCTCAAAATGAAGAAGACAGAGATTCTTTAAAAAGACCATTGACAAAAATTGAAAAAGACAGGGTGATTGTATTGATCCTGTCTTTTTTAATGGTAATCGTTTTCTTTGGCGCCTTTGAACAGGCGGGTGGTTTAATGAACCTATATGCCTCTGAAAAAACAAATAGAATGCTTTCATTTTCTTTACCCTTTATAGGTAACGAAGTACCCGCTTCATGGTTTCAATCATTAAATGCTATGTTCATCATTTTCCTTGGTACAGCTGTAGCCGCTTATTGGGCAAAACGTAAATTAAAAGGCCGAGAAGCATCTTCATTGTTCAAAATGATCATGGGATTGGTCATCATGGGAGCAGGTTTCTTTTTTATGACAGGTGCTACACTTGAGTTTGAACGTTCAGGTTCTTCTGCAATGTATTGGTTGGTATTGGCTTATTTATTGCACACCATTGGTGAATTAAGCCTTTCTCCTGTTTCACTTTCATTTGTAACTAAATTGGCGCCTGCAAAATACGCTTCCTTGATGATGGGACTTTACTTTGCTACCACAGGCCTTGGAAATAAATTAGCTGGATTACTTGGTGAGTCAGCTTCTCAATTTGGTGAGTTCTCTGTTTTTACAGGAATCGCATTATTTTGTATCCTTTTTGCTTTACTGATTTTTGCATTCTTTAAAAAATTAAAAGCACTTACCCATGGCGCAGAAGATGATGAACATGAAGTTACCGAAGAAGAAAAAGCAGTTTTGACAAACAATTGATTACAAACCCCTTAAAAGAATGATATTCTTAAAGGGGTTTTTTAATATTCCAAATATTTAATTTATGAACACTGATATAGAAAATCTATTTAAGGACAAGGTCTTAGGGCACCCGGCGGGGTTATTTGTTTTATTTTTTACTGAAATGTGGGAACGTTTTTCTTTCTACGGTATGAGAATTTTATTGGTCTTGTTTTTAACTGCCCCATTAGTAGGGGATAATCCCGGGTGGGAATGGCCAAGAGAACATGCCTTGGCTTTAATAGGCACCTATGCTTCATTGCTATATTTAACGCCAATTGTCGGCGGATTTATAGCAGACAAGTATACAGGATATAAATGGGCGGTTGTAATTGGCTGTGTTATTATGACCCTTGGTCATCTATCCATGGTCTTTGAAACACAATTTTCGTTATATCTGGGACTGGCATTACTGGTTATAGGAACGGGTTTCTTTAAGCCTAATATTACATCCATTATTTCGACGATGTACAAGGGAAAAGAGACCAAAAAGGACGGTGCTTACACTATCTTTTATATGGGAGTAAACGCTGGTGCTTTTTTCGGTATGATGCTTTGTGGTTATTTGGCAGAAAATTTAGGTTGGAGTTATGGCTTTGGTTTGGCAGGAATTTTTATGTTTTTAGGGATGCTTCAATTCTTAATGGCTAAAAATTTATTTGGAAATATAGGGGAAAGACCTAGTGTAATAGCTGCATCAGAAAAAATAAGAAAAGAGACTGAAACGGTTGAAATTAAATCTGAAAAAGCAGAAAAATTAAATCCTTTTACTTCTCTTGATAAAATACTTGTCACGCTTTCAGCTTTATGTGGGCTGCTATATTTGTTTAATGACCCAATGTCAAAAGTAAGTGAGTCGGGTTTCCTTAACTTCTCCTTAGGTGGTTACAATGGGTCGACAGTAACAGTATTATCAGGATTAGTTATGTTTCTATACCTCTTGGTTTCCAGAGTAAGCAGATACGAAAGAGTAACTAGAGATCGCATCATAGCAGTAGCAATTTTTGGACTTTTTACTGTATTCTTTTTTGCCGCTTTTGAACAATCTTTAGGTTCCATGACGATTTTTGCAAGAGACTATACAGCGAGAAATTTAACCGGGGCATCTGCAATGATTTTCAAAATAGTAGATTCAATACTAACGGTTGGCCCTTTGGCGATTATAACTTGGGTACTATTTTTGTTGTTTAAAAAAACCTATTCTAAAATTCCTTATTCAAACATTATTTTAGGTATTGCTTTTTTAGGGCTATGGCTAATTGTGAGTTGGAAAATTAATAGAGAGTTTAGTAAGGACACCACAGAAGCTCCGGCATCTTGGTTTGGTATATTAAATTCGTTTTTTATCATCACACTTGCACCATTCTTTTCAAAATGGTGGGAAAGTAAATACAATCCAAGTGCTGCTATGAAATATGGACTAGGGCTTATATTACTTGGGCTAGGGTTTGCAATTCTTGCTTTTGGTACTGCGAGTATTCCATCCGGAGCCAAAACTGCTTCGGTAAGTATGATTTTCTTAATCCTTGCGTATTTATTACATACCATGGGTGAACTCTGTCTCTCGCCAGTGGGGCTCTCTTATTTAAGTAAGCTCGTGCCTTCTCGTATGATTGGATTTATGTTTGGTATCTGGTACCTGGCTATAGCAATTGGTCAGAAGACTGCCGGGACTATGGGTGGTTTAATAGACAAAATTTCTGAGGAGTATTCATTGAGTTCGTTCTTTTTGATCTTTACTATTATTCCTATTGCAGTTGGTTTTATATCCATTCTGCTGAACCCAATACTAAAAAAATTAATGCATGGTGTAAAATAATTTCGACCAGATTTTGTTTCATTAACATAACCTTTAACAAATTTTAAGGACAGATTATGTAATTTTGCAATAATCAAAGCTACTAAGGCAATGTATAATTTGAATAAAATGAAGAAGACCTTTTTAATTTTGGCCCTGGTAATAACTACCATTTCGGCGCAATCTCAGAAGAAAAAAATCAATTGGATGAGTCTTGAAGAAGCAGTTGCTGCTCAAGCTGTTAGTCCAAAAAAAATCATTATGGATGTCTACACATCCTGGTGCGGACCTTGTAAAATGCTCGATAAAAACACCTTCCAGAATCCGGATGTTGTTCAGTATGTCAATGAAAATTATTATGCAGTAAAATTTAACGCTGAAAGTAATAAACCTATTAATTTCAAGGATCAGGTATTTGGCAATCCTAATTACGATCCAGGCAGGAGTGGCAGAAATGCGCAGCATGAGCTTGCAGGAGCCTTAAAAATAACCGCTTATCCAACCATAGTGTTCTTTAACGAAAATGGTGATACCTTGCTCCCTGTTCCGGGATATAAAACCCCGAACCAGTTGGAATTGTATTTGAAACTCTTTTACAATGACGACCATCAAAGCATCAACACCCAAGAACAATGGGATGAATATCAAAAAGATTTCGTTTCGCAGTTCAAAGGGTAGTTTCGAATAAATTTATTTCTCTTGGATCTTTGTGATGTAACGCGCATTCAAGAATAACCATTGTTAAATTATCACCCAAGTGAATTATTTATCCGTTGAGAATATTTCAAAATCTTTTGGAGACAGAGTACTATTTGAAGACATTTCTTTTGGCATCAACAAAGATCAGAAAATTGGATTTGTTGCTAAAAATGGAACTGGCAAGACAACCATATTAAAGATTATAGCTGGCGATGACAGCCCTGATTCCGGGAATATTATCATTCGTAAGGATATAAAGGTGGCTTACCTGTCTCAGAAAGAAGATCTCAATGAAGAACTAACTGTAGAGCAAACCATTTTTGATTCTGACAATGACACTTTAAAAGTGATTGAGCTCTATGAGCATGCCTTAACCAATCCAGAAGATGCAGAAGCATATCAAAAGGCTTTTGAATTGATGGAGCAAAAGAATGCCTGGGATTTTGAAACCCAATACAAACAAATTCTTTTCAAATTAAAACTAAATGACCTGCAGCAGAAAGTATCTTCACTTTCAGGAGGTCAGAAAAAAAGATTGGCATTAGCCATGATTCTATTAGAGCAACCCGATCTTCTTATTTTAGATGAGCCTACTAACCATCTCGATCTTGAAATGATCGAGTGGCTAGAACAACATTTAAAAAAGGCCAATACAACGCTATTTATGGTTACCCACGACCGTTATTTTCTCGACAGAGTTTGTAATGATATACTTGAGCTGGACCATGGAAAAATATACCGGTATAAAGGTAATTACTCTTATTATCTCGAGAAAAAAGAAGAGCGAATTACGGCAGAGCAAACCACTGTTTCTAAGGCAAAAAATCTTTTTAAAAAAGAATTAGATTGGATGCGCAGGCAACCTAAAGCCAGAACTACCAAATCTAAATCACGAATTGATGACTTCCATCAAATCAAAGAAGTTGCGCATCAAAGAAGAAAAGACCATCAGGTTCAACTAGACATCAAAATGGAAAGGCTGGGCAGTAAGGTTGTCGAGTTACACCATGTTTCTAAAGCATTTGATGAAAAATTACTGATCAATAAGTTTGATTATGTTTTCAAAAGAGGTGAGCGAATTGGTATTATTGGAAAAAACGGTACTGGTAAATCTACTTTTGTCAACATGATTACCGGAGGTCTTGCGGCTGATTCTGGAAAAGTAGTTATCGGTGAAACGATCAAGTTTGGTTATTATTCTCAAAGTGGAATTAAAATTAAAGAAGGGCAAAAGGTTATTGAGGTGATAAAGGAATATGGTGAATACATTCCTCTGGGTAAAGGCAAGGCCATTAGCGCCGGGCAGCTACTTGAACGATTTCTTTTTGATCGTAAAAAGCAATATGATTTTGTCGAAAAGCTTTCAGGAGGAGAGCTGAAAAGATTATTTCTCTGTACTGTCTTGATACAGAATCCAAATTTTTTGATTCTTGATGAACCTACGAATGATCTTGACATTATAACTTTGCAGGTCTTAGAGAACTTTCTATTGGATTTTCCTGGAAACCTTCTTGTAATCTCACACGACAGGTATTTTATGGATCGAATTGTTGATCACCTGTTTATTTTTGAAGGAGAGGGTGTTATTAATGGCTTTCCTGGTAACTATACTGATTACAGAATTTATGAAGATTCCAAACCTTCGGAAGGCAATCAGAAAGTAAAAAAAGAAGATACTAGAAAGACAGCAGTCAATACTGGCCAGCTTTCTCATTCAGAAAAAAGAGAGATGGGTAAACTTGAAAAAGACATCGCCAATCTTGAGAGAAAAAAAACAGCGATTGAAACAAAGTTCTCAAACAACGAAGTGAGCCCGGAAGAGATTGAAGAGACCTCTTTAAACTTACAAAGCCTCATTGGAGATTTGGAAACAAAAGAAGAAAGATGGCTTGAGCTGTCAATGAAAATGGAATCCTAGACGATCATTATTTAGCTCTCATATTCGATAGAAAAACACTGATCGAATTCTTTCGATATTCCTTTTAATCTCAAAAAAACTTTTAAAACACTAATCGTATCCCGCTCACAATATTTAACGATTCGATCCAAATCATTCTCCTCATAATAAGCATTTCGAACCTCACTGCCCGTAAGGTCAGTCTTTGGAGATGGAATTCCCAGAACCGATGTCATCAGATCAAGCGAAGTGTAGTGTTTATAATCCCCAAACTTCCATAAGTCCATTGTATCTATATGTCTCATTTGCCAAGGTTTTTTGCCAAACAAGTTCAAAATTTCTGGTAAAGGGATCTGATTAATGATCATTCTCCTTGCTAAATATGGAAAGTCAAACTCCTTACCATTATGGGCACATTGCAAATGAGACTGGTTGTTGAAGTTCTTGTTAAGGTATACATTAAACTCTTGTAATATTTGATGCTCATCATGCCCGAAAAAGGATTTTAAGACTAACTCTGAGCCTTTATCGCTTTTTCTGACACATACTGTAGAAATGCAAATGATCTTGCCAAACTCTGCCCAAATACCTGCATTTTCATAATACTCAGAAGCAGAGATCTCATCCTTTCTTTGAAATCGAGTCTTTTTCTCAAACAAAGCCTGATCAGAAGTAGCTAAATTTTCCAATTTCCTTTTTAATGGTACTGTCTCAATATCCAAAAACAATATTTTATTCAAAAAACCCTTGCGATCCATATAGTATTGGTTCGCAAGGGTAGAAAAAGTAAACTGTCTTGAACAGTATTGGTATTGATTTGAATTAGAACCTGTACGTATATCCAAGAGATATTCCTCTTCCTGGGCTTAGACTTGAAAATATTTGATCCTGTGCCTGAAAAGATTGGTATCTGGCCTCTACAGTACTATCTAAAATGTTCTTCACCGAAAAACTGATATTAGACCTTAGGTCTTCTCCGAATGATTTGTTCAATATAAAATCCAAACTTTGAAAAGGCATGGTATAAGCATCAGGTACATCACCGGTTCCTACTACCTGAAGCGTTTTTCCCTGCACGTTATAATACAGGCTAGTCTGCCAACCAGCATCGTTTGCATAATTCAGTCCAAAGTTAATAAGATAAGGAGACTGACCCTGCATATCTCGTGTGTCACCTATAGTCTCTCCATCTCTTAAACTCAAAGTTCTTCTTTCCAATTCAGCATCTGTCATTTCTAATTCTGATTTAATCAAAGAGAAATTAAGATTGACGCTAAAGTCTTCAAGCTTATCTATAATAAAACCAAAATTCTTTCTTATTTCAAATTCAGCTCCATAGACCGTTGCTTTACCCGTATTCAGAGGAATAAACTGATCTGAGGCAGATAAGAAATAAGACATTTCTATAGGATCTTTAAAGTTCTTATAAAAAGCACTTATGGCAAACATCTGAGCCTTATCTCCAAAGTGCTCCCATCTTAAATCCAGGTTGTTTACATAGGTGGGTTGCAGTTCAATATTACCATTGAAGGTCGTACTTGAAATAGGGTCAAATATTTGTGTGATTGACGCTTCTTTAAAAGAGGGTCTTGCTGTGGTTCTTCCATATGCAAGCCTTAAATTGGATGCATCAGTAAGGGCATAAATAAAATTGGCAGATGGGAATAAATCTGCTTTGTCTAAAATCTTCTCATTATCTAATATGATATCTCCCTGGTTATTTGTTCCAGTATAATACAAATCAAATTTTTCAAATCGCAATCCTATGATAGACTTTAATTTGTCTGTAATTTGAAATTCTTCAGACGCATATACTGCGGCAATATTTTGAGTTGCATCAAATGTATTGGCAGGCTCAAAATTTCCTTCGGCATAAGTTCCTTTTTGTGTATTGACCGTCCAAATGTTTTGAGGGTCTAATAACCGGTCTGCGTCTCCTTCAAATTCCTGACCCGTTCCGCCCTGTATTCTCAGCTGGTATGAATCAATTGAAAAATCTCTTTGCTTGTACGTATAATTTCCTCCAAACAATAATTTTGCCTTTTTATTAAACAAATCATGTCTTTTGGTAAAATCCAATTTACTTACTAAATTGATCTCTTCAAGATCCCTCCAGATTCGTTGAGGGCTACCTGCAGAACTAGGACTAATAAAATATACATCCTCATCAGAATCATACTCAAAAGGGGTTACTCTAACGTCTTTATCATTGATCTTTGAAATCGTTGGAGCAACTTTCCATTCAATATTCCATGATCCATCGTCATTTGAATGCTTACCGTTTAACAGGATGTTCGTAATTTGACTTTGCTTGTATTCTAAATTATCCTTGAAAATTGTAACCGCATCTGAGAACAGCAATTCCTGTCTTAAGTAACCAGCACTTGAGATACCATTTTGAATATGAAGTGCCGATAACCTATACTTACTTTTATCTGTTTTGAAAGTCAAACCTGCCATCACGTTCCAAAGCACGTTATTTTTTGCTAAGTTTCCTTTTTGAAGTTTATCAGGGTCCAATTCATTAACGCTTTTGTCTTCTGATTTTCTCCAGTTTCCGTTTTGAATATCTTCATAGAGTATAAATTCATTTCTATAAGAAGCAACTGCCTGATACCCTAACTTATTTCCTTGTCCTACATCATAAAGGTTACCTGCTGAAAATCCAAAGTTTGTATTTAAGAAACTACTTTCATTTTGAGCTGCCATCTCTGGCTCAAATTGTGATGTCCAATAAGACGTTGCTGGATTGTTGTCTGATGGAGGTGGAATTGTGATATCACGAGGAATTGGCCTTGCTCTTTTTCCACTATCAAAACCTAAAGGATCTGACTTACTTCCGTTATAGCTTAAATAGTCAGAACTAAAGTGCATGTTTGGATTATACTCTGCGCCAATTGAAATGCTATATTCCTCTTTGTTCGGGAAATCTTTAGTAATAATATTTACAACGCCTCCTGTAAAATCAGCAGGATAATCAGCTGTAAATGATTTAACAACTTGAATATTATCCAAAATATTGGTAGGAAAAATATCCAATTGAATTGTATTTCTATCTGGATCTAAACCTGGGATATCCACACCGTTTAAAATTGATTTGGTATAACGATCTCCAAGACCTCTTACATATACATACTTTCCTCCTTGAACCGAAACACCTGGAACGCTTTTTACGGCAGTTGCAGCCTTGCTGGCACCAATTTTACTAAAGGTCTGGGCAGAAATTCCATCGAGAAGATTGACCGATTTTTTTTGTACGTTCAAAATGGAAGCCTCTGTATTTTCAGCCGTGGTTGCCTTTACGATCACTTCTTCCAATTGATTTGAAAGCGGTCCGATACTCGCATTTACAATAATGGCTTGATCAGCTACAATACTGACTTCTGAAATTTCTACAGTTTCATATCCAATAAAAGAAAACAGAACCGTATAAACTCCCTCTTCCAGTTTTAAACTGTAGTTTCCTTCAAAATCTGTTGTTGTTCCTGTTCCAGTCTCTTTAATAATGACATTGGCAAAAGGAAGTATATCGTTATATTCCTTATCCATTACTTTTCCTGCTAATTCACCCGTTTGAGCAAAGCTTAAATTATTGAATAAAGCAAAAATAATCAGGTATAAAAATTGTTTCTTCATTACTATCTTTCTAATCTGTTTTGTATAACAATTGCCCATCCTCTGAAAGATGAGCAATTGGAGTGTTTTGTTCGTTGGTTTCGTAATTTGTTAAAATGCCCCTTTCGCTTTGGCATAAGTCCAGTTAAAGACTGACACATCGGCTCCTACAGTTTGGCTGCCTTCCACAACTTCAGTTGTCCAGGTTGCTGCTCTTTCAGTAAAGTCAGGGTTTAGTATAATTTTTGATTCCGTTTCGTTTCCATCAGCGTCTTTAGCAACTTTTTCAACAAATATGCTATTGTCAAATCCTGCTACTTCCCAACCTGAGAAAGTCAACTTTCCGTCTAAAAAGTTTTGAGATACACCATTGTTATCCAATTCAACATCAGATGTTTCTTTAAATCCATAAGCATAGATGTTATTTGTTGCACCCATAGCCCTACTTCTGTAATCTGCATATTCACCTCCTGGCGTTGAAGCATTTCCTTTTATTGTGGTATTGCTAATTGTAAATTGAGCCTCATATGCGCCTTCAGGTCCATCAACCTCGAAGGCATGATCTGAAGTTTCACCCAAAACAACCAAAGAATTATTAATGGTACCTCCATAAGCTTGATCAATGTCTAAGGCGTCATCTCCTTGAGCCCAAACCAATAGATTTGACGCATCAACCGTTCCGCCGAAAAATTCAAAACCATCATCAAAATTCGCAACAACTTCTATGTTTTCAATAACGGTTCCTCTTCCTACTGCGCCTAAGGTTAAACCATTGATCTCATTTCCTTCTCCAATCAAAGCCCCTCCATGACGGATCGACACATATGAAAAGATTCCAGAATTATCATCATCGTCATCACCCCCGTATAAACCAAAAGTATCACCTGCTGGAATTCCTTCTATTTGTACCTCAGTTACATCTCCTTTAAAAGAACCTTTAGCATATCCTAAGATTAATACACCACCCCAAAGGCCATTGTTACTTTCATTCAAATTAGTTCCTGCTTGTTGGCCAACAGCAATATTATCATCAATAGAAGTGAAAATAATTGGCTTTTCAGAAGTCCCTTCGGCCATTATTTTAGCTCCACGAGCAACAATTAAGGCAGAAGCTAGTGAGCCTGTGCCTTTTTGGCCCTTAATAATAGTTCCTGGTTCAATCGTAAGTGTTACACCATCATCCACTACTACTTTTCCTGCTAAAACATATACGTTATTTGCTGTCCAGGTTTGGTCAGCTAAAATTTCTCCGGATATTGTAATGATGCCTGTACAAGGTTCACAATTAGAACCTCCGCAATCTACACCTGTTTCATCACCGTTTTTGATACCGTCATCACAAGTTGCACAAGGAACACAAGATCCTCCGCAATCAACACCTGTTTCATCACCATCCTTGATACCATTAAAGCAAGAAACACCACCAGCGTTCGTCTCATCATCACAACTTAAAATTGATAAAGTCAGACTGGCTAATATCAAACTAGATAGAATAAATTTTTTCATTTTAATTTTTTTAGTTTTAATTGATTTTATTTTTACAGGACAAAAGTCAGCTTCATATGTTATAGGAATGTTAAGTTCGATTTAATAGTCAGTCAAATAAAAGTGTTGAATGTGTTACTATATTAAGTTATTGTTAACAAGGGTAATCGCAGTGAAAAATGTCTATTTTTGCATCATAAAACTTAAATAATAATCCCATGGATAATGGATCAATAAAGATTCTTTTGGTTGATGATGAACCTGATATTCTTGAAATAGTCGGCTTCCATTTAAAAAAAGAAGGCTATCAAGTGTTTAAAGCTTCCGAAGGAACCGAGGCTGTAGCAAATGCTAAAGTGATTCAACCGCATCTTATTTTACTTGACATCATGATGCCTGAAATGGATGGCATAGAAGCTTGTGAAAAAATTCGACAAATTGAAGGTCTTGAAAATGTCTTGATTGCCTTTTTTACTGCCAGAGGAGAAGATTATTCTCAAGTAGCGGGGTTTGAAGCCGGAGCTGATGACTATATCACCAAGCCGGTAAAACCAAAAGTTTTGGTTAGTAAAGTAAAAGGATTGCTAAGAAGATTTTATACCAAGGAAGAAATTGAAGAAAACACGCTTTCATTTGATGGTATCATTATAAACAAAGATCAATACTATGTGGAGGTTGATGGCAAAGAAATAACGCTTCCTAGAAAAGAATTTGAATTGTTATCTCTTTTGGCTAGCGTACCCAATAAAGTTTTTAATCGCGAAGTTATTTTAAGAACTGTTTGGGGACAAGACGTGGTCGTTGGAGGTAGAACTATCGATGTGCATATTAGAAAGTTAAGAGAAAAAATCGGAGATGATTTTATCAAAACTATCAAAGGAGTAGGCTATAAATTTGTAGTTTAATAAGATCTTCGAGTATATTTGAGAATGAATTTGACCAATCTTCAAAAACAAGCTCTACGAACAGCTCTTGCAAGCCTTATTAGTCTTCTGGTTTTTGTTGCGATTTTATACTTTTTATTAGAAGTCAATCTGCTGAATCTTATTGTCTTAGGTTTTGTCTTTTTCGCCACATCCTACCTTATCTATTTCTTTGGAATGAAGAAATTCATTGAGATTCAATTGGGCCGTGTTTATGAATCAAATCTATTTGATAATGCACCCTCATTGAAAGCTGATCTTGATGATGTTGATTTCGAAAACTTCATTGAAAGAATCAGAAATTTTGCTGAAACCAAACACAAAGAGATTGAACAACTGCATAATAGGGATGATTTCAGACGTGATTTTATCGGTGATGTTTCTCATGAATTAAAAACACCTCTTTTTACAGCCCAAGGCTACCTAATAACTGTTTTAGATGAAGATCTTGAAGATCCGGCATTGGAGAAAAAGTATTTGGGAAGGGCCAACAAAAGCATTGAGCGTCTCACCTATATTGTAAAAGACCTTGATATGATCGCCAAGCTGGAATCAGGAATGAAACTTGAGCAATCTAAATTTAATATCATCGCGACGATCAATGATGTTTTTGAATTATTGGAGATAAGAGCCAGTAAGAAAAATATTACCTTGGCTTTTAATGAAGTGTATGACTATCCAATTCTTGTCAAAGCGGATAAGGAAAAAATTGAGCAGGTTATCATCAATTTACTTACAAATTCAATAAAGTACGGCAACGTAAATGGAAGTACATTGATTAATGTTAGCACTCATTCAGCACATCAGGTAGTAGTTAATGTGATTGATAATGGTGTGGGAATAGATTCTAAAAACATCCCCAGATTATTTGAAAGATTTTATCGTGTAGATAAAAGCCGATCAAGAGATCAGGGAGGTTCAGGTTTAGGTCTTGCCATCGTAAAGCACATCATTGAAGCCCATGAACAAGAAGTTTTGGTGAAGAGCACAGTTGGTGAAGGATCTACTTTTTCCTTTACCCTGAACAAAGCTAATTAAGAAGATAAAAATTCCGATACTGCACTTTAAGCTGGTTTTTGACCTAATTCCAATGTTAAGAAATTGTAAACTTATTGTGCAGTAAATGTTAATTTTATACTTTTAAGGTATCAAAACAGATAAAAATGAAAAAGTTGTTCGCCTGCATGTTATTTTTCCTACTCGTGCTAAATGTATCATTTGCCCAAGGAGTAGAACCAAAGTTTGAAAAAGAAAATGATTTAGTTAAAGCCACTTATTATCATGATAATGGTATGGTAAAAGAAGTCGGGTTTTTCAAAGAAGACAAACTCCATGATAAATGGATATCTTATAATGAAGAAGGAAAGATAAAAGTTGTTGCCATGTATAACAATGGCCTTAAAGATGGAAAATGGTATTTGGTTGGTGAAGAAACTGTGAAAGAAGTTACTTATAAATCAAATAAAGTGGTTAAAGTTGAAGAAGTCAATGCGGCTGAACTATCTTTTATATAAAAATATTTACCTATTTAAAAACATCAAATAGCGATTTGTCGAAATCCTTATTTGGTGTTTTTTTATGCCCGAACCCTTTGTATTCACTTCCATCATGTAGTTTGTCTACATCAAATAAATGCTGTTCAGCATAGTCAGAAATACCTCGGCTTTGAAAATGTCTTGCCAAATACTCTTGCTCAAATTGTCCTGGAGTTGGGATAAAAAATGTTTTTGCTCCCAGCGCATCGAGATCCATAATATTGCTATAACCTGATCTTGACACAATCAATCTACTGCTTTCTATACTATCTCTAAGTTCATTTTGAAGCATGAAATTTACGAGGGTCATATTTCCGATGCATCGGCTATTTTGCTTGTCCTCAATGATACCCCTAATGATCAGGCTCTTGCCCGAAAACAACTTTAACTTGTCTAACAATTTTTTTTCAAGGAGACTTCTTTGTGGTTCAGGTCCGCTCAACACAGCTAGTAAGTCCCACTTTTTTTTCATTTGCTTTTTTTCAAATCGACTCAAGGGACCTATATACTTGACAAAACCTGTTTTATCTGCAGATTTTGACATGTCACCTGCCAGTTCATTTGTGCTATAATCCGGCACCCAGCATTGGTCAAATTTTGAAATAAGCTGTTGATGTAAAGTTGTGCTTATAATACTAGTTGAGCCACTTAAAACCTTTAATTGATGCGTTATATAAACACTTGGAACTTTTTCTGATCTTAGGCCAAATCGATTATCTGATATTATGCCGGCCAAATTTTCTTTTTGATGAATTTCCGCAACTCTTGCCTTCTCCTGCGCTATTGTTTTTATTAATTTAGGCGCCTGTGAAAGCAACTTATACTTCAAAAAGCTCCCGTTCTTAGCGTATTCAACACTAGTTGATGGAAGTTCGTAAAAAGCTAAGGACGGATATTCTTTTCTTAAAAGACTTAATGACATACCATCGCCTGCTAAAATAGGTTCAAAACCATTTTTCTGCAAGGCATCGATAATTGGAATGCACCGTGCAGCATGACCCAGCCCCCAATTCAAAGGAGCCACTAAAATTTTTTTATGTGGATTAAAATCTATCAATTAGATATATGTGGCAAAAGAGCCAAATCGCAAAAAAATAGCATTATTTCAGATCGAAACCGATGTCTTTTCTGAAATTCATTTTATCAAAATGAATCTTTTCAATATTTTGATAGGATTGTTTCAATGCCTTTTCAAAATCATCTCCGTAGGAGGTGACTGCTAACACCCTTCCTCCGCTCGTTTTTACTGTTGTTCCGTCTAGTTTGGTTCCAGCGTGAAAAACGATTGAGTCATTTACATTCTCAAGTCCTTTTATTTCCATTCCCTTGTCATAGGCTTCAGGATACCCTCCTGATACCATCATAACTGTGGTCGTAGATTTGTCCATTACTTTAAGGTTAAAACTGTCTAGTTTCTTATCGGCTGTAGCGCTTAAAAGTTCTACAAAATCAGATTCAATTCTAGGAATAACAACTTCCGTTTCCGGATCACCCATTCTTACATTATACTCTATCACAAAGGGTTCATTATTAACCTTAATCAAGCCAATAAAAATAAAACCTACATATGGAATATTGTCTTTTTTTAAGCCTTCAACAGTTGGAACTATAACTCTTTCTTCAACCTTTGAGAGAAATTCCTCATCAGCAAAAGGAACAGGTGAAATAGCACCCATGCCGCCTGTATTTAATCCAACATCTCCTTCTCCAATACGTTTGTAATCTTTCGCATTAGGTAAAATGACATAGTTTTCACTGTCGGTTAACACGAACGAACTCATTTCAATTCCGTCTAAAAACTCTTCAATAACAACTTTAGAACTTGCTGCTCCAAATTTCTGTTGAGCGAGCATTTCTTCTAATTCCTTTTTAGCTTCATTGAGATCATTAAGAATTAACACCCCTTTACCAGCAGCCAAACCATCCGCTTTAAGCACATAAGGTGGCTTTAGCGAATCAAGAAATTCATACCCTTCTTCTAGGTTTGCAACGGTAAAACTTTTGTATTGAGCAGTAGGAATATTGTGCCTGTACATGAACTCCTTAGCGAATTCTTTACTTCCTTCTAATTGTGCCGCATACTTTTGCGGGCCAATCACTGGAACCCCCTTTAGATCACTATCATTCAAAAAGAAATCATGAACGCCAAGAACCAACGGATCTTCAGGCCCAACGATTACCATTTTGATGTTATGATCAAGTACAGCTTTTTTAACTTGTTCAAAATCATTTGGGTTGATCGCTAGATTTGTTCCGTATTCAAGTGTTCCGGCATTTCCTGGAGCAATAAAAAGAGCACCACATTTAGCGCTTTGAGCTAATTTCCAGGCAAATGTACATTCTCTACCTCCCGATCCTAAAATAAGTATGTTCATGTATGCAGTATTTATGGCTGCAAAAATACTTTAAAAAATTCTATTTAGAATGATTCGGACGCCGATTTAAACCATGAGATGATTTTTTAAAAGATCTGTTCTAAAATTTTCTGTGTGATCAGATAAGTAGGTTTTACACCTGATGTTCCGAGGCCTCCTGAAGCCAGTGTGCTTCCTGTTTCTAATGGATTATCAGAAGCGTAATAAGCATATCTCACTTTTATATCGTTCTTGATATTGCCTCTTATTTTTGAAGCAGACTGAATTGCTTTTTGATAATGAGCTCCTTCCATTTCAAGTCCAATTACTTTCCAAGTAGAATTATAGAAGAATTCTAATATGTCTCTGTTTTGCAAAGAGGTTCCTAGAACGGTAATCATAGAGCCTTCGTAAACGCCTAAACCTCCATCTTGCAAGTCTTCTGCCTTGAGCTCGTTATGAAAAGGATAATTGTCAGCAGTTCCCTCAAAAATATGCGATGTTGGAATCATAATGTCTCCCTTGATCCCTTCTAAAATACCAGCTTTCCCCATCACTGAAACAGACTCAATATTGAGGTGTTTTGCATCTCCGGAAGCTAATCTATACGGTTTTAAAAGCTCATCAAGCGTTTCATAAGCCTGTTCTCCAAAGGCATAATCCATTACAATAATAACCGGTCTTTCACCTGTTGAATGTTCGATCTTATAGGACGTCAATTCCAGATCAATTTTTTCTGTATCAATGATCTGCACATCTATATTGGCACCTGTTGTATCTTTAATAAAAGTCAAGCCTTTTTTCGCGGCCCCCTTTTTAATAATTCTTCTGAGTTCTTTATTCTCTTCGTCCCCTATCAATTCAAATAAGGAAATTCCTTTGTTTGACTTAGCTTCTTTCGGCAGAAACATTGGGCCATAAATAGAATTCATGACGCTATGCATATTCGCACTAATCACATGAATGGGTCGATCTAATAAATCTCTATTAGACAATTCATTTTTTATATTTTCAGCCCAAATTTCACCAGATATATGATGGCCAATACGCTCCCTTAGTATTGGGCTAAAAGTAATTTCATGGTTTTGATCTTCTAAAATTTCATTCAGAGAGAGTTTGCCCATCCAATAAATAACTTGAAACAACCTGTTAGGTGACTGAGGTAAAGCAAAATTATCATCTGCTTTCTTAATTTCTTCGTAGCTCCTACCTAAAAAAGTAGATAAATGAGCCAAGAGTACTTCCCTCTCATTTTCATTGACTTTTTTGTTTTTGAGCACTACCTCTTCAAGATGCTTCCATTCTCTAATGGTATGGCCTTCATCATTGATTAATACCTTGTTCGCAATTTTTTTTGCCTCAATAAACATAAAGGTCAAATGCGTTAAAATATCATAAATGTCAGATCTTCCTCTGGTTATTTCAATGTTCATTTGATCACGGTCAATTCGGTAGCAATTTCTTCTTCTTTTGGAAGGAACGATCTTTTTAAAATGAGAGTTTCCTAAACCCTCATCTGCTATAAGGCTAATATAACGGCATTCTGCAATTCCTTCCGGCAATCTGTCTATGATGTACAACAGGCCTTCTAACTCGGTTATTTCCTGACCTATTGAGCCATATATTTCAGGCTGTAGAACCAATAATTCATTGATAAGCGTATTTCCAGAAACACCCATGGGTTTGTAAAATCCCCGAATGAACAAGTGGCGCATTGTGATATAAATTCTTTCAATGGCATTCGTTGAAATTTGCGCTTTGGTCCGTTTAATTTTTTCCATTCAATAATATACTTCTGTATTGTTCGTCATTTTCAAGTACTGAAATAGCCTCTTTGATAAAAGGACTAAATGCAATATGGTTTTGGTACTCTCCTTTTTTAAAATAGTAACGATTTATAATTTCATCACTAAGCAATTCTTTGATGCTTTCTTTATTCTTGTTTAATTCTTCAATTTTTTGTTTTTGTAATTGCTGCACTAAATCTTCATAAGAATTTTTTATCCCTTTCGAAAGCGCTTCTTTTTCTGAAAGTTCAAAGGCCTGTTCAAATTTCTTTTCAGTCTTAGTTTCAAAATTAGAACTTCCTTCCTCAACAAATGAAATAAAGTCTTCATATTCTTTATCTTCAAAAATATATGCTTCTGGAGCTGCAATACTCGGGTTTTCAAGATAGTAGACCGATGCAAAATTAAAAATCGCATCAGATCTTAATAAAGCCTCTGTTGATTCTGTCAATTCTGGTTTTTCAATTTCAATATCAGGAGATATACCTCCTCCATCATAAACAGTTCGTCCGTTTTTAGTCTTAAAGGCATTTCTATTCTCTTCCGCAAATTTTGGAACGTCATCCCCATCTCTATGGGTATAATCCAATTCCTGGATATTTCTTCCACTAGGGGTGTAATATTTCGAAATCGTTAATTTTAATTTGGTACCGTAGGTAAGGTTTCTATAACGTTGCACTAAACCTTTACCAAATGATCTTTCTCCTAATATAACGGCCCTGTCAAGATCTTGTAAAGATCCTGCAACAATCTCTGAAGCCGAAGCAGACCTTCCATCGATAAGCACTACAATTGGCATATCGAGATCAATAGGTTCATACCTTGTTCTATAAATTTCGCTCCATTTTTTTAACTTGGCCTTGGTACTAACAACAACCTCGTTTTTTGGCACAAAGAAATTCGTAATGTTGATGGCTTCATTTAACAATCCCCCTGGATTGCCTCTTAAATCAAGGATAAGTTTATTCATTCCCTTTTCCTTCAGGTCTGCAAAGGCTGACTTCACAGATGCTGAAGCCTTGTTGTTAAATTTGTTAAACGCAATATATCCGATCTCATCACTTACCATTTCAAAGTGAGGAACAGGGTTAACCAAAATTTTCTCTCTCTTAACGGTAAAATCCAATGTTTCTTTTTGTCTTTTAATAACCAACTTTACTGTGGTGTCAGGCACTCCTTTCAACAGTGCCGAAATTTGATCACTATCATAGTCATCTACTAAAATGTCGTCAATTTTTACAATTTCATCACCTACTTTAATGCCTTCTTCCTCAGCAGAATACCCCTCAAACACTTCTGATATGACCAGTTTTTTATCATAATAATGTGACTCAGCGCCAATTCCACTGTATTCTCCTGAAGAATTAATCTTTACCTCTTCTACCCCTTGCTCATCGTAATACCTCGTATAAGGATCAAGGTCTTCGAGCATTTCATTGATTGCCTTCTCTGTTAATTCAGCAGGGTTAATTTCATCGATATAATATAGGTTCAACTCTTTGAATAAAGTTGTGTAAATTTCCATTTGCTTAGCAACCTCGAAAAAATCGGATTTAAAAGCCACTAAAAATGAGCTCATAATTACCAGACTTCCGATCACTATTCCTCTTTTCATTCCTTTCATCTTAATGAGATTTTTGTTTTTGTAAAAACTTTTGAATCAAATCAATCATTTTCTCTTCCATTTTTTGATATGATACTTCGCTTTTCGCTTGATATATAAACATCAGAATATGCTTTTTAGTATCATCATCGTTGTAAATCAAGTATTTATTTTTCCTGTAAGATTCTCGCATCAATCTCTTGATTCGATTCCTATCTACAGCACTCTTAAAATTTCGTTTGGAAACCGATACCCCTGCTTGAACTTTGAAGGGGGAGTCATGGTCATTTTCAAGATAGACCATTTTCAAGGGAAACACTGAAGCTGATTTGCCTGAGGCAAACAATTCTGTGATAAGATTTTTCTTTTTTAGCTTCTCTTCCTTACTAAACGTGTTCCGCATAGAGGCCAAAGTTAGTCATTTATTTTTTATGTATTTAAAAGTTTAAGGCACTTGTTTTTATCAAACCAATAATTGTAACTTTGCTTTTTTATCAAAACAATAAAAGCTATGGCTGCAGATCAATTTCAAGCTCCCGATTATTTTCTATTGGATGATTTATTAACTGAAGAGCATAAACTTGTAAGAGATGCCTGTCGTGAATGGGTAAAGCGCGAAGTTTCACCAATAATTGAGGATGCCGCCCAAGACGCGAAATTTCCTCATCAACTATTAAGTGGTTTAGCCGAAATCGGCGCATTCGGACCTTATATTCCTGAAGAATATGGTGGCGCCGGACTCGATCAAATTTCATATGGCCTCATTATGCAGGAAATTGAAAGAGGTGATTCTGGCATTAGATCAACCGCTTCGGTTCAATCATCACTTGTGATGTATCCCATATGGAAATATGGAGACGAGGCTCAAAAAAACAAATATTTACCTAAACTTGCTTCTGGTGAAATGATCGGTTGTTTCGGTCTTACTGAGCCTAACCACGGATCTAATCCAGGAGGAATGGAGACCAAGTACAAAGATATGGGCGACCATTATTTATTGAATGGTGCTAAATTATGGATCTCTAATTCACCCTTCGCTGATATAGCAGTTGTGTGGGCAAAAAATGAAGAAGGAAGGATTCATGGTCTAATCGTCGAAAGAGGCATGGAAGGTTTCTCAACACCAGAAACACATCATAAATGGTCACTGAGAGCTTCAGCCACCGGAGAATTGATTTTTGACAATGTAAAGATCCCAAAAGAAAACCTGCTTCCAAATAAAAGCGGTTTAGGAGCTCCACTTGGTTGTCTTGATTCTGCAAGATATGGTATTGCATGGGGTGCTATCGGAGCTGCTATGGACTGTTATGATACGGCTTTAAGATATGCCAAAGAAAGAATTCAGTTTGGCAAACCAATTGCCGGTTTTCAATTGCAACAAAAGAAGTTAGCCGAAATGATCACTGAGATTACAAAGGCACAATTGTTAACATGGAGATTGGGTGTTTTAAAAAATGAAAACAGAGCTAGTTCAGCTCAAATTTCTATGGCCAAAAGGAATAATGTTGAAATGGCATTAAATATTGCACGAGAGGCAAGACAGATCCTAGGTGCAATGGGTATAACGGGTGATTTTTCTATCATGAGACATATGATGAATCTTGAATCGGTCATTACTTATGAAGGAACGCATGATATTCATCTGCTCATAACAGGAATGGACATTACAGGGATTCCCGCCTTTAACTAGTCGGTTAAAACCCTTATCGTAATACGCTACAAAAATACCAACTTATGAAAAACTTTCTTATTTTTCCATTAGTGTTGTTGTTCTATGCGTCAAATATGGAATATGCTGAAAACCTAAGCAATTCTCAAGCGTCGAACTCCAAACAAAAAATAAATTATTCTGAAGCTACAATTGGGCTTCAGGGTGCATGGACAAGTTCCGAAACGAATGAAATAGGAGACGATATAACGATAACCACCATTGTTATGGATGGATATCTTGCTGAAACTTTTTATAATAAAAAGACCAACGAGTTTGTTAAAACCTTTGGTGGTTACTGGACTGTTAAAGACAGCGTGTTTTCATTAACCCAAGAATTTTCGTCTAGTGACAGCTCATCTGTTGGAAAAACAAGAGATCTTATTTTTGATCTTAAAGGAGATACTATAACCTTCAAAGGAAGTGACAAGATTTGGACAAGAATTGACGATGGACAAAAAGGTGATCTCAACGGAGCATGGCTTATATCAGGAAGAGAAAGAGATGGAGATATGTTAAGGCGCAGTCCAGGGGATCGGAAAACAATGAAAATCTTATCGGGTTCACGATTTCAATGGATCGCCTATAATACTGCTACGGGTAAATTTTCTGGAACCGGCGGCGGCACCTACACGGCAAAAAAAGGCACTTATACCGAGCACATTGAGTTCTTTTCTAGAGATAACAGTAGGGTTGGCGCCAGTCTGTCTTTTCAGTATGAAGTCAAGGAAAATGAATGGCATCATCGTGGCTTAAGCTCTAAAGAAAAACCCATTTATGAAATCTGGAGCCCAAGAATCATGCCTCAAAAAGAACCATAAATAATAAAGCGCTAACTAAAAGGTGAGATGTAACCATTTCCTGACCTGCTCGTCATATTAGAGAGACTAAATTATTTCCCATGGATCTTTTTAATAATTCACCGCTAAAAATTCTAACCTTCATCTTTCTTCTGTCGTTGATTCCTTCTAATCAATTATGCGCTAATACTGGTTCAGATTCAACATCCTATAGCATTTCGATCAATAAGAACAACATTAAGAAAGCTATTGTTGAATGTATTGTAAAAATCGAAGATTCTTCTCTCTTCATGAGCTCAATAGGAGCAAATCAATTTCCAAATAGATGGGCCAACTTTATTCATGAACTCAAAGCAACAACTCCTGAAGGAAAACCTGTTGAATTGAAATCCTTAGATGGAGCTAAATGGAAAGTTCATGTATCTGACGGATCCTATGTCAAATTGCATTATGAAGTCCACCTAGATCATGAAGAGCATGAATGGAGCGGAGGTGTTGACGGCGCCGCATATGCCCGTAAATGGGGTGTTTTTTACACAGGTCGGAGCGTTTTTATCATGTCTGGTAAAGAAAAGCAGCATATTAAGGTCCGTTTTTATCTGCCTGAAATCTGGAAAGTTTCAAGTCCATGGCGTATCATTGAAAACCAAGGAAATAGCTACCTTATAGACAATCTTACTTCATTAACTGATTCAATGTTTTTCGCCGGAACGCATGAAGAAATCATTCTTATTAGAGATGATTTTCAATTGATTTTTGCTCTCGGAGGCGATGAAATCGTTAAACAAAAAGAATCATTCTCTAAAATGGCTACTGGCGTTTTGGATTATTATATTGATCTTATGGAAGGCGTTCCAAATCCGTCTCCAGACAATAAATTCAGCAAGTCTATTGTAGTTATTAATTCTTCGTCTAAAACAGACGGTGAAGTTATTGGAAACAATATTAGCATCCTACTTGAAAAGGATGGAGACGAAATGTCAGAACTGATTGGTCGTTTTATATTTGCTCATGAATTTTTTCATCTTTGGAGCGGAAAATCCTTTGCTCCATTGAATGATGATTGTGAATGGTTCAAAGAGGGATTTGCCAATTATTATACTTTAAAATCACTATTTCATATAGGTTATCTCAATAAAGAATCATACCTAAAAGTGTTGAATGACTTTTTCTATCAGCGCTATATTACTGATAAAGGAACTGGCAAGTTATCAATGATAGATGGAGCGCTAAAACACGATCATTGGGGCTTGATTTACAGTGGTGGTTTCTTTATTGGTATCTCTCAGGATATGCTAATACGCTCTTCCACTGCCAATCAAAGCAGTATTGATGATGTTATGAGAATCTTATTTAAAAAATACGGAGGAACTAACGAAGGCTATACCTTAAGCGAACTACAGAAATTAATGTCTGAAGCAAGCGGAAAAGATCAAACAGCTTTTTTTAATACCTATATTCAAGGCGTTGCAAAAATACCCTTGGATCATTATTTAAATATGGGAGGGTTTGATGCTATTGAGGAAAACGGAAAACTTTTGGTTTCTTTAAAGAAGGATGCGATTCCAACTGAAAAACAAATTAGTGATGGCTTATTCGGTATAAAATAATTCAAAGTTCTTGACTCGTACTTATGCTTAACTTAATTTAGCAGGAGAACTATCCAGCTAATGCAAAATAAAACTATAAAGGAAGGAGCTATTACGAATGCATTCTCTGCTAAAAACATAGGATCATCAGGGCTTAGACTCAAAAATTCTTTTATAAAGTCAGCCACATTTGAAGGAATGTACAGCGATGGTATTCCAAACCAGCAACTTATTGATCATCATGTTGCCTTAGCAAAAGGTGGTGTGGGTATGACCACTGTTTCATATGGAGCCGTCTCAGCCGATGCCAGAACCTTCGACACCCAAATGTATGTGAACGACGAAAGCTTAAAAGCTTTAAAAGTATTGGCTCAAAAAGTGCATGAGGCAGGAAGCAAGGTCTCAATCCAACTAACCCATTGTGGTTATTTTTCAAAAAACAAAAAGGCAACAAAAATTCTGGCTCCCAGTAAATTATTTAATGCCTATGGAGCCTTATCAGGTCTGGCCTATTCTCAAGCCATGACTGAAAGTGATATGGAACATATTATCGACGACTTTGTTAAGGCTGCCATAAATTTAAGATCGATAGGTTTTGACGCTGTTGAAATACATATGGGTCACGGGTATTTATTGAGTCAATTTTTAAGCCCCTTAACAAACAAAAGGGATGATGTTTATGGCGGGAATGTCATTAACAGGAGTCGATTTCCTTTAAGGCTGGTTGCTAAAGTTATATCGGCAGTGGGTTTAGATTTTCCGGTATTGGTAAAATTGAACCTGCATGACGGTTTCAAAAAAGGATTCTCGTTAAATGATTGCATTCATGTTTCAAAAGAACTTGAAAAAATTGGTTGTTCCGCTATAGTTCTGAGTGGAGGTTTTACAAGCAAAACACCTTTTTATCTGATGAGAGGAAAGGTTCCGCTTAAAGGCATGATTAAAAATGCCAGCTCTATAGCTGAAAAACTAACAATGGCTCTCTTTGGGCCCTTAATCATTAAAGCATACCCATTTAAAGCAAATTTTTTCTTAGCTCAGGCTATCAAAGTGAGGCAAGCTGTTGGTCTAGACCTGGTCTACCTTGGCGGAGTTGATTCAAAACAGGGTATCGAAAAGATATTAGAAGCAGGGTTTAATTTTATTGCCTTGGCAAGGCCTCTGATTCATGACCCGGCATTTCTGAATAAAATCAATCAAGGACTTATTGAAAAAAGCCTGTGCAACAGATGTAATGAATGTATTGTTGAAATGGATAGAGAAGGAATTAAGTGTGTTTTGGACTCCGCAGGTTAGCTATTTCCTAAGATTAAATCGTATTTTAGTTTGTAGGAATTTTACGATTAAAGAATTATAAAATGGCTTTTAGTGAATTTTTAGCAGATAGAGTGCGGCAAAGACTCCTTAACAAAGGACAGGTTGAAGAAAAGAAAATGATGGGAGGTCTGATCTTTATGGTCAATGATAAAATGTGTATTGGTATTGATATTGATAAAAAAACACAAGATGACAGGCTCATGGTTCGTGTTGGGAAATTACCTTATAAAGATTTATTACAAAAAGATGGAAGCCGTCCCATGGACTTTACAGGCTCTGTAATGAGAGGCTTTCTTTTTATTGACCCCGAAGGATTTGACAAAGAGAAAGACCTGGATTTTTGGGTCCAAAAAGCCTTAGAATTCAATAAATTGATTATTAAAAAATAAGACGGTATCTAAATGAATCTCATCTTCAAAAAAGCTCTAATTGATGAAATAGACCATGCCTTGGAGTTGTTTAAATTAGCTAGCCTATCGCTTGGTGAAAAAAAAGTGAGTCAGTGGAGTTACTGGTCAGACCCTCCTGAAGAAAAAATTACCTGGGTAAAAGAAGGATTCGACAAAGGTGAATTCTTTTTTGTTTATAATGATAGTGGTATCAAGGTAGCTATGTTTAGATTACTGCAAAACGACACATTATATTGGGGTGAAAAAGGGCTGGAAAATAATGTTAAATATGTCCACTCTTTAGTTGTTCGGCCTGACTTTTCTGGATTTGGAATCGGAAAGATGGTTATGCTGAAGCTTCTTGAAAACATGAAATCTGAAGGCGTAAAAAAATTTCGACTTGATTGTGATGGCTCCAACCCAAGACTATGTCAATATTATGAATCATATGGCTTTAAAAAAGTCGGAGAAAAAGAGACCCCTTATGCCATCAATAACCTATATGAAATGTCACTAAATAATGATAGGTTTTGAATTATAAAGACGAACATACAGGTCCGGATGCCTTAATATTCGATATGGATGGAACCCTTTGGGATGCAGTGGAAACATATACCCTGGCATGGAATGAATATTTTAAAAAACATGGACTTACAACTTTCCTGACAAAGGCCGATTTAGATTCTTTGATGGGTTTGGAAGAAGAAAAATTTCTTGAAATAGTACTTCCTGATTTCACTCATGAAGATAGAAAATCCTGCTATAAAGCAGTGATACAGTTGCAATATGATCTGATAGATGAAATTGGTGGTGATATTTATGCCGGCGTTCAGAAGTACCTGCCTTTACTGCATAAAAAGTACCAACTGTTTATCGTAAGTAATTGCCCAAAAGACACGATTCATCATTTTATGAAATTTGCCGAAATTGAGCATTTAATTACAAGCTCTCTTTCTCATGGGCAAAATTATAAACCCAAACATGAAAACATATCAAGCCTGGTAACTAACTATAATTTGAAGAAGCCTCTATATATAGGCGATACACAAGGAGATATGATACAAAGTGAAAAAGCTGAAGTTCCATTTGTTTTCATGACCTATGGATTTGGTACTTGCGACACCTTTGAAAAAAGCTTTGATGACTTTGAAGCATTTGCCTTATACTACTTAAATCACTAAATTCGGGTTTCAATGTTTTGACGGGTTTGTTGCCGCTCAAAACGCCAATAAATCAAAAAGAAATTCATAAATATCTAACTATGAAAAATATTTATATGCTTTTGCTGAGCCTGGCCTGTCTTTCGGTATCATGCAAGAATGAGCTCCAAAAATCTGATGAATTTAAAGTTAAAAAAGCCTTGGATTCGGTTTCAGAAGTCATTTCAGTTGAAGCAGCAAAACCTTCTTTTGTTGCCCAATCTACAGATCAGCAAACTGCCGATAATATTAAAAACTTTTTAGTGAATGATTATTTGAAAGAAGAACTTTCTCTTTTAACAGCTAATGATAGAAAGTTTCAATTTTATAAAATTGATCTTAATGCGGATGGAAAGGATGAAATATTTGTTCGTTTTATGACCTCATATTTTTGTGGGTCAGGAGGCTGTACTTTTTTATTGTTAGATCAATATAGCGAAATTATCACCCGGTTTTCAGTAACCAGAGCGCCCATTTTTGTAGAACCTTCAAAAGTGAATGATTGGGCTTTATTACTTGTTAAGGATTCAGGAGTTTTTAAAGAACTAATATTTCAAGATGGTTCATACCCATCCAACCCATCAGTTTTACCAAAGGCACCTTATGATGCTCCTAGTGGCCATGCTCAGGTCATGTTTCATGATGAGCTTTATGAATCTAAGACGTTTGAGTTTTAAAAATTAACCTTAACTAATGTTTGATAGAATAGAAAAACTTGAAAAGAAATTACTTTGCGGACTTTCTTTAAAGATGTCCTTTACTGATAATAAAACTTATGAGTTATGGAGTTCATTTATGCCATTGAGAAAGAAAGTTACAAATGCCGCTTCCACTGATTTATATTCTATGCAGATCTATGGAGAAATTCTTGATTACAACAAGCTAAACCCTACGAGCACCTTTACGAAATGGGCAGCAGTTGAAGTTAAAGATCATTCAAAAATACCTGAAGAGTTATTCCCATATGAATTAAACGAAGGCCTATATGCCGTGTTTATCCATAAAGGAACTCCCCAGGATTTTCCTAAAACTTTCGCTTATATTTTTGAAAATTGGATACCAAATTCAAAGTACGAAGTTGATTACAGAGAGCATTTTGAGTTAATTCCTGAAACCTACAAACCTGACGATCCGAATGCAAAAGAAGAGGTTTGGATTCCAATTTTAGAAAAAACATGATTGTATTTAGATTTTATGGATATCATTAAAGAACTCGTAACAACTATTTCAGAAGCTTCATTGTGGGGAGATCCCATGTGCCTTGAACGCAATGAATATTTAATATCGGAAGGAAACATAGAAACTGCCTTGTACTTTATTAATAGCGGAAGCCTAAGAATATTTATGCTAGACGAAAATGAAGAACATACGATTCGATTTGGATACAAAGACTCTATTATTACTGCTCTTGATTCTTTTGTTAAAGGAGGAAAAACATCGTTCTACATTCAAGCCCTAAAAAAAACCTCGTATAAGTCAATTTCTAAAATTGATTTTAATGCCTTGATGAATAAAAACAGCAGAAATAAAGACCTTTGGAAAAAGCTTTTAGAGGCTTTTGTAATTCAACAAATGGAAAGGGAGACCGATTTGCTGACCTCTTCTCCGGAGGCAAGGTATCACAGGGTTCTTAAAAGAAGTCCTCAAGTATTTCAGGAAATACCACACAAATACATTGCTTCTTATTTAAGAATGAGCCCGGAAACGCTATCGAGACTTAAAAAATCTTGATTCAAATCAATTTTAATCTGACTCTTTTAGCGCATTTTTATCAAAACTTAAATTATGAAATGTAATACTATAGATTTAATTAATGATTTGACAGAAAGAACTTTAAAAATTCAATCTGGCTTAAAAAATCTAGAGGCTTTCTCTACAGATGATCTTAATAAAAGGGACCATCCAGATGCTTGGAGTGCCTTTGAATGCATAGCCCATTTGAATATTTATGGAGATTTCTATATTCCTGAAATAACAAAAAAAATAGCACAATCCAATAGGCTAAATCCTTCACCAGTTTTTAAAAGCGGTATTCTCGGTAATTATTTCGTAAAAATGGTTGGCCCGCTTGATGCATCGAAAAAGATGAAGACACTATCTTCTGCTAATCCACTTGGAAGTACATTAGACATATCAACATTGCATAAATTCGATAACCAACAAAGTGCCATGTTGGAAATACTTAAAAATGCAGCTTCAGTTGATCTAAACAAAACAAAAACCGGAATAAGTATAGCCCCATGGATCAAAATAAAACTCGGAGATACCCTTAGGGTTGTAATTCTTCATAATCAAAGACATATGGAACAGGCCTTACGCGCAACTAATTAGGTTTAATACCAGCAATAAAGAAGGATATTAAAACAGTTTTTTTATCTTGCCATGAGGCAAGGGGTCTTGGTCTGAACGAACCATGAGCATTTAGCCTAAAAAGCAAATACATATTGAATTAGTTGGTAAAGCAAAAAACGATATCAGTAACTGGAGGAACCGGACATTTAGGAATAAACCTCATCAAGGAGCTCTTGCGAAAGGGATTTATTGTAAAAGCTTTGATTAGACATTCATCCTTTCCTATGATTCATGAAAATTTGACCTGGATTGAAGGTGACTTGAATAATTTGGCTTCTCTTGAAAAATTGATAGATAAATGCGAGGCCATTATCCATTCTGCCAGTGCAATTTCATTGGGTGAAAAAAAACAAGAACTGGTCTATGAAGTCAATGTCACAGGAACAAGAAACCTTTTGGCAACTTGTTTGCATAAACCAATCAGGTTCATATATATCAGCTCTTCAACAGTCGTTGAAGATCCTATAAATGATGAAGTCTTCAATGAAAACCGTTCTTATAAAACTGATAAATCTTTTTACTATGCCTGGACAAAAGCGATGGCTGAAAAAGATGTCCTGAAATATGAAACAGAGCATAATTTAGATGCTTGCATTGTCAGATCAACCGCTATTATAGGCCCGGAAGATTATGGCCCTTCTCCTTTTGGAAGAACCATAGAAGATTTGAATCTAGGGAAGTTGCCTTTTATTACGAAAGGAGGCTACAATATGATCGATGTAAGAGACCTGTCTACAACAATTATATCATCAATTTCAAGAGGCAAAAAAGGTGGTATCTATTTAGTTGGAGGCGAATATGTGAGTCTTGAAAACTTGGCTAAAATGGCGAATAAGAGCAAAGTTCCCAGGGCATTGTCAATCGATTTCTTAGTCAAAATACTACCCTTAATTCGGGTATATGAAAAATTCATTCCTTTAAAATGGCCTATTAGCAAGGAGAGTTTAAGCACCTTAAAAAATGCCCCAAAAAAAATGGATTGCTCAAAAGCTAAAACAGAACTCGGTCATAAAAACAGACCAGTTGAAGAGAGTGTAAATGACCTTGTAGCATGGTTCCATAAAAACAACAGGTCATGACTTTAACCACTTTAAATATCATTTGTGTTATTTGGGCATCGATTGGAATTGGCTCTTTTGTCTTATTACAGTTTGTAACGGCACCATACGGAAGACATGTAAAAAGTGGCTGGGGGCCGCAAATTTCGAACAAGCTGGGCTGGATATTTATGGAAGCGCCTTCATTTTTTATTATTCTTTATTTTTATTTGAGTTCTGACCAGAGCTTATTCGCAAGTATGTTATCCCTTATATGGCTTCTGCATTATTTCAACAGAACTTTTATTTATCCTTTTCGAATCAGGACCAAAGGCAAAAAAATGCCCCTGCTTATTGTTGGATCCGCTATTTTTTTTAATTGTATCAATGCAGGTCTCAATGGTTATTTTCTGGCCAATTTTGAAAATTACAGTACTGAATCATTTTATCAACTAAACTTTATAATAGGTGTTTTACTATTTATAATAGGGTTTATTATCAATCAAAAAAGTGACCATATTCTTATTCATTTGCGAAAACCTGGAGAAACAGGCTATAAAATTCCACAAGGATTTCTTTTTAATTACCTCTCCTGTCCTAACTTATTTGGGGAGTTAATACAATGGACCGGTTTTGCTTTAATGGCATGGAACCTGCCCGCTCTCACCTTTCTTGTCTGGACTTTTGCTAACTTAATCCCCAGAGCATTAGGGCATCATGAGTGGTATAAGAAACAATTTCGTGATTATCCAGCAAAAAGAAAAGCAGTGCTCCCAGGAATTTTGTAACTTATAGGATTGAACTTTAAGAAATGAAACCTGCTATCATCGAGTTACTAGTATTATTTGTTATGTATTCGGGTTCTAGCTTTGCACAAGATATTAACGAATTCCAGTGGAAAAATCGCTTGGTGATTCTTGCTACGCACTCAATCGACAACAACAGTTATAAGGCGCAGATAAATTCATTAAAATCTGACCCTGAAGGTCATGACATAAGAAAATTACTCATTATAACAATCGTTCCTGGCTATCAATCATTTGGTCTGACTACCAATACGCGTCAAGCTATTGATTCTAGTTATGAAAAGTTTCTTTTAAAAAATGACCCGTTTATGTTTTATTTAGTGGGTCTTGATGGTGGCGTGAAACTCAGCTCCCCAGATATCATCAGTAATAAGGAATTATTCCAAATAATTGATGTTATGCCAATGAGACGCCTTGAAATAGACGATAAAAATTAGTCTTAAGAGCGATCATCTTTAAGGTGATAATTCAAAAGTTTACTTGTTTTTTTATGTTAGCATGTTGCAAACGAATCATTTGTGGTATTAAATGATTCAAATTTTGAATTATTCAAGTAAATAAGACTGTAACTTTAGTTCACCCTTTTAACCTAATCTAAAAATCAAACTTATGGAAGCCAAATTTGAAGAGTTTAAAGCTCAAATTCGTGGAGAAGTAATTCTTCCGGATAACGAAAATTACGATGAATCAAGAAAAGTATACAACGGGATGATCAACAAGCATCCTGGCATGATTATAATGTGTGTAGATGTTGCCGACGTCATTGCATCGGTAAACTATGGTCGAGACAACAATATATTAGTTGCCGTTAGAGGTGGAGGCCATAATGGTGGAGGTCTCGGCATTTGTGACGATGGTATGGTAATTGACCTTTCAGGTCTTAAATTTGTACGGGTCAATACAGCTGATAATACAGTGAGAGTCGGAGGTGGCAACATCTGGGGCGAAGTAGATCATGCTACGCATCCATTCGGGCTTGCCGTACCGGCAGGCATCATTTCTACTACTGGAGTTGGCGGTCTTACGCTAGGTGGTGGCGTTGGGCATTTATCTCGAAAATACGGACTCACTATTGACAATTTACTTGAAGCTGATATGGTATTGGCCGATGGATCTGTTGTAACAGTAAGTGCCGATCAAAATGAGGATCTTTTTTGGGCCATTCGTGGTGGTGGTGGTAATTTTGGAATCGTGACTTCATTCAAATTTCAAGCCCATCCTGTCAAAACAGTGATCGGCGGACCAACCTTATGGCCAATAGAACGAACAGAAGAGATCATGGAATGGTATCATGGTTTTATACATAATGCCGAAGAAGACCTTAACGGATTTGTAGCGACAATGATCATTCCCGGACCTCCATTTCCAGATGAACTTCATCTTAAGAAATTCTGTGGTATTGTATGGTGCTATACTGGTGATCCTGAAAAATTCAATGAACTATTTAAGCCTGTTCTTGAAAAAAACCCCATATTTCAACACGTAGGAGAAATGCCTTACCCATCGGTACAAACCTTATTTGATGGCCTTTTCCCTAAAGGACTACAATGGTATTGGAGAGCTGATTTCTTTACCGATTTAGGTCCTGAGGCTAGAGCAGAACACAAAAAGTATGGTTCAATGATTCCTACGCCGCTATCACAAATGCATTTGTATCCCATTAGTGGGGCAGCAAGTAGACCAGGTTTAACAGATACACCCTGGGCTTATAGAGATGCTAAATATGCAGGCGTTTTTGTCGGTGTTGATGCTGATCCTGCTAACGCAGAAAAAATAACAGACTGGGCTAAGAGTTACCAGGAAGCGCTGCACCCTTATTCATCTGGTGGTGCCTATACTAACTTTATGATGGATGAAGGTCAAGAAAGAGTTCGTGATAGTTACAGACAAAACTATGATCGTTTGGTCAACATAAAAACCGAATACGATCCGGGTAATTTATTCAGAGTGAATCAAAATATCAAGCCCAAATCTTAGGCTTTTCCCCTGCCTATTGAAATTTTTATTTTTGGCGGAAAAGGGAATTAAGGTATACTGCCTTGGTTCCCTTTTTTAATCTAAATTTTTCATGAACATCGTATAAAGTTCATTTTGTTATTTGCTTTTTAAGAGAGACAATTCTTATCTTTATTTTTTCAATTAAAAACATATGATTTCTCTTAATATTAAAGACCGCTTTGGCTTATTGCTGTGTTTATTTTTTTTCGCTGGAATTCTAACCTCGTTTGGACAAGAAAGTACTTTTAAAGACACCAAATTACCCATAGATAAGCGAGTCAGCCTACTCTTAGATGAATTAACCCTTGAAGAAAAAGTTTCGCAAATGGTCAATAGTTCAGAAGGAGTAGATCGATTGGGAATACTTCCTTATGATTGGTGGAATGAAGCGCTTCACGGAGTTGGAAGATCTGGTAAAGCAACTATTTTTCCACAAGCAATTGGAATGGCAGCCACTTTTGATCCAGACCTCATTTATCAGGTATCTAAAGCCATTTCAGACGAGGCAAGAGCTATGTTCAATGCTGCGCAAGAAGTTGGCAATTACAATCGATATACCGGCCTTAGCTTTTGGACGCCTAATGTAAATATATTCAGAGATCCTCGTTGGGGAAGAGGACAGGAAACCTATGGAGAAGACCCTTTCTTAACTGGATTGCTCGGCACTTCTTTTGTCAGAGGCTTGCAAGGAGATCATCCAACCTATCTTAAAACGGCGGCCTGCGCCAAACATTATGCCGTGCATAGTGGCCCTGAAAAACTCAGACATGAATTTAATGCGAAGGTCAGTCAAAAAGATCTTTATGAAACTTATCTACCTGCATTTGAACAGTTAGTGCAGGCTAATGTTGAGTCAATCATGTGTGCTTATAACAGAACAAATGGTGAACCCTGCTGCAGTAGCAATACACTTTTGAATGACATTTTGATAGAAGATTGGAACTTCAAAGGGCATGTCTTAACGGATTGTGGTGCTTTAACAGATTTCTATTCTGACATCGGGCACGGAACCGTATCTACAAAAGCAGAAGCTGCTGCATTGGCCCTAAAAGCTGGCGTGAGCTTAAACTGTGGAGACACATTTTCTGCCCTCACCGAAGCTGTTAACTTAGGCCTAGTGAAAGAGTCTGACATTGATGAACAATTGTTCAAATTACTTAAAACACGTTTTAAACTAGGCATGTTTGATCCTGCTGAAATGAATCCCTATAACGATATATCCTCAGATGTAATTGACAGTAAAATTCACAGAGATCTCGCTTATGAAACAGCTGTTAAATCAATGGTCCTTTTAAAAAATAATGGGGTATTACCCTTGAAAAATAATTTGAAACGATACTATGTTGTTGGACCTAATGCTGCCTCCATTGATGCTTTGCTTGGTAATTATTTTGGTGTGAATCCGCAATTGGTCACTTTTCTCGAAGGAATTAGCTCAAGGGTGGCTCTTGGAAGCCAAGTACAATACAGTCCTGGTACAACGCTTGATCAGCCAAACATTAACCCTATAGATTGGAGCTCAGGAGGCGCAGCAGATGCAGATGCCACTATTGTAGTAATGGGATTGACAAGACATATTGAAGGCGAAGAAGGGGAGTCTATTTCTTCTCCATATTCTGGAGACAGGTTAGACTATGACATTCCAAAGAATCAAATAGATTACTTGAAAAAAATTAAAGGTAATCACGGGAAACCAGTTATCGTAGTTATAACAGGAGGATGTCCTATGAATCTTGCTGAAGTACATGAGATGGCAGATGCTGTTTTGTTTGCTTGGTATCCGGGAGAAGAAGGAGGATCTGCCGCAGCTGATATCTTGTTTGGTAATGTTTCACCCTCCGGAAGACTCCCAATCACTTTCCCAAAGAGCCTGGATCAAATCCCTGCATACGAAGATTACAATATGAAAGGAAGAACATATCGCTACATGACTGAAGAACCGATGTACCCATTCGGCTTTGGTCTTAGTTATGCAAACTTCAATTATTCTAACCTCAATCTTTCCAAAAAAATTAAAAAAAGTGATCATCCAAAAATTTCTTGTACCGTAACGAATAATTCAGAAGTTGAAGGGGATGAAATCGTTCAATTATATGCTTCAGCTAAAATCAAAGGTATAGATAGCCCAAAATTCGCTTTAAAAGCAGTGAAACGGATCCACTTAAAAGCACAAGAGAGTAGGGAGCTTGTTTTTGAGGTCACAGATGAAATGCTTGAGGTTTTTGACCAGGATGGCAAGAAAATAAATCCAAAAGGAGATTTTCATTTCTTTATTAGTGGCAGCCTGCCCACCCAAAGAAGTCAAGATCTTGGCGCAGTTAGTGGCTTAAGAACTATGGTACAAATCAAATAATCCATCGACTCATATTTAAAATAATTGTCTTTTTTTAACTCAACAAGCTTATTCTTTAGCAACATACTATGTCTAAAATAAAATACTTCATTACCGGTTTATTCCTTCTAGGTCTATTTCTAAACTCGTCTTGTCATTCAGGTAAGAAGCATGAGGTGGAAGCTAAAAACAATAAAATTCTAAAAGATTCCAGCCTAATTTATGGAGCTTACACAGGCAATGAATCTGATCTAAAAATATCTAGGTCTGCTTACAAAGAACAACTTTACGGATTCTGGCTGGGTCAATGCATAGCAAATTGGACCGGTTTGGTAACTGAAATGGACAAAATAGGAAATGTTGGTGAAATTAAAACCGGCAAATTCTATACAAGAGATGATTGGGGGAAAAAAGACCAACCCAGTATTTGGGCTGAAGGAGTTCCCAGTGACTTATCTGAAAATATAGACTTTGTCCTTAGGGGCCCTGACAGTATTTGGGGAGCTGATGATGATACAGATATTGAATATATGTATCAACACCTTCTTTATAAGAACAAAACAAGTCTGCTAAGCCCTGAACAAATTAGTGAGGGGTGGTTAGAACATATTCGCTCAGAAGAAGAAAACTATTTGTGGGTATCAAACCAAACAGCCTTCGATCTTATGGTAAAAGGAATGCTTCCTCCTGAAACGAGTTTACCTGAGCACAATGAAAATTACATGATGATCGATGCGCAACTCACCACAGAAATATTTGGGTTATTTGCTCCGGCAAGGCCTGATATTGCTATAGAAATGGCTACTTTACCCATTAGAACCACGGCGTATCTGGATGCCGCATGGATCTCAGAGTTTTACGTGAGAATGTACGCCTTATCTTCTTCTGTAGAAAAAGAAAAAACCATGAAGCAAAAAATCCATTGGATGGCTGAAGAAGCAAGAAGGGGCATTCCAGAATCTTCCTATGCTGCCAAAATGTTCGATTTTGTAAAACTGCAATATGAGAACGGAGTACCATGGGAATCGGCTAGGGATCAAGTTTATCAGCGCTATCAGGTTGAACAACAAGACGGGTATGACATTAGCTCAAAGAATTTATATTGCAATGGATGCTTTGCTTCTGGGATTAATTTTGCCGCAAGCATCGTAAGTCTGCTATATGGAGAAGGCGATTTCAAAGAAACGATAAAAATCGGTGTATTGGCTGGATGGGATTCTGATAACCCAACAGCAACTTGGGGTGGCTTAATCGGTTTCATGATAGGTAAAGAAGGGGTAGAAAAAGCTTTTGACCAAAAATTTTCGAATCGTTTCAATATCCACAGAACAAGACAAAACTTTCCAAACAATGGCATTGATAATTTCGATGACATGGCTAAAAAAGGAATATTCATAATTGACCGCGTTGTTCAAGAACGTATGAAAGGCGGAGTTGATCTTGAAAATGACCAATGGCTTATTCCTTTGGCCAAATAAGCTTTTAAACTATATATTTTATTAAAACAACTATGAACGACATAATTTCTGCAGGCCTGCCATTGGCCTATGAAGATTTATTAGCAAAATGTAAAGAAATTGGTTTTACCATGCCCTCCGATCTTTATATTGGTTCCTTATTAAAAACATTAATTTGTTCAAAACCCAAGGCCAACATTCTTGAATTAGGCACAGGTATAGGCTTAACCTTATCTTGGATGATAGACGGAATGGATTTGGATTCAACGATTTATTCGGTGGATAATGACCCTCAGCTCATCAGAATAGCGACAGATTTCTTTGGTGAAGATAAAAGAGTTAATTTGATTTGTGAAGATGGGTCAGCATGGATAAAAAATTATTCGGGAGACTTATTTGATTTGATCTTTGCGGATGCCTGGCCCGGAAAATACAGCGATTTAGACTTGACTTTGGAATTGTTAAAACCTGGTGGCTTTTATATCATTGACGACATGCTCAGCCAGCCTAATTGGCCGGAAGGACATCAGGAACTCGTTTATGAATTAATAGGCGTACTCGAAAACAGAAAGGACCTTCAGCTTACCAAAATGAATTGGTCTACAGGGATTATTATAGTGGTTAAAAAATAATCGATTGACTCTTGAAATATCACATGCCATAAATTCAACTTTTGATTATCTTTAAGCAAGTCTAACAAAATATAAGATTATAAAGTCTCAAAAATTCTTAGATCTCATAAAATATTAATCATTTATGAAAATATTAATCATTGGTGGCAACGGAACAATAGGCCGAAAAGTATCATCACATTTAAACGAGAAACATGAAGTTCTCATTGCAGGAAGAACAAGTGGAGACTATTTAGTAGATCTTACAGATATAAACTCAATACGGAGTACACTCGCTTCAATCCCCTCGTTAGACTCTATTATTTGCATTGCTGGTGAGGCCAAATGGGATGACTTTAAAGACTTGAGTGAAGAGGATTTCTATATAGGGATCAGAAGTAAGCTAATGGGACAGGTAAACCTTGTCCGTGTTGGCCAGGACTATTTAAAATCCAAAGGTTCCATAACGCTATCGACAGGTATTCTTGCAGATGATCCGGTTATTAAAACGACTAGTGCGGCTATGGTTAACGGAGGTTTACACAGTTTTGTTATGGCTATTGCTCTTGAAATAGAAAATGAACTCAGAGTTAACGTTGTCTCCTTAGGTGTTGTGGAAGATGCTTATGAAAAATATAAAGGTTTTTTTCCAGGACATAATCCTGTTCCTATGAATAAGGTTGTCAATGCCTATGTAAGGAGTGTTGAAGGCAGGGGCAATGGCGAAATAATAAGAGTTTATGAATGAGCAACAAAATCTCTCTCAAAATTTAGGCTATCCAAAAGATACCAAGTTATTAATGATTCATGCAGATGATGCAGGCTTGTCACATGCAGAAAATAAGGCCACTATCAAAGGACTTGAAAAGGGTTCAGTCAATTCTTACAGTATCATGGTTCCTTGTCCTTGGTTCTATCAAATTGCAGTTTTTGCCAAAGAAAATCCCTCTTATGATTATGGGATTCACTTAGCACTTACTTGTGAATGGCAATCCTATAAATTTGGGCCTGTTCTATCTAGCAAAGAAGTTCCAAGCCTGGTAGATAAAAACGGATTTTTCTATAAAAGCAGGAAAGAACTCGTCGATCAAGCTGATCCGGAGGAAGTTAAAATAGAACTTTGTGCACAAATAGACAGGGCAATACATTTAGGCCTCACGCCTTCGCATTTAGACTCACATATGTACAGTCTTGGAGCCTCCGAAGCGCTCTTTAAAGTATATCATGAACTTGGAGAACGATACAATCTGCCAATAATGCTGAATAAGCAATTGACTGAAGAAATGTCTGGCTTAAAAGACCTCTATATGAATTCTTTACACAATGCGATTGTTGATCATGTTCTCCTTGGAAACTACGAAGCTTTTAAAAATGACAGGCTATCAAATTTTTATGAAAATTCCCTAAAAAATCTTCAGCCAGGGTTTAATATTATGCTGATTCACACAGCCTATAATTCAAGTGAAATGAGAAGCATTACTGAGAATCATCCAAATTTTGGAGCAGCATGGAGGCAAATTGATCTGGATTTTTTTACAAGTAAAAGATGTAAAGACATTTTGATAGAAAACCAAATTCAAATGATTACCTGGAGTGATATTAAAAGTCTTTATTATTCTTAAAAAGTTCCGATTACAGTAAATGAAAAGTTTCGGCCAGGAGCGCTTATTGCAGAGGCAAACTCTTTATAATGAACATCTAAAATATTATCTACATTGATCAGCAGATCAACATATTTTGAAGTCTTGAATCTCATATAATAATTCAATGTATACCAAGCCGGTGTTCCATAATACTCTCCTTCTGGAAGCACATATGGTGTTTGTTCTATATTATCGATTCCTTCAGAAATATTATAATCTTCAGCTCTTTTTCGGGTATTAAAAACCATGTTGATACCCGTTTCAATTCTATTTCGGGCATAACCTAGCTCTATGTTTCCAAAAAGTGGAGGAATAGAAGACAATGGCTCATTCGTATCATAAGCTGTCCCTTTCGTATATGTCAAAGATGCTCTGGTGTTCCAGGTATTGGTCAGATTTCCTTTAAAAGTCATTGTTGCACCCGCCAGATATGCGTTACCCATATTTATATTGGCCACGACATTAGCTAATTCACCATCATAAATTATTTCGGATTCGCCATTAATTTCAAAAGGGGCCCTGACTATATAATTATTTAATAAAGTGTAGTAGGTAGTTAAGCCAAAATAGGATTTCTTATCATCAAAGTATTTTATTAAACCTGCTTCAAAATTATACGCAAATTCGGGCTCTAGATCAACGTTTGGGACCGTGACATCTCCATTCTTTTCTCTTACCTTTCCAATATCGTCAATATTTGGTGATCTAAAACCTGAAGATAAGACGCCATTTACCTGCCAATCGTCAGTTGGTCTGTATGCGTATCCTGCCGTAACAGTAACCGAAGTGTTCATCGTTCTGATATCACTATCAGGTAAGGAAATATAAGTGGTATCTATCCATTTGGCCGTTAATACGGTATTGGTGAGTCTTAAGCCTGTATTCAAAGTTGATTTTTTACCTATATCCTGTCTATAACTCGCATAAACTGCAGAGCTCAAATAACTGCTTCCACCATCAGGATATCTTGTTTGAACCACGTAATTGTCTTTCACCCCAATTATTTCATCACCTACAACATCCAGTACTTCTCCTTTGGAGGTAGAATTGACATCATTATAGGCAACCTCAAAACCATAGCCAAAATTTCTTCTGACATTTGGATCAAGGTTTTTGGTGAAATCTCCATTAAGACTATAGACCTGAACTTTTTCAAATTTAGAAGACCTGTCAAAACTATCGAATTTCCGATCAATTCTTGATTCTTTAATATTCTGATAGGCGGCCGTAAAACTCCCTTTATCAAGCCATTTTTTATTGGAGACTACATTGAATTGAGTTGAAAACAAGAACCTGTCCTGAGGGCCATAGTACCATTCGGCAAAACGGAGCATACCATCTCTTCGCTCTGTTAATTTATCAAACCTATTAATTTTTGAAGAACTACTATACTGTAAATTGAACATTAAATCATTACCCTTGTCAAGCGGAATAAAAAGCTTTTGCAGGAAATCGGTTTGTTGATATCCCACATTCCTTTGCACGGTTGGATCTGAATTTAAAACTGGTTCAGGATTATAATAAGTATCTGTATTATCTGAATATTCGTACTGAAGCCCCCAATTGTCAAATCCATGAGGTCTTAAGTTACCCATCCGGAGATCTCCAAACTTACTGTGCGATACGCTGGTAAAAGAGGCAATTTTCTCAAATTGCAATTCTACCGCCGCGCTGAGCGTATTTTCATTATTCACGGTGCTATAACGGCCTAAAACCTCAAGGTTCACATTAGGTCGCTCTGAAGTTTGCGGCTTCCTGGTATAATAATGAATTACCCCTCCAAGGGCATCAGAGCCATAAATAACTGAAGACGGCCCAAAAAGAACTTCTGTTTTGTCTAACATGCTTGGAGAAACTGTGATAGAGTTTTGTAAATGCCCTTTTCTATAAATAGCATTATTCATTCTTACCCCATCCACTACAAGTAGAATTCTATTCGCCTCCATACCCCTAAGTACAGGGCTACCTCCTCCAAATTGAGTTTTTTGAACCTTTACACCTGGAATTTTAGCCAACATGTCTGCAGTGGTTTGAGGAACTGAATTTTGGATATCTTTATTTGAAAATACCGCTATTTCTTCGGCTATTCTGCTCCGTTCAACATCCTCCATAGCAGCAGACAGAAATACTTCTTTTAGGCGTTCAGATTTAAACTGTAAAAAGATGGTCGTAAAATCCCGTTTGATTTGTTTCTTAATGAGCTCCAATTCCACATAACTCACGTGGTGGATGGTTAACAATTCCATCTCTTCAAATTCGCTTAAATCTAGTATCCCATTTCTGTCAGAAATTACTGACTTTGATTGGTCTTCATTAGTCACCTGCACATTAGAAATAGGAAATTCTGAATCTTTATCAACTATGACACATTTTTGCGCATATGAAAAATGCCCAATAAGGACAATTAAGACTACATTAAGAAATTTCATTAAAGACCTCTTTTAGTACTTTTAGTGATCGTGGTTTTTTAAATCCGGGTAAATGAAGTTCGTAATATTCCAAAAGAATATCCAGCACACTCTGTCGGCTTTCTGAATTCCATTTCAATTCTACCATATCATCAAATTTTATGCCGATTAACGATTTGAAAAGAATTAATTTTTTACCGCTAAGAAAACTCCTAAAAGGTTGCGAAATTGTAAAGTTCCCTTCTTCAAGATCAAAGAAATTTGCTGACATCGAACTTGTGTCAGGATAAAAACCTAAATATTTGGTTAACTCAAGGAGAAAGATCAAATGAAAGTTGGCAAACGAATCGTGAAGATCAAGCCATTTCAAAGAAGCCTCTATATACTGAAACTGCAATTGATTTTCTTCCTCTTCTTTCAAGGCATAAGCCAAAACCTCTGCTAAAAACAAAGCTATTGACTGTTTGTATATGTCTGTGGCAAGGGTCTGATACAAGTAATATACACTGGCCTCAGACATTTTATTCAGGTTTCCCTGTTTGTTATGATAAGCTGTTATTTCCAACTGACTTAACGCTTGAAAATAACCTATTTTAAGTTTTTTGCTTTTTGATCTATAAATACTTCTCAGCAAATATGACTTCACCCCCTGTTCAGTCAGACATTTCACGATAAGATCGGCCTCCCCATATTTTATTGAGGTCAATACAATCGCCTTTGTCTTTATCAACATTTACTTGGGAGTTAGTTAATGATTGCTATTTTGGTAGAAGCAGTCTCAGATTTGTCAGGGCTGGTAAGCAGCACAATATACACCCCAGAAGCCACTTTTCGACCCCTTAGATTCGTTTTGTTCCAAATCACTTTTCCGCCTCTTATTTCTTGACCAATATCTACATTGGTTTCATGAACAAGCCGGCCGGCAATATCGAGAATCTTAACATTTGTGCCTTTGGGAAGATGACTACCGTTTCTGCCGTCTATTGTAATAAAATCGTGTTCTTTTTTTGCAGGATTAGGGAAGGCATAGACTTCTTCGAGCGTTTCTCCAAATGGAGCTACTTCACTGTTAAAAGCAACGATACCTTTATCTGTGGCAAAAAACACCTTTCCTGAACTATCGTCGATTCTAATCTTTAATACACTATTTGAAGGTAGCGGTGAATTGTCTTTATTGAAATTATATAAAGTTTGACTTCCTGAAGGGTTTGTTCCTAATACGCCACCTGTGTCTGTTCCAAACCATTTGTTTTCAGCTCCGTCTATGGCTATCGAATTAACTGGTTGTTCTCCTAATAATTTTTTCGGAATCCCATTGTCATCTATAATCACTGGTTGCGCATCATAAATATCAGCGTCGAAAACACTTCCTGCGCCAGCATAAACCACCAACCCTTTTTGTGTACCAATCCACACCCTGTTATTCCTATCCACTGCTAATGTCCTCACATTTATATCTGGTAGCGATCCTTTTGTGCTTTCCGTAATTAAAGCCCTTTTTCTATCTCCAGATTCATTATATACCAAGGCCCCATTCCTTCTTGAACCCATCCATATGCTGCCTGTCTTATCAACTACCAGCTCTGTTAAACCAAGCGCCACAGAATTGGTTATTATTGAACTTAAATCAAATTCATCCCAATTACCATTCGGATCCAATTTCTTCAACCTGTTTGGTACCCAAGAGTTGGATATCCAGAAATTCCCTCTATTATCAAATGCTGCCCCATTAATCCTTATACTTGAATTCGGGTCACCATCCTGATATAAGTCTTCTAAACCACTGTTAGTATCATCCCACAATACAGATGCTTCATCATTTTCTACAACTAACATGCCGCTTCCCCATGAGCTTAGATAGGCCTTGTTATTTATATTTGGATCTAAAGTAACATGCACCAGGTCTTTGGCAGGAAAGTTAGTATCATAGTCAGTATTAATCCAAGCAGCAGATTCTACAGCAGATCCATTAAAATGAGAATAACCCAGCCTTTTCCCTAGAGGAGCGAAAGAAAGGTTATAACCGCCATAAACAACCCAAAGGTTATTGTCAGCTACTTCAATAGAGAACACCTTGTTCGAAGTTGGACCTTCGGGGTGAATTTCCAGGTATTCTGCCTGAAAAAATGATTTTGTCAATATCCCAAAGCTATTTGTTGCTAAATACACATTATCATTTGTGGCATAAGATGTATTGAGCTGAAAACTATAATTTGGTGATGCTTTGGCTTCATAAATCAAATTCAGATCTTTATCAAGCACCATAGCAGATTCCAATAAAGTAACAGTCAAAAACTGATCAGATGACCTGAGGTTTAAAATATTGCTGTTGTAATTTCTTCTTTGAACTAGTCTATCTACTCCAACCAGCTGATATAATAGACTTGAACTAGAGGTAAAAATTACATCGTTAAATACTGAAATTGAAGTAAAATTCCCCAAAAGATCACCTTCTGGTTGTAACCAATTATTATAATCGACTAGATTTGGATCATTAATATCAGCTGAAAAAATTCCCTTTTGAGTTACCGCATAGATTGTTTCATTATTAATGCTTATTTGATTGACAAAGACCGGACCCGAATTCTCATCGATATAAAAAGTGTCTCCAAAATTAAGATTGATTACATCATATTCTACAATTCCAAAAGGGGTAGACAAATACAATATCCCGTTGAACTCAGTGATATGATTAATTTGTTTTTGCCCCGTTATATCAAGTCTTTCTATATCATTGGCTACTGTTATTTTTCCATTTTCATCAATTATTTCAATCAGTCCTGTTTGATATCCAATAATAAATCGGTTTGTGGAGGCGCTATAATAAAGACTCGTTGTTTCCTTTCCTGAAAGACCGTGTACGGAAGAAATTTTTTCCATATAACCAGTTTCTGCATTTTGAATAAAAGCAGCATTATCAGCTATGGCATAAATCCTATTGTCAATTTTGACAAAGTCTTTCACATTATTATAGGAAAAAAAGTCTTCCCAGGAACTACTAAAATCAGTTTGTGATAAAAGTGGCTGGCTAAGCACAAGAAAAAACAAAATGGCAAAAAAGTCTTTTTTAATAAAAAGAGACATAGATCAGATTTTGATCAAAGATATTTATTTCCTCGAAAAAAAGTGTCGATTATATATCTATTCCAATTATTTTTGACTGGATTTTCAATAAGATGCTAATGCAAGACCATATTGCTGTTTCCTTAATCATCTGTTATCTGACTTTGAGTTTTGGATATTCTATTCTTGAAAAAATGATTCAATGGCAAAGCTCAAAGAATTACTATGTAGCTCATTTCAAAAACACCTTTCTTAAGCATCACATTAGCCAAGCTATTGTTTTTGTAATAATACTGGAAATTATCTGTGTAAGTTTGAGTATAATAGGTTTATACAGGCTATTTGTTTCTAATGAATCACAAACCTCATTATGGGGCCTAGCAGCTATGGCTATAACATTAATAGTATTAATGACCGGACAAAGAATAGCCCAGGATTACTCCGGGGCTATGAATATTACGGTGTATTTTATACTTACCGTTATGGGTATTTATATACTTTAGATCTACTAAAAAGAATTCTCTAAATTTAATTTAGTAACAGCCATTAATTCACCTTCTAAAAATACTTTAATCGGGTAAACTCCTTTTTCAAAACTGCCTCCTTTTCTTTGGATAAACATAGTAACATCTACATCATGATTATTATAATTAATAATGGCATGATCAGTGTATTTAGATTCTGTTTCTGTGTTTTTCAAAGTAAAAATTCCTTTTGCTTCTTCCACTTTTCCTTCTGGATTCTGCAATACCAAATGAGCTTCTTTCCTTCCAGAATCTACCTTTTGATTACTCAGTAATTTAAACGTAACTTTTATCAAATCGGTTTTATTGGCACTGTTGGTTTTCTGGTATTTACCATTACCGCTCATTTTCATGGCTGTAATCTCCACATTGTCTACAGTCAGATTCTCTTCCATTTCAACAACCTTAGGCTTGGCATCAGTCTGAGCAACCGCATTGTCAGTTGATGACTTAGGAGCATAGGCTGCCTGTCTTTCGCTTCTGCTTCGAGATCCGTTGATTGAGCTCCTACTGCTGTTTCTAACCATCAGGTCTCTATACTTCTTCTTAAAATGCAGCACGTTGTTTTTATATTCAATAATATTTGACCAACCTGTTTCTTGCATTTCCTCTGCATCAACAATAATCGCGGCAATTTTACCTTTTTGAAATTTTAAAGAATCAGCTAAATTCGGATAATTTGGGATAGCCTCTTCATACTTCTTCTCTAGCTCTGTCAATTGCTCAATCATCTTGATTTTTTCAGTACCTATATAATTAAGCACCTTATTACTCTCAGGATTTGTAGCGACAATTGTCGAATTATAATTAATGACAACAGCTTCTTTAATTTCTTTCTTATCTTCTTTTTCGGAGGAAGCAACTATATCTTGCTCCTTTTCAATTTTCCCGCTATTTACTTCTGTTTTCTCTATTTTATTTTCAGCAACTATGACTTTACTTTCTTCTGGTTTTTCTTCTTTAATTTCCTCTTTTGAAGCGATTGGATTTGCTTCTGCTTTAGGTTTTAATGATGCAGCCAGAGGCGCCATTTTTAAATTAGTTTTTTTAATTTCAGTCGCGTTAATTTGGTGATCCGTAGCGGCAACTTTTACGTTCTCCTCTTTCGCACTCTGTATTGGCTTAACTTCTTCTAATGCTATGGTCTCAACCTCAGCAACTACTTTTTCTTCCTTGGCAACTGGCTTAACTTCACTTAACTCAACTTTCGTTTCTGTTTTAGCCTTTTCTACTTTCTGTGATTTGGCAGCTACAGCTACAGCTGACTTTTTTGGCTGATAGGCAGTTTTTGTTTTTGTCGACCCAGAACTCTTTTTATTTGTTTTGGCTGGGACGTTTAAGAAGTTGAACTCAGTTCTTCTATTCATTTGATGAGATTCTTCTCTACATTCAACACCATTAACACACTGGTTGATCAACTTATCTTCACCATATCCTTTTGATTTGATTCTGCTCTCATCAATTCCTTTTGATTTCAAATATTCAACTGCTGCTTTGGCACGTCGTTTTGAAAGCGCAACGTTATAAGCATCTGTTCCACGTGAATCAGTATAAGACGAAGCCTGAATAACCAGATTATCATTCTGAGTCATAATCTCAGCTATCTTATCCATTTCTCTAGCAGCTTCTTCTGTGATCTGCGCGTCGTCATACTCATAATAGATAGGTGACATTCTATCAACTACAGGCTGTTTCTTTTCAATTTTACTAAGATTCAGATTGGTATGTAAGGCTGAATGGTAATTCTCTTCAAGAATTTCAATTCGTTTTTTATCATCTAAATAATCAGGATTTGAAGCAACTAGTTCGTACTCTTTAGCACATGATACCGTAAATTGATATGTACCATCACTATAGGTTGCAACTGATTCAATTAAGCTTCCATCTATAGAGTATAGATCAACAGTAGCTCCTGATAAAGCTTCGTATGATTGTCTGTCTCTAACTTTTCCGTCAACAGTAATAAAACATTTTCCAGGTCTGACATCTTCCTCTAATGTAAAAGAATAGAGATCATTAAAACCATCTCCTTGAAGACGGTTAGATGTAAAAAATCCCTGGTTATTGTCTTTATTAACGATATAAGCAAAATCATCATTAATACTATTAATAGGTGAAGACAACTCATATACTTCAGAAGTAGCATTATCGAATACTTCAACTGCAAAAACATCTAATTTTCCAAGACCTTTATGACCATTTGAAGAAAAATAAAGAATATTTTCATCTGTTATATAAGGAGTAGTCTCATTTCCATCAGTATTTACAAAAGATCCCAGGTTTTTTGGCTGGCTGTACTCACCTTCAGCTAAAATATCAACAACGAAAATATCTGACATTCCCTTTGAAGGCAATCTGTCAGAAACAAAATACAATTTGCTATCATCTACATTTAATACAGGGTAACCAGTAGATGTCTTCTTTTTATTAAAAGGAAGCTTCTTTGCATTTTTCCAACTTCCGTCGGCTGCAACATCAGCTTTATACAATATGAGTCTCTTGTTCTTTGGTAAGTTCTGCTTCTTTAATTTCTTTTTGTATTTGTTTCTACTGAAGTAAACAGTTCTTCCATCCTTAGAATAAGTAACTCCAGTTTGGTTTACCTTTTTATTAATGTCTTTAGTAACTCTTTTTACATTTTTAATTTCTCCATCAAAATTTATATCTCCTTTATAAAGGTCTTTTCTTGGATTGTAATTTTTTTTAGCGGTAGTTACTTTGTGATCGGCAGAAGTAAATATTAATTTATTCTCATCTAATATGGCAACACCATAATCTGAGTTCTTCTTGTTTACTTCTAAAAATTTAATTTGATACTTCCCGGTCGACTGACCTGCCACTTGTAAAAAACAAGCTAGAAAAAAAATTAATATGAATCCCCTTTTCATAATGTGTATGTTATAATTGTTTGTAATTCAAATATTTAATTGCCAAACTAAAACTGTTTTGATTTTTAAAGTTTTCTAAAACAGGCGCGTTTTTAAACTTGGCAACTTATCAACAGTGTGTTAATAACGCAGAAAAGTCAATAAAATTATATTTGACAGAAATTTTATTGTTGCTGAAAAATCAGAAATAAGAGCAAAAAAAAAGCCCGCAAAAATGCGAGCTTTTAATTCTATCATTTATATTCCTAATTCACCGGAGTTGATTCAGGGGCTGCAACTTCTGTAGCAGGAGCTTCAGAATCATAGTTGCCATTTAATGCTTCAATTACCTGGTCAGTAATATCAAGTGTTTCATCTCCATACAAAACAGTTTTAGTTTGTACAGAAGATCCCAGGATGTAAGTGTATCCATTTGTTTGACCATAGTCAGCTAAAAAAGATTCAATATCGCTATTTATCTTTTCATACTTGGCCTGTCCTTCAGACTGAACCTGCTGCTGTGCCATTTGTTGTTGTTGTTGGAACTGTTGTTGCTGTTGCATCAACTCAGCTTCTTGTTTCTGACGATCAGAAGCAGAGAGCTTGTCTTTGTTTTGCTGATACTCTTGGATCTTTTGTTGCAAAGGCATTGCCATTTGATCTAATTGCTCAGATATTTGCTGTGATTTCACCTTCATTTCTTCTTCCGCTTGCACGGCGCCTTCATACTCTTTCAATATTTCCTCTAGGTCAACATAGGCTATCTTAACCTGATTACAAGATGTTATCAACATCATCAAAGAAAATACTATTGCTAATTTTTTCATTATAATTAATTTTGATTTAGTGTGGCAAATGTAAAATAATGATTCGATTAACAATCAAAAACTTTTATTAATTCAGCAAGGTTCGGTATGATAAGGGATATTTATAGAAATCCTAAGACTATAAAAATGTTTTATGATTTCGAGCCGACATAGCCTTCGTTTAAAAAGACTTCGTTAATCACTCTTTATATCATTGCCTAAAAATTGTTAAAAGCCCTTAAAAGCCCTTAAAATGATTATTTATCGTTTTTTATGATGTATATCAATGATGAGTATTCACCTGTCTTCTTAGCTTTCATGTTTGAGAGGAGCCCTATTTTAAATCCGGAAAACAAATTTGATTTACCCGTTTTATACTTTTCGGACAATAGACTCACATAAAAAGAATCAAAAATAAGTGGCAGTACCTTTTCAATCTTAAAACTATTGCGTTCAAAAATATTTTGAATAGCTTCCTGGCTAAAATGCCACAAATGTCTGGGCACATCATAAGCTGCCCAAAACTCTTTATAATAACTAGCGTCGTAACTTTTATAATTTGGCACAGCTATGATTAAGCATCCATCAACAGTTAGTAACTGTTTTAACCTGCCAACGTATTCTAACAAATTTGGTACATGCTCTAAAACATGAAACATGGTTATCACATCATATCTGTCTTTAGAATCACTTGATAGATCATCTATATCTGAAACGAGAAGTTCTTTTGATGATATTTTTTCACCAGCCAATGCTCTTGCCTTATCACTAGGCTCAACTCCATTTATGCTCCAACCATCATTTTCACAAGCTGATAACAGATCACCAGTACCACAACCTATATCCAAAAGGCGGCCTTTATTACTTGACAGGCCATTGATCATTTTCACTTTTTTCTTTATTGAATAATTCTTTATCACTTGATAAGCCTTATCCATTAGAGAGCGCTTTGAATCAGTATGGGAGATATAGTCTTCACTTTCGTAATAAGAAGAAAGCTTATCAAGAGATGGGCGTGGAGAAGTCACTAAAAGATTCGTACTCGCATCCAATAAAAGCACAAACGTTTCACGTGAAACAGTGTGATCGACACAAGATAAAAATGGTATTAGATCCTTTTCATTTGCATAAGGCTCTATTTGTTTCATTATAGTATCATTCATTTTTTACAAAGCAATTTTGAATAATTTAACGTCCCATATAAACCAACAGTACAGAAACATCACTTGGCGACACTCCTGAAATTCTGCTTGCTTGCGATATGGTTGCTGGCTGAATCTTTGCTAACTTCTCCCTTGCTTCATAGGAGATTGATTTAATTTTTTCGTAATTAAAATTCACTGGAATTTTTATGTTCTCTAAGCGCTGTAATTTGTCAGCAGAATTTCTTTCCTTCTCGATATAACCAGAATATTTAACATGGATTTCTGTTTGTTCTACAACCTCCTCATCAATTTCATGCTCCTTAATAAACTCCATAACTTTAGGAAAACGCTTGACGTCATTAAAATCTAATTGTGGCCTAGAAGCAATTTTAAACATTTTCATTGACTGGCTTACCGCAGCAGAATCCTTTTCATTCAAGATTGGATTTACATCCTCGGGCTTTATACTTGTATCCTTTAAAAACTTGATAAATAAATCAGTCTTTTCTTGCTTCTCAAGTACTCTATTCAAACGCTCTTTAGAAGCCAAACCAATCGCATACGATAAGGGTGTCAATCTCAAATCAGCGTTATCTTGTCTTAATAAGGTTCTGTATTCTGCTCTTGAGGTAAACATCCTATAAGGCTCATCTGTACCCTTGGTAATAAGGTCGTCAATCAAAACGCCTATATAAGCCTCATCTCTTTGTAAGATAAATGGTTCTCTTCCTTTTATATTCAAGGCTGCATTTATTCCTGCCATCAAACCTTGAGCTGCAGCTTCCTCATACCCTGTAGTTCCATTAATCTGACCTGCAAAATAGAGGTTCTTAATAAGCTTTGTTTCTAAAGTATGCTGTAATTGTGTTGGTGGAAAATAATCATATTCTATTGCATATCCGAATCTCAAAAACTTAACATTTTCAAATCCAGCTACCTTTTTTAAAGCTTTGTATTGTACCTCATGTGGCAAGGAAGTTGAAAAACCGTTTACATATATCTCTGTCGTATTCCAACCTTCCGGCTCCACAAACAACTGATGCCTGTCCTTGGTTGCAAACCTATCAATCTTATCTTCTATTGAAGGACAGTACCTTGGTCCAATCCCTTTAATTCTTCCGGTATACATCGGTGAATTTTCAAAACCCTCCCTAAGCAAATCATGAACTTCTGGAGAAGTATAAGACATAAAACAAGAACGCTGTTCTTTTAGATTAGTCGTATCAGTATAAGAAAATTTAGAAGTTACTTCATCTCCTGGCTGCTCTATCATTTTTGAAAAGTCTAAAGACCTGGCATCCACTCGAGGTGGTGTGCCTGTCTTCATTCTTCCAGATTCAAATCCTCTTGCAACCAAATCTTCGGTTATCCCAGTTGAAGATCCTTCCCCTGCTCTACCGCCACCAAAAGTTTTTTCACCTATATGAATTCGACCGTTTAAAAACGTTCCAGCAGTAACTATAACTGTCGTCCCAAAAATCTCAAGACCCAACTGCGTCTTTACACCTATTATCTTTTCTTCATCAAACAACAAACCATTAACAGAGTCTTGAAACATATCAAGGTTATCAGTGTGCTCCAATGTATTTCGCCACTCTTCAGCAAACCTCATTCTATCACTTTGCGCTCTCGGACTCCACATTGCAGGCCCTTTAGATTTATTCAACATCTTAAATTGAATAGCAGTTAAATCTGTTACGATACCACTATATCCTCCAAGCGCATCAATCTCCCTTACAATTTGTCCTTTTGCAATACCACCCATCGCTGGGTTACAACTCATTTGAGCTATGTTCTGCAAACTCATTGTAATTAACAAAGTGTGGCAGCCCAAATTAGCAGCCGCAGCGGCAGCTTCACTTCCAGCATGGCCTCCACCAACAACTATAACATCATACTTCGACTCGAACATATTCATATCTTATTGTTTCACGTGAAACATTTTATCACTTGTTAAAAAGTGCGCAAAGATAGGTAATAATCTTCTTTCGCTCTCATCATCATTTTATCCTCTTCTGACTTGTCTTTGTAACCACAGTAATGCAAGACTCCATGTATCATCACTCTATGCAATTCATCTTTGAAAGACAGGTTCAATTCCTCAGAATTCTCCTTCACTCTTTCATAAGAAATGTATACATCGCCTGAAACAACAATTCCTTGGGTATAATCAAAACTAATAATATCTGTTAATGTATTGTGTTTCAATGTTTTAACATTAATTTCGTGGAGATAATCATCATCGCAAAATATGTAGTTTAACTCCCCTAATTCCTTTTCTTCTGAGTCTAAAGTAAACTGTACCCAATCTGATATCTGTGGCTCATCATCTAAGCTAAACTTACCTACTATTGTATACTCAATCATAACTATGATTTATCTTGTTCAAAATATTCTTTAACTCTTTTTTTATATTCAGGAGACAACTCCAGTCGCTTTCTTCTTAAAGCTTCATTTTCATTTCTAAATTTACTTGCATCCTTTAAATCTTGAATCTCTCGAAATTCATTATCCCTTTCATTAGTCTCTGACTCACGCTTCGTATCTTTATTCCTTTTCATATTCGCATTCTCCAACTCCAATAACTCATGCTCCAATTTTTGCATCCTATCCAAGGTCTCATTAGTAATTCCTTTTTCAAGTAGTATTTTTTCTAACTCCTCCATTTGACTTATGGCAGCCTTTCCTTTTTGACCTCCTCCTCCTTCTTTGTCAAGCATCTTCTGAAGTTCATCTTTTAATATCTTTTGCTCCTGATACATTTGAAACTGCTCACCACTCATAGCTTCTTTACCATTCTTACCCTGACCTTTCTGTGCATCCATTCCCTCCTTCATTTTTTTCATCATTCCCTGCTGCTTTTGAATAATGTCTGGTAAACTAAGCTCTCCTTCTTTCCCTTTACCTTTTCCTGAACCTGGCTTTTGATTTTGCAGATTTTGCAGCATATCACTTAATAAATCAGCTAGGTTATTCGCTGCAGTCATCGTGTATTGTTGATTACTCATTCCCTGTTGAATTCTATTCTCAGCTATATTTTCAAGTGATTTATCCAAATTATAATGTGCGGAACTTAAATCCTCCTGAATCTTAGAACTCAATTTAACCATTCGTAAAGACAGGGCGTAGAGGCTGTCATCAATATGTTCAAAATTCTCTTTTAGCTTAATCTGACCCTTTAATTTCTCAGGAAAATCGGCATTCTTTGAACTTACAGATTCAAAAGAGAGCATTAGATCTTCTTGATCAAGCGAGAATCTTAACAGATTTTTAAGGATCTGTTGCAAGTCTTGAATGTTTTCTTCTAAACCCTGCATTTCCATTTCCATTAAACCCGATTCCATTTTTTTACTCAACTCCTTCATTCTTTCAGAGGCCGCTCTTTGCTTATCCTTAGCTTTCTCTTTTGACTTTCCTCCATCGACATCTTCCTCATTTTCACTTTTTTCTAAGGATTCTTCAGCCTCCTTCATGTCCATTTCTATTAATTTCTCATCGGGCTCACTTTCAAAAATGTCTAAGGGATTCTTTAACTGCTCATTCTGCTCCCTCAGGTCGTTAAAATCTTTTTTGATAGAATCAAATTTTTCATTTAAGCGCTGTTGTTCATCCTTAGAATTTGTTTCTTCTGTACTCAGATCCAATTGCTCCTCTGACAATTCTTTGAGCTTCTCCATAATCTGTACAGATTTTTTCTCAACGTAAAACTGTTTGGTAAGCTCTAAAATTCTTTCAAGTGTTCTTTTCTCTTGTTTACTTTGTTCTTTAAGCTTGTCTATTTTTTCAAGAAGGTCTTCTTTTTGAAGCTTTTCAGCCAAAGCTTCTAATTCTTTAATTAATTCTTCCTTTTCCTTGTAATCACTTAATTCATCCCATCTCTTCTTTAGTTCCTCCTTTTTCTCTGTGAGAGCCGGATCATCTTCATCATTCATTTCGTCAAGATTGTCTTTCATTTTTTCGGCATTCTTGTCCATCATTTCCTGATATTGTTTTTGCCTGTCTAGAAAATCTTCTAATTGTTTCTTATCATTCCAGTCTACATTTTCTTTGTTCTTTAGTTTTTTCGAAAATTCCTCCATCGCCTTTTCAAGCTCTTCACTTGATTCTTTGGTCTTCTGCATGTCTTCTATTCCTTCCTTCTGCTCTTTCAAAATTTCAAACTCCTCTTCTTGTTGGGTTCGATTCTTGTAACTAAATGATCTCGAAACTGTTCTTTTAGGGCCTTTTATGGCGTCATTGTCAAATACCTCGAAGTACACCTCATAGTTATGGCCCTCTTCTAATATAATTCCTTCTGGAAACACATAGAAAAACTCTTCAAAATCACTTTTGTCAACAGGAATTCTTCCTATACTCTGTTTCTCATTACTCAAGTCTTTTGCGACAACTTGCAATCTCGAAATTCCATAATCATCAGTTAATTGACCTAAAAACTGCACCGGCCCTCTCTTAACCGAATCCATGTCAGATTGAACAGCTATTTTAGGATACTCGTCCGCAACAACATCCAATTGATAGCGCAAGGTTTCAAAATCTTTTAATTGTTCATTTGAAGATCTTATTTCATATGCTAAATTTTTTCTTACACTTTTGCTGATAATAAACCTGCCTGTTGAGCCTTGCATCGCCTCATTCTTGTTATCACCTTTTTCATCTAACATTACAAAATCAACAGATTCAGTGTTTTCTGAATCAACTATCCAGGTCACTTGCGTACCAACAGGAATTATTGCATTACCCGTGTTTCCGATTGTATCTAAAGGCTTATTCAAATAGTCAGGGAATTTCAGCTCCATCCTAAAGTTTGTAATTTTAGGAGCAGCTATAACTTTAAGAATATACTCCTTAGAACTTACTGAATTACCTTCAATAAAAAATGTGATATCTTCAATAGGGAACTCAAAATCAAAAGTTGAAATTCCATCTTCTGCTGGAGAGATATACTGACTTTGCCCTTGGTATACGATCCTTATATTCTCTGGAACTATATCGCCAATTGTTCTAAATTTTAAAGTAAACGACGCTTCCTGAACAGTTTCTAGTTTATCATTGATTACTTCAAAATAAAATGGTGCCGGCGGAGCAAAGGCTGTTTGATGATGCACTACCCTATTCAGGCTTTGCGTAAAAATTGAATTATTGCCAGTGATTCCTATAATAAACCAGATAAGTAATGGTATCACTAAATACCGAAGGTGGGTGACATTCTTTTTAAAAACAATGGCTTTTCTAAAGTGGATTGGTTTTAAATCCTTTGATTTTTGCTCAATACTTGCCTCTAGCAATTCATTTTTTAGACCTGTTGACTTTAACTGAATTACATTAAGTAATTTATCGTCAACTTCTTTAAAATGAGTGCCAATAATTCTGGACGCTTCAAGGTCAGAAATTCCCTTTCGAATTCCCAAAAGCTTGAACAAGGGAATCAGTATAAACCTGAATAACAGCAAGGATTCAATACCAATAAAAACCCAAAATAAAATCGTTCTACCTAGTGGTTCTAACCATAAGAAATATTCAATAAAAAGGGTAATAAACAGGTATAGCATCCCAAAAAACAAAAAGAAAATTCCTCCTTTTATAATTTCATTGGTATAATACTTCTTAATGAAGTTTTGTAGCTTACCGTGTATGTCGTTGTAGTAATTCAATATTAATCTCTAAAATTACAATTAATCTTTAAACCTGAGTTCCCTTTAAATTGTATTTTAGTAAAGTGTTAACATAAGAAATGAAACAGAATACAGATTTAATTGAAACCTCAGCCCTTAAAATAGGCGTAGTTATTAATGTTATTATGGCGATAGCTGGCTGGATTGCCTTTTCTGTAACCGGCTCTGAGGCACTGTTATTAGATGGAAATTTCTCATTTATCTCTGCCGTGACCACGGTTGGTGCCATCATCATCATCCATAAAAAACACAAGAGAACCGCTGTCTTCCCATATGGACGGTATTTTTATGAGTCATTCTTTACCCTTTCAAAAGGGATTCTAATTCTAGGGGTGATCATTGCAGCTGTTTTTCAAAATGCCATAAAAATCCTGGAATTTATTGAAGGTAAAGAGCTCGAAAAACTTAAAACAGGCCCTATTGTTATTTATATGGTTCTCATGGTTGTGCTATGCTTCGGATTGGCATTTCTCTACCAGAACAAAAATAAAAAGATCAACTTTAAGAGCAGTATCCTTGCCGTTGAAGCCAAGGCCAGTAAGATAGATGGTTTTATGACGATCGCAGTAGGGGTGGCTCTAGTGCTCACCACCTTTGTTCCAGAAACTTCAAGATTCTCTTTTTTACTGTATATAGGTGATGCCATTATTGTAATTCTGATGGCCATACTGCTTTTAAACACACCGTTTCAAGTCATCAAAGAAGGTTTTATAGAGCTTGGCGGAGGGAGTCTTCAAAATCAAGAATCTGTTAAACAAATCGAAAGTGTTGTCCAAAACCACCTCCCGGATGGATTAGCCATTGATCGCTGTCACATTTCAAAAACAGGTAGCAGCCATTTGGTACTTATTTATGCTACATCAAACGAATCAACCATAGCATTAGACAAGCTTTCGCAATTCAGAAAATCAATACATGAAAACATTGATGTTGATTTTCCAAATTCTGAGGTAGAGATCGTTTTTCGAGATTAAGGCCTACTTGCTATTCGCTGCCTTTTCAATATTTAGATTGATACCAAGTGTAAAACTAAAATTATGATACTGCGTTGATGTGTTGTTTTGTATATCCCCTCGTAAAAAATTTGCCTGACTCGCTGAAGTCATGCTCACAAACTGAGGGTCTGCTTCAGAACTCCCATTCGCATAATCCAGGCCTACTGTGAGGTCCAGCTTTTTATTTGACATCTTGATTCCTGAAGTAATATGATATAAATCCCAATAGGTTATATTCGGAACAAAATCTTCAGCTCTGTCAAGCGCCTCTTCATCAAAAAAGTTCATATCCGTTCTAAAGCTACCAATATAACTGATCCATTCTTTAATTTCATAACGAATTGAAAGCCCTACATTCGTTACACTTTTATGCGCCATTACCGGAATTGCATAGTCTTCAGTAGGCCCGGTAGGATAATCAAGATCAATGCTATTATCATTCTTTTTGATCATTTCATAAGTTTCAATTTTGGCAAACCATTCGGTTGAAAAGCCTACTACGAGTTTTCCAAAATCATATTCTGCACCAAAACTAACTGAAAAAGGTGTCTTATAAACGCCACTGTATTTATCATGAGAATCTGTGCTGCTTACAAGTATGTCTTCATCAGGTAATACAGATACCTGTGACTTGTATGCATAATTGTTTAACAAACCCAAACTTATTGAAGGAGTAGACATAGTCAAGCCTAATTTAAGCTCATCAAGATCGATGTCAATGGCTGGACGAAAAATAAAGCCCATTGTTCTGGCATTAAACTTTTGCTCCTCATTGTTCGAGGTCAAATCTGAAAACTGATTCAAAGGGTTCCCAACCTCATCCTCAGGAAAAGCGCTTGCCACATAACTATCCAAATAGTCTTGAGTTCTGATAAAAAAATACATTCCCAAGCCTAGCCCAATCCTTTCTGTTACTTTATAAGCAAAAGCTCCAAAAACCCAGCTTTCCCTGATCCTGTTATCATATCTCAGTTGACCTTGAAAGATATCTTCTCTGCTGTCTGGACTCAAATAATTCCCTACATTCTCATGTTCAATATTAAAAGACAAATTTGTATTATAACGTGTCATGGCGCCAAAGGCATAAGTCATATCGGGTCGTTTTTTCGACCTTTTCAAATAGGCGATTAAAGATGGCGCTACATCTCCTGAGAAATAGTCTAAATTTATTTCATCTCCTCCGGCGTTCTTTATGTTTAATACATCAATTGAAACGACGTCTGCTTGTCCTTCAAAAAACTCTCCATCTATAAAAGCCAGTGCCCCGGGATTATAATATGCTGCAGCAACATTTCTGATTCCTCCAACTTCTATGCCCCCTTTAAGAGATGAAACAGCCCCAAAATTATGGAACCAATAATGCGTTTCTTGAGACCAAAGATGCGTTGAAAATAGAAGAGTCGTAATTAAAAATACTTTTGATAATTTCATAATAATTAAATACTAATTAACGTGCCCAATTGCTTCCAATTGTTATATTCCAAGCCCAAATCTCTGGGCCTCTTGCAATATCTATTCCCGTATGAAGCCCGTATTGTTTGGCTAAAAAATACCTAAATCCTGCACCTCCTGCCACTTTAACATCTTGGAAAATATCACCATAATTTTTTAACGCTTCTCCGGCACCAATAAACCCAACGGCACTCCACCGTTTTAAAAAGTTCCAACGCCATTCTGTTTCTACCGTATAAACATTGTCGTTTTGATATCGAAGCGCAGGAATACCTCTTAAAGATATAAAGGGTAATTGATAAAAAGGTACATCTCCCCATTTTGACGCCACTTGCAGTCGATAACCGGAAAACACCTTCTCATTAACAGGAGTATAAAAATAAGTTCTGGAATCTAAATTCCCGTAATTGTTATCTCCTCCCAAAGCTTCTGCAAATGCACCAATTTCCAATGATGTTTTTATACCCTTGTTTGGTGTTAAAGAATTATCTCTTCCATCATACATAAAAACAGCATTCATTCCAGCCGTATTCGTGTCAATTTCAAGGACTTCCAACTCTGGAATATCGATACCTGTATTAAAGGCTATCTGATTATTAAAATAAAGGTAATTCAAACCCATAAAAAAAGGGACTTCCTTTTTTACCCGATATAGCAATTCCTGCATGGTGAGGAATCCTTTCATATTAAATCTGTACTCGTTCTGTAGGTTTTCAAATCCTGCACCATAAAAAGTCAAATTAGCCGAAACATAAGCCAATACCCCTAAATATCTAATCCTGTCATTCAAATAAGATCCCTGGTGACCTCCACCAATAAACCATGTCCCGTTAGACGTGTAGGCCCCGGCAGCAAAACTAACCGTTGGTGATAAACCCTTTGCTCCTTTATTTTCAAATGTTTTTCCTTTATGAAAATAGGCTAAGGCTAATCCTCCTCCAAACCCCACAGCTGGTTCTGTAATGATTATTGGTACAGGTAAAAAACCCGTATTGGAATTCAAAAATTCGCTCATATCAACGGCCCCATCATCTTTACTGATAAACATGTCTTTAAAAGTTTGGGCCTGCAAAAAACTACATGAAAAGAATAAGACCAATAGCAGTATCCATAAACTGTTTTTGGGAATGAAATTATTCATAGGTTGTAGCGGTTAGCAGATATAATTCACAAAAGTAATCAATAAGTAATAAAAGCCCTAAGGCCAAAAACAGTATTAACCCTTTCGTTTATGGTGTAATAAGCTTGAAAATTAGGGGCAACATTAACATATGGATTGATAAAGAATCTATAAAACGTATCCAATCCATATTCTTGTTGACCGTTTTTTTCATTTATCATCAATGCAAATCCTGCCTGATCTGCACTTCTCTTAAATGGATCTAAAAATGATAAGCCTGCAACATATGCCGCATTCAACTTATCAATTCTTCCAGAGCCATTCGACAACTTCAAAATCAAAATCATTTTTTCAGTCAATCCTTGATTCGCTGTATATATCCAGCCAGAACCTGATGATTTATTCTCAGTTTCAGACTGGCGGTATACCATAAAGTTATGATCAGAATACAATCCTTTTTTCTGCCCTAATTTAAAGCGTAGGAATCCCATATAATTCCAACTGGTACTTGCAAATTCAGGAAGGTATATATAGTCATTAACAGCTTCATTGTCTACAACCAGGCCTCCAATACTCAAACTTTTAGATATATGATATTCAGAATAAAGTCCCATACCTCCCTCCAGATCAGGTACCGGGTCAGAAGCAGCACTTTTGGCAAAATAATTGTATTTATCCCAACCTGAATAATTCGTAAAAGTGGTTAAAAACAAAGGATCAAACTTACCCAGGGTAATATCCCATTTTTGATCAAACAAAAACATTTCAAAAAAGAAACTTTCAATGCTAAAGTCATGATCAGTAACCGTTGAAGCATTAGGTGATGAAATCATCCCCGTTTTCTTTGAAAAATTACTGGTCGTTTCTCCAGCCCAAAGAGTGCTTTGTTCGAGCCACCCTTGAAAATTTATTTTGATCTTATCATTATCTACCATAAACCAACGATACATCAATCCTAAATCGTGATGTAAATTATAGGCATTATCTGGCTCTCCCGTTCCGTATTGAAACATTGGGGCCAGATAGAAAAACACATCGTGTTTCTTTTGAGAATAGGCCCAACGATCAAACCTGTCAATATGCTTCTTTTCAATAGTATCATTCTCAAGCTTAATTGACTTGAAATTGTTTTCACCTGTGCTTTGCGCAACAATAAAGGTGCTAAAAATCAGCGCTATCAGTAAAACTAAGCTCTTTAAAAACTGATTCTTCATAAAAATTTCTTTAGATATATAAACCCATTAACAATTCATTCAGATTCGTCGAAACGTAAATTTCTGTCATTAAAAAAATATTGTCAAACCAGCACTTACGGTATGGTTTTGGTCTTCGAACTTCCCACTGTAAAAACCTGTAATTTGCATTTTTGGATTGATACTGTAGGATGCAAAAACTTCTTGTTCAAACCTGTCATTTCGTTCATTATTAAAATCATTCATTTTAAAAATGGGAGTGAGCTGCATAAAGAACTTTTCTGAAAATACGATAGGAGTTATAACTTGAAAACTCAAACCATGGGTTGCCTGATCTGCAGAAGGGCTCGGATTGTCATAGACTGGTTTACTTGCGTATTGATATGAAAGTATAGGGAAAAACTGAATCCAATCAGCGGCCATCAAACCAACGGTTAATCCTGGAGAAACTATAAAACGTCCAGATCCAATGCCATCATCAAATGATCCGGTAGGTACAAAGATATCTACAGATGCTCCAAAAGCACCAACAAACTTATCGTAGTTTTTATAAGGTAAAAAGAAATACCGGGCTCTTAGATCTCCAATACCAAATTTCTCAGTACGATCATTATAAAGTAAAGGAACTTCTGCCAAGACCAAATGCGCCTCTGACAAAGCCAAAGTCAATTTTCCTCTATAGCCAAAAACATTCTGATTTTTCTGGCTTGAAAATTCTAAGGTATTATCTAAGAAAGAATAGAAGTTGGTTGGTTTTGAAGCATCAATCGATTCTTCTTCCTGACCAACTGTTGAAGCGTTTTCTTCTTGTGCAGCAGCAAGTAAAGAAGTAAATAAAATTAGTACGAGTAGAAGTTGTTTTAAATTTTTCATTTTTTATGTCTTTATGTTTTTAGTGTCTCTTACTTATACAAGTGCAAAAAGACATCAAAAACCCTAAAAGTTTTTTCTTTTTAACAAAAAGGAAGGAAATACCGCTAATCGATATTTCCTTTCTTGGTGCTAATAAACAGCGTTAATTTCTATGAGAATTTGATCCATGATCACAACCTATCAATTCAGCTGGCATAGGCGCAAAGTGCTCATCACTAACCAGGTTATAAGCTGTTCTATCATCTGCCTTATGGGTATACTCTCCATCCATAATCGTAGCCACTACTTTAATATCTTTAAGTTTATCTGCTCCCACTTCATATGGACTTGCTTCCAGGATCACAAAATCTGCCAATTTTCCTTCTACAATCGATCCTACTTTATCTTCCAAACTCAATTGCCACGCTGCATCAATTGTAATAGCACGAATAGCTTCTTCAACCGTCATAGGTGTACGATTTTCAGGAAAAGCAGTTGCATTAGGATTTGAAGCATCTTTTAATGTCGTTGCACATTGTGCAACAAATAATGGTCCTTGCATGCTAATAGGTGTACTTGGAACATCGGCAGAAATACTCACTGGTACACCATTTCTAGCTAAATGTGGGTATCGTCCTAAAGAAGAATTCACTTGCTCTTCTCCTCTAATTCTAATATTATCTTTATCACCATTACCAAAAGTATTCGTAAAATTTGGTGTAGAGTTTACCGGTATTTTATTGTCAATAATACGTTGTTGATCATCTGGATGAACAAAAATAGCATGGTGCAAAGCACTTCTGTTATCTGCATCAATTTCACGAGCAGCCAATATAGCATCAACGGCAGCTTTTGATGAGCGGTCACCATCAGTATGTATCATCACATCCAAACCTACCTTAGCAGCTTGGGTAACAATTGACATAGTCTCTTCAGGCTGCACATTGAAAGATCCATTCCCATCTGTACCTAGATAGTTTTCAATATGTGGTGCAGTTCCAGCTACGGTATTCCCTTCAGGATGAATTTTAAGGCTCGTAACCATCAACTTGTCAGAGTTGTATTTCTTATTCATTCTAAGACCAAAATCTACAAATTTTTGAGGATCACCAATAGCACTTTTATACATTGGAAGTGCCACTGTACGCATTTTTAAGGTTCCGTTATCCTCTTTTTCTTTTAATAAGTCCATGGCTACCACAAAATCTTTTTCCATCTTATCATGAACATCTTTAATGTTGGGTGTCACAATTCCAGGGCATAAAAAAGTAGTCGTTCCATTACTTGCAGCAGCAGCATATAATTCTTCTGCACTTTCTCTAATCATATTTTCAGGATCCCAGGCAACTTCACCATAAGCTTCAAACCATTGTATTTCAATGGCAATTCCTGTTGGGTTTCCTTCAGCATCTCGCATCCAAAAGGTTACACCCGGAACTGTATCTGGGGTGTCTTTCGTAATATTCGCAGCTGTTAAAGCCGCTGTATTTAACCAGGCATCATGAATGGTATTATCCAAAATAAAGGCCGGTCTGTTAGGTACAGCTGCATCTAATTCCGTAGCAACTGGGTATCCCCCTAACATATTGGTATCCCAACCAATACCTTGAATTACTTTTTTGTCTGGATTGGCTTCAGCATATGCTTTAATCATAGCAAGCGCTTCAGCCCTATCTTTAGCATCATAGATTTGAACGCCTAAAGACACCCATGAAGACGCTATAAGGTGATCATGTGCACTCACAAAGCCAGGCATCATTGTTTTACCTGCCAAGTCAGTGGTTTCAGTACCTTCGCCAATGTAGGCCTGTGCTTCTTCGCTAGATCCTACAAAGACAATCTTACCGTCTTTAACCGCTACGGCCTCTGCTGCAGGTCGCGCTTCATCAACAGTAATCACATTACCATTGGTAAAAACCATATCCGCGGTTTCTTTTTTAGTTTCAGTATTACAACTTATTAGTAAGCTTATAAATAATACTGAGAGTGTTAATTGAATTTTTTTCATGTTAGTTTATTTTTTAAGTATTTAGTGTCTCTTGCTTATAACAGTGTAATTATTAATGAAAAACCCTAATTATTTTTTTATTTATTTAATAAACACTTCAAATAAATTGTTCATTTATAAATGCGATCCATGATTACAACCTTTTAGCGCTGCTGGTATTGGTACAAAATGTTTAGGATGTGTTTTCAATACAGCTTGTTTATCATCTGATTTATAAGTGTATTTGCCATCCATAATAGTACCGATAACCTTGATGTCTTTAATTTTAGTTTCATCCACTTCATAAGGACTTGCTTCTAGGATCACAAAATCTGCGTATTTTCCAACTTCAATTGAACCAATTTTATCTTCCATTCTAATTTGCCATGCCGGGTTAATTGTTACCGCTTGAATAGCTTGGGCTACTGTTAGGGTTTTAGCATCAGCTGGAAATTTTTTAGAATTTTCAAAATCTAATGGATTTCTGAAAGTTACGGCTGTCTGAATTTGTGTTAAAGCGCCAACACTTTCTACAGGTGATGATGGTATATCTGATGAAATACTCACCTTGTTCCCAGCACCAATTACATCAGCATATCTTGCCACATGCGTACTTGTTCTTTCTTTACCTAACATTCTTAGATAGTCCTTATCCTGACTTGCCCAATCTGTTGAGAAAATTGGAGTAACATTCACAGGGATGTTGTGGTCAATGGTTCTTTGTAAGTCAGCAGGGGTCGCGATTTGAAAGTGATGTAAGGCATTTCTTTCATCGGTATTACCGGCTTCTCTTGAGGCAAGAATAGCGTCAATTTTACCTGCCACAGAACCTGATCCTTCAACATGTGTAAATACATCCAATCCAAGAGGGTTTGCAGCCAGAAGCACTTCTTTCATCCGGTCTGGAGAGGTAGCCGAAGCGCCGTAATCATCAGTCCCTTCCCATGGCTCAACCATAAGTACACCTCCTGAACTCCATGTGCCTTCAGGGTGAATTTTAATACCATGAACCCTTAAATGATCTCCGTTATACTTATCAGCAAACTCTTTAACACGTTTGCTAAATTCTATAGGATCAGAATTGGCATCTTTATAAGCTGGTTGGACGAATGACCGTATACCTAATTTCCCTTCATTATCAAGCTTTGTAAGTATTTGCATGGTAATCTCTAAATCATCAAACATACCTTCTGTATTACTGAAATTTGGGGTTACTAGGCCAGGCGTTAACATGGTAGTATAACCTGCTGCTATTGCATTGCTATGCAGAAATTCACGGCTATCTTCTATCATTTTCTCAGGATTCCACATCACTTTCGCATAGGTTGGAAACCAGGCTAGTTCTACTCCAACACCGGAGGGCGTACCTGCGGTATCTCTTACCCAGTATGTTACTCCAGGAACGTCATCAGGTGAATCTTTTGTAATCCCACCAGCCTTCATCGCTTCTGAATTTAACCAGGCATCATGAATGGTAAAATCGAGGAAAATAGCGACTTTGTCAGGAATAAGTTCATCCAACTCTTTTGCTGTTGGAAAACCACCCATCAACGTTTTATTATATCCCATTCCGGTATAATACTCCATGTCTGGATTATCGGCTACATATTTTTTAATTAATGCATAGGTCTCTTCTTTATTGGTCGCTCCGTTTAAATCAAGACCTTGCTTTGTCCATTGGGAAGCGATAATGTGGTCGTGCCCGCTAACAAACCCTGGCATCATGGTTTTACCTGCCAAATCTGTAGTTTCTGTACCTTCGCCTATGTAAGCCTTAGCATCTTCAGAAGAACCTACAAACACGATTTTATTATCCTTTATGGCCACTGCTTCCGCTGAAGGTTGTTCTTCATCAACTGTAATCACATTACCATTGGTAAAAACCATATCCGCAGCTTCCTGTTTTGTTTCAGACTTACAACCAATTAGTAAGGTTATAACTAATACTGACAGTATTAATTGAATTTTTTTCATGATTTTTAATTGTTTTCTCTTTCAAAGGTTGCATTACCTTTATAGTATGTTGCATTAATACTAACTTGACTTATTTCATGTTCTGGCACATCAAACAAACTTTTTTCCAAAGCCACAAAGTCTGCAGATTTACCAACTTCAATTGAACCAAATTCTTTATCACCATTCATTAACCAAGCATTACTAATTGTTGCTGCTTTTATAGCATCTTCTAATGATAGTTTATCTTCATCATGCCCTTGCTGTTTAGCATCTTTTTTCCCTGCTCTTGCTCTACGTACAAACATTTCAATATTATCTAATGGAGCATAACTTGGAAATGTTGTTGCTACAGGATAATCTGAACCAATACCTACTTTACCACCTGCGCTTACTACGCTACCTGCAGGATAAAAAGCATCAGCTCTTTCTTTTCCAACGACATCATAATTAACATCCATCGATGGTCCAGGCATGATCCATAAAGCGCTGAAACTAACCCCAGTATTCGCGTCATTAAAACGCGGCATATCTGCAGGATCAATCATCATAGCATGTGTCATATTTCCTCTTGCTAAACCCTCACCATGCTCAGCAATAGCTGCTTCCATAGCATCTATTACCATATCTATCCCGGCATCACCACATACATGAAAATGCATGTTTACCCCATTTTTATAACATTTGTTAACTAAAGCATTAAATTCATCAATTGGAAACACAGTCATTCCTGTACCTTCATATTTCCCTGAATAAGGCTCTTTTAAGAACCCAGTGCCTGTTTCAATAGAAGCGTCAACATTTATTTTTATAGAGTTTGAATACACATCTTCACTTTTCGAATTATTTATTAAGGCCTGTGCTGCTGCAAAATCATCTTCTAAATTCATTGAATAATGTGACATAGATACACGCATTACAGCACCATGTTTTTTATTAAAACTATTAACTGCATTCATGGCAGGAATAGACTCCGCAAACAATACTCCAGGATCAAATACAGAAGTAAGTCCAACCGCTGGAAATTTAGGAAACGCTTTTGAAACAACGCCTTCCAACCATTCTTCAGAAATATCTCCAATCATTGGAAAATACACTCCAAAATAAGCTGGTATCTCTTCAATAAAACCAGTGGCTTCACCATTGGCATCTCGTTGGTAATAACTTTGCTCCGTCGGATCTGGAGTATCTTTAGTGATATTTGCTACTTTTAAAGCTGCGGTATTTGCCCAGGCCCCATGTCCATCTGAGCGGACAAATAATACTGGAAGGTCTCCAAAGATTTCATCAAGATCCTCTTTTTTTGGTCCTTCTGGCGGAAAATTAGCCAAATGCCAACCATAGGTTATTAATGGTTTTGTTCTCTCTTCAGGTAAAGAAGCAGCAAATTCACGAAGCATTTTATACATTTCTTCATTTGTTTCAGCTGATCCAGTATTGAATTCAGAGGTGAGAACGGATGCCGCTACAGAATGAAAATGTGTGTCAATAAACCCAGGTGTTATAAATTGTCCTTTTAAGTCAACGACTTCTGTGCCTTCTCCCATATAGGCTTTGATTTCTTCATTACTTCCAACTGCCAAAAATTTTCCATCTTTTACCGCAAAGGCATCTACCCACGGTTGTGATTCGTTTACCGTATATACTTTACCGTTAGTAAAAACAGCATCAGCAGCTTCTTTTTTTTTAGTTTCAAAATTGCATGCCATCAATAATGTTAAAAGAAGGACTGTTAAGGGTTTTACCAATTTCATATTAATTAGTTTTAGATTTAACTTGATTATATTCTCTATTTACAATAGGGAACTATGATCCTATTTTTCCTAATCGAAATACAAATCAAGAAAGCGTTTTGAACTAAATACTTTATAAGTATCTGTTAAAGAGTTTTGCTATAATTTATAAGAAAATGTTCAAAGATAAGAATTATCTAGAATCATTCCAGATAATGTCAGATTGCTAAAAGACCATTTCAATGGTTAAATCTGACCTCTGGCAACAAGGAAGGCAAAAACCAGAATCAATTAAAAGTTCAATTTTTAAGCTATTTCATTCATGAAAAAGTAGTACCAACTATTGATTCAAGGCTCTGTCAATGGCTTCAATAACCATTGGTTTCATAATGGCATAACCTTTTGTAGTGGGGTGAACTCCATCTTCTGCTAGTTCTTTTGGTAAGCCATTTTGATCATCTGCCATAGCGCTGAAATAATCCAGGTAGATTAAATCATTTTTTTCGGCATAGTTCTTTAACATGGCATTCAATTGCGGGATCTTTATATTGGGCTCTAAGCCAGGCCTCCAGGCATAATCAAAGGCTGGTAAAACAGATGAAATAATTACTTCAATTCCATTTGCTGTAGCCAACTCAGACATTGAAATAATATTGTCTCTTATTTCCTCTAAAGTCATGGGGCCAGTATTGCCCGCAATGTCATTTGTGCCAGCCAAAATGATTACAACTTTTGGTTGTAAATCAATCACGTCTGCTCTAAAGCGCAACAACATTTGGGGTGTTGTTTGCCCCCCTATTCCTCGGTTGATATAATTTGGGTTTTTAAAAAATTCTGGATCTTTATTGGGCCATCCCTCAGTAATAGAATTACCCATAAACACAACTCTTTTCTCCTCTGGAGAAGGCAATCCTAAACTATTATTTTGTTTTCTAAATCTATTCAAATCGGGCCAATCTTGTGCGTTACTATTCTGGAAAAAGAGGATACTTATTGCTAATGCTACTATTAATTTTATCTTTTTCATTCTTCGTTTCTTATGCTTTCAACTTCTTGTAACAGGAGTTTAACTTCTCTTTCGGCTTCTTCAAACTCCTTTATCTCCGGATCGAATGTAATTAATCTTTCGTATTGATTTTTGGCCTCCAGGGTATCTTCCTTTTCGGCTGCAATCATGGCCTTCAACCAAATTGCCGATAAGCGATAATTCGCATCTTTAGACAATTCTCCTACATTTGCATAGGCTAGCGCTTTTTCATAATTTTTGTCTATCAACTCTATCAAACCATCTACATTCTCTTCACCATATTCCTCTCGCATCAATGCTTCTTCTGATTTCTCATCTTTCGGCTGTTGAAGCTCACCTGCCTCATTTTCTTTAGTTCTTTCATCAAGATCATTCAACATCGCTGTTTGCGTATTTGACGTTCTGTCATCATTGATATCTCTCGCGATACGCCCTGCTGCATTGGTTGCCAATCCGGCTGCAGTCAAACCTCTGTCTCCAGATAACACACCCAGAATTGTCATAATTCCTCCAGCCGCTCTTGTTACATCGGCTCCTGTTCTCTTTTTACTTAATTTCTCCAATTGAAGTGAATAGGCATTCTTATCTCCTGTAAACTCAATCTTTAAATTGGGATATCTATTATCTGCTTTGCGAAATATCTTGTCAAACGCTTCAAAATTATTGGTGCTTATCAACGATAAGTTGGTGTACTTTACCAGTTCTCCATTAGTTAATTTAATACCTTTGCTAGTGGCGGTTTTGTTTCTATATGCCACCTGCTCAGTATCCCCGTTCAGATATACAAGATCAATGATTTGAGCCATTGAAAATTGACATATTAAAAGCATAACAAGTGTCAGCTTAAAACTTTTATCGATCATAATAATCTTTTTGTCAAATATAATAAACTCATGGCTTATTAAAAATCAAGGGAAGGTCTTATCTTTGCGCAAAATTTGCATCAGATGTCAAAACAAGTTAGAGTACGATTTGCGCCGAGTCCAACGGGCCCGTTACATATTGGTGGTGTTAGAACTGCCTTATTCAATTATCTTTTTGCCAAAAAACACAACGGAACTTTCGTTCTTAGAATTGAAGATACTGATCAAAACAGATATGTTGCAAATGCTGAACAATACATAGTTGATGCGTTAGATTGGTCACAGATTCCTTTTGATGAAGGTCCTGGAAAAGAAGGCAACTTTGGACCTTATCGACAATCTGAAAGAAAAGATTTATATCAGAAATACGCTGATCAACTTATTGAAAGTGGACATGCCTATTATGCCTTTGATACGGCAGAAAAACTAGATTTTCACAGAAATGACCACCAGGAAAAAGGAAAAACTTTTATATACAACTGGCATAACAGAGAAAAACTAACAAACTCTTTAAGTCTATCCACCGAAGAGGTTCAAAAGAGAATCGATGCAGGAGAAAAATATGTAATTCGTTTTAAATCTCCCGTTGATGAAATTCTTGAACTTAAGGATATGATCAGGGGAGACATAAAAATAGACACAAATGTTCTAGATGATAAAATTCTTTTTAAATCTGACGGAATGCCTACCTATCATTTGGCTAATATTGTTGATGACCATTTAATGGAGATCAGTCATGTGATCAGAGGAGAAGAATGGTTACCGTCTATGGCTTTACACGTTTTATTGTATCGATCATTTGGGTGGGAAGCTCCTGAATTTGCACATCTACCACTTATCTTAAAACCAACTGGAAAGGGTAAACTAAGTAAAAGAGATGGGGATAAACTCGGTTTTCCGGTTTTTCCATTAGCCTATACCAACGAAGCAACCGGTGAGGTATCTAGAGGCTACAAAGAAGATGGCTATTTCTCGGAAGCTTTTATCAATATGCTGGCTTTTTTAGGATGGAACCCTGGAACAGAACAAGAGCTCTTCACTCTAGAGGAATTAATTGAAGCTTTTGACATTGCTAAAGTAGGAAAGTCAGGATCTAAGTTTGACGCTGAGAAGACCAAATGGTTCCAGCATCAATACCTAATAAAATCAGAAGACAAGGCAATTTCTGAATTGTTTATTCCAGTTTTGGAAAAACACCTTGGCAATTCTTTTGACAAAAACCTGGATGCTGACTATATTGTCAAAGTTGTAGGTCTGATCAAAGAAAGAGCCACTTTTGTAGAAGATCTATGGGAACTTGGTAGTTTCTTTTTTATGGCGCCTGAAGCATATGATGCTAAAGCTGCTAAAAAGAACTGGAAGGAAGGTACAGCTGATCTTATGAATGAATTGACTGAAGTCATTGCTACTATTTCAGATTATACTTCTGAAACGATTGAAATGACCATTAAAGAATGGATCACTTCTAAGGAAATTGGTTTTGGTAAAGTGATGCAACCCTTGAGACTTAGTCTTGTTGGCGCTTTAAAAGGCCCTCATTTGTCTGATATTGCATTTTTGATAGGAAGAGACGAAACAATGGCCAGAATTCGTTCAGCGGTCGAAAAATTAGGATAAAGCTTATAATTCAAGCTTGATATTGTAATTCTTTAATGTTTCAGCATAGTTTTCAGGAATAAAATTTTTCTTACTGAATTCTGTTTTACGATCATTCCTGTTGTTAATATGCTCGATAGATCTGAGAAATCTTCTCAAATCTTCTTTATTTGAAATGATTAATCCTGGAACTTTAGTGCTCTGTCCATTTTTATCTTTTGCTACCATTGAAAAATAGGAGGAATTACAATGTTTTTCTTCTCCCGTCATGATATTCTGCGAAATAACTCTGATTCCTACAACCATTGAGGAATTTCCAACATAATTAACTTTGGCTTTTAAGGTTACCAACTCCCCTACTTCAATTGGATTTAAAAAATCTACCCTGTTAACAGAAGCGGTTACACAATAATGGCTGCTGAATTTTGTTGCTGCTGTAAAGGCTGTTTTATCCATCAAGGATAAAATAAAACCACCGTGAATTTTTCCGCTAAAATTTGAATGCGATGGCAACATGAGTTCGGTAAGCACGATCTCAGATTCTTTTGTTGTTTTAAAAGCTTGCTTAGTCATTATTTAAATCCTTATTGTCTTTGAGTAATTCTACTTCTTTCACATAATACTTTGTGTCTCCAAGCCAGAAGAAGGTTCCAAACCTTTCAATATAAGTTACTTTTACTCTTTTACCTTGAAAATCTTTTAGATCTTGCAAAACTTTAGCATCACTTTTCTGTACTGAAAAATTGAACTGTTGCTCTTCTGAAACGCCTTGGCTCAATCTTCCTTCCCAGGTTTTAACTAGCAATCCTCTTTTAGATATTTTAATAAGTTCTCCTGCTCTGTATCCTTCGCTAAAAGTCACAAAATATATAAAAACAATGTATAGGATAAAAACGATTAATATCGATACTCCGGCATATGTAAGAAATCTTTTCATGTTTGGTTTTTTCTTTTATATCTCAAAAATAGTAAATAAATTTTCCAATTACTTCAATGTCTAATAATGAAATTATTATTCGTAACTTTAGTAATCATTTTTATCTAAAAAATTCTTGTTATGATTACTGCGATTCCCTTTATTTTATTAGCCCTTGTCATTCTATTTTTAGGACTGTTTATGGTCAAACAGCAAACAGCCTACATTATTGAAAGATTCGGGAAATTCAACAGTATACGCTGGGCCGGACTTCAGTTTAAAATACCTTTTGTAGATCGCATTGCGGCACGTTTGAGTTTAAGAATACAACAACTCGATGTAGTTGTTGAAACTAAAACCAAAGATGACGTATTTGTACATCTCAAAATATCTGTGCAATACCAAATATTGAAGGATAAGGTTTACGATGCCTTTTATAGACTACAAAACCCACATGAACAATTAACAGCCTATATATTTGATTTGGTAAGGGCTGAAATCCCTAAAATGATTCTGGACGATGTGTTCGAAAAAAAAGATGAAATTGCCATTGCCGTTAAAAACGATTTAAAACAGGCCATGCTTGATTATGGATATGATATTGTCAAGGCGCTTGTTACTGATATTGATCCGGACTCTTCAGTAAAAGAGGCTATGAATAGGATTAACGCGGCAGAAAGAGAAAAAGTAGCCGCTCAGCATGAAGGAGATGCTCAACGTATATTAATAGTTGAAAGAGCTAAAGCTGAGGCTGAAAGCAAACGTTTACAAGGTAGGGGTATTGCTGATCAGCGTCGAGAAATTGCTAGAGGTCTTGAAGAAAGTGTTGATACATTAAACAAAGCTGGAATCAACCCTCAAGAAGCTTCTGCTTTAATTGTGATTACACAGCATTATGATACCTTACAATCTATAGGAGCAGATAGTAGCTCAAATCTTATTTTATTACCTAATAATCCGAACGCTGCAAGTTCTATGTTAAATGATATGACCGCTTCGTTGCTGGCTGCCAATAAAATAAGGGATATGGACGAAAAGAATAAGTCAAAATAAACCAGTTTATCACAGGAATTAAAACAAAAAACCTCCAATTAAATTGGAGGTTTTTTTATATCCGTAATATTAAGGAATTATTTTTTCTCTTCTGCTTTTTGAGCTTCTTCCTCGTCATTCGTGGCATTTTTGAATTCTTTAATGCCTGTTCCTAATCCTTTCATCAATTCAGGTAATTTTTTACCTCCAAAAAGTAACAAAATGGCTAAACCGATGATAATCCATTGCCATGGACCAACAAAACCTAAAAAAATTGTCTGTAACATCATTATTTTATCATTTAGATCACAAAGTTAATAATTAAATTCTTATTTATTACCTATTGTTTGACATATCCACCTAGTGACTCACTTTTCTTTACTTCTTCAGGATCTCCTACTATGTTTATAATACCACCTGTACTGGCGCTGGCATCAACTAATTTAGAAGCCGATACTTTTGCCATTCCTCCGGTTTTTGCCGAAACATTAGTGTATTCTGTTTCCAGTCTTTCTCCTTTATAAATTCCTCCTGTATTGGATTTTACATTTTGATTCTTTGAAACTCCTTTTAATTTAACTTCACCACCAGTTACAACCGTTACATCGAGTTGATCAGAATCCAATTCTAATACTATTCGTCCAGCTTCCTGTGCTTTACAAGTAATTTTTTCTTGTTTAAAGACTTCATCTGTAAAAATATGTGAACCTTCATTTGCATCAATCAGATTAATTTCATCATTATAATACAAATACACCATCACGTCATCTGCTGAAAAAGTATGGGTAATGCTCATAGAAATTTTTAAAGTACCATTGTTATTTTTAACGGTAACTTCTGATGACCTATTACCATCAATAATCACTTTTGACTCGTCACTTTTTATCAGCTCAACCTGCAAGCCTCTATAGGTTTTTAAACTATGAAAATCTCCAAGATTCATCGTAACTTTTTCCTGGGCGAAACAAAAACTTGTCACAAACATCAGGGTAAAAACTAATCCTTTCATTTAATTATATTTTAATTTAAATATTTATTTAATCTAATAATTCTCTTTATTAGACCCATAAAAACGCTATTTGTTACACCCTTACTCTTCTACTAAATTAAAATCTAGATGCTTTCTTTCAAGATCCGTATTTTTAACTGTAACAGTAACCTGATCTCCTAACTGATACATTCTTTTATCGGCCTGACCTATCAAGGCATATTGCTTCTCATCAAAGATAAAATAATCGCTTCTTATATCTTTAATCCTCACCATTCCTTCACATTTATTTTCAATGATTTCTACATAAATACCCCACTCTGTAACGCCAGAAATTACGCCTACAAATTCCTGATCCTGGTGGTCTTGCATGTATTTTACCTGCATATATTTGATAGAATCCCGTTCAGCCTTACTGGCCATATATTCTCTTTCTGAAGAGTGTTTACATTTCTCTTCATATTTATCAACTTTCACTGAATCACCTCCATCTAAATAATACTGTAACAAACGGTGTGCCATAACATCAGGATACCTTCTGATTGGAGAGGTAAAATGAGTATAATAATCAAAAGCCAATCCGTAATGACCAATGTTCTCAGTGGTATAAATAGCCTTACTCATTGATCTTATTGTTAAGGTCTCAATCATATTAGATTCAGCCTTTCCATGAACATCAGCAAGTAATTTATTAAGCGAATCTGAAGTTGATTCTCTTGAGTTGGTATCTATTCTATATCCAAACTTAGAGATAATGCCTTGCAATAATCCTAGCTTATCAATATTCGGTTCGTCGTGAACCCTGTAGATAAAAGTTTTTTTCTTCTTTCCAATAAACTCTGCTACTTTTCTATTAGCAAGTAACATGAATTCTTCAATAAGTTTATTAGCATCTTTACTTTCTTTCACATATACTCCAATCGGATTCGCATCTTCATCAAGGTTAAACCTGACTTCAGTTTTATCAAATGAAATAGCACCTTCTGCCATTCTTCTTTTTCTTATTTTCTTTGCTAAACCATCCAGGGTTAAAATTGCTTCCTTTATAGATTCATTAACATCTGTTTCATTTCCTTCAATAATTTCCTGAGCATCTTCATAAGCAAATCTCTTATCTGAATATATTACAGTCCTACCAAACCAGGAATCTAATACATGCCCTTTTTCATTCATTTTAAATACAGCCGAAAATGTTAGTTTTTCTTCATTAGGTCTCAATGAACATACATTATTCGATAAAATTTCAGGCAACATCGGAACCACCCTATCCACTAAATAAACTGAGGTAGCGCGCTCATAAGCTTCATCTTCAAGCACCGTCTTCTCTTTGACATAATGAGAAACATCTGCTATATGAATTCCAATTTCGTAATCTCCGTTTTCTAAGACCATAAATGATAAAGCATCATCAAAATCTTTAGCGTCTTTAGGGTCAATGGTAAAGGTAAGGTCCTTTCTCATATCCCTTCTCTTACCAATTTCTTCTTTCGTTATTTCAATTGGAATATTTGAAGCATAGGCCTCAACCTCTTCAGGAAAAGTATATGGTAAACCATATTCGAGTAAAATAGAATGAATCTCAGTATCGTGATCACCTGGTTTACCAAGTACCTGGATGATTTGTCCAAATGGATTCTTTGAATTAGTAGGCCAATCTGTCATTTTAGCCAATACCTTATCCCCATCTTCAGCCTCAGCAAGTTGATCTGACGCAATGAAAATATCTGCATACATTTTATGGTCATCTGGAACCACAAAACCAAATGTTTTATTTTTTTGTAAAACGCCTACAAATTCAGTCTTAGCTCTTTCTAATATTTCTACTATATCACCTTCCTGTTTTTTATTCTTCTTTCTCTTATAAACATATACTTTAACTAAATCACCATTTAAAGCATGGTTTAAATTTCTTGATGGAATATAAATGTCATGTTCCAAATCTTCACATACTACATAAGCATTACCTCTTGATGTGACTTCTATAATACCCTCATAATAATGACTTTGAGCTACTAAAACGAATTTACCTCTTTCTTTTTCTTCTATTCTTTCCTGAATTTTTAAATCTTGTAGTTCTTTAATTATTTGATTCCTTCCATTGGCATCATCGATATCCAATTTAGCTGCAAGCTGTTTATAATTCAATAGCTTATTGGAATTCTGATTAAAAACTTGTAAAATTCTTTTACTTAAATCTTTAATTACGTTTCCTTTTTTCTTGTAAATACTATGTTTCTTTCTTGTCATTAATTCAATATTTCTAATTTTTAAAAGTACGTATTATAATGACAATCAATTCTAAAAAGCATAATAAAAAACAAATCGTAATTTGCATCAATTGAATCACTTACAAATGAAATCTGTTTGGTACATTATTTTCAACCCAGTATCTGGGGGAGGAAAAAATAAAAAAACTATTACAACTATAAAAAAATTACTGGTTAGTCATCAATTACGTTTTGATTTTATATCCACAGAATATACACATCATGAAAAATTATTAGTTGAAAAAGCAATAGTAAATGGTTATCGTAAATTTATCTGTATTGGAGGTGATGGTACCCTGCACCATATGGTAAACGGAATCATGAATCAAAATCAAATTGCAACTGAGAAAATATCTCTTGCTGTTATTCCAATTGGTACCGGTAATGATTGGGTTAAAAATTATAATATTTCATCCAATCCTGCAAAGGCCATTCAAACAATTATTAAGAATAAAGTAATCTATCAAGATATAGGTAGCATCGTGTTTAAAGAATCACAACAAGAAGAATTCTTTATGAATGCAGCTGGAATTGGTTTTGATGCTTTTGTTGTTAAAAACATCGCCTCCTTTTCTAAATGGGGTTCTTTAGCTTATATTTTTGCTGCCTTATCCAGTTTAAAAGTATACCAACCTCATCAATTTATTTTAAAAACTGAAAAGGATAATTTCAATTCTAAAATGTTTTTAATAAGTATTGGTCTATGTAAATTTTCTGGATCTGGAATGCAATTAACTGATTATAAACGCCACGAAAATGGTTTTTTTGATATTACCTATATATCAAATATTAAAATACTACAGGTGATTCGACATATCTTTAAATTGTATTTAGGAGGGATCAATAAAATAAAAGAATCTCAGTGTTTTAGAGAAAAAACAATTAATACTGTAAATAATCATTCTTCGTATATACAAGCTGACGGTGAACTACTTGGGAAAGGAGATGTATCAATAAGCCTTATTCCTAAGGCTATTCAATTTATCATATCATAAAATATTTAAGAATTTTAACATTTTTGTAACATATTCAAAAATGTCTCGTCTATAGAGTATATGAAACCAGTAGTTAAAATAATCATTCTCTGTATTCTTATTTTTGCCCTAAGTATTTTAGCAGCAAAAAAAAGTATAGATTATACTTTTAAAAAAGTAGAATGTAACCAAACAACTCAGACTACATCTTTATATTTTCAATTAACTTCTGATAACATTTAATCATTCATTTTCTTCCTTCTATTTTTTTGTTATTAACAACTATAATATTATTAATAGATTTAATTTAAATTTTAAAAAAAGAAATGATGTGTATTATAGCTTGTTAATACACCCAATAAAAAGATTAAATAAAATTATGAAATATCAGTTTTAAAAAACTATAAACAGTTTATAAAAAACTAAAAGCCTAATAATCAATTTTATTTTTGAGTTATACACAATTTAATATTGTTGTATTAACTGTTTTAAATGTAAAACTAAATTAAAAATATTGATAATAATACTGTTAAAACCTGTTAATAAATAGAGGTGAAATTCTTACAAATAAATTTGTTTGTTTTATTTGTTTTAATCAATAGGTAAATAAGCTTGATTTGCAAAATATATTTATCAGAACTATCGCTAATTTAATCAACAATTAGCTATAATTATAAAGCCTTCCAAATCAGTAGAATGTAAACATTGATTAACAATGCAATAATTTTATGTTTATTACTTGAATAATCTTAATTTTGTTTAAAAATAAAAGGATGAAACTAGCAATTGGAAATGATCACGCAGGGACTGAATATAAGTTTGAAATTGTAGATTATTTAAAAGATAACGGTATCGAGGTTCAAAATTTTGGTACAGATGATAATCAAAGTATGGATTACCCTGACGCCATTCATCCTGTTGCAGAAGCTGTTGAATCTGGCTCAGCTGATCTAGGGATTATTATATGTGGAAGTGGTAATGGAGCTGCAATGACAGCGAATCATCACCAAAAAATTCGCGCAGCTTTATGTTGGAATAATGAATTGGTATCTCTTGCCAGACAACATAATGATGCAAATGTTTTAAGTATACCAGCTAGATTTGTCTCTAAAGAAGATGCTTTACAGTTTGTAAAGACATTTATTAATACTGAATTTGAGGGAGGACGACATCAAAATAGAATAGATAAGATTCCTACTGTTAAATAAAAATTTTCTATGGGTCATCACCACACACATCAACATGGCCAATTGTCTGGAAACAGACTACTTTTTTCAATTGTATTAAACATAATAATTACCGCCTCACAGGTAATTGGTGGAATTATTTCAGGAAGCTTGGCTTTAATTTCAGATGCAGTTCATAATTTATCTGATGTTATATCTTTAATCATAAGCTATGTTGCTAATATTTTAAGCAATAAAAAGAAACAAACTTTACACCAAACTTTTGGATTTAAAAGAGCTGAAATCATAGCAGCTTTTATTAATTCATCTACTTTGATTATCATAGCGGTTTTTTTGGCCATTGAAGCCGTTAAAAGATTAAATGATCCTCGTGAAATTGCTTCTGATTTAGTGATATGGCTGGCTTTTATAGCTATTCTTGGTAATGGTTTAAGTGTCTTATTATTAAAGAAAGATGCCAATCATAATTTAAATATGAAATCAGCATATCTTCACCTGATTACTGATATGCTAACTTCTGTTGCAGTTTTGATAGGCGGTTTATTAATGAAGTATTATCAGATATATTGGCTGGATGCTATATTAACTATTATAATTTCTATCTACCTTCTTTTTATGAGTTGGAGCATCTTTATAGACTCCCTTAAAATACTAATGCTTTTTGCTCCTAAACATCTTGAAATAGAAGCTATTCAGAAGGAGATTATATCAGTCCCGGAGATTGATAATATTCATCATGTACATATTTGGCAATTAAATGATCATGATGTTCATTTTGAGGCACATATAGAGTTTAATAAGGATATTAAATTATCTGATTTCGACCAGATATGTTCAAAAGTTGAGCTCATTTTATTTGAAAAGTTTCACATCAATCACTCCAATCTGCAACCTGAATTTGAAAGAGATGATCACAAAGATTTTATTATTCAGGATTAATTAAAAAGTAAATGAACTGGACACTGAAAAGTTTTAAAGAATTAACCCTTTCTGAATTCCATGATATTATCCAGTTGCGTCTTGATATTTTTGTAGTTGAGCAAGACTGTCCTTATCTAGACTTGGATGGAAAAGATCAAATTGCCTATCATTTTTTTGGAAGAACGGATGAAGGTAAAACAGTTGCTTATACAAGATTATTCGGCCCGGATGAGTATTATAAAGAGGCCGCCATTGGAAGAGTAGTAGTGCATCAAGACTATAGAAAAGATGGATTAGGATTTGAGTTGATGTCAAAATCAATTGAGCAGATAGAATCACTTTATCATACCAAAACTATTAAAATTGGTGCGCAAAGGTATTTAAGAAAGTTTTATGAATCTCTGGGTTTTGAATCAACAGGAGAGGATTATATGGAGGATGGAATTCCACATACATACATGATTATCAAGTAATCAGAGATTATTATTAGAAAAAATTCATCAACTTATTTAGGTTTTTTAGGAAAAAGTAATTGTACTTGTAATCTAAATTGCCAATCACCCCAACCATCAGGTCTAACAGTATTATAATAGGTTTGTGCATTCACATTGATTGGTTGTTTTCCAATTCTAAACACTTTACCAGCTCCACCACCAAAAGGTACGATCCATTGTTCGCCACTTTCGGCATTCCAATTTGCCGTTAAAATAGGTGCAGATACGATATACCAGGCTTTAGGAAGGTTATAATTCACAAAATATTGGAATAAGAACTTGTTTTCTTTGGCGTCACCAAAAGTCCAAACATTATTGATAACAACTCCGGCAACCCACTGATTAATGGTTGTCAATGCCACTACTGATGGGCCAATACCAAATTCTCTTGTTCCAAATTCGTCTGGATTAGAAGCTGTTGGTATTTGAAAGACAGGACCAACTCCCCAGGTAATTTGAGACGCTTTAGTAGGCGCTAACCAAGCTGTATAACTAATATCGCCAATACCAGTTGATGAATTAACACCATCTGAACCATAAGGTTGTGTAATTACAGGAATAATAACTCTATTAATTAAATTTTATTGAGGATTTAGTTTACTTCATAAATCATTTCCTATTAATGAATATTAAGAGAAAAAGAAAAGCCTAATACTTAAAAAGATTGTTAATAATTATGTTGCTCATTATAGGAATTAATACCCCTAAAAATTCCTATTTTAGCTACCGTTCAATAAATAGAAAAACAGATAAATTTTACGACTGATTATGGCAGAAGACAAAGAAAAAGCAGCAAAATTAAAAGCACTACAGTTAACCCTTGATAAACTGGATAAAACCTATGGAAAAGGTTCTGTTATGAAAATGGGAGATGTGCCCTATCAGGATATAGAAGTTATCCCGTCGGGTTCATTAGGCTTAGATCTGGCCTTAGGCGTTGGTGGATATCCAAGAGGAAGGGTAGTAGAAATTTTTGGACCTGAATCTTCAGGTAAAACAACATTGGCTTTACACGCCATGGCAGAGGCTCAAAAAGCAGGAGGAATTGCTGCTTTTATTGATGCAGAGCACGCTTTTGACCGTTTTTATGCTTCGAATTTAGGTGTAGATATTGATAATTTAATCATATCTCAACCTGATTACGGGGAACAAGCTTTAGAAATTGCCGATAACTTGATTAGTTCTGGTGCTGTAGATATCGTAGTCATTGACTCGGTGGCTGCCTTGACACCAAAAAGTGAGATAGAAGGAGAGATGGGTGATTCAAAAATGGGCCTACATGCTCGTTTGATGTCACAGGCTCTTAGAAAGCTTACGGGTACTATCAATAAAACAAATTGTACAGTGATCTTTATCAATCAGTTAAGAGAAAAGATTGGTGTTATGTTTGGTAACCCTGAAACCACTACTGGTGGTAATGCATTGAAATTTTATGCTTCAGTTCGTCTAGATATTAGAAGAAGAACACAAATTAAAGATGGAGACAAGGTTTTAGGTAACAGGGCTAAGGTCAAAGTTGTAAAGAATAAAGTAGCACCACCATTTCAAACTACTGAGTTTGATATAATGTATGGGCTAGGCGTTTCAAAAGTTGGTGAAATACTTGATTTGGGCGTTGAATATGAAATCATTAAAAAAAGTGGCTCATGGTTTAGCTACGGAGACACCAAATTAGGGCAAGGTAGAGATGCTGTTAAGTCACTAATAGGCGATAATCCAGAACTTGCTGAAGAGCTGGAAGGCAAGATAATTGAAGTTATTAAAGCCAGTTAGCAGACTATATATCAAAAAAAAAGCGACTTAATTATAAGTCGCTTTTTTTTTGATTAAGAAGTTAATTATTTATTAGCTTCTTTAATATATTTTTCAAGAGCCATAGTCATTGAAGGCGTTTCCTTTGAAGGAGCAGCAATGTCAATTTGCAGACCAGCTTCTTCTGCCGCTTTTACTGTTGAATTTCCAAAAACAGCGATTCGCGTATCGTTTTGTTTGAATGTTGGAAAATTTTCAAATAAAGATTTTATTCCGCTTGGGCTAAAGAAGACCAACACATCATAAAACACGTTTTGAAGATCAGAAAGATCGCTAATTACAGTTTTGAATAAAATAGCTCTCTTCCAATCTACTTTAAGGCTATCCATTTTATCAATCATGCTCTGTTTTACCATATCAGAACTTGGTAAAAGGAATTTTTCAGACTTATGCTTTTTAATTAAAGGCATAAGATCATCAAAAGTTCTTGTACCAACATAAATCTTGCGCTTTCTATAGACAACATACTTTTGTAGATAAAATGCTACAGCTTCAGACAAACAAAAATATTTCATATCGTCTGGAATAACAACTCTCATTTCATCAGCAAGGCGAAAATAGTGATCAACGGCATTTCTACTTGTAAAAATAACAGCTGAAAATCCTAAGAAATCAATCTTTTGGTTTCTAACTTCTCTGGATGATTCTCCTTCAACATGAATAAACGAGCGAAAATCAATTTTCACTTTTTGTTTATTCATCAAATCAAAATAAGGTGATTGTTCTGCTTTCGGAGCAGGTTGTGAAACGAGTATAGTTTTTACTTTCATATAATTTTGTTTTAATCAACAAACAGTTTATAAAGAACTATAAAGGGGGCTAATTCAAGGGCGCAAAGATACAAAAATAAATAGAACAAATTGTTAAAACTCAATTTTTCGTTTTTGATCAATACAAAGTAACGAAATAAAGCTATTGCAAATGAGGCTACTATGCCGAAAGTTATCAAGAACTTATGAAAAATACCCACGCTGTAATTGGCCAAAACCAACAATGGTAAAACAAGAACAGATATTAAAGCTAAATTACTCATTTTCAAAAAAGTAAAATACTTTTGACCTTCTTCTGCTTCAAAAATAAATGCCAGTAAAACACCAACAAAATAGCGCACGAGGAAATAACCAAAAGTCATTAAAAGAATCTGAAAGAAGAAGTAAAACTGATCGTGATCTGGGGATGATGAAAACGTATTAAATGCAAAATAAAGAAAGAGTGAAATGTTAAAAATGATGATAAAAAAGAAAATGACATGAAAACTATTGAAAACAAGAGGTCTGGTTTTGATGTAATCTGTGTAGTATTTTTCTGAATAAACTAAGGAGAATAATTTAGAAAATCTTTCAGTATAGTTGAATTGTAAAACAGCTATTAATATCAAAACCGCAAGAAAGAACAGCGTCACCCAATCGTTTGTAACGGATATTTTTTCTATGCCTTCAAACATGAGTTAAATTCAATTAATTATTATCGATCTGAACAACAGGTACTTTATTTCCTTGAAAACCTTCCAGTAAATTATAAAACTCAATGGCTACCCTGAATGTTAGTTCTTCATTCTCAGGAAGATCCGGACTAATAAACGTTGCTTCGATTACCCTGTTTTCAAGCGCTTTTAATTCTAGATTGTCATCGATTTGTAATAAAACTTTTGCAATAATATCCTTCTTAGGAGCTTGAAATACGCCGATAAATCGAATGTTGTCAAAAGTAATATTTTTATTATAAGTATTTGTAAAAGTAAATTCAAATTTATTTTGACCTGGCTTCACTATTAATTCTTCAGAGCTTATCACACAATGGGCTTTTTCAAAAGTTTGGTAGTTGCTAATCGATTTACCATATAGATATTTGTTCTTTCTGGTGGCGAGGATTGGTTGATCCTTAACAAAAGGGGTGGCACTATAAACATCTTCTCCTTGCATATTAGCTTCAAAATTAAGAAGGTTATATTGGCTTTTTCTACCTTTTAAAATGCTATACGAATGGGTTTTAATGCCTGTGTAAAAATTATAAAGTGACGCGTTGCTATATGAATTTACAAATACAATAGGTTTACCTTCTGTATTTGTTTTAAGATCAGGAATCCATTGTTCTGATACGTGCGGCTCAAGCACAATAGGTGATATAGAAGGAATCGCGAAGAATAACCTGATGATGATGATAATGGCGAGCTGTGTTCCACCTAAGATTTTCAGCCATCGTCTTGCTTCAGGTTTTTTGATAAAATAAGGGAATGTTAACAATGTTAGCGGAATAAGTATGATAATAACCCACTGTGCTTGTGGCTTACTATTGAATGAACTTATTAAAAAGAAGAGAAAAAAGCCATAAACAATATACTTTAGGGCTCTTTGAAAATCTCCGAGAGCTTTTTGTTTAAAAAAAGCTTTGTATATAACCGGAAATGTTATTCCTATAACGGCAAGCATATTCCCAAGATGAAGAAGCGTTTGGTCTATCTGATAAGAGTGTTTATTTCTTTCTTTTAAGTGATAGAGTATAGAAGGGAAGCCGTTTTCATATTGCCAATAAAGATGAGGGAGGAAAAGAACAAGACCAGTAATACCTGCCATCCAGAATCTGGGTTTTTTTAGTAGCTTCCAATTTGACAATACGATAAACCCAATTACAAGAATACCGTGGTATTTACTATAGAGCATGGCCGCCATGCTAAAACCCAATAACAGGGTGTTGAGGTTATTTTCTTTACTTAAAAATCTTTTGTAGGACAATAAGAACAAGGCGGAAAAGAAAAGCAGAGGTGTGTCAGGCGTCATGATAAAACCAAAAACCTGCCATAAAGCCATTGAAACTACTACTGTAAAAAAGAGCAAAACATGTTGCCATTTTTCCTTGACATCTACCATTAACCAAATAAGCCATAACATGGCGCTAAAACTAAGGGTGCTGAGAATCCTCAATCCCAATTCACCTGTGGCGAATTGATTTCCAATAGCGCCCCAGAGCGCAACCATTGGCGGATGGTCGAAATACCCAAAAGCCAGGTCCTTTGACCAGGTATAATAATAAGCTTCGTCTTGAAATAAGTTTGTAAAATGACTTTGTAATACATTGATTACAGAGAACAAGAGAAGTATCGAAAAAAATAGATACTTAGGATCTTTTAAAATTTTCATTAAGCATATTCTTAACACAAAATTAGCAATAATTTATTTTACCTTTGCCATACAAAATAAGCATTATGCAAGATACCCTAGTAATCATTCCAACATTTAATGAGAAAGAGAACATTGAGAGGATCATAAGGGCTACTTTTTCCCAAACAAAATCGTTTGACATTCTAATTGTAGATGACAGTTCTCCTGACGGAACCGCGGATATTGTAAGGAAACTTCAAGAAGAACACCCCAAAAGCCTTTATTTAGAAAGCAGAAAAACAAAAGATGGCTTAGGACGGGCTTATATACATGGATTTAAATGGGCCATTAAAAGAAAATATGATTATATCATAGAAATGGATGCCGATTTCTCTCATAATCCGAAAGATTTGGTCAGATTATATGAGAAATGTGTTAAAGAGGGAGCTGATGTTTCAATTGGTTCTCGTTATTCGAATGGTGTTAATGTTGTGAATTGGCCAATGAAGCGTGTTTTATTGTCTTATTTTGCCTCTAAATATGTAAGATTTATTACTGGGATGCCTTTTAATGACACAACGGCTGGCTTTGTTTGTTATAATCGAAAAGTGCTGGAAACCATACAGTTGGATAAAATAAAATTTGTGGGTTATGCCTTTCAGATAGAAATGAAATTTAAAGCATGGAAACACGGATTTAATGTTCAAGAGGTTTCTGTGATATTTACTGACAGGACTTTAGGTGAATCTAAAATGAGTAAAACTATTATTACAGAGGCTATATTCGGAATAATAAAAATGAGATTCTCAGGTTTGCCCAAACCAGCAAAAAAGTAAGAAAAATGAAAATGAACACTTTAATAAGAAACGCAAGGCTTGTCAATGAAGGCAAAACCAGCGTTTGTGACGTTTTGATTGAAGGCGAAAAAATCAAACAAATCAGTGATCGCATTGATGATTTTCCTCAGAATACGGCTATTATAGATGCACAGAACAAGCTTTTAATACCTGGAATGATTGATGATCAGGTGCATTTTCGTGAGCCAGGATTAACCCAGAAGGCGAATATTGCTTCAGAATCACGTGCAGCCGTTGCAGGTGGTATTACTTCGTTTATTGAAATGCCAAATACAGTTCCTCAGGCAACCACTCAAGAATTGCTTGAAGATAAGTTCAAAATTGCGGCAAAAGATTCATATGCTAACTACTCTTTTATGATGGGAGGGACAAATGACAATCTCGAAGAGTTGTTGAAAACTGACCCCAAGAATGTAGCTGCTATAAAGTTGTTTTTAGGCTCTTCAACCGGTAATATGTTGGTTGATGATGAAGAAGTGCTAGAGAAAATATTTTCCTCTACAAAATTGCTTATCGCCGTTCACTGCGAGGACGAGACAACCATAAAAAATAATTTAGACAAGCAAAAAAGCATATATGGAGACGATATACCCATAAAACTGCATCCTGTTATCAGAAGTGCCGAAGCTTGCTATAAATCTTCATCAAAAGCCATTGCGCTTGCTAAAAAAACAGGAGCAAGACTACATGTATTTCATCTTTCAACCGAAATTGAAACAGATTTGTTTAGCAATAAAATACCGCTGGAAGAAAAGCAAATTACAGCTGAAGTTTGCGTACATCATTTATGGTTTGAAGAAAAAGATTATGAGCAAAAAGGAACTTTAATAAAGTGGAACCCTGCGGTTAAATCTAAAAAAGACAAAGAAGGGCTATGGAAAGCTTTATTGGATGACAGAATTGACGTTATAGCTACTGACCATGCTCCACATACATTAGAAGAAAAAAATCAAGTATACACTAAGGCTCCGAGCGGTGGCCCTTTGGTGCAACATGCCGTATTAGCTATGTTGGAGGCTGTAAGGGATGATAAAATTAGTGTGGAGAAATTGGTAGAGAAAATGTGCCATAATCCTGCAAAACTCTTTAAAATAGAACAAAGAGGGTTTATAAAAGAGGGTTATTTTGCAGACCTTGTCTTAATTGACACCGAATTGAAACAAACAATTGATAAAGGTAATATTTTATACAAGTGTGGTTGGTCACCTTTTGAAGGCACAACTTTCCATTCAACTGTGACACATACATTTGTAAACGGACATTTAATGTATAATAAAGGAGAATTTAACGATACAATTAAGGGAAAACGTTTAATTTTTAATCGATAATGAAAGTATTTTATTTCTTATTCATGGTTTTTTTAATTTTTAGTTGCACTGATAAAGTGAACTATGAGAAGCCGGAAGACCTTATTGGCAAGGAGGAGATGATTAATCTGCTCTATGATATGCACCTTGCTGTTGGAACTTCTAATATTAAAAATGTTCATTTGGAGAAAAACAGGAATTATATGTCATTGGTGTTCCAAAAATATGGAATTGATAGCACGCAGTTCGCTGCTTCAAATATTTACTATACTTCAAACATCAATGAATATGAGGAAATTTATGAAGAAGTGCAACGGAGGTTAGACACTATTAAGAACTTTTATCAAGATAGAATGGATTCTTTGGCAGGTGAGCAAACTACGCAAAGAAACAAAGCAATTCAGAAAAAAACGGACAGTATAGAAAAGTATCAAAAAAGAAGGAACTAAATCTTACTGTACCAGACTTTGAGCCGTTTTTTGAATACATGATTCCATAGCTTCAAACTCAAAATTTAATTCTTTCTTTATTTTTTCCGCAGTATAAGGATGATCGGCCAATGCTGACCTCGCCGTTCTTTTGGTCAGCAAGGGAGGCGAAAGCGTGATTTTACTTCTTAAAAATTCAATACGCCAGATACATTCACTCATTAATTTGTTAATTCGAACTTTCGGTTTGTTTTTATTGAGCGCTTTTGAGATGGAATAGAGTACTTGTTTATAGCTGAGATTTTCTGATACCACTATAAAGCGCTGGTTGCTTACGTTAGAGTTCATAAGGCGCTGCATTATTTTTACTACATCTTGAACCCCTACGAATCCGGTGATACCTGTAGTATAAAATTTTAAACCTTGTTGAACCTTAGTAAACATACGTCCTGAGCCTTTATGCCAGAAACCAGAACCAATAATGACTCCAGGGTTCACAATAACAACCGGAACTCCTTCTTGGGAAGCTCTCCAAACCTCCATTTCAGCACCATATTTTGTTATGGCGTAGCCACTTTTATCAGTAGCGCTGTTCCAATTATCAGATTCGTCCATGATAACACCTGGCGCTGCGTTTTCAATGGCAGCTACTGAACTGACAAAACACAGCTTTTCAACCTGATTGCAAATACAGAGATTAACAATATTAGTTGTACCCTCAATGTTTATCCTTCTCATTTTCTGATAATCACTCGATAAAAATGATACCAGTGCAGCAGAATGATACACCTGATGCACATTTTCAAAAGCAATTTCAAGTTCAGGCACATCATTAAGGTCAGCCTCAACCCACCTTATTTTATTAAATATGTTATCTGCTTCAGGGCTATAATATTGAAAAACTCTTTTAACAGCATTGAGGTCACTGTTTTTTTGATGAATAGCACGAACACTATCATTTTCAAGTAAAAGATGATATAACAAGTGGGAGCCCACCAAGCCAGTTCCGCCGGTTACCAAAATCATGTTACGAAAATAAACATTTGAATGAAACTATCTGATTCAATGAAGCCTTTATTTATTTGAATTATTATGAGAATTGAATTCAAAGAAGGCGATCTTTTTTATATTTGCTGAAATTTTTTATGATGAAGAAGAATTTCGTTGAAGAGCTTCGTTGGAGAGGACTCCTGCACAATATCATGCCAGGAACAGAAGAGCAATTATTAAAAGAATCAACTGCGGCCTATATTGGTTTTGATCCTACAGCAGATTCTTTGCATATAGGAAGCTTGGTACAAATCATATTATTAATGCATTTGCAACGCTCAGGTCATAGACCAATTGCGCTTGTGGGTGGGGCAACCGGAATGATAGGTGATCCTTCAGGGAAATCGAATGAAAGAAATTTACTCGATGAAGAAACCCTTGCAAAAAATATAAAAGGAGTGAAACAGACGCTTGAAAGATTCATTGATTTTTCGGGTGCTGTTGACAATGCCGCTGAAATGGTAAATAATTATGATTGGATGAAAGACCTTTCATTTTTAGAATTTGCCAGAGATATTGGAAAACACATCACGGTTAATTATATGATGGCTAAAGATTCGGTAAAGAATCGAATCAATTCTGAATCTAAAGAAGGGATGAGTTTTACAGAATTCACTTACCAATTGGTTCAAGGTTATGATTTTCTTCATTTATACAGCCATAAAAATTGTCTTTTACAGATAGGGGGGAGTGACCAATGGGGAAATATCACCACAGGTACTGAGTTGATTCGCAGAAAGGTACAAGGAAAAGCATATGCTTTGACCAGTCCTTTGGTGACGAAAGCAGATGGTACAAAATTTGGAAAAACAGAAGGAGGAAATATTTGGCTTGATACGAAAAGAACTTCTCCTTATAAATTTTACCAATACTGGTTAAACGCTTCAGATGTTGATGCTGAGAATTATATTAAGATCTTTACTTTTCTCGATAAAGACACAGTTGAGAAGCTTATAACTGAGCACAAAGAAGCTCCACATGTAAGGTTATTGCAAAAGAAAGTAGGCGAGGAGGTAACCATCATGTGCCATGGGCAAGAAGCTTATGAAAATGCGGTAAAAGCATCTCAGATTCTTTTTGGAAGATCTACAGCGGATGATTTGAAAACACTTGATGAGCAAACCTTTTTAGATGTTTTTGAAGGTGTCCCTCAGGCTGATATTGACAAAGTCGAACTTGATAACGGATTGAACATTGTAGAAGCCTTGAATGAAAAGTCAGGTTTTTTAAAATCTAATGGTGAAGCCAGAAGAGCCTTAAAAGAAAATTCTATTTCTGTGAACAAGGAGAAGGTTAAGGATGATTTTATGCTTGGAACCAAAGACCTCATCGCAGATAAATTCGTTTTACTCCAAAGAGGGAAAAGAAATTACTTCTTGTTGAAAGTTGTGTAAACGAGTATTTTTTTACATTTAAACCCTTTCGTTAGTAACACGCTATTAACCTAATTACCATTTATCATGGGAAGCCATCCTATTAATCTAATGATTCGGTTTATTCTCGAACTTTTGGCTTTGGCATCAGTGGGTTTTTGGGCCTGGAAAAGCTTTGAAGGTACTTTACAATATATACTTGGTATCGGTTTGCCCATTTTAATGACCATCGTCTGGGGAACCTTCGCCGTACCTGATGATCCAAGCCGATCTGGTAAGGCACCTATACCTGTTTCAGGGGCCTTAAGACTATTGATCGAATTTTTATTTTTTGCTGTAGCTACTTGGGTACTTTATGATCTTCAGCAGATTGAACTAAGTTATATTTTTGGCGGGCTGGTTATTATCCATTATTTGGTTTCTTATGATAGGATTTCGTGGTTGTTGTCAAAAAAATAGTGATGGTTAGAATAGAAAAACTGCCTCGAGAAAAAACGAGACAGTTTGAATTTTAACGATCTGTCAAATGGGTAAGACCATAAGACCAGATGTCATACATTTCTCTAAACCAAGATCCAACCGCATAACCTGCTGCATATGAGCCTTTTGCTGGTTCAGTTCCACCAAAAGTGAAATATAATTCATTTGGTTGAAGTTCAGTCAGTTGGAGTTTATTTAAGTCCGTCATATTTATTTATTTTTTTGATGATTTCGATATAAAATAATTAATCCAGTAAGAAAAAGTAACACACTAATAATGGCATAATACATCATGTTTATACTCTTACTAGTTTTTATTGAGAAAATATAAAAATCCACCTGAGCTTCTGTGAATATTGTGTCAACTAAAAAAACAAGATTTAGAATTCCAACAATTAAAAAAATATATGCGACATTATTCTGCGTTTTCATACTAGCATTTTTTTAAGTTACAGGTTCATTTCCCATAAGGCCATCGTAAATTCCACGATAAAAACTACCTACGGTTAAATAATACCATTTGACGGCCTCTTTGATTGGTCCGCCTCCATGAATATTAATAAGGTCTTGTGATTTTAATTCGATACAGTTTATATAAGATATATTTTCCATATGCCTATCTTGGATTATTCCATCCTTCTAAGAACCATTGACCTGCCTGATCCAGTGCCCTACCCAAACTAACTCCAGTCGTGATAACGCCTAAAACGACTAAAACCGGATGCCCTCCTTTAATATTAGCCAGATCTGTAGTTTTTAACTCCATAATACCATGCTCACTTTGTTGTTTCATAATTTTTGAGATTTAAAATTTAATAAAAATGTTATGCAAATAGTTAATCAAAACAAGGTTACGTCTAACCCACTACGTCTAGTTTTGCCTTGACATAGCAAAGATAATTTTGTGGACTGCAGCTTCCTTGCAGTGAATTAATAAAATTTGATAAGCCCTTGCCTGAATAAATATTCATGAGTTGATCTTCAACCATAACCTGAACGGAAATGTGTATTGTTAATTCATAGTCAAATGTATAGAAGTAAGTTTTTGTTCTGCGATTAAAGGCTATTGGTGCATCTAACTCTCTGAGTTGCTCTAATAGTAAGTAGGTTTGTCTTACGCTAATTCGCAGTTTTTTTGCCAGTTCAGAAGGTGAGCCCGTGCACTCAGATTTTATCAAGCTATGCGCTTTCTTCAACCTTTCCAATTGTTTTAAATTATTCATTTTATAAAGTTTAAGTATTTGGTTCTTATCGGTTTAATTTGACTTCATTAGCACCGACCTGATTTTCCCAAAGATCTCGAAATGCTCCTTTTTTATTGAGTAAACTGCTAGGAGAGCCTTCTTCAATTAAGCTTCCATTCTTTAAAACACAGATGCGATTTACGTGAGATAAATTGACAACTCGATGTGTAATTAGAATAATCGTTTTACCATTATTAATGAGGTCTTGAAGAAGCTCTTTTAGTACTTTTTCGGAAGCACTATCTAGTGATGATGATGCTTCGTCAAAGACTAAAATATCTGGATCTCTATAAAGCGCTCTGGCGATTGTTAACCTTTGCTTTTCTCCTCCTGAAAGGGAGGCCCCGTTTTCTCCTATGTTGGTATTGAAACCCTGAGGAAGCCTATCTATAAAGCTCATGATCTGAAGCATCTTACAAACCTGAATCACTCTTTCCATGTTGGCATTAATTTCCCCAAGCGCAATATTTTGAATAATGTTTCCTTCGAAAAGATGTATGTCTTGAGGTACTATCCCTATCAAGTTTCTGAGACTTCCTTTGTGTAAATATTTCACATCTTTATTTCCAATAAAAATTTGACCTTTTTTTATTTTGTAAAGCCCTTGTAATAAGTTGATTATAGTAGATTTTCCTGAGCCACTTTCACCCACAATGGCCGTTATTTCACCCTGATTAAATTTTAGATTTAAGTCAGTGAAAACCTGAGGGCGATTGCCATAAGAAAAAGACACATTTTTGAAACAAATAGTGGTATTTGTTGAATTTGAGCTTATATGTATTTCTTGATCCGATTCTATTTCCAGGTCAAGAATCTCAAATAACCGATCTGCTGCTATCAATGCGTTTTGAATTATTTTGTTTGATAGTATCAAACCTGAAATAGGGCCTGTAAAGTATCCTAAAATTGCGTAGAAAGAAAAAAGCTCTCCCTGGGTTAGTTCTTTAGCGATTACGTAATACGAACCTATCCATAGCAGTAGTATTGTAAATAAATTTGATATGCTTTGTGTCGAGGTTTGACTAAAAACCTGATTCAAAGACGATTTATAACTTATCTGCAGTAATTTGATGAATTTTCTTTCTGTTTTGGTTTGCATAAAATCATGAAGGCCGAATTGTTTTATTGTGCTAATAGCCGTTATCGATTCGATCAGTTGACTTTCGAGCTCAGCTGATGACTCCATAATGCTTCGTTCTGTTTTTTTATTAAACTGATCTGTAATAAAATAGATGATCAGGTATAGTGGTATGATGCAAAACATAATTAATCCAAGCTTCCAATAATATGTGAACATGAGGAGAAAGGAAAAGACGACGATAAAGAAATTGACCATCAAGGTCAAAGAAGTATTGTTGATGAACAATCTGATTTTTACGGCATCATTAATTCTCGATATAAGTTCACCGATTTGCATCGTGTCAAAAAATTGTTGAGGTAATTGCAAAAGGTGCTGATAGTATCCTAGTATTAATCTGGAGTCTATTTCCTGACCACTTCTAATGAGAAAAATATCCTTAAAAACATTAAGAAAGACCTGTATGAAGAGGAGAATTATCATAACAATACCCATGATATTCAGCAAATCGTAGTTCTTATTTATCAATACATGGTCTGAAATTTTTTGAATATAGATTGAGGTTGAAAACCCCAGAATGGTGTAAAATAAAGAGCCAACTAAGGCCTGTATCAATATGTATTTATGTGGCTTTAACAGATGCCAAAATCTTAATAATATTGACGTTTTGTCATTTTTTTTGATAAAACTGTGATTCGGAACTAAAATGACAAGCACTCCAGACCATTGTTTTTTGAAACTTTCAAGTGGCGTGTTAATGAATGTACCAGGTCCTGGGTCCATTATTCTTATTGATTTTCCATTTAATTTATAGATTACTACAAAATGCTGAAGACCATTTTCGAGATGTAGATGTGCAATAGCGGGTTTTGGAACATGTGATAAAGAGGCAATATCACACTGAACACCTTTTGCATCGAAGCCTAGTTTTTTGGCCCCCTCAATTAATCCAAGAACATTTGTTCCTTGTTTATTAGTACCCGTAAACTGACGTACTTTTGAAATAGGAACCAAAAGACCATAATGGGCAGCGACTGAAACCAGACAAGCCACGCCACAATCAGATATATCGTGTTGTTTTACTTTTTTATTTGATATTTTCAAAGTAAGTGTATTAATACCAGTCATTTAGTTTGTCAAAAAGCAATTGAATCAATGACCTGTTTGCGATGAAAAAACGAGCATTTAAAGTCATTCCTTTTTTTAACTTTCCACGTATATTTTTACCCAGAACTAAACTGCTTTCATTCATACTGCAGATTACTTTATACATTGGCATCTTATTGATGAAGAGGTTGTCATCACTAATCTGAACTATTTTACCCGTCGCAGATCCCCAATAATTGTGATCAAAAGCATCAATCTGGAACGATACAGGATGGTTTTTTTTAATCATTCCAATATCTGTTGGTTTAACATAACATTCAACCAGTAAATCGGTTTTTGGGGAAATGTGAGCTATAGAAGATCCGGTATACAGAAAGTTATTTTTATCAATTCCAACGAGATCCTGAATGGTTCCTTCAACAGGAGCTACTATATAGTGAAGACTTTTGTTTTTCTCAAGTTCCAGTTGTTGAGCATGTAATATTCTGATTTCAGATTGTCTAGTTTGAAGTTCGTTTTGCCAAATCCTTTTTTGTTGACTTCGGCATAAAAGCAAGGCATTTTTTGCTGCCTCAAATTGTTCCAGACTATTTTCAAATTCTTTTTTAGAGATAACACCACGCTTAAAGAGTTGCTCCTGTCGTCTAAGGTCTTTTGTGATCCAGTTTAAATTATCCTTTAGACTTTTGGTTTTATGTTGGTACTCTTGAAGGTGACTTTTATGCAGAGCGCTAACAATGGAATCACTATTATGATATGTTGTTTTAATTAAATATTGAAGATCATGTGTTTTGATTCTCAATGAATCTAATTGATTAGTAAGTCGTTGGATAGCTTTAGACACCTCTCTGTCATCAAGCATTAACAATGTGTCTCCAACATGAACGAATGAATTTTCTTCGATATTAACCTGTTCCACTTTTCCATTTATGGGGCTGTTAATAAGGTTCATTTCTTTTTGGGGACGGATCATTCCGGGAGAGGCAGAATAAAGATCAATATGAATTATTGGAAGGAGGAATGCCAGGATTATTAATCCAATTAGTAATACCGAATAAACGATATGGGATTTTCTAAGAAATCTATGTCTATGATATTCTATTGACTCCGTAATAACTTCTTTTGGAAGGATGTTTTTCATTTCATGTTCGGGTTAGTGGGATATTGACTTTCACAAAATTCCAGAAAACTTCAGGCATTTAGACTCCAACCCGCCTTCAAATAAGTCAGGTTTCTCCGTAATTTATCAGGCTGTTTTTAATTAATATTATTTTTCACTGGGTTGTGAAATTTAAAATTTAAGAATATTAAAGTACCTTTAATGTCAAGTGATAATAAGCTGCCTGTTGCTTAGCTGCCTGATATCCAGGCGTAAAAGAAAAATGATTTAATTTCTCTTATTCAATGACGCTATTTACTTCAAAACTGGAGAAACTACTTTGGCTATTGGCCATTTTAGTTTTTGTCGTCATATTTTCAACATTATTTATCGGCTCACCATTATTAAATCTTTTAAGTAACCAAAATATTCAAGCTGCCATATTCTTAATGGGCATGATACTTATTTCGGCTTTGATTCTTTACCATGGATTGAAACCAACAACAATTAATAATATGACTGGTGTTTATATAGGTTTGGTTGCTGTTTACCTAATGCTTTTTTTGAGATTGGGTCTCTCAGAAAGAACACATTTAATGGAATATAGTGTCTTATCTATATTTATATACCAGGCTTTGAGCGAACGCCTTAAAAACAGCGATAAACCATTTAAACCTGCATTATTTGCGATTCTGATCACGTGTTTAATAGGCACCTTAGATGAAATAATTCAGTTTTTTGTTCCTGAAAGAGTCTTTGACTTAAATGACATATTTTTTAATTGTTTCGCCGCACTTAGTTCAATAGGTATGATTTTATTTTTAAAATGGGTTCATAAGAAAATAAAGAAACCTTGAAATAAAAAAAGTATCTTAGAGAGGTCGCTATTAAAAGACAGATCATTAGTAAGAATCTTGACAATTATATAAATCAGAATAGGATGACAACAATTAATACTTACCTGAGGTTTAATGGAAATTGTGAACCGGCTTTTGAGTTTTATAAATCAGTTTTTGGCGGGGAATTTCAATTTTTAGGGAGGTTTGCAGACATGCCTCCACAAGAAGGGATGCCTCCGATACCGGAGGGTGATAAAAACAAAGTAATGCACGTAACCCTGCCTATAGGAGGTGACACTATTTTGATGGGAAGTGATACCATGGCGCCCTGGAATTCTGATTTTAATGCAGGGAATAATTTCTCAGTTTCAATACATACAGATACCACAGAAGAAGCCGACAGACTTTTTAAAGCACTTTCTGAACAAGGAGCCGTTACTATGTCTATGAACAAGACTTTCTGGGGATCTTATTTCGGGATGCTTAGCGATAAATTTGGCATCAGCTGGATGATCAATGTAGAGTTAAATCAATAAAAATAACAACATTAAAACCTTAATTATGCCTAAAAAAACTTACCCGAAATCATTTTCACACATAGGAATCACGGTTCCTGATATTGGCAAAGCGGTTACATTTTATGAAGAAGTGATGGGTTGGTATGTGATCATGCCTCCTTCAGAAGTTTTGGAAGAAAATGATACAGCCATTGGCCAAATGTGTATTGACGTATTTGGATCAAATTGGGGTTCCTTTGAGATTGCCCATATGTCAACTTCTGATGGGATTGGGGTTGAGCTGTTTTCATTTCCTAATATGAGCGATGAAAAACCAGAGTTTTCACCCTTTAAAACCGGGCTATTTCACTTCTGTGTTCAGGATCCTGAAATTGAAAAATTAACGGATAAGATTGTAGCATATGGTGGCAAACAAAGAATGCCTATTCGAGAGTATTATCCAAATGACAAACCTTATAAAATGGTATATGTTGAAGACCCATTCGGAATTATTTTTGAGATCTACACGCATAGTTATGAATTGACATATTCTTCAGGTGCGTATCAGAAATAGTCATTTTGTAAAATACAACAAAGGCTAATTAACATAAATTCTTATCTTAGGGAAATCAACTAAAACCCCTAAGATGAGAACATTATTGACCCTTCTAACTTTAATTTTTATTAGTGTTTTTTCGAGCCCGGATATAAAAACTTCAAAACTTGCGAAAGACGCTAGTTTTTCATGGCTTCTGGGTTCATGGGAGCGTGTTAATGAGAAAGATGGAAAACAGACTTTTGAGCATTGGAAACAAGCATCTAAGGAACTCTATCTTGGAATGGGCTGTACCTTGAAAGAGGGAGATACCATTTGGAAAGAGACTATTGAACTTAGAAAACTTGGTAAGAATTGGAATTTTGAAGTAAAAGGTAAAGGAGAATCGCAACCAACAGTATTTGCAGTTACCAAAATTGAAAAGGAAGGTTTTGTATGTGAAAACCCTGAAAATGAATTTCCTAAAATAATTAGTTATAAAAAATCCAAAACAGGACTTAACGCGATGATCTCTGGAGGTGGACCAGATATAACATTTGATTTTAAAAAAATTGACTGAAATTGACAACCGAATGAAACCTAAATAATTAAAAAAACCATGAAATTAAAAAATTACTCGATCTCTTTGATGATAGCTTGTTTTTCTGCGGGTCCGATACTTGCTCAGTTTGAGGCTCCTAATACACCGCCTGAAAAGTCACCCATGCCGATGAAGCCCGAAATGACTGAAATATGGGAACCCGAGGTTATAGTAGTTAGCCCTGCTGAGGTGCTGGGGGATGCTCCTTCTGATGCAATTATCCTTTTTGATGGGAGCAATCTTGATCAGTGGGTGAGTCAAAAAGACACTGAGCAGCCCGCTCCTTGGAAGCTGGTTGCAGGAGAATTCTTTGAGGTAGTGCCCAATGCCGGAGGAATTCAAACAAAAATGAAATTTGGTGACTGTCAGTTACATATTGAATTTAGTGCACCCGATAAGGTAGAATTTTCAGGGCAGGGTAGAGGTAATAGCGGTATCTTTTTTCAAAACCGTTATGAATTGCAGGTCCTTGATTCTTATCAGAACCGGACATACAGAAATGGTCAGGCCGGAAGTATTTATAAAGATCATGCTCCTTTAGTCAACGCCATGAAGCCACCTCTTGAATGGAATACATATGATGTAATTTATACGGCTCCCAGGTTTAAAGAAAATGGAGAACTGCATGAGCCGGCAAGAATTACTGTTTTACACAATGGTGTCTTGGTACAGAACAATACAACTATAAACGGTTTAACGCTCTATATTGGTCTGCATCAATATACGGAAGCCCATGAAGAAGATGTCATCTCATTGCAAGATCATGGCACAAAAGCACAGTATAGAAATATTTGGATTCGCAGATTATAGCTTTTTTTACTAATCCCATATGGACACGATCAATACTCTTTTAGCATTTGACACCAATTATATATTGGTTGCACTATTAGTTTTGTTTTTTATGCTGGAAACATTTTTTAACCGCAGCGAACGCGTAGGTTCTAAAATTAACCATCTGATCAATAATGGTTTGTTTCAGCTCCTAGCCATTGCTATTGGGTCAATTTTAGGGTGGATGGCTGTAAGCACCTTTAGTTGGATTGAAGCAAATAATTTTGGCTTGTTCAATCTGATCGACATGCCCTACTGGCTTAAGATTACGCTAGGTGTATTTTTAATAGATTTTGCAGACTATTGGTTCCACATACTAGATCATAAATCACCGCTTCTTTGGAGGCAACATCGGGTGCATCATAGTGATACCCATATGGATGCCAGTACCAGCCTAAGAACATTTCCTACAGAGCTAATCTACTTTTTAATTGGAGAATTGATAATTTCTGTTTTATTTGGAATTGACATTATGTCAATGAGTATCTTTTTCTTTATCCTTGTTCCATTATTCATTTTACACCATACGAGTATCGAGTTTCCTGCGTGGGTTGATCGTGGCTTTGGCTGGCTTTTTGTAACGCCCAATTACCACAAAGTACATCATGAGCAAGATCAATACTATACGGATTCTAATTATGGGACTATTTTTATTATTTGGGACAAGCTATTTGGAACTTTTAAATTCAAACCGGTCTCAGAAATAAAATATGGACTGAAAGAATTTGTCGGGCCTGAAAAGCAATCATTTTTATATCAGTTGAGAAGTCCTTTTCTTTCTACCAAAAAAATTACTGAAGACCATACATAAACAATATATATCCCTCAAAAACCATTTTTCATAATGACTAAATTTTACATATTTCTTCTATTTATTTTTAGCTTTTCATTTCATTATGGTCAAAATTTATCAATCAATTTATTAGATAAGGATTTGTCTCAATGGGATATTTATTTGAGTTATGCCTATCCTGAAGGATATAAAGGGGAGATCCCTAAAGACGCTGAAGGGAATGATCTGTCGCCCATAGGTCTTAATAAAGAAGGATTTGATGTTTTCACGGTGATCGAAGAGGATGGGCAGCCAGTTCTTCGTATCAGTGGAGAAATTTATGGTTGTGTGGCGACCAAATCGGAATTTGAAAATTACCACTTGAAACTTCAGGTAAAATGGGGCGATATCAAATGGCATCCTCGAAAGAAATTATTAAAAGATTCAGGGGTTTTATATCATTCTATCGGTCCGTATGGAGCAGAAAGCTGGAGGTCTTGGATGCTCTCTCAGGAATTTCAGGTGATGCAAGGGCACATGGGTGATTTTTGGAGCCAGGCCAATTCGGCTATTGATATCAGGGCTTATTTACCGGAGTATATTATGAATCCGGTGGCAGATAAAAGTCAACCTTTTTTGACCTTGGGCAGAGGGGAGGAGGTACAAGGCTATTGTATGCGCAGTGCCAATTTTGAAAAGCCTCATGGGGATTGGAATACCTTAGAACTCATTTGTTTTGAAAACAAAAGTATTCACATTGTAAATGGCGAAGTAGTCATGATATTACAAAATTCAAGATATGTAGAAGACGGTAAAAAGATTCCAATGCAAAAAGGAAAAATTCAGCTTCAAAGTGAAGCGGCTGAGGTTTTTTACAAGGAAATTACCATTAAGAAATTGAATATCCTGCCTAAAATCTATGAACAGTACTACAAATGAAATACCCATTTTTATATTTGCTTTTTATGTTCAGCGGGGTTTTTGGTCAGGCACAGAACAATGACATTGTTCAACCTGCTTTTCCGGCATTAGCAGAATACCCTGGCATACGAGATTTCACACTTTCTACTGAAGGAGATGAGGCCTATTTTTCTATACAAAGTCTTCATGGAGAATTATCCTTGATTGCAAGTATTAGGAAGCTTGAAAATGACTGGACTAAGCCTCAAATAGTTTCTTTTTCTGGCAAATACCATGACCTTGAGCCCTTTTTATCTCCTGATAATCTCAGGTTGTATTTTGCCTCATCAAGACCTAAAAATAACGGAAAAGAAGAAAAGAAAGATTATGACATTTGGTATGTTGAAAGGGGGAGTACTGAGGATGTTTGGAGTGAGCCTGTCAATTTAGGCCTACCGGTTAATTCAAATCAAAATGAATTCTATCCTTCGGTTGCTGCAAATAAGAACCTTTATTTTACATCTGATAGGCCAAGCTCTTTGGGCAAGGATGATATTTTTGTTAGCCTTTGGAACGGAAAAGCATATGATGAACCAAAACCACTTGGGGAATCAATAAACTCAGAGGGATATGAATTTAATGCCTATATCTCACCGTCAGAATCCTTTCTTATTTTTAGTGGCTATAACAGAAGTGATGGCCTTGGAAGTGGTGATTTATATATAAGCCATCGAGAAAGGAATTTGTCATGGCGAAAGGCAGTAAATTTTGGATCAGTTATAAATTCTGATAAAATAGATTATTGCCCTTTTGTAGACATAAAAACAAAGACCTTATACTTCACTAGTAAAAGAAGCAGCATTAAACCAGGAACTGTTTTTAACAGCACAGAAGGTCTTTTAATGGAGCTTAATAAGTATGATAATGGACTAAGCCGCTTGTATAAGATTGGTTTAGAAACGATTATACACGTTAACGAATAGACAGAACTTATTTCATTGGGTTTTCATGACAATTCTCACAATAGATTTGAAAGAATCTGATTAATTTTGCCGTCTAAATTTAACCTTAAGATTTACTATGAGAAAAAAGCTGCTCTTAATTGCTGTGATGATTTTGCTATCCTCTCAAGCATGTGATGATAAAGATTGTGAAGACGTATTGTGTTTCACACCTCCGATGCCATTTGCTTTTGAGCTCGTTGACAAAGACACGGGCGAAAATTTATTTACCAATGGCAGTTACGATTCGAATGATATTGAGGTACTAAATGTAAGTGACAATTCTCGAAGAGAATTTGTATTTATTTCAGAAAACGACCTGAATATCATTCAAATAGGATCTATAGGTTGGGATAGTGAAATTGCAGAAGTAGTATTAAAAGTAGGTGATGAAACCATATTAAACTTATATGTAGACAGTGAAAGAATATCTGAAGATTGCTGTAATTTCACCAAATACAATGAAATAAGGATCGATAATGCTGAATATGAACTCGATCAGCAAAGAGGTATCTATACTATTCTTATAGATTAATATTGCCACTATAATTTGTGGTATTTAAAATTAGTAAATAATGGAATTCTTTAGAGTGCTTGAAGTGAAAACTGAAGAAAATGAAATTCAAAAACGTTTCGATTTTCACAATTTGGAATCAATGAGTAATGAACTTTTTTTATTGGAGTTAATCAATAAGAATGAAGCTCATATTGGGAGTTTATGGGGAGAATTCACACTTCAAAGAACAGTTATAAAAGGAGGATTGCGATTTGCATTACTCGAATGTCCAAATGCCTTGGCATGGACAATAACAATTGGATATGACAATGATGAAGGGTCTGTAATGATTCATGCAACGATCAACAGAAAGAAAAAGAATCAGGAATTTATTGATGAAATTGATGAATTTCTTGACGACCATAGCGAGCTTTTAAAAAAGAGCTTTGATGAAAAAAAAGTAGTAACTGGCAATAATAAATTATAAAAAATGGGAAAAAATGAATTTGAAAAGGGAATGAAATTTTCATTTGACAATAGCATTGCCTATGCGGATAAGGCTGTTGTAAGTAAGCATATACTTAAAAAACAAACAGGAAATATTAGCTTGTTTGCTTTTGATAAGGGTGAAGGACTAAGTGAACACACAACTCCTTTTGATGCCCTGGTTATGGTAGTTGACGGTAAAGTTGACATCACAATTGGCGGGACATCACACCTGCTAAAAACGGGTGAATCGATTATCATGCCTGCTAACATATCTCATGCACTAACTGCGGTAGAAAAATTTAAAATGGTTCTTACCATGATCAGAAGCTGATCTATTTGTTTATTTTTAGGCTCTCAAAAACGTATTGATGAAAAACTTATTTGTTTTAGTAGGCCTTGTTTGCTTTTGTAGTTGTTCGAATAAATATCAAGATATGTCGAACGAATCACATGACTATCAAATTATTCCGCAGCCTGAATATCTTAGCATGCAACAAGGGCGATTTTTACTCAATTCAGCTACTAAAATTATTGCTGAAGAAAGCCTGCATAATGAAGCTTCCTATCTTTCGGACCTTCTCGAAGGGGCAACAGGGTTTGATGTAGGTATTTCAAAAGAGACTGAAGAAAAGGGGAATGTCAAATTAGAATTGGATGCTTCAATCAAAAATGATGAAGGATATGTTTTATCTGTTAGTTTTGAGCGGATAATTATTTCAGGAAAGACGGCCCAAGGTATTTTTTATGGAATTCAATCCTTGAGGCAGTTAATGCCTATTGATATTGAATCGCGTCAAACTAAGATTAAGGAATTGACCATTCCTGCGGTGGAGATCAGAGACAGTCCGAGGTTTTCTTATAGAGGGATGCACCTCGATGTAGGAAGACATTTTTTCCCGGTGAGCGATGTAAAGAAATACATTGACTTAATTGCCATGCATAAAATGAACACTTTTCACTGGCACTTAACTGAAGATCAGGGCTGGAGAATAGAAATTAAAAAGTATCCTAGGTTAACTGAAATTGGTGCCTATAGAAAGGGAACTGCAATTGGGCTTGCAGGAACCAGGAATGCACCCTATACATATGATACAATTCCTTATGGAGGATTTTATACTCAGGAGGAAATAAAAGAAGTGGTCGCTTATGCCGGAAAGCAACATATCACAATCATACCTGAAATTGAACTCCCTGGACATTCGTCAGCAGCTTTAGCCGCATATCCAGAATTTGGTAATACCAAAGGACCTTATGAGGTAGCTAAAAGATGGGGCATATTCAAGGAAATTTATGCACCAACAGAAGAGACTTTTGCCTTTCTAGAGGATATCCTTACTGAAGTTATCGGCTTGTTTCCTAGTAAGTTTATCCATATTGGAGGCGATGAGGCCTTGAAAGATGAATGGGAAAAAAGTGCTTATGCCCAGGAAGTGATTAAGCGAGAAGGCTTGAAAGACGAACACGAGCTTCAAAGTTATTTTATAGCCCGAATAGAGAAATTTTTAAATGCGAATGGCAGGGATATTATTGGCTGGGACGAAATTCTTGAAGGAGGATTAGCACCTAACGCAACGGTTATGTCATGGAGAGGAATTGATGGAGGTATCGCAGCGGCTAAACAGGGTCATAACGTCATCATGACACCCGGAACGCATTGCTATTTTGATTATTACCAAGAGGCGGAAGAGAAAAGAATTGAAGAACCGATTACAGGGAGTGTCAGGTTTACTACTGTTGAAAAAGTATATAACTATGAACCCATTCCTGAAGGATTGACTAATGAAGAAGCTAAGTTTATTTTAGGGGCTCAGGGTAATGTCTGGACAGAATATATGCCAACGTATGATATTGTTGAATACAAAGTATTACCAAGAATGACAGCACTTTCTGAAGTAGTTTGGTCATCAAAAGAATCAAGAGACTGGGAAAGCTTTCATAGCAGACTTCAAAGTATGGTTAAAAGGTATGATGCGCTGGGTTATAATTATGCAAAATACAGCATTATTTCACCCGACTAATAGTCAATCCATCTCTGATGGGAAGCAATACAGTTTCTAATCGTATATCTTCGTTCATCATCTTGTTATAAGCAATGAGCGCAATAGTGTCTACATCTTTGGGTTTTGGCGTTTCGGTCACTTTACCGCTCCATAAAACATTGTCTGATAAGATCACTCCACCCGGATTCATTTTATCAATGATAGCTTTGAAGTAATTTCCATAATTGGCCTTATCCGCATCGATAAATACGAGATCAAAGGGCCCTTCTATGTTATTAATAACTTCAAGACCTTCTCCTACATATTGTTTTATTTGGTCCTTATAATTTGAACGGTCAAAGTATTTCCGCTGGAAATCATAGAGCTCCTCGTTGTGATCAATGGTATGCAGCATACCACCTTTTTGTAAGCCTTCTGCCAGGCAAAGCGCTGAATACCCAGTATAAGTCCCTATTTCTAAAATTGATTTAGGCTTGATTAGTTTTGAGACCATTGACAATATCCTTCCTTGAAAATGACCACTGATCATTCTTGGCACTAATGCTTTTTGCCAGGTTTCATTAAATAGTTCCCGGAGAAGTTCTGGTTCTTTCTGAGAATGATCAGAAGCGTATTGATCTATATTTTCGGGTAAAAAATTCATAGTCTTAAATTAAAGTATCGGTGCGATCAGTCTTGCAACGGAGCACAAGACTTTAATATACCAAGGTCTGTTTTTGAGATCTTCAAGTCGCAATTTATAACAATCTTTGAGATCCTCTTCAAAATTGAATCTAAGCTTTTCGGCAAATTCTTTGTCATGTATAAAGGCATTGACTTCAGCGTTCAAACTAAAGCTTCTTTGATCCATATTCGTGCTGCCAACTGTACTGATAAGTGAATCGATGATCATGGTTTTAGAATGCATCATTCCTTTAGTATAAAAATAGACTTCAACACCGCTTAAAAGAAGGCCCTTAAGATAAGTTTGAGAGGCGTAAAAGGCTGTTCGAATATCTGTTTTTTCAGGGATGATAAGCTTGATCTTTACCCCACTTTTAGAGGTTATTTTCAAAGCATTAAAAATTGACTCATCTGGAATAAAATATGGCGTGGTAATCAGAATCTCTTCACGCGCACTGGTGATCATTCCAAAAAAGGCTTCCATAATTGTTTGGTTGTTCTTTCCATAATCACTCCCTAAAATACTAGTAGGGATCTGATTCGTTACCCGATGTTTGTTTTCGTAACGAACCTCATTAAGGTCTATTTTTTGACCGCTAACAAAATACCAATCGCTGATAAAAAGAAATTGTAAGTCTATAACGGCTTCTCCTTTTATCATGATATGGGTATCCCTCCAAAACAATCCTTGCTTATTTGGGTTTATATATTTGTCTTTGATATTGATCCCTCCTAGAAATCCAGTTTCATTGTCAATGACTACAATTTTTCTGTGGTTTCTATAATTAGCCTTATAAGCAAGCCTTGAAAAAAGAACAGGCATATACGGAAAGACCTGTACTCCAGCTGACTTAAGTTTGTTTAATCCACTTCTACTGATAGAGCTACCTACATCGTCATAAATAATTTTAACAAGAACCCCTGCCTTTGCTTTTTCACAAAGAAGGTCAAAAATTTTATTCCCAATCACATCATCTTTTATGATATAGTAATCTAAGTGTATGCTTTTTTGAGCCTTTTGGAGCTCTTTAATTAGTTTAGGAAACTTTTCCTCTCCATTATTTAGAACCTCAATATTGTTATTTTTAGTAAAATTTACCTGTTCAATATTGTAGAAAAGAGTGGGTAACTTTCCATAGGAAGATTTTGGGTTTCGTATAGGCGAGACTTTATTTATTTCGTTGATCTGATTCAAATAAACCTTATCAAAATAACGCTTTTTGGTCAGTATTTTCTTTTTTTGATATTGGGCCCCAAAGAGCAGATAAATAATTACCCCCCCAACAGGAACTAAGAGAATCAAAAAAATATAGGCAAAAGATTTTTCAGGCCTTTTATTATCAAGAATGACGATGATGATAATAAAGCTGATAAAGACATAATAAGCAATCAGGGCGAAAGGCCTAATAGTATCAATATAATCCATAATATCAGAGAAAAAGTCTCGTTTGTTCAAATAGCAAAATGATCTATAGAGAAAATTTGATGCTTGTTTTGATTTACATTAAAGATAAATAATATGATTGAATTTCAGATGAAGGAGATCGTTTAAAAACAAGGCTTTGAATCCTTATTATTCACCAATAAGCATCTTAGATCGATTATATTCATAGTTCATTCGGGCAATATCAATTAAAGGTATTTCTTGCGGGCAAACAATAGCGCAGGCACCTGTATTAGTGCAACTTCCGAATCCTTCCTCGTCATGTACATTGACCATAGCAACTACTCGCTCTGCTCTTTCCAATTTTCCTTGTGGCAGTTTGACAAGATGTGAAACTTTTGCAGATAAGAACAGGGCAGCGGATGAATTCTTACAAACCGCAACACAAGCCCCACAACCAATACATGCCGCACTATCCATTGCTGATGTAGAAATATCATGATGAACTGGTATGCTGTTCGCTTCAGGAGCCATTCCAGTGAATGAAGAAATATATCCTCCAGCCTGTATGATTTTATCGAATGAACTTCTGTCTACCTTCAAGTCTCTAATGATCTTAAAGGAAGCTGCTCTAAAAGGTTCAACAACTAAAATATCACCATCTTTAAATGATCTTAAATGAGTTTGACAAGTTGTATAATGAGCACCTGGCCCATGAGCCTTACCATTAATTACAAGAGAGCATTGACCACAAATACCTTCGCGACAATCATGATCAAATTCAATCGCAGGCTCTCCTTTAACCGATAATTTTTCATTTAGAAGGTCCAAAAGTTCTAAAAAAGCCATGTCTTCGTTTAAACCATCGAGCTCATAAGATTCTAAATTACCTTTACTTTCGGCATTTTTTTGCCTCCATATTTTAAGGGTAAGCTTCATTTCGTTTTAAATTTTAATTATTGTTCATTTGTGGCTCGTGTCTATTAACTTACTTATAAGACCGAACAGCTATTTCGACATCTTCAAATACCAAATGTTCTTTATTCAATTTCCATTTGCTTTCATCTTGCCACTCCCAGGCTGATGAATACATGTAATTCTTATCATCTCTTAAGGCTTCCCCATCAGCAGTTTGATATTCTTCTCTGAAGTGAGCGCCACAGCTTTCTTTTCTATCTAATGCATCAATTGCCATTAATTCAGCTATCTCCAGATAATCAGCTAATCGACCAGCTTTTTCTAATTCGGAATTAGGCCCATCAGCATCACCTGATACCGCAACATTTGTCCAAAATTCTTGACGCAATTTTTTTATTTCTTCAATAGCCCATAAAAGTCCTTTTTCATTTCTAGACATCGCTACTTCCTTAAACATTATTTGACCTAACTTTCGATGGATTTGATCAACTGCAACATTGCCTTTTATACTTAAAATCTTATTGATCTGTTCTTTAACTTGATTTTCAACCTCCTCAAATTCAGGGCTATCAACGGAAATTTTTTCGCTATTTATATCCTCACTTAAGTAATTTGAAATCGTGTTTGGGAGTATAAAATTTCCATCAACAGATGCCTGAAGGAGAGAATTGGCGCCAAGCCTGTTGGCACCATGATCTGCAAAATTAGCCTCTCCAACCGCGAATACACCGGGCAAGGTAGTTTGCAATTCATAATCGACCCATAAGCCACCCATTGAAAAATGAGCTGCAGGTGATATTTTCATAGGTTCGTTGTAGGCATTTATTCCAGTTATTTTTTCATACATCGAAAATAGATTTCCATAACGTTCTGTTATAGCGTCTTTACCTAGGTTGTTGATCGCTGTTTTAAAATCGAGATAGACTGCGTTTTTTAATGGTCCAACTCCATATCCTGCGTCTATTCTTTCTTTGGCCGCTCTAGAGGCAACATCTCTTGGAACAAGGTTTCCAAAGGCCGGATATCTTCGTTCTAAATAATAGTCTCTTTCATCTTCTGGTATATCGATAGGTTTTCTTGATTCATCGGGGTCTTTAGGAACCCAAATTCTACCATCATTTCTAAGAGATTCAGACATCAAAGTCAGTTTAGATTGATGTTCACCAGACTGGGGTAAGGCGGTTGGGTGAATTTGAGTCCAGGAAGGATTCGCAAAAAAGGCGCCTTTTTTATGGGCTTTCCATGTAGCAGATCCGTTAGAATTCATTGCCAGCGTGGATAAGTAAAATAACTTTCCATAGCCCCCTGTTCCAAGAACAACTGCATGAGCTGCATGGCGCTCTATCTCACCGGTAACAAGGTTTCGGGCAATAATTCCCCGCGTTTTTCCATCAATGATTACAAAATCCAGGATTTCACGTCGTTCATATTGTTTTAATTTTCCAACTTTAACCTGCTTCATCATGGCTTGGTAGGTTGCCAACAAAAGCTGCTGTCCGGTCTGACCTCTGGCATAAAAGGTTCTTGAAACCAACACACCACCAAAAGACCTATTGCTTAAATAGCCACTGTACTCTCGGCCAAAAGGAACGCCTTGAGCCACCATATGATCAATTAGCTTGGTAGAACATTCTGCCATTCTGTATACGTTAGATTCCCTAGATCGAAAATCTCCTCCTTTAATCGTATCATAAAACATTCTATAAACATTATCGCCATCGTTCTTGTAATTCTTGGCGGCATTTACCCCTCCTTGAGCGGCTACAGAATGCGCCCTTCTCGCGCTGTCTTGAAAGAAGAAAACTTTAACATTATAACCTAATTCAGCTAGTGAAGCTGCAGCCCCTCCGCCTGCCAGGCCGCCTCCCACAACAATTATATCTAGTTTTTTCCTATTGGCGGGATTGATTAACTTGTTGTGGGCCAAATAATTTTGCCACTTGTCTTTTAAAGGACCATCAGGATTTTTAGCATTTAAGGCCATAGTTTAAATTTCTTTAAAATAAATAATAATTGGAATGATAGCGTATAATAGTGTCAAGATAACACTAAACCAAAGCGCAAAAATTTCAACAAATTTTACAACTCTTTTCTGATGTAAGCCCAATGAAGTATGGGCGCTTTTTATACCATGAATTAAATGAAAACCCATTGCGACGATACTGATAACATAGAGAATAACAAACCACCCTACTTTAAAAGTTTCAACAACTAGGTCATAGAGATCTTCTTCAACCTCCAGAACTTTGTATTTCAGCCAAAACTGGGCCATATGAATCACAATAAAACCGGCAAGAATGGTTCCAAGAATACCCATGTTTCTTGCATACCACGTACTTGAGGCCTTATCGGCTACGACGTAATTGTCGCCTTTTGATTTTCGATTTTGATTGGTGATAATAATGGCGTCAACAATATGAATAATGATTGCTGCATAAAGAATCCATGCGATGATTGAAACTGGCCAGAAATGAACCAGAAAATGTGAGTAGGCATTATACATATCATGTGCATTTGCCACATTTCCCCAAAACTCAATGGGAAAGAATGAATCGGGAATTATCAGTATAAGGTTTCCTAATAGATGGATAACTAAAAAAAAGCTAATGAAAAGACCAGAGATGGCCATCATATTTTTTCTGCTGACTGAACTTTTAAAGAGTCCTTTTTTTTCTTGCATGGTAAGACTTTACGATCTACCATCAAAGATAAAAAAAAACGGTATTGAATATTCAATACCGTTTGCACAATTTTGTTGATTTTATTTAATGTTTTTCCAGTTCCTTATGAACGTTTTTGTCAATTTCTTTTTTCTCATCGTCACTTAACTGCTCTGACCCGCTACAGGGGTTCAAATTTTTCCCAAAAATCTGTGTCATGATATTGTTCTGTTTTGTGTAACTCATGCAAAACTTACACATTAGCAGGTGAAAATTTAGTCTAATTTTATCGTAGATGCTGGCCTCTCCGTATTGATTCTTGTCACAAATTGTTGTAGCCTCGTCGCAATTAATTATAAATCCCATAACCCTTCTTTAATTTTTAAACCACTTTTGTTCCATGCAATTTCTAAGTTGAATCCTAGCCCTATGTATTATTACCCATAGATTTGACGGCGTTATATCAAGTTCATTACAAATTTCTTCTGTCTCATAATTTTGAACAGTTTTAAGCATAAAAACAATTCTGTATTTTTCTGGTAAACTTTGGATACACCCTTCTAATGCACTTTTAAGTTCGTCATTCTCAATATCCTTATCCGCATCATTTCCCCAATTTTGAGGTACCCGCTCTTCAATCCATCGTCCCTTTTTATCGCCGTCTTCATAAAAGTTCATGCGAACCTCTTTTTGACCTTTAGCCGAATTGATCTTGCGATAATGGTCAATGATTTTACGTTTCAAAATTGAAACCAACCAAGTACGTTCAGCAGCTTGCCCACGAAAGTTGTCTTTCCCTTTGATTCCAGAGAAAAAAGTTTCCTGCACCAAATCTTTGGCAAGTTCTTGACCGTCAACTCTGGTAACAGCATAATTGTATAAGTAATCAGCATACAATTCGACCCACTTATCAGGGTTTAATGTATGTTTTTTAGTATCCGGCATGGATTATTTGTTTTTGTCAGCTGTAAATATAAGAATGTTAAGGTATATAAAATAATCACGTCAAATAAGGCCTAAAAAATTATTGTAATTGGTATATTTGTTCTCTATTTTATAAATCAAGTAAAATGAGCGGATTTTTATCTTCATCAATCGCAAGAAAGGTCGCTATGGCCTTGTCGGCACTTTTCTTAATTTTCTTTCTAATAATTCATTTGGCGGTAAATATTACCTCTCTGTTTAGTGAGAATACGTTTAATCAATTGTCCCATTTTATGGGAACCAACCCTCTCATACAATTTGCCTTACAGCCAGTCCTTATTTTCGGAGTGGTTTTTCATTTTGTAATGGGTTTTATTTTGGAATGGAAAAACAAAAAAGCAAGGGGTGTCCAATACGTAAAGTACAATGGAGCAGCCAATTCAAGTTGGATGTCTCGTAACATGATCTATTCAGGTTTGGTAATTTTAGCCTTTATAGTGTTGCACTTTATTGACTTTTGGTTTCCGGAATTAAACCATAAGTATATTGAGGTACTTCCAGAAGATCCAAATAGATACTTCGGAGAATTACAGCATAAATTTGTAAATCCGTTAAGGGTAGGAGCTTATGTAATCGCATTTGTATTATTGGCCTTGCACCTGTTGCACGGGTTTCAATCAGCTTTTCAGTCGGTTGGATTCAACAATAAATACACTCCGGCGTTAAAGTCATTTGGTAAATTCTATTCATTTGTTATTCCATTTGGTTTTATCATCATTGCTTTATATCATCATTTTAACCATTAATCTATTCATTTATGACTAAGTTAAACTCTAAAGTACCAAAGGGTCCAATAAAAGATAAATGGACAACATACAAGGATAATATCGATCTGGTTAATCCAGCGAATAAAAGAAATATAGACATTATTGTAGTAGGTACCGGATTAGCCGGTGGTGCTGCAGCGGCCACACTTGCCGAATTAGGCTATAATGTAAAAGCATTTGCATACCAGGATTCTCCTAGACGGGCACATTCAATTGCTGCTCAGGGAGGAATCAATGCTGCTAAAAATTATATGGGAGATGGTGATTCTAATTACCGTCTTTTTTATGATACAGTAAAAGGAGGCGATTATCGCTCAAGAGAGGCTAACGTTCACAGATTAGCTGAAGTTTCAGGAAACATTATTGACCAATGTGTTGCTCAGGGAGTACCTTTTGCAAGAGATTATGGTGGATTATTAGACAACAGGTCTTTTGGTGGTGTGTTGGTTTCAAGAACTTTTTATGCCAAAGGTCAGACGGGCCAACAATTGTTGTTAGGTGCTTATTCAGCCATGAACAGACAGATTGCCCGTGGTAAGATTGAGATGTTCAACAGACATGAGATGTTGGATGTTGTGATTGTGGATGGAAAGGCCAGAGGAATCATTGCCAGAAACCTTATTACCGGAGAGATAGAAAGACATAGTGCACATGCTGTTGTTATTGGTACTGGAGGATACGGAAACGTTTATTTCCTCTCTACCAATGCTATGGGATCAAATGCTACAGCTGCCTGGAAAATACATAAGAAAGGAGCTTATTTTGCTAACCCGTGTTTTACACAAATCCATCCTACTTGTATTCCAAGATCGGGAGATTATCAGTCAAAGTTGACGCTGATGTCAGAATCGCTGAGAAATGATGGTAGAATTTGGGTGCCTGGTAAAATTGAAGACGCGAAAGCGATTCAAGAGGGAAAAATGAAACCAATTCAAATTGCCGAAGAAGACAGAGATTACTTTTTGGAAAGAAGGTATCCTGCATTTGGTAACCTTGTACCTCGTGATGTTGCTTCAAGAGCGGCCAAAGAGAGATGTGATGCAGGTTTTGGAGTAAATGCAACAGGAGAAGCAGTATACCTTGACTTTGCTGCTGCGATTGAAAGATACGGAAGTGAACAAGCCAAGATCAAACACATTGCAAATCCTTCAAAAGAAAAAATCACTGAATTAGGGGCGGCTATTATTGAGGCCAAGTATGGTAACTTATTCCAGATGTATGAAAAGATCATTGATGAGAATCCATATGTAACGCCTATGATGATTTATCCAGCTACTCACTATACTATGGGTGGTGTTTGGGTTGATTATAACCTGATGACCACAGTTCCAGGGCTATACTGTATTGGAGAGGCTAATTTCTCCGATCACGGAGCCAACAGGCTTGGTGCTTCTGCTTTGATGCAGGGGCTGGCTGATGGATATTTTGTTTTGCCTTATACAATAGGTGATTACTTGTCTGATGATATTCAAACTGGTAAAATCCCAACAGATAGTCCAGAATTTGACGAAGTTGAAAAGGATGTAAAAGAAAGATTAGAATTCTTCATTAATAATAAAGGAACCCATACGGTAGATTATTACCATAAAAAACTTGGAAAAGTGATGTGGGATAAGGTTGGAATGGCACGAAACGCCAAAGGCCTGAAAGAAGCTATTCAAGAAATCCATGATATTAGAGAAGACTTCTGGAAGAACGTCAAGGTTACTGGTGAATTGAATGAGTTGAATCCTGAATTAGAAAAAGCAGGTAGGGTAGCAGACTTCTTGGAACTTGGAGAATTGTTCGCTAAAGATGCTTTGGAAAGAGAAGAGTCTTGTGGAGGTCATTTTAGAGAAGAACACACTACCGAAGATGGCGAGGCTAAGCGAGATGACAAGAACCATGCATATGTGGCAGCCTGGGAATACACCGGAAAACCAAGTGAAGCCATTTTGCATAAAGAAGAGCTAGAGTTTAAAGATATTGAATTGAAAACACGTTCGTATAAATAGAGAGACATTATGAATTTAACGTTAAAAATTTGGAGACAAAACGGGCCGCAAGATAAGGGGCGTTTGGTGGATTACAAAGTAACCGATATTTCAGAGCATATGTCATTTTTAGAAATGATGGATGTGTTAAATGAAAGTTTGGTTGCCAAAGATGAAGACCCTGTCGCTTTTGATCATGACTGTAGAGAAGGAATTTGTGGTACTTGTTCATTGCATATCAATGGAGAGCCACACGGACCAGACAGAGGTATTACAACTTGTCAGTTACACATGAGAATGTTTAATGATGGAGATACTATTTATATCGAGCCATGGAGAGCCAAGGCTTTCCCGGTAATCAAAGATTTAATTGTAGACAGAACTGCTTTTGAGAGAATTCAACAAGCAGGTGCTTATATTTCAGTGAATACTTCAGGGAATACCCAAGATGCCAATTCAATTCCTATTCCTAAACTCGATGCAGATCTTTCAATGGATGCTGCAGCCTGCATTGGTTGTGGAGCTTGTGTTGCCTCTTGTAAAAATTCATCAGCCATGTTGTTTGTTGGCGCTAAAGTTTCTCAATTCGCATTATTACCTCAAGGTAAGGTAGAAGCTAGAGATCGTGTGCTAAACATGGTAAAACAAATGGATGAAGAAGGCTTTGGAAACTGTACCAATACTGGTGCTTGTGAAGTAGAATGCCCGAAAGACATTTCGCTTGAGAATATTGCCAGAATGAACAGAGAATACTTAAAAGCCAGTATTTAGATCACGGCATAAACAACGTTTAGTTGTTTCTTATATAAAAGTAAAACCCTTCAATTTTGAAGGGTTTTTTTATTCTGCGAGCCCCTGACTTAAGTCAGGGGCTCACTTATGTCATGAAATCATAAAAGTAAACACTGTATTAAGAATTATATTAATCATCAAATTAGGTGGTATAATTAGCAGAATTAAGAAGGGATTATATCAAAAAACGGTAATTTAGTGTCAATATTAAATGAACTTTTATAATGCCAACCTTTCAGAACCACATTTCTTCAAAATTACCAGACGCTTCAACAAGTATTTTTGCTGTAATGAGCAAACTTGCCCATGAAGAAAAAGCCATTAATTTGTCACAAGGCTATCCGGATTTCCCTACTTCATCTGAGTTGATAAACCTGGTTAGTGAGGCTATGAAGAATGGCTTTAACCAGTATGCGCCAATGCCAGGAATCTATTCATTAAGAGAAGTGATTTCTGAAAAGATAGCATCGATGTATGGAGCCGTATACCATCCTGAAACTGAAATTACAGTTACGGCTGGAGCTACTCAGGCGATTTTCACCATTATAACGGCCCTTGTGAAAGAAAATGATGAGGTAATCATCTTTGCTCCGGCTTATGACTGTTATCAGCCAGCAATTGAATTGAATGGAGGCAAGGTTATTGAGATCGAGTTAAAATCTCCTGATTTTAAAATAGATTGGAATAAAGTTAAGAACTCGATTAGTGATCGCACAAAAATGATCATAATCAACACACCTCATAATCCTACAGGAACGGTCATGTCAAAAGATGATATGATGGTGCTTGAATCTTTGATAAAAGACACCAATGTTATAGTTTTAAGTGACGAGGTTTATGAACACCTGATCTATGATGGATTGCAGCACCAAAGTATTGCTCGTTTTCCAGGATTGGCTGAACGAAGTTTTTTAGTTGCCTCTTTTGGTAAGACATTTCACAATACAGGTTGGAAAATGGGCTATTGCGCCGGACCAGCCGCTTTGATGACAGAATTCAGAAAGGTGCACCAGTACAATGTTTTTAGCGTAAACCATCCTGTTCAAAAGGCATTGGCGATTTATCTTAAGAACAAGGATAACTATTTGGTTTTACCTGATTTTTTTCAAAAAAAGAGGGACTTGTTTTTGGATGCAATCAAAGATTCTAAGTTTTCATTTGAACCTTCAGCAGGCACCTATTTTCAATTGTTAAGATATGATAAAATCAGTGATGAAAATGATGTGCAACTTGCAAAGCGTTGGACAAAAGAACATAAGATAGCCTCCATCCCAATTTCTGTATTTTATGGAAATAAATTGGACCATAAAGCATTGAGATTTTGCTTTGCCAAAAGTGATGAAACCTTGTTAAAGGGAGCGGAAGTTTTAAACAGTTTATGAAATAAAGATTTTTAATATCTCGATAAATAATGATGCATACGAAAGAAGGTTCTTTAAAGTTAGGTTTAGTTCAAACAGATAATACCTGGCAAGATATTGACGCCAGCCTGGCACATCTTTCAATTAAGATGGATAAGATTGACAACTCTGTAGATGTAATTATTTTGCCTGAATTGTTTTCAACTGGTTTTACTATGGAAGCTGAAGGGGTAGCAGAGGCCATGGACGGAAAAGCTGTAAAATGGATGCGGGCACATGCCAAAGAGAAACAGAGCCTGGTGATAGGGAGCTTATTGATTGTTGAATCAGGCACATATTATAACCGTTTGATCGCTGCTTTCCCAGAAGGAAAGACAGAATCGTATGATAAGCGTCATTTGTTCTCTTTTGCTGGGGAAGATGCTGTTTTTACCGCCGGAGAAGAACGGCTTATAATTAATTATAAAGGGTTTAAAATCTGCCCTTTGATATGTTATGATCTCAGGTTTCCTGTTTGGTCCAGAAACACCGAAGAAATCGATTTGCTTATCTATGTGGCCAATTGGCCCGATGCGCGAATGCTGGCATGGGATACCCTTTTAAAAGCAAGGGCTATAGAGAACCTTTGTTATGTGGCGGGTGTCAATAGAGTAGGAGTTGATAACAACAAACTTGTTTATGTTGGCCATACTTCGGCATATGACGCAATGGGAGCGTCGCTCATGGCATCTAAGCCGTCTCAAGAAGCAATTTACTACGCCACCTTAGAAAAAGCGCATATCGCATCTGTAAGAGATAAATTTAGCTTTTTGGATGACAGGGATCGCTTTGAAATAAAACAGGATTAACTATTCGGATTTAATTTTTGTAGGGCTTCTTTTATTGCTCCCTCAGTTTTTTCAAATAGTGCTTCAAAAGACATTGAATCTGACTTGATGGGTTCATGGGCCTCCATGGTAACTTTAATTCCAACACCTAAGGGAAAAGATCCTTTGCGGACCAACCTCCAGGAATTATTAATAGACAACGGGATGATATAAGATGATGGTGCTTTTTTGACCATCATTTTTAAGCCGCTTTCTCGGAAAGGTTTTGGAATCGCAATTTTACTTCTTGTTCCTTCCGGGAAAATCACTGCTGTAAGATTTTCTTTTTCTATTTTCTCCCCAAATTCCATCAAGGTACTGATCGCTTGTCTCCGATCGCTTCTGTCGATCAAGACATTGTCTCCATGTCTTAAATTATAAGAGACGCTTGGGATTCCTTTGCCCAATTCTTTTTTGGAAACAAAGTTTGGAAAGTTTTTTGAAAAGTACCTATACATCGGTGGGATATCATAGGTACTTTGATGATTTGATACAATAATTAAGGGAGCATCCTTAGGAATCTCATACTTATTGATGAATTTGATTCTCGAGAATAAAAAAAACAAACTCCAGGTTATTCCAATATTCATAATAATCACACTTGCCCTATGTGCTTTTCTGCCGAATATATTAAAACAAACCCATTGAATAGGATGAAAAATCAGGAGCAATAATCCAAAAACCAGGTAATGAAGAACCGATAAAGGATATGATATTATTTTTAAAAAATAGGTCATAAAAAAGCTCCTTAAATTAGTAAAGGGATATTCTTAGAATGAAAGCCATTGACTCCATGGGATCCTGCTCAAAACAAATAACAGGCCAAGACCATAGTACAAAGCAATGGTCTTAAATTTGCCCTTATCGGTATTTTGTTTTTTATGCTTGGAAAAACCCATAGTGATTAATGTTATCGCTAGGATCATCATTAGTGGATGTTCTACAACGAATAATCTGATTGCTGGTTCTTTCATTGCAGCACCCATTCCATTGTCAAGAACATATTCGAACTGAGCAGATACAAAAAATGCAATAAACCCAATAATCAATTGTATGTGAGCAACAATAAGTGTAAATAAAGAAATTCTGAGGTCTTTATCTGTAAACTCTTTTTTAGAATTAAGGCCGATAATGGCATTTACCACAGCAAAGATCAGTATGATCAGTGTAATATAGGCCCAGCCTGAATGTAACATTTTAATCATGATAAATTATTTTTATTAGTCTGGTAAAAGTAATCAAAAAAAAAAACCTACACTTTAAAACATTTCAAAGTGTAGGTTTTATAATATTTAAAGAAACAGTTTCTTAGAATCTGAATCTTATAGCAGAATTCCAAGATCTACCCCAACCAAAAAATACTCTGTTTCCAGTGTCTACACCTTTCCATTGTTGACCTGTGGCACTTCTGTCTCCTTCGAAATAATTTGTTTCAGATTCTGAAATATATAATTCGTCAAAAACGTTATTTACATTTACACTGAATTCAAGTGATTTACTTCCTTTAAGTTCCCAGTTGTATGCTAATCTAGCATCAACAAGATTAAAAGAAGGTAGCTTAAGCGCACCATTGTTAACAGGATCATCGAAATCCGTAACATTGAAATCAGCATACAAATTACTTGCAGTTCTCCAGTTTAAACCAGCTCTAAATCCTTTAAGGAATCTATAGTTTAAACCAAGTGCAGCAGTCGTTTGAGCTGCATCACCTACTTTTACTCCATCTAAATATAATGTTGCGGTACCAACTTGTTCCTGACTTTCGTTAAAAATTGTGGCATCAGCATCACCTACATATTCCCAGTTACCAAATGAAGCCATACCAGTAATGTCTAAATTGTCAAGAATTTTGTAGACAAAATCAACTTCAAAACCAGTGTGCACTTGTTTAACTCCTTGATAGTTCGCCGTACCTCTGAAATCAATCGTTTCTCCTGGGTTATCAGGATCTGGGATAGGAATGTTTACTCCATCAGATTCGAATCTGTCAGCCCATTCTGTTCTGTAAATGTTGGCATTTGCAGAGAATTTTGCACTTCTGTATCCATATCCTAATTCCAAGCCAATAATTTTTTCATTTACTAGATCTGGATTCAAATTGTTACCAAAGTTGATGAATACTGCATCAAACTTAGGTTGCTTAGAATAGTAACCTGTATTAAAAAATACATTATGGTTGTCATTGATATTATAGTTGATACCACCTTTAATGTTTCCACCAGCCATATTTTCTTTTTCAGATTTTTGATTTTCAGGAGTTTCATTGAAATATTCAACTCTTTGGAAACCTTGATTTGAGAAAGATCCTTGAACAAAAGCAGAGATTTTTTCATTAGTGTATTCAACTTGTCCAAATAAACCAGTCCAGTTTACAAGACCATCATTATAGTAGTCAATCTTTTCTTGACTATCAATGTCATCCCATGGATTCCAATTTGGTGAAGCCTCTACAAAATCTTCAGGCTCAATTACGTTTGGTCTGTCATTGATATTGTCATAATCGATATAATTATCAGCTCCTAATACGTCATTTACAGTTCTATAGTGAATCCCTTTATAAGTTCTTAGATCAGCTCCAACGTCAAAACTCCAATTTTCATTGATATCATCATGGAAGTTAATGATTGATCCGTACCAGTTATGAGAGTTCATAGACGCTCTTCTTGAGATACCGTTGTCTGATCCATTTCTACCACCGCCATCAGGGTGACCATTGTTACCAGTGTTTGAAAAAGCACCGTTGAATTGAGTTCTGTCATCACCAAAACCATTTACTGATTCACCACTGTTCCAAGCTGCAATATTATCAACAGGAATTAACCCAGCAGGTGTTTTTAACTGAAACTGACGTTTACCATTGATTCTACCTATTTCACCGGTTCCACCACCACGACCCCAAGAGCCATAAACTACAGTAGATAATCTCATTTTTTCATTAAGAACCCATTCCCAGTTCAAAGACATTACAGGTTTGTGGTAAAAGTTTCTTCTGAAACTATATTCTTTTCCATCTAACATACCCCAGTCACCATTATATTTTCCGTTTGGTGTTGTTGCATCCGGATCAGGTCCGTTTTTCTGATATAATTGGTGATCAGCTATAGAAGGTGCAAAACTTTTTTGATGGTGCCATTGTGGAGCACCAGTAAAAATAAATTGCAGGTCATGCTTATCATTTATTTTATAACCTAATCCAATGAAATAGTTGTTCCCTTGGTATTTTGTTCCATCTACATAACCATCACCTTGTGAATGGCTGATCAATACACTTGCAGAGAACCCGCTTTTCATTAATCCAGTATTGTAAGAACCTAATACTTTCATAGAATTGTCATTCCCAAAAGTTGTTGCGAAAGTTCCTCCTTGGCGCGCTGTAGAAGTTTTTGTAACAATGTTAATTGTTCCACCAACAGCTGAGATTGCTAATTTTGAAGAACCAAGACCACGTTGAACTTGCATCGTTGTAGTCACATCGGCTAAACCAGCCCAGTTAGACCAGTATACCCAACCATTTTCCATGTCGTTTACCGGTTGACCGTTGATCATTACCGCAGTGTTGGCTTGATCAAATCCACGAATATTAATTCTTGAATCACCCCAACCACCACCTTGTTTGGTAGCATATACAGAAGGAGTTAAGTTTAAGATTTCAGGAAGTTCTTGAGTTCCTAAATTTTGCTGAATGTCAATCGCTTTAATTGTAGAAACAGCAACAGGAGTTTCACGATCTTTAGCAAGGTCAATAGTTCCAGTAATAACAACTTCATCTAAGACATTGGCATCACTAGATAAAGTGATTGTTCCTGCATCGATATTCTGCCCACTAGTAGCAGTAAATGCAAATTTTGTTGTAATCATTCCAACAAAAGAAATTTCCAAGACGCCTTCTCCTTCTTGAACTTCAATGGAAAAATTTCCATCAAAATCAGTTGAAGAACCATTAGGCGTTCCTTTTTCTAAAACATTCGCCCCTGGAACAGGTCCATTGGCATCAACAACAGTTCCGCTAACTGTAGTCTGAGAATAAATAACTGTGGTCATTAAAAATACAACAACAGTCAAAAACTTTTGAAAGGTATTCATAAGTAGTTTAATTTGAGTTAATAACTGCTGCAAAACTAATATAAAAAACCAAAAGCTTTGTTAAAAAATTGTGATTTATTTTAACATAAATTAACACTAAATTAACCGGTAATCAGTGAATTACTTAATCAATAATTTATTTGCTAATTCTTTGCCTAATTCCACACCAAATTGGTCAAAACTATAAATATTCCAAATAATTCCTTGAACAAAAGTCTTGTGCTCATATGAAGAAATCAAGGCTCCAAGACTTCGAGGGCTTAATTTTTTCATTAAAAAAGCATTAGAAGGTCGATTTCCATCGAAAACCTTAAAGGGTAACAAGGCATTAATCTTCTGAACGTCACCTGTAAATTTCATATCAAGATGTACTTCCTCAGCTGTTTTTCCTGCATAAAGTGCTTCTGCTTGTGCATAGAAATTGGCCATCAGTTTTTGATGATGATCAACATTACCATATAAAGATTCTTCAAATCCTATAAAATCTACGGGGATCAATTTAGTCCCTTGGTGCACCAGTTGCATAAAAGCGTGCTGCACGTTTGTTCCACTATTTCCCCAAATGATATTACCAGTTTGGTATGTTACTTTATCACCGTTTCGATCAACTGATTTACCGTTACTTTCCATTGAAAGTTGTTGTAAAAAAGGAGCGAGTTTTTCTAAGTATTGGGTATAAGGAATAACTACTTCAGATTCTGAGCCAAAGAAATTATTATACCAAATGCTGATAACGGCCATTATTACAGGAATGTTATCCTCAAATTCAGTGTTTTTAAAATGCTCATCCATTGCATAGGCGCCGTCAAGAAACTTCTTGAAATTATCAAAACCTACCGCCAAGCTGATTGAAAGCCCCACAGCGCTCCACAATGAGTAGCGACCACCGACCCAATTCCACATGGTGAATATATTTTCTTCTGCAATTCCGAAGCCTTTGACTTTATCGAGGTTTGTAGAAACCGCAACAAAATTATGTTGGATATCTTCTTCAGTAGCCGATTTAAGAAACCATTTTTTAATAGTTTCAGCATTGGTAAGGGTTTCCTGAGTAGTAAAAGTTTTAGATACAATGACGAATAGGGTCGTCTCAGGATCTAGTTCTTTTATAACTTCCATTACATGATCACCATCAATATTAGAAACAAAATGCGTCTTAAGATGGTTTTTATAATAATGAAGTCCTTCAACAACCATATTAGGACCTAGGTCAGAACCTCCAATACCAATATTGACTACATCGGTAAAAGCTTTTCCACTATATCCTTTGAATTCACCTGAAACTACCTGATTTGTAAAGCCCTTGATCTTTTCCAACGTCTGATGAACCTCAGGCATGATGTCTTGTCCGTCAACGAGAATGGGCTTATTATTGATATTTCTTAAGGCTGTATGTAAAACAGCTCTGTTTTCTGTAACGTTAATTTTATCGCCTTCAAAATATTTTGCAATCGCGTCATCCAGCTTACATTCTTTTGCAAGATCTAGCAATAGATCCATAGTTTCCTTTGTCATTCGGTTCTTTGAAAAATCAAAATTAAGATCTTCAAAGTTGCGTGACATATTCTTTTTTCTATTTGAATCTTCAAGGAATAAAGACTTCATTTGAACGTCTTTTATTTCTTCAAAATGATCTTGGAGTCCTTTCCAGGAAGCTGTGCTTGTTGGATTGATATTTAATAATGACATGATAAGTTCTATTTAAGTGTTTTTTATTGAGCCAGCAGATTAGCGGCAACCTCAGTTTCAATATAACTGTCAGGGATGTCGTCTAGTTTTTGTTTTAACGGAGCTATATAGGTAAAATAATCACCCTTTAGATGCTCTTTAATTGGTTCAGCAGAAGGAAGTTTTTGTTTAAATGGATCAACTTGTTTTCCGTTTTTCCAAAAGCGATAACAAACATGAGGTCCGGCAGTATTTCCGGTCATACCAACATATCCAATAACATCTCCTTGTTTTACATAAGCACCTTTTTTAACAGCGCGTTTCTTCATGTGTAAATATTGAGTGCTGTAGGTTGAATTATGTTTTACTTTGACATAATTACCATTACCTCCTTTGTATCTTGATTCTATTACGGTACCGTTAGCGGTGCTCATTATAGGAGTTCCAACATTAGCGGCAAAATCTGTACCTCTATGCGCCCTTACTTTGTTTCCGTAATATTTGATTCTTCTTTTGAGATTATATCTTGATGAAATACGACTAAACTTTATGGGAGATTTTAAAAACTGTCTTCTCAGTGTTTTAGCTTTATCATCGTAATAATCGTTGATGTTTTTAGTAGAGTCTGTAATGAAATTGAAGGCATAGATAGGATTATCTTTATGCACAAAATAGGCGGCCTTGATATTTCCTATCCCTACAGGAATAGTGTCGTTGATATATTTTTCTTCATAAATCAATTTGAATTGATCCCCTTTTTGTAAATGAAAGAAGTCAATGGTCCAGGCATAAATATCACTCATTTCATGAGCAAGAATATAATTTAAATTCTGTCCTTCAATAGCTTCTGACAAGGAAGACTCAATAATTCCAGAGGCCATTTTTTCAACGATTTTCACTTCTTTATGACCAAATTTGGTATGTATAGAGTCAGTGAAATCAACGATGAGGTATTCAACTTTATTGGGCTGGTAAATAAAAACCTGGGCACGCTCCGTTGAATCATTCTTAGCTAAAATGGTATAGGGTTTGCCAGCGCGTAATTTTCTAATGTCAAAGGTATCTCTGGCGGCAGTGGCTATCTTGTATATCTCGGGATAATCTATATGGTGTCTATCAAGGATCTCGCCAAAACTTTCTCCACTTTGAATCGTGTCTTTAATAACCTTATAGTCATTTAGAATATATCCAAACTCCTCAAAAATTATTGGTTTTTCCTCTTCTACTGCTTCTATTTCTGAGATGTCTTTAACATCTTTCTGACAAGAATAAAGAAGGATGAAAGCCAGAATTAATAATATGCTTCTATTCACGTTTGAATTATTTTCTTACAACGCTGCAAATTTATCGAATTTGTTAAATAAATGGCACTAAGAAGCGTTAAAAAATCAAGGAAAGGGATGAACCAATCCAGAATATTGAATTAATTCAGCTTTTGCAGAGCCAATAAGCAAGGAAGCTTTTATTTTTAGCGGAATTTTATTTTCATCATCACTGATCCAAAGCGTTACATTTTCTTCATCTTTAAAGACCCTCCCTTTCAAAACCAAGGGCCTTATTTTAATCGCATCAATCTTTCCGAAATCAGTTTTTATTATTTCTCGGTCTAAAACAACCACCTTAATTGGATTCATTCTACCATCAAAAAACATATTAACATCAATTGAATCATTCTCTTTCAACTGAGAAAAATCGATGTTTCTCATATAATAGAATGAGGATAACATGTCTTGAACATCGTTTTCAATGAAATAAGATGATTTCGTCGCTCTTTTATGATTAACCTCTCGGGCTTCTTTTTTATCAAAATCAAAAAACACCTCTTTATCCTTGGTGTAACCACCTTCATTAATTTTTCTTATAAAATGATTTGGTTTTATGTTCGCTGCGCTAAAATAGCTCTCATAAGTATCTTCAACTTTGAATAAAAAGCCGACCATCCCTGTTGTCCACCCTTTGCCGACAGAATGAATAAGAGAATCGCTCTTTTCATGATCTTCCTTTAATTCGACAGTAGCAAAACCAGCATTTAACAGGCCATAGTGAATCTTATATTTAAGAAACTCTCCGGGCTGAAACGAGTTGTCTCCGCTCTGTGCGGATGCAGACAAACAAAACAGCAAAAGGAAAATGGGTAATATCTTTTTGATATACTGCATCCTCATATTCTCAAAGGCTTTTATTAAATAAAATTTATAGATGAAAGCCAATATATCAAATTTTGTACCAATAATTTAAAAGAGCTATTCTTTAAAATTTCCAATTCCTTCTTGAAGCCAGGCCAAATAAGTATCAATATCAGGGTTGTAGGCTGAGTACGCATTGAGATTATTACCTTCAAGGTCAATCAATACATAATATGGCTGAGCATTTGCCTTGTATTTATTGATTTGAAATTCACTCCATTTCTTGCCAATAGTAGTTACTTTTTTCCCATTGATCGCAGAAGTATAATGCTCCTCTTCAGGCAAGGTTCTTTTATCATCTACATATAGGGAGATCAAAACAATATCATTTTTCAGTACCTGCAAAACGCGGGAATCAGACCAAACTCTTTCCTCCATTTTTCTACAATTAACACAGGCATGCCCGGTAAAATCGATCATGACGGGTTTATTGACTTTCTTAGCATAAGCCATTCCTTTGTCATAGTCATAAAATGAGATGATATCATGTGGGCCTAAATGCGCATCTTCCGGAATTTCAAGTGTGCTACCTGCTCCTCCATCACTTAGCTTGGTATAACCAACACCATACGATGATTCACTATAATGCATCGGTGGTGGAAATCCACTTATCAATTTTAATGGTGCTCCCCATAGTCCTGGAATCATATAAATTGTAAATGACATAACGATGAGCCCTAAACTTAACCGACCTACTGAAATAAATGGTAAGTCAGAATCATGTGGTAATTTAATCTTGCCAAATAAATAAAGTGCCAATGCTCCAAATATGGTGATCCAAATGGCTATAAAAACCTCTCTTTCAAGCCAGTGACCTTGCAAAACTAAATCTGCATTTGAAAGGAATTTGAAAGCAAGTGCCAATTCTAGGAAACCTAAGAAAACTTTTACTGTATTTAACCAACCTCCTGATTTGGGAAGCGAATTCATCCAGCCAGGAAAAGCGGCGAATAATGAAAAAGGAAGGGCAATAGCCAATGAGAAACCAAGCATACTGATGATGGGTGCCGTACCTCCTTGTGCTGCAGCTGCAACCAATGCCGTTCCTACTATAGGCCCGGTACAAGAAAATGAAACAATAGCTAATGCCAGTGCCATAAAGAAAATACCGATTAAACCTCCTCGGTCTGCCTGAGAATCTACTTTGGTACCCCAACTGCTTGGTAATGTGATTTCAAATGCTCCCAGAAAGGAAACTGCAAAAACCACGAGCAATAGAAAGAATAACAGATTGAACCATACATTAGTCGATAATGCATTTAAAGAATCTGCTCCGAAAAAGTAGGTTACAACTGTGCCTAGAAAGACATATAAAATAACAATGGAAGCTCCGTAAAGAATCGCATTCCGAATACCGATAGCCCTGGTTTTACTTTGTTTGGTAAAGAAACTTACCGTCATCGGGATCATTGGGAAAACACAAGGTGTTAGAAGTGCGGCAAAGCCAGCAAAGAAGCTTAAGATGAACAATGTCCATAAACTTTTCCTTTTTTCTTTTTTGGTTTCACCTACAATTTTCTCATGACTTATAGTTTTAGCTTGGTCTTCAGACTCATCGGCTATATTGCTTTGTTGAAGGAATGAGTTCTCAGTGCTCGTAAGCGCTTCATCGCTTAGGGGTTCTGCTCCAAGTCCTTCAACTTCGAAAGTCAAATCAACTTCTGTAGGTGGCAGGCAATTGGTATCATCACAAACCATAAATTCCAATACGCCGTTAATAGTCAGTTTTTCACTGCTTAATAACCTGATCTTCTGTTTAAAGACTGCCTGAGATTCGAAATATTTAATGTCCATATCAAAGACATTATCATATTCTTCATGCCCTTTCCCTTCTTGAACGCTCCCAATAAGCTGGTATTTACTATCGTCTACCGGTATTTTAATCGTGGTTGGAATAGGCCCTCCTTCAGGTACATCTTGGGAATATAAATGCCACCCTGCCTCAATACCCGCTGTGATCAAAAGATTAAACTCGGAGTCGTTTATTTTTTCAACGGAAGTGCTCCAGGTAACCGGATTATGAATCTGTGCGTTAGTTACTGATCCGATAAGGAATATGAAAATGAATAACTTTGAAATGAATTTCATGTTTGTACAGTTGCTTTTATAATATGTATAGTTTTATCGGTAATCTTATAGCGATCATCCATTCTCTTTCCAATCACCCAGATCACATCTGAACCTGAACAAAGTAACCAAATATTTTCCTTTTGTAAAAGGGAGTATTTTTCATCCTTGAAAAATTTACTCAGCTTTTTTTTGCCCTTCATTCCGATTGGGTAAAAGTAGTCGCCTTTTTCCCATTTTCTTACGTATAAGGGATATGTTAACAGATTTTTATCAAAATGTGCCGTATCCGTGCTATAATTTAGGCCTTCAAAGTTAGTAGAGGTTAGGTCTTCGAAGTGAATCGAAATATCGTTTAACTGAAATAACTTATCAGTTTCATCGACCTGATGAATAGTAGCAGCCATATTTTTGGTTTGCACCTGACTTAGCAAGAGTTGCTCTCGATGTTTTACCAAACGATGTGTTTTTGACAGCACCTGTTTTCCGGATTGTCCTGATAGAAGCGTAATAATATCTTCTATCTGTTGAAACCCATAAGGGTTGAAAATTTCATAAAGATAAGAAGGCTTATCAGAGAATTTCAAAAGCGCATTGATATTAAAAGTTATAATAGAATTGTCTTCATTTTTCTCGACTACACTTTTATGAATCTGCTTTATGCTGTCATTTACAATTTCTTTTGTGCCTTGCAGATTGTTGATTGTAGTATTAAAGGAATGTAAAAAAGAGGGGTTTATTTCTTTTAAAATGGGCACTAATTCATTTCGAATTTTGTTTCGGAGGTATTTATTATCCTCATTGCTGAGATCTTCACGCCATTTAATTTGTTGGTCTTTAGCATAAATGTGAATGTCATCCTTTGAGAAAGGCAACAAAGGCCTTCTGATATTTCTGGTCTTTTCTGGAATGCCCGTAAGACCCTCTAGCCCGGTTCCCCTGGATAAATTGATCATAAATGTCTCTACATTGTCATCAGCATGATGCGCTGTTAAGAGAAAATCATAGCCGCCCTCTTTTAAAACATCATCAAACCAGTTATATCGAAGTGCTCTGGCTGCCATTTGAATTGAAGTCTTTTCCTTTTGGGCATATGCTATGGTATCAAAGTTTATCAAATGTAAATGACTCTGGGTTTTTTTTGCTTCTGATTTTATGAAGGCTTCATCCTTATCAGATGCGTCTCCCCTTAAATTAAAATTACAATGGGCTAAAGACAGGTCATAGTCTAGTTTGATAAGCAAATCATATAAGACCATACTATCAATTCCTCCAGAAACAGCAAGTAGTAATTTTTTGCTTCTTAGCTCAGGGAAACTTTCCTGTAAGTGTATTTTAAAACGATTGAACAAAGACGCTTATTTGGTATTAGTTTGTCGCAAATTTAAAATATTTACGAAAAGAAATAAAAAAAGTCCTTAGCAAACATATAGAGTTCGATAAGGACTTTTAAAATGTTTTCAAAATCTAGTTTTTAACAACTAGATTTTTGTTGATTTCTAATTCTGAAAGTACAGTCAAGGCCTCTTCTACATAGATGTCTTTCTTTAAGCTATTATGCCAGATTTCTCTCTTTTTAGCTAGGATTGAATCTTGAGCCATTAATTGTACTTCGTAAGTAGGAGAGTCAAACTCTAGATTACTTTCATAAAGCGCAATGTCGCCAAAAGCTTTATTTTCTTCTTCTCTTTGCTCTATTTCCTTTTTAAATTTCTCATAGTTCAAATTAACTATCGTATTATCACGTCCATCTTTTAACCACCTCGCGTTTTCATCAATAATTATAAAATGAGGATTGTCACCAATTCTCTTTTTACTGTCATTAACTACTGCATGGAAATTTTCATAAACATCAAGAGGCGTATATTCAGCTGGTTCAATTTTGTCCCAACTTAGCGGATTTTTTTCGTCGCGCTCACCAATTTCAAAATAAGTGTATTTATCTGGCATAGCAATGTCACTAACAACCCCTTTCAATTGAGTTGAGCCACCATTGATACGATAGAATTTTTGAATCGTCATTTTTAATGCACCCAAATCTTTATCGTATTTAAAGTAATTGTTCAATGGAAGAACGTTTTGAACCGTTCCTTTTCCAAAGGATTGTTTACTCCCTATGATAACAGCTCTGTTATAGTCTTGCATAGCAGCAGCAAAAATTTCAGATGCAGAAGCACTTAATTCATTTACCAATACTACTAATGGGCCATCCCATTGGATTTTTTTATCCTTGTCAGATCTGATATTTGGTTTTTCACCGCGATACTTAACTTGAACAACAGGGCCGTCACTTATAAAGAGACCTGCAATTTCTATTGCAGTTTTTAAAGAACCACCTCCATTATTTCGAAGGTCAATTAACAGACCTTCAACGTTTTCTTCTTTTAGTCTTGCGATTTCCTGCTCCATGTCTGTAGCAGAATTTCTGAAGTTTCTTTCATTGAAATCAATATAAAACTTTGGAAGGTTAATCAAACCAAACTTACGGTTATCAACTTCTACCAAACTAGATTTTACAAAAGTCTCTTCTAATTCAACAATATCTCTAATAATTGATATCACCTCAACAGAACCGTCTATCTTCTTAACAGTCAGTTTAACTTCTGTTCCTTTTTTTCCTTTTATGAATTCAATAGCATCATCAAGTCTCATCCCAACAATGTCTACAGGTAATTCTTCACCTTGACCCACTTTTAAGATCAAATCTCCCACTTCTAAGTCTCCACCTCTCCAGGCAGGTCCTCCTGAAATCAGCTCCGCAACGCGCGTATAGTCGTCTCTTTTTTGTAAACGGGCTCCAATTCCTTCCAATTTTCCAGCCATACTAATATCAAAACGCTTTTTATCTTTCGGCGCGAAATAATTTGTATGCGGGTCAAATTGAATTGTCATTGTGTTGATAAAGATGGCAAACCAATCTGTATCATCCAGTTCAGACATTAAGGTATAAAGATCATCCAGACTTTTCAAAGCCGCTTCACGTGATTCTATTTCAAGGTCTTCAAAAGACTTTAGCGTTACAGCCTCCTCAGCTGGAACTTCTGTTTCTTCAGAACTTGATTCATCGGTATTGGCCATAGATTCCTGAAGTTGAATCTTTTCATGTAATCTTGATAAAGTACTTACTTTTAATTGCTTATGCCAATTTTTAATGAGTGCTGTTTGATTAAGGGAATATTCCTTTTTATCGTAGTCAACATCAAAATTATCTTCTTTATTGAAATCAAAAGGTTTTTGAAGAATCTCTCTATAATAATTTTGAGATTCAAGGACCCTTTGATCAAACCTTTCCATCACCACATTGTAAAATGTAAGATCTTCACTTTTGATCTGATCATCTATCAACGTTTTATATTTGGAAAATTCTTCTATATCACTTTGAACAAAAAAGCGTTTGTAAGGATCTAAAGCATCTATAAAATCAGTAAAGACTTTTTCAGAAAAATCATCATTAATCAAATGAGGTTCATAATGACCTTGCTTTAAGGCATAACGCACTAATCCAATTAATACTTTATCCTTTTCCGGATCTGGTTTATTCGTTATTTGAAATCCAAATAACATTCCGGCCACAATTATGATGGGTAAAATAATTTTATACTGTTTCTTCATAAAGAGGGAAATTTTATTCATTTACTCGCTGCATAGGGTTCTCATCTATCACACAATATACTAAAAAGCGCATTTTTCGTTACGCAATTAACGACAATTCTGACAAATGTCTGCAAATTTCATTAAAACAGAACACAATAGTAGCTAATAATTAGTGATTTGGCTCATAATTAAATGTTAAACATAAAACTGAGACGGTAACGCCAAAAGTTTTATTTTTGTTTTAAATTCTAATATTATGCAAAAACGGCCCTTGATTCTGGTGACAAATGACGATGGCATTACAGCACCTGGAATAAGAACTTTAATCTCCGTAATGAATGAAATTGGAGATGTAATTGTAATTGCTCCTGACAGTCCACAAAGCGGAATGGGTCATGCTATAACTTTGGATTCAACGATTTATTGTGATGCAGTAACCATAGATGATGGACCTCAATTGGAGTATCGTTGTTCGGGAACACCAGCTGATTGCGTTAAAATGGCGATTAGTGAGATTTTGAATAAAAAACCTGACCTCTGTGTATCCGGCATAAACCATGGTGCAAACAGCTCTATCAATGTAATTTATTCAGGCACGATGAGTGCCGCTATTGAAGCTGGTATAGAAGGTATACCGGCCATTGGATTTTCTCTTCTTGATTATTCCTGGAATGCTAATTTTGACAACCTCAGAGCTGAGGTAAAAAAAATAGCACTTAACGTCATTGAAAGAGGCCTTCCTGATGGCGTCGTATTAAATGTAAATTTTCCAAAAATTGACACTGAAGTATTTAAGGGAGTTAAGATATGCAGACAAGCAAGAGCTAATTGGGTTGAAGAATTTGATAAAAGGGTGAACCCTCAAGGGAAAGAGTACTATTGGTTAACGGGTAAGTTTGTTAACATGGATAATGGAGAGGATACTGATGTGTGGGCCCTGGAGAATGATTATATTGCGGTGGTGCCGGTTGGATTCGATCTAACGGCGCATCATTTTTTACCTGCTTTAAATAACTGGAAATTGTAATGAAAAAAGAAATATTAATTGGTTTCGCAATTGGGCTGGTCGCTACGGCTTTTGGGTTTTATATTTATGTAGAGTTTGTATCTACGTATAGTTTTGATGAAACATTAAAAATCCTTGACGAAGGAAACCTATATGGAAAAGTGCTTGGTTTAGCAGCTATTCCGAACCTATTTGTGTTTTTCATCTTTTTGAAAAAGAAACAGGATTTGCGTGCAAGAGGCGTTTTACTGGCTAGTTTTTTTGTCGCTTTTTTGATTTTAGTCAGTAAATTTTTATAGTCTAAAGGATAGAAATTAAAATTAGAAAATATTGAAATACTATATTATTTCAGGGGAGGCATCTGGTGACCTTCACGCTTCAAATCTGATGAAATCTTTAAAAGTTGAAGACAGTCATGCTGAATTCAGGTTTTGGGGAGGAGATTTGATGCAGGCGGTTGGCGGAACTTTGGTAAAGCATTATCGCGATCTTGCTTTTATGGGTTTTGCCGAAGTAGTGATGAACCTTAGAACAATATTGAGTAATATCAAATATTGTAAAAAAGACTTACTTGAATACGCCCCTGATGTATTGATATTAGTAGATTATCCGGGATTTAATTTAAGGATAGCAGAATTTGCTAAAAAGAATGGGATCACGGTTCATTATTACATTTCCCCACAGATTTGGGCCTGGAAAGAAAACAGGATCAGCAAAATTAAAAGAGATGTTGATCAAATGTATGTAATTCTTCCTTTTGAAAAGGAATTCTATGAAGGCAAACATAAATTTCCGGTACATTTTGTCGGCCATCCCTTATTGGACGCCATAGCAAATAGGAAGCCAATAAACCCTGCAAAATTTGCGAAAGATAATGGCTTAAATGACAAACCAATCATAGCGCTTTTACCTGGTAGTAGAAAGCAGGAAATAACTAAGATGTTATCCGTAATGCTCCAAATGGCGCCTAAATTTCCGGATCATCAGTTTGTAATTGCCGGGGCGCCTAGCCAAGAACTCTCTTTTTATATGACATTTTTGAAAGATGAGAATGTAGCCATCGTAGAGAATAAGACCTATGATCTGTTATCTGTTTCTTCTGCGGCATTAGTAACTTCAGGAACAGCAACCCTTGAGACGGCTCTTTTTAAAATTCCAGAAGTAGTGTGTTATAAAGGAAATGAAATTTCATACCAGATAGGCAAACGGCTGGTAAATGTAAAATACATTTCTCTTGTCAACCTTATTCTTGATAAAGAAGTGGTTACCGAATTGATTCAAGATGAATTCAATGAAACCAATCTTGAGAATGAATTGTTCAAAATTCTTGATCACAAGGAAAGAGAAATAATGTTTGACCATTATTACGAACTCGAACAAGTCTTAGGCGGCAAAGGAGCAAGTGCTAATACCGCAAAATTGATCATTAAATATTCTTAGAAAGAATAAAAAAGCAACCTTTATTTAAAAGCGTTCTTCTATTCACACAAGCCTTCGAATGCATCTTTAATGTCACCAGGTGTATTTCTGATTTTCATAAAAGTTCCCATGGTTAATTCGGGCCAGTGCAACGCGAGTCTATACCTTCCATGCAACATTGTTGCAGTATTACCTTGAAGGATTATCTCATAAGGTAAAGCAGCAAGATGGGTCTCTCCAATGATAGGAAGAAAATATTTTTCACCTTTTTCGTCATCCAAAAATCCAATACCAAATACAGCCACTTTTTCTTCTGGAAATGTAAGATTGTAAACCAATTCGGTTCCGCCTTTTTTTGATTTCAAATTTCTTTCTATTGTTTTTAGGCCTTCCTCAAAGCTACTGAACTCTTGTAATTCGACAGGATCTGTGAAATAGGGCATCATCATTTTATAATGGTATTCTCTCAAATCTTCAGCCGTCATGGCGCCTCCAAAACCAGTGTTTTTATCACCTAAAGGAGAAAGTGCTGCAGCGACGTCTGTTGCTATTTTTTCAAGTCCCTTGCTATGACTGTCATAGGAATTCATAAAATAGGCCTGGAAAAGATACTCCGGATTTAAATAGCTGATGGTGGTTCCAGGACCGTCGCTTTTGAGTCCTATTTTTAAGGCAGCCGCTAAAGCGCCTCTATCTTTTATTTTCAAAGCAATTTCTTTTAAATCTGCTCTGGTATACACAATTACTTTTAGTGTTTCGTTGTTTTCGACATGGTATTGCCCGATAATCTCGAATCCTGCTGCTCGCATCTTATCATTGATAGTTTTTTCAGTGTCTTCGAGTGAATTAGGACTTTCTCCAACGAGTATATATGGACTTATTTCTTGGGCTATGCCCGTTGTTGAAATGAAAAGGCTAATTAAAGTAAGCTGAAGGAAAAGTAATTTTTTCATGACTGTTTGCTTAAAATTTTTGATAAAATTAGTCAATGAAAACGTCTAAAAACCTAACTTATATCATGTTAGCGGTTTTGGTGAGAATCGCTTATTAAAAATGACTACGAGTATGCCACCACGCAGCAGCATCCACACAAAAAACGCGATCCATATGGCGTATAGTTTTAGATCAAAATGATCACCGAGAAGCAGGGCAGGTATAAATCCTAAAAAGGTTGATGCCAATAGCGTATTTCTAAGGATAACGGCTTCGGCTAATCCTTTAAAAATACCATCAAATACAAATGCTACAGCGTTGAACGGTTGCATGATGATGACAATCCAAAATATGCTATAAAACAAAGAAAGCACCTCAGTATCTTGGCTAAAGAGTAATCCGATATCTTTATACCAGATGAAGCACATACTCCCGAGAAAAATTGAGACTACAAATGTGTAAACATTAAGTTGACGGCTTAGCTTCCAGATTTGCGAATAATTTTTTTGACCCAAAAATTTGCCTGACATAATACTTCCTACACTCGCATAACCATCTATAAAAAAAGCAAAAAACAGCCATATTTGGAAGGCTATGGTTTGGGCAGCAATAAAGTTTGCTCCATATTTCGTTGCATAGGCATTTGCTAAATACAAGGCAAGATTAAGGGATAGAGCCCTTACAATTAAATTTAAACTTAAGGATAGCAATCGTTTGATCTCAGGATGAAAAGGGAAATTTAATTTTAAGGAAAAAGGGGTTTTGGTAAGCAAAAGAATGAGCGCCATTATTGTCATCACTCCTTGTGCAATAACACTGGCCCATGCAGCTCCTTCAACTTGAAGTGCGGGAATGTAATCTTCAATGCCAAAAACCAAAATAAAATCGAGTACGATATTTAAAGATGCTCCTATAATGCTTATGATCATGGGCCAAAACGTATTTTGAAGGCCTCTGAAAACACCGAATACTGAAAAAACAAAAAGCGTAAAAGGAAGACCGATCGCCCTAATTTTGTAATAGGAGACTGATTGTTCAAGGATCAAACCACTGGCATTGTACAATTCAAATATATTTTGAATAAAAAAAACGGTTAATCCATAAATTACAAAACTAAGCGCAACATTAATTGCAATTATCTGAGCTGGAAGTTGTTGAATGTCTTTTAAATTATCAGCGCCATAATATTGTGCTATGATAGCTGAAATAGCCGATCTTGTCTGGGCCAGTATCCAAACGATGGCAGAGATAAACGAACCGGCAATTCCTACTGCAGCTAAAGCTTGTGTTGGATTAAGATCAATATATCCTACGATCGCAGTATCAGTAATCGACAACAGGGGCTCAGCAATTCCTGAGATGATAGCAGGAATTGCCAGTTTGTTGATTTGGCGAAAGGAAATTTTAGGTATTTTATTCAATGAATAAATGTTTACATAAACGAAAATAAAACAATTAAATCGGAAACGAGTTTGTCTTGATCGATTTAAAATTTCTTCCCTTACATTTTTCTTTTTTTCTAATAATTGGCATAGCCATTGGTTTTTTTTTGACTTTTCATTTGTCTTTATTTCTGTAGTTATAATTTTATTATTTTCTGCCTTGATTATTGCCTATTTAACGGAAAATAAATCATTCAATCCCCCATATTTATTTGTGATTCTTTCATTTTTGTTAATGACTTTTTTGGGAATCACAATCAGCACAAGGTCAAAACCTCATCATATCAGGGCTCATTTTTCAAATCATTATGTACAGGGTTCATTATTAGAAGTTAAAATTCTTGAAAAGTTAAAAAACAATGATTTTTACATGAGTTATTTGGGAGAAATTATTGGAGTCAATCGGTTGAGGTCAGAGGGTAAAATAATGATAAGAGTCGCTAATAAAGATTCATTGAAACCATTGCAATTAGATGAGGTACTAGTCACTGCTCAAAAGCTGTTAAGGTTTAAAGAGCCCTTGAATCCAGGAGAATTTAATTTTAAAGAATACGCCAGAAGGAAAGGGCTATTTTATCAATTAACTTTAGATAATGGGGAGTTTTTCGTGGCCAAAGATGAACAAATGGGTATTCGATCGAAGGCCTTGATGCTAAGAGAGCAGATGCTAAGATCATTAGTCAAACAAGACTTTTCTCCTGAAGAGTTTATGATTATCGAAGCCTTATTATTAGGGAGAAAGAATGATCTCGCTAAAGAAATAACTGAAAAGTATAAGAATGCCGGTGCTATGCATATCCTGGCCATATCTGGTTTACATATTGGTATTTTGTTGATGATATTAAATATAATTCTGAAGCCTATTGAAAAAATCAAGCATGGTAAAAAAGCCAAACTCTTTTTACTGCTGCTGTTTTTATGGTTTTTTGCTTTGTTATCCGGACTGTCGCCTTCAGTGGTTCGATCTGTTTTAATGTTCAGCATTTTATCTATAGGAATTGTTACAGGACGATCGTCAAATCTTAATCATTACTTATTTGTATCGCTGTTTTTAACTTTATTAATTGAGCCTCTTTTTATTTTTGATCTTGGGTTTCAGTTGAGCTATGTTGCCCTTATTTCTATTATTGGGATTGGTCCAATTATCAAAAACCTATGGACGCCAAAACATAAATTACTGCGTTATTTTTGGGCGCTTTTTGTAGTTTCTTTAGCTGCTCAGCTTGGAATTTTGCCTTTAAGCCTGTATTATTTTCACCACTTTTCAGGTGCATTCATGCTGTCTAGCTTGATTGTTATTCCAATACTAGGCCTTGTTTTGGGAGGGGGATATATGATGATATTTTTAGATCAAATCAATTACTTACCAAAAATGTATGTAGGAATTTACAGTTACTTGATTGAATCAATGAATAGGGTTATTGACTTAATCGGAAATATAGAAATCTTAATATATAGCGGTATTTACTTTAATCTTTTTCTGGTTATACTTTGCTATATCCTCATCTATTATATAGTCAAATTCATTAAACTTCGATCAATTGAGCAGCTTATTAAACTGTGCTTTTGTTGTATGGTTATTTTTTCTTTTTTGTTATTTGAGTACAAGATGGGTCAATCAAAATCAAATTTTATGGTGTTCAATAAATATAAGGAAAGCCTGTTTTTTAAGAGATCAGGGAATGATCTTACTATTTATGCAAGCCCTGAGAATGGAACGGTGCATTTTGAGAAGAAGATAGAAGATTACAGTACGCAACATTTGAATTTGACCTTGAATCATGCAGAGGGGATAAAGCATTTTTATAAGTTTCAAAATAAACACATCATGGTGATTGATCATGAATCGATAAAAACAGATTTTGGATTTGAACCAGATATTCTTGTATTGATTAAATCGCCAAAAATAAATTTGAATCGATTGTTAATGAAGATACATCCTTCAGTAATCATAGCTGATGGTTCAAATTACCAAACCTATAAGTCACTTTGGAAGAAATCGGCAAAAGCAGCAGGTGTAATATTTCATGATACCTCTAAAGACGGGGCATTCATCCTTTCTGAAGAGTCTTAGTCCTCTACAATTTTATGTATATTTGGGCGTTTAAGAGAAAAAGTAGTTTTACATGAAAATTATTGTCCCTATGGCAGGTATTGGTTCTAGACTAAGACCGCATACGCTGACTATTCCAAAACCATTGACACTGATTGCCGGAAAACCTATTGTCCAACGATTGGTTGAAGACATCGTAAAAGTTGTTGATCAAAAAGTTGAGGAGATCTCTTTTATAATAGGTCCATCCTTCCCAAAGGATACAGAAGAAAAACTTATGGCAATAGCCGAAGGTCTTGGAGCCAAAGGGAAAGTATCTGAGCAAGAACAGGCGCTTGGTACTGCTCATGCAATTCAATGTGCTAAAGAATCTTTAGAAGGACCTTGTGTTGTTGCATTTGCAGACACTTTGTTCAAAGCAGATTTTACACTTGATGGAGAAACAGACGGGGCAATTTGGGTTAAGCAAGTTGATGAGCCTAGCGCATATGGTGTAGTGAAACTTCAGGATGGAATTATTACCGACTTTGTAGAAAAACCGGATGAATTTATTTCTGATTTGGCCATTATTGGAATCTATTATTTTAAAAGCGGAGAAATTCTTAGAGAAGAAATACAGTATTTAATTGACAATAATATTTTAGATAAAGGAGAATTTCAGTTAACCAATGCGCTTGAAAATATGAAGCAAAAAGGTTTAAAGTTTGTTCCCGGACAAGTTAGTGAATGGATGGATTGTGGAAACAAAGAAATCGCCTTAGACACAAATAGTAAAGTCTTGAAATTTTCAAAGGAGGCAGGAGAAGAATTAGTTTCTAAAAATGTAATGCTAGAAAATTCTGAGATTATTGAGCCTTGTTATATTGGCACTAATGTCGTATTGAAGAATAGTACTATAGGGCCAAATGTTTCTTTAGGCGATGATAGTGTCGTAGAAAATTCTCATATTGTCGATTCACTAATCCAAACCAATACAACTATAAAAAACGCTAATTTAAAAGAAGCAATGATTGGTAATAATGCCTACTTTGATGGAGAGTTCAAGTCAATTAGTATAGGTGATTATTCAGTTTTGAAATAAGGATGAAGAATGTCAGTCGACATATAATTATATTAACAGGAGCTTTGTTATGCTCCTTTTTTGCTGTTAGCCAGGAGGACGTTGCTTCAAGTGAAGAAATGCTTGTTGAGCAACAGAACATCAATTTTCAAACTTTCTTTTTTGAATCGCTACAACAAAAGTCAATAGGGAATTATGACAAAGCGGTTTATGCACTTGAGGCATGTAACAATATTGAAAAGGAAAACATTGCCGTTTTATATGAGCTTTCAAAGAATTATGCCTTATTATTCAAATACACTGAAGCAGAATACTATATTTTAAAAGGTCTGGAAAAGGATCCTAAGAATTTATATATGCTGAGACATCTTAAGGACATAAAGACCAAGCAAAATGATTATATGGGCGCCATTAAGATTCAAAATAGAATCATCAATATAAAACCTGAGGAAGAAGCTGATCTGGTTATATTATATATTAAAGCTGGCGAAATTGAGAGTGCAACAAACCTTTTGAAAGAACTGGATGAAAAGCATAAATTACCAGAAGGGCTTAAGTCGTTAAAGGAATCACTTGTTCAGGATGTTAACGGGCCTACAGATCAGGCACCTGAACCAATTCTGGAAGAAATACCAAAGCGAAAAGTTGATGTTCTCAAAGAGGAGTACAATTTGAATAAGGATTATACAACATTAAAGTTGCTTCTTGAGAGACAACTGAAGACCAAACAGTATTTAGACCTTCTTAAAGACAGTGAAGAGGGCTTGTCTTTATTTCCGTCGCAGCCTTTTTTATATTTAATGAATGGGAAAGCCCTAAACAGTTTAAGAAAGTATAATGAGGCAAAACAAACCTTAGAAGAAGGTTTAGACTATATTATTGACGATGATAGCTTGAAAGCTGATATATTTGAAGAAATAAGTTTAAGTCATAAGGCCCTTGGGGATAACAAGAGTGCTTCTGAATATTATAAACGAGCCATAGAACTGAGAGGCAAATAAAATAAAAAGTGTGAATAGAATTTTTACTTTATTGATTATTGTTTTGTTTTTAGCTTCCTGTAAGGCTGGTAAAGTTTCTGATAAAAGTATTGCTTATTTACCCGCAAAGACTATTGTAAAGAATAATAGGGAAGCAGCGTTTAACAAGGAATCAGTGAAGGCTTCAATGACCATTAAATATAAAGGTAAGGAAGAATTACCTAATATTAATGCTTCTCTAAGAATGGTAAAAGATTCGATTATTTGGTTCAATTTTTCCAAACTCGGATTTCCAGTTGCAAAACTAAAAATCACACCTCAAGAAGTAAAATTTTATGAAAAAATAGGGAAAACATCCTTTAATGGAGACTTTAAACTTATTAGCAAATGGCTGGGTACAGAGTTTGATTTTGTAAAGATTCAAAATCTCTTTTTAGGAGAAGCAATTCTAAGTTTAGAAGACGAAAAATACCAGGTTAGCGTAAAGGATAGTAAATATGAATTGCTTTCAAAGAAAAGAAATCCTATTTTTGATATTAAATATTGGATAGACCCTCTTGATTTTAAAGTTGTAAAGGAAGAGATAAGCCATGTTGAAAAGAATCAAAATTTAACAATTTTATACAAGGATTTTCATAAAATTAGTGAATCTTTGTTCCCGAAAGGGTTTATGATCAGCGCAGTGTCAGATGACATGACCACGATCATAGATGTAAATTACAAAAACGTGCAATTTAATGTCCCTTTGAAATTCCCCTTTGAAATACCTGCGGGTTATAGAAATATAGAACTTGAATGATCTCACTTCGGGCCAACATAGAGGAATACAAACTTCCTGCATATTCTTTGATCGATTTTCGGTCGTTAATACTTATACTCTTATTTCTTATATTTTTGCCATTTTCTGCCGTTTCTCAGAGCAGACAAGAACTAGAAAAACAACGTGTTAAACTGCAAAATGAAATAAAGGAGATCAATACACTTTTATTTCAATCCCAGAAAAAAGAAAAAACTTTATTATCTGATCTCTCTGATATCGTTCAGCGAATCGGTGTGAGAACAAAATTGATCAATACAATTAATGAGGAAACGAACCAGTTGAATATTGAGATCAAGGAGAATGAAAGACAGGTAAGATTGCTAGAAGAAAGGCTTGAAATCCTAAAAAAGGATTATGCCAATATGGTGGTGCAGTCATACAAGAGTAAAACCAAGAATAGCCGCTTAATGTTTTTGCTTTCTTCAGAGAGTTTTTTACAAGCCTACAAACGACTTGACTATCTAAAACAATATGCTTCTTACAGAGCCAGGCAAGGAGAAGAGATCAAGATAGAAACGGTTAAGCTTGAAAATTTAACTGATTATTTGGTTGAAACACGAAATGAAAAAGAAGAATTGATTGCCATAAACCTAAAGGAAAAAGACAGTATCAGTGAAGAAAAGAAGTCACGAGAGGGATTGGTAAAATCAGTTAAGAATAAAGAAAAAAAATATATTGCTCAAATAAATAAGAAGCAAAAAGAGGAAAGAGAAATTGATGCTAAAGTTCAAAAACTGATTGCTGAAGCTATCGCAAAATCCAATAAGGAATCTAATGTTAAAAGTTCTGGTTTTGCTTTAACACCAGAAGCGGTTGCGCTTGAAAGAGACTTTATTTCGAATAAAGGAAAACTTCCGTCTCCTGTTGAAAGGGGTGTAATTGTAAGGCGTTATGGTAAACAATCACATCCTACCTTAAAAGGGATAACAATTGAAAGTAACGGTATATTTTATGCCACCGAAAAAGATGCTAACGCGCGTGTAATCTTTGATGGAAAAGTCTTGGCCATTCAGGTACTCCCTGGGAAAAAGAAGGCCATACTGGTTCAGCACGGGAATTATATCTCCGTATATAAGAATTTAGATAACGTGACAGTTCAAAAAGGAGATTTGGTATCTACCAAGCAGCAATTGGGAAAAATCCATACAGATAAATCTACAGGGAAAACGATTTTAGCTTTTGTACTGTTCAAAGAGATTCATAGGCAAAACCCAGAAGAATGGGTTTATAAAAATTAGAACCATAGCAGCTGATCATGATTGTTAAAAGAATCATTGAACAAAGACTATCCACAACTATTTTTTCTATTTCAAGACTTTCTGGTGGAGACATTAACAGCGTTTATTTTTTAAAAACTGCTAAAGGAAATTTTGTTGTAAAACTCAATGACAAAGAGAGATACCCAAACATGCTCAAGAAGGAAGCAAAAGGTCTTGAATTACTTCGAAAAGGAGGCATAAGCACGCCAACTGTTGTCGATCAATTTGATGAAGGTGATAGTCAGTTAATCATTCTAGATCATATTGAATCAGAGACGCCTACTAAGAAGTTTTGGCTTCGATTTGCCGATGATTTATCAAAGCTTCACCAAAATGGCAATCCATATTTTGGACTCGATCATCATAATTACATTGGCTCTTTACATCAAGATAACGATGCGAAGCCTTCCTGGGAGAAATTCTTTGTTGAGAAGAGGCTTGTGCCCTTGATCAAAATGGGCTTTGACAAAGCATTATTAGCTAAAGGTCATTTGGCAAAGTTTGAAGACCTCTTTAAGATGCTAACAGATTTGATACCGGCTGAAAAGCCAAGTCTATTGCACGGAGACCTTTGGTCAGGAAATTTACTCTGTGGTCAAGGACAAGTACCCGTGTTCATTGATCCTGCTGTGTATTATGGGCATAGAGAGGTTGATATCGCCATGACTAAAATGTTTGGCGGTTTTGATCCTGTATTTCTTTCTCATTACCACGAGATCTATCCTTTAGAAAAGGGGTGGGAAAAACGCATAGAAATTCACAACCTCTATCCTAATCTGGTTCACCTTAACCTATTTGGAAAGTCTTATTTGAGTGGAATTGAAAGCGTATTAAACAAAATATAAATGAGCCTAGAAAAAGAGTGCTTTAAGTTCAGTAGCGTCTTGCGGGTCCATTTTTTTAGAAAGGACCAGACTTAGTTGTTTTCTTCTGAGAGCTCCTTCATACCTTTCTTTTTCTAATTCAGTCTGAGGAATAATTACAGGTACTTTTACAGGTGTACCTGTTCTGTCAACAGCCACAAACGTATAAATACCTTCATTTACCTTTGTTTTTTCGCCTGTTTCTCTATCCTCCATCCAAACATCCACAAAGATCTCCATTGATGTATTAAAAGACCTGGAGACTTTAGCTTCGATTGTAAGAACACTTCCTACAGGAACGGCTTTCGAAAAAACAACATGGTTAACAGATGCGGTCACTGTAATTCGATTGCAATGCCTTCTGGCTGCAATACTTGACGCTCTGTCCATTCTGGCCAAAAGTTCGCCACCAAATAAATTATCTAAAGGATTGGTTTCTCCGGGTAATACAAGATCTGTCATTACAGTTAGAGAATCGTTTGGGGTCTTGCTTTGCATGATAAACGTGGGTGAACTAAATTAGTAAAATGAGTTTATTTAAATAAGAGATTGAAGAAAAATCAAAAATCCTGAATCAGTAACCAAGAATCTTTAGCTACATTTTTTCTGATTTCAGATAAATTTTCAAGAGCATCATCTCTGTCTGAGAAACTACCATAAGAAACAACGGTAAGATTCCATTTGTTAACTCCAAGGATTCGGGCTTCATATCCCTCTTGAAGCAATTGATTAACCTTGCGATTGGCGTTATCTGGAAATCTAAATGCTCCAGCAATAACATGAAAACTTTTCTTAGCGCTAGTTGACACTTCAAGATTTAAAGTTGGAAGCGGCTTTGCAATCATAAAGGTTGCATTTTCAATTTTGTCTTCCATCAAATCCTGTTGCTTTTGTGCTTCGACCAATTGATTTTCCTGGATATAGTTTTGGTAATATTTTCCGGCAAAACCTATGGCAGACAGACCAATGACGAATACTGCGGCATATTTAAGATAATTAGGCGCTTTTTTCTCTCTTAAAGGAATCACTTTTGGAGCAATGACTTCCTTATCCACTTTAACTGCAGATTCTCTTTCAATTTCACTTCGAACAACATTAGACAAGCCAAATGATGAAGTCAGATAATTGATTTTTTCCTGTGGTTCAAAATGAAGTTTTGAATTAAATAAATTGAAAGCTCCTAATCCATTCAAAGTAAGCTCCTGATTTTTCACTTTTTCATTCCAGGCATCGATCTCGAATTGAATATAGTTCAAGGCACATTCGTAAGAAATATTATCAACTGATGCGATATAATTAGCCAAAAGCCCATCATTGTTGGTTAGATGACTATTGAATGTAATCTGTTTATAGGGAGGATGCAGCGTGTTATTCGAAGCATCAATTCTAGCCGATTTTGTATTGGTTACGAAACCTCCAAACTTAGGAACGATAACACATTCATATCGATATAGAAGATCACTGATGTAATTCGCTAGATTCAAGGATTAAGGGAGTTTAGTTTTACTTAAACAAATCTAAAAAAAAACATTCAAGGTTGACATTACTTATTCCATTTTTATTAACAAAAGCATGCACAATTGAAAACCAATCTCTTAACATGAAAAAAGATGACATTTTATATTATTTAGCCCTTCAATCAGTAGAAGGAATCGGGCCTGTTAATGCCCGAAAACTCATAGAACATTGCGGCGGAGCAAGACAAGTTTTGGAAGAGAGCCAGAAAAAAATTGGAAGGATTAGGGGTATTGGTCCAAAGATTTTAAGACGATTAAATGACCCAACGATCTTCAAAACAGCTGAAAAAGAACTTCGCTTTATCGAAAAACACAAAATAACCGCTTTAAGTATTGACGAACAGATGTATCCGTCTAAACTTAAGCATTGTCAGGATGCGCCTTTGGTATTGTTTCAAAAGGGCAATTTCGATATCCGAAAAAAAAGAATCATCAGTATTGTAGGAACCAGAATGATGACCCAATACGGTAAACAGTTTTTGAATGAATTTATACAAGATCTTGTCAAACACGATCCGATTATTATAAGTGGCCTAGCCTATGGAATAGACAGCTGTGCACATCATGAATCCATACAGAACAATTTGACCACTGTAGGGGTTTTGGCACATAGTCTTGATCAGGTTTATCCAAAAGCGCACTACAGATTAGCCGAGAAGATGTTAGAAAATGGAGGGTTATATTCCGAGTTTTGGTCAGGAACGGCTCCTGAAAAAGTCAATTTTGTGAAGCGAAACAGGATTATAGCTGGTATCTCTGAGGCGACCATTGTTGTAGAATCTGCCAACAAAGGAGGGTCATTGATTACTGCGGAAATTGCTGCATCCTATAATCGGGACGTTTTTGCTGTGCCGGGGCGCGTAAAGGATAAATTCAGTACGGGCTGTAATATGCTTATCAAGAGTAATAAGGCAGCGATGATCAGCTCTGTGAAAGACCTTGAATACGTTTTAGGATGGAATGCCATTGAAATAAAATCAAAACCGATTCAAAAGTCACTCTTTGTCAAATTAGAAAAGAATGAGAAAATGCTTTACGATCATTTAATCAAATCGAAAAAAATACTACTGGATGAATTGTCTTTAGAGATTGGCCTTAGTATTCAATCAACTTTGATGCTATTACTTCAATTGGAGTTAAAAGGTCTTGTGAAATGCCATCCTGGAAAATGGTATGAGGCAATTTGAAAGTATGTTTTGTGGCTACGAATTTGCGTTTTCAAAATAAAGAACAATGGCCTCTTTCATTAGCACCGATTGCTCGCCTCCCTTCAAAGTAGGTAGCTCATCAATGACATCATAATGTGGCCAGCCATCTTCATCAAAATAATTAAATTCGTAATAGCCAAAAGGTTCAAGCAATTTGCAAATGGCAATATGCATAATATTCAGTTTTTCGTCTTTACTGAATTTCTGATAGCCTTTTCCTAACTCCTGAATACCAATAAGGTATACAATTGAATCAAGATCCATTTTTTCACCGCCGCCAAATTTTTCTGAAATACTATTTTGGATCTCTTCCCACTGCATTTTCACTTTTTCATCCCTGGCCATAAGTATATTTTAGAAACCAAAAATACTAATTACGAAATACAAATACCCCATAATTTCATACTTTTGCCAGAGTGCATTAAACTGAATAACTTGTTATTCACAAAAGGGCGATTCATAGAAGCGGTATCAGGTAAGATATTGTTGAGTTTCTCAAATCCGTTAAGCAAAATTCTTTAAACCAATCATTGCCATGTATAATAAAATGAAAGATCATCTAGTCAAAGAATTAAAATCTATCGAAGATGCAGGTTTGTATAAAAAAGAACGAATCATTACTAGCGCTCAAGATGCAGTGATTAAAATCTCTACAGGAGAGGAGGTCATAAATTTCTGTGCCAATAACTATTTGGGACTATCAAATAATGCTGAGGTCATACAAGCTGCAAAAGACACAATGGATCTTCATGGCTATGGGATGTCTTCAGTTAGGTTTATCTGTGGAACACAAGACATTCACAAGCAATTGGAGAAAAGGGTTGCAAACTTTTATAAAACAGAAGACACTATTTTATATGCAGCTGCATTTGATGCTAATGGAGGTGTTTTTGAGCCCTTATTACAAAAAGAGGATGCCATCATTTCGGATTCTTTAAACCACGCATCGATAATTGATGGCGTGAGACTCTGTAAAGCAGCAAGATATCGCTATGCCAATAACAATATGGAAGATCTTGAAAAACAACTGATCGAAGCGAATAAACAAGAACATCGTTTTAAGATTATTGTTACAGATGGTGTATTTTCAATGGATGGAATTGTAGCCCAGCTTGATAAGATATGTGATCTTGCAGACAAGTATGATGCCCTTGTTATGGTGGATGAATGCCATGCAACCGGATTTATCGGTAAAACCGGACGAGGCACCGTCGAACTCAAAAATGTGATGGGAAGGGTTGATATTGTAACCGGAACATTTGGGAAAGCTCTTGGAGGTGCTATGGGTGGATATACAACAGGCCCTAAAGAAATAATTGAGATTTTAAGACAGAGATCCAGGCCTTATCTATTTTCTAATTCGCTGGCACCAGCTATTGTTGGAGCTTCTTTGAAAGTGTTTGACCTCATTGAGAACGACACGAGTTTAAGGGATAAACTTGAAGAAAACACGAACTATTTTAGAACGAACATGGAAGCAGCAGGATTTGACCTTGTGGGAGCAGATGCAGCTATTGTTCCGGTGATGTTATATGATGCTAAATTATCCCAGGATATGGCTAATGCTTTGCTAGAAGAGGGTATTTATGTGATTGGATTCTTTTTTCCTGTTGTCCCAAGAGACAAAGCGAGAATCAGAGTTCAATTAAGTGCGGCCCATACCAAAGCCCATTTAGATAAAGCCATTGCTGCTTTTATAAAAGTAGGAAAGGCATTAAAAGTAATTTAATAAAGAGATCAAAAAGATTATCATAATAGAGAAAGCATGAATAAAATAAGAATTACCAAACATTTTGATTTTGAATCAGCTCATGCCTTGTATGGTTATGATGGAAAATGTAAAAACATTCACGGTCATAGTTATCATTTGCACGTCACGGTTATCGGTGAACCGATAACCGATTCAGAAAATCCGAAAAATGGAATGGTCATGGATTTTGGCGACCTTAAGGTTATTGTAAAAAAAGAAATCGTTACTAAGTTTGATCATGCTGTGGTTTTGAATGAGAATTCACCTCATAAAGAATTGGCCAATACGATTAATGATTATTCGCATAAAGTTGTCTTAGTTCCTTACCAACCTACAAGTGAGAATATGTTGTTGGATTTTTCGGAACGCATTCAAAGACAATTACCTCAAAATGTTTTGTTACATTCGTTAAAATTATATGAAACGGCGAATTCATACGCAGAATGGTTTGCTGATGATCAAATCCAATAAGCGCTTAAAGTATTGAAAAAGAAGGCAAGGAATGAGTGACAAACAAAAAATATATTTTGCTTCTGACCAACATTTCGGTATTCCGGATTTTGAAAGCAGCAAGTTGAGGGAGAAGAAGTTTATGTCTTGGCTGGATGAGATAAAATCAGATGCCAAGGCGATTTTTTTACTTGGTGACTTGTTCGACTTTTGGTTTGAGTATAAAACAGTTGTCCCTAAGGGTTTTGTGAGGGTCTTAGGAAAGATAGCAGAACTAAGAGACAGTGGGATCCCTATTTATTTTTTTGTTGGAAATCATGACCTTTGGATGATAGATTACTTTGAAACTGAATTAGGTATTCCGGTTTTCCATCGCCCCAAAGAATATGAGTTTGAAGGAAAGACATTCCTAATTGGTCATGGAGATGGATTAGGGCCTGGTGACAAAGGATATAAAAGAATGAAGAAAGTGTTTTCGCATCCACTTTCAAAATGGTTTTACAGATGGCTGCATCCTGATATAGGAGTCAAATTGGCTCAATATTTATCGACTAAGAATAAACTGATTTCAGGGGATGAGGATATTAAATTTTTAGGCGAAGACAATGAGTGGTTAGCCCAATATGCCAAGAGAAAATTAGAACAGAAACACTATGATTATTTCCTGTTTGGTCATAGACATATGCCTATGGAAATCAAGGTAGGTGAAAACAGTACTTATATCAATACAGGAGATTGGATTTCGCATTTCACTTATGCCGTTTTTGACGGGAAAGAACTTGCTTTGAAAACATATCAATAAATACTTTTTATAACGTTTTATGGCCAAAACCAAAACAACTTTTTTTTGTCAAAATTGTGGAGCACAGTTCCCTAAATGGATAGGAAAATGCAATTCATGTAATGAATGGAACACCATAGTTGAAGAAGTAATTCAAAAGGAAGAAGCTAAATCCTGGAAGAGTCCTAATACAGAAAGAAAAGTGACAAAAGCCTTGAAATTAAAGGAAATAACTGCTGTAAATGAGGAGCGAATAGGCACTTTTAACAATGAATTAAATCGAGTGTTAGGAGGAGGTTTGGTCAAAGGATCTGTGGTTTTGTTAGGAGGTGAGCCAGGAATTGGTAAATCGACCTTATTACTTCAGATTGCCTTGAGAATGAAGAATAAAGTGCTCTATGTTTCTGGTGAGGAAAGTATGACCCAGATTAAGCTTAGGGCTGATCGCTTGAAGAATTCTAATGAGAATTGTTTAATCCTTACCGAGACAAAAACCCAGCACATTTTTAATGTTGCACAAGAAACAGCTCCCGATGTTATCGTTATTGATTCCATTCAAACCCTGCACACAGAATATATTGAGGCATCACCTGGCAGTATTTCTCAGATTAGAGAAACTGCCTCAGAACTAATTAAGTATGCAAAAGAGACCGATACACCTGTTGTGTTAATTGGTCATATCACCAAAGAAGGAAATATTGCCGGGCCAAAGATTCTGGAGCATATGGTAGACGTGGTTTTGCAATTTGAAGGAGATAGAAATCATACCTACAGAATACTAAGAGCGCAAAAGAACAGATTTGGATCAACAGCTGAACTGGGGATTTATGAAATGCAGCATACAGGATTAAGAGAAGTAGATAACCCTTCTGAAATTTTGATTTCAGAGAAAGATTCAGACCTTACAGGGACGGCAATTTCAGCAACCCTTGAAGGGATGAGACCGTTGATGATTGAGGTACAATCTCTTGTCAGCACTGCTGTTTATGGTACGCCACAAAGATCATGTACTGGATATAATATTAAAAGGCTCAACATGCTTTTAGCAGTCTTAGAGAAAAGAGCAGGATTCAAATTAGGAGCCAAAGATGTCTTTTTGAATATTGCGGGAGGATTAAGAGTGGAAGATCCTGCGATTGATCTGGCTGTAGTATCTGCCGTACTTTCTTCGAATAGTGAAATTTCAATACCCCAAAATATCTGCTTTGCTGCAGAGGTAGGCCTTGCTGGTGAAATAAGGGCTATTTCAAGGGTTGAGCAAAGAATTCAAGAGGCTGAAAAACTAGGTTTTGAGAAGATTATACTGTCTAAATTCAGCAAAATCGCGAAAAAGAATTATAAGATCGAAATTATTAAAGTAAGCAAGATAGAAGAGGTGATAAAAGTACTATTTCAGGTATAAAAACTATTATTATAAAGGGCTTTGCTGCTGAAAAAGTTTACTAATTCGGGAGATATGCTCTGGCCCAATCCTGCAACAACCTCCGATAATATCGGCCCCTTTTTCATTCCATTCAAGTGCCATTTTTTCAAACCCTTTAGGGTCAGTTACGCCAAACCATGATTTGGATTTAACATGGTAAACTTCTCCAGAGTTAGGATAAACGATAATTCTTTTATCAGGAGCATACTTTTTCAAAGCACCTATGATTTCTGTGATATATTTTGGGGCAGTGCAATTAACACCAATGGCGAATACAGCTGGATGATTGGCAAACAGCGCAGCGGCTTCGCTGATTTTATGACCATCATTTAAGTAAATTTCATCTCTGCACGAGAAGGATATCCAACTTGGTTTGGAAGATGCATTGAGCAATTCTGACAACACCCTTAATTCTTGTAGACTTGGGATGGTTTCAAAAGCAAAAAAATCAGCATTACTTGGTTGTAATAAATCAATTCTGGATTTATGGAAAAGATGCAAGTCTTCATCGCTAATACTATAGGCTCCTGTATATTCAGATCCATCGGCTAAAAAAGCCCCATAAGGCCCCATGCTGGCAGCAACATATATAACAGGACTATTGTGCGCTTTATCTATAAATAATTGACGCGCTTTTAAACATAATTCAAGTGATTTCAAGATGAACAGCTCTGCATTTGTTTTGCGATGCCCTAAGCGCAGATATCCTTCTATAGAAGCCTGGTAACCCGAGCTCGTAATGCAAGTTGCTCCAGCCTCAAGATAGGCCATATGGGCCTCAATGATAAGCTCCGGATTTGTTTGTATCAAGAGAGCCGTCCAAAGAGGATGCTCAAGATTACAGCCCATTGTTTCAAGAACATTTGATAGCCCGCCGTCAAGTACCATAGGATAAGATAGCTGTTCCATATTGAAAATTTATTAGGTGTTAATCCTTTGATATTACTTCAGTACTCCACCCATCATATTGACCCTTTGACGAAACAGATAGGCTTCTCATCATGGTTGTTAGTTTATAAATGGAAAAGGGATCTATAGAGTCTTGACGTGAAACTGTAAGTTGATAAGGCAAAGATTTGTCTTTTTTATAGGCAATAGAGTCAAGAGAAAATTCAAGTTTTGTTAAGGTTTTGCTCAGGCGGTTTCTTTTTTCCACATCTTTAAAATAGAGCCAATGGTTAACTTTTCTAAGTCCTTTAAGGTCATCACCCTGAAGAACTAAATCGTGAAGGTAGTCTTGATCAACTAAAAACTCGGCAGAAAAATCCTGGGGATAAAGATAATTATGGTAATAATCCCATGACTTATCTCTTTTGATTTCAACATAGGGTTTAATTTTCGAGAAGTTGCTTTTAAACATTCTGGTTAGTTCGCTTCTAAGGCCCACGGTATCCTTGACATAAAAAATGTCAAATCCCATACATTGATAGGTTATAAAACCAACTAATCTATTTGGAGTGATCTTATCAATAATAATAGCGGCTGAGTCTGAAACTGATAAAACATCCTCCAGGCCCTCTTCAGAAGGAAATCCATTTTTTAAACATTTTGGGAACTGCCCTCCGACTACCAATAAATTTTTATAATTAGGCTTAGCAAGGTCAAGGCTTAAATCTAATGTGATTGACATGACACCTTGCTTTTTCATCGTTACAAATTCGATCCAGTCATCCTGAGCAAAAGAGGAGATTGTAGAACTGAAATAGAACATCAGCGTCAAAAAGAATATAGTCAATTTTTTAAAGGATAATAAGCTCAATCGTAAGGGTTTAAATTATGATTAAAATCATAGGAAAAAAACGTAAAGCGACCTATATTTATTCAGGGCTTTAAAGAACTAAATTAATGAAAAAGATAATCATTTCCTTATTCTTTGTAATTTCTTGCAATTTTACTTTTTCCCAAGAAACAAAGAACCAAAAAATAGAACCCATTGGAGATCTGCTGGAAGTTACGATCTATTATGATGATGGAGCTATTATGCAACATGGCTTTATGACTAAAGAACACGAACTACACGCGTCCTGGGAAAGTTATTACGCTAATGGCAATAGAAAATGTGTCGCTATTTATGACCATGGTAAAAAAGTAGGTACCTGGTATTATTGGTTCATGGATAAAAAGACCAAAGTAGTTTACGAAAACAATGAAATTGTAGAAGTGGAAGAGATGGACATTGAATAAATTCTTTACGTTATTTGTCGGAAAAGGGTTTAATTAATTGCACATAAACAGGGAAATGATCGCTGTAACCTCCAGCGTAGCGATTGTTTTCGAAACTTCTCAAGGGGTAACCTTTGTATTTTCCTTTTTGCGAGATTAAATAGGATGGGTTATAAATACCAGCCCGATAAAACACATATCCATTGATGCTGCTGTTATCACTTTTTAAATTTGATGAAAGTATAATTTGATCAAATAGATGCAGGCCATCCCTGTATGACATTGAATTCCATCCTTTTTTAAACATGACTTCCATAGGGTTGAAAAATGGGTACAAGACATTGTTTTCTGCCTGTATGGGTTTTAGGAGGCCTTTTTTGATACTCTTGTCAATCGGGTCATCATTAAAATCTCCTAAGATTAATATTTTTGCCTCAGGATTTGCTAAGGTGATGCTATCAGTCAATTGCCTTACCAAATATGCGGTTTTCATTCTTTTGGTTTCGCTCCTGGATTTGCCCCCTCTCCGGGAAGGCCAATGATTCACAATGATGTGTATTTCGTCATTGTCCAGAATTCCATTTACGTAAAGAATATCTCTGGTATAAATTCTTTCGCCCCGCTCGTTCCATAATCTCACTTCTATGAATTTGGTTTCTAATGGCAGAAAATCTGCTTCTCTATAAAGTAAAGCCACATCAATGCCTCTTCTGTCAGGAGAATCTTTTTGTATAATTTGATAGGCAAAATTTTGCAGTTTGATTGTATGAACTAAATCATCAAGAACTTTAAAGTTTTCAATTTCTGCCAAGCCTATGATGCATGGACCAGAATTGATCTTGCCTGAGCCAATTTCTGATATCACTCTAGCCGTCTTATTGATCTTTTCTATATAGTCTGTCTTTGAATAATGATTTTTACCATTGAGTGTATAATCTTCATCAAAGGTTAACGAATCGTCAACAGTATCAAATAAGTTCTCAACATTATAAAAACCAATTGTTTTGATATGATACTTCTCTGAATTTTGCCAGTTTGTTTGAAAACTAGCAATAAGAAATATGATGATGAAAAAGAATCTCATTAACACTGATGATTAAGTTCTTTATATATATCCAATCCTTTCGAAAGTCAACATCTTAAGCCAGTTAATACTGCTTTATAAAAGACTGTTTACCTTATTTATTAATTGACATCAAAAGAATAAGAATGAATCAGTTAACACATGTTTATGAATATAAAACCCCTATTTGGCCTTGTTATTTATTTTCTAATTGGGTTAACGGTTAGAGGTCAGATAAAAATCAAGGGGAGGTTTGTAGATCATGCTTCCAGTAACTATTTAGAGCATGTAAGTATTCAAATTGAAAACGAATCTGAAATACAATTTACCGATCGTGAAGGCTACTTTGAAATGAATACACTCCTCGAAAAGAAAGCAGTGCTTGTCTGTAAGTTAGAGGAATATGAAACGTTGAGAATTCCATTACAATTATCAATTTATCAGGATAATGTAGACCTGGGTTTTATATCTCTTATTAGTTTAAAGAAGACGGTTTCTAATAAGGCTTGGTTTGAACTGAGTCAAGAAGAGGTAGAGGGAGGGTCTAATGAAATAGATAATATTTCGGTCTTACTAACTGCCGGGAAGGATGTTTTTTCAAGAGCTGCGGCCTATGATTTTGGGAGTAATTTTTTCAGACCCAGATTTCTTGGCTCGGAACATGGAATTGTGATGCTCAATGGTGTTGCGTTGAATAAAATAACTTCTGGCAGGCCTGAATGGAGTAATTGGGGGGGCTTAAATGATGCCTTGAGAAAACAAGAACAGTTTGCTGAGATGCATGCCACAAATTATGGCCTTGGCGGAATGGCAAAAAGTATAAATATGAATAGCGAAGCGAGCAGACAAAATAAGAGTATCAAGTTTTCAATGGCAGTAGCTAATAAAAATTACCAAAGTAGGATGATGCTCACATATGCTACTGGTCTTTTAAAGAATGGCTGGGCATTTATGTTTTCAGGATCTTTCAGGAAGGCAGATGAAGGATTTAGACGAGGAACTAATTATGATGCGAAATCATTACTTGTTTCAATTGACAAAGAATTTGGTACAAGACATCGATTGAATTCAAGCCTAATTTATGCCGATAACTTACGAGGTAAATCATCACCTATGACGCAAGAAGTATTTGAGTTAAAAAGCAATGTGTATAATTCTTATTGGGGCTATCAGTTGGACGCAAAAAGGAATTCTAGAGAAAAAAGAATTCTAGAGCCCATATTTCAATTGAATCATGATTTTAGGCTAAATGAAAGGCTGAGAATTCAGTCACATTTGACGTATCAATTTGGTCAATCGAGTGCAAGCAGGATGGATTATGGCGGACATTCCTTATCGTATAATTCTGAATTTTTAACTGGAGGAGGAAGCAATCCTGATCCTTCTTATTATCAAAAATTACCCAGTTATTTTTTGAGAGATTCCTCGAATCCTAATTATACAAAAGCTTATTTAGCAGAAAAAGAATTTAAAAACAATGGGCAGATAAAATGGGAAGAATTATATGAGGCAAACCTCAACCAACCAGAAGGTAAAAACGCTATTTATGCGTTATATGATGACAGGCAAGACAGTGAATACCTGTCTTTAAAAACAAATTTTTCATTTGACTTTAAAAGTAATTTTTTGTTTGAAGGCTCATTGTACACGAGTAGATTCTCCTTTGAAAATTATGCCTTTATGAAAGACCTAATGGGAGGGGCAGGCTATCTTGATATAGATTCTTTTGCAGATGACCTGAATGAAGCCCAAAACGATCTGAAAAACCCAAATAGAATTGTCGAAGAAAAAGAGAAATTCAGATATCACTATACATTGCAAGCGAAGGAGTCAAGAATATTTTTGAAGACAAGTCATTCCTCAAAGAAAAGCAATGTTTTTTTGGGGGTGGAATTGGCTTTGACTGATTACCAAAGAAATGGTATTTATGAAAACGGAGCGAATCCTGGGAGCGCCTCTCTAGGGAAAAGCAGCCCACTCAGTTTTATAACATCAGGGGTAAAAGCAGGGTTCTCGTATAGGTTTACAGGAAGGCATATATTGTTGATCAATGCGAATTACCTTGAAAATGCTCCGACAATTAAAAACGCATTTTCAAATGTCAGGGTTAGCAATGACCTTGTCAAAGACCTAAAGTCAAATGCTCTATATGGCATTGATCTTAAATATATGTGGAGGCATCCGGTAATTCAGGCAACACTTTCTGGATACTTATTGAAACTGACTGGTTTAACGAATATTTCGTTCTACTATGCAGATGGCCTGACTGGTTTGGAGAATCAAGAGAGTAGTGCCTATGTACAAGAGATTCTTACAGGAATTGATAAGCAGAATGTCGGATTGGAATTCGCTATCGAAGCACGTATTTTAGCAAATGTTAAACTCAGGGGAATTGCTGCGATAGGGAATTCAATATATGCTTCAGATCCTGAACTATACCTTACTTCTAATTCAATTGAAGGAGCCTTGGATCTTGGAAAATCTTTTTTAAAGGGATACTATGCTTCTGGCGGACCCCAAAAAGCATTTTCCTTTGGATTTGAGTATTCTAGCCCTAAGTATTGGTGGCTTAGTTCAAGCTTTAACTTTTTTGACAAATCCTTTATTTCAATCGCTCCCATAGCAAGAACTAGAAATTTTTTTCTCGACTCTGATGGCTTGCCAATTAATGGAATCGATCCTGAAATTACAAAAGGTCTGCTGAAGCAAGAATCATTAAAGCATTATATGACGCTAAATCTTGTAGGGGGCAAATCCTGGAAGATTAAAAATTGGTATGTAGGCTTTTTTGCCTCTTTAAATAACCTCATGAATTCCGTTTATAAAACGGGTGGATATGAACAATCCAGAAATGCCAATTATCGCACTTTACTAGAAGATAAAAATAGAGAAAAGCCTTTGTTTGGGCCTAAATACTGGTTTAGTTATGGAACTACTTTTTTCACTTCAATGTATATCAGAATATGAAAAACCCACTTGGAATAGCTTTGTGGTATCTGTATTTATCCTCCTTTTTAGGATGTGTTGAGCTACAAGAAATTTCTGTTAGCGACATAGAAATAGTGGAGCCTGAGATCAATGAAACAAGTAACATAGCAGCGGTTATTTCTGCATACAAGCAATCAGAACTTACTACGTATACATTTGACAAAGATGATCAAACAGTAATCAGTTGTTATGTGATTTCTAGTGATGAAGCAGGAAATTTTTATAAAACTTTAGTAGTTCAAGACCTGGCAGAAAATCCCTTGAATGGTTTGGAAATAAAAATAGATATGAGATCGTATTATGCCAAATACAATTTTGGCAGAAAACTATATATCAATTTTGCTGGTTTAGGCATAACAGAGGTTAATGGGAAGTTTATTGTCGGTTATCAAGTAAGAGATAGGTTGGAAGATATTCCAGCGGCATTATTAGATAGGTTTATTGTTAGATCAACGGAGTCAGTTGAAATAGTGCCTCAATCAATCGATTTAAAGGATTTTTCAAGTAATATGATCAATCGATTTATAGCACTTAAGAACGTTCAATTTTTAGAATCTGATCTCGGTAAATCGTTTGCATCAGAGGCTTATGATAAATTTAATGGGGAGAGAATAATCGAGCAATGCAATACCTTGGCAAAGACCTATCTATTTACAAGTACTTATTCTAATTTCAGCTCGTATTTATTGCCGTCAGAAACTTTTCATTTACTGGGGGTATTGAGTTCAGACTACTATTCAGGCAGTATTAATTTGACTTTAAACTCTCCTGAAGACCTTACATTAACAAATGATCAGCGTTGTGATCCGATACTATTTGAGTGTGAAGAAATTACTTCGGAGGAGGGAAGGAGCGTAATCTTTTATGAAGATTTTGAAGCCTTGAAAACAACAGCTGATATTGAAAAAAATGGTTGGAAAAATATTAATGTCAATTTTGGCAATGAGAGATTTAGGAAAAGAAGCCGTAATGAGAATAGTTTTGTTCAAGTTTCTGCATATGATTCAAATGAATATGTGATGGATGTATGGCTCATAAGCCCTGAGATAGATTTGTCTGGTCTAAAAGGGGCCTATTTTTCTTTTGACACAAGAGCTACATTTGAAGAAGGGTCGGTGCTTACCGTTTGGTTTAGCACAGATTTTATAGAAGATTTTAATGAGTCAAGTTGGCATCAATTGAAAGGCGAAATCTCTATTGGGTCTCGTGATGGTAGTAATGCTATTTTTCTTAACTCAGGCGCAATTCCAATTGGCTGCATTCAAGAAAAAATTCATTTGGGATTTCGATATTTGGGAGCTGATCCCGGAGTATCTACTACCTATGATCTTGATAATGTTTTGATTTTAGGAGTTGAAAATTAGAAGAAAAGAATTTCTCCTTTTTAATCAATCAGTTCCTGTGTCGAATTGAAATATATAAATACAGGAAAATGATCGCTATAACCTCCTTGATAATAACTACCTAAAAAGGTTCTTTTTGGGGAGCCTCGATACCTACCTGATTTTTGAATCAGACAGGGCTCAACATATATTTGAGTAGATTGATAATCAAACCAATTGGCTTCACTTAGTTGATTATTAAAAAGAATTTGATCAAACATGATCCATTTTCCTTTGAATTTAACCGATCCCTTTTTTAGTTTTTGAAAGATTTCCATTGGGTTAAAAAACCCTTTTTCGGCGTACGCTTGTAGGCTTTCACTTAAGGGTTCATCATTAAAATCACCCATGATGATAATTTTAGCTTCCTCTTCTTCTTTCTTAATTTCTTCAATAATATTTTGGACCACTATTGAGGCACTCATTCTTTTGTGGTTCGTTTTACTGGTTCCATCAGTTCTTGACGGCCAATGGTTGAGAATTAGGTGTATGGGTTTGCGAAAAAGCAATCCACTAACATGAATAATATCTCTGGTACTTTCCCCATCTATTTGTGGCTCAAAGTTGACCGAAATGGCCTTATCATCAGTTATTTGAAAATGTTTCTTTTGATATAACAAGGCAACGTGTATGCCTCTTTTATCAGATGACTTATGAAATACATAACCATAGTCATAGCTTTTTAATGCCTCTGATTGAATTAAATCTTCAAGACAAGATTCGTTTTCCACTTCACACACTCCAATTAATACTGGTGGTGTTTCACTACGAATTAAACCAATTTTTGAAATTGTATTTGCCAGATTATCAATTTTTTGACGATATTTAATGTCATCCCAGTTATAGATACCATCTGGAGTGAAATCCTTGTCAAGGGTATTGTCATTTTCTAAGGGATCAAAGAGGTTCTCAAGGTTGTAAAAGGCTATAGCAAAGGTTTGTGACATAGAAATTTATAGAAGGAATGTCCAAAATAGGAAAAAATCAATTAGATTAGAATAAAAAGGGTTGTAAATTTGCGATATGTTAGAAAAGAGGGATTCAAAAATTGAAAACGTTGTATTGGTGGGTGTGATCACCCAAGAACAGAATGAAGAAAAATCTAAAGAATATTTGGATGAGCTTGAATTCTTGACTTATACGGCTGGAGGAGAGGTTGTAAAGCGCTTTGTGCAAAAACTTGAATTCCCGCATCCAAAGACCTTTATTGGTTCCGGAAAATTAGAAGAAGTAAGGTCTTATATCGAAGATGCTGGAATTAAAACTGTGATTTTTGATGATGAATTAAATCCAGCTCAATTGAGAAATGTCGAAAAAATTCTTGACTGTAAGGTGCTTGATCGAACGAATCTTATACTAGACATATTTGCTCAAAGAGCCCAAACGTCTTACGCAAGAACTCAGGTGGAACTTGCTCAATGTCAATATTTGCTTCCAAGACTTACAAGAATGTGGACTCACCTTGAACGTCAAAAAGGAGGGATTGGTTTAAGAGGCCCGGGTGAAACAGAAATTGAAACAGATAGAAGGATTATTAGAGATAAGATTTCTTTATTAAGAAAAAAATTAAAGAAGATTGACAAGCAAATGGCGATGCAGAGGAAGAATCGCGGTAAAATGGTCAGAGTGGCGCTTGTGGGTTATACCAATGTTGGGAAATCGACGCTTATGAATGTGATCAGTAAAAGTGAAGTGTTTGCCGAAAACAAGCTATTTGCTACTTTGGATACTACTGTAAGAAAAGTAGTCATAAGAAACATTCCATTCTTGCTTACTGATACCGTTGGGTTTATCCGAAAGTTACCTACTCAGTTAGTAGAGTCTTTTAAGTCTACGCTGGATGAAGTAAGAGAGGCTGATCTTTTATTACATGTAGTTGATATTTCACACGCTAGCTTTGAAGACCATATTGATTCAGTCAACAAAATTATAAGCGAGATCACGCCCGAAAATGAGGATTCAGATAAGCCGACAATAATGGTTTTTAACAAGATTGATGCATTTGAGCATGAAACGATTGATGAAGATGATTTAACAACAGAACGCAGTAAGGAGCACTATACGCTTGAAGACTGGGAAAAAAGCTGGTATGCCAAAATGGGAAAACATTGTGTTTTTATTTCAGCCTTGAACAAAGACAATTTAGAAGAGTTCAAAAAAATGGTTTTTGAAGAAGTCAAGAAAATTCACATCACCAGATTTCCATATAATGACTTTTTGTACCAGGAGTATGAGTCAGAGAGCTAATCTTTTTTATTCGACTCGTCATCAATGATTCCCAAACGTTTTGCTCTTATTTTCCATAGTTTGCGAGCCAATACTTGAAGATCTTCATCTCCGTCGCTCTCATCAACGATCTCAAATCCGAGTAAGGTCTCAATGATATCCTCCTGCGAAACAATGCCACTTACTGTGCCAAATTCGTCAACAACAATGGCGATATGCTCTTGTTTATCAATTAGTTGATCAAATAATTTCTTAATAGGGGTCTCCCTGTTTGAAACAAATATTTCTCTTGAAATACTTTTTAATTCCATGTCTCCTTTACCATCGATAATCGATTCGAACAATTCATCTTTTAAAAAATAACTAGAGATATCATCAGGTGAATCTTTGTAGATCGGTATCCGCGAAAATTTGAGCTTGGGATTTTTATCGTAAAAGTCTCTGATTTTCATTTGTTCATGAGCTGTTTTAATCACCGTTCTTGGCGTCATGATATCTTTTACAGCCATGTTTCTAAAATCAATAATGTTCTTGATCACCTGACTTTCAGATTCCTGAAATACACCTTCTTCCTGCGCAATATCGGCCATGGCATGGAAATCTTCTCGACTCACGTTTGTGTCATGTTCGCTTTTACCAACGATCCTTGTTGTAAATTCGAGCAACCACAAAATACCGGTATATTTCAATGGAAACATCAAAAGCACAATCATTTTAGTTGAAAAATTCGCCAGGCTTTTCCAATAATTAGCACCTATTGATTTTGGAATTATTTCGGATAAAACCAGAATAAGGAAAGTCATAAGGGCAGAAACAATACCCAAGGCGTTATTTCCTGAGCCAAAAGTTTTTTCTGCCTGAACCCCAACTAGAATTGCCCCAACAGTGTGGGCAATGGTATTGATAGTTAAAATCGTAATTAAGGGCTGGTTAATTCTTTCCTTAAGCTTCTTTAAGATTTTTGCATACGATTTGCCTTCATTTATCTTCACAGTAATAAAAGTGGGTGTAACACTTAAAAGAACTGCTTCAAGAATTGAACAGAGAAAAGAAAAACAAATTGATAGAACTCCGTATACGATTAATAACGTCATTTATCTTTTTTTAGACTAATGTATAAATTAAATTTCGTGCTAAAAAGGTAGACAAAATCTTTGAGTTGTTATAAAAATACGCAAAAACTATTAGTCAAGCGTAATGTTTAAACCAAGTAACCAATACGACTGCAAGTCATTATCAATTGAATCAAAAGTAGCGTCAGGATCTGAATCCAAGGCATAATTAAGTGCTTCTTGCTTGTTCTTTCTCAATCCAAAATCAAATCCTACACCCAAAGACTTCCAGAATGTATAACTAAATGAGTTGGTCCATGTATAATTTGAGTATTCAGAACCTTCATAACTCATAAATACAGATAAGTTAGATTTCAGATTTATACCTTTAAAACTTTTGGTATAATCAGCTACTACCTTAGCACCAAAAGTAGAATCATATTGAGAATCTCCACTACTGAATACAAAATTGTAGTTGGCTGGATGAATCACCACAACTAAATTTTCGATAGGAGTCCAGGTTCCACCCACACCAATATCTAGGAATCCTGGATCGTTGAAATTATTAACCAAGGTTGACCTGTATTCCATCAAAGCAGATACGGCAAATGTCTTTGAGACTTTATATCCATATAATGAACTAAGGCTGAAAACATCAGTTGACACTTCATAGGCGTCACTATCTGAATCATCATCTTTGTCATCAAATTTTACCCAACCAATATTTATATTCGTTGCGTTCTTCCAGAAAAATTTGTCTTCAATTAAATCAGCATAGGCATTAATATTGATACCAAAATTACCGACAGATGAGTTAGGAGTTTCTTTTGAATACCAATTATTAAAGCCAGAAACGCTACCGCCAATGGTTCCTGTTGCTTTTAAGCGCCAACCGGGTAAGGCATCTATTTCGCCTTGAATGGCATCAGCTTTTCCTTGAAGGACAGCAATTGAGTCGTTTTTTACTGCTTGTAAGGCTTTGAGTTCTTCTTTTGTTTGTGCGTTTAAACTACTAAATCCAATAATAAAGGATAAGGCTAGTATAAATTTTTTCATGGGGGAAAATTATTAGGTTTATAAGCGGCAAAAATAATCAAAATAGAGGAGAAACAATAGTACTATGATTTCTTTTTGAATAAAGGTACACTTGAGCAGGCTTCACCAAACATTAATGATTTTACTACAGGCACCAACCTTTGAGTTAGTTGGGCGTAAGCTGAATTTGGAATGTTTTTCTCAGAGCAACCCTTGATAATAACTGGGGCCCCCTCGAATTGGTCAACTGGAATAGTTGCTATAACCTCTTGAAAAATTATATTTTCAAGAAGTTCCAGATCACCTATCACAAATTTCTTTGCAAATGGGGTCAATGAAGCACTAATAAGCAGATAAGCCCAGGAGGGAATAATTGCGTCAGTAGAACATACAACAGCAACATAACTATTGAGATAAGCACTCCAGTCATGTTCCTTTACCGATTCTCTAAAATCCTTTTCTTTTAAAATGATTCCTTCAAATAACCAATCACTAATATCAAGTTTCACTCTGTCCCCGGATGGATAGTAATCCTCCAGATCGAGTGTTATTAGTTTGCTGTTTGCAACTCTATTGATTATTTCTCCTGACATTAATTTTTATTTTGAGATGATATTTATAAAAAACCGAGTTCTAATTTGGCTTCTTCACTCATCATATCTTGTGTCCAGGTAGGGTCGAAAGTGATTTCTACCTCTGCATTTCTAACTTCTTCAATTGATCTTATTTTCTCCTCTACTTCCATAGGAAGCGTCTCTGCTACCGGGCAATTAGGGGAAGTCAATGTCATTAAAACCTTAACATCGGTTTCTTCATTGACAAAAACATCATAAATCAATCCTAATTCATATATATCTACCGGAATTTCAGGATCAAATATAGTTTTGATCATTTCCACAATCTTTTCTCCTAGATCTTCCTTTGTTTTTTCGTTCATGGCGGTTCTTTAAAATCATTCTAAATAAGGGCAAAGATAAGCTAATGCATATTCACAACAAAATATCAAGTACTAGGAGTTTTTCGATTTATAGGCAAGGGCAAAGAGCTTTATTTGTTTTACCATTGACAAGAGTCCATTGGCACGCGTTGGAGATAAATGTTCCTTTAAACCAATTTCATCAATAAAATAGGGGTCATTATTTAAAATGTCATCAGGGCTTTGATTATTATAAACCTTCAAAAGCAGTGAAATAATTCCTTTAGTAAGAATGGCATCGCTATCAGCTGTAAATTGCAGTTTTCCGTCAATATCGTCGGCATGTAGCCAAACTTTTGATTGACAGCCCTTTATGATATTGTCGTCTGATTTGTTGCCTTCGTCAATTTGAGGAAGTGATTTGCCGTTTTCTATAATGAACTCATAGCGTTCCATCCAATCATCGAATAGATCGAAGTCCTCGATAATTTCTTCCTGTAATTCTTTAATAGTCATTTTTTAAACTTATTTTTGCAAAAATAAGTAATTTGAATTGATATGGGAAAACTATTAATCGTTGGAACTGTTGCATTTGATGCAATTGAAACACCTTTTGGTAAGACAGATAAGATTTTAGGCGGGGCTGCCACGTATATTGGTATGTCGGCTTCCTATTTTGGATTAGACGCTGGAATTATTTCGGTTGTAGGAGGAGATTTTCCTGAGAAATATTTACAAATGCTTCGTGACAGAAATATTGATTTGACTGGAGTTGAAGTAGTCAAAGAAGGGAAGACTTTTTTTTGGAGCGGAAAATATGATTATAATCTGAATACAAGAGATACGCTAATTACAGATCTTAACGTTTTAGCAGACTTTAATCCTGTAGTACCTGAGAATTATGAAGATTGCGATTTTTTAATGCTAGGAAATTTACACCCGGCAGTGCAAATGTCTGTGATAAATCAGATTCCGAATAGGCCTAAATTGGTTGTACTTGATACCATGAATTTCTGGATGGATAATACCATGGACGAATTGATGGAGGTTATTGCAAAAATTGATGTCATTACGATAAATGATGAAGAGGCAAGACAGCTTAGTGGAGAGTACTCCCTAGTTAAAGCAGCTCAGAAGATACATGCAATGGGCCCTAAATATGTGGTAATTAAAAAGGGAGAAAACGGCGCTCTATTGTTTAATAACGGAGATGCTTTCTTTGCCCCTGCGCTTCCATTGGAAGAAGTTTTTGATCCAACTGGAGCCGGTGACACTTTTGCCGGAGGGTTTATTGGTTATTTAGCCAGTACTCAGGATATTTCATTTGAGAATATGAAAAGGGCTGTAATCTATGGTTCAAATTTTGCTTCATTCTGTGTTGAGAAATTTGGAATTGAAAGAATGGAGAACCTAAATAGGGATGAAGTTCAACAAAGGTTGAAACAATTCAAAGAACTAACTCAATTTGAAATAGAATTAACACACTAATAGTCAAAGGAAATGAGTGATGCTTTAAAACATGAATGTGGAATTGCAATGGTAAGATTGCTCAAACCTCTTCAGTATTATAAAGACAAATACGGGACTGCTTTTTATGGGATAAATAAGATGTACCTGTTAATGGAAAAGCAACATAACAGGGGCCAGGACGGTGCCGGTTTTGCAAGCATCAAATTTGATGTTGAGCCAGGTACAAGATATATTAGCAGGGTTAGATCGAATGAGCAACAACCGATTCAAGATGTTTTTGCCAAGATTAATTCTCGTCTTAACGATTTATTAGCGGAGCATCCAGATAAGGCGAATGACCTGGATTGGCAATTGGCAAATATGCCTTATTTAGGAAATATTTATTTAGGCCATGTTAGATATGGCACCTTTGGGAATAACAGTATTGAAAGTGTTCACCCTTTTTTAAGGCAAAACAACTGGAAGCATAAAAACCTTATCGTTGCTGGAAATTTTAATATGACTAATTCAGGAGTTCTGTTAAAAGAACTTATAGAATTAGGACAGCATCCAAAAGAAAATACCGATACCGTAACCGTTATGGAGAAAATTGGTCACTTCTTGGATGATGAGGTTTTAGATCTGTATTATAAATTCAAACAAGAAGGAATTAATAAAAAAGAAGCTTCGCCACTTATAGCGAAGGAATTAGATGTTCAAAGAATATTATCAAGAGCATCTAAAAACTGGGATGGAGGTTATGCCATGGCAGGAATGATAGGTCACGGTGATGCCTTTGTGTTGAGAGATCCTGCAGGAATACGTCCCGCTTACTTTTATCAAGATGATGAGGTGGTTGTTGTTGCTTCTGAAAGACCAGTTATACAGACCGTTTTTAATGTCGATTTTGACGATGTCAAAGAAATTGAAAGAGCTCATGCTTTGATTATTAAGAAAGATGGAACTGTTAGTATGAAGCAGGTCATGGACCAGCTTCCAAAAAAATCATGTTCTTTTGAAAGAATTTATTTTTCAAGAGGAAGTGACGCTTCTATATATCAGGAAAGGAAAAAATTAGGAAAGTATATTTTTCCGAAAGTTTTGGAGGCGATTAATAATGACATTTCGAATTCAGTTTTCTCATATATCCCTAATACTGCTGAAACGTCTTTCTACGGAATGACTGAAGCTGCCGAGGAATACTTAAATCAACATAAGCTCGAAACCATTTTAAACGGTAAAAAGAATATTTCTGCACAAAAGTTGACAGAGATTCTTTCAGAGCGTCCTAGAATTGAAAAAATTGCCATTAAAGATGCCAAACTAAGGACTTTTATTACAGATGATAATAGCAGGGATGATCTGGTTGCCCACGTTTATGACGTGACTTATGGAGTGGTAAAACCAAATGATAACCTGGTTATTATTGATGATAGTATTGTTAGAGGGACCACGCTTAAAAAGAGTATTATTAAAATTTTGGATCGGTTAAACCCTAAAAAAATAATCGTAGTTTCTTCTGCACCTCAAATTAGATACCCTGATTGTTATGGGATAGATATGGCTCGAATAGATGAATTCATTGCCTTTAAAGCGACCTTAGAATTATTAAAAGATACAGACCAGTATCATTTAATTGAAGAGGTTTATAATAAGTGCAAGGAAAGTCAGCATGAAGAGCGTCCTGAAAATCATGTAAAGGAAATCTATGCGCCATTCACAGCGGAGCAAATTTCTGATAAAATTGCAGAACTTTTGAAAACGAAGCAAATCAATTCGGAGGTAAAGATCATTTTCCAATCCATTGAAAATTTACATAAAGCTTGTCCAAATCATACCGGTGACTGGTACTTCACTGGAGATTTTCCAACTCCAGGAGGAATGAAGGTCGTAAACAAGGCTTTTATGAATTTTTATGAAGGGAAAAAAGAAAGGGCATATTAACATATATTAATTGAGTAACCTGATGAAATCATTCAACATCTATTTATTTTCATTTGTTCTTTCTGTAATCCTAATAGGATGCAAAAGTCAAAGTTTAGAGACTTCAGCACCTTTTGATATTGTTGAAAAAACTTATTTTTATTGGGTAGGAGGCCAAAAGGGAACACAAGGAACTACAATAACCTTTAAGGGTAAGACCACCTCTACAAACATCTCTTTTTCAAAAGTATATTTTCAGAATCACGAGTACGATGTTAGTCCTGAATTCAATAGCTATGGCTTTACCATTCAAGGAAACTTTGCTAAGTTTAGAGAAAGGGAGAATGTGATGCATAAAGACCCAGCAGAAGAGTATGGCAATAAACCAGCTACTCAGGATAAAAAGATTCCATTTGATATTGAGGATGATGAGGCGATTTTACTGTACTCTGTCAATGGACTTGAAGGATATCATAAAATCACAGGCATCAAGCAGCTAGATAAGGTTTATATGCCTTGATTTAGACGTTAAAACTTATACCTACGGATCCATTGTTACCAAGTTCGGCAAATAAGCCAACTTTCTTGGTGATAAAGTATCGGAATCCAATATATCCGCCAACACCTATTTTTTCACTTGATAAATATCCAATTTCAATACCAGGGTATAAGTCAAATTTACAAGACATGTCAAAAGCAATACCGAGATGAACTTGGGTTCTGGCATAAATAAAGTAGTCATTTTCGTCATCATTAAAATAGACACTTGCTCCTGCACCTATCGCAAAAAGTTCACTTAAACCATAGTCATAAGTTGCCCTGACACCATTTCCGTAGCCATAAGCTTCATAACCAATATTAATTTTAGTATCGCCTTTTCCGTCAAAAGATTGGGCATAAATTGAGACTGGACCCAGTAGAATACACAGGGTAATAATTATTTTTTTCATAGCAAAAGTTTAAAGGATTAAACTCATTAAATAATAACGTAAATCTGTCCAGAATAGTATATTTTTTTAGCCCTTTTTTTACCTGCTCGGCTGGCAGAAAAATTGCGCCGCATTCGTATCATAGAGAGAGGTTAAATTGTCTGATATAATAGGCGAATAAATATATATTCGTTAAGAATATTTTGAGATATGGCTTTGATTTATTGGCGTAAGGATTAAATTTATTCACGACTAATCAACTATTATTTAGTGGTTTGTAGTGTTTAATGATAAAATGCCACCTATAAATTTTAGTATTAAATTAACATTTTTGTAGAGATTTTATTCTGAAGTTGGCACGAATATTGATTTGTTTAAGAATGTGAAAAGATTGGTTTTATTTTGCAAAAATAAATAGATAAACTTTAACATTTGATTGTGATAATTTAGAAAAAGAAGCATTTATTTTGTAATAGCTATTTAGAGCCAAAAAGTTGTCATGCTGGTCTTTTGAGACAACTAAAAAATTGAAATAAGATTGAAATTTCATTGTAAAGACAACAACAAAAGGAAACAGATTGCGTTAGAATTATATTAGGATAGAAAAAACGCTTTAAAAATATTTAAAATAAGGTTTGGTTAGTTGATTTTGGTTGATTTATTTCAACCAAATGTCGCCCCGAGGGATCGGGGCGATTTTTTTTGGTATATCCCGATGTTAGAGATCAAATTTTATCCCTTGCGCTAAAGGTAAGTCTGCAGTGTAGTTTATCGTATTAGTTTGTCTTCTCATATAGACCTTCCAGGCATCTGATCCTGATTCACGACCTCCACCTGTTTCTTTTTCACCTCCAAAAGCACCTCCGATTTCAGCACCAGAAGTTCCAATATTCACATTAGCAATACCACAATCAGAACCGGCAACTGAAAGAAACATTTCAGCCTCTCGCAGGTTATTTGTCATAATGGCCGATGAAAGACCTTGTACAACTCCATTCTGAAGTGCTATGGCATTCTGTAATTCTCCTGAATACTTTAAAAGATATAATATAGGGGCAAATGTTTCGTGTTGTACAATGTTAAATTTGTTATTAGCCTCAGCAATTGCCGGTTTAACATAACAACCGCTTTCATAACCTTCTCCATCTAAAACACCGCCTTCAAGTAATAAATTCCCTCCTTCTTTAACAACTTCTTCAATCGCTTTTTTATACATATTAACAGCATCAACGTCAATCAATGGGCCAACATGATTGTTCTCATCTAGAGGGTTTCCAATACGCAATTGAGAATAGGCTTCAACTAAAGCATCTTTAACTTTATCATAAATGCTATCATGAATGATTAGCCTTCTGGTTGAAGTACATCGTTGTCCTGCTGTTCCAACGGCTCCGAAAACGGCCCCAATAATAGTCATTTTAATATCCGCATCAGGGCTCACAATGATGGCATTGTTCCCTCCCAATTCTAAAAGTGATTTTCCAAGTCGTCCGGCAACTTTTTGAGCAACGATTTTACCCATTCGAATTGAACCAGTAGCAGATACCAATGGCACTCTTTGATCAGAGGTCATCATTTCACCAACCTTGTAATCACCATTAATTAAGCAAGAGATACCTTCTGGTAAGCCGTTGGCTTTAAAAACTTGTGCTGCAATATTTTGACAGGCAATTCCGCAAAGTGGTGCTTTCTCACTAGGTTTCCACACACATACATCTCCGCAAATCCATGCCAAGGCTGTATTCCATGCCCAAACTGCAACGGGGAAGTTAAATGCTGAAATGATACCAACTATACCTAAAGCATGATACTGTTCATACATTCTATGCCCAGGGCGCTCGCTGTGCATTGTCAGTCCATGTAATTGTCTGGATAGTCCAACTGCAAAATCACAGATATCAATCATTTCCTGAACTTCTCCCAAACCTTCCTGAAGACTTTTTCCCATTTCGTATGAAACCAGTTTTCCAAGAGGGTCTTTTAACTCTCTTAATTTATCACCAAACTGCCTCACCACTTCTCCTCTTTGAGGAGCCGGTACTTTTCGCCATTCAAGAAATGCATCGCTTGCAGTGGACAAAACATTTTCATAATCCTCAGCGGTGGTAGTTTTAACTTTTGCTATTAGCTTACCATCAACTGGTGAAAAGGAGGATAAGAGTTCTCCATTGGAGAAAAAATTTGATCCTGTGGAACTCCCATCATTGATTTCTATTACGCCTAATTGAGCCAAGGCCTCCTTGATTCCATAATCAGTTGCGACTAATCCCATACTTTTATTTTTTATATTATTAATTGTCCTTAAAGTCTACATCCCTAAGATGTATAGAAATGTAAAATTAATAGGATTTAGCGTAAGAATTCGCTATTATTTATAAATATTTAAAATCAATGTAAGAAAAATAAGAATTTCTTAATTAGAGAGGGATAAGTGAATTGAAGAAACAAGCTATTAAAACTTGTAATTCAAGCCTGAATAAAGACCAAAATAGTAAGGTCTGAAATTCCCGGAATTACCCGAATAAGTATTGAATTGATACTTAAACATAGGTGCTACATTTAAATACCAGCTTTTACTGATTTTATAATCAAGATCGACACCGACATTTCCACTAAAATTAATGTCGTTTAAGTTATTAGCGCCCCCCAAATCAGTCACGGATGTAGGAGTTATCATTGAGACTGAATTATTAGATAAAATAAGGGTACTAAAACCACCAACCAGGTTCAGTCCTATTTTTTTATCGTAAAGATTGTATTTCATTTCAATCGGTAATTCAAAATATTCAATCGACTGATTTAATTCTCCACTAACGCTTGATTTATTGAGTTCATTACTACTACCACCAGCTGACTTATTTACAGGGGTCAGAATCACACCCGGCTTGTCGGTATTGATATTGTTAAAGGCGCTTTTGGATGAAGAAATTACGGCATTTACATCTTGTGTATTATAGGCTAATTCAACCTTGTTAACACCAGATTGAATAAAGAATTTATTTGAAACCTGGTAATTTACTTTTACTCCAATAGAAAGCGCGTTATCTGAGCTTTTCGAATTGTTTGTTAAATCATCATTTAATGGAGATCCATTTTGGAGAGAATTATAATAGACTGGAGCAACAGTTGGTCCTACAGACCATTTTTTGTCGATGGTAGTATTGCGGGTATTAATTTTCTCAGGAATTTCGTCCATTCGGTCAGCAATCGATTGAGATTCATTTATGTTATCAAGAAAATCATCCTTATCCACGACGTACTTATCTTCAATACTAGAATACATTGAAGCTATTTCATTGTCGGTTACGATTACCTTATTATTCGGTTTTTTAATAAATATGGGTTTACCTGATTTTCTGTTGATTTTTACTTCATCTGAATTTTCAGCCAATTCAGTAGAAGGCTTGACAAAAACAGGAGTTAAAGGAGTTTCTTTTTTATTATCAACATCCTTTGTTTCTGATTCACTTAACGGTTGGCTAATTGCCGGAACCGCATCATTGTTAAGAAAGAACAAGCCAGCTGTAATTACAGCGGCAAACATTACGGCAATACCACTTAGCCTTTTCCAAAGAGCAATTGGAGGCCTTGCAGTTTTACCATTTAATGAGCCTTCAATTTTATTCCAAACTCGCTTACTTGGATAAATTTCCAAATCTTTTAAGTTTTCTTGAAAAACCCTGTCTATGTTTTTTCTTTCTAACATTTACTTTTAAGATTGTTTAAAACAACCCTGCATTTTTTTGTTGCTGACTTAATTCAACTTTTTCTTTTAAAATTAATCTTGCACGAGACAAGTTTGATTTTGACGTTCCCTCTGCTATATGAAGCATATGGGATATTTCTTTATGAGAAAAACCATCTAAGACATAAAGGTTAAATACCATTCTGTATCTCTCAGGTAATTCCTGAATAATTTTCAATAAATAATCAAGTGAAATATCACTTTCATTTATTTCAACTTCAACTTCTTCCGGATAATTTTCTTCAACCAAGTTCAACACCTTCTTTTGACGATATGTCTGTAAGGCTGTATTGATTACTATCCTCTTCATCCACCCTTCAAAGGAACCCTTGAAGCGAAACTGATCAATTTTTTTAAAAATAGTGATAAAAGCTTCTTGTAAATTATCTTCAGCTTCTTGCTGTGTCTTGGAATATTTCAAGCATATAGCAAATAGCTTACCAGAGAAAAGGTGGTATACCTCAGACTGGGAGATGATATCTCCGTTTTTACATTTTAATATGAGTTTCTTTAAACTCATTGGCTTTTTCTTCACTTAAATTAATTACCGGGACCTCTATGGTTAAATAAATAGGGTCTCCATTATCATCATCTCCTTGCCAGAATCTGAAAATATACGGGCTCTTCTGTAAAGCATGAACTTTAAAGGTGAGCTCTTGTTCAAGATCTATGGTTTCACAATCGTTACTTTCAATAACAAGTGAAATCACAGCTACATTTCTTGCATCTAAATCATATTCATATAGTATATCACTATTGACATAACAGTCATTAGGTACTATATATTTTACAGAGAGATCATAGACTTCTCCGTGAATAAACTCTTCTGGTACCAGGGCATCTTCAATAGGCAGCAACTCATAATGGTACGCATAGCTGTCATCATCCGAGCAGGACACCATCAATATAACGGCAAAAATTACGAAAAATATCTTTTTAATGACCATTATTTAACAAAAAATCAAGTTACTGGTACTTTTAAAGATGCCTATTTGGTAATTGGTTGCGTAAAAAAGGGCTATTTTTGCTAAAAAAGGAAGCCTTTAGACATGGATTTATTCAATACCCCAAATTTTCAAAAGTTTGAGCTTGAGGCCATGAAAATATTTAAGTATCAAGCCACAAACAATAAAATTTACCGTCGTTTTATAGACCTATTGGGCATTGATTTTAAACAAGTTGATCGCTTGCAAAAAGTTCCTTTCCTTCCGATTGAATTTTTTAAATCTCATGATATTCTTTCTACAAATAACCCGATTGAACAGGTATTTACCAGTAGCGGCACAACAGGAATGATGCCGAGCCGTCATTTGGTCACAGACTTGAAAGTTTATGAAGCAAGTTTCAGAAAAGGCTTTGATTATTTTTATGGAAGTATTGAAGATTATACGGTTCTAGCCCTACTTCCTGGGTATTTAGAGAGAAAAGGCTCGTCTTTGATTTACATGGTTGATGATCTGATTAAAAAAAGTAATTCTAAACACAGTGGGTTTTATTTGAATGAACTGGACGCTTTAGCAGATATATTGATCGAGCTAGATGAAAAAGGGGAGAAGATACTCTTGATAGGAGTAACCTACGCTTTACTTGATCTTATTGAAAAGCGAGATTTTCAGCTTAACAATACCATAATCATGGAGACTGGAGGGATGAAAGGAAAACGAAGGGAACTTGTCAGGACTGAATTACATGAACTGCTCTCCAATGGTTTTGGTGTAGCACAGATACATTCTGAATATGGTATGACAGAATTACTCTCCCAGGCCTATTCTTTAGGCGACGGCGTTTTTGAAACCCCACCCTGGATGCATATTCTTATAAGAGACACGGAAGATCCTTTTCAAGAGCTATTGACCGGTAGAACAGGAGGAATCAATGTAATAGATTTAGCGAATATTAATTCCTGTTCATTTATTGCGACACAAGATCTTGGAAGAAAGGTTGGCGAAAATAAATTTGAGGTCTTAGGTAGATTTGATCACTCGGATATTCGCGGTTGCAACTTAATGGTTGTTTAGTATTTTTTTTCTATCCAAAGGAGTAAGGGCAGGCTAATTTTATAAAACAGATAACCGATCAGTAAGCCTAAAATTGCCCCGGTAAACACATCCAATGGGAAATGAACACCAATATACATACGGCTGTAAGAAAACAAGACAGGCCAGATGAAAAACAAGATGGTATAGTTATAATGTTTCCTCAGTGTCAAATACATAAATAAGGTAATCGCCGAAGAGGTTGTGGCATGACCTGAAACGAAGCTAAAACTTGTATTGTTTTTAAGAATTCTAATCACTTCATTGATTGAAGGATCTCTGTTCGGTCTAAGTCTTTCAAAGTAATTTTTTAGGAAAACGGTGAATTGATCTGAAAAAGTGACAAGTAAGGCCGCCAATAGCATTAAACCAATTGTTTTTTTCCAGCCAAAACTTTTAAAAATGAGGTATAAGAATAATAGATAAAGAGGAATCCAACTCAATTGATTGGTTACTAAAAGCCAAAAACTATCCCAGTTTTCTGTTCCAAAACTATTGATAAGGACCAATAGATCTTTATCATATTGAATAAGTTTATCTAAAAAATTCAAGTTATAAATTTCTTTTTATTGGTCCGGTCATGTCATCTATATTGTCCTGAACCTTGGTCTTGATCTTCTTAATATCTTTTTGAATATCGCTTGTAAGACTAGCGTCAATCCCTTGTTTTTTAGCACTTTCAGTGATTTCTTTCTTTACTTCGTTTGTAGCACTTTTCAATTGCTGCATACCCTTTCCTAGGCCACGAGCAAGCTCAGGTAATTTGTCAGCACCAAAAAGCATCACGACGATAACAAGGATGATAAAAATTTCTGCTCCACTTATAAATAAAAACATATTCTTTCAATTACTCCACAAAGATAAGATAAATACTCATTTGACAGCAGTAAGAAGCCAATGGCATGCCAGTTTTTTACTCTTTGTATCTCCAACTGGTCAGATCAGCGCCAACAGGGGCAGATTCAGCGATTCTTTTCATAATTTTAGGGACGTACATTGAATTGTATCTTAAGCGAGATATATGGTTTGGGTTTTCCTGATCCCCATTCCAGCAATGCTCGGCTCTGTCACCATAATCTACTTCTCCTTCATAATAAGGGCTGGTTGTACTTTCTAAAAAAGCCTCCATAGAATAGACTGCGTTGTTAAGATAGTAATTGTCCATGTCTCCGCAATAAATGTGAATCTTTCCTTTGAGTTTTTCTCCTAATTTATCCCAGTCGCGTTCCAAAATATGTCTAAGGTCATAGTTCTCTTTCCAATATTCTGCTACTTCATGATTGATATCACCCGTATACTTATCCCAGATCCTTTCAGGGTAGCCATCTTTTCCCTGAGGTGAATATGTCGCTTCCCAAATATCAAATTGCTGGCCAGAACGTGATTTGTCACCCAGGGCCAGCTCGAGATGATTGTCTTGTTTTACCGTTGAGCTGATTTGTCCGAGATAATCCCTGCGAGAAGGAACTTCTAAAGTCTTGAAGTCGGTGTCATAGAAATAGGCATTTTGATCTTTATAAATGTCTGTTAGACAATAGCTGCTAAAATCAATCGGATCAGGGCAGGCAGCAAAGCAACCATTGTATTCATCCGGGTATTTTACCTGAACGGCCAAAGCCTCCCAGCCTCCTGTAGAGCCACCATAAAGAAAACGAGACCAGCCTTCTCCCATGCCCTGAAATTCTTTTTCAATATGCGGAATGAGTTCGTAGGTTATGGCATCTCCATAAGGCCCCTGACTAGCTGAATTAACAGCATAAGAGTCATCGTAATAGGGAGTTGGATGTTGGATTTCAATAATAATAAACCTTGGAAAATCGGGCTCATTCCATCTTTTATAAAAATCATAGGCCTCTTGTTGTTGGGTGATATTATAACCTTCAACACTGAATCTTTCTGAATAATCGGGCTCTAGATTTTCATCTGGGGGCGTGGTCCTAAACCCTCCAAAATCTGAAGGAAAATGCCCGTGAAAGATCATTAAAGGGTATTTGGCTTCAGGATGTTTCTCAAAATTCTTAGGCATTAAAATGTGAGCTCCCAGATAGATGTCGCGACCCCAGAAAGCCGATAGTTTTTCTGATTTGAACTTAATATGTTTGATCCATTCCGTGTCTTTTGGTTCTTCAATTTCAGGAATAACCTGGTCAAGTACTATTTCAAAATTTTCAAGCCCATTCTTACCTGCTTTTACCTTAAAAGGTTTGCTGAAGAGGTTGCCCGGAGAACGGTTCCATTGTTGCCCTTCGCCATTATCCATTGGAAGTTTTACGGTTTGACCGGTAGACAGTTCAAATGTTTCATATACATGAAAGACGGCCTGTACATAATAGTCACCTTCTTTTAAACCTGACAAATTTTCTACAGGAAACCCGAAGGATTCACTGTCGAATCGTATTTTTTCCCCATAGACATGGTCATTTATATTCATTCCAAAAACGACCTGTGTTTTTAAACCACCATTGATTTGGAACCTGGGTTCAGTGTCATTATTATTTGCGAAGATTAAAAGAAGCCTCCCGTCTTCAGGTATCGTTTCTTGATCTGTTTCAAGAATAATGCTGATTTCAGGACCAGAATTTGTCGTTTTTTGAGTGCAAGCTGTTATTGTGAGTAAGATAAAACTTAGTAAAAAAAGAAAATGTTTCATGAAAATAAATTTGAGAACAAGTTAGTAATAAATCACTTTCTCAATTGCTATTTATTTTTGGTAAGCATTCTTTTTATTTCATTCAGTTTCATTAAGGCATCGATAGGAGTCAAATTATCTATTTCAGTGCTTAGAATTTCTTCCTTAATTTCTTCCAATAATGGATCGTCTAAATTAATAAAACTCAGTTGAAGGTTTTTTTCAGAAGCCGATTTCAATTTGGCTTGTATGTCTTCTGAAGCATGACTTTTTTCCAGATGACTTAGCATTTTATTTGCCCGATGCAGAACCGGCCCGGGCATGCCGGCAAGTTTGGCAACATGTATTCCAAAACTGTGTTTACTACCTCCGGGAACCAGCTTTCGGATAAAAATGACTTTATCTTTTAATTCTTTCACTGAAACGTTGAAATTTTTAATTCTTTCAAAAGTTTCACTCATGTCATTGAGCTCGTGATAATGTGTTGCAAAAAGGGTTTTAGACTTGGCAGGATGCTCATGCAGGTATTCGGCAATGGCCCACGCGATTGAAATACCGTCATAAGTACTTGTTCCTCTCCCAATTTCGTCCAGCAGAATTAAGCTCCTTTCAGATAAATTATTTAAGATGTTTGCCGTCTCGTTCATTTCAACCATAAAGGTTGATTCACCCATTGAAATATTATCACTGGCGCCAACGCGGGTAAAAATTTTGTCGACTATTCCAAGTCGTGCATTCTGAGCCGGAACATAAGATCCTATTTGAGCTAATAAAACGATAAGGGCTGTCTGCCTTAAAATGGCTGATTTACCACTCATATTTGGCCCGGTAATCATAATGATTTGTTGCTGGTCACGATTTAAAATTACATCATTGGCAACATATTGTTCACCCGTCGGAAGTTGCTTTTCGATTACCGGATGTCTTCCGTTGTTTATTTCTATTAAGGTTGACTCATCAACCACGGGCCTGATATAATTGTTTAAGACTGCAACCTTGGCAAACGATCCTAGACAATCTAGCTGGGCTATAACCCTTGCGTTCTTTTGAATTCCGAGAATAAAAGGTAGAATAGATTCTAATAAATCGCCATAAATCTGCTGTTCAATACCTGAAATTTTTTCTTGAGCACCGAGTATTTTAGTTTCGTATTCTTTTAGTTCCTCTGTAATATATCTCTCTGCTGAAACCAAGGTTTGTTTTCTGATCCAGTCTTCAGGAACCTTATCTCTATGCGTATTTCGTACTTCAATATAATAACCAAAAACATTATTAAAGGCTATTTTCAGGCTACTGATTTGCGTCCTTTCAATTTCTCGCTTTACGATATGATCTAAATATTCCTTCCCGGAATTTGAAATATGTCGGAGGTCATCCAATTCTTGATTGATACCATTTCTTATCGCATTACCCTTATTAATATTAACAGGCGCATCTTCTTCTAATGTTAAACTGATTTTTGTGATTAATTCCTGTAGAGGATCAATTCCCTCAACTAGCGAAATAAGAGATTCGTGACTGCTTTTTAAGGCGTTTTCCTTTATTGGGATTAACGATTCCAAAGAATTCTTTAAAAGAACAACTTCTCTCGGATTGATCTTGCCTGTAGCAACTTTTGAAACAAGTCTTTCCAGATCACTTATTTGATCAATTTGTTCATTTTGAGATTGCAAAAATGCCTCATTCTGGATAAAAAACCTCACAATATCGTGTCGGTTTTTGATATCCTCAATATTCTTAAGAGGTAAGGCAAGCCATCTTTTCAAGAGCCTGCCCCCCATTGGAGATATGGTATGATCTATGACGTCTAATAGTGTTACGGCTCCCGGTGTATTGGCTTGATACAATTCTAGGTTTCGAATCGTAAATCTGTCCATCCAGACGAAATCATTCTCCACTAGTCTTTGAATATTGGAAATATGTTCGAGCTTATGATGTTGTGTTTCAGATAAATAGTGAAGAATAACTCCAGATGCAACGATGCCTTCATTGAGGTCTTCGACGCCATAACCTTTTAAGGATTTAACTTTAAAATGCTGGGTAAGCATTTCTTTTGAAGCATCTTCTTGAAAGATCCAGTCATCTAAATAGAAAGTATAGTATTGACTCCCAAAGTGGGTATTGAAATCACTTTTACAATTCTTCTGAATCAGTACTTCACTAGGGCTAAAATTTTGCAATAATTTGTCGATATAATCCTTATTCCCTTGTGAGGTGATAAATTCACCAGTAGAAACATCAAGAAAGGATATGCCAATCCGCTTTTTACCGAAATGGAGCGCTGCTAAAAAATTGTTACTTTTTGATTGTAATACTTCATCGTTTAAAGATACCCCTGGCGTGATAAGTTCAGTGACACCTCGTTTTACAATCGTTTTAGTGAGCTTTGGATCTTCTAGCTGATCGCAAATAGCGACCCGCTTTCCTGCTTTGACTAATTTTGGCAAATAAGTATTTAAAGAATGATGTGGAAACCCGGCCAATGCAGTTTCGCTTTCAGAACCGGCACCTCTTTTAGTCAGCACAATGCCAAGAATTTTTGCTGCAATCTTAGCATCCTCACCAAAGGTTTCATAAAAGTCACCAACTCTGAAAAGTAATAGGGCGTCAGGATACTTATTTTTGATGTTGTTATACTGCAACATCAAGGGAGTAACTTTTTTCGCTTTTGCCTTTGCCAATTGTGGGTTTTTTTAGTAAATATTCTTCATCCACATTAGAAATAGCGGACAGGAAAGCAAAGATATAATATTAATGAGAATAAGGAAATCACAAAGCATCAAATGCAAAATGAAATCGAAAAGGCCTATGATGTGAGTTTTTTAAAGGTGCAAACCGCATTCAGTTTTAGGTGAATTGTTCCATCTTCCGTGACGATCTTCACCTGGCACCGTACAATGAAAACATCCAATAGAAGAGTAACCCTTAGATTTCAAAGGATGAAACGGAAGGTGATGGTCTTTTATAAACTGATCTCTTTCGCCGTAATCGATATCCAATAAGGGGTAAAATTTTAACAGGGTTTCTTTCTCTTCAAAAATATGTAGATTATTTCGATGATCACTCTGCCATTTCATGAGTCCTGAAACCCAAATTTTATAATCCTTTTTAATATGATCCAAGGGCTTTACTTTATTGATGTGGCAGCAACGGTTGGGATTCTTTGTCCAAAGTTGGTTTTCTTTCGAAAATTCATATTCCTTTGGATCAGCTTTAATACTAACCACATTAAGGTCATATAATTTAGAAAGGTATTCCTTGTAAATAAGTGTTTCTTTGAAATGATAACCAGTATCTATAAAGTAGATTACCTGCTCTTTATTAATATCTGAAAAAACTTTGAGCAGAAAAGCTGAGGTTGCAGCAAATGCAGATGTAATCATGATGTCTTTCGCATCAAAATCTTTATATAATTGCTCAACTCTTTTGTACACACTTAGGGTGTCATATTGTTGATTTAATTTTTCAATTCCAGAATGATTTAAGGTACTTATCATAACGATTATTCAAATTAAGAAGGCTAAAATACTAATTCTAGCAGGTCTTTACATAAAAAAAGTGTTAAATAACAACTTATCCTATCGGATTACTATGATAAATGTCATGTTTTTGATAATTTGATTCTATTTTAAATAAAAACGCAGAGAGGGAGACTTCCTTAGTTTGATTTTATAATTTCGCAATTATAAGAAGACTCCATCATGCGAAAATTAAAGAATAGTGAATTAAATAGACTGAATGTAGCAGAATTTAAGGCATCGGAAAAAATTCCCTTGATTGTGATATTAGATAATATCAGAAGTTTAAATAATATCGGATCTGTTTTTAGAACTGCAGATGCCTTTCTGATAAAAAAAGTCTATTTGTGCGGCATCACTGCTAAACCGCCTCACAAGGAAATACATAAAACCGCTCTTGGAGCAACAGAGTCAGTTGATTGGGAATATGCCGAAAACACTGAAACTTTGACCAAAGAACTTCAGAGCCAAAATATCAAAGTTGTCGCAATTGAACAAGCTGAAAAGAGTACTTCGCTAGAGCAGTTCATGCCAGTAAAAGGAGAAACTTATGCCGTGATTTTTGGAAATGAGGTTAAAGGTGTTGCTCAAAATGTGGTTGATAGTTCTGATCACTGTATAGAAATTCCTCAGTTTGGAACAAAGCATTCTCTTAATATCTCAGTGAGTTGCGGCGTAGTTCTATGGGATCTTTTTTCCAAAATCAGGTTTACAACCTGAATCGAAATGAGTTTCCAGAATTTATGGCACTGATTTTGAATGATAAGCAACAGTTGCGTTGATTCCGTTAATCTCTGTGTCACTACTAAATTTTGATACTTTTTTAACACCTTTCATTTGAAAGTTTTATATTTTCGCTATCAAGGATTTTTATACGATAGATAAGACGCATGACGGATAAAAAACAGAGAAGGTATGATCAGGCCTATTTAAAAATGGCTAAGGAATGGTCAAAGCTATCGCACTGTAAGAGAAAACAAGTTGGAGCACTAATCGTTAAAGGTAAAATGATTATCTCCGACGGATATAACGGAACACCGACAGGTTTTGATAATTGCTGTGAAGATGACGATGGAAGCACTAAATGGCACGTTTTACACGCTGAGGCCAACGCTATTTTAAAAGTAGCCTCATCAACCCAGGCATGCCAAGGGGCCACACTTTATATTACCTTATCTCCTTGTAAAGATTGTAGTAAACTGATTCATCAATCGGGCATTAAAAGAGTGGTTTATGCCAATGCTTACAAAGATGAATCGGGAATTGACTTTTTAAACAAGGCCAATATTGAAATTTTATATTTACCGATAAATGAATAGAAAAACCAGAATATTTCTTCCTTTGATCATTGCAATTTCTATTGCTTTGGGGATATTTTTAGGGACCTCTCTCAACTATCAGAAAAAGACAATTACTTTTTTTGGGGGTACGCCACAAGAAAGAAAAATCAAGAGATTGATAGACTATATTCAATATGAATATGTCGATGAAGTGGATACCGATAGTTTATTGGACGGAACCATAAAGAATATGCTGGATAAACTTGACCCGCATTCTGTATATATTTCAGCTAAAGAGTTGGAACAGGTTTCAGAGTCGATGAACGGTAAATTTGTTGGGATAGGAATACAATTTAAGATGCATAAAGACTCTTTGACAGTTGTCAAAGTGCTTGAAAACGGACCGAGTTTAAAGGCAGGAATTAAAGCGGGTGATAGAATTCTTATTGCAAATAATGATACGCTTTTTGGGAAGAATATTAACAGCGCGTATATTCTCAAAACGCTTAAAGGAAAACCGGATACTTCCGTTGATCTTATAGTCTATAGAAAATCAGTAGGCAAACAACTCCCTTTTACGATTATTCGGGGAGAAGTGCCTATTAAAAGTGTAGACGCTTTTTATATGCTAAATGAAGACCTTGGTTATATTAAGATCAATAAATTCGCCGCTACTACTTATGATGAATTTAAAGTGGCTTTGGATGACTTACTCGATCAAGGGATGAAAAAACTTGTATTGGATCTTCGACATAATCCGGGAGGCTATTTACAGGTTGCTACGAAAATTATTGACGAATTTTTAGAGGAAGGTAAACTCATTGTTTTTACGAAAAACAAGAAAGATAAAATAGATGAAACTTTTGCAACAAGTAAAGGTGATTTTGAAGATGGGCATGTATTTGTATTGATTAACGGTGCTTCAGCTTCAGCAAGTGAGATTGTAGCAGGAGCCTTACAGGACAATGATAAAGGCACAATAGTAGGAAGAAGGTCATTTGGAAAAGGCTTGGTGCAGCAAGAGATGCAACTCGGAGATGGATCAGCAGTTAGATTAACAGTTTCAAGATATTATACCCCGACAGGAAGATCGATTCAGAAGCCTTATGAAAATAAGGAGAACGGTGAATACTTCAGTGATTTTGAAAAAAGATACCACAACGGAGAATTGATGAATGCCGATAGTATAAAAGTCATTGATTCTTTAAAATTCTCAACACCAAAGGGCAAAATTGTTTACGGAGGGGGAGGAATAATTCCTGATGTTTTTGTTTCAATAGACACCACTATGTTCTTTCCTGAATTTCACTATCGACGTTCCAGAGAATTTGTTTTTCAACACTTCGATCAAAATGTAAATGAATTTGAAGGATGGAGTTTAGAGAAATTTTTAAATGATTTTGATGCAGACAATCATATTTATAATGATTATATGGAGTCAATTCCTTCTGAGTACGCGGTTTTAAATACGGAGGAAGAGAAGAATTTTAAATTGTATTTAAAAGCATTATTCGCTCAGCAAATATTTGATATTAATGCCTATTTTAAGATAGTGAATGCTCAAGACATCATGCTTGAAAGAGTTGTTCAATTAAATGAAGAAGGATACCCTCTGGAGCCCTAAGCCGAATTATTTAGGCTCAGAATCGTGAACCATTGAAGTTTGCCCATCATTCCAAAGCGTTAAAATCTCAGTAGCAACATGGGCGCCGCTTCCGGCTGCTGTGGCATACTGACTTCTCCAACCGGCTAAAACACCTGCAACATATAAGTTTTCATCGACCAGGTGATCACTATTTTTTAGTTGTATCCTTTCTTTTTTGGCAGGAAGGTTCTGATGTGATTCTACATATTTAAACAGCCCTTCTATGTTGAATAAATTTGAAGGACCTACTGCAATAACTACTACTGAACTGGAATAACTATTTTTATTGGTCTTGATCAGAAATCCTGCATCTGAAGGTTTTACAGATGTGACTTTCTCATTTTCGATTTGAACAACATGTGGGTAAGTTTCACTTAATTGTGTACGGCCCATCTCTAATAATTCCTTACCAGTAGTTCCTGGAGCAATACCCAGAACATTGTTGAACAGTGCCCCATCAAGCGCCGAAGCTTTTTGATGCATTACAATACCAATTTTTTTCCCTTGAGCATAAGGCTTTAACTGGGCCGAACCTAATACAAGAGCACAAGACATTCCTGCAACTCCTCCACCAATTATTAAGACATCGAATTCCATACTTTCTTAGTTAAAAAGCCCTTGAATATTAGAAGTAAAAAGTTTTACCGCTATCGCCATTACGATTACGCCAAATATTTTTCTGACAACGCCAATCCCACCTTTTCCAATAAACTTTTCTATTTTAGTAGAGGATTTCAATACAGCATATACAAATATACTGTTTACTATTATGGCAATAATGATGTTAATTGTTTGAAATTCAGCCTTTAAGGATAGAATTGTAGTCATAGTCCCTGCACCAGCAATCAAAGGGAAAGCTAAAGGAACAACACTCGCAGTATCTGGAGAATCTTCTTTGTATAACTGGACTCCAAGGATCATTTCAAGAGCAAGAAAGAACATGACAAACGAACCTGCAACGGCAAAGGAATATACATCAATTCCAATAAGGTTGAGTATTTGTACGCCGACGAATAAGAACAATATCATGATTAACATGGCCACTATCGAAGCTTTCTCCGATTGAATATGACCGACTTTTTGTCTAAGATCAATAATAATTGGAATACTTCCAATTATATCGATTACAGCGAACAATACCATAGTCGCAGTAAGTATTTCCTTAAAATTAAGTTCCATTGAAATGATTTTAAATGTGCGCAAAGTTAGAAAATTACATTCAATGTGTGAGATAAAAAAAAGTGATTTATCAAGGATAGAATCTTTACTGAAAAACGGATTTAAAAATGAGCTTAAAAGCTTTGATGGAATGACCGATTGTTAAAAAGAATGTACTTTTGCGAAAGATTTAAAATAAGAGATGATGTTTCAACTTGATAAAACGATTGTTTCAGAAGAAATACTTGAAAAAGAATTTGTTTGCAATCTAAGTGCTTGTAAAGGGGCTTGTTGTGTGAATGGAGATGCGGGGGCACCTTTAGAAAAAGAAGAGCTAAATGAATTAGAGGAAATTCTTCCGGTTCTAAAAAAATACCTGAGGAAAGAAGGTCTTGAAGCAATAGAAAAACAAGGGGCGTATACGACAAATGAACTTGGAGAACATGAAACAACCCTTATCAATGGAGAAGATTGTGCTTATGTGATTTATGATGAAAAAAAAGTGGCCCTTTGTGGAATTGAGGAAGCTTATAATCAAGGAGAAGTAACATTTAAGAAGCCTGTTTCATGCCACTTGTATCCGATTAGAATAAAACAATATAGTGAGTTCGCCGCTGTTAATTATGACAAGTGGGAAATATGTGATGATGCCTGTAGTTTAGGGAAGGAATTGGCTGTTCCGGTTTATAAATTTGTTAAACAGGCCTTAGAGAGAAAATTTGGTCAGAAATGGTTTGCAGAACTTGATAAAATAGCGAAAGAAAGAGAGCGTTCTTGATGCTTAAGAATTGTATACGACAGATTTAGATAACTTAACTTATATTTACGTTCTCCAATACAGAAAGATTTAATAACTGTGGTGAACCGAATAGCATATCTATTTCTTCTTATTCTAATTCCAACAATGGGTTGGGCTCAATTGCTTGATAAAGAATATGTAATTCTTCAAAATAAAAAAGCCGCTGAACTCAATCGTCAGGGTAATTTTTCACAGGCAAATAAAACGCTCGATCAACTCTTGGTAAGATTAGAAAAGGAACAGGCAAGTGAAAGTTTCTTTGCCACTACGTTCCAGACCAAAGCAAAAATTGTTCAGAGTCTTGGAAATTATGAGGAATCTTCAAAACTTGCCAGACAATCTTTAATGATATCCCTGAAGTCTAAGGATAGCTTAAATATTGCTGATAGCTATAATACCATGGGGATCAATCATTATTTTGAAGCTGACTACGATAGCACAACTTATTATTATGAGAAATCTTTTGAAATTAAAAAGAGAATAAAAACAGATCCGCATGCTCTTGCCGTATCTGCATACAATATCGCTTTGGTATACGATGACCTCGGACAGTCTGAAAAAGCCATGGAGTTATATCAGCAAGCAGAATCTCATTTATTAAATAGTAAACGAAAAGAGACTTTTTTATCCGATGTCTATGTTGGTATGGCACTCATCTATTTTTATTCCGGTGAACTGGCAAAATCGGAGATTTATGCAGAAATGGCTTTGGAAGAGGGCTTGAAGTCGTATGGTGAGTTTAACCCTAATATGACTTTTGTTTACACTACATATGCCAATATATTAGAAGCGAAAGGAAAATATCAGGAAGCAATAGATCTTTTAGAGAAAAATCTTAAAATAAGAAAATCAACATATGGGGAGTATCATAGATGGACCTGTGAAACATACTACGATCTGGCAAATTCATATTTACTCATAAAAAAATTCGATCAGGCAGAAGCGCATTATAAAAAGGCAATTGAAATAGGAAAGAAGATAAATAGTGAACAGTATCTCGCTAATGCTCGCAATTTTTTAGCGCAGTTGTATCTCAATAGAGGAATGCATTTAGATCATGCAGAAGATTTACTATTGTCTTCACTTGAAACAAACGTCGGCATTTATGGAAATTCAAGTGACTTGGTTGCAGAAAACTATCTTCAGTTAGCTAAATTATATAAGAAAAAGGAAGATAGCCCACTCATGCTAAATCATGTTGAGAAAAGTTTAAAAGCAGCAGATTATAATTACAATGATCTTGGAAAAGTAATTGGACCTCTTCAGGCTATTGGCGCGCTCTCGTTGATGAGTGACTGGCATTTTGAGACCTACGAGAATGATCGGGAGATCAGTCATTTATTTGAGAGTTATAAGTTAATTGATCAAAAAACGGCCTTGATCCGACACCTACAAAGTAATTTCTCTACTGATCGTTCAAGAATAGATTTTGCAAACAAATACAGAGAAATTTTCGAAAAAGATCTTGGGCTTTGCTGGTTACTGTATCATGAAACGAGGGATAATGCATATTTACAAAAGGCATTTGACTTATCTGAAATTAACAGAAATACTACTTTGTTAAAAGGATTGCAGGGAATAAAATTTCGAGCCTATGGCGATATTCCTAAGGCTAAACTTGATTTGGAACAAAAGACAAAAAAGGAGCTGGAAAGGATAAAAATGGATATCTTTTTTGAAAAGAGTGCCACAAAACCTGATAAAGCTTTCTATAGGTCTTTACTGGATGAAAGAATCGTATTGAGTAATCGTCTGGATAGTATTTATAAAGACTTCAATAAAAACTATCCAAAATTTAAAAATTTTAAAGGAGGTGAAGACCTGGCAAAAATTGAAGAAATTCAGGCCCAATTAGATAGCGATACACAAATGCTGACCTATTTCTTAGGAGACAAAAGCTTATTTACTTTTAATATTACTAAGGATAGCATTAGCTTATTGCGAGCTGATATTGCAAAGAGTCTAGTTGAGGTTACGAATGATTTTAAAAACCACTTATCGAAGAGGGAAGACATAAATGAACTCAGCCATGATTTATTTATGTATCTAATGGGGCAGCAATTAGAAAAAGGTAAAAAAAACATAGTGATTGTAGCGGATAATGTATTGAATTATATTCCTTTTGAAGTATTGAAACTTTCTGATGGTTCGTTTCTTGTGGAAAATTATAATATAAGTTATACCGGTTCTGGGAGATTATTTTTGGAGTTAAATAATGAATTTTTTCAATATGATTCACAAGAGGATTGGGCTGGATTTGCCCCTACATACGATCCAGATAATGAGATCGTTGCAGCAAAAAATGAGATTGATGATATTGCTTCATTAACCAATGGGATGAAGTTTGTTGGAAATGAGGCTAAGAAGGATACGTTTCTTTTTCACAATCAAGATTATTCTATATTACATTTAGCGATGCACGCTAAGATTGACAATGATAACCCACTTTATAATAGACTTATTTTTGAGGATGGAGAGCTGACTTCATCAGAAATTTATAATTCAAGGTCCAAAGCAAACATGGTTGTCTTAAGCGCTTGTAACACAGGATTTGGAAAAATTGAAAAAGGTGAAGGCGTAATGAGCATGGCTAGGGCATTTCATTTTTCTGGTATCCCGTCTATTGTAATGAGTTTATGGAAAGTTCCTGATAAGGAGACCAAAACAATTATGATTGATTTCTATCGATTTCTGCAAGAAGGAAAGAGTAAAAGTGAGGCTTTGAGACTGGCAAAGCTTTCATTTCTGAAAAAGAATAAGAATACGGTTTTAGTACATCCCTATTATTGGTCTGGATTTGTGATAAATGGTAATGCAGATCCGATTCAAATTGGGAAACCAACGCATACTCTGCGGTGGGGCTTAATAGTTTTGATCTTGATTGTTGGCGTTGTGTTGATTTACAGGAAGAGGAAAAAATCAATCCAAAAACGCTAATATTTCATTCGCAGCATCTTTTTTGACGTTTTCAGCTGGGTCATTTATTATTTTGTTTAATTCTTTTATGGCATTTTCTTTGTCATTTATTTGGACATAAGCAAGAGCTAAATACCATTGAGACTTTTTATTGAATCCCTTCTGTTTAGCATTTAAATCATTAGAATTAGAAACAGATTTTAATAAATCTATGGCTTCTTCTGGTTTATTAATCGCCAAAAAACTGATTCCTTTATAAAAATCAATATAGACTTGATCAGGATTTTTAACTGAATTAAAAAGATTGATTGCTTTGTGGTAATTTTGAGCTTCGTAGGCAACAAAAGCCCTGTATTCAATAGTATTTATATTTTCACCTCTAACGATAGGTTGCACAATGTTCCTCGAAGGTTCGAAATAATCAGCATAAATAGCTTCATTCGATGGAAAGTACTTGCTCTGTATTCCCCAAATACCCAAGCTAGTTAGGATCAAAAATGATGCAGCAACCATCCACTTTTTAGGAATAAGCATCAATCTTGAATTCTTTTGAGATCTGTTTTCTATTTCAACCAAAGTAGATTTCAGGTCTTCCTGTTGCTTAATGGCAATTATTTCTTTGAGGTCTTTTTGAAATTGAAACTCAGTGATAAATTCCTTATTGTTTTGTAATAGATCATTAAAAAGTTTCTGTTCTTTCGGGCTGAGAGAATTTTCAAAGTAACGATCAATCAAATCATGATTTTTCATAATGTTTATCTACTAAATCTTTTAACTGTTTAATACAGCGTGATTTTTGACTTTTTAAAACCTTTTTGTTACTATAATTCAGAATAGTTCTTATCTCATCGAGATTATAACCTTGATAATAGAACAAATTTAAGATACTTTTGCATCTATCACCCAAACGATCATAGTATTTTTTCAATAACTTCTGTTCTTTAGTTAATGTAGCTCCATAAAGGTTAACATCAAAATCAAGGTTTTCTTCTACAAGATTAAAATCATTGGTTAAGATCGTTTTTGATTGCACTCTAAAATTATAGTATATTTTATACTTACCGATAGCGAAAAGGTAGGTCGAAATATTGCTTTGTAAGTCATCAATTCGCCCATTTATAGCGTTCTCCCTTAACACCATTATCGAATCTTGGTAAATATCTATGGCATCATATTCACTTACATTGTATTTTTTTGCAAAATTAAGAAAGCCTTCTCTATTCTCTATGTAGATCTTCTCTAAGGTAGCTTTATCACCTTGTTTTAATAATTCAATAATAGATTTTGGCTCTTTAGAATTCATGATTAACAAAGAAAGTAAAAAGATTTATAATAAGACCTAAGATTCGTAAGGAAGCATATGGGTCAGTTTGTGATAATCAAAATTATAAATAGTCTTAAATATTGAGTAGGATAATACCATTCTAATTAGTAAGGGGAATCCTTTATTTGCATATAAATATTCGGAATGATCGAGTCTATGGAAATATTATTAACCTTCTTTGGAAACAATTTTTTTTAAGGGCTGTTGAAAAGTAAAAGCCACCTTTTCAACAGTTTTCTGCTGAAAAAGTGGCAATATTCATAAGGGGAATTGTCATTAATTTATTATTTTTTTATTAATTCTTGTTCCATCTTCCAAGAGTGCATTAATAATCAGAATATTTCCTGATGAAAGATGATTTGTCTTTAGGTCGAATTCTTCTTTCTCAGGACTGGCATTAATCAATAATTTACCAAGAATATTATATATTTTAATATTATCCACTCTTTTGGGTGAGTTAAAATGTAAATTATCCTGATTGATTGAGACAATGAATAGACTGCTTAATTCTTGATCATCAACTCCGAGAACGGCTCCTTTTTGAGCCAAGATTAGTGAAAAACGATTTTTTTGATTTTCATTTGAGTTATAATCAAATTCATAAGAAGAATCACTTAGGTCATGAATCATGTTGGTCAAATTATCTTTAAGATATATTTGAACTTCATTGAGTATTCCTTCCCTCTTTTCAATAGCGATATTGAAAACTCTTGAGGAGGCCTTCGCCCCAAACCCTAATTCAATTTGTACTTCATCTTGCAATGAATGTAATCCTTGAATAGCAAATTTATCATTATTAATCATTGAATAAAACTGTACAGGATTTGCACTAAAAGGCATTTTTAGGGCGTCATATCCCATGTCAATACCAGAAGTAGCATTTTTGGAAAAACCAATCAAAAGCCTATCCATACCTCCTTTATTAGAAGTGAGGCTTAGCCATAATAAATCTGTTTCCTTGGAATCGCTGTTAGATTTATTTTGAAGACGCTTATCATCATCATCATCATCATCATCATCATCGTCGTCGTCGTCGTCGTCATTGTCATTGTCATCATCATCTTCATTGTCGTCGTCATCGTCATCGTCATTTTGACCATTCCAATAATCGCTGTCAAAGTCAGCAAAATCAGGATATTTCTTATCTTTTTTATTAAAGCAAATATTTTCTCCTTCTAATTGAATCTTCCAGTCTCCATCATTTTTGTTTTTATCTTTTGCTTTTTTATTATAGAGATAGACTTTGATGTCTCCTTGAATTATGTAGACTTCTTTGTCCTTCAGTTTGAACTTCTTTCCGTTAAGTTCGACATAAGTATCTTTTGATTTTGGCTTTAACCTAATGAAGGTGGCATTTCCTTTATAAGAATATTCTTTTCCTTCTTTTTTCAAGAATTTCATGTCGATATTCCCTTCAGGAGTATGCATTAAGAACATTTTATCTTTTGATGAACTTGGATCTAATCCTATTTCACCTTCTAAATTATCACTACAGACAGGGGTCTCGATGACTGATTTACCATCACTAATACAGATGTTATCTCCAGCCAATTCAATCCGCCAATCACCATCATTCTTATCTTTATCTTTTCCTTTCTTGTTATAAAGTTTCACTTTCATTTTACCTGAAAAGACATAGGTTCTTTTATCATCTAGTTCCATAATCAAACCGTTGATCAAGAGGTAAGTGTATTTTGATTTTGGTCTTATTTTTAGATTTGTAGCACCTCCGGTATAAGAATAATTTTTACCCTTTTTCTTTAGGTCGCTTATTTCAATTTTACCTGAATTAGTCGTTAACACGAAGTTTTTGTCCTTAGAATTACTTGGATCAATTTCGATTAGACCAGTCAACTTATTATCACATTTCTGCTCTTCTACAAGATCAGAGCCATCACAATCCTCATCAATGCCATTATTGGGAATTTCTTTTGCTGCAGGATTAATATCAGGATCCAGGTCATTACAATCTTCTAAGCTATTGAACCCATCTTGATCAAGGTCAGCATAACCTGTAATTAAGTCATATCCATCACAGTCTTCATCTATTCCGTTATTAGGGATTTCAATAGCTCCGGGGTAGACATTAGGATTGTCGTCATCACAATCGTCAATACTGTTAAATCTATCACCATCAGAATCCATATAGTCAAGCGTCGCCGGATTACAATCATCATCTATGTCGTTATAAAGGATTTCAGTAGCTCCAGGGTTTATAGATGCATCACTATCATCACAATCTTCACCTTTTTCATAACCATCTCCGTCTACGTCATTCTCGTTATAATTTGCGTTTGCATCAACTACCCGCATTGAATTATTAAATACTGCCGTACCTGGGTTGATTGCTCTAACGAAAAAACCTTGACCTGAGTTAATATTTTCTGAGGGTAGATCAATTCCTTCACTGCTCATTGAAGTTCCTCCTAGGATGTTGTATGTTATAAAATATGAGGAGGTATAATCGTCACCTAGATTTTCGGTATTGTGTGCCCATAGATACACGGTAGGATCTAAATTTGTCACATTCTGATTCAAGAATCTATCAATGGCAATTCCAGAGGGATAAGGGTTTCCTAAAAAATTAAAATCATTTTGTAAATCACTATCGTTCAAATTGCCTTTGAGGTCAACTGAAATTAAACCATTGTTTGGAACTCCATTGAAACTTATTTCATGCATTCCTATGCTGCCTTGAGGCCCTTCAGATGCATATCCAACACCAGGTATCATATTCCCTGAAGCCATTGTCCAGACATTCCAGTAACTATTATCGGGGTCATTGTTTGGGTCGGAGGAAGTTGTATTTGACTGATCATAAGTAAATATCCGATTAGGGTTTACATTTGAGAAAACAGATCCCAGTGATGCCGACATAACAGGAGATGACCAATACGACAACTCTTTTGCGTCTTTGCGAGTAAAAGATTTTTCAATTTTTGAAATCGAACCTTCAACCGCTGCATTATCATCAGTCATTACCAGAGACTCCTTATCACCAATAGTAAAAGTTCCTTTAACGATTAGGTCTCCACCTACAACAACACTATTTCCGGTATTGCTGTTAAAATTTAAGTCAGAATTAATAAGAAGATCTTTGGACACTATATTCCCGTTTGAGGCTGAATAGGGAGCATTAACAATTACATTAACTCCTGAATTCGGCATTCCATTTGACCATGTGTCATTTTCCCAAACGGTTATTTTTGTATTTTTGATCGGAAAGTTGCTAAAGCTGACTAATTCTATATTATTTTCATTTGTAATATACGCGACAGGGGAGCTCAAAGATTTTGAAAATCCATAATGCGTAACCCCAGCATTCACACCTGGGAATCCCGATAGTTTAAGAATGATCAAGTTATCCTCAACATTTATTTCATTTATAGATACAGCGCCTGCGTTCACAAGAATGAAATTTTCTACTGGACTCGTCATGCTTAATGATGTTGCATCTGTTTCAATGATTAGTGTTTTATCATCTTTTAGATAAGCATCAACTACCATAGGCGTCTGCATGCCTTTTCCTTGTCCCATTCCATATAAATCTCTTCTTAAAAGTTGGTAGAGTCTATTACCAAATTCTTCATAACCACCTTCAAAACCAAAATGACAATCAATATTGGTTGCCAAAGGAGGAGCGTATTGTAACGATGCTGTCTGTATGACATGAATTTTTTCATCAGAAGATGCCAATTGTCTTTGCGCCTCTTTAATATGCATTAGACTGGTAGCCGAGCATGCACTTTTAGTTTGAAATATATAAATATGCTCTAAACCTTTGAAATCGTTTCGCCAGTTTTGAGTTAAATTTTTGAACCCAGCTACATATTGACTTAAAGAAGTATTCACATCGCTTTCACCTTGTGACCAAAAAATCCCGCGAACGGCATCTTTTAAACTACTGCTATTTAATCTGAAAAGTAATCTTTGGTAGTTATTTTTTGATTGGCTCTCGTCATAGTTTGCTGCAAAATATTCAATTGGTTTTCCTGGACTGGCACCATTAATGATCGCTACTGGTATTTTTTGCTCGTTGATAATTTCTCTAGCGACTTTCATACCCCATTGACCGGTATTACCATTCGTAAAGTTTGTTACATCTCCTTCTCCAACATACCAATATGGATTCTGTTCTAGCGCTAAAGAATTATTAGTTCCATTTGCAAACACCCTAACAAATTCACTTTTTAATGGATCTGAGCTACCTTCATAGGCCTGTGCTTCTGCATTTGACTGACCCTGGATAACGAATACATCGCCTGAGACAATATTATTACCTCTGCCTGAAGGGTTCGTAATCTCAGAAACATCTGAGCCGTTTATACCACTTAGATTTATCGAATAATTTGCCAATACAGCTTGAATTTCAATATCAAATTTAAAAGTTATAATTCCGGAGCTACCAACAAAAGATTTTTCTTGAACTGCGTACTCGGAATTCACTCCATTTAGCGTTCTAATAATAGTGATTCGCAAAGCATCATAAGAAACTTGGTTGAGATCAACAGAACCTTCAACTGAGAATTTACCAGTATTCGAACTGACAGCTCTTGGCACCAACTGGTTGTCAAGGGGCATATTTGTAATAGAAATCTGGCTCAGCCCGAAAAAGGGAATAAGAACCAAAAAGAAAAGTAGGTTTTTGAGGGTCATCGATTTTTTCATAACAATTTCAATTAGCAATATCATTAGGCATATCACAAAGCTATAACAGCTTGTAAATTGAATAGTAAGAAAGAAATAAAAATCAGCAAAGAGGGATGAAGGTTACAAGGAACGTAATTCCTGTAACAATTCAGTTATGCTTTTGCAGAGTAGTTTTTTCTCATAGCTTAGAGTTAAATTACACAAAAATAATACCTAATGTAAAAGCAAATGTAATAGATTTGGCCATACAATCCTAATAAAAATAAAACTAACGTATTTATAAACAGGGCGATAAGTTAGCTTAGTACGTTGATTTTAAGGATTAAAAATTCATAATGCCTGTTGAAATTATGAGGGCCTTAGAAGATTATTTTGGTATCTTCGATTTTTTAAAAATTGTAGAATGCAAAGGATATTTAAGTTAAAAGGAAAAGTTCAAAACTATGCATGGGGAGGAAATGATTTTATTCCGAATTTACTTGGTTTGAAATCAGACGGGCAATCTTATGCAGAGTATTGGTTAGGGGCTCATGTAAATGCTCCAGCCTTTGTGGAGACTATGAATGGATCTATTGCTCTCGATAAATTTTTGGCTGATAATCCAAAGCAGTTCTTGGGGAATGAAATATATAATATGTACGGAAGACTTCCGTATCTCTTTAAAGTGCTTGACGTTCACGACATGCTTTCCATACAAGTTCATCCTTCAAAAAATGAAGCAGAAAAGGGTTTTAAAAAGGAAAATGAATTGAAAATACCGTTAAAAGCCCCAAACCGAAATTATAAGGATGATAACCACAAGCCGGAGATTATGGTTGCTTTAAATGATTTTTGGCTTTTGCATGGATTTTTACCTAAAGATAGCCTGATAAAAGTACTTGAAGCCCGTAGTGAGTTAAATCCATTAATTGACGTTTTTAACAAAGGTAGTTACAGAAGCTTATACGAGTATGTGATGCGTCTTCCTGAGGCTGAAAGTAATGCAATTTTAGGTCCGTTGATCTCTAGAATCATGCCTCAATTTAAACAAGGAAAGATAGACAAAATGAGTCCTGATTTTTGGGCAGCTAAGGCAGCAATTAAAGATCTTGAATCGGGAAATTTTGACAAAGGAATCTATTCCATTTATTTTTTCAATATTTTGAATGTAAATCAAGGAGTTGGCGTTTTTCAAGATGCCGGAATCCCGCATGCATATTTAGAAGGGCAAACTATGGAGTTAATGGCAAATTCTGATAATGTTTTAAGAGGAGGTTTAACACCAAAACACATTGATATACCGGAATTATTAAAACATATCGTTTTTGAAGAGACGCATCCGAAAATTTTGAAAGGTGAGCTCATCAATCATGGAATGGAAACCGTTTATAAAAGTATCGCGCCTGATTTTGAATTAAGTCATATTGTTTTAAAAGAAAAGGAGGTCTTATCTTCAAAATCCAAAACTGCGGAAGTATTTATCCTCATGGAGGGAATTGCTCGGGTTACTGAAAATGAACATGTTTTAGAACTGAAGAAAGGAGATTCATTTATTGCCCTGGCTGATGCGGAATTTACGATTTCTGCAGAATCAGGAACTAACATTTACAAGGCAACAACACCATATTAATTGCACATGAAAAGTATGATTTCAATAACCACAATTCAAAGAATAATTTTTATTTTTTCTGTATTCCTTTTGCCTTTAAGCGCAATGAATGCCCAAGACACTTATAAAAGAAATAGCAATGCAGATGTTCAACATTATAGATTTGATCTCAGAGTCAATGATGATTCGAACGAGATCTTAGGACAGTCATTTATAAAGGTAAATTTTGACAAAGAAATAGACACATTTGCGATTGATTTAATCGGAAAGTCAAATCAATTTGGGATGGAAGTTCTCGAGGTTTTAGAGGATGATACAAAAGCAAACTACACCTATCATAACAACAAAATATTGATCATTCCTAACTTGAAGGATATCAAAGAAAGAACCTTTAGCATCAAGTATAAAGGAATTCCAGAGAAAGGCCTTGTTATGGATACCACAATGTACGGTCAAAGGTCTTTTTTCGGAGATAATTGGCCCAATTTGGCAAGGTACTGGTTGGCTTGTGTTGATCATCCTTATGACAAAGCTTCTGTGAGTTTTAATGTTTATGCTCCAGATTATTACGATGTGGTGGCTACAGGAACTAAAACAGAGGAAAGCAATCTAGGTGATGGAATGAAATTAACCTGCTATAATGAGCCGGCACCTGTTGCTACAAAAGTCATGACCATGGCGGTTACAAAATTTGCGTACAGCTATTTGGGAAAAGTAGGTGATATCGAGGTAAGTGCATGGGTGTATCCTGAGAACAGATTAGAAGGCTTTGCTGATTTTGAAGAAGCCACTAAGATCCTGGAATATTTTAGCACTAATATTGGGCCATACTCATACGCTAAACTGGCCAATATGCAGGCAAAAACACAATGGGGAGGTTTGGAAAATGCGGGGACTATATCATATAAAGAAGCGTTAATTACAGGAAATAAAAAAATACAAGAATTGATGGCGCATGAAATAGCACATCAATGGTTCGGAAATTCAGCAACAGAGAATGATTGGAATCATGTTTGGCTTAGCGAGGGCTTCGCAACGTATTTTGCCATTTTGTATCAAGAATCAGTCGATGGTAATGAAAAGAGAAAAACAAAATTGCTTCAAGATAAAAATGAGGTGATCGAATATTATCAAGAAAACCCTTCCCCAATAGTTGATTCAAGCATAAAAGACCCTAAAAAAGTGTTAAGCAGAAACACCTATCAAAAAGGAGGCTGGGTATTGAATATGTTAAGACATCAATTAGGAGATGAGGTTTTCTGGGAAGGAATAAGACGTTACTACGCTGCGTATAAAGACAGCAATGCCATGAGTTCAGATTTTCAGAGGATCATGGAGGAGGTTTCAGGAAAAGAGCTGAATGAATTCTTTGAACAATGGCTTTATGTAAAAGGTTACCCTGAATTGAAATGGGGATGGAAGTATACAAAAGGAAAACTCAAAATTTCTGTTAAACAGTTACAAAAGCACCATACTTTTAAGTTTCCAATTGAATTTGGAATTAAATCAGAAGATGATATCAAGACCATTTCTTTTGATGTAGAAAAAGGTTCAGAAACATTTGAGATAGAGATGAAAGACAAGCCCGAATCTGTTGTGATTGATCCTGAACTTTGGTTGTTATTTGAAGAAAAGTAAAAATTAATCTGATTTATAGCGTAGCTAATACCTCACATCCATAGTAAATCCGAGCCCTATGCCTTTGAGCCTTTTTTTCATTTTTAGCAGTCGCTTCCCGTCTTTTGCATCTAAACCGAATCCTGCGGCTAGATAAGCAATTAGTTCTTCTGAAAATCCGGTATAATCCGTTTCATCTTGGTAAAAATTGGCCCGCTCTTTATGCAATATAAATAAATCTTCAAACAATAACTTATGCGAAGCTTTACCTTCTGAAGGATACCAAATATCGATATCCAAGGGCCTATAATGTAGTTTGTTGTTTTGTGAAGTATTTGGTTTATACAGTCTCGTAGAATCAACCAAATGCATGGTTTTAAACCCGGCAATGTACTGGGAACCATTTTGGGCAAAGCCTACAGAAAGGATTGAAAGGCATAGAAGTGTAAATACCTGAATTATTTTCATAACACAAATATAATCGCCTCCAACTCATGCAAGAATTAAAGTTCTGTTAATATAATCACACTTTAAATCAAGGTAAAGAAGATATGATATTATGCAGCATTATGACTTTAGGATATCCCTTGACGCATTAATCCTTGAATGATAATGAATTTTAAAACGATTATTCCTCCTATACAAATTGTAGTGATCATGATTTCTATTTTTAGAATTTACAAAGCGAAGGTAAAGGCAATTTCAATGAATGATTACGGCGTAGCATGCCCGAGTCTAATTTTCACTATTTTTACTCTAATTAACAGCATATGAAAAAATATTATTCATTGGGGGAACTTCTGAAAGAATACAGAAGGATGAATCATTTATCTCAATCTGATTTGTCGATCAAAATGAATGCGGATATTAGGACGGTTCAGCGATGGGAAAAAAATGAAACGATTATTAAGGAGGAGAAGGTAGCAGAATTGGTTGAGGAAACTTTATTACCTTTTCAGCTTATAAGAAATTTGAATGCCAATGATCCGATTCCTACTTATTTTGACTTTAAGACTCAGAAGTATTCTTTATCCGAATTAGCAATTGATCTTCCGGATGCTTCCTGGTATAAGTTGAAAATGAATGCTAAAACAGACAGAATAAGAGCCATTGATTTAGATTATGATTTTGAATTTTTGATGAATGCGATGCAAATCTCTGAAGTCTGTCACAAAAGCATGCTGGCCTTATTAAAAGAGGCTTTGTTTCATCTTCCGAAGGTAAATATGCTTATAACAGATGAATTAGGTTTTTACGCGGGATTTTCTTTGGTATTGCCTATTAGTGAAAAAGCCTATCTTGATTTAAAAAGTCAAAAAATAAAGCCAGATGAACTTAATGAAACACATATTGTGGACCCTGATTTTCAAGAGAAGTGTATTTATTTGAGTTTTCATTTGACTGCTGACAGTAATGATAATATTCAATACCTGGTAGGAGCTCTATTGGAATTTTTTGACAAAATAAATGAAAAAGACTACCTGTATTGTATGATTGAAAATAGAAAGGACTCTTATCATTTACCAGAGCAACTTGGGCTGAAAGAGATTTGGAATGATGTCAGTGAAAATGATTTTCAAAGTTTTTTTGAAGGGGATTTTAAGGTGTTTTTAAAAGGGGCTTGAATAAATTACGATCTACATCAAACCTTTTTCTTCCAAGGATGCTTTCAATTTAGTATGATCTTTCCAAAACTGGTCTTCAATCTGATTCATCACCTCCTCAAAATCAGGATGACTTTTAAGGGGCTCAAGGATGGGGTCTATTTCCATAAAAACCAAGATCCAATACTGAAAATCTTTTTGTGTTGCAAAAATTTTGAGCTGCTCAATGGCCTCATCATTTTTCCCTTCAAAAGCATACTTTGAAGCCATACTGGCACTTTTATAAATAGACTCGTCGTTTTCACAATATTCGGAATAGGATTTTTCAAATTCCTTTGCCTGTGCATCCAACCCTTCCTTTTGGTAGACCCAACTGATTTTGAGATCCTCATGAGAATACATGTCCAGTCCGTATTTTACTCTGGCATTTGCAAAACTTTCATAGTAGGTAAAAGCAGAATCATATTCCTTCTGAAAGTAATAGGCTTTACCTATTTCCTGTAAAATATCCAATCGGGTACTATCTTTACTATATTCATAAATCAATCGATTTTTAGTCTCTTCTAAATCTCTGTTCTTGGCATACATAATATATGTTTTTACCAAAGGCGAATAATAATTGTTTGGATTGTAGTCAAGTGACATGTCGATATAAGTAATGGCCTCATCCACAAAACCAGTTTGAATAAGGGCATTACTAAGATGCAGATAGACATAACTTTTAGCAATCGAATCATTGGCTCCGATATTGAGTTGAATACCTTTTAAAGCGTATTCCAGATATTTGCTGGTATTAGGTATGGCACGGGCATATAAATCAGCCAGCATTTGAATCACCGGTGAAGAGTTAGGATTGTATTCCAGTGCTTTTTTAAGATAAGGAAGGGCTAACCTAAAGTCTTCAATAGTCATATAGTAAAGGGCCTTTGAAATAAGACTTTCTGCAGATTTCGAATCATAAAGAAGTGCCTTATCCGAATAATTATTGATGTCTTCTGTGTGTTGTTTATCGGCTTGATTTAAATCCATGAAATAATATGCAATGGCGGTATGCGCATAGGCCAAGGCAAATTGATCATCGTTTTCGATGGCCTTCTTAAATAAGGGAATGGCCATTACCAGGCCTTCCGTGGATCTGCTATAGTAAGGGTCAAGTGCCTGAAGGTAATAATCATAGGCCACCAAGTTTTCAGTCGGTATTTTCTCAATTTGCTGCATTTCTGCTGGAGTGACCATAGCCTTGATTGCAGTGGCTATTTTTTTGGCTACTTCATTTTGCAGTGCGAATACATCCCCCACTTCACGACTGTATTGTTCCACCCAAATGGGTCTGTCACTTGAAGCTTCGATTAATTGGATGTTGAGTAAAACCTGATCTCCAATTCGTTGTCCGCTTCCTTCTACCAAGTAATTGACGTTGAGTTCTTCGGCAATTTCCGGAATACTCATAGTAGTTTCCCTATACTTTTCAACGGAGGTTCTACTTATAACTCGAAGGTCTTCAATTTTTTGAAGTTTGTTTAAAGATGATTCCATGAGACCATTGACGAAATACAGATTCAAAGAATCGTTACTTTCATTTTTGAAAGGTAATACTGCAATAGATTTTTCCACTTCACTAGGCTTGGTATCTTTTTTATTGTTGAAAAGAAAAACAGATAGAACAATTAGTATCGCTGATGCTGTGCCCAAAATCAGCCATCTGTATTTGCTAAAAAGGTTGGTCTTTTCTTTAGCAGGCTCATCTTCAACTTTTCTTTTGCCTGCCTCACCAGGGGGGTATCCATAATATTCTCGAAAACATTTGATATAATAGGAGGTACTTCCAAAACCCACTTTGTAAGAAACCTCAGAAACCGTCATGGAATTCTGTTTTAGCATTTCCATGCTTTTCACAAGTCTTACTTGACGCATAAATTGACTCGCAGATAACGTGGTGTCTTTTTTGATTTTTCTCAGTAAGTTAGAACGACTCATGTTCATGACTTCTGCTAATTCTGAAACTCCGAATTGTTCATTCGAAATATTTTCCAGAATAATCGCTTCTGCTTTTTGAATAAATTCCGATCTGGTTTCTGAGGTATTTGACATGCCAAATTAAGTTCCTACGAAAGTAGAAAAATTTATGTAGATGCTAGCTATTAATCTAGCTACAGATTTATCGAAAAAAAGAGTTTTGCGTCATAATTTATATGCTTGCGTCATGTTTTTCACACCTTCATCAAACTTGATATAGATTGCTGCATAGCTGATTGGTAAGGCCTGCAGGCTTGTCGCATCTTTGTATCAACAAAAAAACATTAAAACTTTAAAAACTTAAAAAAATGAAAACACAAAAATTTAATTCCTTAAAAACTGTATTAAGCATGTCTTTAATAGTGCTATTATTTACGAGTGCCTGTGCTCAATCCGGAGGCAGTGCCAAAAAAGATGCCACTAATGGTTCTCAACCAAAAGAAGTTGTTAATGCTCCTGATATGGATTTGCAGGCTGCCGTCATGAGCGGTAATCTGGAAGTTGTTGAGCAACATATTACAGCAGGATCTGATTTAAATAAGAAGGACCAAATGAGTGGCTCTACTCCTTTAATAACTGCTACAACTTTTGATCAAAAAGAAATTGCAAAAGCATTGATCGATGCAGGTGTAGATCTGTCTATTACAAATAATGATGGTGCAACCCCTTTGCATGTAGCCGCATTTTTCTGCCGAGTTGAAATTGCTCAGTTCCTAATTGATGCCAAAGCAGATAAAAATGCCAGAAACAATTTTGGTGCAACACCAGGAGAAAGTGTGAGTGGACCATATGCTGAGATTAAGCCTATCTATGAAATGTTACAACAACAATTAAGCCCGATTGGTTTACAACTTGATTTGAATGAAATACAAGAGTTGCGTCCGGTGATGGCCATGATGTTACAATAATTAAATCTAAACAATTTTCAAAATGAGAGCAGAAAGAAGACACGATATAGATTGGTTACGGGTAATTGCCATTGGTTTGTTATTGATTTATCATATAGCCATCATTTTCCAACCATGGGCGATGTTCATAGGCTTTATCAAAAGCGATGAATCACTTCAATCCCTATGGAAACCTATGACCATGCTAAACGTTTGGCGAATTCCACTTTTATTCTACGTTTCAGGGATGGGGCTCTATTTCGCCATGCGCAAAAGAAATTGGAAACAGCTACTTCTTGACCGGACAAAACGAATTTTGTTACCCTTCGCTTTTGGCATTGTGGCTATTGTTCCTTTACATATGTTTATTTTTCAGAAATACTATAATTTGCCCCTGAGTTATTATCCGCATCAAGGCCATTTATGGTTTCTGGGGAATATCTTTGTGTATGTAATTTTACTTTTGCCACTGTGTTATTATCTAAAGAAGAACGAGGATGGGTTAATTAAAAGAGCCTTATCCACTATAATGAGTCATCCAGGAGGCCCTTTATTGATATCCTTATTTTTTGTCATTGAGGTTTTGTTGGTAAGACCCCAGCTGTTTTCATTGTATGCCCAGACCTGGCATGGTTTTTTTAATGGACTTCTTGCCTTCTTTTTCGGTTTTCTTTTAGTCTACAGTGGTAAGACGTTCTGGCAAACTGTATTGAAATGGAGGTGGTTGTATGTTGGTGTAGCCATCGTACTATATGGAATTAGATTCATAGTATTTGCGACTGAAGCACCTTCATATCTGACGGCTATTGAATCTAATTGCTGGATTTTAGCAGTATTCGGATTTGGCTATAAGTACTTGAACAAACCGAGTAAAACACTTACCTACTTGAGTCAAGCCGCTTATCCAGTATACATCATACACATGTTTGCACTGTACGCAGGAGCTCTGTTTATTTTACCATTGGAGATAGCTCCGGTACTGCAGTTTATTGGGATTATCATGTTTACATTTACAATGTGCTATTTTATATATGAATTCATCATCAGAAGGATTCGTATCTTGAGGCCTTTATTTGGAATGACGGTCAAAAATTCAAGGAAACCAAGTCAGATAACAAACGAAATACCACAGGAATTCATATTAGAAAATAGCAGTAGTGAATTCAGTGAAGATTTAATAAAATAGGTATGAATAAGAAACAAATAAAACGATTACTCAGAATAGTATTAATTATGGCAAGTATAGGCTCTTTGTATTTCGTGCCATGGATTTTGGTAAAGGCTTGGATATTACCACTACCTGATTCGGTTCAAGAACAAGTAGAAGAGGCCATAGATCATGGATTTGATGGGATGATCGTATATGTAGACGAAGGTGGCAAACCTCCTGTATTTTATGCCTCAGGTTGGAAGGATCGAGAAAATAAGATCCCTGCCGACCCAGAGGCCTTATTCAAGATTGCCAGTATCAGTAAGTTATATGTGGCTGTTGCGATCACAAAATTGGTCAATGAGCAACGTTTGTCTTTAGATAAAACGCTCGCTGATTACTTTCCGGAACTTGCAGGAAGAATAGAAAATGCTGATAGAATTACCTTGAGATTGATGGCGCAACACCGGAGTGGCATTCCCAATTTTACCAACCATCCGGGTTTTTGGAATAATCCGCAGGAAAGCAGTAAAGATGTGCTTGAATATGCACTTGATTTGCCGGCTAACTTTGAACCAGATGAAGACTATGAATATTGCAATACCAATTATTTGTTGCTTTCCAGACTCATTGACAAGGTGGTGGGTTATAGCCATCATCAATATATCCAGGAGGAAATATTGATCCCTCTTGGGTTGAACAATACGTTTTTTTCGCTTAGTGAAGTGAATATAGACGATTTGATGAGTGGCTATTATGTTGGATATGAAGAGGATCTGAAGACGAATGATTATGGTTCAATGATCGCTACAGCAGAGGATATCGGTATTTTCTTAAGGGCATTAAATGAAGGGTCGGTGTTTAAAGAAGGCGGACAGGAAATCTATTCTTCCATTTACGTCTACGAGCATGGTGGTCTGATTCCTGGCTATCAGAGTCTGGCAGAATACCATAAAGACATCGACACAGTCGTTATTCAGTTTATAAATACTACTGACTTTAATGGATATGATTGGAATTTATCAGAAATCGTAATTAACCGTATTGTAAAAATAGTGAGGAGAAAGAGGGCTGATTAGTAATTTTATAGCTTCTCACAAAAAAAGACGCACGAGTGAACTCGGCGTCTTTTTTTGTTTCGTCAGGAGGGATTAGCTTGGTTGGTTGATAACGTTTCCAATTCTATTCATTAAACTTATGCAGGCCGCTCTTAAAACTAGTCCTAATTCTTCAAATCAATGATAATTGTCATTTGAATACAGTTTCAATTAAATTAATTTTGGGTAAAGCACGAGATTAAAATGGGAGGAGAAGGCAGTATGCAGCATATGATCACCACATTGCGTAATAACAGTAATATGTTACGCAGGAAAGGAATGTTTCAAAGAAAAAGGTCGTTTAGAAGCATAAAAAGAGAATATCAGATCGCCTCAAAAGGCATAAATACATCAAAAAAGCTGTCTAAAGAAGCGTTACTTCAGATTAGAAATAAAGTTATTGAGAACAGGAGAAGAGAAAATATGAAGACCTTCATTATTCTTTTTATCATAGTAGTTTCAATTATACTTTTGGTAGTATATATGATCAATTAAAAATTCCATCTTAACCAATTGTCAATTCATCCAGTTTTTTCAGAGTCAAATTGATCAATAAAATCGTCTTATTCCGTTAGAAAACAGGCTACAGCAATTTCAGATACAGCGTTTTGGTTTTCGGTATCTTATAGGATACTTTCAGAAATATTTTTTGTTTTCCCGAAGAGTTTAACTTCACGGGTCCCGAGAGACTCCGTTCCTGCAAATGAATCTGCTTTACTTAGCTTTTGTATGATTTTTTAAAACCTATTTTTGTTATTGGTTTTTCTTTCTTCTCGATTAATTCGTCTAAGTATTGAAAAACAAGATCAATGTTTTTATTTTGATTGGACAAATTCTTTTTAATTTCTTCGATTTCTAGTTTTATGTTTAGATTATCTGTGAGCATTTTTCTGATCTTGGTAAATACTCTAATAATTCTAATATTTACAGCAATTGCTCTTGGACTATTTAGAACACTTGATAACATTGCTACTCCTTGTTCCGTAAAAACATATGGAGCATATCGTAACCCCATTTTGTTTGAAGAATTGGAGGTGACAAATTGGCTCCTCCAATTTGCAAATTCCTCTTTAGTGAGTTCAAACATAAAATCTTCTGGAAACCGATCTGTATTCCTTTTTACTTGTCTTTTTAGGAGGGATTAGCTTCGCTGGGCCCTGATGCTCCCATGTTGAGAATCAATATTTTTATGGTTTCACCATATCACATCTTTCTCTTACCATAAAAAAAGCAAGCTGTTTTTTCTGGCTCGCTTTAGATGTGCTTTTGAAAATATTGATTCATTTGTGGAGATACCGGGATTAACTTCGTTGGTCCCAAATTACTCCGGTCCTGCAAACCTGTCGGCCGAAGGCGGATAAATCTGCAAATTTCTTGGCAGGAACAATACATTTTTAATCTGGGGATACAGATCCTGGTGTGAATAAATACGTGTTTGACCTGAGTAAATAACTGAATTTTTTTGCCTACTTTGTCATTTTTTACTATTGGTTTATCTTGTTGTTCAATTTTCAGGGTTAAACAGAAGCTATTTTTGTTATGATTAAATCTAAATATTAAAAGAAGATTTTAATATCTATCCTTCTTGAAATAGTTGGATTTCCATTTTCCTACCCTGAGGCGTTAGCAACCAAACAAATGCTTAAATTTAAAAATGCGGCACATTGAACTTAGCTTTATTGATTCAAAGGAATCATTGTTAAATGAGATCAAAAGACATTTTCCTCATGGAGTGATTTCGGAAGAAGGCTTTAGCCTGAAAACGAATACGGAAGAATTCAATTTTGAGGTCATTGATTTTTTCAGTGATGTCCATATCGCCCTTTTCGATTGTACTATGGGCGTTGACACAACAATTACAATCAAGCCAAATCATCTGAAGTCATTGGTGGTCCGGTTCATTTTGGAATCAAGCATCGTTTACGGAGATGAGCTGACTGCGATCGGTGAAGGTTTGGAAAATGGGGTCAGCCTTTTCAATACCTATACGGAGCAAAAAATTGTAATCCGTAAAAATAGAACAGTAAAGTGGATCGCTGTCCACATACCTATAGAAGAATGGATCGCGTTTACGGAGTCAAAATGGGAAATGCTTGATGAAATTGTGGCAAATCCCGCTCCCTGGATCCTATTTGAGAACATGACTCCGAAGTTCTCGACATTGATGAAGGATATCTTTTCATACCGAAAACTTGAGGTAGGCAAAAAAGGGCTGATCTCATCCAAATCGATAGAATTGACCACGCATTTTTTTATCCAGCTTTACAAAAGGCATTCAGATAATGAAAAATATGGCATTCCGGACGTAGACTTGACCAGGCTTTTTGCCATAAGACAATTGTTATCAGAGAATATTGATGCGCCTCCGGATATGGAAACCTTGAGCAGGACCTTTGCCATGTCGTCAAGCAAATTAAGGTCCAACTTTAAAAAAGTATTTGGAATGCCTCCTTACCAATACGTATTGACAGAAAGATTGAATGAAGCTTACCGCCTTCTGGAATCAAGTTCCAGATCCTTGACCGATATCGCCTTAACGCTTGGGTTCAATGACCAGAGCCATTTCACAAAAAGCTTTAAAAAAACATTCAATTGTCTGCCCAGCAGCGTGAGACAATAATTATTAACTTCCTTAGCTCTTTTTTGATTGGGAAGGGAACCATTCCAATTTCGTTGGCAAAAGCTACTACACGATCAAAAATCGCACTGTCTGTTGCACTGTGCCCCATAACTTCTCCGAAGTTCGTATCCCAAATGCCATTGACGAAATGCAAAACCAGGAACTTATCTGGTCTATCCGTGTATTCAGAGTAATCACTGGGCAAAGTAGAAGAAGAAGTCGTTGTGAATATGGTCTTCTCCTCCTACTTTCATTATATTTTTAATCTTCATTTCTCCGTTTGTTTCATCGATTATTATCCAATGGCTCAATATCTCCCGGCACCCATGTTTTATCAAAGAACTCCTGTTTTGGTCCGTAAAATCTCAAATAGACAAAGAATCCAGTCTGTTCGTCCGTCTTAATCCAGTTGCTTTCTATTCCTTCCGGAGGAGTGGGTCCCATATAGAGATCAATACTTCCATTTTCATTAACCTGCAGGTCACCATAAGAATCTAATCCAGCATCTTCTGTATCTGTAACGACCATTGAACGTGTTTCTGAGTTATAAACCATCAGGGACCAAAAATTGACTACAGGAACATCCGGTGGCAGGGTGAGCTTATAATTCTGGGATCCGTCCAACCACGCTCCATTGCCGTCTTTGTAGGCGGCAAAATACTGTGACCCCACACCGACATTTTTGGCTACCATTCCATTTGCTGTAAAACAGGCCTGGTGGGTGTAGGTAATTCTTGCTTCAATGTCTAAGTAATTTTCGGTGTAAAAGGTAGGGCGTTCTGTTAAGAAAATCCACTCCCATTGACCGTCAGTATAGGGATTCTTATTCTCGTTGCGTGACGAATATGCGATGGCCCTGGCCATAGCGTTTCCGGTTTCTGATGCTCTTTTGAACAATGCTTTCATTTTAGTATCGGGAGAAAATGGCTGGCCGTTTTCAATTCCCAATGAACTGAGCATGCCCAAATAAGCCATGTCGATATCCCGAACATTTTCTTTAGTAAATATTTTCCCCAATTGATCAAAAAACCGCTCATCTGTAGGAAATGTAAGGTCTGCGTGGATATCAGAAACCATTTTATAGGTCATTTCAGGCTGATCGTCTATTTTACTTAACGGATAAGTCCTTATTTGTTTAAGGTCATCCACAGGTGAAGATCCGTCATTTCCCTGAAAGGCCCTGACTAGCCAAATATTCATGAATGTAGTCGATTCATAGGTGTAATATCCATCTGGAATTTCACCCTTGTAATTTGGGGGCAGAATCAAATATTTTCCCCCTGCTCCTTTATCCGGTCCAGCCAGACCAACATCAGTTATTGGGGCATACCAAAGGTCATCTACCATTCCCAACAGGTTCTCTGGGAATTCAAGGACAAAAGGACCTGTTTCAGATAGATCAAAATAGCCGACTGAATAAATGGATTGAGAATTTCCTGTAAATACAATGGTCTTTGGTGTTGCTGATTTCTCCCAAATATTCGCGGTATACATATCGGCACCATAATCCCTTTGAAGGCCTTCAATGAAAGAATAGGTTGCTACGGCAGGAGTTGCCCATAAATAGGATTGAACTGCCCTTTGATAATCCAATTCTTCAAAAATCGACGGCATATCAGAAGTTACAGGATATCCATTCTCGAATTTGTATTGATCTTTTTCCATCGAATTTTCTTCGGTGCTATTAGTGCATGAACTTATTATCAAAACACTCAGCGCTAAATACATTATTTTTCTCATGATTCTATATTTTAATTATTAGACAACAAAAGTACTTCTGCTAAAGGCCTCAAAATTGTACAATACGGCAAACCATTGGTAAAAAATGATATAATTGATCAAAACAATTCTCTCATCTTTTCGTGGTGTATATCCCTATCATTGATTTCTTGCGTGTCCCTGTAGTTGTTTTTTGGCATCAAGGTTTGCAAGGCTTCAATTTGAGCAGGCGAGGCACTGCTGGCGTTCTTCACAACAATCCAAAGCACATCCTGGGTACAAGGGGGTGTCGTTAGAGAACCTTCATAGGTAAATACATCAACACTGTCCATACCGAATATGTCCGAAACTTTGGATCCGAGGTTGTAACTTTCATTTATTTCCAGGGTCTCACCTACTTGTATTGGCAGGTAATTATCCAGGAATGTGAATGTTGGGTCAGGCTCTCCTTGTTGAACCAGAAGGGCAAGAACAATATATGAGTCTGTTTCTTCACAGTGGTGAACAAGATGAATCTCTAAAGGGTAGCGAACGCCATTAATCGTGTGCTCAGAAAGAGCGTGAAAATGAAACTGAATCATTTTAAATTTCTTTCCTTCATATTCCATTGTATTGAGGTCTCCGTCAAAATTATACTGAATTGTATGTCCGTTGTTCGTTATAGATCTAATCGTTGTTTCATCCTCATAGATCATTTCATCGATTTTCCCGAGGAAATTCCCTGGAGATGTTTCGACATCGATTATATTAATTGGAGATTGATGTAAGCCATCACATTCAGAATCCTGCTCCAATTGGACCCAGTGCTCTGGTCCACTCTCGCCGCTGTAGTCCCACTTCACATGTTCTGATTTCTGTTCTGGCAGCTCTGAGTTAGATGTGCCTTTTGGACTCTCACAACTTGCATATATGAGGAGAACCAATATCGATGCTAAAAATGCTTTTGTTTTCATTTTTTAGTTGTTTTGTATTCAAAATATTATAATTCTATTTTCTTAAAATCTCCCAGTGTCCATCTGTTGTCTGAAGTTGGAAATAACTCTGGAAGCGGATCATACCATCTAAAAAGGGCAAACCACGAGCCATCACCAACGGTGAGAACATGGTTCGAAATCGGCATACCTTCCGGGCATTCAGGGCCGAAGGTCAAGGTTACCGAACCATCTTCATTTGTCAACAAGTCAATTTGCTTGGAAGAAACGGCAACCTTCTCCACATCGTCAAAGAATGTTCCTCCGGTTTCGAATTCGTACACGTTGACAGACCAAAACTTTCCAGCGGGCACATTAGGTGGAACTGTGAGTTCGTAAGTTGCGTTACTGGAGAAAACATTTCCATCCTTGTCCTTTTGACCGATCAGATAAAAGGTATCTCCTCCGAGGTGTTTCGGACCCCAAATAGCCCAGTGCCATGTTTGAGCTCGCATTTCCCAGTAGTAGATTCCTTGTTCGTCAACATAAGTAAATTGAGTTTGAGACTCCACAGGGTCTACTGGAGTTGTCCAATTCGAATTGGAAAAGAACTTATTCCCGACGTTTCTGAATCCTGACTGTAATTCTTCTTTGACCACTGAGGCAATTCTTTTATGAGATTCGTCTGCTACAAAATCTTTACCCTTTTCGATACCCACAAGGTGCATTTTTTGTATAAAACTCGTGTCAATTTCCTTGTGAGCTTCGGTTTGAATGTAATGATCTATCAGTCTGAAAAAGTTTTCGTCATAGGGTGGTCTTGGATCGTATGGTTTATTTTCTCCATCCACAAATACTGTCTCTCTCTCTGTTCCAAATGGGTATAATTTCATCTTCTTTATGAATTCAACAGCCATGTTAATATCCTCTGGTTCGAATGACAGGGGTGTAATCCTCAGTCCCGCTACCGAATTATAATGGGCACTTGGAATATGTAGATAATCGTCAGGTATCTCACCGTCATAATTAGGGGGTGTAATCATAATTTTACCTCCCAAGCCTTTATCGATACCATTTTCTCCACCAACGTCCTCAAGGGGAACCATAAACGGATCCACAATAGAACCAAACAGTCCTATATTCTCATCTGTTTTGGGAATCTCCAATACAATTGGACCTTCGTAAGTATCAATCGATGCAGATATATAGAGAACCACATCATTTGGTGTAAGGATTTTATTATTGTGATCTAATGGTTGTGACCAATAGAGAATTTGGTTGGCCAAAGCTCCCATGTCACGTTCGTTCGCCTCTTTTTGGGCAAAGAATGACACCAATGGCATCCCCCATTTACCCAATTCGATCGCTGATTCCTCATTTTCTTTTGCAATGATAAATTGATTCTTAGCTTCTTTCTTATCCGATTGATGGCAAGAGGTCAGAAATAGAATGCCAAGTAAAATTCCTAAATGCTTTACGTTTAAATTTCTCATGATTTTAGATTTTAATTATTACACAGCAAAAGTACTTCTGTTAAAGCCCTGAGAATTGTACAATTCGATAAACCATTGGTAAAAAATGATATAGTTGGTCAAAACAATGCTGCAATCGTTTTGTGGTAAATACCATTATTTACCTGCCTAAAATTGAAGAATTAATTGAAAAAGAAAGTAAGATCAAAGAAAGTGCATTGTCTGAAAAGGATAAAGACTTGTTCTGAGAAAATGAAACTTGCTGATTTCATTTAAAGGAAATTTATAATCAAATAGTAATAAAAGAAAACTGAAAGAATCGTCAATTAATGGTTCATTTTTATTTGTGGAGATGGAGGATTACCTGCATTGGTCCCTAGTGACTCCGGTCATGCAAACCTGTCGGCCGAAGGCGGATAAATCTGCAAATTGCTTGCTCGATAATCAATCAAGGGTCAAAAAAAGAAGATCAAAAATCAAAAATCTCCAATCTTCAATCTTCAATCAAGATTATTCCTCCTTTTGCTTTATAAATATCGGGATTAGCTTCGCTGGGCCCTGATGCTCCCATGTTGAGAATCAATATTTTTATGGTTTCACCATATCACATCTTTCTCTTACCATAAAAAAAGCGAGCTGTTTTTTCTGGCTCGCTTTAGATGTGCTTTTGAAAATATTGATTCATTTGTGGAGATACCGGGATTAGCTTCGCTGGGCCCTAGTGACTTCAGTTCTGCAAATAGAATCTGCAAATTGCCTATCAGCAATTAACATCTTTTCATAAAAAAAATCGCTCAAGTAAAAACTTGGCGATTTTTTTGTTTCGTTAGGAGGGATTAACTTCGTTGGTCCCTAATACCTCCCATTCTGAAAATTGAATAATCGGATTATCATCCGATATTTCCTTTGTCGACATTTAAGAAAGTGAACTTTCTACATGTCTCCTTACGGAAATTTCAATTCAATTTTCTTCATTCAATTTATCTGTGGAGATGGAGGGTCTATCACCTAGATCTCAAGCATCTATATATCAACAGTTTAAATCCTGTAAATCATTGAGGTGACCGAATAGGTCACTTTTCTTAAACTAGTTTCAATGTAATAAATTTTAGTAAATTCAACATAAGTGCAAATTACATGTTGATAAAAGAGTATAGCAATGAGTGATTCATATGATCCTAATGGTCAATTCTACTTAAGTTTTCCTGCAATAGAATCCAAAGGAATTATCCAGCCTCAGGAGACTTATGGCATATTTTTTTGGAGGATTTTAGGAGTGAGAAAGTATGGAAACTTCCTATCCACATTGAAAGACGAGTTTAAGGCTCAACTTGAGTTCTTGACTGAAATTGGATTCGAAGAGCTTTCAAATGACGAGATCCTATGTGATGAATCATTTATTAGCGATTCGATGAGATTGAATTGTAAGTCATATCACAACAATGGGTCACACGAAGTTTGAATACACCTTTGAGAATACACAAGATCCATTTCTGGATTACGGAGTTGAAATATTTGAACGTTTTTATGAGGATGCTCAGCCTAAGTTCAGATTTAAGTATGAAATAGACAAGATTGATGGCGTCACAGTCATATACCTTCGTAGGATGGCAGGGAGACGCCACTGGGGACGATAATCCGATTTTAATAACCATGAATTCGGATAAATCGATTACTGCCGTATTTGAAGAAAAGGAAATGGAGTAACTCTAAGAAGTTGTTAAGATTGATGTAAGATGATAAGGCCTTATTCACGTTTGAAATTTCACTACTTCCTTTTGTGTAAAGTGGCTAAATACTTGGATTAAACAACATCTTGTGTATGTAGCATAGTAGAGAATTCATTTGATAAATCAAAAACAGAAACATAACTATCATATCCTTTTCTAATTAAACTATTTATCATTTCTGGATTTTGAAAACAATGGATTGCTATTAATTTTAATTTGGGAAATTTCTCTTTTAATGCGGAAATGACCTCTTCTTCATATGAGCCTAAATCCATTAGATTTACCAAAAGAATTCTTGGTGAATACAAAGTTTGACTGCCGTCTAATATTTCATTATAATTTTTAAAAGCAATAGTAAATACTTCTGAAACTTCTTTTACTATTTTCTTATTCACTACATTCTCTTTACCTACCAGCATAATTAACCTATTTAAAAGGCAAAATTAACTAGTAATTATAATGTGTAAATTGGTAAAAAACCTAATTAACCTGATAGGTAAATTACCTATACATCATCAAAAAGTTGCCTGTCTATGGCGTATAAAACCAGACCTGCTACATTTTTACTTCCGGTTTTATCTAATAAGTTTCGCTTATGTGCATCAACTGTTCTTACACTTACAAATAATTGATCAGCAATTTCTTTGTTCGATTGTTCTTTTAAAATCAAATGTAACACTTCCTTTTCCCTTTCGGTTAAGGGCATTTCAGTTACAACCTTTGATGTTGAAATTGGTTTTACTTTACGAATGTTATTTAAAATAATATTGGTAACCTCTGGAGAATAATAGGTGTTACCTTCATAGACACTTTTTATCGCCTGTATCAATTCTTCCTCACTACAATTCTTAAGTAAATATCCAAGAGCACCTTCTGCCAACATCTGTTTTATATGTTGACTTTCTCCCATCATTGTTAAGGCAATTATTTTAATTTCCGAATGATCAGCTTTTAATTTCTTAATCAATTCTAAGCCGTCCATGATTGGCATATTCAAATCCGTTAAGACAATATCTACAGATACTTCTTTTAATTGATTCAGGCAGTCTTCGCCATTCTCTGCTTCTGCAACTATTTCAAAATCTTGATGATCTCCCAAGAAGTTTTTCAATCCTTCTCGTATCATTTTATGATCATCCACTAAAAAAAGTTTTATCTTTTCCATTGTTGTTACATGCTTTTATTTATTTCTACTAAAATAGTAGTTCCTCTGCCAATTCTACTGTCTATTTCTAAAAAACCGTTTATGGCATCTAATCTGTTTCTCATACTCTGAAACCCTAAACCTTTATTCTTCTCTGTTAATTTTTGAATGTCAAAACCAACGCCGTCATCCTCAATGGTTAACATATACATTTCATCATAATCTTTCAATTGAATAGATACATTTTCTGCTTTTGAGTATTTAATGATATTATTAATGGACTCCTGTAAAATACGATATAAAGTAATTTCTATTTGTTGATTTTCTATTCTTTCTTGTTTGAAGTTATGTGCAAAATTAAAAGTAATTGATTCAGAACTCTTATCCATTTGATCAATTAAACTCTCATATGCAGAAATAACTCCAAAATCTATTATTGCTTTAGGCATTAGTGAGTGAGCCACAACTCGACTTTCTTTAATGGAATCTTGCAAATAATTCCAACCTAATTCAAATTTTTCTTTAGCATTATTACCTAATTTATTGAGTTCTTTTTTTGCAGTTTGAAAGTTTAAAGATGCTATGGTAAGTGTTTGCTGAAGGCCATCGTGTATATCTCTTGAAATTCTACTACGTTCAATATTTTCCGTTTTTAAAACGGCTTCAAGCATTTCCTGAGTTCGTTTTTTATCTGCGGTAATATCTATATGTGTCCCGACCATTCTCATTGGTTTTCCCTCAGTATCTCGCTCTACAATTTTACCTTTTACTTGAATCCAGATGGTATCACCATCTTTCTTTTTCATTTTATACTCATCCAGCAATTGCTTGTCATTGCCTTCAGTCATTAATTTTTGATGATTTTCTTTTAGAACCTCTCTTTGATTTTCATCCGAAATCCTTTTATAAATCTCTTCTCTGGATTCTTCAAATTCATAAGGGGCGTAACCTAGCATTGTATAAATTGCTGAGCTAAATTTTATGGTATCAGATTTCACATTCCAATCCCATATACCATCATTTGATGCATCTAATGCATATTTATAACGTTCATCACTTACTTTCAAGTTATTGTTAACTTCAACTATTTTTTGAGTACGCTCCTCAACTTTTTGTTCTAAATTTTCATTTAAATTATTAAGTTCTTGATTCTGGTCTTCAATCGTGTTTTTTTGCTTTTTAATAAATCTAATTCTATTAAATAGAATACCTGAAAACCCCAATACGATCAGAAGAATTACAAATAAAGTTTGACGTTGATTTTGCGTTTTTTCGAGCGTCGCTTTTTGAATTTCTCTTTGGCTTTCAAAATAAATACTGTCTTTGAGTGCTTTTTTTTCGTACTCATACTTAAACTCTTGACCTATAATTGCTCGCTTATTATCTATAGCTTGTATGCTATCATTTGTGGATACATATAACTTGTATGACTCCAATGCTAGTTTGTCATTTCCTAAAGAATCATATAATTGAAATAAATCAAAAGAAGCATCTCTAACCTCTGCAATAAACCTATTTCTTGAAGTCTCTAAGCTTTTGTTGAAATAAGCTAAAGCCTGTTTTGTATTACCAATAGCTTTATAGTATAAGCCCATTCCTCTTTGTGCCATAGCAACTCCTAGAGTATAATTTATCTCTTCAGAAATAGTTAATGAACGTGATAAGTTTTTATAAGCTTCCGGATAGTTTTTGAGGTGTATTTGAATTTTACCTATTTCTCTTAGCGCTCGACCTATAAACGCTTTATTACCAATTTCCTCAGAAATTAAAAGACTTCTGTTTAAATATTCAAGTGCTTTATCTTGGTCTTTGTATTTTACAGAGGCTTCACCCAAATTTGCTAAAACCTTAGCAAGACCTTCTTTATTGTTTAATTTTTCATTTAGTTCTAATGCCTTATACGTATGCTCTAAAAATTGTTCTTTATTTTCCAGGTCGTAATGTAAACTTGCTATATTGATATGGTCTGTGGCAGCACTTGCTTCATCTCCATTTTTTTCATGGTAAGCTAATTGTTTCTGGAACAATTCTATAGCCATAGATAAATCACCTTTCCTTTTCTTTAAAAGCGCTAAATTAGTTGAAGAAGCGGTAGTATTCATTCCTAGTTCTTCGTATAAGCTAATACACTGTTCAAAACAGGCTTCTGCAGATGGATAGTCGTTCTTATAAATATAAACAATACCAATGTTGTTTAAGTTATTTGCCACTTGTTCTTTATCGTTTAACGCTTTTGATACTTCTATTGCTTTACGATAATAAACAATGGTACTATCATACTCATACTTTTTATTCGTAACCAATCCAAACCTGGTATATGCTAGTGCAATACTTGAACTATCTCCATTTTGTATGGCAGTTTCAAAAGCTTCAGTATTTATTCTATTGGCAGTATCAAAGTCTCCTTTTTTATAATATACAGACCATATTACTCGTTTAGATTTAACTTTATATTCTTCTAGTCCTTTAGCATAGGCAAAATCATAAGCTTTTTCAGCATAAAACAGGGAACTATCGGCGTTTGTTTTATTATACTTTTTAGCATATTCAGTCAATGCTTTTACCCGAATTTCATTTGATTGCTTTTTATCTTCCCAAACATTCCATAAGGAATCTAAATGTTGCTGCCCGAAACAAGGGGTTACCAATAAAATAGTAATTGTGACTAATGTGATACTGTGTCTCATTCTTTATATTTCCTTTATTTCGTCAGTCAATTTAATTGAATATTACCTGGCGGGATTCTTCTTAGCGTTATCGCAATTATGTTTGAAAAAAGAATTTTTATCAATAAAGTAATCTTAATTAAAATTGATGATTCTCTTTCTAGAATCTAATATAGGTAATACTCATAGAAAGACCATTTCGAATAATATGGTTTTTGTAGTATCAACAGGATTTTTAGAAAACACAAAGAAGTCAAATGTTTTATTAGAAGGTTTTTATATGATCTATAACCTTTGTTCATGACTTATTCTATTAATTAAGAATAGAATCCTTTCCAACTATTAAGAAAAACACTTAAATAATTATAAGATAGGTAATTCACCTAATTATTATGATTAGGTGATTGGCTGATAGTTACAGCTGTGTTTTAATAGACCTTTGTCTTGTTAAAAGAAACAAACAACAATTAAATTCTAATTCAAACATTATGAACACAAATCAATTAAAAGGGAAAGTAGAAAAAATACAAGGAGATGCAAAAATCTGGTTAGATCAAAAAACAAATAATCGAAAAATGGAAATTGAAGACAATATTCATGTAGCAAATGGAAAATTAATAAAACAAAAAGAGAAGGCCATGGAGCAATATGAAAAAGCAAAAAACACTATGGAGAACAGAACCGAAGAAGTTCGTAATAAGGCTCAACTAAAATGGGATAAGTTAAAGAATGATGATATCAGGGAATTGGATAAGAGTTTCGAAAAATTCGCTAGTAAATTAAAAGAAAAATACAATCATACTCAAGAAGAGACCAACTCTCAAATAAGAGAATTTATGAATCAATTTTAATAATAAATAAACAAAATAATTAATATCAAAAAACAATAATTATGTCAAACATTATCTCACAATCAATCAAAACAATTAAACACTGGTGGTTATTTTTATTATCAGGTATATTTTTAATCTTGGGTAGCATTTATGTATTTTCTACTCCACAGGAAAGTTATTTGTCATTAGCCTGGTTATTCAGTCTTTTAGTATTCGCAAACGGTATTTCAAATGTTATTTTTTCAATTGCCAATAGCAAGCAACTTAAAGGATGGGGTTGGTATTTAACTGGTGGAATATTTGAAGTTTTAATAGGAGTATTATTACTATCATATCCTGCTATAACCATTATCTTACTTCCTGTATTTGTTGGGTTCTGGTTGTTATTTAGGGGTATAAATATGATTGGAAACTCTTTTGAACTTAAAGATCTAGGGGTCCTGGATTGGGGTTGGTTTCTACTATTGGGAGTAGCCTTAGTGGTAGTGGCAACTTCAATGATTTTACTGCCAATTATTGGTCACTTAACTGTCATTATTTTAACAGGATTTGGTTTATTCATCTTAGGATTAGCTAATATTATGTTAGCATTTAAATTAAAAAAAGTGAAGTCTTTAACCCTCGATAAGGTCAGTCAATTTAAACGTCAAATAAAATCTCATTTCGATAACCTTAAAAAGGAAGTTGTCAATAGCTATGAAAGATTGAGCGAAGAAGAAAAATTAAAAATAGATCAGGCTATTGAAGAGTTCGAAGCAAATTCTTAGGGTTTAATCAAGCAAAATCCATTCTAAAAAAAGGCACCTTATCAGGTGTCTTTTTTTATACAATTACAATTCTTTAGTCTACCTATAGACAGTATAGTTGATAATCATTTCCATTTTAAAAAGCCTGGATGTTATGGATAGGTAATTTGCCTAAATATTTTGATTAGGTGATTGGCTGAGAGACAACTTTGGTTAATAGTGAATCTTTGTAGTGTTAATAAAAACAAACAATAATCTTTAAACAAATAGAATTATGAAAACAAGTAAAACAGTATCAGAAGTAGTTAAGAAATCATTTAAGAAAATAATGGCCGTAGGAATTTTAATCGCAATACTTGGAGTTATTGCTCTTATTTATCCTGAAGGATTTGGAAAAGTATCGGTAAAAACAATCGGCGTATTTATGGTAATCGGTGGAATATTAAGGTTAATATTTGCCATCACTTCATTTTCAATGGGAACATTATTCTCTCGTTACCTTTATGGAATATTAATGATCATTGCTGGTGTTTGGGTTGTAGGAAATCCTGATATGGGATTAGAAGCCCTAACAATTGTAATGGCTGTTTATTTTATCATAGATGGTTTAACTCAATTAATGTACTCATTTTCTCTGATGCCAATAGGCGGTGGAGTATTCTTATTATTAAGTGGTATTGTAGGAATAGTTTTAGGTGTTCTGATTTTTATGAATTTCCCGGAATCTAGTACATATGCAATTGGGATCTATTTAGGTATTAAACTTTTGATAGATGGTATCACATTAGGATTAACAGGAAGAGCCGTTTACAAAACAGTGGAGCTTAAGGCATAAAGGACTCAATAAGAAAAATACCTGCTGAAGAACAAAGAATTATTAAAATAAACTTAAAACAAATCACAATGGAAATAAATACTATTAAAATCGAACAAAACAATTACATTACTAAAGTGTATAGTTGGATGGCACTTGCTTTATCCATAACAGGAATTGTCGCCTCATTAACGTATAATAATACCTCCTTTTTTGAAGTCATTGTAAATAACAATATTGCATTTTATGGATTATTAATCGCTCAATTTGCTTGTGTCGCCTATTTAAGCTCAGCAATTAGAAAAATGTCGGTTAAAACAGCAACAATTGTTTTTGTAGGGTATTCTATTTTAAATGGAATAACTTTTTCTATATTTTTTGAAGCTTTTACAGGTGAATCTATTGCCACTTCATTTTTTGTTACTGCGGCAACTTTTGCTGTAATGAGCATAGTAGGTTATGTAACTAAAAGCGATCTAACGAGGTTGGGAAATTTTGCTTTTATGGCTTTAATAGGATTAATAATTCTTTCAGTAATCAATCTGTTTTCACATAATGACATGCTATTTCAATTCAGTAATTATGCAGGAGTTCTCGTTTTTATAGGTTTATTGGCTCATGATACTCAAAAGATAAAACAGTTCAATGTAATCGGAAACGACGGAACCGATGAAAACGAAAAGGAAGCAATTATGGGGGCATTGACCTTATATTTGGATTTCATTAATCTTTTTCAATATTTTTTAAATTTATTCGGAAACAGAAAATCAGAATAATATACTTGAATCCAAAGAACACCCAATTCGGGTGTTTTTTTTGAAAACATTTTTCTGCTAAGTAATTCACCTAGTTCAATGAAATAGGCTTTTCACCAATGTCACACAGGTATATGAGGCATATATTTGTAGTGTAAAACAATAACAATTAAACAATAACAATAAAACTATAACCATGAAAAATTTAATGAACACTTTAGAAACACCAATCGATATTATAAACGTATATATCATGTATTTTACAGGTAAAGTAAAACTTCCAATTATGTAAAAAAACCACTTATAAAATTATTTGAATTAGTTACTAAACAAACATCCTTTCGGATGTTTTTTTTTTGATCGTATTCTAAATTATTTACTTAGGAAAGCCTAATAGTTCATTTGTTATTGGATTAATTATTTCTGTCACACTCTTGGGATCTGCAATGAGATTGCTATTGAATGTCCTCTGGTTATGAATAGGTATTCTGTTATTATGAGTCTTTTTTATAGGTGATTTACCTAATCCATTGATTTAGGCATTACCCTAATAGACAAACTCTTAGGTGACTATATATTTGTCGTATACAAACAGAGCAAATAAACTATAAACAATTAAAAACTATTATCATGAACAAAAATCAATTTGAAGGAAAACTAAATCAAGTTACAGGAGATGCAAAAATCTGGTTAGGACACTTAACTGACAATTCTAAAACAGCATATTCTGGAACTGCAGACAAACTAAAAGGTAATATCCAGGAAGATCTAGGAGATGCTCAGGCTAAATTTGAAAAAGCAAAAAATGCTTTTGAAACCAAAACTGAAGAAATCAATAATGACATTCAAACCAAATGGAATAAATTTACAAATGAAGATGTAAAGGAAATCAACGGAAGTTTCGAGACTTTCGCTGCTAAAATCAAAGATAAATACAATAAAAGCCAGGATGAGGCACATACTCAAATAAGAGAGTTCATGTCTAAATTCTAAGACAGAAATCAAAAAATCACTTAACTCTAAAATAGAGCGCTATCAGCGCTCTATTTTTTTTTCATCTATCATAGGTAATTCACCTAATCTATTCATTTAGGCATTACCCTAATAGGCAGACTCTTAAGTGACTATATCTTTGTAGTGTACAAACAGAGTAAATATAATTTAAACAACCTAAAAACTATTATTATGAACAAAATGATTATTACAGTATTTAACACTGAAGAAAAAGCTTTCGAAGGATTAACGGCATTCAAAACATTACACAAAAATGGAGACATTAGTGTATATGCAACGGCAGTAATTAACAAAAACGAAGCAGGTGAAGTTGAAATTAAACAAGTATCTGATAATGGTCCTATAGGAACTGCTGTCGGGATGTTTTCCGGAGCACTTATTGGACTAATTGCTGGTCCAGCGGGTATGGCTGTTGGAGCAATGACTGGAATGTACGGTGGTATGTTCTATGATCTTGATAATGCTGATGTAGATTCGACATTTTTAAATGAAGTTGCAAAAGCTTTAGAAGAAGGTAAAACGGCTGTAGTGGCAGATGTGGATGAAGCTTGGACTGCTCCTGTAGACAATAAAATGGATGCTTTAGAAGCTGTGGTTTATAGAAGAAGTAAATCAAAAATTGCTGAAGATCAATTGAATAATGAACTAAATGCGATCAATGCAGAAATTGAAGAATTAGAAGATGATCTTAAAGATGCAAATGATGAAATGAAAGCGAGTATTCAAAAGCAAATTGACAAATCTAAAGCGAAAAGTTTAGTAATTAAAAAGACTGTTGACGAAAAAATGAGCGACCTAAAAGCGTACTCAGCGGCTAAAACCGAGAAGCTTAACAATCAAATAAATGAGGCTCAAGTAAAAAGAAAAATCAAATTAGAGAGAAGAAAGGAAAAGCTAAATAAGAACTATGAGGCCACAAAAGAATCACTCGAAGCTACATCGATATATGCTTCAAAGTATATCTCATAGTTTCGATTGATTGAGTAGTTTGATTGAAATAAAAAAGCACCCTTTTGGGTGCTTTTTTATTTATTACAGATACTATCTAAAAAGTAGTTTTAGCAGTAATTTTTCATCTTTCTGGTGACCCATTTGATAGAATTAAAAAAGGTCACCGAATAGGTCACTTCAAGAATGTTAATATGTGTGGATTTTGATACTTAAAAGCATAAAAAAATCCTGTAAACATTGAATTTACAGGATTTTATAACGTTTTGATACAAAAGATGTGGAGATGGAGGGACTCGAACCCTCGTCCAAACAAGCAACTAAAATACTTTCTACATGCATAGTTTTTATTTGGTTTTAGTCCTGAAGCCGACTAAAAACGACCTACTTCAAGCTTAGTTTCTTTAGTTTCAAAAGACCAGCGAAACGATGATCTTTCTAGGTTTACTTTTACGATGCCTCAAAACTGACCGCCGTTAACCAAGGCTTTCAAGAGACATTCAGCTTTCCCGTCTAACGGGACTAGGCTCATCCTACTGTGATTCGGATTAAGCAGCTAAAGCGTAATTATCTTCGCCGTTTAAAAAGTTGAAATTGAGTTTTACGAGTGCTATTTCATTGCTCGACATGCTTATATCTTAACTGATCTTGCTGTCAAAACCAGTCATCCCCAAACTTTAAAGAACTTTAAAGCGCAAATGTATAAAATTCAAGTCGATTACTTGTGCATTTGTGCAATTCAAAATACCTTAGCGCAAAGACTGTTCCAAATCTGGAAAACAGGTAACATTGTCATCTTTTTATAAAACAACATCTATATGAAATTCGGTATCATTCGTGAACGTAAGAACCCACCTGATAAAAGAGTAGTGCTTACACCAAATGCTTGTAAAGTTTTAACAGGATCCTTCAAAGATATTGAGATCATTGCAGAGAGCAGTTCTATCAGAACTTATGCTGATCAGGAATATAAGGCCAATGGTATTGAAGTAGTTGATGATGTTAGTTCAGCAGATGTTTTACTCGGTGTTAAAGAAGTTCCGATTGATGCCTTGATTCCTGACAAAAAGTATTTCTTTTTTTCTCACACGATCAAAAAACAACCCTATAACAGGGAGCTTTTAAAAGCTGTTTTGTCAAAAAATATTGAACTGTATGACCATGAAGTTATCACTGACAAAAAGGAGATAAGACTGGTGGCTTTTGGGAGATATGCCGGAATCGTTGGAGCATATAACGGCATTCGTGCTTTTGGATTGAAAAATGAATCTTTTCAATTGCCAAAAGCAGAGGAGCTTGAAGATCAAAAACAACTCATACAAGAATTGAAAAAGATTGAACTACCTAACATTAAAATAGTCCTTAGCGGAAAAGGCAGGGTTAGCAATGGTGCTAAAGAAATGCTTGATGGAATGGGCCTGAAGGAAGTTAATGTTGAAGACTATTTAACTCTTGAATTTGATCAGCCGGTTTATTGTCAAATAGATGTTCTCGACTACAACTACCGTATTGATGAGACCAGACTCGATATGTTTGACTTTTTTGCACACCCTGAAGCTTATGCCAGTGATTTTTATCGCTTTGCTAAAGTAAGTGATGTGTATATTGCGGGTCATTTTTATGCATCTGGAGCTCCTTTTTTATTCACGCGTCAAGATGCTAAGAAAAAAGACTTTAAGATTAAGGTGGTAGCAGATATTAGTTGTGATATTGATGGTCCGGTAGCCTCGACGCTGAGAGCCTCTACCATCGCTGACCCTATTTACGGTTATGATCCTCAGAAAGAGATAGAAGTCAATTTTAAAGATCCGGAAGCTATAGCCGTAATGGCGGTTGATAATCTTCCAAATGAATTGCCACGAGATGCCTCTCAAGGGTTTAGTGAGAATTTTGTCAAGTATGTGATCCCGGCCTTTTTTAATGGAGATAAGGATGGTGTTTTACAGCGGGCAAGAATGACTCAAAATGGTAAGCTTACTGATAGATATACTTATTTACAAGACTTTGTTGATGGTAAAGAATAAACTAAGAAGCTTTTGACGGTTTTAGTCTGATAAGGATTCCGAAAAGAATAGGAAGAATCCCGAATACCAAAGTCAATAGGATCCAATGTGACTGGGTCAAGAAAAAGGCTGCGATGCCGAGAAGCAGAACGATAATTCCAAAAATGACGAGCCTGCTCGTTACAAACCTGTTGAGGTTTAACAGAATCAGTCCATAAATAAGTATAGCAACAGGAACGACCAATTCACCACGATCAGTATTAAATAACAAAAAAATGATGATCAGGCCCATAAAACTTGGGATGAGCAAGTTGAACCTTTTTTTAAAGCTTACAGGTTGATTACTTCTTTTAACAATACGCGAGATCGTAATAAGCGTAATTAAAATGGTAACAACAGCTAATGCAAATAGAAGAATTTCAAAATAATTTATTGGTAATTGATTTAAACCAAGTTCTCCATAATAATAGTCGAAAAACAATTTTCTGGCTAAAAATATGGCCAGAAGGGCATACAAACCAGAGTATATAAAAATTTTGGAGCGATAGTTCATGAAGTTGAATTTGGCTGCCAAAAATTTAAGCAATTAAATCCATTATTCTAGAAAAAAATAATTGATTTTTTATCAAAATCACCCAAGATGACCGTCTGCTCTCACTTTTAAAATGAATAAAAAATGTTAACCACGTTTTGTTAATAATTATTGAAAATGGTTGGATTTAAACTTCTGTTTTATATTAATTTTAAATCCCCTATCAAACTCAAAATACATTTAAAATCATGGTGGAAGAAAAAGTTAAAAATGGCGAGTATGCCTATGAACAAGTGTTAAAAAGCTCATTATCATACTTTAAGGGCGACGAGCTTGCTGCTACAACCTGGATTAACAAATATGCTGTTAAGAAAAGTGATGGTACTTATAAGGAATTGACGCCTGATGATATGCATCAAAGGATGGCTAAGGAGTTCGGCAAAGTTGAAGCCAAATATAATAAGGTAAAAACACCTTCAGAAGGACTTTCTGTATATGGAAAGGATAGAAAGAAATTAACTGAAAAAGCCATTTATAATTTATTTAAAGATTTTAAATATGTGATTCCTCAGGGGAGTGTCATGTTTGGGCTTGGAAACCATGAAATAATTGCTTCTTTATCAAATTGTGTAGTGATTCCTCCAGTTTATGATTCGTATGGTGGTATTTTTTATACAGATCAGCAAATGGCCCAACTTTTTAAGAGACGTTGTGGGGTAGGAGTTGATTTATCAGAATTGAGACCAAAAGATGCAAAGGTTTCTAATGCTGCCGGTTCAACAACAGGTGCAGTATCTTTTATGAATCGATTTTCAGCGACAACCAGAGAGGTGGCTCAAAACGGGAGAAGGGGTGCTTTAATGCTCACTATGGATATTGCGCATCCAGACATTGAAGAATTTATCACGATCAAACAAGACCTGACCAAAGTAACGGGTGCAAATATTTCTGTAAGGCTTTCTGATGAGTTTATGACCGCAGTGGAGAATCATGAAACCTATACTTTAAGATGGCCAATTGATTCAAAAGATCCTAAATATACCAAAGAGGTTGATGCCCAGAAATTGTGGAATACAATTATCAAGAGTGCACATAATACTGCAGAACCAGGACTTATATTCTGGGACAGACAACACAATTATTCTACTTCATCTTTATACCCAGGATTTAAGAACTCTTCTACAAACCCATGTTCAGAAATTGCGATGCAAGGTGGTGATAGCTGTAGGTTAATCGCAGTGAACCTTTTCAGTTTTGTAGACAATCCTTATACGGAAAATGCGCGTTTTGATCAAAAGAAGTTTTATGAGGTGGTGTACGAAAGCCAACGTTTAATGGATGACCTGGTTGACCTTGAACTTGAAGCGGTAGATAAAATACTTGATAAAATACAAGGAGATCCTGAGCCTGATTCAATAAAAAGGGACGAGATAGAAACTTGGAAACTACTACAAGAGACAGGAAGAAAAGGACGTAGAACCGGTTTAGGTTTTACGGCGCTTGCTGATGCTATGGCTGCGTTAGGATTAAAATTTGATTCTGATGAAGCGATTGCGGAGGTTGACAAATTGATGAAAACTAAAATTTCAGCAGAGTTTGACAGCAGCATTGATATGGCCATTGAAAGAGGTCAGTTCGAGGTTTTTAACAGAAATGTTGAAGACAAATCTGAATTTGTTCAAATGTTGAGAGATGAATTCCCAGATATGTATACGCGAATGATGGATCATGGGCGTAGAAATATATCTATTAGTACGGTTGCTCCGACTGGATCACTAAGCATGTTGGCTCAGGTCTCATCCGGAATTGAACCAGTGTTTATGACTTCATATAAAAGAAGAAGAAAGATTAACCAGGATGATAAAAATGCAAGGGTTGATTTTGTAGATGATCTTGGTGATGCCTTTGAAGAATTTATAGTGTATCACAAGAAAGTAGAAGAGTGGATGAAAGTGACTGGGGAAACAGATGTTAGCAAGAGCCCTTATGCAGGTGCAACGGCCTCTGAAATTGACTGGGAGAAAAGAGTTGAACTTCAGGCTTTGGTCCAAAAATACACAACGCATTCAATTAGCTCAACCATTAACTTGGCGGCAGATGTAACTGAAGACTTGGTTGGGGATATTTATATGGATTCCTGGAAAAAAGGACTTAAAGGAATTACGGTTTATAGAGATGGATCAAGAAGTGGAATTTTAATTGCAGATGACAGTAAAGAGTCAAAAGAAGACAGCAATTATAATAAGGAAGTTGAATTCACAAAGAGACCGAAAAAGATTGAAGCTGAAATCGTAAGATTCCATAATGAATCTGAAAAATGGCTAGCTGTTGTAGGTCTTATTGACGACAGACCTTATGAAATTTTTACGGGTAAAATGAACGATGCTTTTAATCTGCCACAATGGTTAGAAAAAGGGTGGGTGATCAAGAACAGAGATGAAAACGGCGATGCAAGATATGATTTTCAATATATGGATCGAGAAGGTTATAAGATTACTATCGAAGGGCTTTCAAGATCATTTGATAAGGAGTTCTGGAATTATGCAAAACTGATTTCAGGTATTCTTCGTCATAAAATGCCAATGAATTATGTTGTTGACTTAATTCAGAACCTGAACATGTATGATGACCATATCAATACATGGAAGAATGGTGTAGCCAGAGCGCTTAAAAGATATGTGCCGGATGGTACAGCAGCAGCCGATAAAAAATGTAATGAATGTGGTGATCCGGAAGGGGTTATTTATTCAGAAGGCTGTTTACAATGTGTGAGTTGTGGTCATTCTAAATGTGGCTAAACTTAAGTGTTAAGGATTAAGTACTAAGGATTAGGTACTGATGTATAGTTTAAAAATAAAGAGTTGATTTGAAAAGTGCTAATGTACATTCAAATCAACTTTTTTTATGGATTAATTTCACCTAACACCTAACACCTAACACCTAACACTTAATCCTTAACACTTAGTCCTTAGCCCTTAACTATTCAAAAGTCAAATTCAGAAATAATCCGCGCGTACCAAGAAAATCAATCGGTCCTGTCCAAGGGCTCGAATACTGAGGGTAATCAACAGGATTGTAATCTTCAACCAATTCATTGCTCATCGCAAAAACGCCTCGTATCGATGGGGTGAATTTAAAGAAGTACATATAGAAGTCAACACCAAAACCAACTTCATACATAAAGTTACTTTTTGTCATTCTAAATTCTTGCTCAAAATTATCTTTCCCGTTTTTTTCATTACTTGAGAAGTTATAATCATATGATACACCTCCAATAATATAGGGTCTTATATTGTTCAAACGGTTGGTACTGAATTTAAGAAGCAGGGGTAAATGTAAATAGGTTCCGGCAACTTCTCTTTCAGTATTACTTGTAGAGCTGCCATAAATTGGAATGCCATTAGGTGCAGCATCAAGATTAGGGTCAATAAATGTCAGGGTTTTTGCATTTGACATCAGACCAGGCTCAAATCGTAAATTGATATTGTTATGCAGTCTGTAATCAATTACAAAGCCAATATTAAATCCTAATGAAGCCTGTGTATCAACAAACATATCCTGTTCAGGAGTTGGGTTTACAGGAGAGTTTGGATCCTGACCACTTTGATCGTGGTAATTGATCTCAAAACTGTTTTTATTAAGGCCTAGATAATAGCCGAAATGAATTTTTCTTTTATCGAAATTAGGTAAATACTCTATCCTTTCCTTCTGAGCAAGAGCCGAAGGGATAATGAAACAGAGGATAAGACCGAATAAAACGAATTGCCTTTTCATAGCTTTATTTAATTGCATGGTAAATAGTCGCGACACCGAGGGTCTGAGGATATATCTTAGAACTATTAAACCCCGATTTTAGTAAAATATTGTTAAAGCTTTTGCCGTATGGAAAAGCTGCTGCTGATTCAGGTAGGTAATCATAAGCATTCTTGTCTTTCGAAAAGAGCTTCCCTACCGTGGGAATCACATATTTCGAGTAGAATTGAAAGCCTTGTTTAACCGGAAATTTACTTGGCTGAGAAGTTTCCAAAACGGTTAATGAACCGCCAGGCTTCAAAACGCGAAGAATTTCCTTTAAACCAACTTCTAAATTTTCAAAATTTCTAACTCCGAAAGCAACGGTAATAGCATCAAACGTTTCCTCTTCAAAAGGTAACTGTTCTGAATCACCTATAATCATGTCTATTTTGCTGTCTAAGCCTTCTTCAGTTACTTTTTGTTTTCCGATGTCTAACATGCCAGGAGAAATATCAAGCCCCGTAACGTCATCAATATCTGATTTAGCAAGAAGGATCGCTAAATCACCGGTGCCGGTGGCGATATCCATCACTTTTTTAGCATTTCCGGCTTTTACAAGTTCCACGACATGTTTTCTCCAACTGATATCAATCCCAAAGGTCAATACCCTGTTGAGAAAGTCATAATTAGAGGAAACCTTATCAAACATTTCGGTAACCTGCTCCTTTTTTCCGAGCTCAGAATCCTTATATGGAGTCACATTTTTTGACATCGCAAAATTTTGCGTAAAGATAGCGATTCGAAACACATTTTGCATCATTGCTCTAAAAAAGCAATTTAATTGGCAAAACACTTGACAAAGGGTAGTTTGAGATTGTATATTTGCAGGCATTTTAACCAAAAAACAACTATGAAGTTATCCAATTTCCAATATGAATTGCCAGAAGAGCTGCTAGCTGAATATCCGTCAGAGCACAGAGATGAAGCAAAATTGATGGTTCTTAACCGAAAAGAAGACACTATTGAGCACAAATCCTTTAAAGATATCGTGAACTATTTTGACGAAGGAGATATTATGGTTTTTAACAATACAAAAGTTTTTCCTGCACGTCTTTATGGGAATAAAGAAAAAACAGGAGCAAGAATTGAAGTGTTTTTATTGAGAGAATTGAATGCTGAAAGTAGGTTATGGGATGTGTTGGTTGATCCGGCAAGGAAAATTAGAATAGGAAACAAGTTATTCTTTGGTGAGGATAGTGGATTGGTTGCTGAAGTAATTGACAACACCACTTCAAGAGGAAGAACCCTTAGGTTTCTTTATGATGGTTCTTATGAAGAATTTAGAAAAAAACTGAATGAAATGGGGCAAACACCCCTTCCAAAATATATTAAAAGAGAAGTTGAGGATTCTGACGAAGAAAGATACCAAACTATTTATGCAAAGCATGAAGGTGCTGTAGCTGCTCCAACTGCAGGTCTGCATTTTTCTAAGCATTTATTGAAACGTCTTGAAATTAATGGAGTAGAATTAAAAGAACTGACATTACATGTTGGTTTAGGTACTTTTAACCCAGTTGAGGTTGAGGACCTTTCTAAGCACAGAATGGACTCTGAAGAAGTATTCATTCCTGAAAGTACTGCTGATGCGGTAAATCATGCGATAGATACCAAGAGAAGAGTTTGTGCAGTAGGAACAACGGTGATGCGTTCAATGGAGAGCTCAGTTTCTGCCGATGCCCACTTAAAACCTTACGAAGGATGGACGAATAAATTTATTTTCCCTCCTTATGAGTTTAGTATTGCGAATTGTATGATTACGAATTTTCATACACCCAAATCTACTTTGATGATGATGACTTCTGCATTTGCAGGTCATGACTTACTCAAAAAAGCTTACAAAGAAGCCATAGAAAAAGATTACAAATTCTATTCTTATGGTGACGCCATGTTGATCATATAAAATGTAGAAAACTGAATTAAGCGTCCGCTCGACCATTATCAGATTGGTTGTCGGACGTTTTTTTATACCCTATGAGTGAAAAAAAAGACATAAGATCCCTTTCAAAAGAAGACCTTAGAGAATTCTTTCTTGAACATGACCAGAAAGCCTTTAGAGGTAATCAGGTGTATGAATGGTTATGGCATAAAGGGGCGCATGACTTTGACAGCATGACCAACATCTCAAAAGAGACAAGGCAATTTTTAGAAGATCATTTTGTAATCAATCATATTGAGGTTGATGATATGCAGCAGTCTTCAGATGGGACCATCAAAAATGCGATCAAGTTGCATGACGGTCTTATCGTTGAGTCTGTTTTTATCCCAACACCAACAAGAACTACCGCCTGTGTATCCAGCCAGGTAGGTTGTAGCTTGAATTGTACTTTTTGCGCAACGGCAAGATTAAAGAAAATGCGGAATTTGAATCCGGATGAAATTTATGACCAGGTAGTTGCAATTGACAGACAGAGCAGGGTTTATAAAGGACATAAATTGAATAATATTGTCTTTATGGGAATGGGTGAACCATTGCTAAATTATAAGAATGTATTGAAGTCAATTGAAATGATTACTTCAGATGAAGGGCTGGGAATGTCTCCCCGGAGAATTACGCTTTCTACTGTTGGGCTGCATAAAATGATCATGAAACTGGCTGATGATGAAGTCAAATTTAACTTGGCGGTATCATTGCATTCTGCTATTAACGAAGTAAGGTCTAAAATGATGCCTATCAATGATAAATCTACTTTAGAAGATTTACTTCATTCACTTCAATACTGGTATGCCAAGACGAATAAGGTAATCACTTTTGAGTATGTTGTTTGGAAGGGAATTAATGACAAGAAAAAGGATATTGATGCCTTGGTGGCTTATTGTAAGAAAGTCCCTTCAAAAGTGAATCTGATAGAATATAACGCGATTGAAGAAGATGGTTTTGAACAGGCAGATCCTGCAGCAATAGCTTATTACCAAAGAGAGCTTGAACGGAATCAAATTACTGTCAATATCAGACACAGTCGCGGTAAAGACATTGATGCCGCCTGTGGTCAGCTCGCCAATAAAACAACAGTTTAGAATTTAAACTCCACACCAATCGGGCAATGGTCACTATGTTTGGCTTCAGGAAGTATAAAAGCACGTTCAATCTTTGCCTCTAATGGCTCACTAGCCATACAATAGTCTATTCTCCAACCCTTATTGTTATTCCTGGCATTAGCCCGATAACTCCACCAGCTGTAGTGATGCGGTTCTTTGTTTAAAAACCGAAAAGTATCTATAAAGCCATTGTTTATAAAATCATCAATCCATTTTCGTTCTACAGGAAGAAACCCTGACGTGTTTTTATTTTGTTTAGGATTGTGAATGTCTATGGCCTCATGACAAATATTATAATCCCCACAGATCAATAAATTAGGAATTTCTTTTTTTAGCTCATTGACATATTCCTGAAATTCAGCCATATAGTTCAGCTTGAAATCCAACCTGGCATCATTAGTTCCTGAAGGTAAATACAAGCTCATCACAGAGACATCATCAAAGTCTAAACGCAGATTTCTACCTTCAAAATCCATAGTTTCAATACCAGTGCCATAAGTGACTTTATTTGGTTCTGTTTTTGACAATACTGCAACGCCGCTATAGCCCTTTTTTTCTGCTGAAAACCAATAATTATATTGATATCCAGCATCCTCAAATAACTGAAGGTCTAATTGTTCTTTCTGAGCTTTGGTTTCCTGAATACAGATCACATCAGGATTTGCAGCTTTTAACCAGTCTAAAAAACCTTTTTTTATGGCGGCACGGATGCCATTGACATTATATGATATTACTTTCATAAATTTAATTTTGATGTTCGTAAAGATCGTAAAAAAAACAAGACATAGATCTTAGGTTTCCAAGTAGAGATCTCTTAATTTTCTGCGCATTACCTTACCGGAAGCGGTGCGAGGTAGTTGGTCAATTTCAACAAGTTTTTCAACTTTGAACAAGGGGTTGAGCCTTTCTCTAATAATAAGTTTGGCCATTTTTAACTGTGCGTCCATGGTTAAATCACTCGGAATTAAAATGACATAAATGACCAGCTGAGAAGGTCCGCCATTTTTGGGTGAAATGGCTATAGCTGCACTTTCTTTTATAAATTCGAGTTGGTTGATTACTTCCTCGATCTGAACTGAGCTCACTTTTATCCCGCCGAGATTCATGGCATCATCAGCTCTTCCTTGCGCCTTATAATAACCATTCTCTAATTGAATTAACTCATCACCATGTTTTCGTAACACCTTGTTCTGATAAGTCGGATTATCTTTGAAATACACTTCGTGATGGTCTCTGTTCAGAAGTGAATTTGAAAGGCCCATAATTGGTGGAATCAAGAACATTTCGCCTTGATTCGTAAGATCTCCATTTTCATCTAAAAGAACAAACTCACCGCCAAGTGCCTGACTTGAAAAGGTACTGACAATATTGTCTTGAACAACAGTACTGGTAACATAGCCTCCACCGATTTCAGTTCCACCACAATACTCAATTATAGGTTTGTTGTTGGCTAATTGCATTAAATATTCCATTTCTTCAGGGTTTGAAGCTTCACCTGTAGAACTAAAGCACTTGATCTTTGACCAATCAAATGCTTCCATACTTTCAGTAATTTTCCATTGCCTTACGATACTGGGAACAAGTCCTAGCATGGTAACACCTGCGTCTTGTACAAAAGATCCAAATTCACTTCCCATGGGGGCTCCGTAATACAAGGCCATTGTTCCTTTATTGATCAGACTGGCAAAAATAAGCCATGGCCCCATCATCCAACCCAAATTGGTGGGCCAGCAGACTACGTCGTTTTGTTGAATATTATGATGATAATAGCCATCTGAAGCGCATTTTATGGGTGTATTATGTGTCCAGGGAATGGCTTTCGGCTCACCGGTAGTACCGGATGAAAAAAGCACTGTTATGGTATCTTCAGGATTTTGAATTCTGGTTTGGAAGGCATCATTCTCTGAAAGAAAATCATTGAAATAGAGATCGTCTTCTCTTAGGGGCACTGTATCCAAATCTTCACTTATAACCACAATGGGAGAAAGCGCATGTGCTTCAAGCAGTTTTTTATAAAGTGGAAGTTTTTTCCCCACCCTGCTAATTACATCTTGCGTAAAGATTAATTTGGGAGCTGTTATATTTAATCTTACCGCTATTTCGTTAGGGCTAAAACTGTCTGCAATTGTAACTACCGGGATACCTGCTTTAAGGCCTGCCAGGTAAATGGCAACAGCCTCTAAGGTCATTGGCATGTCAATAGCGATTCTGTCTCCTGGCTTCAATCCGAAATCACTCAGGCTATTGGCAATTCTATTTACATATTTTTTGAGGGCTTTTTGACTTATTTTTTCTATCGATTTACCTTCTTTTTGGTAAATGATGGCAATAGCATCATCATCATTTTGAAAGCAGGAATCAACAATATTAAAGGCAGCTCCTTTTAGCCAGGCAGCGTGTTCAACCCCTTTGGAAATATCCAAGACGGTATCATATTCTTTATAAAAATCAATGCCAAGGTTTTTGATGGTCTGATCCCAGAAGTCTTCCTTTTTGCTTGCTGACCATTTCCAAAAATCATCATAGGTATCAAAATTGTTCTTCAGCATCATCTTATAGATGTTGCTGCTTTTCAAGACTTCATCTTTTGGATACCAGGAAGCAGTCATAATTTTAGAAATCTATTTCTTCATTCAAATCGGGCTTTTGCTCTTCGTCACCATCTTGCTTCTCGTCTCTTTCTTGATCACAATCAACACTAATCGTTAGATTTTCAGGTACTTCAAATTCTTCCGTACTGATGCCTAAATCTTCGTCAGTATAATTCTTTTTCATGTAAAGTGCCCATATGGGTAATGCCATTGTTGCTCCCTGACCTCTTGTAAGGTCAGCAAAATGAACCGCACGATCTTCGGCGCCAACCCAAACTCCGGTTGATAAATTAGGAACAAGGCCGATAAACCAACCGTCAGATTGATTTTGTGTAGTCCCTGTTTTACCCGCAATAGGATTGTTAAATTGATATGGATATCCTGTTACAACTTTATCCGGATATTTTCCTCCCGAAGTTCTTAAGCGAACACCTGATCCGTATCTTGTAACACCTTCCATCAAATTAATAGTTGTATAGGCTATGCTTTCGCTTAAAACCTCTTTCGTTTCGGGCATGAATTCTTCAAGGATGGTTCCGTTTTTATCTTCGATTCTCAGAATCATCATCGGTTTGACATACATTCCTTTATTAGCGAAGGTGTTTAGTGCCCCGATCATTTCATAAAGACTTAAATCTACTGTTCCTAAGGCTACTGACGGAACTGCAGGGATATCGGTTTCAACCCCTAGATTTTTTGCCATCCTAACCACATTTTGAGGTGTAGTTTGGTCAATAAGATTTGCCGAGATTACATTAATAGAGTTGGCCAATGCATTTTTTAAAGTTCTCAAACCTCCGTATTCATCTCCAGAATTTCTCGGTGTCCAATCTTCATCAAGATGGTATTTACCGGCTGGAATTGTATAGGGTGTATTCGGAAATTCATCGCAAGGAGAAAGCCCTAGTTGATTTATGGCTGTTGCATATACAAAGGGTTTGAAAGTTGATCCAACTTGTCTTTTCCCTTGTTTTACATGGTCATATTGAAAATATTTATAATTGATTCCGCCAACCCAGGCTTTAACGTGACCAGTTGTTGGGTCAGTTGATAGCACACCTGCCTGCAGGATAGATTTATTGTGTCTGATTGAATCATATGGGGTTAAAACAGTGTCAATAGCACCTTTCCATGAAAATATTTTCATGGGAGTTTCAACATAAAATGAGGCTTTGATTTCTTTCTCAGAGGCACCGTTCTTTTTCATTTTCCTCCAACGATCACTTCTTTTCATTGCAGAAAGCATGGTACTTTCAATCTGCTCTTTTTCAAGATCGTAAAAGGGTGCAGTTTTGTTCTTCTTTTGTTGTTTGAAAAAGACTCTTTGCAGGTTGGCCATATGTTCACTCATCGCCTCTTCGGCATTCTTTTGAAGCCTTGAATCAAGGGTAACATAAATTTTTAATCCGTCTCGATAAATATTATAGCTCTCACCATTGGTCTTTGGATTTTCTTTCATCCATTTCCTCATAAATTCACGAACATATTCTCTGAAATACGTTGCTGTGCCATCACTGTGTCCTTCCAGGTTGATATCAAGTTCAAGAGGTAGTTTTTGAAGAGAATCTTTTACCTGTTCAGTCAAAAATTCATTTCTAACCATTTGACCCAAAACAACATTTCTTCTATTGGTCACCAATTCTTCCCTACGCATCGGATTGTATAAAGATGAATTCTTTAACATACCAACCAACATGGCCGATTGGTCAATACTTAGCTCATAAGGTTCCTTTCCAAAATAAATCCTACTGGCAGATCTAATTCCCACGGCAGCATGCCCAAAGTCGTACTTGTTCAGGTACATGGTAATGATCTCATTCTTGGTATATTGCTTCTCCAATCTAAGTGAGATAACATATTCCTTTACTTTCTGAATTAATCTTTTTCCGATGTTACCAGATGCCGTTTTAGTAAACAACATTTTCGCTAACTGTTGGGTAATGGTGCTCGCACCGCCATCTCTTCCAAGCTTCACTGCAGCTCTTGCCGTACCCTGAAAATCTATTCCAGAATGCTCGTAGAACCGTTCATCTTCAGTAGCAATAAGTGCCTCGATAAGGTTATCCGGCAGTTCGCTAAATTTAACAGGAGTTCTGTTCTCTCTGTAGTATTTACCTAAAGTTTCGCCATCAATTGATATGACTTCAGTAGCGAGATTATTTTCGGGGTTTTCAAGTTCCTCAAAAGTAGGAAGTGTTCCAAAAACATCTAATGCAGCGAGCATAAAAACTATAAACAATGCGACTAAGCCGCCTAGGAACAATCTCCAAATCCATTTGGAGAATTTACTCATACCTTGTTTTTGACTTTTTTGAGCCATTAATCTAATTTTTCAATTTGTAATCCGACATCTGTGATTCCGTTTAATGAAGTTAGGCCTTCAATATCACGCGTTTTTCGCATGGCTTGTTGCACAGATATATCATAATCTCCAACTAAAGAGAATGTCACATTCGTTTTATATTCCAATTTATTTTCCTTGATATCAGTCATTCCTGATCCAAGAAACCTACCTTCTGCACTTGTCATTTCATACTCCAGGGTGTCTACAATCTGGTAGTTATTCGGAAATTTTATACCAACGATCAGAAACAGGTTACTAAACTCGTAATCCTTGTTGTTTCTAAGCGTGACATATAGATTGTTTTTAGCAATCGTATCAGTAGAATTAACGGTGAAATTGATAATAGAATCTTTGTGCCATTGACTATACTCAATTGGCTTGTATTGATTGTAGATTATATTATTCGTGCAAGACATGGTATAATTCATAACGATAAAAGCTAAAAATATTTTAATTAAGCCAATACCTTTCTTCTTCATCTGAATAGTCATTATTAATTGTTCTTTTTTTGAAGATTTTTTCTGTTGTTTTTAGAATTACGGTTGCGGTTATTGTTGTTTCTTTTTCTCTTCTTTTTGAATTTTGGTTTGTCAAACCTCGTAAGGCTATCCTGACCAACAACATCCGTAAAGTTTGATGCCTCTATGCTTTCAAATTCAAGTTCTGATTCATATTCTTCTAAACTTGTAGCCTTTTTGTTCTCTTTATTCAGGTCAATGATCTGATTGGTTTGTTCAACAGTAAGTTTATGCCAGCTAATAGGGTTTTCTTTATAAGCATACCATATCCAACCTTTGAAAATATCCATTTTTTGAAAAACAGCAGGTCCCTTTTCTGTCTGAAGCCAAACGTTTGCTTTCGGGAAGGATTTTAAGGAATCCATATATGAATCCAATTCATAGTTCAGACAACATTTGAGTTTTCCACATTGTCCGGCTAATTTCTGAGGATTTAGAGAAAGCTGCTGGTAACGGGCAGCAGAAGTACTAACTGATCTAAAATCAGTTAACCAAGTGGAACAGCATAACTCTCTTCCACAAGAACCAATTCCTCCTAGGCGAGCCGCTTCTTGTCGAAGCCCAACTTGTTTCATTTCAACTCTAAGGCTAAAAGTTCCGGCAAGCTCTCGTATTAATTGACGAAAATCAACTCTGTCGTCGGCTGTATAGTAGAAGGTGGCTTTATTTCCATCTCCTTGGTATTCTACATCTGAGAGTTTCATTTTTAAGCCTAATCTGCTAATGATCAAGCGCGATTTTCTTTGAACTTCTTTCTCTTTATTTCTGGCAGTCGTCCAGATTTCAATATCTTTTTGAGTGGCTTTTCTATAAATCTGTTTGATGTCTTCGCTGGTTTGCGGAATCCTTTTTTTACGCATTTGAACTTTCACAAGTTCTCCTGTAAGGGATACAACACCTATATCGTGACCTGGAGAAGTTTCAACAGCAATCACTTCACCAATACAAATTTGAATTTCTTTGGTGTTTCTAAAATAACCCTTTCTTCCATTTTTGAATCTAACTTCAGCAATGTCAAAAGGTTTTTGACCATTTGGGAGTGACATGTTTGAAAGCCAGTCAAAAACGTTCATTTTATCGCAACTCCCGGATGCGCAAGCGCCATTGCTTTTGCAACCCAAGGGTAATCCATCTATAGAGGATGAGCACGAAGTACAGCCCATAGTATTTATATATTTTGAATCGAGAATTACTATTTACCTGATTTAGAATCATTTCAATTATCATAAATTCCTTAGTCCAAAGCAATTCTGACAGGTAAAAACTCAATATAAGTTCGAAAAATTTAGGTAAATATACTCATTAATGATAAACTATAAACATGCCTAAAGATTATTAGCAGCAAGCCTTATTTTTCTTTGACGCTAATGATGTTAACGGGGCAGGCTTCTTTAGCTTTGATAGCATCTTCAAGAATTGACATATCGGGTGATTTAATAGTAAAAAACCCCTTTTTGTCATTTGAGTGCAGTAATACTGACTTCCCATCTTTTTTAGACATTTGGAATTGTTTTGGAGCCAGCTCCACACAATAATTACAACCGATACATTTTTTTCTCTGTAAAGTAATAATAACCATGGGATGAATTTGCTGTTGAAAGAAGGATACGATTATTCTGCGTTTTTGTATCCTAGCCTTAATTTGATTTTTTGCAAAAATAGGTTTTTTTGAACAATCACTGTAATTGAAAATAGTGAGTCTTTCTAAGCGTAAATCCTAAGTTTTTGTTTTCTTTGTAAACTAAGATTAATAAGGATGCTTTTTTCAGACATCATTGGGCAAGAACATATCAAACATCATTTGGTAAGAACAGTTGAGAATTCAAGAATTCCTCATGCTCAGTTATTTATTGCACCTACAGGAAGTGGAGCGCTGCCCTTGGCAATTGCCTATGCCCAATATATTCTCTGCCAAAATAAAGGAGGAGAGAATGATAACGGGAATGCTTCTTGTAATTTGAAGTTTGACAAACTCATGCATCCTGATTTACATTTTGCTTTTCCTGTAACGACTAATGAAAAAGTAAAAAAACATCCAACCAGTAATTCTTTTTTGGAAGAATGGAGACAATTTGTTCATGAAACGCCTTATGGTAGCTTGTTTAACTGGTATCAGCTTTTGGGGATAGAGAACAAACAAGGCCAGATAGGGGTGGATGAAGCAGAAGAGATCGTTAAGAAATTGATTCTGAAACCCTATGAAGGCGGGTTCAAAGTGATGATCATTTGGATGGCAGATAAAATGAATGCATCGGCATCCAATAAGTTATTGAAACTGATAGAAGAACCACCAGAAAAAACCTTGTTTTTACTCATAGCAGAGAATGAGGAGCTCATCATAAAGACCATATTGTCTAGGTGTCAGGTACTTCATATACAGGCTTTAACGGAACAAAGCATTATTGATAAACTGATGAAGAACCATGAGCTTGATGAAAATCAAGCCATAAAAATAGCACATCAGTCTAATGGGAACTGGAATAAGGCTTTACATTTATTGAGACATGACGATAATGAATTGATCTTTGAAAAGTGGTTCATAACATGGGTAAGGTCTGCCTTTAGAGCCAAAGGAGATGCCAGTGTAGTTCAGGACCTAATCAAGTGGAGTGAAGAAATAGCGAAGACGGGTAGAGAGACTCAAAAGAGATTTTTAAAGTATTGCTCTCACTTTTTTAGACAGGCCATGCTCACAAATTACAATGCCAGATCTCTCGTGTTCTTTGAGTCACAAGAAAATAATTTTGATTTAGAAAAATTTGCTCCTTTTGTTCATGGGGCTAATATTGAGGACATCAATCAAGCCATTGAAGATGCCATATATCATATTGAAAGAAACGGAAATGCCAAGATCATTCTTCTTGATCTTTCTATGCAGTTGACAAGATACCTTCATCAAAAAGAAGAGAAGGAAGAGAAGTAATTTAACGCTCAGGCAATACGTATAGAAATATTGCCATAAAATGACAAAAACTTCCTAATAGTACAAAGACATGGAAAATGGCATGGTTGAATCGTATGCCTTTATAACTGTAAAAAAAGGCACCAATACTATAAGCCAAACCTCCACAAAGCAACCAAATCAAACCTGGGGTAGGAAAGTTTTCGATCAATGGTTTAACCGCGAAGATGATTACCCAACCCATTAAAACATAGGCAATAGTTGAAATCTTATCGTATTTGCCAAAATAGAATACTTTAAATATAATACCAGCAATGGCCAGGCCCCATGAAATTCCGAAGATGGTCCAACCAACCCAACCTTTTAAAACTACCAAGGTAAAAGGGGTATAGGTTCCTGCTATAAGGACATAAATAGCTGAATGGTCAAGAATGTTTAGTTTATGACGTAATTTTGGATTTTTTGCATAATGATATAGGGTTGAAGCAGCGTATAAAACGATGAGGCTGCTTCCAAAAATGGCAAAACTTGTGATATGTCTGGCAGTACCGTATTTAGAGGCTGAAACAATCAATATGACCAAGGCAGCAATACTTAATATGAATCCAATTCCATGGGTGATAACGTTCAGTGTTTCTTCCCTGCTCTCATAAAAAGTGCTCTTGTTTTCCATAGAATTCAAAATTACTAAAATTGCCCTTACTGCATGTTTTATATTGATTTAATTATCACTCACATTAGATTTTTTAGTTAAATTTATTGGATATTAACCAATTAAACTTTTCATTATGAGCTTTATTTATTTTATAATTATTGGCGCCATTGCTGGGTGGCTGGCCGGAAAAATCATGAAAGGCGGCGGATTTGGCCTTGTTATGAATATGGTACTGGGAATTATTGGAGGTGTTGTTGGTGGCTGGGTTTTCAGTATTTTAGGTCTTAGTACAGATGGAGGAACGATAGGGTCATTGGTTACATCGGTTGCCGGAGCTGTTTTAATTCTGTACGTGGGGCGCTTGATTAAAAAATAATTCAAAGACATCATATTATCTAATCTTATAATTAGGGTTTAGAAGTTCTGTTATAATCCCTATGATTTAAGGCATATTTCCTTATTTTTGCCATTGAATTTTTAAGAAAGTCAGATGTCAAGAATACTTACAGGAGTTCAAAGTACAGGAACGCCTCATTTAGGAAATTTGCTAGGTGCCATCATTCCTGCGATCAGTATGTCAAAAGATTCGAAAGAGGAATCTTTTTTATTTATTGCTGATCTCCATTCTTTAACTCAAATTAAGGATGCCAAAGAATTGAGACAAAATACATATAGCACAGCTGCTACCTGGTTGGCTTTTGGTGTGGATGTTGAGAAAACTGTTTTTTACAGACAAAGCGATGTGCCGCAAGTCACAGAGTTGTCATGGTATTTAAGTTGTTTTTATCCTTTTCAAAGACTTACTCTTGCCCACAGTTTTAAAGATAAAGCTGACAGACTGGAAGATGTGAATTCTGGACTTTTTTCTTATCCAATGCTAATGGCGGCTGACATTTTATTGTATGACGCTGATGTAGTGCCGGTTGGAAAAGACCAATTACAGCATCTTGAAATGTCAAGAGATGTTGCCAATAGATTTAACCACCAGATGGGTGATACCTTAGTGCCGCCTCAGGCTAAGATTCAGGAAAACACCATGTATGTACCTGGAACCGATGGCGAAAAAATGAGCAAATCCAAAGGAAATATTATTGACATATTTTTGGCTGATAAGCCTTTGCGGAAACAAATCATGAAGATCAAAACAGATTCTACGCCAATGGAGGATCCTAAGGATCCCGACACTTGTAATCTTTTTGCGCTTTATAAATTAGTTGCTAGCCCAGAACAGATTGAAGAGATGAGAGCGAATTATGAAGGCGGGAATTATGGATACGGACACGCCAAACAGGCTTTTTACGAATTGTTGATTGATAAATTCAAGGTAGAACGTGAAAAATACCACTACTATATGGCGAATTTAGATGAGATAGATGCCGTTCTAAAGCAAGGTGCCGAAAAAGCCCATAACGTGGCAGATACAGTTCTAAAAAGAGTTAGAGAAAAACTAGGGTATTAAAATTTTCCTAAAATCAGCATTGATCAATTATGAAAAGAAAACTCATTAGTTCAGGTTCTTCATTCGAAGAAAAAATTGGCTATTCGAGAGCTGTTGTAGCTGGCAATATGATTTTTGTCTCTGGAACTACCGGCTACGATTATAATACGATGCAAATTTCTGATGACATTGCTGAGCAAACTGAACAATGTATTAAGAATATCGAAAAAGCGCTGCAGGAAGCTGATGCCTCACTTGTGGATATCGTCAGACTAACTTATATACTTCCAAAAGGAAGTGATTTTGAGCAGTGCTGGCCTGTATTGAAGAAATATTTTGGAGGGATAAGACCCGCTGCAACAATGATTTCAGCAGGTTTAGCCGATGATAAAATGAAAATTGAAATAGAGGCAACAGCCATCAAGACCGATTAATATGGTGCTATTGGGTCAATTGGCTTTATTTGAGTTGCATTTCTATAATTGTATCAATAGCTTCTCTCTCTCCTGACGGTACAGAAAAAGTCAATCCAAATTCATTTACAGTGTGTACTACTTTTTTTCCACTGCTGAAGAAGGTCATTTTTTTTATTTTTTCACTAAAATGAGGGATGAGGTAGGTGTCTTTTTGATCATTTAATAAATGTAAATAAACAATCCCGTCTTTTTGAGTAGACACCATAGATGAACTAGGGGCAACAGGCCCTTGTCTTGTGCCGTAAATGCTTGTGCCATGAGTCTTGAGCCAGTCGCCTATGCTCTTCAAGGAGCTGATATGCTCAGCCTGTATCTTTCCATTAGGCATGGGCCCTACATTCAATAATAAATTACTACCATAGCCTGCCGCATTAATCAGGTATTGAATTAACTCTTTGTCTGATTTGTGTTTTTTATCTTGTAGGTTGAATCCCCAGGAACCATTGATCGTTTCACAAACTTCTTTTGGCAAGGCTCCGATATCAGTAGAACTGGTTCCCCAACCTGTAGTGTTTTTTCCAGGAAGGTCTTTTTCAAACATTTGAAAGTCTTCACCTGAAATAGGAGCAATATGATGGTTGTTACCAATAAGACATTGAGGTTGTAAATCATGAATTAAGGTATAGATTTCATCGTAATGCCAATCTACTTTTGCTGCACCAAACTTTTTACCATCCCATTCTTTCTGATCCCAATGACCATCAAACCAGATTCCGGCAATATCGCCGTAATTGGTCAATAATTCAGTAAGCTGGGTTTTCATAAAAGCAATGTATTTATCCCAATCTCCGGTTTCAGCGCGACCCTTTATTCCTGTACCTGTTCTTCCTCTTGGGAAATAATCATCATGACGCCAATCGAGTAAAGAATAGTAAAAGAATAATTTAATACCTTCTTTTTTACAGGCCTCTGACAAAGCCTTTAAAACATCTTTTTTGTAATTGGTCCTTTGAACAATATTGTAATCTGAGGCCTGGGTATCAAACATTGAAAACCCGTCATGATGCCTGCTTGTGATCGTGATATATTTCATTCCCGCTGCTTTGGCCATGGCGACCCACTCTGCAGGATCATATTCAACGGGATTAAAAAAAGCAGGAAGCTTTTCATAACTATCGACGGCAATATTTTGATTATTCATCACCCATTCGCCATCTCCTAAAATACTATAGACACCCCAGTGAATAAACAAGCCAAATTTGGCGTCTTCAAACCATTCTCGGGCTTCGAGGTTTTCGGCCGTTGGGGTATAATTCTCTTGGGAAAAGAGCGGTTTAACATTTAAGAGAATCAATAAGATAATTATAATTGCCCTCATCATTTTAGGATTTATTGGTTAGCTGAAAGAGTTTATGGTGCCGGATTTGGTTGTAAATTCTGAATTTGATCTATTTCTTTTAATAAGTCATCGGATAAGTCAAATTGTATACTGCCGATGTTCTCTTTGAGCTGATCCATAGTTGTAGCACCAATAATGGTGCCGGTTACAAAGGGTCTTTGATTCACAAAAGCAAGGCTTAATTCAGTAAGGCTCATATTGTTTTTACTGGCCAGGTCAGCATAGGCGGCGGTCAGTTGTAAAGCCTGTGGATTGCTGTATCTTGAGTAGTTTGGAAAAAGTTTTAATCGCGATTTTTCAGGTAGATTTCCATTCAGGTATTTTCCTGATAAAACGCCAAAGGCCAGCGGGGAATAAGCCAATAGCCCGATTTGTTCTCTAAGAGCCACTTCAGCAAGATTAATTTCAAAAGTTCTGTTCAGCAAAGAATAAGGGTTCTGAATTGTTTTACAAGTAGTCAAATTATTGTTGTTACTTTCTGCCACTTGTCTCATAACACCCCATGAAGTTTCATTTGAAACCCCATAATGTCTGATTTTACCTTCTTTAACAAGACCATCAAGTGTTTCAATGACCTCTTTAAAATTATCGATCCATTTTTCATTTGGGTTATGCGTATAGTTTCTTTGACCAAAAAAATTCACATTTCGTTCTGGCCAATGTAGTTGGTAGACATCTGCATAATCAGTTTGTAATCTTTTCAAACTTTGATCCAGGGCATCGTGAATTACATTTTTTGAAAATCCTAAGTTGGGTCTGAGGTAATTGAAATATTCCATAGGGCCCGTAACCTTTGTTGCGACAACAAAGTCTTCTCTTTTTTGCTCTTTTAACCAAGTACCAAGAATACGTTCTGAACTACCCTGGGTTTCTTTTCTCCCTGGAATTGAATACATTTCAGCTGTATCGAAAAAATTAACACCTTTTTCTTTGGCGTAATCTAATTGTTCGTGCCCTTCTGATTCAGTGTTTTGCTGGCCATAAGTCATGGTGCCCAAGCAGATTTTACTAACTTTTATATCGGTTTGAGGAATCTTAGTATATTTCATAAAATTGTTGAATCTATTGTTTGAATTGACAGTATTATAAAAGAAAAAGGTCTAAAACCGTGATATAGATTTTAGACCTTTAAATTTATGAATTTAAATTGATTTATTTTAATCCAGGATAGCTTGTATTCCAGGTAAGGTTTTACCTTCAAGCATTTCAAGCATCGCTCCACCACCAGTAGAAACGTAACTCACTTTATTGGCAAATCCAAACTGTTTAACCGCCGCAACAGAGTCTCCACCTCCAACAAGAGAGAAAGCACCGTCAGCAGTTGCATCAGCCACAGCATTACCTAATTCTATAGTTCCCTTTGAAAACGCTTTCATTTCAAAAACACCGATCGGGCCATTCCAGAGGATGGTTTTAGATTGTGCAATAACGTAAGAGAAACCAACATTGGTTTTTGGTCCTGCATCAAGACCTTCCCATCCGTCAGGAATATGATAAATATCTACAACTTGTGTATTGGCATCATTACTAAAAGCATCAGCAGCAATAACATCAACTGGTAAATGAACTTTTACTCCTTTTTCCTCTGCTTGTTTTAAGATGCTGAGGGCAAGCTCCATTTTGTCATCTTCGCAGATTGAATTACCAATATCTCCGCCCTGGGCTTTGATAAAAGTAAAACCCATTCCTCCACCAATGATCAAATGATCAATTTTATCAAGAATGTTTTCTATTACAGTAATTTTAGAAGATACTTTTGAGCCCCCTAGAATTGCTGTAACTGGCTTTTCACTAGATCCTAAAACTTTTTCAAGACTTTCAATTTCTTTTGCAAGAAGCAAACCGAAACATTTGTTTTCTGGAAAGAATTCAGCAATGATGGCAGTTGAGGCATGCGCTCTGTGAGCCGTCCCAAATGCGTCATTTATATAAATGTCACCATTCTTACTTAACTTTTCAGCAAACGCTTTATCTCCCGCTTTTTCTTCACTATAAAACCTTAAATTTTCTAATATCAAGACTTCACCATTTTGTAGGTTAGCCACTGCAGCTTCTACATCAGGTCCAATACAGTCATTAACATATTTCACTTGTACGCCAATGATATCGCTTACCTTGTCAACAATGTTTTTTAATGAGAATTTTTGCTCAACGCCTTTTGGTCTGCCCAAATGAGACATCAAGACCGCGCTTCCACCATCTTCAAGTACTTTAAGGATAGTTGGTTTAGCCGCTTCAATTCTGGTTGCATCTGTTACTTGTAATGCTTCGTCAAGAGGCACATTAAAATCTACTCTAATGAGCGCCTTCTTATTCTCAAAGTTAAAATCGTTTACTGTTTTCATCTTTATATATCAGTTGTTTTTTATAGATCAAAAAAGAATATTTACAAAATTTCTCTATGGGTTCTCATCATCATCCTGAATGATTCAGGATCGTTTTTAAAATGGATGACAAATATACTAAAAAGAAGCGCTTTTTGACCTTGGATAATGCAATAATTCAGCTAATTTTTTAGCTATTTAGAAATTAATGTCATTTTTAAATGAATGCTAAATTTACGAATTATTATTGAGCAGTTGTCAAGCTCAGCATTATCAACCTTAGTCTTTGATGATATTTAATTCACCCCATTGGAGATCGATATCATTAAAAACCTGTTCCCCCATGTCTTCCTGTTCATCGAATAAGTGTTCTTCTGCTATTGGAGTAGCTATTGAATCCAGTTGGTTAATAAAAAATACCTGCCCAATATTGATATCAGAATTCTCGTTGGGATCAAAAGTGTGCTTTTTGGTAAGCTTGACTTTAGCGTCCCATCTAAATAATTGAGGGTACCATTTGTCTTTGTATTTTTGATAACTGATAGCAGTTTTAAAAGTAGGGCTTTCTATTTTTAGACCTATTACGAACAATATTGGCTTAACAATGAAAGGGATACTGAATTTACCCTTTTGCTCAATTGAAACGATAGCATAATCTTCTGTATTGATAAGAATTTTACCGGAATCCTTTATATGATCTATTGTTCTCTTGGCTTTAAAATTAATGGTCACCAATCTTTCACCGTTGAGTGACGTTTCATCTCCAAAACTGTATTCGTATTTTTTGAAATGTTTAGGATTTAAATAATTATCTCGATCATTATTGATGTCTAGATCGATTACCGATTCAGGACCTCCCAAATCCATGTCAATGTCACTATCAAATTCGTCTTCATCAAAATCTTCCCCTTTTTTGATCGCTTTCTTTTTTCTTTTTTCCTGCTTTTCTTCAAACCATTCTCTCATGAATTGAAACTGCTGTGGATTCTCTTCGGGTTTATAGAGTAGGAGCTGGTGCTGGTTCTTGGCAGAGTCTCCTGATTTAGGATAATAAGTTTTAAAAACACCTTCTTCTTTGTTAATGACGGCACCATTTTCAATAAATTTTTCTCTGTAATACGCAATTGACTGGTATTCGTTTTGAGGGTAATTCTCAGAAAGTCGATCAAGTGCTTTTTTAATATAATCCAAAGGGTCTTTCTCTGTCAGAATGACTTCATCCAGTACGTTACTACTCGGTGTCATTACGATGTTGAGTTCCCGGTCAATATTACTTACCGGAACTTCATAGCTGTTGAATCCAATAAAACTGATACTAATTGTATCGTTTCTTTTTGATTTTGGGATATAAAAGTCAAAGTCACCATTTTCATTACTAATGGTTCCTATGGGATGATTTTTTAATCTGACTGAAGCGAAAGGCAAGGGTTCATTGTCTTCCCCGTTTATGATTTGCCCGGTAATTACACTATTGTCTTGGGCAAAAACCCCAGGAATAATTGTAAACATTACAAATAGTAGGGCATAGTATGATTTGAATCTCATAAGGTAATTTTCAGATTCGACGAATTAACGAAGGTATTGTTACAAAGTGATAAGTCAGATTAAACTAAATAATCGATATTAAGTCTTTTTGATCAGAAGGAAATAGTCATTGTCTAATTCCAAATAACCCTGATCATATACATAATAATAGACTTTCCCAATTTTAGTCTTATAGATCGATGTGAATAGTGAAAAATCAAAATTGTGGCTATTAAGTGTGTTTCGAATAACCTTACTCTTACCGCTTTTGTTCAGTTCAGTAAGGATTTTATAGTTTTTTTTCAGGCGATTGTTGGTATTTCTGATCAGGTTTTTACTTTCAGTATTGACCTTGTTATTATGTGAATTACGACAATAGTCACTGCAAAACTTTTTATCACTTCTTCCTTGTATTTGCTCTCCGCATTCTAAACATAGTTTTTGTTCCATTTCGTTTAATTTAAGGTAATAATGTATAATGACCATGAGCACATAGCCACGAACCATTTTCTTTAATAAATATTCTAGTTGATTTGCCGCGTGTTGAAAAGTCAACACCATCAGTGCTTCCCTGGTCACTCCAGTAGTAAACAATCCAGGCAACATTTCCTTTAATTGTGACTATCGGATCATGCATTTCAGTCTGGATATTTTCAGATGTCTCGATCCAAGACTTTATACCAGCAACTTCAGCAGTTTTTCCAACTCTCAAAATACTGTCATACTCTCCAAATTGTGTAAAATCTGGATGTACAAATGAGGCGTATTCATTTAAGTCTTCATTTTCTATAGCATCCCACATCGATATAAGCGTTTGTTTTACTGCTTCTTTTTCTGATTCAACAGTTGTTGAATTATCCTGGCAACTGAATAAAAGGATATAACAACTGAGTGTCAAGCCTAATACTATTTTGTTTTTATTCATTGATGAATAGTTTAATATTTGTGATGCTGTGTACTCGCTGCTTTAAAAAACCACACCTTTTGGCAGTACGAACCTGAACAAGCAGATCATCATGATGAGTATGATGAAAGCTTTCCAGGATAGTTGACCAATCGATGCGTTATCAGAAAGTTTTATGTTTTTTATTATTCTTGCGTTTTGCCAAGGGTAAATGAAAATCATTCCACTCATTATGGGATAAATAAAACTGATGATATTTATAAAAGGCAGGTATAAGAATGTAATGATTACGGAACCTATTATAAAAGGAATGATAATTATTCGAAATGAAAATTTAGGGGCATTATCTTCAGGATTGACCCATTCTTTTTTATAGGCAAATTCTAAAAATGGCCGCGTCATTCTGTTGGCAACAAATAAAAGACCAATGGCTGCGAGCAAGGAATATAGAATTTTCAGAGAAATTGGGGTTCCAATGAGCTCATAAGCTTTTCCTATATCACCGATACTAAACAAAGGACCGGTCATGACATAGCCCAAAAAATTATTAAAACCAAGCACGGTTGCCCAGAGCATAAATAGTTGAAGTAAGCCTCTTTTTTTAGTTCTAAAAAACGACCCTCCCATTAAGAACCCTTGGATAAGACTTATTAAAGGGCCAGCCAAAGCGGTTCCGATTTTTTGACTGTTAGTCAGGTTTTCAATAGCAAGATGTTCAACATAATTATGATGCATAATGGGCTCACTACTTGAAAGCCATCCAGAAAAAGCATGGGCAAATTCGTGCACAATAGTCGTAAACATAAAAGCCAATACATAACAAATAGTAGAATGAATGATAATATTTGATTTTTCTGTCATGCAAATTGAGTCAAGGAATAAAAGCTCCAAAGGAGTTGAAAAATAAGTATAAATGTAGTTAAAATTACTCGATTACAAACGACTACATTCATTTACATACGAAAGTAAATGTTTAACAAGACAACCTTTTGATTTTCTCGTCACAAATTTGCAGAAGCGAATCCAGAAAAGTTCGTAAATGTTTAACCCCCTGCATTCAGGGATAATAATTAGTAATATGAATACATTAAGAAACAGAGTACAGTTGATCGGTCATTTAGGAATGAATCCAGAATTAAAGACATTAGAATCAGGAAGGAAATTAGCAAAATTCTCCTTAGCTACAAATGACAGCTATACGAATTCAAATGGTGAGAAAGTAGAGGAGACCGAATGGCATAATATCATTGCATGGAATAAAACAGCCGAACTAGCCGAGTCTTTTCTTGAAAAAGGCAAAGAGGTTGCCATAGAAGGTAAATTAACTACAAGATCATGGGATGATGACAAAGGACAAAAAAGGTATATCACTGAAATAGTTTGCAATGAAATTTTATTTTTAGGAAAAAAGGACTAGTATGGAATTTAAGATCAGGATGAGGGATTGCCCTCATCCTATATTTGCTTACTTTTAAAGGGCTCTAAAACCCATATCAAAATCTAATCTTTCAATTATGAAATCATTTCAAAAGGAAATCAGGTTAAAACCTTATTCTCGCGGATACCATTTAATTACGGATCAAATTTTGGAAAACTGCAGGGAAATACGAGAGATTAAAATAGGCTGGATTCAGGTATTTATAAAACATACCTCAGCGAGTTTGACCATAAATGAAAATGCTGACCCGTCTGTTCGCGTTGATTTTGAAAGCCATATTAATCAAATGGTACCTGAGAACGCTCCGTATTATGTGCATACCTATGAAGGTCCGGATGACATGCCGGCCCATATCAAATCATCGCTGATGGGCGCTTCAGTGCAAATACCTATAACTAATGGCGAATTGAACATGGGTATCTGGCAAGGGATTTACCTATGTGAACACAGAAATCATGGTGGATCAAGAAAATTGGTGGTGACGATTTTAGGGAATTAATACAATTAATTATTGATTCAAGGTGTCATTAAACAACCGAAATCCTTGCGTCAATGCGACCTTTTCCTGGAAGAATCTCAAGGTTTTTCAATTTCAACTGGGCTTCAAAATCTTTTTCAAGACTATGAAGGGCTCCATGTTCGAGGAGCTCCTTTTTAAACCGGCTCAAGGTACTATGTCCAGGAACACTGTCTTCAATAGTAAGGCCGCAGAACCTGAGTGCCGAGATACTATCATAGACCATAGCTTCTGTTTGCGTGTCTGAAAGCTGGTACCATTCAGAAATCAAATGCATTTTAAAAAGCAGTAATGGTGAATAGGCTTTGGCTCCCCTGTCTGTAAGTCCTTTAGTATATATTTTCTTAAGTTTTGAAGTAATAGGTTCCCAATTGACATACTTATTTATATGAGAAAAAAATTCATTCTTTCTACTGTGTTTGTCCACAAATGGGGCTACAAAACTTCTTTGCGGATCATTGATGTTCTTATAACTTTTCACTCTTCTAAGTTACGAACTAATGTCTTGGTTTGCAAGCTGGTGAACGCATAATCTTTAGAAATAATGGATTGATTCAAACAAATCTAAATAAAATGATTTAAAAGCATATAATTCAATTACCTAATGATAGTATAGAACACCTTTAGTCTAATTAATATTATTAAATTAGCGTCTATATATACCCAAATCATGCGCAAAAAATATTTCTTAGAATCAATCTTATCCTTGAATAAGAGCAATCAAGATCCGCTTAATTTCCCTATCAGGTTAACCAACAAATTAGGTCACTTAAATAGCCTGGTTACGTTAGACGATTTTCCGCCCACGTCTCAGGATATTGCTGTTAAAAATGAATTAAGTGCTTTAATTGAATTAGAATTAGATAAATTTGATAATCTGATAAGCAAAGAGATCAAAGGATTTAATGATTCTTTTAATGCTTTATCTTTAGATTATTTAATTTTGGAGTGATTACGGTTATACAATGAAAAGACTTAAATACTTATTTGTTTTTATTCTTCCATTAGGAGTGTATTTTTCCTTTAACAGGCATGGATTAAGCACTTTTGGCCCAGTATTTTTTGCCTTCATTTTTATTCCATTGATTGAACTTTTTTTAAGACCGGATAAGCGTAATTTAGATCAGGATTCTTTGCAAAAAGAAAAGAACTCTAAGGTTTATGATTGGATTTTGTATCTGGCAGTACCGATTCAATTATTGATGCTAATATCGTTTTTGTTTGTTATTGAATTGACACCATTCATGTCAGTTAGTTTTATAGGGAAAGTTTTTTCCATGGGATTATTATGTGGTGTTCTTGGGATTAATATTGGACATGAACTAGGGCACCGTTCGTCAAGAATGGAGCAATTTTTAGGTGAGATATTGTTATTAACCTCGCTGAATACGCATTTTCTTCCTTATCATAATGAAGGGCATCATCGCGAAGTGGCAACTCCGAGTGATGCGGCAACGGCTAAAAAAGACCAATGGTTATATTCATTTTGGATTACTTCGCATTTTAAGAGCTATGTCAAGGCCTGGAAAATTGAAAATAATAGAATGAGACGTAATGGGAAGTCAATTTTTTCTTTGTCTAATAAAATGATAGTTTATAGCATAGCGAATGTAGCAGTGCTTAGTACCATCTATTTTCTCTTTGATCTGAAGGTTTTTTTAGCCTTTATTTTAGCCGCCGTCATAGGAATATTACTATTGGGAACAGTAGACTATATTGAACATTATGGTTTATTGAGAAAGTTAAATGCCTCAGGAAGATACGAAAGGGTCCAACACCGGCATTCTTGGAATTCAGATCACCAATTAGGCAGGCTAATGCTGTTTAATCTTTCAAGACACTCTGACCATCATTATAAAGCCAGTAAGAAATACCAGCTGCTGGAATCATTACCAGAAAGTCCTCAGATGCCAACAGGATACCCGGGAATGATGATGCTTGCCACGATACCTCCTTTGTTTTTTTGGATTATGAATAAAAAAATTAAATCCTAGCAATCATACTTAATCCTAGCATAGTTTTATTCTTTTTGTCTGGGGTCTTCGTTAATAATTCTTCTCACAGGAGCAGGAGCTTGAATTCCATCTTCTTTGAGCGCTTTAAAAATTGCCAAGGCGATACTGCTATCAGTTTTTAACGTATCAGAAAAAGTTGTCCAATACATTAAGGCAAAATTAAGATTGCCATCAGGTCCATAACCATAGAAATAGGTTTTCGGAGCAGGTTCACGACTTGTATTAGGGTGTTCTAAGGCAATTTCATTGAATAATTCGATTACTCTTTCAGGGTCGGCATCAGGCGATGTTTTCATCGGAACTTTACTTCTTCTATTTCTGTTGGATAAAGTCCAGTTGATTACTTTTTTAGAAATCAAATCACCATTAGGAATGATGACCTCTGCACCTGAATAGGCTCTGATATTACTTGATCGAACCCCAATATTAGTCACAACTCCCATTTCCATATCAACCTCTATGGTATCTCCTAAATTGATGGGCCTTTCAAAGGCCAGGATTAATCCTGAAACAAAGTTAAGCACCACATTTTGCAATCCAAAACCAATACCAACTCCAAGGGCACCAAGAATAAATCCAAGTTTACTGAGGTCTACCCCAGCAGCAGAAAATCCGGCATATAAGCCTAAACCAATCACCACAATTCGCAATACCAATGAGATAGCTGGAGCAACACCTCTAGGTAAAACATTGACCATCCATTCATCTTGAAATAAGGTTGCTGCTAATTTAGCAATAACCAAAGTCATAATGAAAATTACGGCAAAGGCTAAAAGACCACCTAAAGAAATAGTCATTTCACCAACCCTCCATTCTATAGCTAAAATGTCATTATAGCCATTAATGAGATAATCATTTAGTTCAAAGGCGTTCAGCGTAAAAAACAACCAAAATAATAGACCAACAAAATTCAATAAAGGCCTTATTCTTTGATGAGTGGCCTTCACCATGGCGGTCAAGGTTTGGATATTTGTAGTACTTCTAAATTTAAAAATGAGTATAAAAATACTTGTGAATACTTTTATAGCGAGGTAAATGATAACACCAAAAGTGAGTGAAATAATAACTGCTTTTGTTATAAAGTTAGATAAGGCGACCATACCAATTACGTTGGCGATGATAGAAATAACTAGCAGGAACATATAAAAAACTGAAATGATCTTAAAAGGACGAATGATTTGTGAAAAAGCATCTGGGTTTGCTTTGATTATTTTCCGTCCAAGGATTAAGGAAAGTATGATTATCAGCGCATCCAAGATTAATAGGCCTCTTACCAAATGCGCTTTGATTCCGATAAAAGCTTCAAATGTATTGATCATGTACACGAGAAAAAGTAGCCACAAAAACCCACTGAATTTTTTAACAGTTACTTTTGGAAGCAATAAAACTGTACCGAATAAAACAATCATAATATGAAATTCGGCATAGGCAGGAACCATTGAATCATAAAAGAATGCCGAGATGAGAACACCTACTGACAAGGTTGTTAAAAACGGGTTTTTTAAAATGGTTTTAGCTTGTATTTCAATGGGATTTTTTAGCGACAGGATATTTTTTTTCCACTTTGCATTGGCTATGATAAGAAAAGCCATAAATAAAATTAGAAATACAATCTGAAATATAAAGGTCTTAATATTTAAATGAAAAAAATCTAAAAATTGGGTTTTGTTTTCTTTTACGCCTTTGTAAATCAAAGAATAAGAAGAAATTGATTCAGTAGCAATACTATCCCCAATCATTAATTTTTCACCTTTTTGCCAAATTGGCTTACTGTCAAAAACAAAATAATCCTTTCTTCTTTGATTTTCTGCAAATTCAATATTTGAAATTTCCTCATCTATGATAAGCACTAGTTCGGTAATTTTTTTCTGTGTGATAAAAACACTATCTAATCTAAGATGGGCTATTGACATGATTTCCTCGAGAACGACAATGGCTTTATTAAAGCTGTCTTCCATGTCTTTAGACTCGCTCCTGTTTGCTAATTCTGCTTTGGTAAGCTCCCAACGATTTATATCATAAAACACATCGTTAATGATTTTACTAATTTCTTCGGACCTGTTTTTGATGACGCCTTGGTATTCACTTAAAACTGATTTATAATTAGTCCATTCGACTTTTCGTACTTTAAGATCTCGCAGCGTTACATCCTCTCTGTTTAAAAAAGCAGAGTCTACTAATTGGAGTATTTTCGGCCCGGCTACATCAACGATAGAATCTATTTCTAAGATTCTATTTTTTGCATCCAGCGCTGATTTAAGCTTAGATACTTGTTGGCCTAATTTTTCGGATTCTTCTGAGATATCTCCAATTGCAATAGCTTCACTAGAAACAGAAGTACTGTCAGTTTTAGTTTCTACGTCTTGGGCATAAAGACCAAAAGAAAGGAATAAAGAGAGAGACAGAAAGTAAAATATTCTAATGGATTGAGACTTCATAAATAGCGTTTTGAAAGCAACAAGATACTTATTTTTTCCATTCCGAATCATACACCTGAAACTTGAGTCATTAGAGGATCTTTTTAAAAAAGAACTTATCTTTATGAATTCATAATTTCACTGATCAAAACACTACAAATATGTCTAAAAATGATGCGCGGCTAAGGGTTGGAATGGCTCAAATAGCACCAGTTTGGCTCGATAAACAGATGACGATAGCAAAAATCATTTTTCAAATCAATGAAGCGGCCGACAAAAAATGTGAGCTTCTTGTTTTTGGAGAAGGTCTATTGCCTGGTTACCCTTTTTGGCTGGGTTTGACTCATGCTACCGAGTTTGATTCTAAAATGCAGAAGGAGATGCATGCGCATTATGTTAGAAATGCCATTCAAATTGAAGCAGGTGAATTGCAAGACATAACGAATCTCTGTCGTGACAGGAAAATATCAGTATATCTCGGATTGATTGAACGCCCGCTTAATAGAGGAGGGCATAGCTTGTATTGTTCGTTGGTATATATTGATGCAAAAGGAGAAATTCAGTCAGTGCATCGAAAATTACAGCCTACCTATGATGAAAGACTCACTTGGTCTCCAGGAGATGGAAATGGTTTGCAAGTGCATCCACTAAAGAAATTTACTGTGGGAGGTTTGAATTGCTGGGAAAATTGGATGCCACTTCCTCGTACTGCGCTATACGGACTCGGTGAAGACCTTCATATTGCGGTTTGGCCTGGATCAGATCATAATACCCGTGATATCACGAGATTTATTGCGAGAGAATCAAGGTCATTTGTCATTTCAGTATCAAGTTTGATGAATAGAAAGGATTTTCCAAATGACACACCTTATTTGGATAAGATTCTTCAGGATTGCCCTGATGTATTGGCCAATGGAGGATCTTGCATTGCCGGACCAGATGGCGAATGGATTATTGAGCCACAAATTGGTAAGGAAGGTCTGATCATTCAGGATATTGATTTTAACCGCGTATTGGAAGAGCGTCAGAACTTTGACGTTGTTGGCCATTATTCAAGACCTGATGTAACGCGCTTGACAGTCAACAGAGAAAGACAAAGCATTTTAGATATAGAGGATAATACAAAACCAAAAGGATGAAAAAAATTGGATTAATAGGAGGAATGAGTTGGGAGTCAACACTTTTGTATTATAAACTGCTTAATGAAAAGGTGAAATCATTACGTGGCGGTTTTCATTCAGCAAATTGTGTAATTGAGTCGGTTGACTTTGCTGAAATAGCAGCGCTCCAAGCTAAAGATGATTGGAACGCTTTGGATGAATTAATGAAAACAAGGGCGCGGGCATTGGAATCTTCAGGCGCAGAAATGATATTGATCTGTGCCAATACGATGCATTTGAGTGTGCCTGCTATTGAACAAAGCAGTAAAGTTCCTGTGTTGCATATTGCCGATGTCACGGCGGCTGAAATCAAGAATAAAAAATTAAAAAAAGTGGCCTTGTTGGGAACAAAATTCACCATGGAAAGAGACTTTTTTAGAGACATTCTTGAAAAGAATGGGATTGCCGTATTAATACCTGACGAGGAGGGGAGAAATAAGGTTCATGATATTATTTACAAAGAACTGGTCAATGGGATTGTGACCGATGAATCAAAAAAGGCATATGTGTCAATAATCGAGAGTTTAATAACAGAAGGAGCAGAAGGGATTATTCTGGGTTGTACAGAGATTCCTTTATTGATCAAGCCAATGGATGTTGACATTCCTCTTTTTAATACAACAAAAATTCATGCCGAAAAGGCTGTGGAGATAGCACTGGAAGGTAGTTATTAGCTAATTATCTTTTCGAATGGAGTGACAGTTGAATCCTCTTTCTAATTTTATCAACTTCTAAAACCTTCACGATAACTTGTTGGTGAAGGTTTACAATGGCATTTACATCTTTTACGAACGTATCGGAAAGGTTTGAAACATGAATCAAACCATTTTCTTTGATTCCAATATCTACAAAGCAGCCAAAATTTGTAATATTATTGATAATACCGGGGAGTAATTGCCCTTCTTTCAAGTCGTCAATACTTTTTAAATTTTGATCAAAACTAAAAATCTTGGCTTTTTCTCTTGGGTCAACACCTGGTTTTTCAAGTTCGTGAACAATATCTTTCAATGTAGGAAGACCGATCTGATCATTGCAATACTGTTGAAGGTCAATTTTTTCAAGTAGGGGCTTATTGCCCACCAAATCGTTCAAATTTATTTTTTCATCCTTTGCCATTTTTGCAACAAGACTATAACTTTCAGGATGAACTGCAGAATCGTCTAATGGGTTTTTCGCATTTTTAATACGCATAAAACCCGCAGATTGTTCAAAGGCTTTCGCGCCAAGTCTTGCTACTTTCTTAATTTCTGCTCTTGACTTGAAAGGACCCTTTTCTTTTCTGTGATCTACAATGTTCTGAGCCAGTTTATCGCCAATCCCGGAAACATAACTCAATAGAGAAACACTGGCCGTATTGATGTTCACTCCAATAGTGTTTACGCAACTTTCAACTACGGTATCCAGACTGTCTTTTAGTTTATGCTGGTCAACATCGTGCTGGTATTGACCTACTCCAATTGACTTGGGATCTATTTTTACCAGTTCTGCCAAAGGATCAGCTAGTCTTCTCCCAATAGAAACAGCACCTCTTACCGTTACGTCAAAATTAGGAAATTCATCACGGGCAATTTTCGAAGCAGAATAAATCGAGGCACCTGCCTCATTAACTATAAAGACCTCAATATCTTTATTAAAACGAATGTTTTTTACCAGTCTTTCTGTTTCCCTCGATGCAGTACCATTTCCGATTGCAATGGCGTCTATTTTGTAGGCATCCACCAGGGAATTTAATTTTTTCATTGCGCCTTTTACATCATTTTTGGGAGCATGAGGATAAATGTTCTCATTGTGTTCTAATCGGCCCTGTGCACTGAGGCAAACAAGTTTACAGCCAGATCTAAACCCAGGGTCGAGCGCTAAAATTCTTTTTTCACCAAGTGGTGCTCCAAGTAAAAGTTGTCTTAGGTTTTTGGAAAAAACCTGTATAGCATTTTCATCCGCCTTTTCTTTAGCAGTTTGAAGAATTTCATTAGAAAGTGAAGGGAAGAGCAATCTTTTAAAGGCATCATCTATGGCAAGAGCAATTTGTTCGGTACATTCTGTCTGGCGTTCGATGATTCTCTGTTTGATTTCATTGAGAACCTTTTCTTTGTCGATAAGTATTGCGATTCGGATAAAACCCTCTCGTTCTGCTCTTAAAATAGCCAATAGGCGATGGGACGGACAAGACTTAAGATCTTCCTCCCAATTAAAATAATCTGAAAATTTGATGGCCTTTTCCTGATCAGCTTTCGACTTTACAACTTTGGTCTGGATACGGGCGAATTTGTTCAAATGCCATCTTACTCTATTTCTGACACTGCTTCTTTCACTTATCCATTCTGAAATGATGTGTCTGGCTCCTTCAAGTGCTGCTTCATGATCTATATCTGCTGAAGTATATCTGGAAACAATCTGTGATAGTGAATCTGGTTTTTGGCTCATGATAATTTTAGCCAGGGGTTCTAAACCATTGTTTCTGGCCGTTTCAGCCTTTGTTTTTCTTTTTTTCTTAAAGGGCAGGTATAAGTCTTCTAAAGTATTGAGATCAATCGCGGCATTAATTTGAGAACTTAATTCAGGACTTAAAACCTCCTGCTCTTCAAGCGCTTTAAAGATTGTAGCTCTCCGTTTCTCTAGTTCTTCGAACAGTTTTTTGAATTCAACTATACGGCCTATCTCTACTTCATCAAGATTACCAGTTTTTTCTTTTCTGTACCTTGAAATAAATGGAATGGTACAATCTTCCTTCAGCAGGTCTATTGTATTTGAAATTCCCTTTTTGGGAAGTTGTGTTTTAGACTCAACAAAAGCCAATAGATCCATAGAAGATTTTTAATTATTTGATCAGCTTACTTTTTCTCCGTTTGCAACGGAGTCAGCATCGGGTTCAATAAAACTAAGCTTGCCTTCGGTTGTATCACTCATTAAAATCATCCCTTGACTTTCAACCCCTCTCAATTTTCTTGGAGCAAGATTAACTAAAACAGACACTTTTTGTCCAATAATATTGGCAGGATCAAAACTTTCTGCAATGCCGCTTACGATAGTTCTGGTATCGATTCCAACATCAACTTTTAGTTTTAAAAGCTTCTTGGTCTTCGGTATTTTTTCAGCTTCAAGAATTGTTCCTATTCTAATGTCCAATTTACTGAAGTCATCAAAATTAATGGTTTCTTTTTGAGGTGTTAATTCAACAGTTACCTGACTCTTTTTTGACGCTTCTAGTTTGTCAATTTGAGTTTGAATTTCTGCATCTTCGATTTTTGCAAATAACAATTCAGCCTTATTGATTTGATGATTCGCCGGCAGCAATGTTTTTTCTGTGCTAATCGACTTCCAATTCAGGTTTTCAAATCCTGTACTATTGAGAATTCCTTTTAATTTTATACTTGTAAAAGGAAGAAATGGTTCGCATAAAACTGATAAGCCTGTTGCGATTTGAAGTGCAACAAACATAATCGTTTTTACTCTTTCAGCATCTGTTTTTATTTTTTTCCAAGGCTCTTCATCAGCTAGATATTTGTTGCCCAGTCTTGCCAAATTCATCAGTTCAGAAAGCGCTTCTCTAAAGCGATACCTATCTATCGAGCTTGAAATAATATCAGGATATTTAGCTAATAGATCAAGTGTTTTGTTATCTACTTCTGTAAAACTGTTTGGCTCAGGAACTGAACCTTCGTAGTATTTATCAGTCAATACAACAACTCTATTGATAAAATTACCAAAGATAGCCACAAGTTCATTGTTATTTCTGGCCTGAAAATCTTTCCAGGTAAAATCATTATCCTTCGTCTCAGGCGCATTAGCGGTAAGCACATACCTTAATACATCTTGTTTTTCAGGAAATTCCTCAAGGTATTCATGAAGCCATACTGCCCAATTTCTCGAAGTTGAGATCTTGTTTCCTTCAAGATTTAAGAATTCATTTGCTGGTACATTTTCCGGAAGAATATAACTTCCCTGAGCCTTTAACATAGCAGGGAAAATGATACAATGAAATACAATATTGTCTTTTCCTATAAAGTGAATCAAATTGGTACCTTCATCTTTCCAATAAGGCTCCCAATCTTTTCCTGTTCTTTCTGCCCATTCCTTTGTTGAAGAAATATAACCAATCGGCGCATCAAACCACACATATAAAACCTTTCCTTCCGCTCCTTTAACAGGAACTGGTATTCCCCAGTCTAAATCTCTGGTTACAGCTCTTGGTTTTAAGCCATCGTCAACCCAAGATTTTACCTGGCCTAAAACATTGGCTTTCCAATCTTTTTTATGACCCTTTAGAATCCACTCATCCAGAAAACTTTCATATTCATTCAAAGGCAGATACCAATGCTTGGTTTCTCTTAGTGATGGTTTGTTTCCTGTAATAACTGATTTTGGGTTTATTAAATCCTGTGCATTGTGACTGGTACCGCAATTCTCGCATTGATCACCATAACTTTCTTCAAAGCCACATTTAGGGCAGGTTCCAACGATAAACCTGTCAGCTAAGAATTGATCAGCCTCTTCATCATATAATTGAGCGGATGTTTCCTCAATAAATTTACCGTGTTCATATAAGTCCTTAAAGAATTCACCTGCCGTTTCGTGATGCACTTTTGCTGTTGTTCGCGAATAATTATCAAAAGTAATTCCGAATTCCTGAAAAGATTTTTTAATGATCTCATGGTATTTATCCACTACGGCTTGAGGTGTAATTCCTTCCGCTTTAGCTTTTAAAGTAATAGGCACTCCGTGCTCATCTGAACCGCAAACAAATGCTACATCCTTGCCATTGAGGCGAAGGTATCTCGCATAAATGTCAGCTGGAACATAAACTCCTGCCAAATGACCTATATGAACCGGCCCGTTGGTGTAGGGTAAAGCAGCTGTTATCGTATATCTTTTAGGATCTTGCATGTGTAAAAATTAAGACCACAAAAGTAAGAAAAAGGGTAAACATGTCATTCTTTATTTTCATTTATCAAGCTATTCATGCTTAGTTAAGAAAGGATGGTCAAAAAATAGATTTTAAATTATATTTTTATAAAAATTTAAAAAATGTTTTACAAGTTAAATATATTGTTGTTTTCGTTGATTTGTCTGGTGCTTTTTAGCCAGAATACAACAGCTCAAAACGACACGGAGGCCATTATCACAAGAGATCTTATACGGCCACCACACTTAAAAAAAGGGGATACGATCATTATTTTGGCACCAGCTGGAAAGATTAAAGACAGGGCGGCAATTGATCCGGGAATAGAACTTGCCAATCATTGGGGATTAGTGGTTTTTTTTGGAAATCATTTGCTTTCTCAGGATAGTTCTTTCGCCGGAACCGACTCAGAAAGACTGGAAGATCTTCAAAAGGCGCTTGATGACCCAAGCATCAAAGCCATATGGGCTGCTCGTGGAGGTTATGGTACGATAAGAATCATTGATGATCTTGATTTTTCAAAATTTATGGAACACCCTAAATGGATTATTGGTTATTCGGATGTGACCGTGTTGCATAATAAAATTCACGGTTTAGGTTATCAGTCTATTCATGGGCAGATGCCATTGACTCTTGATTTGGAAGAGCCAAGTCAAAAAGAATCAATTCAAACCTTGTATGGAACCTTATTTGGTAAGAAATTACAGTATAAAATACCTTCTTCAAAGTACAATCGTTTAGGTGAAGGCTCAGGTCAATTGGTAGGCGGTAATTTATCAATTGTTTACAGTATGCTGGCCTCTGACACTAATCTAAACATGAATGGTAAAATTCTCTTCATTGAAGATGTTGGTGAAGCCTTGTATCATATAGATCGCATGATGATTAGTTTGAAAAGAGCTGGATTTTTTAATAATTGTGGAGGTATTATTGTTGGGGATTTTAAGTTAAAATCTAATGAGGGTAATAGATTTGGGAAAACACTGGAAGAAATAGTTCTTGAAGCTGCTGAAGGAACTGAATTTCCAATTGTCTTTAATTTTCCGGCCGGCCATGTTGATGATAATAGAACATTATTATTAGGAAGTTATGTTGACATGAAAGTAGCAAAGAATAAAACCAGGATAAAATTTAGATAAAAAATGGCAGCTCATAATGAACTTGGAAATCATGGTGAGCAACTGGCTGTGCAGTATTTAATAGAGAAAGGATTTATAATAAGAGAGCAGAATTGGCGGTTCAAAAAGGCCGAGGTGGATATCATCGCTCAAAAAGGAGATGTTCTGGCCATTGTTGAGGTGAAGACCAGATCGAATAGTTTTTTTGGTGACCCCCAGGAATTCGTAAAGCGGGATAAGATCAATTTAATAGTAAAAGCGGTAGATCATTATGTTACTGAACTCGACTTGGATGTGGAGGTACGATTTGACATTATAGGAATTGTGAAGACTGACTTTAAAACCTCCATTACCCATTTAGAGGATGCTTTTTACCACTTTTAACAGATCCGGTTCATCTTTACAATTATCTTGTTTCAAACATTGTTTTTAATTCATTAAAGTCTTCCGGTTTGGCAAGAATTTTCTTTTCAGCGTCTAATACCAGGTAGGTGGGAATGGCCGAAATACCATAGTCTTTGACTTTTTGACTTGACCATTTATCCAAATCTAAAATATTGACAAACTCACTGTACTCCTTTGTCATAATCTCCCAGCTTTGTTTATTATCCTCTAGACCTACAGCTACGACTTTAATATTCTCAATGCCGCTTATAAATGTATAAAATTCAGGGATTTCCATTTGGCAATGTGGACAATTGGAACTAAAAAACAAAACGATAAAATAGTCAGTTCCCGATAGACTGTGCAGCGTGTTTGTTTTACCATCAGACTCCCAGCTAAAATCAGGGGCGATGCTGCCCAGGGCTGTTAGCAATGTTGCCTCTGTTCTTCTGATTAATTCTTCGTTTTGATAGGCAACGGGCAAAGCTTTGTAATAGGTGTCCATTACAAAGTTGATCATTTCTACATTTTCACTTATCAAGTAAGTTTCAATTAGTTCCTCCTCAAAACTGGACAAAGTTTCAAAATGATGGTCAATCCAATTTACCGCCTTTTCAATTGCAACTTTTTGAAGTTCATTTTCTGAAACTTCATCTTCGCCTTGGTTTAAATAAAAGACATAGTCGTTTAAGCGGTCATTGACAAAAGTAGAGTGATTTAAAATGCTATCTGAAAGGTCCATGGCATCAAAAAAATGTTCCTTTATGGCTTCAAGATAAGCCTCAGGTTCCTTATGAGGCGAATTCTCGTTATACTGCGAGCTGGCTAGGATAAAATGATTTGCGAGCAAACCTTCAGAGTTTTTTTCAAAAAGATGCTGTTCATCTTTTAAATCCGCGAGGTATTTTTTGTATGTTTTTTCAAGCGCTTCATCGGTTTTTTTATCAGTAGATTTAAAATAAAGCACCTGAATCGAATCCAATCTTTGTTGCTTTGATTTTATTGCCTCATAATAATTGTGATAGATATTATTCTCTTCTGATTCTGAAAACGATATGGAGGTATCAGGATTATTTGGGTCAAATGAAAACTTCACGTCTTCTTTATTGTAGATAAATTCGACATACAGATTGTTTTCAATTTGATAGTACGCCCGGTAAATACCAGAATCTTCCTTTTCGTCAATTTCAAACTTAAATTCACCATCTTCTACATCTGCATTCGCAATATAGGTTTGTTCACCGTTCTCCAATTTATACAGCAGAATCCACGAATAATCATGGTCAGGGTCTATAGTTCCATTAATGGAATATTGAGCTTGAAGTGCATAGCCAAAGACAAACAACAATAAAAAAAGATACTTCCTCATATAGGATTTTTTTGCAAAGGTACAATTTATCTTAAAATTCTTGATTCATGAAGCTGGCCTTTGACAGTCCTTATCAACGCATCTAATTGAGTATCTTTGAAAAAACTGATTATGAATCTAAAGAATAATATTATTTGGATCACAGGATCCTCTTCCGGAATTGGTGCCGCTTTGGCGCGACAGTATTCTGAGTTGGGAGCTCAATTGATTCTCTCTGCAAGAAATACAGAAGCTTTAGAAGAAGTGAAATTGTCATGTTTGCATCCAGAACGCATCAAGACCTTGCCATTGGATTTGGCTGATACTTCAGCTCTAAAAGGAAAGGTTGAGCTGGCTCTAAGTCTGTTTGGAAGGATAGATATACTTGTTAATAATGCCGGAATAAGTCAAAGATCACTCGTTTCGGATACATTTTTGGAGGTAGATAGAAGAATTTTTGAAGTGAATTATTTTGGGACAATAGTTTTGACAAAAGCCTTACTTCCACATTTCAAAATGAATAAGAAGGGGCATTTAGTCGTAATAAGCAGTGTGGTAGGTAAAATTGGAACGCCATTAAGATCTTCATATTCAGCATCTAAACATGCTTTGCATGGTTTCTTTGATAGCCTGAGGGCAGAATGTTATGATGACAGATTAGACGTCACTTTAATATGCCCAGGTTTTGTGAATACAGATGTTTCAATTAATGCACTCACAGCAAAAGGAAATAAGCAAGGCACAAAAGACAAGGCTACCGCCAACGGACTCAGCCCAGAATTTTTTGCAAAGAAAGCGATAAAGGCAATCTATCGAAGAAAACAAGAAGTTGTGATTGGAGGTTTTCTGGAGGTTTTAGCTGTTTATGTAAAAAGATTTTTCCCATTACTTCTCTCAAGAATGGTTAGAAAAGTGGACGTTACATAATCGGTTTTTCAGTATTTGAACCGTCGATTATTTTATCCAGATCTGCCTGAGTTAAGTTCGTTTTTAAACCAATTAAAACGAGCTCATCCCCGGAAGCTATTTCGAGTACTATTTCTTTAACTTTTTTATTTCTCTGAAGTGTAAAAAACGCAATTTTATCATTTTTACTTTTCACTTTGATCGTTTTTTCAAACCTCGATCTATTGATAAACTTGTCAAATTGCTCAGTTTTGTCTTCAGCGTGTTCAGAAAACACAAGAATTCGAATATGCTTGGCTTTTTTCAACAATGGTTTGATGTCTTCAATAGATTCCTCCGGCAAGAAACTTGCGATTAATGAACTACTAAGGCCAAAGGAAAATTCAGAATCGTCTTCATGTTCTTGGTAGAATGAATTAAAAGAGGTGTTGATAGCACAAGAGGAAAACGCAACAATAAATAATAACAAAAAAACTCTTTTCATGGTGGGGATTTCCTATACGACGATTGAAGTCGGGTTTTGTAACAAAAAAACTCAAGGCTTACTCAGGGTTTCACTTAAAGTGAAGCTCTGAGTAAGCTCTGAGGCAGAAAAATTGTTAAAGCATATCATTTGCTAAGTTGGCTAATTCTGAACGTTCTCCTTTTTCCAATTTGATATGGGCAAAGAGTGAATTTCCTTTTAGCCTGTCTATCAAATAGGTGAGTCCGTTACTGTGCTCGTCCATATAAGGAGTGTCTATTTGATTGATGTCTCCGGTAAATATGACTTTGGTGCCTTCACCAGCTCTTGTAATGATGGTTTTTACTTCATGGGGTGTAAGATTTTGAGCCTCATCAATAATGAAAATTGCATTGCTAAGACTTCGACCTCGAATAAACGCAAGCGCTGTAATAGTAAGTAAACCAGATTCTTGTAATTGTTCTAGTAACTTGCTCTTTTTTTCATTGGCTTTAAATTGATTCTTTATAAAAGTAAGGTTGTCCCAGAGAGGTTGCATGTATGGAGATATTTTATCCTCAGCATCACCAGGAAGAAAACCTATCTCTCTATTACTCAGAGGAATAATAGGTCGGGCAAGGATAATCTGGTCATATTTATTTTTTTGTTCCAAGGCGGATGCTAACGCCAACAGTGTTTTACCTGTTCCTGCAACTCCTTCTAAGGCTACTAGTTTAATATCTTCGTTGAGTAAGGCATTTAATCCAAAAGTTTGTTCAGCGTTACGAGGTTTGATACCGAAAACATATTTTTTATCAACTTTTTCAATAGCATCGGTTACCCCATTATATCTGGCAAGTACTGAATTTGTACAGTTGTTAAGAATATAATAGCCATTGGTAATTTTTTCCTTCCCAAGAATTCCTTTTTCTTTTACCTGACTCTTTTGATAAATACTTTGAATCACATCTGCATCAATATTGTCTATTACAGGTAGCCCTTCAGAAAACTTCTTTATGTTTTTGACCTTACCTGTTTCATAATCTTCAGATACAAGTCCGATTGCTCTCGCTTTGATACGAAGGTTAATGTCTTTAGACACTAAAATGATGGCATTGTCTTTTTCTTCATTTTGCAATGAAATGGCCGCGTTTATGATTTTGTTGTCATTTTTTGTATTTCCATAGATTTCTTCAGCATCTACTTTTTCCAAAGCGAGTTGATCCATGATCACTTTGATTTTACCATTGTCTTTTCCAAGCCCTATCCAAGAATTTAATCCGTTAACTCCTGATAATTTATCTAAGAACCGGATTACTTCTCTAGCTTCAAAATTTTTAGTTTCATTACCTATTTTGAACTGATCTAACTCTTCCAAAACAGTTATTGGAATAGCCACATCATTCTCTTCAAAACTCTTGATTGAATTGTGATCAAATAATAAAACAGATGTGTCTAAGACGTAAATTTTCTTTGTAGTGCTTTTCTTCATAAAATTTATTTTTTGGCGAGAGCACATCATTTTTGTGATGATGGGCTTATTTTTTCATAGGTGCCTTGCAAATGGCAGCTTCTAATTTTTTAAAAATGTACAAAAAATAAAGCTTGAAAAAAGAGGGAGGGATTAAAATATGGCTAGACTTATTAACAAGAAGTTAACTAAATGGCGTGTAAGGTGTCTAAAGCCTTTTCAATACTATCAATCCGAATAAAGGTAATAAGGAGTCTTAGGCCCTTTTTTGTTTGTTTTTCTTTCATGACGCAAGTTTGGCCATGAGATTGAACATATTTCAGCACTTTTGTGAAAAACGGACTTTGATAAAAATCGCTTTGCTGGTCAGACAAGAAATAGCCTATCATTCTTTTTTGTTTCAAAATGACTCTTTCTAAACCAAGAGTTCGGGCGACCCATTTTAACCTTATTGAATTTAACAAGTCAACAGCTTCAATCGTCAGTTCCCCAAATCTATCAATTAGTTTCTTTTCAAACTCCTGTATTTCCTCTTCAGTTTCGAGTTCACTAAGTTCTTTGTAGAGACTTAACCTCTCTGCTATACTGCTGATATAGTCATCAGGAAAGAGAATTTCAAAGTCAGTATCGATCTGAACTTCCTTTACATATTCTTTGATTTGATCTTCGTCCTGATGGTAAAGATCTTTAAATTCATTTTCTTTCAGTTCCTGAATAGCTTCATTCAGAATCTTTTGATAGGTTTCGAATCCGATATCATTGATGAAACCAGATTGCTCACCACCTAAAAGGTCACCGGCCCCTCTGATTTCTAGATCCTTCATGGCTATATAAAAGCCGCTACCTAATTCAGAATGGAGTTCAAGAGCCTGAATTCTTTTTCGGGCATCATCGGTCATCATATGATATGGTGGGGTAATTAAATAACAAAAAGCCTTTTTGTTAGACCTTCCCACACGACCTCTCATTTGATGCAAGTCACTTAATCCAAAGTTATTGGCATTATTTATAAAAATGGTATTGGCATTGGGCACGTCTAAACCGCTTTCAACAATAGTTGTACTGACCAATACGTCAAAATCACCGTTAATAAATTGAAGCATCAGTTGCTCCAGTTTTTTTCCTTCCATCTGGCCATGACCAATACCCACTTTTGCATCGGGTACCAATCTTTGAATAAGTCCGGCTACTTCAGTTATATTTTCTATACGGTTATGGATAAAGAATACCTGGCCACCTCTCAGAATTTCATAACGAACAGCATCTCTTATGGTATCTTCTCCAAAACGAATTACATTAGTTTCTATGGGATGCCTGTTTGGAGGAGGTGTTTTTATTACAGATAAGTCTCTCGCTGCCATGAGAGAGAATTGAAGCGTCCTGGGAATAGGAGTAGCTGTAAGGGTCAGCGTATCTATATTTTCTTTAATAGTCTTTAACTTGTCTTTAACGGCCACACCAAATTTTTGCTCTTCATCAATGATCAAAAGACCAAGGTCTTTGAATTTCACACTTTTACTCACGAGCTGATGCGTTCCAATAACAATATCAACACCTCCACTTTCCAAGCCTTCTAAAACATCCTTTCTCTGTTTAGTAGTTCTGAATCGGTTTAAATAATCTACTCTTAGCGGAAAATCTTTTAGCCTTTCCTTGAATGTTTTTGCATGTTGGAATGCCAAAATAGTGGTAGGAACTAATATGGCGACCTGTTTCCCATTGTCAACAGCTTTGAAGGCGGCTCTTATGGCTATCTCTGTTTTCCCAAATCCAACATCTCCACAAATCAACCTGTCCATGGGTTGGTCTTTTTCCATATCTGCTTTGACCGCTTCAGTGGCGCTTAGTTGGTCAGGAGTGTCTTCATAAATAAAACTCGCTTCCAATTCATGTTGTAGATAGCTGTCGATATTATAGGCATGTCCTTTTTGAAGTTTTCTTTTTGCATAAAGTTCTATTAGATTATAGGCAATATGCTTGACTCTGGCCTTTGTTTTTTGTTTGAGGTTTTTCCAAACATTTGACCCCAGTTTATGAACTTTAGGAGCCTTACCATCTTTACCGTTGTATTTGGTGATTTTATGCAAGGCATGAATGCTGATATACAAAACATCCCTTTCTCCATATATAAGTTTTATAGCTTCTTGTTTCTTGCCTTCTACATCGATTTTATGCAGACCTCCAAAACGACCTATTCCGTGGTCAATATGCGTTACATAGTCTCCAATTTCAAGATTTGTCAACTCCTTGAGTTGTATAGATTGTTTTTTCGCAAAACCACTTTTTAATCTGAATTTATGGTAGCGCTCAAATATTTGATGATCGGTATAACAGGCAATTTTAAGATCTCGGTCAATAAAACCCTGGTATAATGGTGTGGTTATGGTTTGGTAGGTAACTTCTTTGTCGAGATCGTCGAAAATATCATGAAACCTCTTGGCCTGATTTTCATTGTCACAAAACAAATAATTTGTTATACCCGCTTCAGAATTCTCATTTAGGGTTTCAATTAATAAATCGAATTGTTTGTTAAAAGCCGGCTGAGGCAGGGTATCAAAAGCAATGGTTTTATCAAACTTTCCTTTGGATCTGTTTTCTATGATAACACTTGAAAATGCTGTTAATTGATTATCTATTAGCGCTCCATCGCAAAACAACTCATCAGGGCTGCTGTGCTTTATTTCACCCTTAAGATTCTCAAACGCCTCTTTAGCTTTTACGTATAACTTGTCTAAACGAGCCTTATTTAAATCAGGGCTTTTTGTAAAAACTACCGTTTTTGAAGAAATATACTTTAGAAAGCTCTGGCGTTTCTCTTCAAGAAATTTGTTTTCAACATTAGGCATGATATCGATCTTGGTCAATCGATCTATCGAGAGTTGCGTTTCTATGTCAAAGGTCCGGATACTATCTATTTCATCTCCAAAAAATTCGATTCGATAAGGATAATCATTTGAAAATGAGAATACATCGATGATGCCTCCTCTAATAGCAAAATCTCCGGGGTCTACAACAAAATCAACACGATTGAATTTGTACTCATGGAGTAAGTCATGAACAAAATCTAGAGACAGGGTGTCAGCCACTGCCAGTTTAAGGGTGTTTCTTTTTAGCTCACTTTTTGTAATGACCTGTTCAAAAAGGGCATCAGCATAGGTAACGATAAGTGCAGGTTTTTTTTGTGAATTAATCCTGTTCAATACTTCTGCCCTAAGAAGTATATTGGCATTATCGGTATCTTCTATTTGATAAGGTCTTCTATAAGATCCAGGATAGAAAAGAACGTCATCTCTTACACTGCTATTGTTATTGTCGAGAACTTGTTCAAGATCATTTAAAAAATAGGCTGCTTCTTCTTTTTCATTGCAAATGAGCAATATGGGTTTTCCGGTTGCTCTAAATACAGAAGATATCACCATAGACAATGCAGATCCATTCAAATTGGTAATTTCAATTTGTTGGTTGTCATTTTTGACAGTGTCTACAATATGCCTGACTTTGTCAAAACTATCATAAAGATCAGCAATAATCTGCTTACTCAAAGTGATTAATTTTTCGCAAATATAAGTTTAATAGGGCAGAATATTAAAACGATTATAGAAGTATATGCTAAAATTTTACAAGGTTATTTTGTATATTTGATAGTGTCCTTAAATAGTTGTTTTATGAATATTTCAGATATATATTTGTCTATAGGGCAAAAGAGAAACATCAGCCACTTTGCCAATATTGTCCGCATCGCAAAATCGGACAATCAAATTTCTTCTGAAGAAGTTGCATTCCTTGCAAAGGTTTCAAAGAAATATAGTATTACAGATGAGAATTTCAAGAAAATTTTAAAATCTCCTGAAAGTGTTCCCACCATAGCGCACCTCGATCATATAGAAAGAATTGAGCGTCTTTACGAATTAATCCTTATGGTCAAGGCTGATCGTCATATTGAAAATGAAGAGGTGTTAATGCTGAGACGTATAGTGATCGGTTTGGCTTTTCCATTGAACAGGGTTCAAATGATAGTAGACCATGCTCTTGAAATAGATATAGAAGAGGCTTCTATGGATAGTTTCACCGATAAAATGCTCAGATTATTAAAAATGAAATAGTTAAATGCTTCAGTCGATGGCGTTATAAATGACCTTATTGAGCTCTTGCCAAAAAGGTTGGTTGTTAAAGCCAAACATTTGGGTCATGCCCACAATGACAATATCTTTTTTAGGATCGATATAGTATTTGGTGTTAAAATAACCTCCCCAGCCAAATGATCCTTTACTAAGTGGTGACATGGCTGAATTTTCTTTTTTCACAACCCAATAACCCAGACCAAATCCCATTTCTTCCACATTACTCATAAACCCTGTATTGTTATTATCCAATTCGGTAAATTCAGGTTCTGACAGAAGTTTGACTGTTTTCTTTTTCAAGATTCTTTTTTTATTTAATGAACCTTCATTGGCAAGTGCCATACATAAGGTAGCATAATCAAGCGTAGTTGAGCTTAGGCCACCACCACCAGCGAAATGATTATGAGCAGGCATTTTAGGATATTCAAGAAATGGATAGTTAATGATATTTTGAACCGTATCGGAGGCATGAACTTTTGCGAGTCTATCTTGTTTTTCTTTCGGCAAATAAAAATATGTATCCTTCATTCCTAGAGGTCCAGAGATGTTTTCACTAAAGTATTTGTCTAGACTAGTTTTAGATACAACTTCAATTACCCTTCCTAATACTTCCATATTCATTCCGTATTTGTAATGAGTTCCGGGTTGGAATGCCAATGGTGCGGCCGCTATTTTATTCACCATCTCTTCAGTTGTAAATTGGTCGGTTGACAGGCCAAAAATCATAAGTTCATTTTTCGTATAGACGGCGCGTAAAGAATCTTTTTCAAAGCTGCCATAATAAATGCCTGAAGTATGGGTCAATAAGTTTCTTATCGTTATTTCTTTTTTTTGATTTACTGTTGTATAGGAAGAATCACTGCTATTAAAGCGATCCAAAACCATTGTTTTCTTAAATGAAGGAATGTATTTAGATAGCGGATCATCAAGGTCTAATTTCCCCTTTTCCATCAATTGCAAAATACTAACAACGGTGAGGCTTTTGGTCATTGAGGCAATTCTAAATATATTATCGTTTTCATAGGGTTTATTCATCGATTGGTTATCGTAACCAAAGCTTTTGAAATATTTTATTTTCCCTTTTTCTGCCACAAGAAACACACCCCCAGGAATAACACCCTTTTCAATATTTTCAGTTAAATAGTTGTCAATTACTGTAAGACTGCTTCCTATTGAAGTATCATAAATGGCACTTTGGCCAAAGATGAAAGTGTTGAAAAGCATAAAAGTTACAAAGGAGAAGAATGTTTTTGTCATTATAAGAATTGATAAGTGAATTTGAAAGATAATGAATAATTAGCAGTCAAAAAATTTAGACTTACCTAAAATAATATTTATATTTGCAAAAAAATTACTATGTATTCGCAGGCAGAAGAGAACTATTTAAAGACCATTTACGCCTTGGAGAAGGATTTTGGGAATGAAGTAAGTACAAATCTTATTGCAGGTAAAATTAAGACCAAGGCATCTTCAGTTACAGATATGTTGAAGAAATTAGCCAATAAAGAACTGGTGATTTATAAAAGATACCAAGGCGTGTACCTCACAGAACTAGGTCGTCTAAGTGCTTTGAAAGTGATAAGAAAACACAGGCTTTGGGAATGTTTTTTAGTTCAAAAACTACAGTTTAACTGGGATGAAGTTCATGACATCGCGGAGCAATTAGAACATGTAAAGTCAGAATTGCTGATCAATAAACTAGATGCGTTTCTAAGATTTCCAAAATTGGACCCACATGGAGATCCAATCCCGGATGCACAGGGGAGGGTTCTTTTAAGTAAGACTTTAAGCATTAAGGATATGAAGATAGGAACAGCCGGAATTTTTGTTGGCGTAAAAGATTCATCATCAGTATTTTTACAATATTTAAATAAAAAGAACCTTGCTTTAGGAGATAAGATTCGAGTAATTGATATAGAACCTTTTGATGATTCGTATCACATTGAAACAAAGACACACAGATTGGTAATAACGAGTAATGTTGCTGAGAACCTCTGTTTAAAAAATGTCAAATAATGACCTATAACCCAATAACAGCATTGTTGATCTTCCTAGGAGGCGTATTATTGATATTTGCCTTTTTTCGCCCAGTAAAGGGTTGGTATTGGTTGTTGAAAAACAATTATCAGTCAAATGAAAAGACTGTAATGGAAGATATTTTAAAACAATTATTTCGATTGGAGAGTTATGGTGCTGAAGCAGATATCAATGCACTTACAAATTCATTGAAGGTTAAGGATAGTTTTATTATTGATGCCATTCATAAAATGTCAATTATGGAACTGGTAAAAGTTGAAGGAGATCTCCTTCGATTAACAAATGACGGAAGACAATACGCCCTAAAAATTATTAGGGTGCATAGATTGTGGGAAAAGTATCTGGCAGAGAAAACAGGTTTTGACAAAACGGATTGGCACGATATGGCTGAAGAGATGGAACATGTTTTGAGTCATGAAGAAACAGATAGGTTGGCAAATCAATTAGGAAACCCAATGTATGATCCTCATGGAGACCCTATTCCTAATAATGAAGGAATGCTAAAGGAAGTAGATGGAGAGCCCTTGTCATCAATGCCAGCAAATAGTGTTGGTAGAATAGTGCATATAGAGGATGAACCGGATGTAATTTACCGGCAGATCTTAGCCGAAAAGATTCATATCGGTTCGGTGATCAGGATAGAAGAAAAGAGCAATGAACGTATTGTTTTTCATTCGGAAGGAGAGGAATTTATATTGGCGCCCATCGTTGCGGCAAATATTACAGTGTCAGCCCTAAAAAAGGAAGTGGTTGAAGAAGAAGGAACCGTTAGACTTTCGAGTTTGATTGATGGAGAAGTTGGTAAAATCGTAGGGATGTCAAAAGAATGTCGGGGAGAGAATAGAAGGAGACTCCTTGATCTTGGATTTGTAAACGGGACAGAGATTAAGATCGATCTAAACAGCCCCATGAATAACCCTGTGGCTTATTCTGTGAAAGGAACAAGTATTGCACTGAGAAGGGATCAAGCTTCTAAAATTCTTATAAATAAATTGTAGTTATGGAGAAGAAAGAGGATCATGCATGTGGGTCTTGCGCTCATTTTAATTCGGAAGGATTAAAAAAACTTGGAGTTGACACTGGTGGTTTTGATCATATTATTGCTATTGCTGGGAATCCTAATACTGGGAAAAGTACGGTTTTTAATGCCTTGACCGGATTGCGTCAGCACACGGGGAATTGGCCTGGAAAAACGGTTGCCAGAGCTGAAGGAGCCTATTCATATGCGGATAAGAAATACAAACTGGTTGATCTTCCGGGAACCTACTCTTTATTGTCTACTTCACAGGATGAGGAGGTTGCAAGAAATTTTATTCTTTTTGGGAAACCTGATGTTACGATTATTGTTGTTGATGCCTGTAGATTGGAACGCAATTTAAATCTGGCTTTGCAAATTCTTGAAATTACTGATAAGGCTGTTTTATGTCTTAATCTGATCGACGAAGCTGAACGAAATAACATTACGATCGATACAAGAACGCTAAGCAGGGAATTGGGAATTCCGGTTGTGGCCACGAGTGCGAGATATCAAAGAGGAATACCTGAACTTATCCAGACAGTTGATGAGATTGCTTCAGGTAAGATACTATGCAAACCACGAAAAATTAAAAATGTTCCTAAAAAAATATTAGAAGCAGTCACAAAATTAAGTGGAGAAATTGAGGCAGAATTCCCTGATATTCCGAATAGCAGATGGATTGCCTTTAGATTACTTGAAGGAGATAACAGAATAATTGAGGCATTAAAAGCTGGTGAATTAGTGTAGTATGGAGAATAATTCTGTTGATAAGATATTGAGCATGACCAATGAACTGCGATGGAAAATCGGAGAAGATTTTCACGATCATCTTGCGGAAGGGATTTATGCGGATGCCTCAGAAATTGCCGAGAGTTCGGTGATGAAGGATTCTGGCAAAAATCGGTTTAGGATCGATCGAAAAATTGATGAAATAGTCACCAGTAAGACCTGGGGGTTTCCGATAATGTTTTTAATACTAGGCCTGGTTCTTTGGCTGACTATTGTGGGAGCGAATTACCCTTCAGCCATGCTAGCTCAATTGTTGCTCGAAGGTTTGCATCCTATGCTGAAGAATTTAGGTGCGACATTAGGAATGCCGTGGTGGCTTAGTGGTTTCCTTTTCGATGGAGTCTATTTAGCAGTTGCCTGGGTCATTGCAGTAATGCTGCCTCCTATGGCAATTTTTTTCCCAATGTTTACCTTATTAGAGGATTTTGGTTATTTACCACGGGTCGCTTTTAATTTGGACAATTTATTCAGAAAATCTGGCGCCCACGGCAAGCAGGCTCTTACTATGAGTATGGGTTTTGGATGTAATGCTGCCGGGGTGGTTGCCACTAGAATCATAGACAGCCCTAGAGAGCGTCTGATAGCAATTATAACAAATAATTTTTCACTCTGTAATGGTAGGTGGCCAACTCAGATTTTGATTGCAACCATATTTGTTGGAGCGGTGGTTCCGGATGCATTTTCAAGCCTGGCTTCTTTACTTGCCGTGGTAGGAATAGCCATTCTTGGAATAGCCTTCATGTTTTTAGTTTCTTGGGGCTTGTCAAGAACTGTTCTAAAAGGAGAGGTGTCAACATTTAATTTGGAATTACCGCCTTATAGACCGCCCAATTTTTGGAAAACGGTTTATACTTCTATTATTGACAGAACCTTAATTGTGTTATGGCGAGCTATCGTTTTTGCGGCTCCCGCAGGGGCAATTATCTGGCTTATTTCGAATATTTATGTTGGTGATCTGAGCCTGGCTGGTTGGACAGTTCAAAGCTTAGATGGTTTTGGATTTTTATTAGGTCTTAATGGCGTGATACTGCTCGCTTATATTGTAGCTATTCCTGCAAATGAAATTGTTATCCCAACTATTCTTATGCTTACCGTAATGGTCACAGGCATCGCCGGAGGAGAAGGAGCCGGGGTGATGTTTGAACTTGACTCTGTTTCTGGTACGGGAAATATTCTAAGAGCAGGAGGATGGACTTTATTGACTGCAGTAAATCTCATGTTGTTTAGTTTACTTCACAACCCTTGCAGTACAACAATTTACACGATCTATAAGGAAACTAAAAGCGTGAAATGGACAACTGTTGCTTCTATTTTACCCGTTATATTAGGTTTTATCATTACATTTTTAGTAGCTCAGATTTGGCGAATTTTTATAGGTTAAGAAAATGTTTTACGCGAATTGATTTTTGTGAAAATGAACTTATTGATAAGCTCATTTTCCTTACTTTTATGGAAAATCAATAAGTGGACCAACCTTCAACTTTTCAAGTATACAATGCATCTGCAGGAAGCGGGAAAACCTTCACGCTTGTTAAGGAATATTTGAAAATCATTTTGAGCGATCCTGATCAGCGATTGTATCAGCATATTTTGGCAATTACCTTTACAAATAAGGCTGCTTCTGAAATGAAGGATAGAATTCTTGAGAACCTACTTCGGTTTTCTGTCATAAATCAGAAAGATGAAAAGGATGATATGCTATCTTCTCTTATTTCAGAAACAGGGCTGGATGCAGCTATATTGAAAATTAGAGCCAAAGAAAGACTTCAGGATATACTCAAAAATTATGCTTCTTTCCACATAAAAACAATTGATAGTTTTACCAATAAATTAATTAAATCTTTTGCTTTTGACCTGGGTATGTCGACTGATTTTGAGGTTGAACTCGATACTGATTCGATCTTAAAAGAAGCCGTAGATGCGGTATTGTCAAGGATAGGAATTGACCAGGAATTGACAACTCTTTTGGTTTCCTTTTCTAAAGAAAAAACCCTTGAAGATAAATCTTGGGATGTGAGTAAGGATCTCTTTGAGATTTCAAGGCTGATCTTAAATGAGAATCATGCAAAGGAGCTTAAAAAATTATCCGGAAAGAGCTTGTCATCGTTTTCAGACTTATCTTCTAAATTGAGAAAGGAGCAACGTGTTTATAAAAAAGTGATCGAAGAAACAGGGCAAAAAGCGTTGACCTTAATAAATGACCAAGGGATTGATACTAAAGATTTTTTGCGATCTCAATTTCCAAATTTCTTTTTAAAAATGATCAATCAGCCTGGAGAATTAGATTTTGATCAAGAGAGTAGTCTGTTTCGAAATATTGGAGAAAGAAACTTTTATGGGAAAACCAAACCTGAACAGGTGAAGTCAGCAATCGATGCCATTGCTGAGCAACTAATTGCCTATTATCAGGAAGCGGCTTTGGTCTATGAAAAATATAAACTCAACGAATTAATATTAAAAAACCTGGTTCCGTTAGCAGTTATAAACACCATCAATCAGGCATTGGAAGAATTAAAGACCAACAATAATATCAGATTAAATGCCGAATTTAATCAATTGATCAGTGATCATTTGGTCAATGAACCGGCCGCATTTATTTATGAAAAATTAGGAGAGCGGTTTAAACATTTTTTTATTGATGAAATGCAGGATACTTCTGTACTGCAATGGCAAAACCTAATTCCTTTAGTTGATAATGCTTTGAGTGCTGAGGCAGCTGGTTTGATGTTGGTAGGGGATGCAAAACAGGCTATTTATAGATGGAGGGGAGGTCGTGCAGAACAGTTTATCAGCTTGTCTTCAGATCAAAAAGACTATGAATCTAATCCTTTTCAAACGACTAAAGCCGCGTTGAATCTTGAGACGAATTATAGAAGTTACCAGCAGATCGTAGATTTCAACAATGGTTTCTTTAGCCATATTTCTCAGCATTTTGCAAATAGTGCCTATGGTGATTTATACAGGTTAGGCAATGATCAAAAGACCAATCAAAAAAAAGGTGGTTTTGTAAGATTGCAATTTATGGAAGCCCTCAAGAACAGTGAAATGAGGGAAGAGGTTTATCCCAAATATGTCTATGATACAATTAAAGATCTTTTGAATCAATATGAGGCCCATGAGATTTGCATCTTAGTTAGAAAGAAAAAAGAAGGGGCGGCCATTGCTAAATATTTGACAGAGCAGGGCGTAGATATCATAAGTTCAGAAACCTTGTTAGTCAAGAATAATCAGAAGGTTAGTTTTATCATTAGCTTTTTGCAAATGATTGAAGACGATAAAAATGAGGACGCTAAATTCGAGGTTTTAAATTTTTTATTTGGGCATTTGAATATTGCCTCACAAAAGCATGATTTTATTAAGGACTTCATTAAGAAGGATTTGAAAGACATATTCGAATCTCTTGAAGCATATGACATCTATTATAAAACAAAAACGTTTAACGAATATTCGATTTTAGAAGGTATAGAAGATCTTATTAGAAGCTTCCGACTGACAAAAGAATCTGATGCTTTTCTTCAATTCTTTTTGGATTTCGTATTTGATTATACACAGAGAAAGTCGCAAAAGAATATTTCTTTTTTGGAATATTGGGAAGAAAAGGGTGATAGATTGAATATTGTGAGTTCTGAAGACATTAAAGCAGTAAGAATCATGACGATTCATAAGTCAAAAGGGCTTGAATTTCCTGTTGTCATTTTTCCATATAATCTTGATATTTATTTTGAAAGAGATCCAAAGGCCTGGTACAGAGGTTTGCCCGAAGAAGAATTTAATGGATTTGATACCATTTTGGTTAATTCATCATCCGGAATTACAAAGACGGGAGATGCAGGAACTGCTATTTACGAGGAACAGCGAAAAGAAAAGGAGTTGGATAGCTTTAATCTCTTATACGTTTGTTTGACCCGGGCCATTGAACAGTTATATGTCATTTCTGAGCTGAAAAAATCAGGAGGAAAATTGGGAACCAGCTCTCAATTGTTTGTCGATTTTTTGAAGCAGCAAGGGAGATGGGAAGAGAACCAGATGACCTATGATTTTGGTGTAAACGAAAGAGCCAGTGAGCCGGATTCATCTACAAATCAAGCCGAATTGCAAAAAGAATTTATCAGTAGTTCATGGCAGGATCATCAAATACATATCGTGGCCAATTCAGAAATTCTATGGGATGAAGCCAGAGCGGAGGCCATTGGCTATGGAAATTTGATTCATGAAATGATGGCAGATGTTGTTGATGAAAACATGATTGACAAAACCTTAAAAAGATGGGTCACTAAAGGGTTATTGCAAGAACAATCATATGCAGAAATCCATAAACTGATGTTAGAAATAGTCAATCACCCTCTTTTAAACATGTATTTTAAAGTTGGGCTGGAAGTACTAACAGAAAGAGAAATTTTGACGGATTCGGGCCAGGTAATCATACCAGACAGGTTGGTGTTTGATGGAAATAAAGTAACAATTATAGATTATAAAACAGGAAAATCCAATAAAAATCATGGACTGCAAATTGATAATTATGCCTTAGTTTTACAAAAATTAAATTTTGAGGTTGTAGATAAAATATTGGTTTACATAGATGATGAAATTACTGTAGTTAAAAGTTAAATAATATGAATACAATTGACATAATAATTGGGATTATCCTGATTTTCGGTACTGTGAACGGCTTTTTAAAAGGCTTATTTGTTGAAGTAACTACTTTGGTGGGTTTGGTACTTGGTGTTTATGGAGCCATTCATTTTTCTCATTTTTTAGGTAATTTCCTTAAAGATTATGTGACTTGGGACGAATCAATGTTACAATTGGTTTCTTTCGCCGGAACCTTTTTAATCATCCTAATCGGTATGGTTTTATTGGGGAAGGCCATGACTAAAATTGCAGAAACAATAGCTTTAGGGTTTTTCAATAAATTGGTTGGAGCCATTTTTGGATTAGTCAAATATGCCTTGATCTTAAGTATCGTTTTACTTGTTTATGATGAAATAAACGCTTCTTTGCGTTTTGTAGAAAAGGAGAAGGTTAAAAAATCAATTTTATATGAACCGGTAAAGAATTTTGCCCCAACCATATTTCCCAATTTGGTCAGGGTCGTCAAATAAACGATTCCAATGTTTTTAGGGAATAGTCGGTAATTTCAAATTACTTAAAACCCTAGGCTTAGTGATTAAAAATTATCGCTATTTTTGCATTGCTAAATATTAATTATGTCTGCAGCTAAAAAGGAATACAAAAGGATTACAACCAAAACATTGTTTGAAATGAAAAAGCAAGGTGAAAAGATCGCCATGCTGACTGCTTATGATTATACGATGGCAAAAATTGTAGATCACGCAGGTATAGACATTATTTTAGTAGGTGATTCAGCATCGAATGTTATGGCTGGTCATGAAACGACTTTACCAATTACCCTTGATCAAATGATCTACCATGCTTCTTCTGTTGTGCGAGCCATTGACAGGGCACTAGTAGTGGTAGACCTTCCATTTGGAACTTACCAAGGGAATTCAAGACAAGCTTTAGATTCGGCCATCAGAATTATGAAAGAATCAGGAGGCCATTCGGTAAAATTGGAAGGAGGAGCTGAAATATCAGAATCGATTACTCGAATTTTGTCAGCAGGAATACCTGTTATGGGACATTTGGGCTTAACGCCTCAGTCAATTTATAAATTTGGTACCTATTCTGTTAGAGCAAGAGAAGAGGAAGAGGCTGGTAAATTAATGGCAGATGCCAAATTATTAGAAGAATTGGGCTGTTTTGCAATTGTACTTGAAAAAGTTCCCGCAAAATTAGCAAAGGAAGTTGCCGAAAGTGTTTCGATACCGGTTATTGGAATTGGAGCTGGAGATGGCGTTGATGGTCAGGTTTTGGTAACACATGATATGTTAGGAATGACACATGAATTCAGCCCGAGATTCCTGAGAAGATATCTCGATCTATATACCGAAATGGGCAATGCTTTTAAAAGTTATATCTCAGATGTGAAATCAAAGGATTTTCCAAATAAAGAAGAACAGTATTGATACACAATTCTCGCCACTCCGGCGAGTTTTTTTATTTTACACTTTTAACCAAATTTTAACAAGAAAAAACTTGCCTAACCCTTAGATTTGTTGCCCTTGTTGTATAAAACGAAAAGAAATTTAAAAAGATAAATGGATACACAAAACGCAAATGTTGATATCAGATTGATCAACGAGAAAATAGAGAAAGAAAGTGCATTTGTCGAGATGCTTCATTTGGAAATGAATAAGGTTATTGTAGGGCAAAGACACATGCTTGAAAGACTGCTAATTGGTTTGCTTGGTAATGGACACATTCTTCTTGAAGGAGTTCCTGGATTGGCCAAAACATTAGCAATCAACACCTTGTCTAAAGCGGTGCAAGGGTCATTTAGTAGGATTCAATTTACCCCTGATCTATTGCCAGCAGATGTTATTGGTACCATGATTTTTAATATGAAGGAGAATGATTTCTCGATTAAAAAAGGGCCAATATTTGCTAATTTTGTTCTGGCTGATGAGATCAACAGAGCGCCTGCTAAGGTTCAGTCTGCCTTGTTAGAGGCCATGCAGGAACATCAGGTCACAATTGGAGATACTAGTTTTAAATTAGAACAACCATTTTTAGTTCTTGCTACCCAGAACCCAATTGAACAAGAAGGTACCTATCCGTTACCTGAAGCTCAGGTGGATAGATTTATGTTAAAGACAGTGATTGATTATCCAAAAATGGAAGACGAACAAATGATCATGAGACATAATCTGAAGGGAACTTTTGGTCAAGTTAATCCGGTAGTTTCCGTAGAACAAATCTTAAGAGCAAGAGAATCTGTGAAAGAGGTTTATATGGATGAAAAAATTGAAAAATACATTCTAAATATAATTTTCGCTTCACGATACCCTGAAGATTACCGTTTGGCTGACCTAAAACCGCTGATTAGCTTTGGAGCTTCTCCAAGGGGTAGTATCAATCTGGCAATGGCCTCTAAATGTTACGCTTTTATCAAACGAAGAGGTTATGTTATTCCTGAAGATGTTCGCGCGGTAGTTCACGATGTGTTAAGACATAGAATTGGAATTACGTATGAGGCCGAGGCCGAGAATATTACTTCAGTTGACATCATTAATAAAATCGTTAATGAGGTTGAAGTGCCTTAATGAATCTATTATCAACAACTATTCAAAACTTAAAGATGCGTTCTTCCAGGAAGGAAGAATTAGGAAGTTTAATTAGAATACCGGCCAGTGGATACTAAAGAATTACTTAAAAAGGTTAGAAAGATTGAGATCAAGACAAGAAGATTGTCTGACCACATTTTTTCGGGAGAATACCATAGTTCCTTTAAGGGGCGAGGTATGACCTTTTCTGAAGTGAGACAGTATCAATTTGGTGATGACATCAGGTCTATCGATTGGAATGTTACCGCCAGATATAATGAGCCTTATATCAAAGTCTTTGAAGAAGAACGAGAATTGACCATGATGCTTGTTGTTGATATAAGCGGGTCGGAATCATTTGGAACAACTCAGCAATTTAAAAGAGATATATTAACCGAAATAAGCGCAACACTTGCTTTTTCAGCAATCCAGAATAATGACAAAGTTGGGTTGTTGTTGTTTTCTGATGAGATTGAATTGTTCATTCCTCCAAAAAAGGGGAAAACACATGTGCTTAGAATCATCAGAGAATTGATTGAGTTCAAACCCAATAGCAGAAAAACTGACCTTACCCAAGCTTTACGATATTTTTCAAATGTGATGAAGAAAAAGGCGATTGTCTTTATACTATCAGATTTTATTGATACAGGTTATGACAGCGCATTAAAGATTGTTGGGAAGAAACACGACGTAACCGGAATCAGGGTATATGATAAACTGGAAACAGAATTACCTAAGTTAGGAATGGTGCCCATGCGAGATGCGGAAAGTGGGCAGATCAAATTGGTCAATACAAATTCTAAATCTGTGAGAACGAATTATCGTGCCAATTACTTGAAAACAGTAGATTACTACGAAGATTCTTTTACAAAGAGTGGTTCGGGTGTAATCAACACCAGGATTGATGAGAGTTACGTTAAAAAGTTATTGGGCTATTTCAAAAGAAGGGCATAGTATTTCAATCTATTGATGATTGAATTGAAAATTGAATGAAGAAAATGAGATATTTATTTTATCTATTATATAACATCAAAAACGCTAAGAAAACGAGTTTGGGCCATGGAACCAATAGTTTTAGAAGGGTTTTCACTTTGTTGTTTTTGTTCATTGGCATAGTAGGATACGGACAAGTTTCCTCTAAAATTGATACGACAAGTATCAGGATAGGTGAACAGTTTAATTATGAAATTATAGTTGACCAAACTTCAGATGTTCGCTTCCCAAAACTGGAATTAGACAGTTTAAACAGAATTGGGGTAGTTACATCTCATGAGATTGATTCTTTAAAGAATCAATTGATCAAAAAATATACTTTAACCAGTTTTGACAGCGGAAGGTACGTTTTACCAGGACAGGAGATTTTTATAAAAGACAAAAGATTTCTTACTGAAGATGTGATTATTGATGTGGCAACGGTTCCTGTAGATACAATCAAGCAACCGATGTATCATATCAAGGATATAGAAAACGAACCTTATCTGTTTAGTGATTATTTAAACTATTTCTGGGGCTTAATTGCCTTGTTAATCATTATTGGTCTGATACTCTATTTTGTTTTAAGAGATAAACCAACGGAGGAAGAGATTTTATTGAGAATTCCTCCTTTTGACGCAGCTAAAAAGAGGTTAAAGGAGCTAGACGGGAAGGAACTTATTTCTCAGAATAAGATCAAGTTATACTATGTTGAATTGACGGATATCGTAAGAACATTTATAGAGAGAGAATTAAACATCCCTGCCTTAGAATCTACAACCGATGAATTATTAGAAACGATTACTGATTTTAATAGTAGCAGTAAACTCAATATACCAAAAGACACTTTGGTCAAATTGCAGAAGTTATTGCAGGAAGCGGATCTTGTAAAATTTGCCAAGTCAAAACCTTTGCAAAATGAAATTAGCCTGCATAGAATGGATGCAGAAGGAATTATAGATACACTACATCCAATTCAGTTGGAAACTAAAGAAGAAGAAGATGATAGGGAGTAATATGGAGTTCACAAATCCGGGTTTTCTATGGCTGTTATTGCTCATTCCAGTATTGGCTGTGTGGTACTTTTTTGTAAGAAAGAAGGATAATGCGAATTTACATATTCCCAGTGTTGCAGGATTTCAACAGAGCAATATATGGGCAAAATTAAAACCGATGCTCTATGCAATGAGGCTGCTTGCTATCGCCTTGTTGATCGTTGCTTTGGCGCGTCCAAGAAATGTAGAAGTTAGTAAAAGGAGTAAAACTACCCGTGGAATTGATATTGTCATGGCAATTGACGTTTCAGCAAGTATGTTAGCAAAAGACCTGAAGCCAAATCGGCTTGAAGCCTTAAAAAATGTGGCAAGTAAATTTGTTCAGAAAAGACCAAATGATAGAATTGGCATTGTGGTTTATGCGGGTGAAAGCTTTACGCAGACTCCAATAACCAGTGACAAAACCATCATTCAGAATACGATCAGAAAAATTAAATGGGGTCAAATTGAAGATGGAACCGCCATTGGAATGGGTTTGGGTTCAGCCGTAAATAGGTTAAAAGACAGCAAGGCAAAAAGTAAGGTTATTATTTTGCTTACGGATGGTGTTAATAATACTGGGTTTGTAGACCCCAAGACGGCAACGGAACTGGCCAAACAATTAAATATAAAAGTGTATACGATTGGATTGGGTACAAATGGTACCGCATTATTTCCGGTGGCAAAGGATTTAAACGGCAAGCTAATTTTCAGGAATGCACCGGTAGAAATTGATGAGGAGCTTTTAAAATTCATCGCTGCTGAAACGGATGGAAAATATTTCAGGGCTACGGGAAATAAAAAGCTTGAAGCCATATATGAGGAAATAAATAAGCTTGAAAAAACCGAAATAGAGGAGTTCAAGTATTATAATTATCAAGAAAAATTCAGACCCTTGATCTTACTTGCAGGATTTCTGATCATGTTAGAAATGTTGTTGAGATTCACGGTTTATAGAAGTTTTATCTAGTTAGTAAAATATGTATCAAATAGAGGAACCAAAATATTTTTACTTATTTGTCGCCATTGCGATCTTATTGCTGTTCTATCTTCTGAACTGGTTTTGGAAGGTGAAAAAGCAAAAGGAGTTTGGTGATCTTTCTTTGTTGGAGCAATTGAGTCCTCAAAAATCTGTTTTTAAACCGGCTTTAAAAATGATTTTTGTGCTATTGGGCTTATCACTGTTGATCATTGCAATGGTTAATCCCAAAATGGGAACCCAATTAAAGACGGTAAAAAGGCAGGGAGTTGATATTGTTTTTGCCCTGGATGTATCAAAAAGTATGCTTTCTGAAGACATTGCGCCTAATCGACTGGAAAAATCTAAGCAAATCATATCAAAGATCATTGATAAACTGGGTAGTGATCGTGTTGGTATCATTATCTATGCGGGGAATGCATATCCTTTACTTCCTATCACGACTGATCATGGCGCTGCGAAGATGTTTTTGCAAAATGCAGGTCCTGATATGGTTTCATCACAAGGGACGGCAATTAATGAGGCTTTAGAATTATCAAAGACTTTCTTTGATGATGATACGCAAACCAATAGGTTTTTATTCGTGATTTCTGATGGTGAAGATCACGAAGAGAAGTCGAGCGATATTGCGAAAGAAATTGTTGATCTTGGCATTAGAACCTATACGATAGGAGTAGGGACAAACAAGGGAGGCCCCATTCCTATAAAGAAAAAAGGAAAATTTCTGGGATATAAAAAAGACAACAAAGATGAAGTTGTTATTACGAAATTGAATGTGGAAACATTAAAGGATATCGCCGATAAAGGTGATGGAAAATATATATATGGAAATAAAACCTCTAAGACTATAGAATATGTTGAAGAGCTATTATTGAAGGCAGATAAAAAAGAGTTTGAGACAAAACAATTCTCTGATTATAAGGACCAGTTCCAATGGTTTATCGGCTTTGGTTTGTTAATGTTGGTATTAGATGTTTTCTTATTGAACAAGAAAACGAAATGGGTACAAAAGTTGAATTTATTTAATGAACGGTAAAATGAAAAATATAATTTACGTGTTGCTCTTTTTGCCTCTGACCATATTTGCTCAGGAAAAAGAACAAGAGAAACAAGAACCGGTAAAGATTAAGTTGGCGGAGAAACAAATGTTGAGAAAGGGAAATGATCTTTACAAGCAAAAGCGATTTGTCGATGCGGAGGTTAAATATAAGAAAGCCTTAAAGGAAAATCAAAATTATGGTACGGCGGGCTATAATCTTGCCAATGCGGTTTATGAGCAAGACAGGTTTGAAGAAGCCTTGCCTCAATACGAACTGGTAGCCAAAAGTTCTGTTGCTGTTGAAACCAGAGAGAAGTCTTTCCATAATATTGGAAATGTGATGATGAAAAACAAGCAGTATGATAAGGCTGTAGAGGCGTATAAAAAATCAATGATATTAAATCCGAGCGACGAAGAGACAAGATATAATTTAGCCCTTGCTCAAAAACTCCTTAAAGATCAACAAAATGATCAAAATAAGGACAAAGACAAGGATAAAGATAAAGACCAAGATAAGGATAAGAATCAAGATCAAGATCAAAACAGCGAAAATAAAGACCAGGAAGAGGATCAGGGAGAAGACGAGAAAAAGGATCAGAATGAAAATGAAGGAGACAATGAAAATGATCAAAACGACCAGCAAGATCAAAAGAACGAGGGTGATAAAAAGGAACAAAAAAAGCAACCTCAGCCAAATCAATTGAGCCAGCAACAAATTCAACAATTGCTGGAAGCCATGAATAATGAAGAGAATAAAACACAGCAAAAAGTAAATGCCAAAAAGGCAAAAGGTAAAAAAGTCGATCAGGAAAAAGATTGGTAAATAAAAACGTCATTTTGTCGTTAAAGTGAACTGAGAATGAAAGTTTAGAAAATGAAAGCGAAGTATTTATCCATATTGGTATTGCTCATAACAGCGCAAAACGTTATCGCACAGGTGACGTTCAAAACGGCTGTTAGTAAAACTGAACTGGGTCTAAACGAAAGATTGCGTATTGAGTTTTCAATTGATAAGCAAGGTGGGGATGATTTCACTCCTCCTGATTTTAAAAACTTCAAGGTATTAGCTGGTCCAAGTCAGTCTAGCAGTTTTTCTTCGATTAACGGGAAGACTTCTTATAAATTAACCTACACCTATGTAATCCAGCCAACTGCTAAGGGAACTTTTACGATTCCTTCTGCTACCGTTCTCTATGATGGGGAACTTATCAAATCTAATACGGTTAGGATATCTGTGACGGATGCTGTGGATATTCCTGAGGATCCTAATGACCCAAGATATGTAGCACAACAAAACATTCATTTAGTGGCTGAAGTGTCTGATATGACCCCTTATGTGGGTGAGAGTATTTCAGTTGTTTATAAATTATATGTTGACATTAACAAAGTAAATGTTCAAAATACAAGGGAGGCTTCATCCCCTTCATTCAATGGTTTTTGGAATCAAAACATCGAAGTTAAAAAGTGGGTGGCAAAAAATGGAACCTATGGTGGTAAACCCCATCGTTTTGTGATTGTCAGGAAGACAGTTTTAATTCCTCATAAATCAGGAAAGCTTGAAATAGAACCTCTTGAAATGGAGATTACTGCCGGGATTCCAATGGGCAGGAGAGATTTTTTCGGGAATATGTTGATGAATGATGTGAATTTCACACTGACCTCTGGTAGAAAAATCATAAGAGTTAAAGAATTACCAACCGAAAATAAACCCTTTAACTTTAGCGGTGCCGTAGGTGATTTTGACTTCTCCGTTACACCTAGTAAAACGGATCTTAAGGCGAATGAATCAGCCCAAATAAAAGTAGAACTGAAAGGTCAAGGAAATCTTAAGCTGGTTAAATTACCGGGTATTTCAACTCCGAACGGTTTGGAAGAATATGAACCAGAACACAAAGAGAATATCAGAACTACCATGAGCGGTCTTAAAGGGAGCGTTTATGACCAATATGCGGTTGTTCCTCAATCAAGAGGTAAGTTCAAGATTCCGGGTGTTTCATTTTCATATTTTAATCCAAAAGAAGAAAAGTATTATTCAGTTGAAACCGAACCCATAGTATTAAATGCCCTGACTGGTGTGGAAGTATCAGATCAGAATGTGATAGGTAACAATAAACAGGCTGTGGTTAGTAATGAAGGTGATATTAGGTATATTCATTTGAAAACAAGTTTTGTTTCGACCTTGAAGGATGAGGATTTCATGGATTCTAATTTATTTTATGTGCTAATGATTTTGCCTTTGTTATCGATTCCATTAGGTATCTATATAGGTAAAAAGAAACAGCAGAGGGATAGTGACATCATAGGAAACAAGCGAAGGAAAGCCGATAGATTGGCAAGAAAGTATCTGTCTCAGGCGAGAAAAGTATTGGGTAAAAAAGAAGCTTTTTATATTGCCTTAGAAAAAGCACTTCATAATTACCTTAAGGCTAAACTACACGTAGAAACAACAGATATCTCTCGTGAGAGAATTGCAGAGATCCTGAAAAAGAGACAGGTGGATGAAAACACTATACAGGAGTTTGGTACGGTTTTGGAGAATTGTGATTATGCCCGTTATACACCATCTACTGATGTGATGATGAAGAAAGAATATGAAAATGCCAAAAGAGTAATAGCGAAAATTGATAAACAGTTATAGCTATAGATTGATTTAAATAAACATGTTGAAATTTTTAATACATACCGTTTTTATTTCTTTACTGGTTTTTGCAGGCACTTCTGTACAGGCTCAGGTTCCTGATAGTTTATTTGCATCAGCTAATAAATTATACCAGCAGGAAAAGTATATTGAAGCTTTAGAACAATATCAAAATATTGAAAAGTTAGATTTGGAATCTGCTTCTCTCTACTTCAATATGGCAAACATTTACTATAGAACAAATCAGGTAGCACCTGCCATTTATTATTATGAAAAGGCTTTAAAATTGAACCCGAATGACAAAGACGTAAGGTTTAATTTAGGATTCGCTAATAATATGATTCTAGACAATATTGAGCCGATCCCCAAAAGTTTATGGCAGAAATTCATGGATGGTATCATTTTAAGATTTACCTATGAAACTTGGTCGAAAATAGCTGTTGCTCTTGCTTTTCTCTTTGCTTTTTTATTTTTAATGTATCACTTTTCTTACAGTACCGGGAAGAAGAGGTTTTATTTTATTACCAGTATCTTATCTGTGATTTTTGTCACCACGAGTTTGTTTTTTGCATACAGAAATAAACACCATATGGATACCAACGTTGAAGCGATTATTTTCTATCCTGCTGCCGAAGTAAAAAATGCGCCAACCAAGTCTAGTGATGTATATTTTGAACTGCATGAAGGTACCAAAGTACTGATCCTGGAAACGCTGGACAACTGGAAAAAGATCAAAATTGCTGATGGTAAGATGGGATGGATCGATACCGCTGCAATCAAGGAAATTTAAGTATTGAGTAGATCTGGCTTTTATACTTCTACAATAAGACTTCATTGGGTTTTAAACCAACAATTTTTTGATTAATGTTTACTTTTTGAAATAAGTGACATGAGTCAAGCCTTCACTTAAGTGAAGGCCTCATTTAAGTGAGCCCCTCACTTAAATCACCCTCTGAGAACCCTAGGTATCCAATCAAGGTTTAAAACAAACAGGTAAGATTTCTCCTTTTGCCAAGCAATATTTTTCTACGAGTTCAGGGCTTAGTTTCAGCGAATAATCGACTTCCTCAACATTAAATCCTGCGTTTCTTAATCGATCAAAATAGTCTCTTCCATAAATTCTCACATGGTCGTATTGTCCAAAATGTGTTGCTTTGTCTTCAGGTGTTATGATATCTGGGTCTTCATATGTAGTTTCTCTTGCTAATTCTTGAGGAACCTGAAAAATACCCATTCCCCCGGATTTCATTACCCTATACAATTCTTTCATTGCTTTATTATCATCCTCTATATGTTCGAGTACGTGATTACAAAAAACCAAATCAAATTCTCCATCTTTAAACGGAAGATCGAGGATATCTGCTTTAACGTCTACAATAGGTGAATAAAGATCTGCGGTAGTATAATCAAGATGCTTCATTTTCTTAAATATGGATAAGAAGCATTGTTCTGGAGCCATATGTAGCACTCTTAAAGGTTTTTGGAAAAAATCTGTTTCATTTTTTAAGTATAACCAAAGCAAACGATGCCTTTCTAAAGAAAGTGTACTGGGTGAAAGGACATTTGGTCTTTGTTCTCCATAACCATAAGGTAAAAAGCGTTTAAAGCTTTTTCCATCTATAGGATCAGTATATCGATCTCCTTTTAACCAAACTGAAAGAATTGGCGTTGCGAGATAGCTCATTTTGATCAAATAGGGTCTCGGGATGGTATTCAGTACATATTTGAATAGCTTCATGTAATGATCTCTTATTTGGCTCTAAACTCAGCCTCTTCATTGGTCACGATACCCAAAGCTTCATTGACATATTTAAAAGTTGAAAGCAACTCTGGTTTTCCATTAACTATAGCCACATCATGTTCAAAATGTGCACTTGGTTTTTCATCGGCAGTTTTAATGGTCCAACCATCACTAAATTGCTTAATTCTATGCGTTCCTAAATTAATCATAGGTTCAATGGCAACCACCATTCCCTCAACAAATTTTTTGCCTTTTCCGCGACGACCGTAATTGGGCATCTCAGGATCTTCATGCATCTCTCTTCCTAAACCATGACCAACAAGTTCTCTTACAACTCCATACCCATGACCTTCAGTAAACTTTTGAATGGCATGACCTACATCACCTACGCGCTGACCTGTTCTGAATTCTCTAATGCCTACATAAAGACTTTCTTTGGTCACTTCAAGTAATTTTTTAGTTTCGGGATCTATTTCTCCAACAGCAAAAGTAAAGGCATGATCGCCATAAAAACCATTTTTAAGCGCACCGCAATCTACTGATATAATATCGCCTTCTTTTAGTGGTTGCTTATTTGGAATTCCATGAACCACCTGTTCATTCGGGCTCATACAAAGTGTGTTTGGAAAGTCATACAACCCTAAAAAACCGGGAATTGCGCCATGATCTCTAATGCATTCTTCAGCAATTTTATCCAATTCCAAAGTACTAATACCGGGCTTTATCACTTTCGCAATTTCACCAAGTGTCTTAGAAACAATAAGAGCACTTTCTCTCATCAATTCTATCTCTTCACGGGACTTAATTTGTATCATGACTTGTATTTAATATGGCAAAGATACTGTAAAAAGATAGAGACAAAAAAATCAATTCTGATCTTTTATAGCCTCTTGATTGAATCTTTCAAAGAATTATATTTTTTTACACTTGCCATTAAACCTTTTTTCAGAAACCGAGTCAGAAGGTAAACTAGAAATTGAAAAATTATGAATAAACATGTATTGTTATTAATAGTATTCTTATCCCTAAATCTCTCAACTTATGCACAAGGTCAAGGCAGAGAGTCTAAGAAGGGAAACCAAAAAGAAGCGATGCAAACCATGGTGTCAACCTTAGAACTAGATGAATTACAAGAGATCAGTTTTAAAGAGGTGCTTCGTCAAACCATGACTGAAAGGAAGGCTTTAAGAGACCAGGTCCTTACACAAGAAGTAAAAAGAGAAACCTTAAAGTCTATTTCTGATAAGGAAAATATTGAGGTCGCTAAAATATTGAATGACGATCAGTACAAAGAATTCCTTTTGCTAAAGGATGAAATGAGAGAAAAGGCAAGAAAACAAAGGAATGGTGGTAGCAAAAAAAGAAATTAACTCTTAAAAAAGCCAAATAAGCCTTTTTTCGATTTGTGCTCATGAGGTTTTTCTGTTTTCAACAATTGCTGATAAATTTCACCCCAACCCAATAAGCCACCTACATTTCTATCATCAATAAACACATCAGCATTTACCTTTCTGCTGATACTTCCATCAAATTTTTCTTCGGGATAACTCTTATTGACAGCATAGAATTCCAGGCCGTTTTTTTTGCAAAAATCTACCGCATCTTGCAACCGGTCTCCATATCTGTATGTCCACAAGATTAAACGATGCCCTTTTTGTTGGAGTTCGAGTAAAGTGTCAAAAGCAAAAATCTTTGCAGCCCCAACTTTTGGATAAGCATCTTCTACAATTGTACCGTCGAAATCGACGGCAATCAATAAAGAATTTTTAGGTAACATTTTCATCTCCAAATTTTATCAAATCTAATCATAATACAATCCTAAAACCAAGAAAAGTATTTCAATTAGGTAATTTTAACATATTATATAAACGAAATATTAAGTGTTTTCGTGTTCGTTTACTTTTCTGTTATCCAGATTCCTTATTTCAGTAATGATTCACGCGTCATTGAACCAGGTTTAGAGAGCTTCAAAAGATCAAGAACAGTGGGCGCGATATCGCCTAAAACACCATTTTTTATACCATTCTCTTTATCCTTTTCAACCAGAATTAAAGGGACAGGATAAGTTGTATGTGCCGTATTAGGTGATCCATCTTCATTAAGCATTTTCTCACTGTTTCCGTGATCGGCAATAACGATACTTGAATAATTATTTTCCAAAGCCGTATTGATGACGTCTTTCAAACATGAGTCAACGGCTTCAGCTGCTTTCATAGCGGCCTCCATTACGCCTGTGTGACCTACCATATCCGTATTCGCAAAATTCAGGCAAATAAAATCTGCTTCACGAGCTTTAAGCTCTGGAAGAATGGCATCTCTAATTTCGAAAGCACTCATTTCAGGCTGCAGGTCGTAAGTAGCTACTTTTGGAGAAGGACAAAGCAGTCTTTTTTCTCCATCAAATTCAGTTTCTCTTCCGCCAGAGAAAAAGAAAGTCACATGAGGATACTTTTCTGTTTCAGCGATTCGAATCTGTTTTTTATTATTGTTTTCCAGGATTTCACCCAAGGTTTCAGTAAGATTATCTTTAGGATAAACCACTGATACTTTTTTATATGAATCGTCATAGTTTGTCAATGTCACATAGTACAACGGCAAAGTATGCATGTCAAATTCTTCAAAATTTTCTTGTGATAGTGCTCTTGTTAATTGTCTACCTCTGTCTGTTCTAAAATTGAAGAATATAATAACGTCATTATCTTCAATTTTTGCCACTGGCTGCCCATCGTCTCCGGTCATAACAATCGGTTTGATGAACTCATCTGTAACACCAGCATCATAACTTTTTTGCATACTTGCTGCAGCATCCATAGAAGGTTCCCCAATTCCATTAACCATAACATCATAAGAAAGTTTTACTCTTTCCCATCGCTGGTCTCTGTCCATTGCATAGTAACGTCCACAAATACTGGCTAATTTACCCGTTGAAGTAGCCATATGTTCTTCAAGTTCTTTGGTAAACCCAAGACCTGATTTTGGATCAACATCTCTTCCATCGGTAAAAGCATGTACAAAAACATCTTCTAGACCATAATTATCAGCTGCATTTAAAAGACCTTTTAAGTGATCGATGTGTGAATGAACTCCACCATCAGAAAGAAGGCCTAAGAAATGTACTTTCTTACCTTCCTTTTTTGCATAAGCAAAAGCATCTGTGATCACTTTTTCCTCAGCGATAGACCCGTCTGCAACAGCATTGTTGATTTTAACGAAATCCTGATATACAATTCTTCCGGCGCCAAGATTCATATGACCCACTTCAGAATTTCCCATTTGACCTTCCGGTAGACCTACATTTAATCCATCAGTGCGTAAACTCGCGTTTGGATAATTGCTAATTAGTGAATCGAAAAATGGTGTTTTAGCTTTATAAATTGCTGAAACATCAGGGTTTTGAGTTTCACCCCACCCATCTAATATGATCAAAATAACTTTTTTATCCATGGCTCATTTACTATTGAAAAATTCAAATGCAAAGATAAGGAACAATTAGATTTTGAACCAGATTTTATGGTAAAATAATGCAGGAATCCCTTTAAAAAAGGGGATTTTTAGCTGTAATCAAAAAAAATGAAGGATAATCGTGTCACGAAAAATATTAAATGTTAATTCGAAACGATTTTTACAATACCGAGCTGCTCAATAGAAACATAAATATGCCCATCAGGACCTATTTTAACCGTCCTGACTCTACCCATATCTTCAATTAATTTTTCCTCACTAATAACTTTTCCATTTTCAAGCTTAACAAGGTTTAAATATTCGAACTTAAGTGAGCCAACGAGTAATTGATTCTCCCAGCCTGGATATAGATCAGTTGTTATAAAGGTCATACCACTAGGTGCAATAGACGGAACCCAATAATGCAGCGGTTGTTCCATGCCGGGTAAATCTGTGTCTTTTGTGATTTCTGAATCGTCATAGTTGATCCCATAGGTAATTAATGGCCAGCCATAGTTTTTACCGGAATCGATAATGTTGATCTCGTCTCCACCTTGAGGACCGTGTTCATGAACCCATATTTTTCCGGTTTGAGGATGCATGGCCATTCCCTGAGGATTTCTGTGTCCATAAGAATATACGGCGGCCTTTGCACCCGCTGTGGATACAAACGGATTGTCAGATGGAATACTTCCATCGTCATGGAGCCTGTATATTTTTCCGCCATCTCTTTTGATGTCCTGAGGGTTATTATCTCTGTTGCCCCTGTCGCCAATAGAAAAGAAGAGGAAGCCATCATTATCAAATTCTAATCGAGACCCAAAATGTTGTCCTTTTTTTGTGTTCGGTGTTGCTTTGTAAATAACCTCTTTGTCAACTAATGCATCTCCTTTGATTCGGGCCCTCATTATTACTGTATTGGCCCCTTTGTCATCGTTTTCAGTATTTCCTGAAAAGGAAAAATAGACCCATCCATTGTTTGCATAATCAGGATGCAATTTTAGATCTAACAATCCACCTTGGTTTTTGTAAACCACAGCCGGGACATTTTTTAATTTGGTTTTTTCGCCATCTTTAAAAACGATTAAATCTCCTTCTTGCTCTGCAATCAATAGCGATCCATCAGGCAGAAATTCTAAACCCCAGGCGATATCAAGGCCATCCACAACAGTTTCAGCTTTATAACTAAAGTCACCATTGCTGGTAAATTCATTAGTCTTTTGACATTGGGTCATAAAAAAGGACAAACAGACGATGACAAGAGTGATTTTATTCATTTTGATAAATTTTAAGTTTAAAGATACAATTTTTTAAAAAGTATATTTTAGATTCAGGCCAGCATAATAATTTGTGGGTTCTCCTGGATAATAATAGCGAGGAGCGTTATTTCCAAAGCTTGCCGCATTTATTTGCAACATTGAGGCGTATTTTTCATTGAAAACATTATTTACGCCAACATAAGCATCTAGTTTGAAGTGCGCTGTTAAATTTATTTTATACCCGGCTTTTAAATTTACCAGCTGGTAACTGTCAGCGTATATACTATTGTCATCTCTCAACGGAATCTCACCTATGAATTGATAGTTTAGGTAAGTATAAAATCCGGATAAGGTGGTTAAATGAAGCTGCGAAAAAAAGGTTTTGTCTGGCACTCCTGTCAAGTCATTTCCAGAATAATCTTCATCAAGATCTTGAAATTCATCAAATGTATACCGATGTATACTCAAAGCATTTGAATGACTTAATTGAATAGTAGGTTTGTTAAGCAAGAAATAATTAATTTCGATTTCGAGACCTTTATGAATTGTTTTACCGGCATTTACGCCAACAAATTGATCATCACCTATTCTTCGGGCTACCAATAAATTGTCAATATCCATATAATACAGAGCAATTTCATAATTAAAAATGCCTTTGATGAATTTACCACGACTTCCAATTTCGTAATTCCAGCCTGTTTCAGGTTGAATATCGCTATTAATAAGGCCATCTGGCAATAAGGTTTCTTCAAGCTTTGGTGGAGAGAAGCCATGGCTCACCGAAGCGTATAGCATACTAGTTTTATTCAATTGATAGTTGAGGCCAATCTTCGGAGATAAAATAGGGTCAAAACTGTAGTTACCGGATTGGTTATTTTGATCGTCATTAAAATTGTCATCAATTTTATAGGAGGTTTGATTCAAATTCAGACCTAAATCGAGAAGCCATTTATTTGCAAGTTGGTATTTACCTTCAAGAAAGAGATTATAATAATACCTTTTTTCATCAAAATCGCTTAGTTCTTCACCTTGAACGCTTCCTGTTCCAGGCGGAAAATCCTGATAAAGGTTCTCAAAAGTTTTCAATTGATTTAAATCATTAAAATATTCAAAACCAACAGTCCATTGCAAGTCCTTTTGGAATAGATCTAATTGTTGTATAAACCTTGTACGTAAGCCAATAGAGTTGGTATTCTGTTCAAGAATATTAAAGGGTCTTGCTTCATAAGAGTCTAATAAGCTGCCAAATATGCTGCTTATTTGTTTGGAGTTTTCGTTGTATTGATGCTGCCAGGATACCCCTAATAAGAATTTCTTGTAATCTTCAAAGCCTTTTGATTGACCCCATGTAAAGGCTGCTTTAGTTGGCTCATTGATATAATCTTCTTCATTTAAAGAACTTGGAATAAAAGCTTTGAGGTCGATAAAATTAGCGATTATATTAAGATTGTTTTTTTCATTTAGATAATGATTAGAGGCGAGTGTCAGGGTCTGTCGATCTAATTCATTATTGTCTCTGTAGCCATCACTATGGGTATTGGAATAAGTAATTTTAGCTGAATTGGTTTTATTTGCAAGGTTAGCGTTAAGCCAAAACTTTTGAAGCCCGAATGAACCAAAAGTATAGGCTGTAGCGATGGCTTTTGTGTTAAAAACACCTTTGTCTGGGATAAGTTGTATGGTGCCCCCGAGACCAGCTCCATAAAGACTGGATGAAGGCCCTTTAAGCACTTCCATTCGAGCCATACCTTCTAGTTCAATATCTTCGATGGTTGTTTCTCCTGAACCATTAGTCAGAGGAATATCTCCATAATAGGCCCTGATTTTGCTTGTTCCAAAAAGATTTCTTGAACCAATACCACGAATGGTTATTCGATTTGTATTGAGTGTTCCATTGTGCATATAAACGCCAGGCACACTATTCAGAATAGGAGCAATATTGACGCCATTATTGCTCTTAATTTGAGAGAATGGAATTACGGCTATTGACGAAGAAATATATTTTAATTCACTTTGAAAGTGATTAGATTTTATAATCACTTCAGCAAGGGAAAATGGTTTTTCCTCCATCTCGACAATAGTCATTTCAGCTGCATTGACATTGAATTTCTTTGGATAATAACCTTCTTTTATACATGTAAATGTTCCCTGGGACTTTAAAAGAAACTGGCCATTTTGATCAGTAGTTTCAATTATGTTTTGAAGACTGTCAATAATTTGAACCTGTTGAATCTCTAATTTGTTTTCTAAGCTGATCACCTTTCCGGCATAGGATTGACCTCTTAAAGAGGAAGAGAACAAGATGAAGAGGAAACCTGTTAAAAACAAATACCTTGGTACCATTCCACGACGTAAAACCTTATTTAACAAGCCCGTTTTTGACCATGTTTTTATTTTCATCCAAATTGTATATAAAACCATTGATTATAGCATAAACCACTATATCGTTTTTCATTAATAAAAATGTAGCATCTGCCCCAATTTTAATAGGTGACATAGGCATCGAATTGTTTTTTGGTATCATGATTTTTTTGATGTCGATAATGTTTATTGGCTTCGGAGTAAATTTAATCTCCTTCGGCATATCATTTATGCTTACCGAAGTATAGCCTTGACTTAGCAAGCTCGTAAAATCTAAATTCATAAAAGCTTCAAAATCATCTAGTATTTTAGGATAGGTTTCGCCAACTTTAAACTCATAACCTTCTGCATCAAGCGTTTCATATCCATAGTGTGTTGAAAGGTCACCTACATCGCTGATTTTACCTAAATAGTAAAACTCACTGTGATTTTTATTTTCAATTTCAGTATGATTCACACCAATATCTACTTTAAAGTCTAAACCAAGGTATGAGAAGCTTAAGTTTTCAATTTTAAGATCGAAGAGTTTACGATCATTTTTGGGTATAGACATATATTGATCAAGTGTGGTTGCTTCATAACTTTTTGTCGAAATGCTTTCTATGGCTGATAGGATGCTGACATAATTTAATTTCCGAATGAACTGTTTTTCTGGATCGTCATAATGACCTCCAGATTCAATAAGAATCGTACTTGTGCCCCATAATTGCATGTTGTCACCAAAGGCTCTTGGTTCGAACTCATCCGAATACCGGCCAACCTGACCTCTGGCATATCTTTGTATTACCTTATTCATATTGGCAATTACACGCATGGCGTTACCTCTTGTTTCGTTGATGTCTTTTTCAAAATTATAAGCAGGTGCTAAAAATGAAATAGTCGCTGGTTTTTCAGTTGTCTTAGCATTATAATACTTGCTTTGATCATGAAGATTGAACCCGAAATCAGCATCGAGACTGTCTCTTACTCTTTTTAGTATTTCTGATTCTGGAGACTGACGTCTGACAGCATCTCGATTGATATCTATACCAATGGCATTACGTCGAGAAAAAGCTTCGGCGCCATCTGGGTTTAGCATTGGTATAAAATGGACTCTAACATTTTTCAATAGGGTTTTATTTTGCTTGAAATAGTTGATTATGTCAAAGATAGCTGCTGTAGCTGTTGGCTCATCACCATGCATTTGAGACCATAAAAGAACGTCTGTTTCACCTTCACCAACACTGATCATTGAAATACTGCGTTCTTGAATTGATTCTCCTAATATGGTAACCTCAAAAGCCTTTTGTGTTTTTAGACTGTCAATGAGTGGCTGAATATCATTATGTTTAAACCGTCTCTTATCTATGGTGATTTCTTTGTAATCATCATAAGACGCAAAAAGGCGTTGATCTAATGTTTCTTTCTGAGAATAGCCTATAAAAGGAAGCAGTAGTAGGAGTAAATATTTTGTCATAGTTTAATTTTTAACAGGAATTGTTTCCCAACTAAGAGAGGTTGTAGACTTACGTATGTTATCGATAAAATCTTTGCCAGGATCTGTTTTTTCTGTACGGTACTTTTGATCCTTTTCGAGCCATAGCGGATGCCCTTCAAAAAGGGTATACTCGTAATGACCAATTACATAGTCGATTTCAGGGAATTGTTTTTTTAAGAACTTGACCAATTTAACATTTGATTTCAATTGTTTTTTGGTCAGGGGTTTGTCTGCAGTGCCACCCACGTTTTCAATTCCTATGGCACAATGGTTTAAACCAATCACGTGTCTGGCCATTGTTGTTTCAGGAAGGAGGCGATACACCGTTCCGTCTTGGTCCACAAGAAACTGTGAAGAGACATTTAAGGCACTTGCACTGGTAATATCGACTCTTGAATTAGGCAGTCTGCTATCTTTAAATGCATTATATGACTGTTCAAAATCAGGGATAGCTGTCCAGTGGACAACAATCATTTTTGGCGAAATGCTTGTTGTGCTTTTTTCAATCCCATATCTTTTTGACATATATTCAAGCGTCAATTGCTTCCTTTCATCGTCAAAAGTAATAGGCTTGTCGATGATTTTCATTGAATTACATGAAATAAGAAACAGGCCAATAAGAGAAATAAATGGAATGAATTTGAGCATGAAATGTGGGATAATTTTTGATTCCGGCTAATTTAGATAAAAATAAATGCAATGTCATGTTGAAAGATTTATTTTTATTATTCATGTTGCTACTACTAAAATTGGGAACTTATTTTTAAGTAAAGGAATCTAAACATACGAAATTGTCAAGATTGTGACCAATGGCTTGAGGATGTAGTAAAATTCTCGAAATATTTAATTTATATAACTTTACAAAAAAGCGTTCTATGGCCCGAGAGTATCTTTCAAATAGTGTGTTGGAGAAGCTTCCCTATCACTTACGTGATTTTATCTTAAAGCAACCCTACGATTCATATACAGCGCAAAACCAGGCTGTTTGGCGATATGTTATGCGAAAGAATATGGATTACTTAAAGTCTACGGCTCATGAATCATACATATCGGGGCTTCAGAAAGCTGGAATTTCTACAGAAGAAATTCCAAGAATGGAAGGGATGAATCGAATTCTCAAAGAAATTGGATGGGCAGCTGTTTCGGTAGATGGTTTTATTCCCCCAAATGCTTTTATGGAATTTCAAGCCTATAACACGCTGGTTATCGCAGCGGACATACGTACAATAGAACATATAGAATATACGCCGGCACCTGATATCATACACGAGGCTGCAGGGCATGCACCTATAATTGCGAACCCGGAATATGCAGAATACTTACGTCGTTTTGGTGAAATTGGTTCAAAGGCGATTTCTTCAGCGAAGGATTTTGAATTGTATGAGGCGATCAGGCACTTGTCAATAATAAAAGAAGATCCAAATACTCAGAAGAAAGACATACAAGAAGCTACCGAACAGATAAAAGCCATTTCTAAAAATATGGGTGACCCCAGCGAGATGGCAGGGATCAGAAATATGCATTGGTGGACCGTGGAATATGGTTTGATCGGGGATATGAAAGCCCCGAAAATATATGGAGCTGGCCTACTGTCATCTATTGGAGAAAGTAAATGGTGCATGAGTGATCAGGTTAAAAAACTTCCTTATACCATTAATGCTGCCAAGGTTGAATTTGATATTACAAAGCCACAGCCCCAGTTATTCGTTACCGAAGATTTTGCGCATTTAAGCTTTGTACTAGAGGAATATGCTAATTCCATGTCACTGCGCAAAGGAGGACTCAGAGGAGTGCAAAAATTAATTAACTCAAAGAACTTGGGAACGGTTGAATTATGCACGGGAATTCAGATTTCAGGAAAATTCACTGAATTGATTGCTGATGATTATAATCGCCCCATTTATTTAAAAACAAAGGGCCCTACTGCCTTGGCGTATAAAAATAAAGAATTGATAGGGCATGATAAGACATACCATTTAGATGGTTTTGGCTCACCTATAGGTAAATTAAAAGGGATTAATCTTGCGATTGAGAATATGTCACCTACTGATCTTGAAGCTTATGGTATTTATGAAGGAAGAACAACGAGTCTATTGTTTGAAGGAGGCGTTAGGGTTGAAGGAGAAATAATAACAGGGAAGAGAAATCTTCAGGGCAAAATCATATTGATTTCATTTAGAAATTGTACAGTAAGCTATGGAGACCAGGTATTGTTTCACCCTTCCTGGGGAATTTATGATATGGCCGTTGGCGAATCCGTGATTTCAGCTTTTTCAGGAATTGCCGATCCAAATTCTTTTGGACAACAATTTGAAGTACCAAAAGAGAAAACACATAAAATTGATTATAGCGCTGAGCAACTTGAGCTTTTTCAACTTTATGAAGAGGTAAGAAAAATGAGGCAGTCAAAACTGATTGACTCGGTTAGGCTGAAAACAATATTCGGGAAGCTTGTGTTAAACTTCCCGAATGACTGGTTATTGGTTCTTGAGATTTATGAACTTTTATATCCTGAAGAAAGTTCAGATACAAAAGAGCTTGTGAAGTCTCATTTAGAAAATTCCTATGAGCTTGAATCCATCAAGCATCTTATTGCTGATGGAATTAAATTGATCAATGAGGAATCTTATTAAGTTTCAATTTACAATTGAGAAACTCTTAAGGTGTTTACCATCCCTTTGTCATGAACTGGCATAGAAGTAAGATTGATTACAAAATCGCCCTTCTTTGCATAATTCCTTTCTAAAGTCATACGGTTAAGATCTTCAACAGTTTCATCAGTACTCACCATTCTATCATAAAACTGAGCTTTAACACCCCATAAAAGGTTCAATTGAGCCAAAATACGAGGGTTGTCTGAGAATGCAAGAATATTTGATTTTGGTCTTCTGGCAGAAATTTGAAACGCAGTATAACCACTATTCGTTAATGTCGTTATGGCCGAAGCTTCAATTTCATCTGCAAGTTTAGCAGCATTACTACAAACAGCTTTTGAAATATACCTTTCATTAATGCAATTAACTCCTTGAACGTATCCTTCGATCAATTCAGAATCTTCAACACTTACGATGATACTTCTCATGGCTTTAATTACTTCCGTTGGATAATCTCCAACTGATGTTTCACCCGAGAGCATCACAGCATCAGCACCATCCATAATTGAATTTGCCACATCATTCACCTCTGCTCTAGTTGGTATTTGACTTGTAATCATTGATTCCATCATTTGAGTCGCGATAATTACTGGAATACGCGCCTCTTTTGCTTTTCTAACTAACATTTTTTGAATGATAGGTACTTGCTGCATTGGAACTTCAACTCCTAAATCACCTCTTGCTACCATTATCCCATCGCAATAAGATGTTAAATGGTTGATGTTCTCAACAGCTTCAGGTTTTTCTATTTTCGCAATAATTGGAATCTTATAACTTGATTTTTCTTTGATAAGATCACTTAGCTTAACAAGATCCTCTGGTGTACGCACAAATGAAAGTGCCATCCAATCAACCTCTTGCTCAATAGCAAACTTGGCATCTTTTATGTCTTTTTTAGTTAGTGCTGGAAGAGAGATCTTTGTATTTGGAAGGTTAACACCTTTCTTAGATTTTAAACTTCCCCCTCTTATAACCTTAGCAATCACTTTTTTATCTCTATCTGTGCTCAAAACTTCGAATAAAAGCTTCCCGTCATCGATGAGAATTTTTTCTCCTTTCTGAACATCTTTTGGAAAATCCTGGTAGGTCATAAAGGCTACCTTCTTTGTACCTATACACTTGACAGTAGTAAATTCAAATTCATCCCCTTCATTCAATTCAACGCCTTCTTCCATGACGCCAACACGCAGTTTTGGCCCTTGAAGATCCGCCAGAACGGCAACATTAAAATTGTTTTCTTTATTTAAATCACGGATATATTTGATTTTTGTTCTAACATCTTCATAATCGGCATGAGAAAAATTCACTCTGAATACATTGACACCGGCAACCATCAATTCCTTGATTTTTTCTTTGGTAGATACAGCTGGTCCTAAGGTGGCAACTATTTTCGTTTTTTTTCTAGTTTTCATTCTTTAAAAAATTAAATTATCTCTGGATTTTAAATCCATAGGGTCTATGGCATAGGATGCCATAATGTTATTTATTTTATTGATATTAAGCAACGTCTTATTAAGCGCAGCATCATCCTTTAAGCCTTCGATTTTTATGAAATAATCCACTCTTTTCTTTTCGGGGATTAAATAAGAGATCTTTGTCTCTTCAGGAAATATGATAGTTCCTCCTTCACTTGTGTTTTCAGTGAATACATACTTATTAGCCATCAATGACCATGATGTAAATGCTGTCTCGTCTTCAAATTTATATAGAGGAAAACTACAATTTTCATATTTAAAATCAAGATCATCCTTAAATCGTCTTAATCGTATGTCTAAATGACTGTTTAAAAAATAAGCCATTCTGTAATCAGTCAAAACTGAGTGTATCCCAATCAGAGCATAGTCGTGATCGAATTCAAAATCAATAGAATGAATTTTTGACACTATAATTAGATTAAAGCATGCGTTTTTACAAAAATAAAGATAGTTTTTATAAATCAACTCAATTTTTTACGAAATCGATTTAGTAATCATAACCAAGCGTTACATGAAGAATAAATCAGGCCTCTATTTGAGCTTTTAATTTATAATATGCCCTTTTTGAAGCAATCTCTTCAGCTTTCTTTTTGGAGGTTGCTCGTCCTTTTGACACCAAATCCTGGTCGACTAATAATTTTACACTAAAATGCTTTAATGTGTCATTTCCAGTGTCTTCGTAAACATTATATTTAATTCTTTTCTTTCTTTTTTGACTCCATTCTATCAGGACGCTTTTATAACTGGTAATTTTCCCTTCCAGTCTTTCAATATCCACATAGGGTTCAATAACAAACCTGAAGATGAACTTTTCAGTGAAGGCGTAGCCTCTGTCTGAATGAATGGCTCCAATCAAAGCTTCAAACAGGTTGCCATGAATATTGTCTCCAAAATTGGTGTTTGGAACGGAGCTCTCGACAAAATGAATCAGATCTAAATCTTTGCCTAATTCATTTAGGTGCTCCCTACTAACTATTTTTGAACGCATTTGTGTGAGATAGCCCTCGTCACCTGTAGGAATTTTTTTAAAAAGATAGTTCGCAATCACTGCCCCTAAAATGGCATCTCCCAAAAACTCTAAACGTTCATAATTTTTTGGAACACCCTTCTTATTAACTCTTTTAAGTGAGCTGTGGGTAAAAGCTTCTTTGTAAAAATCAATTTTTTTGGGCTTATAACCTAAAATCTGTTTCATCGCCATAATAAATTCTTCATCCTTGGCAGAATGAGAATTTGTTATTTTGCGAATTAGATTCATTAAGTTTTAATCTTCGAATTTTCTAAATAAGATACAGGCATTATGTCCACCGAACCCAAATGTATTGCTCATTGCTACCTTAACTTCTCTTTTTTGAGCCTTATTAAATGTAAGATTTAATTTTGGATCAATCTGATCATCATCGGTAAAATGATTGATAGTAGGAGGAACAATCCCATGATTGATTGAAAGTATAGAAGCAATGGCTTCAATAGCTCCAGCTGCTCCTAACAAATGGCCAGTCATCGACTTAGTAGAATTGATGTTTAAATTGTAGGCATTATCTCCAAAAACACTTTTAATGGCCTTTAATTCGGCAACATCTCCAAGTGGAGTTGAAGTTCCATGCATATTAACAACATCTACATCTTCAGGTCCAATTTCAGCATTCTTGAGACAGTTCAGCATCACATTTTTTGCTCCACGACCTTCAGGGTGCGGCGCTGTTATATGATGTGCATCAGCAGAAAGGCCACCACCGATTACTTCGGCATAAATTTTAGCACCTCTTGCTTTTGCATGTTCTAGCTCTTCTAGAATCAAAGCTCCGGCTCCTTCTCCAAGAACAAAACCATCTCTATCTTTGTCAAAAGGTCTGGACGCCGTTTTTGGATCATCGTTTCTTGTAGATAAGGCATGCATGGCATTAAAACCACCCATTCCGGCAATAGTTACGGCAGCTTCTGAACCTCCTGTTACAAAAATATCTGCTTGACCCAATCGAATATAATTCAAAGAATCAATAATAGAATTAGCCGAGGAAGCACAGGCAGAAACTGTAGTAAAGTTAGGGCCTTGTAAGTTATGTTTGATCGAAATTTGCCCAGGGGCAATATCTGCGATCATTTTTGGAATAAAAAATGGGTTAAAACGCGGAGATCCATCTCCCTTTGCGTAATTAAGAACTTCATTTTGAAAAGTTTCAAGACCGCCTATTCCTGCGCCCCATATTACACCTATTCTTGAAGTATCTTCATTTTCTAAATCAAGACCAGAATCAGCAATCGCTTCATCAGCTACAACCATAGCATATTGTGTAAACCTATCCATTTTGCGTGCCTCTTTTCGATCAAAATGATCAGTGGCAACAAAGTTTTTAAGTTCACAAGCAAATTGAGTCCTAAAATTTGAAGCATCAAAATAGGTAATGGGAGCAGCTCCGCTAACACCGTCAGTCAGTCCTTCCCAGTATTCCTTAACAGAATTTCCTATAGGAGTCAAAGCCCCTAATCCTGTTACAACTACCCGTTTTAATTCCATTTTTGAAGTTTTTATTAACAAAACAAGAAATTACGAGCCGTTTCCAAATAGGAAAAGCTCGTAATTTTATAAGCAAAGTATAAATTTATTTAGCTTCTTCAATATAGCTAATAGCCTGACCTACAGTACCTATGTTCTCTGCTTGATCGTCTGGAATTTGGATATCAAATTCTTTTTCAAATTCCATAATTAACTCAACTGTATCTAATGAATCTGCTCCTAAGTCGTTGGTAAAGTTAGCTTCATTAGTAACTTCATTTTCGTCCACTCCTAATTTATCAACGATGATAGCTTTAACTCTTGATGCAATGTCTGACATAATTTTTTATTTTTAAATTTAATTATGCTGCAAAAATAATATATTTTAACTTCTAATCTATAAAAAGTAAAAAAAATTAAACAAAGCGGAAAGTAGAAATACTTTAACTTTTCTTTTTTCAATTTGATTATTATGCTTTTTTTTGCTTCCACTTACTAAATATTCGATTATGATTAGGATCATTATTTTTGCCTCAGGTTCTGGAACCAATGCCGAAAACATCATCGAATATTTTAGCGAAAGTGACCTGGCAACAGTAAGTTGCGTAGTTACAAATAACGCAAAGGCAGGTGTTTTAGAGAGGGCCAAGCGCTTAGGGATTCCTACAAGAATCTTTTCGAAACACGAAATGCATAAGCCGGAATTCTTAAGTTTTTTGAATAAAAATGCGGATTTTATCGTGTTGGCTGGGTTTTTACTTAAGATTCCTGATCAAATGATTCACGATTTCCCGAACACTATTATCAACATTCACCCGGCTTTACTTCCTAAATATGGAGGAAAAGGCATGTATGGAATGCATGTTCACAGGTCTGTAGTAGAGAATAAGGAGCCAAAATCTGGAATAACGATTCATTATGTGAATGAAAATTATGATGAAGGAGCCATTATTTTTCAAAAATCGGTTGACCTTACGGCTCAAGATACACCAGATGATGTGGCGGCAAAAATTCATCAATTAGAACAGGAGAATTTCCCAAGGGTCATTGAAAGTTTATTAAAGTCTTTATGAGAGTTAACGTATATACAGATGGTGCATGTAGCGGAAATCCTGGCAAAGGAGGCTATGGTATCATTATGGAATGGGTAGGAAAGCCGTATATAAAAGAATTTTCGGAAGGATTCAGATTGACTACAAATAACCGAATGGAGCTACTTGCCGTAATTGTAGCTTTAGAACAACTTAAAAAAGATGGCGTTCAGGTCTTGGTTTTTTCAGATTCCAAATATGTTATAGATTCAGTCGAAAAAGGCTGGGTTTTTGGTTGGGTGAAGAAAGGTTTTAAAGATAAAAAAAACGCAGACCTATGGAGAAGGTTTTTAAAAATATATAAAAAACATCAGGTCAAATTTAAATGGATTAAAGGTCATAATGACCATCCCCAAAATGAGAGATGTGACCAATTAGCTGTAGCGGCCGCAAAATCCGCAAACTTACATATAGATAAAGAGTTCGAGCTTTTAAAAAAGGAAAAGCCTGGTAAATTAGAACTCTAAATTGACATGGCGATAATCAGTACTTCGTCGTTTTTATCATACAGATACAACTCTTTCTTTACAACTTCAAAACGAGCTACTTCAGGCAAAATTTTCAAGAAAGTATCTTCCGCTGACATATCAGGGCAGAGTTTTCTGGTTGAACCAGTTTTGTCAAATTTAATTTCTACACCAGAAATAGCATAAGTGGAAAAATAATTATTACACCCGGCAAAGCCACTTAGCCTGTTATCTACTTCATGAAAGAGAAGGGTAGGGGCTGATGAAATTTGCTCTAAGCCTTTTAGTTTTAACACTTTCCATTCCTTCATGAGTTCTGAATTTTGGTCCGTTGCCACTTTCGATAAAAGTTCTTTCAATTGATATTTTATTGAAGAAGCATCAGCCGCTGGATTTTCAACTTTAATTTCTGTAACGATCAACTCATACGTGTAACCAGGAACATATTCAAAACCTTCAATTTGATCATAGAAATAAGTCCAGTCATCTTCAGGTGATTCTTTTACAAGCATACAAGTTTGCGGACCAACACCAACACAGTCAGAAAGATGATCAGCTATGATTAGCTTTTTAGATTGTATATCGCTATTTGCCGTGCAAGCCAATGAAAGAAATAAGAATAAGTATTTCATAATAAAAAGATTAAGATAACATATTGATTGCTCTGAGAAGCGCTTCGATAAAAAGATCAATCTCCTCTTTAGTATTGTAAAACGAAAATGAAGCACGAACTGTGCCAGGAATTTTATAATAATCCATGATTGGCTGGGCACAATGATGTCCTGTTCTGACGGCAATACCCAATTTGTCAATTATAGAGCCAATATCATAAGGATGTAATCCTTCAACATTAAACGAAATTACAGCCGCTTTTTTCTGAGAAGTCCCGTAGATAAGTAACTTGTCGATCGCATTTAATTTTTCTGTAGCATAAGTTAGTAACTCATCTTCATAAGCTGCAATCTGATCAAAACCAATACTGTTCATATAGTCTAAAGCGACTCCAAATCCTATTACTCCTGCAATATTTGGCGTACCTGCCTCAAATTTATGCGGCAAATCTGCATAAGTGGTCTTTTCAAAAGTAACTTCACTAATCATTTCGCCACCTCCTTGATATGGAGGTAATTTATTGAGCCATTCTTCTTTGCCGTAGATCATTCCAACACCTGTTGGTCCGCAAAGCTTGTGAGCAGAGCAAGTATAGAATTCACAGTCTAAGGCCTGAACATCTGGTTTGATATGAGGTGTAGCCTGGGCTCCGTCAATAAGAACAGCAGCTCCAAATTCATGAGCCTTATCAATTATCTGTTTGATTGGATTTATGGTGCCAAGCGCATTAGATACATGGTTTACAAAGACCAACTTGGTTTTAGATGAAAGAAGCTCATCAAATACAGCCATTTCCAATTCCCCTTTAAGGGTCATAGGGATTACTTTAAGTAAGGCCCCCGTTTTTTCGCATAGCATTTGCCATGGAACAATATTAGAATGATGCTCAAGAGCAGAAACGATGATTTCATCTCCTTTACTCAGTAGATCAGAAAAACCATTTGCTACCATATTGATGCCATGGGTTGTGCCTGAGGTCAATATAATTTCATAAGATTTAGAAGCATTAAAGTGTTTCTGAATTTTTAATCTTGCTTCTTCGTAGGCGCTGGTAGCTTCTTGGCTCAATGTATGTACCCCACGGTGAATATTTGCGTTATAATTGCTATAATAATCAACAAGGGCATCAATCATAACCTGAGGTTTTTGACTTGTTGCTGCATTGTCAAAATAGACTAATGGCTTTCCATTTACCTTTCTATTTAGTATCGGAAAATCTTCTCTAACTTTCTTTATATCGAACATAGCTTATTTAGAATCATTCAAAATACAAATATACGATAGTATCATCTTAAACTGTTCAAAAACAAATTGAAAATTTCTTTATTTTTGCTTGATCTAATTTAGTTATTCCTATGAAAAAGCCGCTTAAGTATTTCCTTATTCTATTATTAATTAGCTCTTTAGTTCTTGGGTATATCTATTATCCGGCTTTGAATATTGTAACCGGTTATTCTAGTAAGAATTTGGCCTCCGGAATCTTTTTGGCTCATCGCGATCAGCAATCGATGATAAATGAAGACAATGGATTTATACCTATAAATTTGGCGAAATACGAAATTAATGAGGCTGAGAAGTCTGTTACTTCCTCCATATTTGGATTGATGAAAAGAAAGGCTGTTTTTAAGGATGGCTTGGGGGCAACCTTAATTAATGAAGGCAATAATATCAAGAAAGTATTTGACAAACCAAATCGCATTCAGCCAGATCTGAAGCTGATATTCCCTTATGGAGAGCTTGCTCAAAAGGATACGCTGTTCCTTGAGATTGATTATAAAAAATTAGATGAAGCTGTTGCAAATGCTTTCGATCAAGCTGGAGAGAAGGAAAAACAAACCCGGTCAGTCCTTGTAATTTATGAAGATCATATCATTGCCGAAAAATATTTAGAAGGCTTTGACCATCGTTCATTGATGCATGGCTGGTCGATGACTAAAAGTTTGACCAGTACAATGTATGGTATCCTTCAAAAACAAAAAGGCTTTGATATTCATAAACAAACTGGATTGGAGGCCTGGAACTCTGATGCCCGAAAAAATATAACTTATGCGAATCTATTAGAAATGAATAGTGGACTGGAATGGAGTGAGGCATATTTTAATATTTCTGACGTTACAAAAATGCTGTATTTGGATTCAGATATGGGCCAGCCTCAAATTAATAAACCTTTAATAGGTCAACCAAACGAATCATGGTATTACTCTTCTGGTACCACCAACTTATTAGCCGGCCCTCTCTTGAAAGAACAGTTTGATTCTGATCAGGATTATCTGGATTTTTGGTACAGGGAGTTAATAGATAAGCTAGGAATGTATTCAGCTGTAATTGAAATTGATGAAGCCGGAACCTATATTGGTTCATCATATGCCTGGGCCAATACAAGGGATTGGGCAAAATTTGGATTGCTGTATTTACATGAAGGGAACTGGAACGGAGAACAGATCTTAGATAGCTCTTTTGTAAAATATGCAGCTAGTCCAACAAATAGCTCAGAAGGAAGGTATGGAGCTCAGTTTTGGTTGAATGCAGGTGGTCATCACCCTGATGCACCACTAGATATGTATTCTTGTAATGGTTTTAAAGGCCAGTATGTTTTTATTATACCCAGTAAAAGATTGGTGATAGTCAGAACAGGTTTAAAGGGTGATCCAAATTTTGATGTCAATGAATTTATAAAAAACATTGTTGCAAGCATCTCCTAGATCAATTGTCGGTCAATCCATATACTATTAAAAAAGCAAGGTAGCCTTTTATTAAAAAGGCTACATGTCCATTCCTAATTCCACGTCAAGTTTTTCTGCAAGAATTTTATTAATTCTCGGTTTGAGACCTGGAATTTTAATTTTTTCGACCACATCATTACAAAAAGCAAAAAGCATTAAAGCCTTAGCTTCCTTTTTTGGAATCCCTCTTGATTGAAGGTAAAACAAGGCGCTATTGTCTAATTGACCGATGGTACATCCATGCGAACATTTAACATCATCTGCAAAAATTTCAAGTTGAGGTTTGGCATTTATACTTGCCTTGTCTCCAATTAGAATATTGTCATTCTGCTGATATGCATTAGTTTTTTGAGCAAGTTTGTCAACGATTACTTTACCATTGAATACACCGGTTGCAGCATCATCGTAGATCCCTTTATACATTTCATGACTTTCACAGTTTTCTTGTTTGTGATGCACAAGTGTATGGTTGTCAACATGTTGTTTATTCCCAATTACTGTGATTCCATTTAAGTTGGATGTAATATGTTCTCCTTCCTGATGAAATTCAAGATTGTTTCTGGTTATGTTACCGCCAAAAGAAAAGGTATTAATCGATACGATACTGCTTTCTTTTTGCTGCACATATACATTATCAATTAATGAAGATGTTATTTTATCATTTTGAATCTTATAGATATCTGCAATCGCTCTTTTATGAGCAAAAACTTCAGTTACAGCATTGGTTAAAACCACATTGTCACTAAGGTTTTGATGACGTTCATATATTTGAACGTGAGAATTTTCACCAACAACTACTAAATTTCGAGGTTGTAACATGATTTCTTTTTCATTTCCTGTCGAAAAATGCAGAATTTGAATTGGTTTTGGAAGCACCGTGTTTTTTGGGATATTAATAAATACCCCCTCTTTTGAAAAAGCGGTGTTCAGTGCAGTTAAACTGTCTTCTTTAGAGGCAACTGTACCAAAATAATGATCAACAACCATTTTATATTTTGGTTGTTTCAAGGCTGAAGAAAGAATACAGATATCGACACCTTCGTGAGTGGTATCTGACAAGAATGAGCTGTATGCACCGTCAATAAAAACGATTTTATACGACTCAATTTCATGTAAAAAGTACTGTTTTACATTTTTAAACTCAACCGAAGCATCTCCTTTTGGGAAAACACTGTAATCATTTTTTAAAAGACTATTTAAAGAAGTGTATTTCCATTCTTCATGCTTTTTACTCGGAAAGCCTGTTTTTTCAAACTCCTCTATAGCTTCCGTTCTGATTCCGTGAATTTTTGAATCAAGATCGATATTGCCTTTGTTCTCAAAGGCCATAAATGAGGTTACTAATTTTTCTTTTAAATCCATATCAATTCAACTATTTCAACCAATCGTAACCTTTATCTTCAAGTTCATGAGCTAATTCTTTGCCTCCAGACTTCACTATTTTTCCGTTGTGTAGTACGTGAACAAAGTCAGGCACTATATAATCTAAAAGTCTTTGATAATGCGTAATAACAATCACTGCATTGTCTTGACTCCTTAATTTATTTACACCATTGGCAACAATTTTAAGCGCATCAATGTCTAAACCAGAATCTGTTTCGTCCAAGATGGCCAACTTAGGCTCTAACATGGCCATTTGAAAGATCTCATTTCTCTTTTTTTCACCTCCTGAGAAGCCTTCATTTAAAGAACGAGAAAGAAATTTTCGGTCCATTTCTAACAATTCAGATTTTTCTCTGATCATTTTCAGCATATCCTTAGCAGGAAGGTCATCTAATCCTTGTGCCTTTCTTTTTGCATTGATGGCCGTCTTAATAAAATTTGTTGTCGAAACTCCTGGAATTTCAACCGGATATTGGAAAGACATGAAAATGCCTTTATGAGCTCTTTCGTCAGGAGATAATTCAAGAATGCTTTCATCTTGAAAATCGATTTCACCTGCTATCACTTCATAAGTTTCATTCCCGGCAATAACAGAAGAAAGTGTACTTTTTCCAGAGCCGTTAGGGCCCATAATTGCATGGACTTCACCAGGTTTGACCTCTAAATCTATTCCTCTAAGGATTTCCTTATCTTCAATACCTGCACGCAGGTTATTTATTTTAAGCATTTTTTTTAATTTTTTTGATTCTTAAACTTTTCACAGATCAATGTAAATCAATATGTTTTATTCAACTATAATTTTGACTATTTGAAAAATCTTAACCTACAGATCCTTCCAAAGAAATTTCTAACAATTTTTGAGCTTCAACAGCAAACTCCATTGGGAGCTTGTTGAGTACCTCTTTACTAAAACCATTAACAATCAGTGCGATAGCTTTCTCTGTATCGATTCCTCTTTGGTTACAATAGAACAATTGGTCTTCGCCAATTTTACTGGTCGTGGCTTCGTGTTCTATCTGAGCAGATGTATTTTTTGCCTCTATATAAGGAAAGGTGTGAGCTCCACATTCATTTCCCATTAACAAAGAATCACATTGTGAAAAATTTCGGGCATTTTCAGCTCTTGAACCTACTTGAACAAGTCCTCTATATGAATTTTGAGATTTTCCGGCAGATATACCTTTTGAAATAATGGTACTTTTAGTATTCTTACCAAGATGGATCATTTTTGTTCCTGTATCGGCCTGTTGAAAATGATTCGTAACGGCGATAGAGTAAAACTCTCCAACTGAATTATTTCCTTTTAGCACACAACTCGGGTATTTCCATGTAACAGCACTACCTGTTTCCACTTGTGTCCAAGATATCTTTGAATTATTATGGCAAATACCTCTTTTGGTAACAAAATTATAAACCCCGCCTTTACCTTCTGCATCACCAGGGAACCAGTTTTGTACCGTAGAATATTTGATTTCTGCATCATCTAAGGCAATCAGCTCTACCACCGCGGCGTGCAATTGATTTTCATCCCTTGCCGGAGCTGTACATCCTTCAAGATAACTCACGTAACTACCTTCATCAGCAATTACAAGCGTTCTTTCAAACTGACCCGTTCCACCTTCATTTATTCTAAAATAAGTAGAAAGCTCCATTGGGCATTTTACACCTTTGGGGATATAACAAAAAGAACCATCTGTAAATACCGCCGAATTCAAAGCAGCATAAAAATTATCAGTTTTTGGAACAATACTTCCAATGTATTTTTTCACCAATTCAGGATGGTCTTGAATGGCTTCGCTAATAGGACAAAAAATAATTCCTTTTTCAGCTAGTGTTGCTTTAAATGTTGTTGCTACTGACACTGAATCAATAACAATATCCATGGCAACTCCTGAAAGCCTTTTTTGCTCATCAATAGAGATACCTAGTTTTGTAAAAGTCTTTAATAATTCAGGATCAACTTCATCAAGACTCTCCAGTTCTTTTTTAGGTTTCGGCGCTGAATAATAACTTATTCCTTGAAAATCAGGTTTTACATAGTTGACATTAGCCCAGTCGGGTTCAGTCATGTTCTTCCAGATTTCAAAGGCTTCTAATCGCCAGTCTGTCATCCATTGCGGTTCATTCTTTTTCTTTGAGATGGCAACAATGATGTCTTCATTCAGCCCTTTAGGAAAAGTTTCTGATTCAATATCAGTATAGAAACCATATTCATATTCTTTGGTTTCGAGTTCCTTTTTCAGATCATCCTCGGTATACTTACTCATAATTTTAAGTCATTAAATTAAAGTGAGAAGCTTTCGCCACAACCACAGGTTCTGTTCGCATTAGGATTTTTGAAGACAAAGCCAGTTCCGTTAAGGCCACCTGAATAATCAAGTTCAGTCCCTACAAGGTATAAGAAGCTTTTTTTGTCAACAATAATCTTGATATTATTATTCTCAAAGATCTTATCATTTTCCTTTTCTTCATTATCAAAACTCAGGTCATAGGACAGCCCAGAACATCCTCCGCTCTTAACGCCTACCCGGATATAATCTTTAGCAGCATCATATCCATCCTCTCTCATTAATTCAATAGCCATCATTTTGGCTTTTTCAGATACTTGTATCATAACAAATTAGATTCATTCTAAATAACTGCAAAGATATGGTAAAAATGATAATGGTAAAAAAATTAAAAAAAAAATCACCCTTTTACACAATAATAAATTTTTTCGTGCAGGTGAAAAAAAGCACAATATTCAATATATAACTACGTTCGGCTATTAACAATTTTCTCGAGTTATTAACATCTTCTTAACAAGGATGAACTCTTCTATTAAGGCTAATGACAATATCCTCGAGGTAAATTGTTGACGTACAGACAATAACATAAAAACGTAGGATATGAAAACCGATCTCTCCCCATTCGGTAACATAGATAAAACGATTAAAAACTCCCTGATTTCACAAGATGATTTTGTGTTATCAGGCTTTACGCATACCAAATTCTTTAACAACAACGATACAAATTGTATGAACAATTTAACAATTAACAATAAAAGAAACGTAGCTTTTCCTAGACTTAGATCCTCTAAGAAATCTTATTATTCTTCAAAAGGGCTTAGAATCTTAATGATTTTGGGTTTATTTCTTTTTTCCATAAGCATGTTTGCGCAGTCAAATGGTGATTACCGATCAATACAAGATGGAGATTGGACTGATGCTAATACATGGCAACATTACGATGGGTCTTCATGGTCCAACGCCACAGATTATCCAGGTGAATTTGGAGGTACTTTGAATGTTACGATACGTAATAATCATAAAGTAGAAATCAGTGGATCTATTGCAAATTTGATTCAATCGGTAACTATTGGAGATAATGATTCTGGAAATGGAAGAGAGGTATTAGAGATAGATGCCAATACATTTCTATATACTAGTTCATTTGTTATTGCAAGTGATGGTGACCTTGAATGGGGAGGAAATAATTACGATCTGGATTTAGGGCCAGATGTATTTATAAGTATTTTTTCAGGTGGATTAATAGATACATCAAGTCCTTGTAGCGCAAGTAAAACAATTTCTGCAAATGGGATAATTATTTCATCATGTCAAGGACCTATTGGTGGCGGTGGAAATTTCAGTTTTCAGGATATGATAGATGCTGGCGGTTTTGATAACAGCATCGATTCAGACGGTGATGGTATCAGAGACCGAGTAGATCTAGATGATGATAATGACGGTATACTCGACTTAGATGAAAGCGAAAATTTATTACAGGCAGCTACTTTTGATGATACAGTTCAGCCATCCTACGGAAATAACTTAGGCGTTGCAATTGCACCTTGGTCAATTACCGGTGGCGGAACGAATATTGTGAAAGTAAATGGTAGTACAAACTATAATAACTCTGGACCAAGAATTGATGCGAATCCATATACGCTAGCTGGTACAGATCAGCATTATTTTGATGTTAATGGAACTGGTGATTTTTACCAGTCTTTTGTTTTAACAGCAACTAGAACAATCACTTATTCGGGTTATTTCTCTCCAAGGGATGGAGATTCAGCATCAGGATCAATTTCGATGCGTCAAGGAGTAGGGAATACTGGAACTGTAATGGATACCTCAGGTACTATTGCAATTTCTGATAATGGTGGTGATTCACAAAATGCAACCTGGACATATGTTGAACGCACGGTTGTATTAACTGCGGGGACTTATTCAATGGTAGTAAATATGTCAGACCCTACCAATTTTGATGAGGGTAAGGTACAGGCTATTGATTTAGATTCTGACGGTGATGGAATAGTGAATCAGCTTGATTTGGATTCAGATGGAGATGGGATTTTTGATGCCGTAGAAGCTGGTCATAATCAATCTCATAGCAATGGTATAGTAACAGGTTCGGTTGGTACAGATGGTATTCCAGATTCAGTTCAATCTTCAGCCGATAGTGGTCTGATTAACTATACAGTTTCAGAAAGTGATGGTGACACTATTTATGACTTTTTCGATTTGGATTCTGATGGTGATGGTATTCCGGATAATGTAGAATCTCAGACAACAGCAGGTTATAGAGCTCCAAGTGGGTTAGATACAGATACCAATGGAATGGATGACGAATATGATTCAAATGGAACTGTTATTGTTCCTGTGAATACCGATGCATCTTTCCCGACAAGTGATACGATACCTGATTATTTAGATCTAGATTCTGATAATGAAGGAGGTGATGACACTGCAGAAGCTGGGTTAACCTTGACAGGAACAGATTCTGATGGAGATGGTTTAGATGATACAACAGATGCAACAACTGGATATTCCGATCCAGGAGGAACAATTGATGATCCTTTATCTGGAGCTTTAATTCTTCCAGATTTTAATGGTTCTGGGGATGTTGATTTTAGAGATGCTCAACTTACCTCTGATTTAAGTGTTACAAAAGTGATGGATAACCCAGTGGCATTGCCAGGGCAATCTCCAACATTTACAGTTACAGTTACAAATGATGGACCAGGAGATGCATCTAATGTTGCGCTTACAGACCTTTTGCCAACCGGTTACTCATGGGTAAGCGATGATGGTATAGGCTCATATAATAATGTTTCAGGAATCTGGACGATTGGTGATTTGGCAAACGGGAATTCAGTTTCTTTAGATATTACAACTTTTGTTGAATTCAGCCTTTCACCTCTTTATGATTATGTGAATATTGCTGAAGTTAGCGCTTCGGATAGTTTTGACCCAGATTCAACACCAAATAATGGAATTGAAGCTGAAGATGATCAGGCGGAAGCAGGTTTTCCTTTTATATTTTATGATTTATCTGTAGATGGTAGCGTTGATATCAGTAACCCTTGTGAAGGAGAAGATGTAGTTTTCACTTTGGTTGTAAATCATGATGTTAACAATTCAAACGGAACAGCAACCGGAATTGAAGTAACAGATGTTTTGCCAGCAGGTTTTAGTTATGTTAGCCATGATTCGGGGACCTATAACTCTGCTACTGGAGTATGGCAATTGAGTAATTTAGCTCAAGGAGCTTCACAAACGATAAATATTACTGCTACAGCAAATACAGCTGGAGCTTACAATTATACAGCATCAATTACTGATGTGACAGGTTTTAATTATAACTCAGGAAACAATAGTGATTCTGTAACTGGTGCAATTGAGACACTTCCAAACGCAGAGGCAGGACCGACTGCAGCCCTTAGTTGTTTAGTTACAAGTATAAACCTAGCGGGATCAAGTAGTACTTCAGGTGCTACTTTTGCATGGACAACAACAGGAACAGGAAACATAGTAAGTGGAGCTAATACATCTACGCCTTTAGTTGATGCGGTAGGGACTTATACTTTAACTGTAACAAATCCTTCTACTGGATGTACTAATACGGATACAGTAGTTGTAACATTTCTTCCAGACACAACTCCACCAGTTACACCGACATTATCGGCAGTAACGGTAGATTGTAATGGTACATTGACTGCACCAACCACAACAGATGCATGTGCAGCAGGAACAATTAC
>NZ_JAUFQO010000010.1 GCF_030409835.1 Lutimonas halocynthiae
AGAAGGAGGAAGCACAAATATTACTTGGACTTTTGCTGATGGAAATGGAAACAGTACTACAGCAGTACAGGTTTACAACTATGACGATACAACTCCACCAGTTATTCCTGCCTTGGCAGATGTAACAGGAGAATGTTCAGCAACAGCTATCGCTCCAACAACTACAGATTTATGTGCAGGAACAATCACAGGAACAACAAGTGATGCTCTTACTTATACTACACAAGGTAGTTTTGTAATTACCTGGTCGTTTGATGATGGTAATGGAAACGTTGCTACACAGACGCAGAATGTAATCGTGGATGATGTAACAGCGCCAGTTGTACCAACATTAGCAGATGTAACAGGGGAATGTTCAGCAACAGCTGTAGCACCAACAACTACAGATTTATGTGCAGGAACAATCACAGGAACAACTAGTGATCCTCTTACTTATACTACACAAGGTAGTTTTGTAATTACCTGGTCGTTTGATGATGGTAATGGAAACGTTGCTACACAGACTCAGAATGTAATCGTTGATGATGTAACAGCACCAGTTGTACCAACATTAGCAGATGTAACAGGCGAGTGTTCAGCAACAGCAGTGGCACCAACTACTACGGATGCTTGTGAGGGAACAATTACGGGAACAACAACAGATGCACTAACATATACTACACAAGGTAACTTTACAATTACCTGGACCTTTGATGATGGTAACGGAAACAGTATAGATGTAGATCAGACAGTAATAGTTGATGATGTAACAGCACCAGTTGCTGATTTAGGTACATTACCAAATGTAATAGGAGAATGTAGTGTAACAAGTTTAACAGCACCAACGGCTACAGATAACTGTGGAACAGTTACTGTTAGTAGTGATGCTTCTTTACCAATTACAACTTTAGGTACTACAGTAGTTACTTGGACTTATGATGATGGAAACGGAAATACAACTACTCAGACACAGAATATAGAAGTACAGGACACAGGAGTTCCTGCTCCAGTAGTGACTAACTTAGCTACCTTAACAGGTGAGTGTAGTGTTGTTGTAGTATCAACTCCAACAGCTACAGATGGTTGTGCAGGAGTTATAGTAAACGGAACAACAAGTGATCCACTTACATATAATGTACAAGGAACATATACAATTACCTGGACTTATACAGGAGCCAACACAAATACGACTACTCAAACACAGACAGTAATCGTTGATGATGTAACAGCACCAGTTATCCCTGCCTTAGCAGATGTAACAGGAGAATGTTCAGCAACAGCTATCGCTCCAACGGTTGTAGATAACTGTGGTGCAACAATCACAGGAACAACAAGTGATGCACTTACTTATAACACACAAGGTAGTTTTGTAATTACCTGGTCGTTTGATGATGGTAATGGAAACGTTGCTACACAG
>NZ_JAUFQO010000011.1 GCF_030409835.1 Lutimonas halocynthiae
GGCCCCCCAACAAATACAGACGACAATAAAGGAGTTTATGCTTATGATAAAGCCAAACATACCTTATATGGACCAAAAGCCACCGCGGACGAATGGGGAGATCCTCTACCATTGATTCAGACAGTAAGAAACCTAGATATTTCAGACTTTACAATTGAGCCAAAAGATCATATTTACAGATTGCATAGTGCTATGAAATTCTTTTATGCAAATGGTGGGGGAAGTTGTTATGTGATTAGTGTTGGGGGCTATCCAGACGATAAGAACTTTACAAGTTCTGATGCCTTTATAGAAAAAGCTATCCCTTTATTAACTAAAGAACCTGAACCCACCATGTTAGTTATCCCAGATGCGGTTTCATTTGAAAATGATGTAGCATATGGAATTCAGAACGCTATGATCAAACATTGTGGAAACATGATGAGTCGTGTGGCCATTTTGGATATACCCGGTGGATTTGATGAATCAACAGATAGCGTTGAGGATTTTAGAAATATTGTAAGTGGGGTACCTCCTAAATATAATAGTTATGCAGCGGCTTATTATCCATGGTTACATACGTCAGTTTATCAACAATCAGACATAAACTATCGCAATATAGATATAGACTCATATGCCAATGTAGTAAAATTGATTGAAACAGAATTAATAGCTTTAAAAGAAAACAAAGTCGATGATAAACTGCGTCCGGAGATACAGAAGGTTTTAGATTTATTCGACAAGAAAAGTAATAAAGAAAAGCTTGAACAAGCAGATGCCACCTTAAAAATCTTGAGCAAGCAATACTCAATGCTCCTTAGTAAAATTAGAAAAATGTTAAATCTGATGCCTCCAAGTGCGGCTATGGCGGGGATATATACAGCAGTGGATAATAATATTGGTGTATGGAAAGCACCAGCCAATGTTGCGGTTCAAAGTGTTATCGCCCCAGCGATAAACATTGACTATAACGCCCAACAAGATCTGAATGTGCCACTTAACGGTAAATCTGTTTGTGCCATTCGCGCCTTTACCGGACGTGGAATTCTGGTTTGGGGCGCTAGAACCCTAGATGGGAATTCTAATGATTGGCGGTATATTAACGTAAGAAGAACCTTGATTTT
>NZ_JAUFQO010000012.1 GCF_030409835.1 Lutimonas halocynthiae
TGAGAATGTGAAGCTTACTGCTTCTGGAGCAGATGGATATTCATGGAGCACTGGTGACAGTACTTCTGAGATCACAGTTAATCCTGATAAGACCACGACTTATACGGTTTCAGTAACAGATGGTATCACAACAGATGAGGCTAAGGTAACGGTAACAGTTAATGAGGTAAATGCCGATGCAGGAAAAGATGTAACGATTACCGAGGGTGAAGAGGTTACCCTTACTGCATCCGGAGGAGATAGTTACTTGTGGACCAATGGCGAGACTACAGAAAGCATTACTGTTAGTCCTTCAGAATCAACAGTATTTGAGGTTACAGTAAGCTCAAACGGTTGTGAGGATACAGATCAGGTTAAAGTAAACGTTAAGCCAAACATACCACCAGTAGTACCAGGAATAAGTGAGAATCTAAGTATTTGTAAAGGTGAGAATGTGAAGCTTACTGCTTCTGGAGCAGATGGATATTCATGGAGCACTGGTGACAGTACTTCTGAGATCACAGTTAATCCTGATAAGACCACGACTTATACGGTTTCAGTAACAGATGGTATCACAACAGATGAGGCTAAGGTAACGGTAACCGTTAATGAAGTAATCGCTAATGCTGGAAAAGATGTAACGATTGCCGAGGGTGAAGAGGTTATCCTTACAGCATCAGGAGGAGACACTTACCTCTGGAATACGGGAGAAACGAGTTCTAGTATTACAGTGAGTCCGAAGGAGTCCAAAACATATAGCGTAACGGTTAGTTCAAATGGTTGCGAGGATACTGACCAAGTTAGCGTACGTGTAGAAACTAATGATCCTGAAATCATACCAGTAATAGCAGAATTAAGCAAAGATATTAGTATCTGTTCAGGAGAATCTGCAGTACTAACTGCAAATGGAGGGTCTACCTATTCTTGGAATACAGGAGCTAGTACATCAGAAATTACAGTAAGTCCAACAAAGACGACAATTTATACTGTTTCCGTAACAGATGGTATCACAACAGATGAGGCTGAAGTAACGGTAACGGTTAATGAGGTAAATGCCAATGCGGGTAAAGATGTGACAATCACCGAGGGTGAAGAGGTTATCCTTACAGCATCAGGAGGAGATACTTATCTATGGACTACGGGAGAAACAACATCTAGCATCACCGTGAGTCCGAAGGAATCAGAAACATATGACGTAACAGTTAGTTCAAATGGTTGCGAGGATACAGACCAAGTTAGCGTACGTGTAAAGACTAATGATCCTGAAATCATACCAGTAATAGCAGAATTAAGCAAAGATATGAGCATCTGTTCAGGAGAATCTGCAGTACTAACTGCAAATGGAGGGTCTACCTATTCTTGGAATACAGGAGCTAGTACATCAGAGATTACAGTAAGTCCAACAAAGACGACTACTTATACTGTTTCAGTAACAGATGGCATCACAACTGATGAGGCTGAAGTAACGATAACAGTAAATGAGGTAAATGCCTATGCAGGAAAAGATGTAACGATCAGAGAGGGTGAAGAGGTTATCCTTACAGCATCAGGAGGAGACACTTACCTCTGGAATACGGGAGAAACAACATCTAGCATCACTGTGAGTCCGAAGGAATCAGAAACATATGACGTAACGGTTAGTTCAAATGGTTGCGAGGATACGGACCAAGTTAGCGTACGTGTAGAGACTAATGATCCTGAAATCATACCAGTAATAGCAGAATTAAGCAAAGATATTAGTATCTGTTCAGGAGAATCTGCAGTATTAACTGCAAATGGAGGGTCTACCTATTCTTGGAATACAGGAGCTAGTACATCAGAAATTACAGTAAGTCCAACAAAGACGACTACTTATACTGTTTCAGTAACAGATGGTATCACAACAGATGAGGCTAAGGTAACAGTAACAGTTAATGAGGTAAATGCCGATGCAGGAAAAGATGTAACGATCAGAGAGGGTGAAAGCACAAAGTTAACTGCAAACGGAGGAAATTCTTACCAATGGAGTACTGGTGAGAATGCAAAAAGTATAATAGTAACGCCACATCAAACAACAGAGTATGAAGTTGAAGTTAAAAAAAACGGATGCATTTCATTTGACACTGTAAGAGTTAATGTAATACCTCTTGAGAATTCAAGCTTTACTGTTTCGGCTGGTAATGATATTAGTATTTGTCCAGGGGAAAATGTTAGTCTTTCAGCATCAGGAGGATCGATTTTTAAATGGAATACAGGAGCTTCAAGTAAGTCAATAAATGTTAGTCCTAAAACAACGACAACTTATGCTGTGGAGGTTTCAGATGGCAAGAATAAGGCTACTGCAGAGGTAACTGTAGAAATTCATAACGTTGATGCTACTATCGGAGAGAATAGAACAATTGATAGAGGTGATCCAGTCACTTTAACAGCGGGTGGAGGCGAACAATATGAATGGAGCAATGGTTCAACATCAAAATCAATAACTATAAGCCCTCTAGAGACTAAAATATATTCTGTAACAGTTTTTAAAAATGGATGTCAGGATACGGCGAACGTACAAGTTACTGTCAATAAAGAAAATGATAATTTAGATTTTACGCCACCGGTTGCTGATGCGGGATCTGATGTTACAATTTGCTTAGGAGAAAGTACGGTTTTAGAGGTAAAGGGAGCCGGTTCTTTTCTTTGGAGTACAGGTGACAAAACTACATCTGTTAAGGTGAGCCCTAAAAGAACGACTACTTATGAGGTTCAGGCTCAAAACGGAGATGTTACGGTTACGGATACAATTGTTGTATATGTTGAATCTTGCCCTGAAACGAACGATGAAGTAGCTGATTTAAAACTGGTTGTTTATCCAAATCCATCAAATGGATTAGTCACTATAGATATTAAAGGAGCTGAAAAATCACTTGAGTTGGAACTCTTCGATATGAATGGAAGGTTGATCCATAAGGAAAAAATTGACGCAAGGTATCAGCAGATAAATAAAGAAGTAGATCTTTCAAGATTACCCAAAGGAATGTATCTCCTTCGTTTATATAATATCGAGCAAAATGTTGTAAGTAAAATATTACTCGTTTAAAATCGCTTTAAATTATTTAAAATGCCATCATTTTTGATGGCATTTTTTTTTGTTTATAAATAAGCCATGTTGAGTTTTACAATATAATCTAAAATCCTTCGTTTTATTATGCACTGAACATCGAAACCCTTTGAATTTTGGTGTAAGTCTCCCTGAATTTAGCAATAAAAAATAATGCATAGAAATTATGCTATGGAATATTATTGTCATTAATGGAAAGTAACACTATGAAGATTAAACTTATTATACTCTATCTGTTTTTATATTCCTTTGGGGCTTATGCACAGGAAACTCCTCCGGTTTTATCTAATTTCCGAATTGAGAATGATCAGCGAAACAGGGTGTATTTTGATAGCGGTCAGCCAATCAAAGGATCCAACGTTGTTGGGTTTAAAATTTCTGGGAATTCATTAATTGGTATAAATATTAATTCTGGTCAAACTACAGGCCATTATTTTTCTGTCTCGAAACCTTTTACTTTTTGGGATAATAATACGATTCGTTATGAAGGAGGAAGCAATTTATCAGATGTTAATTCTAACCTTCTTAACAATTTCACTTTAAAATATATTTCAAATAACATTAATGAGCCGATAGGGAATGGGAAAATATTTTATGTTTCTGTTAATGGTCTCGATTCAAATAGTGGTTTAGAGTTATCGCAAGCTTGGAGGACTATCAGGAAAGCCGCAGAGAAGGCCAGAGAAGGAGATGTTGTCTATATTGAAGCCGGAGATTATGGAAATGAATATGTAATTATAAAAAATAGTGGAACAAATAAAAATCCAATTAAATTTATTGGATTTGAAAATACGCCAGGCGATCGCCCCATATTGAATCGGTCACAAACCACATCTTTTTCCCCTAATAAAATGCCTTATATCCACTCCATAAGTTTGGATGGAAACGGTATTAACTTATCTGGAAGAAAAAATATCATTATCAAGAATATCCAGGTTGAAGGTTATAATGATGGCATTGTTTTGAGATCAGATGCGAGTTATAATGTTCTCGACAATGTCTATGCTAAAGGTGCTAAAAGAATGGCTATTAACGGTTTTTCAAAAGGGTCTATTAGTAATACATACCGATCTGTCTATCTTGCTAACACATCTGCTGTAGGAATAAGAATCTCTGGAGAAAGGCATTTAATTGAGGATTTTTATGTTTCTTCTAATGGTGTGAAAAGTATGGATTATTATATTTCTTTATATGGTGGACATACAGGTACAGGGAACATCGTTCGAAATAGTTCAGTTGTACGGGATCCTAGAGATTCTCATACCGGACATGGTATTTCTGTTAAAGCAGAAGGTTATCCACTAGAACATACATTAATTGAAAATTGTCAAATACAAGATGTAGGACAAGGAATAGAGTTAAGACATCATCAAGTAAAATATACTATTGTCAGGAATGTTACAGCAACTGGAAATAGAAATTCAACTTCAAATTTAATTACATTTCGGGATGACACTAGTGATAATGTAGTAGAAAATTGTACTGCTAAAGGTGTTTATGAAGGTATTCGTTTTCTCATGAATAAAGGAGAAGATTTAGGAATCCAGGGAGGTGGTCACCGCAATAAAATTATCAATTCAATTTTTGATAATTGTCGATACAATATCACAGTGAATGGTTTAGGAGGGACCCCACTTGAAAGTACTTTTAATGAGTTTCTAAATTGCACATTTTATAACTCGGATTATATGTTTGCGCTGCCTATTTCATATGGGAAGACAAATAAATTCATCAATTGCATTATAGATAAGGTTAAAAAGAATGTCTATGGAAATGGTAAATTATCCGCTGAATTTAATTACTCTAATTTTTATCAAAGCTTTTCAAAACCAGCCGGGTTAAGTAATATGTCAAAAAATCCAAATTTTGAAAATTCTGAAAAAAGCAATTTTAGATTAAAGGAGAACAGTGAGTTAATCGATAAGGGTTTAAAATTGAAGGAAGTAAAAGTTGATTATGACGGGAATCATCGACCGCAGGGAAATGGCTTAGATATAGGTGCATTTGAGTACAATGACTCTTCCACTTCTTATATCGACCCTAACGCAGGACCTGATCAGTCGATTTGTAGAGGAGAACAAGTTACTTTAGTCGCAAGTGGCGGAAGCAGTTATAAATGGAGTACTGGGCAAACAACTAAACAGATTGAGGTAAGTCCTGAGTCTACAACTATTTACACAGTAGTTGTAAATAGCGGAAATGCTAGCGGTTCTGATGAGGTTACGATAAATGTAGTTGATATTCAGGCTGATGCTGGTCAGGATAGAAATATCACTAAAGGAGATGAAATTACCTTGACAGCAAGTGGCGCAAAAAATTATATATGGAGTAATGGAATGACAGGTAGTAGAATTTCTGTTAGCCCGGATGAAACAACTGTTTATACTGTTACTGCAAGCGAGGGTGATTGTCAATCTACTGATGAAATTACCGTAACGGTTAGTGATAAAGTTCAGGTTGACACACCGACTGTGGTTGCCAATGCCGGACTAGACCGTACTATTTGTAATGGCGAAACTGTAGTTTTATCTGCAAGTGGAGGTTCCTCATATTTATGGAGTACAGGAGCACGTACAAAAAGTATCGAAGTTAGCCCGAATGAATCTAATAAGTATGTTGTCACGGTATCAGAGGGTTCAGTTACTGATACTGATGAAGTTTTGGTAGAGGTAATTTCAGTTAAGGCCAATGCAGGAAATGATGTAAGTATCAATCAAGGTGAGTCTGTAAAACTTTCGGCATCTGGGGGTACTGACTATTTGTGGAGTAATGGAGCCAGAACAAGTAGTATTGTCGTGCAACCTTCAAATACTCAGATTTATTCTGTTCAAGTAAGCAATGGAAATTGTTCAGATGAAGATAAAGTTGAGGTTAAGGTTTTACAACAAATACTTAATCCAAGTTCAAGTGTTATAGATGCAGGAGAGGACCAAACGATATGCTTTGGAGAATCTCTTACACTCAATGCCCAAGGAGCTAATAATTATCAATGGAGTACTGGTGAAAGTGGTAATCAAATAGTTGTAAACCCTCTCAGAACCGAAACATATAATGTTACAACAGTATTAAATGGTGTGACTATATCAGATTCAATAACTATCACTGTCGAAAATTGCGATTCAGATTCAGCGGATGACAATTCCTTTGAAGGCGATTTGAGCATACAGTTATTCCCTAATCCAACATCTGGGATAATCAAAATTCAAACATCTACTGTTAATTCAGATACAGACATGCATCTTATTAATATGAATGGAAAAATATTATACCAGGAAACCTTAAAATCTCAACAAGGAAATTTCGGGAAACAACTTGATCTTTCGAATTATACAAAGGGGATCTATTTTCTTAGATTTTTTAGTGATCAGGAACAATTGGTTAAAAAGATTGTACTTATATAATTACACCAGAGACTTTATTAATACGTTGATTATTTTTTTGACCGATGTGTTGTTGATTCAAGAATTTGAATAGTGGTTTTTGAGTGTTAATATAGCTTGAAAAAAATTGCATTACTGATGGCAATTTACCAGATAATAAACCGTTATAGGATTAATTATCTCAAATATGAGAAATTGAATATATAGAAAACAAAATTTAGCTTAATAGATTCCCCTATGAAAATCAATTTGAAGAATATTCAAAAAGGTATTCGAAACTACATGTCAAATGACACGATATTACATTGATTCTAATCAATAATCGTATCAGTATTTTATACTGATAATTCGTCATTTTTAATTATTCGGAGGATTTATTTATGTTATTTTTGGCTCTTTCTTTTTTAAAGGAAATGAGCTATTTATTTTTGAACTTGGTCATATGAATTGTGACTGAGAACGGCGAAGCCGTAGCTGATTATTAGGATGATGAATAATAAAAATAATAAGATATGAAAAATTTTGGGCTCATTGGAGTTGGCGGATACGTAGCCGTGAGGCATTTGCGAGCAATTAAGGAAACCAATAATAATTTACTGGTCGCTTTAGATAAATTTGATAGTGTTGGGATAATGGATAGTTTTTTTCCTGATGCTTCATTTTTTGTTGAATTTGAAAGGTTTGATCGCCATGTAGAGAAGCTTAAGCGAAAGAAACATGTTGATTTGGATTATATAAGTATTTGTACTCCAAATTATTTACATGATTCACATATCAGAATGGCATTAAGAAGTGGGGCACATGCTATTTGTGAAAAACCTCTTGTTTTAAACCCTTGGAATTTAGATGCGCTGGCAGATATTGAAAATGAATATGAAAAAAAGGTAAATACAATCTTACAATTAAGATTGCATCCAAGTATCATAGCCTTAAAGGAAAAAATAGATAATGGTCCTAAGGATAAAATTTATGATGTAGATCTTACCTATTTGACCTCAAGAGGTAATTGGTATTTTACGTCATGGAAAGGTGATGTGACTAAATCTGGTGGAATTGCATCAAATATTGGTATTCATTTTTATGATATGTTATCCTGGGTATTTGGAGATGTAAAATCAAATAAGGTGCATTTGCATGCACATGATAGGGCCTCTGGATTATTGGAATTCGAAAAGGCAAGAGTCAGATGGTTCCTCTCAATTAATTATGACGTATTACCGGAAAAAATAAAAGAAAAAGGCCAGACAACTTATAGGTCTATAACTGTCAATGGTGAAGAAATAGAATTCAGTGATGGATTTTTCGATCTGCATACACTGAGTTATGAGAATATTGTAAAAGGTGAAGGATTTGGTCTTAAAGATGCGAGGCAATCAATTGAGATTGTTCATGATATTCGAACAGCTGAAGTCCAACCTTTAACAGGTGATTATCATCCGATGGCAAAACTTCCATTAAACAATCATCCGTTTAAAAACGGAAGTAGTTCCTTTTAATAAAATAACTAATTAAATAAATTTTTATGAAAACAGTAATTCTAGCGGGTGGATTCGGAACTCGATTAAGCGAAGAAACAGGTGTGCGTCCAAAACCTTTAGTCGAAATTGGTGGTATGCCAATTATCTGGCATATAATGAAAATGTATTCTCACTATGGTCACAATGATTTTATTATCTGTTGTGGGTATAAGGGCCATATGATTAAAGAATTCTTTGCAGATTATTTTTTAAGGCATTCGGATGTTACATTCGATATAAAGAATAATAAAATGAAAATCCATACTAACGCTATCGAACCATGGCAAGTTACCCTAATTGATACAGGTGAGAACAGTATGACTGGAGGTAGAATTAAACGGATTAAAGAATATGTGGGGAATGAAACTTTCTTCTTAACCTATGGAGATGGTGTAAGCGATGTGAATTTTAAGGAGTTATTAGATTTTCACAACGAAAGAAAAGCATTTGCCACTTTGACTGCAGTTCAGCAACCAGGTAGGTATGGAGCTTTTAATCTTGAGGATAAGAATGATAAAATCACTCATTTTAGAGAAAAACCAAAAGGAGATGGTCATGAAACCGCTTGGATTAACGGTGGATTTTTCGTTTTAGAACCAGAAATATTTGATTATATTGAAGGCGACGATACTACTTGGGAAAGAGAACCTATGGAAGCTTTAGCAAAAGAAAAGCAATTGAATGCTTTTAAACATGAAGGCTATTGGCAAAGTATGGACTCATTGAGAGACAGAACAGTATTAGAGCAAATTTGGAGAGAAGGTAATCCGCTTTGGAAAAAATGGTCATAAAACAAGTTATATGATAAACTTTGAATGCTACAAGGATAAAAAAGTCCTAGTTACCGGACACACTGGGTTTAAAGGAAGTTGGATGAGTCAATGGCTATTGCAGCTGAATGCTGATGTTTATGGCTATGCCCTTCAACCTTCAACGACTCCTAGTTTGTATGATCAATTGGGTTTAGAGGATAGAATGACCAACAAGATTGGAGATATTAGAGACTTGGATATGTTAAAACAATACATCGCTTCAATAGAACCTGATATCATTTTTCACCTTGCAGCCCAGCCTTTGGTTAGAGATTCTTATTTAGACCCCGTTTATACTTGGGAAACAAATGTTAATGGTACTATGAATGTCATGGAAGCTGTTAGACAACTTGGACTTGAGACTAATATTGTTGTGATAACTTCGGATAAATGTTATGAGAATAAGGAATGGATTTTTGGTTATAGAGAGAATGATGCCTTAGGAGGATATGATCCATACTCTGCCAGTAAAGGAGCTGCAGAAATAGTAGTTTCATCTTGGAGGAGATCATTTTTTAATCCTAAAGAGTTTAAAAATCATAAGGTGAAATTATCATCTGCACGAGCTGGAAATGTCATCGGAGGAGGTGATTGGGCTAAAGATAGGATAATTCCTGATTGTGTCAGAGCCCTAATGAAATCTGAAGAGATTCAAGTCAGAAACCCTCTCTCTACAAGGCCATGGCAACATGTTCTTGAATCACTGGGAGGATATTTACTTTTAGGACGCTCACTTTTGATTAGTCCAGAAAGCGAAAACGATAAGCTCTGTGGCGCTTTCAATTTTGGACCTTACGGGACATCTAATAAGCCAGTGGAAGCTCTTGTTAATGAGGTTTTGGAGCATTGGAATGGAAGTTGGAATTACAAAAAAGAAGATGCTTTTCACGAAGCTTTTCTTTTGAATTTAAACATTGATAAGGCAACACAAACCATAGGGTGGAGCCCGGTCTGGAATTTTAAAGAGACTATAGAAAATACGATTTCATGGTATAAATTGATTTCTGAAAACCCTGAATTGGCACTAGAAGTTACCAACAAACAGATTGAAAAATATTCACACACTTTTATTGAAAATTTAAATGGTTAAAACATGAAATTTACAGCTTTAGAATTAGAGGGTGCGTTCGTAATAGAAGTGGACAAAATGGAAGACCAAAGAGGTTTTTTTGGCAGGTTATGGTGTGAAAAGGAATTTAAGGATCATAACTTAAATACCAATATTGTTCAATCAAATGTGTCTTTATCCAAAAAGAAAGGAACCCTAAGAGGAATGCATTTTCAGCGAGGTTCGCATGCAGAGACAAAATTTGTACGATGTACAAGAGGGTCTGTTTATGATGTAATCGTTGACCTGAGACCTGATTCTCCTACCTATAAAAGATGGTGTGGTGTTGAATTGACAGCCGATAATTACAAAATGATCTATGTGCCCGAAAATTTCGCACATGGATTTTTAACTTTAGAAGATAATTCAGAAGTTTATTATATGGTAACTCAATTTTATAGTGCTGAGCATGAAGGGGGACTTCATTACAATGATTCGGACATCAATATAGAATGGCCAATTGAAATAAATGAAATTTCTGACAAGGATGATAAGCATCCAAAATTTATTTAAAATAAAAAAACATAATGTTAGTAGACGCATTTTTAAAGAAAAGAGAAGCAGCAAATAACCCCATTAGAGTTGGAGTTATAGGTGCTGGTGAAATGGGCAAAGGGTTAATTAATCAGATCCATAAGCATACGACTGGAATGGAAGTTTCAGTTACGTATAGCAGGAATTTGGAAAAGGCCTTGGATTGCTATAAAATCGCAGGTATCGATAATTATAGAATTGTAGAGAATATTGCAGAGCTTCAGGATGCCTTGAATATGGGGATTTCAGCAATTACCCAGGATATAGACATTTTGATAGCGTCAGATGATTTGAGTTTATTGGTTGATATGACTGGATCAATTGAATTCTCTACGCAATTGACCTACGACGCTATTAAGAACAATAGAAATATTCTTTCCTTTAATGCTGAACTGGATGCTACTATTGGGCCAATATTAAAACATATGGCGGTGGGAAAAGGAGTGAAATACTCAATAGCAGAAGGTGACCAACCAGGTTGTACAATGAACTTGTATAGGTTTGTTAAAAACATGGGGTTTGAGCCGCTTGTATGTGGTAATATCAAAGGTATGTTAGATCACTACAGAAACCCAGATACCCAAGAAGGATTTGCCAAGTCATGGGGGATGTCTCCATATATGGCAACAAATTTTGCTGATGGTACCAAAGTAGCCTTTGAGCAAGCATGTATTGCGAATGCCACAGGAATGAAAGTCGGGAAAAGAGGTATGTATGGATTCGAATCTACTGAACATGTTGATAATCTTACCCATTTATATGATGTTGATGAATTGAGAAGACTCGGAGGTGTGGTTGATTTTATTGTTGGTGCTAAACCTGGGCCAGGTGTTTTCGTTTATGCCACTACTGATGATCCACATAAGGTTAAGTATTTAGAATACGGAAAATTAGGTAAAGGACCGCTCTATAATTTTTATATCCCTTACCACCTTTTATTTTTTGAAATACCAACATCAATAGTAAGAATGATAGATCTTGATGATGATATTTGTTCCTCTAAAGCTGGACCCGTGGTTGAGGTTTTGGCTAAAGCTAAGGTAGATTTAAAGAAAGGAGATGTTCTAGATGAAATAGGCGGGTTTAAAACATTTGGAATATGTGAGAATTCTGATGTAGCAAGACAAGAGAACCTGTTACCAATGGGGCTGGCAAAAGGGGCTGTGCTAAAAAGAGATATTCCTAAAGATCAAATAATTACTTTTGACGACGTTATTTGCGAAGACGATACACTTATTATGAAATTGTGGAAAGAGCAAGATGAATACTTCAGTACTCGCTAATCACCTCTTTTTAATAAATTTTAAATTCATTTAATGGAGTTAAAAATTCTTGCTAAGAATACTGTAATTCTAGCTAGTCCAAAAGTTTTAAAGTTTGTAGTCGGGATATTGAGAGCAAAATTCGTTGCGATATATCTTGGCACTGTTGGTGCTGGTATTATTGACCAATTAGTTTATATTATCAATCAAATTAGAAATGTTTCATTAGCCAGTTTGCCTGATGGAATGGTCAAATTGATTGCTGAACAAAACGGCAAGGGATTCGATGTCGTTAATATTGCCAAAATAATAAAAACATATATTCTAATGGTTATTCCTTTAACCATAATGATGACAGTTTTGGGTTATTACTTTTCTGATGTTATAACTTTATATGTATTTGGAGATATTAAGTATAAAACCTATTTTCAAATAGGTTTTCTGGCATTCCCAGTTACAGTTTTAACTACCACTGCAAGGGCACCGTTGAAGGCTTTTAAAGAGATAAAATCTTTTGCGATAACCGAAATATTGGTTATATCAATAAATTTAATGATTTTCATTCCATTAATTTATTTTTTTAAAATCCCAGGGGCTGTGGTTTATGTTACACTATCCTATGTTACCGCTTTTTTTGTTACATATTTTCTGATGAGGAAAAATGTAATGATAAAATATAATATTTCCTTTGGGGATATAAAAAAAGCAGTTTTTGATAAGCCTATATTTAAGCAATTAATGTCATATATGGGAGTAGGGGTGTTAGGGGGTACGTTTTTTATTTTTACTGAAATAACAACTAGATCAATAGTGGTAAACGAGTTGGGGATTAATCAACTAGGTATTTACTCTCCGATAACAGCATGGGCAGGACTATTTGTAGGATTTATATTACCTTCGGTTTATACCTATTTGTATCCAAGGCTTAGTGAATCAAAGACAGATGAAGAAATTATTAGAGTGATTAATGCCGTAATAAGATTGATTACTTTTGTTGCCTTACCTTTTATTATTGTGGGAATTTCTATCAGAGATTGGATCATTCCCTTATTTTATAGTATGGAATTTATTGAAGCCACCAATTACCTTCCATTTCATTTTGGCTCATTGATGTTTTTTATTTGGAGTTCAATACTATCTCAGTTATTTTACGCTACGGGTAGATTAAAGAGTTACTTAATATTCGGCTTGACAATAAATACAATAAGTCTTTTATTAGTTTATTATTTAGTTCCAATTATTGGACTTTTTGGGTACATGGCAAAATTTACAATTATCCCGTTATTGACTTTAGTGACATATTTTTTGTTTTGGAGATATGAAATCAAATTGAGGTTAGAATCATCAAATATTCAAATAGTGGTATATACATTTTTATGTTCTATCATTTTATTACTTTTAAAAGACACCCAGATTTATCTGCAAGTAGTTGGATTTATATTAATTGGGATGCTTTATTTTTTGCTGAGAAAAAAAGAAAAGGATTTTATTATGAAAAAAGTAAGTGGAATTTTTAAAAGAAATAATTAATTATAATTGAAGACAAAAGGCAATCAACATAAATTAGTTGATCATTTATTCTGGATTTCATTTTTAGTATTTACTAATCCTGGAGGAATTTTGATGGCAATGGGTGCAGGTGACACTGATGGAGGGATAAATATTACGGATGTGTTGATGGTTGTTCTTTTAGGGTGTTATTTGTCTCTAGTGGCAAAAAACGATATTTTTAATGATGAGTCTTTTTCAACATTAATTAAATTTATCTCAATATTATTAATTTATTATTTGTTAGTTTTTGGTTTTTTCGTTCCAATCCTTAAAAGTAATTCCAATTATCTACCTATGGTGGCATTTATTAAAATGCGACACGGTATAGTCAACGTAATGTTGGTTTTTATTGTTTACGAGTTCTTCTTAAGAAGCTTCAAGTTATTTTTTAAATATTTTTTGTATTTGTCTATTGCAGTTATGATTATGTTTTTGATTACAACCATGTCTGGAATAGAAATATTACCGATAAAAACAATGGATAGGTCTTTTGTTGATACACAAAGACTTTTAATGGTCAATTATGGGTTGTTGCCACTATTAATCCCCATGGGAGCAATTGTTTTTATGTTTAAGTTCAAGATAAAGTATAAGAAACTTATTTTGATTGCATTTGTCTTAATGTTTATTGTGTGGTTATTATCATTAATAAGGCGCAATATTTTTGGCACTTTTATATATATATTACTTGCATTAATGTTGAATAACTATCTTCAACACAAAGCATTGGTCTCTATTCAAAAAATATTCAAAATTATTTTTTATGCTATTTTTCTCATAGGTATCATTCAATTGACTTTCCCAAAATATCTTGAAGCTGGGATTGTTGCAGGTGAAGAGACCATTAATGTAATTAAGTATGGAGAAACTAAAGGTGGCCGTAAGGATACAAGGCTTGGCTTTGGTAAAGATTTTATGCAAAACTTAATTAAAGAAAATTATGTTTTTGGCACAGGATTTGACAATCGCTGGAGAACAAGTGAAGGAGATAAAGCAGGTTATGAAGCTTCTGATTACCCATTATTGTCAGCGATTGCAATGTCTGGTATAATAGGACTATTGTTCTTTTTACCAATTTATATAGTATTGATTAAAACCTTGCATTATGACATAAAATATCTAAGAAAGAACAAATTAAATACAAATTCTTTAGAATCATTTTTTATTATATTATTCATACTTTATTTTATATATGATTTAATGCAGTACATGAATTGGTTTTTACCCTTGTCATTATTCAGCCATGCAGGCCATAAATCATGGTTTATTTTTATTGCAATGTACTTTGCATCGAGAAGATTATTTTATTATAAATATGAACCCCAAAACCAAAGTTTAGAAATTTCAAAAAGTTAAGTTAATGGAAGATTTAGTTGTTGTTGTTTTATTGAATTATAATCAAAATGATTATACTTTAAAATGTATCGAATCCTTGTTGAAATCAGATTATAATAATTTTAAAATATATCTAATTGACAATGGGTCAACTGTTGAAAACGAGATGGAGTTGTCAAGAAAGCTACCTAAAGATAATAGGCTGGTTTATACAGTATTGAAAGATAATATTGGTTATGGTAAAGGAACAAATTATATATTAGATAAGGCTTTGGAATGTGATCCACAATATTATTTAATCATGAACAACGATACTATTATAGACAAAGGTGCTATAAAGGAATTGGTCAGTACAAGTAAAGAGTATAATGACGAAGCATTGGTGACAGGAAAAGTTTATCATTATGACCAACCAGAGAAATTACAATTTGTTGGTTTTAGATATATCAACAAAAAAAACTTGTCTTATGTTAGAATGGGAGTGGATGAAGTTGACAATGGACAATATGAAGGAACTGTTGAACGAGATATGATTGATGATATATTTGTTTTACATTCCGCAAAAGTATATAAGAAGATAGGAGGGTACTCCCCTTATTTTTGGGTTAATGGCGTTAATATTGATCGAGCTTTACGTGCTATGGAAAATGGTTTCAAGTTAGTTTACACATCTAAAGCCATTCTTTGGCATAAGGGCAGTGTCTCTATAGGAGGCAGAGATAAAAACCCGAAAATTGGATTTTGGGATGTGCAAAGCAAACTGATGATTCGTTATATTCATTTAAGTAAATCAAGATTTCTTTCATCATATTTTAGGATTTTATTTAATGATGTCTCGCGGACATATATAAAATCGAAGTATTATAAATGGTTTAAAGGAGAAGATTTTACAGAATATGCAAATGCAAAATTCAAAGGACTGTTCTATTTCAATCGATGGGTAGTTCTCAAAAACGAAAATACAGGTTATATACCTAAATAAATTAATGAAAGGTCGGCTCAATGTGTCTTATAGATTGGAGCGTTGGCCAAAGTTATTTTTTTAATCCAGAACCTTATATTCACATCCAAAAATTAATTTCCTTAAATAAAATCACCTTGTTAAGAGCCAAGGTGATCATCTCAACTTATTTATAGATGGAAGAAAAAATCAGTGTTGTTATCCCGACTTTTAAAAGACCGGATCGATTAACTAGAGCATTAAACAGTGTTTTAAATCAGACTTATTCAAATTTTGAGATTTTGGTAATCGATGATGATAATATGGGTGAAGAATCATTAAATGTAGTAGAGAATTTTAATGATGACCGTATAATGTTTTTCAAAAATAATAGATCCAAAGGAGCCAATGGTGCGAGAAATATGGGAGTTATTCATGCCACAGGAAATTTTATCGCCTTTTTAGACGATGATGATGAGTGGCTACCAATTTATTTAGAAAGCCAGCTTAAAACATTAGAGTCGACAGATAAAATGACAGGTATGGTTTATGGAGGCTATTTGTTGGAGAAGAATAATAATTGGAAAGAGAATTTTCAGAACAAAGAAGGAGATTTATTTTCAGCTATCATTTTGGACCAAGTATATATTGGAGCGAGCTCTAATATATTTATTAAAAGAGAGGTCATTGATCATGTTGGTTTATGGGATGAAGAGCTTCTTCGGCAGCAGGATCTGGAATTTTTGATTAGGGTCTTTGATAAATACTTGACTGTATTTAATCCAAAAATTATTTTAAAAGTTTATGGTCATAACGATCCAGCCCCAATTAAAAGTTTTAATTCGCGCGAAGTTTTTTATAACAAAGTTCAGAATCAATTAGAAAAGTTATCTGAATCAGAAAAAAGAGCCTTTATTTCAATTCATTTTAGAAGACAAGCATTGTATAAGTTGCAAATGTCTGATTTTATTGGTGCAAAAGAAAATTGGTTAAAGGCTTTCCATCATAAAAAGTTTTCCTTCAAAAAAGATGCAAAACTTTGCCTGGCGCTTCTAAAGTTATTGCCTTATTAAATAATGATTTATGATATTTAATTCAATTGATTTTGCTATTTTTTTACCAATTGTTTTTATTTTATATTGGATTATATCCAGCAAAAATTTAAAACTTCAAAATACGCTCATTGTAGCATCGAGCTATTTTTTTTATGGGTGGTGGGACTGGAGATTCCTAACGCTAATATTATTTAGTACAATCGTAGATTTTATTGTTGGTAAACAAATATATAAAGAGAAAGATGAGTTTAAGAAAAAAATATTTTTGTGGATAAGTATATCCGTGAATTTAGGCTTTTTGGGATTTTTTAAATATTATAATTTTTTCCTATCCAGTTTTGGTGAATTGTTTACATTTTTTGGAATACCGATGAATGCTGAAAGATTAAATATTATCCTACCAGTTGGAATTAGTTTTTACACTTTCCAGACATTGAGTTATACGATAGATATTTATAAGGAAAAATTAAAACCAACTAATGATTTTGTTGCTTTCTCGGCCTTTGTAAGTTTTTTTCCTCAATTAGTTGCGGGCCCTATTGAAAGAGCTGTTGATCTTTTACCTCAATTTTCAAAACAAAGAACTTTTAGTTATGAGGATATGTCTAAAGGATTAAAAATGATGTTGTGGGGTTTTTTTATGAAAATTGTGGTTGCCGATAGGTTGTCGCTTTATGTAGATGAAGTATACGGAAACATTGATATCCATTCAAGTTTGTCCTTGGTCGTCGCAACACTATTCTTCTCGATTCAAATTTATTGTGATTTTGCCGGATATTCCTTGATAGCAATTGGTTTAGCCAAATTATTTGGATTTGATCTTATGGAAAATTTTCATCGCCCTTATTTAGCAACAACATTCAAAGACTTTTGGAGTAGATGGCATATATCTTTATCAACTTGGTTTAGAGACTATTTATATATTCCTTTAGGTGGAAATAGGAACGGAGTGGCTCGGACAAATTATAATCTTCTCATAACTTTTATAATTAGTGGTTTGTGGCATGGTGCCAACCTGACATTCATCATCTGGGGGTTTTTGCATGGCCTTTTTTTGGTGATCGAAAAGACCTTCAATAAAATATCTTTTCCAAATATGTTGAAAATTGTGTTGGTATTTGTTTTCACAAATTTTGCATGGATATTTTTCAGAGCAGATTCATTGAAAGATGCATTTGATGTAATTCAAAGCATTTTTAGTCAATCAGATCATTCTTTTTATTTGGGTGACAAGGGTATTTTTGGATTTAGTATTATGGCAATTATTATTTTATTGATCAATGATTTTGTAGCAGAATATTATAATAAAGTAAAATTATTCAATAACAAAAATATTGTGATTAGATACACTTCAATAGTCTTTATAGTCTTATATATTATCGCATTTGGAGTTTTTGACAATAGCCAATTTATTTATTTTCAGTTTTAAAATTGAACTTTATGTTAAAATTATTTAGAAGGATTTTAGTTCTGATAATCATAATTGCCTTATTAGACATCGGATTTGGTTTTTTGCTTGGAAGGATAATGGATATGTCACCAGATGGGCGGTATTATAAAGCCAAATATAGTTTGGAGAAATGCGAAGAAGATCTTGTAATTTTTGGAAATTCAAGGGCCGAGACAAACTATGCTCCATTTGTTTTTGAGGATTCTTTGAATCTATCATGTTGGAATACAGGTCGAGGAGGTCAAACTTTACCTTTTTGGATTGCCATGAAAAATGGATTGTTAAAGCGATATAGCCCGAAGACAGTCATAATAAATGTTGAAAGTGATTTTTTAATTCCCAATCTTGATGAAGCTTATGAAAGAGCTGGATTTTTAAGGCCTTTTTATTATAAGCATCCTGAGATTAGACCAATTATTGATAAAATATCTTTTTTTGAAAAATATTTGATGATTAGTCAGTTGTATTCATATAATTCAAGTTTTTATTATTTGCTACGTCCCTTTTTAATTAAAGGTATAGATGGAAATCGCAATGATAAAGGATGGAAAACCAAAAGCGGAAACATTGCCAATACTGAAAATTTAGAGATCGAACATATCAACAGAAACAATAAAAAAATAAATGATAATACGCTAAAAGAGTTTAATAATTTTATTAATTCACTTGTTGATCATGGATGTGAAATTTATGTTGTTATCTCTCCAATTTATGGTGAAAATATTGAATCGACTTCTAGCATGGAATATTTAGAATCTATGGATATGCTTACAGTAATTAATTTGGGAAATAAAAGTGATTTGTATAATAATCCAAATTACTTTAAAGATCCGGGCCATCTCAATGTGCAAGGAGCTATAGAATTTTCTAAAATATTGAGTCATAAAATATTGGATTTCAAGAGAGCAGATAATATTATAAGATAATATTTGTTTTGAGTATAATCTTATTAAGATGAAATCGTTAAACCAAAATGTAATTGATCCACAAATAGATCACAGATGGTTAAAATTTAAATTATTATATGAATAAAACACTTCTGAATTTATACTTGTCAATTAAGCATGGCATGATAGTAATTCAATCATATTTTAGAAAATCAAATTATTCAAGTAAGGTTTTTTGTATTGGATATAATAAAACTGGAACAACCAGTCTTGGTAAATCTTTGGAGTTATTGGGCTATAGAAACAGTTCATTTAATCGAACGATTTGGAGGAATTACTATGCCAAAGGGAATACAAGTGAAATACTAAAATATGCTTCAAAATTTGATTCGTTTGATGATTTGCCGTGGTTGAAAGAAGATATGATTCCGGTTCTAGATCAAACATTCCCTGGCAGTAAATTTATTTATCTAGAACGTGACGAGGAATCTTGGAAAAAATCCATGTATAATTGGAGGTATAAAACTTTTGAAGAGTATCCCGATTTAGAAGAGAGTTTTAATGACTATCAGCGTCATAAAAGTTTTGTAATGAATTATTTTAAAAATCGATCCAAAAATGACTTTCTGATATTGGACATAAAGGATAAAGTTGGTTTCAAGAAATTATCTGAGTTTCTAAATAAAAAAGTTATTAGAGATGATTTTCCACACTTCAATAAAACATAGAAAAGAAGGCTAGTAAATTTTTCATTCAAAAAAAATAGACAAAATTGAGTAAGAAGAAAAAATTATTGATAATATCTAGTGGATTTCCAAATGAATCAGGGGATTACCTAGCGCATACTTTTGTCAAAGGATTCGCAAATGAAGCAAAGGATTATTTTGACGAAGTCATTGTTTTGGCGCTACTACCATTGGTGCCAAAAGTGATTAAGAAAAGGATGAATGCCTATGAGAAGACTTTGCAAAGTTATTCATATGACAATATTAAAGTATTATATAGAACCTATCCATATTTACCAGTCTGGCCTGTGAATAAATTTAAAGGCAAAATTGCTCACATGTTTTTATCAAAGGAGGTTTCTAAATTGATTGATGAAGACACGGTAATCCATGCTAATTTCACATCTCCAGCTGGGGTTTTTGCCCATCATTTGACCAAAAACCGTAAAAATGGATTCGTTTTAACTGTTCATGAAGACCATAATTGGTTAGTAAATGAAATAAGGAGTTCAAATGTCGACTTAGTTAATACATGGAAAAATGCAAACGCAATTATTAGAGTTAATAAACTTGATATAGGACTTCTCAACCCTTATTGCGATAATTTAATTACGATACCTAATGGCTATGATCATCGGAAGTTTAAACAATTGGATAAAGATCAGTGTAGAGAAAAACTTGGTATAGAAAACGACAAAAAGGTTATAGTCAATATAGGGTTTTATAAAGATCAAAAAAATCAAAAATTACTTGTTGCTGCGATCAAGTCAATTCCAATAGATATTCGAAAAAATTTACTTTGTTATATCATTGGTGGAGGACCTTTACACCAGGAACTAAATGAGCAAATCCATAACTTAGGTCTAGAAGCTGTTATTAAGCTGACTGGACAAGTGAAGCAAGATGAATTGCCTTTCTATTTAAATGCTGCTGATTTATTCTGTTTATCAAGTGATTCAGAAGGTAATCCTACTGTAATGTTTGAAGCTTTAGGCGTTGGACTTCCTTATATAGGAACAAGTGTTGGAGGTGTGCCTGAAATAATTACATCAGAGGATTACGGATTAACTTGTGAACCAGGGGACAAAGAGGCTCTTAGCAACATCATCAAACAGGGTATTTTAAAGGCATGGAATAAGAATAAGATTTTGAGTTATGCTAAAGAGTATACTTGGAAGAATATTTTTTTAACAACACAAAAACATTATTGAAATTTTAATTTATGTGTGGTATAACAGGGATAGTAAATTTTAAGAACCAGAAGGTTCAAAAAAGTAAGATTGACTCGATGATGGCTCAGATGAAACATCGCGGGCCGGATGATGAGGGGATTTTTATTGAAGATAGTATTGGTTTTGGTTTTGTGAGGCTGAGCATCTTGGATTTAAGTCCAGCAGGTCATCAGCCTATGTTTAGTCATGATGATAGATATGTTATTATCTTCAATGGCGAAGTCTATAATTATATTGAAATAAGAGAAGAACTTAAACATAAATATACATTTAATTCGGGATCAGATACCGAAGTGATTTTAGCAGCTTACCAAGAATGGGGTGAGGCCTGTCTGGAAAAGTTCAATGGAATGTTTGCATTAGCTATTTATGATCGGGAAACTCAAGATATATTCGCTGCAAGAGATAGATTTGGTATAAAGCCCTTTTATTATTATTCGGATGATGATCAATTTATTTTTGCATCAGAAATTAAATCCATATTGCCATTATTGGATAAAAAGGAGCCAAATGATAAAATTATTTTTGATTACCTTTTGTTCAACAGAACCGATCATTCGGAAGAAACTTTCTTTAAAGGGATAAAAAAATTAAATCATGGATCCTTTTTGAAAATTTCTAATCAAAAAGTTACTGAAAAAAAGTGGTATGATTTATCTGAGAAGATTGTTAAAGAAAAAAACTTATCACCAGAGGAGTATAGAAAACTATTCAAGGATTCTATCAAGTTAAGATTAAGGGCCGATGTTCCGGTGGGCGTATCGCTAAGCGGAGGAATTGACTCCTCTTGTATCGTATCTTCTGTAGTTGAAGATTTTCAATTAAAAGATCTCAATACTTTCTCAGCTGTTTACGGAAAATCGGAAACTTCTGATGAGAGCGAATATATTGACGAGTATAAAGGTATTGTGAAGAATATGTTTTACACGACACCAGATGCAGAAAGTTTTTTCAATGATTTTGACAGTTTTATAGATGCCCATAATGAGCCTGTACCGGATATTGGTCCATATGCTCAATTCAAGGTGATGGAACTAGCTTCAGAGCATGTTACCGTAACATTAGATGGACAGGGGGCTGATGAACAATTGGCGGGATATCATTACTTTTTTGGAAGTTATTATCTTGAACTAATTAAAAAAATGAAATTGATAAAATTATTTCAAGAAAATGTTTACTATTTAAAAAAGCATAATTCACTCAATGCAATTAAATTTTTCTTTTATTATTTATTACCATCATCACTTCAGAACAAAGTTGGAAGCCAAAAATTTCCATCAATAAATGAATCTTTTTTTAATAGGTATAAAAGAAGCTCGGATGTGAATAAGAAATTATACAGTCCTAAAAATTTAAATCAATTACTCTTTCAGCATTTTGAATACAAACTAGAGCATTTACTCAGATGGGAAGATTTGAATTCTATGCATTTTTCAATAGAATCCAGAGTGCCATTTTTAGATCATAGACTCGTAGAAGCAACATTATCGACTCCTTCAGATCAAAAAATCCATAAGGGTGAAACCAAACATTTATTAAGAAAAGCACTGGAAGATATATTACCTCATAAAATAGCCAATAGAAAAGATAAAAAAGGGTTTTCAAACCCAAGAGAAAAATGGTTTAGAACAAAAGAATTCAGTACTTATATCTTAGAGCTAATCAACTCGGATAGTTTTAAGGAACGAGGCTATTTTAATAGTAAAATCGCAAATATTCAATATCAAAAGCACTTGGAAGGAAAAGTAGATATTTCCAAGGAAATTTGGAAATGGGTGAATCTAGAACTTTGGTTTAGAAAATTTATAGATTAAAACTTTTTTAATAATTAATAAACACTCTTTTAATGTTATTTAACTCCTTGGATTTTGCCATATTCTTGCCTATAGTATTTATACTGTACTGGTTTGTGACGAATAAGAATCTCAAGCTTCAAAATTTGCTGATCGTTGTAGCAAGTTATGTGTTTTACGGATGGTGGGACTGGCGCTTTTTATCTTTAATTCTTTTCAGCACCTTAGTGGATTACACAGTGGGCATGAAATTGAAAGATGAGAGTCGAAGTTCAAGACGAACTACCTTACTTTGGATTAGTATTTGTGTGAATTTAGGTTTCTTAGGTTTCTTTAAATATTACAATTTCTTTCTTGATAATTTTGTTACAGCATTTCGATTTTTCGGAAGCGAGTTTAATGTGAGTAGCTTGAATATTATACTTCCGGTAGGAATAAGTTTTTATACTTTTCAAACCTTGAGTTATACTATTGATGTTTATAAAAAGAAACTTGAACCTACTAAGGATTTTGTTGCTTTTGCAGCTTTTGTAAGTTTCTTTCCACAATTAGTAGCCGGCCCTATTGAAAGGGCAACCAATTTACTACCTCAGTTTTATAAAAAAAGAACCTTCGATTATAACAAAGCTGTTGATGGCTTAAAACAAATCTTATGGGGTATGTTTAAAAAGGTTGTTATTGCCGATAATGCCGCACAGATTGCTAATGAAATTTTTAATAATTCAGGAGATTATTCAGGTAGTACCCTCGCTGTTGGAGCGCTGTTCTTTGCGTTCCAAATTTATGGTGATTTTTCTGGATACTCGGATATTGCAATTGGTACATCTAGACTCTTTGGTTTTGATTTGATGAAGAACTTTGCCTTTCCATATTTTTCAAGAGACATTGCAGAGTTTTGGCGTAGATGGCATATTTCATTATCAACCTGGTTTAGGGACTATTTATATATACCCTTGGGTGGAAGTAAAGGAGGGACAAGGATGAAGGTTCGTAACACTTTTATCATTTTTATTGTCAGTGGATTTTGGCACGGAGCGAATTGGACATTTATCGTTTGGGGAGCATTGAATGCTATTTATTTTCTACCCTTACTATTGACCAAGAAGAACAGGCAAAATATTGAAGTTGTAGCCGAGGGTAAGTTGCTGCCGGGTTTGAAGGATGTTTTTAAAATACTGACCACGTTTGGATTGACACTTATTGCCTGGGTCTTTTTTAGAGCTAGAGATATTGGACATGCTTTTGATTATTTGGCAGAAATGTTCTCTACATCAATATTTACGAGTGTGAGTTTTGAAGGCCAGGAGAATCTGATGAATATGACTTATATACTGATCTTTTTTATAGTTATTGAATGGCTAGGAAGAGATCAGGAACACGCAATTGCCCGGTTGGGTCAAAATTTCAAACGACCGATCAGATGGGCAATTTATTATGGAATACTTCTATTGATGATCTATATGCGAGGTGCCCAGCAAGAGTTTATTTACTTTCAGTTTTAGTGAATTGAAACCAACCAACGAATTTAATTTAGAATTAACAAAGTATTGATTTGAGAAAATTTATAGTTAAAATAGTCATCTTTTTTATCGTATTTGGGCTTATTTTTCTTTTTGGGATTATGTTGCCTGCAACGCCAGCAGCAAAAAATAATATGTTGGCATATAAGACACAGAAAGATTCCCTTTTGGCAAATGTTGCGTCCCCGAGAATAATTTTTGTTGGTGGATCTAATCTGGTTTTTGGTTTAGATAGTGAAAGGTTTAAAGATGAATTCTCGTTGAATCCCATAAATGCCGGACTTGCCGTTAACTTTGGATTATATTTTATGATGGAAGATGTTTTGACATATATAAGACCAGGTGATTATATAGTCTTAGCTCCAGAATATCAACATTATTACGGAAAGAATGCCTTTGGAGGAAATGATCTATTAAGATTGTTGATGGATACAGATAAGGACGGTTTCAAAAATTTGTCCTCGGGTCATATTCCAAATTTAATGAAAGCTGTTCCTGTTTATTTTTTAGGGAAGTTTAATTGGAATCAATATTTCTATAATAATGATCATAACGTATATGGTAAACATATTTTTAATCAATACGGTGATTCAAATTTTCATTGGGGTCTGAAGCAAAGAACGTTTCCGTTAGTTAATCCTCTAAAAGGCCCGATTAATAATTCGGTTATAGAAGCTATAAAGACATTTGACAATCAAATTAAGGATAAAGGCGCAACATTATTTGTGACGTATCCTGGCTTTCAAGAATCTTCTTACCAACTGATTAAAAATGAGATAGAAATGGTGCAATTTGCTTTGGAAAAGGCTGACTTAGAAATTTTAGGAACACCAAAACGCTATGTCATGCCAGACTCTTTGATGTTCGATCAAATCTATCACCTTTCTAAACAGGGGGTAGACAGAAGAACTTCCTTTTTGATTGAAGATTTGCATGGATCTGATTTTTTAAATAGCAAAAGCAATAAGTAAAATAATGGATGGTATCTAAGACGTATTATTTTTAGATTATTCAAAACATGGTAGAAGCGATATATAAATATATATTTAAGAAATATCTGGCGCTTAAGTTTGTCAAGCTTAAGTTTCCAGTGAGTCCTTATAAGATTCTGGCAGAGTTACATCAAAGTCAATATTGGTCTAGAGAAAAGATGAAATCTTACCAGTTTGATAAACTGAGAAGCTTGATAAATTCAGCAAACAAAGATGTCAATTATTATAGAGACAGGGTGAAGGATTATGACTTGAAATTGTTAGATCTGGATGATTTTTCTAAATCATATCCAATCTTATCAAAAAGAGATGTCCTCGATAATTCTTATTTGTTAAGGAATAACCATGTCATCAATAAGTTTAGACATTCAACAAGTGGGTCTACGGGCCAACCTTTAACTGTTGAGATATCGGGATTGGCAGAAGCCTATAGGCTCGCCGGTAAAATGAGGTTTTACAATTGGTGGGGTGTTGATTTTCACGATAAGAGTGTATTGATATGGAAGTTAAAACAAGTTGATAATAAAGGCCTTCCTTATACCAAAAACATAAAAAGAGTATTGAAAAATAGGTTAGATCTGGATATATTTAATTTAAATGATGAGACCGTTTCTGACTTTGTGACTAAAATTGATGACTTTGGGCCAAAATATATAAGGAGCTATAAATCGGGTCTTTTTGAATTGGCCAGATTGATGGATAAACATAATTTGAGATTTAAGATTTCAAGTATCAAAGTGGCTGTTGTTACCTCTGAGGTATTAATTCAAGAAGAACGTGACTATATAAAAAATATATTAGGGTGTAAAGTGGCGAATGAGTATGGGTCAGCTGAAGGCGGGTTTTATGCCGGTGAGTGCCAACATGGTTCAATGCATATCAACGAGGAATTGAGCTTTTTATCCACAGACCAAGAAAACAATACCTGTGTCACTGAATTAAATAATTTAGGTACCCCATTGATCAATTACTTTAATGGTGATAAAATAGTGATCTCAGAAGAATTCTGTTCTTGTGGAAAGACATCAAGAATTATTAAAGAAGTCGAGGGCAGAATAAGTGATTTTATATTATGCCAGGATGGATCCAGAAAAAGTTCTTTAATCTTATCTTACATTATTCGTGAGTCAATGAATTCAAAGTATCATGGAAGTATTAAACAATTTCGAGTAGTTCAAAACAAGAATCATTTCCTCCTGGAGATGGTTCCTGGCTTGGCATATAATGAAAAGATTGAAGAAGTGATCAAGAATGAAATGCGAAGTGAAATAGGTAAAGATATTGAAATTGATGTTCATGTTACTGAAGCAATAAGTAGAGAGGCAAGTGGTAAACTCAGGTATTTTATAAGAAAAAGCTAGGTTTTAAGTGTATGGAATAGATTCGTTTTGCAGAAGAATTTTGTAGAATAGATTCGTTCAATTCATTTTTTGATTATATTTGCTGGAAAGAAAAAGAAATTAATTAAGTCAATTTTGTCAACCCCTCATGATGAATTACTTGAATCTTCTCACGAAGTAAAGTCATTTACTTCTTCATAAATTCATTTATTTTTTGGGGATTGCCAGAATTTTCAAATCGAATTATAGTTAAGAAATATCCTCTTAATCTATGAAATTTGTCAAAATGATTGTTATGATTCTATATCGACATATGAAGAAAGTATTGAATTCGTCTATCTCCGGTTCGAAAATCATAAGTCTATTCTTTTTTTTAATATCTCTGTCACTATTTGGGCAAGTAGAATTTACTAAAATACCACTTGACAATCAATTGGTTGCAAGAAATGGAGTTACAGGTATTGTTGAATTTGAAGGTACAGTTTCAAATTTAACACCTTATAATGATATCAAAATAGTTAGATATAGAGATGGGATTAATAATGGTGAATTCACTTATGAGTTGAATAATCCTGGAGGTATATCAAACTTTGCATCTAATAGCGACATTACTATTGTTGCCGAAACGAAAAATTATTCCTTTGAAATCTATGGTCTGACTGATGACCCTCCTTTTCCTAATCCGAGTATACCGGATGTATTGATTGCAACTATCTCAAACGTTGTAGCAGGAGATGTTTATATTATTCAGGGGCAGTCGAATGCAGTAGCAAATATAAGAGATGGCGTGGGACCCCAAAGCAACTTTATTCGGGTTTATGCCAGTGGGACAGAAACATTCTCGAAGTTGCAAACCCAAGACGTTTGGTCAATTGCCAACGTGAATTCAGGAAGTGAAGTATTAGGAAATACTGGGCAGTGGGGAGCTAAAATAGCTAGTTTAATTATTGATAAATACGATATTCCAGTAGCAATTTTTAATGGAGCCCGTGGAGGTAAATTTATTAACTATTTTACAAAAGACTATGACGGTATTTATGAGTCAACTCCGGCTACTAATAACTACTTTAGATTGAAATACAGGTTGGATAGAACTGGTTTAGGAAGTGCGGTAAAGGCAATATTTTGGTCTCAGGGCGAGAATGTGAGTCAAACAGTAAGTGATTATAAATTAGCTTTTGAGGACTTAAGAACTAGTTGGCTTAGTGATTTTTCTGGAGTGAAGCAATTTTACATTTTTCAAATTAGCAATGGTTGTAATGCTTATTACAATACGAACACCCTATTATTACACGTTACTAAGGAGGCACAGAGGCAGTTGGCCGAAGAGAATAATGATATCCAAATTATGAATACAGACGGTCTAGAACAGTATTTGGACGGAGGCAGCTTAGGGTTTTGCCATTTTGTATATAATAATGGTTACGAAGGTTTTGGAGAAAGAATATTTCCGCTTGTTGATTCATATTTTTATACAGACACCCCGGTTGAACCCGAATATTTATCTCCGAATATAACAGATGCCTACTTAATTGATGACGTAACTTTAGTATTGAATACAGATGCAGAAAAACTATATATTGATAATTCCACTGAAGCCATTAAGAATTTTGTCTTAGACGGAAATGGCACCATAATGGACGCCTATACTTCTGGAAATCAGATTGTTTTTACTTTGTCAGAATATCCTGGAGTCAATGCCAAAATTTCAAATATAGGAGCATTACCTGGAGTCAATGATAATCTTATTACCAATGCTACTAATGATGTTGTTGGGCCAGAAATATTGTCATTTTATGAATACTCAATTAGGAGTGATTTAATAACAATATGGAATAATAATGCTTGGTCTAATGGTTCTCCAACTGATTCAAAAAATACCATTATTGATGATGATTATAATGGAATTAATGCTGATTTAATTACAAAAGATTTGAAAGTTAATGCAGGTAGCACATTAAATTATAATACAAATTCTAATAATAGTGTTATTGTAAATGGGAATATGGTCATAAATGGGAATTTTATTGTGGGCGATATTGAATCATTGATTATTGATGACGTTAATGCTGACGTAGAAATTAGTGGTAGCTACCGGAAAATTGAAAAATCAACGGAGTTAACGAATAACTTTGACGTGACATATTGGTCGTCGTCAGTAGAAAACACTAATATCAACGATGTTTTTATAACAAAAGGAGTTAATAGTAGCCGAATATTCTATTATGATTTGTTTAAGGAAAACCCTTTATATACAGGTGATTACATTGATTACAGACATTGGCATAACGCACTAGGTTCGGATCAAATGACTCCTGGTCAAGGATTTTCTGTTGACGGCCCTGAAGATGCAACGTCAGGTACTCAACTGGAAGTTGAGTTTACTGGTAAGCCAAATTACAAGGACATTTCTATTCCAATAGGTACAGCGCCAAGTGTGTTAGATGATAATGATAGGACAAATTTAATTGGGAACCCTTACCCATCGGCCATTAGTGCAGATCAATTTATATCTGCAAATTCTTCTATTAAAAACGGAACCCTTTATTTATGGTCGCATGGTACTGAATACGGAGGCGATCAGTATGATCCTGATGATTATTTAACGTATAATTCACTCGGAGGAAATTTGAGCGACATTGAATTGCCCTATTTCATAGCTTCAGGACAAGGCTTTATGATTTTAACCGATGTGTCAAATGGAACTATTAATTTTGAAAATTCTATGCAGGTTACAAATAATAATACAGAGTTCTATAAATCTAGAAAGAAGAAGAAAGGGCCTTCTGTGAACGATGTGACAAAACGGTTATGGCTTAAACTATTAAAGAACAATGCTGCCAGAAAGGAAATTTTAATTGGATATTCAGATGGTGGCTCTGAATCAGTCGATTACGGACTCGACGGAAAATTAATCAACACCGAGGCATCACTTACTTTTTATTCTTTAATAGACAATGAGAAATATGCTATACAAGGATTAGGGAGAAGGGTAGTTGGGAAGCCTGTAAAATTAGGGTTTAGCTCCCTTGAAAGCGGGAATTTTAAGTTGGGAATAGCAAAAACTCAGGGGTTCGGACAGAATAAACGAATCTTTCTAAAGGATAGAAACACTGGTTCGATACATGATTTGAGTAAGTCAGATTACGAGTTTTTCATAAGTAAAGCAGGAGACTTTCCAGATCGTTTTAGTATTCGATTTGTTGGTGGAAACGAAAATTACGGTGATTATATCAAAAATGTTTTGAAGGTCACTAATAATTCAAATGGTTTTAAATTTAATGGACCCCACGACGTTAAAGAAATAAAGATATATGATATCTATGGAAGGGTTATTTATCATTCATTTCCAAATAATAATAGTTTTAATATTCGACTGAATAAAGTTAAAAAAGGGACCATTGTAATTATTCGATCAATAATGAAAAATGGCCATATTCATACCCATAAAATGATTAAAAAGTAGTTTATCTTTATAAACACAATTTAATTTATTGATCATTTCCTCAAATTTTCTAAATTGCATTAAATGAAAATATTAATAGATATTGGTCATCCTGGTCATGTACATTATTTTAAGAATCTTATAACAGAGCTGACAAAAGACGGGCATGAATTTTTGATTGTCGCAAGAGATAGGGATGTTATCATAAGGTTATTGGAAAAATTGAATTTACCCTATATTAATAGGGGGAAGGGAAGTAATTCAAAAATCGGAAAACTTTTATATATGTTGAAAGCTGATCTTCAGATTTTGAGGGTCGCCATGAAATTTAAACCTGATTTATTTTTAAGTTTTTCAACACCCTATGCGGCGCAAGTATCCTCTATGCTTGGAAAACCGCATATTGCGTTGACAGATACCGAGCATGAAGATGGTATTCTCTCAAAATTTACATACCCTTTTACTGAGGCTATTTTGACTCCAAAGAGTTATCTAAATGATTTGGGAGAAAAGCATATAAAATTTAACAATGTCATTGAGGGCTTGTATTTACATAAAGATTATTTCGAACCGGATCCTGATATAAAGAAGATTCTAGGATTAGAAAAAAATGAGGAGTATGTCGTCATTAGATTTGTGTCATGGAATGCGCATCATGACGTTGGACATGCAGGCTTAGACAACAAGGCTAAATCAGATTTAATCAAAGTTTTAGAACCAAGATTTAAAATATTCATTTCTTCTGAAGGAGATTTGCCAAATGAATTTGTTCCTTATAAGATAGATATTTCACCAGAAAAAATGCACGATGTACTAGCTGAAGCATCTCTTTTTATTGGAGAAAGCGCAACTATGGCATCAGAAAGTGCTCTACTAGGTACTCAGGCTGTTTATATAAATTCTCTGCCTTTAATGGGTTATTTGGCATTTGAACAGGAAGCGGGTCTATTAAGACATTTTGAATCTTCAAATGGGGTAGTAAGCTATGTTGCTCAGATTGCAGAAAATAATAATGTCAAGGATGAAGCAAAGGAAAAATCAAGAATGATGCAGCAGGATTTTATTAGCCCTACAAAATTCCTTAATTGGTTTATATCTAGTTACCCATCAAGTATGGAAACCTTGATTAATGATCCAAATTACGAATCAAGGTTTAGATAATCATCTAGAATACTGCTACATAAACAAATTAAATAAATGGATTTTACTGTAAAAAAATACACGGAGTTATTAGATACTCTTATTGAACAAAATTACTCATTTCAGACATTTGATGCCTATCTGAAAAAAGCCAATGATAAGGTGGTTATGCTTCGTCATGATGTTGATGATTTGCCAGGCCATTCTTTAAGATTTGCAAAGATTCAGCATGAAAGAGGCGTTAAGGGCGTGTATTATTTCAGAGCTGTTCCGCAAAGTTGGGATGTAGCTATTATAAAAGAAATTGCCTCTTTAGGACATGAAGTAGGATATCATTATGAGACCATGGATACAGCTGGTGGTAATATAGACATGGCATGGGATCAATTCAAGCAACATTTGGAGGACTTAAGGAAATTGGTTCCTGTAAGCACCATTTGTATGCATGGGAGCCCAAGATCAAAGTTTGATAATAAAGAAATATGGAAGAAATATGATTATAAGACATTGAACCTCATCGGTGAACCTTATTATGATATCGATTTTGATAAAGTTTTATATTTTACCGATACGGGACGAAGATGGGACGGATTCAAAGTAAGTGTTAGGGATAAAGTAAAATCTAATTATGATTATACTTTTCACGCGACTGATGATATTATTTCTGCTCTAAAAAAATCTACATTACCAAATCAGTTTATGTTTAATTTTCACCCACAACGCTGGCATGATAATAATATTCAGTGGACGAAAGAACTCATTATTCAAAACGCTAAGAATGTCGTTAAAAGAGTTTTCTTTGTTTCAAAATAGATAGGTAATGTATCAAGCTTTTATCTTGAGAGAAATCAGGCTTATTTACGCCATGAAATAAGGACTAGTCATTAATAAAATGAATAAAATATTTTCTTTTTTAAGGAAAATGTGTATATTTACCGCTTAGAAAAAGAATTTAAATAATATCTTCAATTTTATCAACCCCTCATGATGAAAATTGGTTACTTATCAATAGTACGAATTACCAAAATTATTTTAGGGGTTATTATATTGAAATTAGAACAGGGAAATATTGTTCTTAAGGAAGAGTATTTTCATGTTAATCCCCTAAAACAATTGCTATGATAACAAAATTACAAAAGCCTACTTTTTTTGATGATCTTAAAGGGCCAAGTTACCGCAGTAACTTTCTGAGTCCCATTAATAGATCGAATGGATTCCCTCAAACAAAAAAGATTTTCACAAAAGATGAGAAAGTCCGAATTGTTATTGATGGGCAGAGTAATGTTATTCCAATTGAAAAATTGTGCCAGAAAGAAGGTATTTCGATTGGGACATTTAATAAATGGACAAAAGAATTTTTATCGGCATCAGCTTTAAATGCAAAAGAAGGAGTTGAAACTGATAAAAGAGCCGCTGATGAGAAGTTTCGTGTTGTAATAGAAGGAAAATCCGGAACAACAAGTATAGCTGAAATATGCAGGCGCGAAAATATAACACAAGAGATATTTTTAAGTTGGTGTGAAGATTTCTTATTGGTAAGAAATAGGAATTCAATCATCCATAAATTAAATAACCCGCTTTATCAGAAAAACAGAGAGCTCATCTCTAATTTTTCAAGCCTTGCGGTGGTTAAATATTGTGAAAACTATGTAAATATTAGTTCTGCCAAATCTTTGGTTGTTTTGAAGTCAAATAGTCGTCGTCTTGAGGATGTTCAAGACCTGAACAATGTGGTGAGTCTGCAAAAAATAAATGATGTAAGATTTGTCAACAAATATTTGGAAAAAGTTAACGGAAAACTTGAGAACGGTGGAATCATGGTTGGTTGTTTTGAGACTTTTACTGCAAGAAGACAGAGAATGTCTATTAATAAAATTCCGGTATTGGGAAGTATTTATTTTGCAGCAGAGTTTTTGATTAAACGAATTCTTCCAAAAGTGTCCTTCACAAAGAAGTATTATTTTGACATTACTAAAGGTAATGATAGGCTGCTTTCAAAAGCAGAGGGTTTAGGTCGTTTGGTAAGTTGCGGATTTAGTATTATGGATTATAAAACCATTGACGGAATCTTATATTTTGTAGTCAAAAAAGTAAGAGAGCCGTATTTTGATGAAAGTCCAAGTTACGGCCCAGTATATAAAATGCCACGATTAGGTAAGAATGGAAAAATGATTGGAGTGTACAAGTTCCGAACAATGCACCCTTATAGCGAGTATTTACAAGATTATATTGTTAACGCTTATGGTTATGCAGAAACAGGAAAGCCTGCCAATGATTTTAGAATCCCTAAATGGGGTAAATTTATGAGAAGATTGTGGCTTGATGAAATACCACAGTTATTTAATGTATTGAAAGGAGAATTAAAACTTGTTGGAGTGAGACCGGTTTCGGAAAGGTATTTTCAGGATATCCCTAAGGAAATGCAGAAATTGCGATTGACTCAGGTTCCGGGTTGTGTTCCTCCTTATGTTGCTTTAAATAGAGAAGGTAACGTTATGAGTGTTCTTCAATCTGAAAAAGAATATCTGGAAGAAAAGATAAGAAATCCTTATACTACTGATATGAGGTATTTTTTAAATGCGATATTTAACATTGTATTTAAGCATAAACGGAGTGCTTAATGAATTAAGTTTATAAAAAAAGGAACCCCAAACGGGTTCCTTTTTTTTTGAATTAAGCACAGTTTTTGATCGGTTAATGGTGTCATAAAATTATGCTTTTTCAGATTGCTTAGCTGCATTTTGAAAAAGTACTTGAATTAAAAAAGATCAATAAATTGCATAAATAGTAGTGGATGTCACAATTTTATTATTTTTACGCGTTATTTACACATACAATTAGGGGTAAATTAAATTATATATATGGCTATCGGACATTTTTCAGACAAAAGTTTTGATAATACGAAAAACTTTAAACAGGTTATTGAGAAGTATGCGACTCACTATAGGTGGTTTATCGCAAGCGTTTTATTTTTTGGAATTGTGACGTTTATTACTGTCCAAACCATGACTCCAAAATACTTTATAGGTGCATCTATTCTAATCAAGGAAATTGAGCAAGGTAAATCCATTTCAGATTTGTCTTCTTTTGAAGACCTTGGCCTCTTTGGAAGTGAAGACAGATCTTTGGAAAATGAAATCCAGATATTAAAATCACGAAATTTAATGCACAATGTAGTAAAGGAGCTTAAATTGAACGTTCTCTATTATATAGAAGACTCACCATATGATAAGGAGCAATATCCTAACTTTCCGTTACTTCTCACTATTCACTCAAGTAATTTTCCTATTGATGACATAAAAACTGAATTTAGAATTAAGATAATCTCAGCTACAGAATTTGAATTTGTTGATTTTGATGACAATTCTTTAACTGAAAAAACCTTTAAGGAAAAATTTCAAGCAAATTTAGGTAATGATGATTTTTCGAATGAAAGTAGAATAAGCATCAATCTTAACCCTGATTATGACAATGAGCTGATTGGAGAAACCGTCTTAGTAAAAATGTTTCCTGTCGATAGAGCAATCGATTACTTTATGACAACAATAGGCATTAAACCAATTAATGAAAAGCTATCTCGGGTTTTAAATATCTCTTTGGAGGAATCTATAAAGGAAAAAGGTATTGCCATAATCAATAATTTAATTGAGCAATACAATGCGGATGGGATGAATGATAAGAATTTAGTAGCTCAGGCTACAACCGATTTCTTGGATTTGAGATTGGAGTTGATTTCTAACGAATTGATAACAATAGAAGGCACAGCAGAACAGTTTAAGTCTAAAAATCAAATGCTTGATTCTGAAAAAGGAGCTAATTATTATCTTGAGTCATCTTCTTTGAATGAAAGAGATTTAGTAGCAGCTAATACACAGATGCAACTCATTAGTTATATGCTTGAAGAGCTAGATAAAAGAGGGAGAAGTGAATTGTTGCCTGGTAATATTGGTTTGTCTGATGTGGGCATTATCAATTTAATCTCTGAGTATAATGAACTTGTATTGCAACGAAATAGAGTTATGAAAAGTTCTAGTGTTCGCAATCCCATAATTGTTGGAATAGATTCTCAACTTGAGGTTTTAAAGAAAAATTTGAGTAGTAGTTTGAGTTCCTTGAAATCATCTTCTGAAATTCAGATTAGAGCCCTAAATACACAAGGAGGCAAAATAAGTTCAAGAATTGCATCTGTTCCAAGAACTGAAAGAGAATTTAAGGATATAGTACGCCAACAGGAAACTAAAAATGCATTGTATCTTTTTTTATTACAAAAAAGAGAAGAGTCAATTCTATCAAATGCTGTCAATGTTGAAAAAGCCAAGGTTATAGATAGGGCATACAGTAATGGACTTCCTGTATATCCTAAGAAAGGAATCTTATATGTGGCTTCGATTTTATTTGGGTTTTTATTGCCAGTTGGAATAATTTATATAAAGAATCTTCTCGATACAAAAGTGCATGATGAAAATGACATCTCAAGATTGGGAATTCCATATTTGGGAGATGTGCCGCAAACATCTGTAAAGAGTGATCACTTTATTAAGGATATTGATAATTCGAGTGTAGCTGAGGCATTCCGCTATATTCGAACAAATATTAACTTTATGCTTGACAATAAGGAAGCATGTAAGACAGTATTTGTAACTTCAACTCAGAGTGAAGAGGGAAAAACTTTTACTGCTATTAATTTAGCTTCTTCGTTAGCTATTTCCGGAAAGAAAACTTTACTGATAGGCATGGATTTGAGAGCTCCAAAGATTAATAAATATTTGGATCTTGAAGATTTATTAGGTGTCACAAATTATATAAAAAATGAGAATTTGTCATTGAAGGAAATCACTGAAAAATATACATCTATTCATCAATTGCATTTGATAAATTCTGGAGATATTCCGCCAAATCCTGTAGAATTGCTGATGAGTAAGAGAGTTGATCAAATGTTTGAAGAGGCAAAGAAAGTATATGATTATATTATTGTAGATACTGCTCCGGTTGGAATGGTTACGGATACGATGCAAATTAGCAAGTATGCGGATTTAACTATATATGTTGTGAAATCAAATTTCTTAGATAAAAGGATGCTTCATATTCCAGAGAAATTATTCAAAGAGAAAAAGCTCATGAATATGGCTATGTTGATTAATGGGACTGATCATAGCAGAGGTGCCTATGGCTATGGCTATGGATACGGTAAAAATAAAAAGAAAAATATATTACAAAAATATGCTGTTAAATTGGGTTTTTAAAAAAGTGTGAATCAAAGAATTTAAAAGGAAGAAAATAGCTGCATTTATCTTCCTTTTTTTTGTTCTTAATCTAAAAAAATCAACATCTCAAAGATTTTTCGTATTTTGCCGATTCGATTCATGCTATGATAGTCGAAACCCAAGGAAATATGTTATATAAGGTGTTAATAAATTCATTTAAATTCATTTAAATGGTCATTAATTTATTTATATTTGTGTAATATTTCAAAATTATTAAATTTTAATTCTGTATGATGAAAAAGTTACTCTTAATTTTAATTATTGTCCTCTCCTCTTCCTTTGCCTTTGGTCAGGAAATTACCCTGTCTACAACTTCAGCAAGTGCTACATGGTCTCCAAGAAGTATTGCTAATTCAGGGACAGATCTTGTTTGGGAAGCTAGCAATGCGCTGATTGGAACCTTAACCCAAACCGCGAATGTGCCTACCTTTGATTTTAGTTCAAATGATGGAAGTCCAATTGCTATATCAGTTACAAGTGCAGATAATTTTGCAGGATTAACGAGATTTCAAGTATATACTTTAGAGGTTACCGCTATTGACTTGACGGATGCCACGCAACTTGAAAATATTCATATAAGTAATAATCAAATTTCCGCTTTAGATATAAGCACCTTAGGAAACTTAGAGTTGTTAATAGCGAGTACTAATAATTTGTCTAGTCTTGATATTTCGAACAACAGTAATCTAACAAGATTGGAATTGGCTAGTAATTTGTTAACCTCTACGATTCTTGATGCGCTTCTTGTACAAGTGGATGTTTTTAATGAAACTGATGGGATTCTTACACTATCTGGAAATCAAGGTTTAACGCAAGCTGTTGCAACAAATTACAATAGTTTAATCGGTAAAGGCTGGACGATTGATGTTCCAGTTCCAGGCCCACCAGTTACTGCGACTATTACGTTGACTACTACTAGTTCTAGCGATGTTTGGGCTCCGAGAAGTATTACAAATACCGGTAATGCATTTACATGGGAAGCTACAAATGCTTTGATTGGTACTCAAACCCAAATTGCGAATGTTCCTACTTTTGATTTTAGCGCAAATGATGGCAGTCCAATCAGTGTTACAATTACAAGTAATGATGGTTTTACAGGATTAACAAGATTTCAAGCATATACTTTAAATATAACTGACTTAGATCTTTCTGAAGCTATCGAATTACAGAATATTCATATTGGTAACAATCAATTAACAAGTATTGATATAAGTTCACTGCCTGATTTAGATTTATTTAGAGCTGGGACAAATGGAATTACATCTTTGGATATACAAAATAACCCTCTTTTAACCAGAGTTGAGATGGAGGCAAATTTATTGCCATCCGCAGAGTTAAATGGATTAATAAATCAATTAGATGCTTTTGGACAAACAGGAGGAATATTAACCGTTTCTGGAAATCAAGGGATTACAGAAGATGCACAACCAGGCTATGATAATTTGATTACAGATGGATGGTCAATTGATGTGCCAGCTCCAGGACCACCTGTTATTGCAACAATGACAATAACCACAACTTCTACTAGTGCTTCATGGGGTCCAAGAAGTATAACCAATACAGGTAATGCATTTACTTGGGAGGCAACAAATGCCTTGATTGGAACTCAAACTCAGGTGGCTAATTCTCCGAGTTTTGATTTCAGTGCTAATGATGGAACTCCAATTAATATTACTATAACAAGTAACGATGGTTTTGTAGGCCTTACAAGGTTTCAAATGTATACATTGGATATTACTGAGATTGATGCCACTGCAGCTGTTGCTTTGGATAATTTTCATGTTCAAGCCAATAATATTTCAAATATTGACATCAGTACATTGTCAGATTTAACTTTTTTCCGTGCTTCAGGAAATAATATTGCAAGCCTTGATATTTCAAATAATTCTAATTTAAACAGATTAGAAGTCGACAATAATGTGTTGACTTCAACAGAATTAGATGCAATAGTAAATCAATTGGATGCATTTGGTGAAACTGACGGTATTTTGAACCTTGCAGGAAATCAAGGGATAACAGAATCAGCACAACCTGGATATGATAATTTGATTGCAGATGGTTGGACAATTGACGTTGATGCACCAGGACCGCCTGTTATTGCAACGATTTCAATTACAACAACATCTACGAGTAGCGCATGGTTTCCAAGAAGTGTTACAAACACGGGTAATGCTTTTGTATGGGAAGCTACTAATGCTGTGATTGGTACACTTACACAAACAGCTAATGTGCCAACTTTTGATTTTAGTGGTAATGATGGAACACCAATCTCTATTACTGTAACAAGTAATGATGGTTTTTCAGGGTTGACAAGATTCCAGGTTTATACATTGGATATAACTGCAATTGATGCGTCAGCTGCTACGCAGTTAGATAACTTCCATATACAGTCAAATAATATATCTGCTATTGACATCAGTACACTGACCAATGTAACTTTCTTCAGAGCTTCTGACAATAATGTATCTAGTTTGGATATTTCCAATAATACCTTGCTGAACAGATTGGAGATAACAAATAATAATTTGAGTTCAACTGAGCTTGATGCTATTGTGAATCAATTGGACGCATTTGGTGAAACAGATGGTATTTTAAATATAGCCGGTAATCAAGGTATCACAGAGTCTGCCCAACCTGGATATGACAATTTAATTACTGATGGCTGGACTATTGATGTCGATGCTCCAGGCCCTCCAGTTATTGCAACAATGTCGATTACAACAACTTCAACTAGTAATGCATGGTCACCAAGAAGTGTAACAAATACGGGTAATGCCTTTGTATGGGAAGCAACAAATGCTTTGATCGGTACATTGACACAGACATCAAATAGTCCTACATTTGACTTTAGTGCCAATGATGGAAGTCCTATTAGCATTACTGTAACAAGTAATGATGGGTTCTCAGGTTTAACTAGATTTCAAGTCTATACATTAGATATAACGGCTATTGATGCAACTGCAGCGACAGAATTAGGAAATTTTCATGTTCAAAGTAATAATATATCAGCAATAGATATTAGCACAATGTCAAACCTCACTTTTTTCAGAGGTCTTGACAATAACATAGCTACTTTGGATATTTCTAATAATTCTTTGCTCACAAGAGTTGAAGTAGAAAATAACAATTTGACTTCTTCAGAACTTGATGCGATTGTGAATCAATTGGATACTTTTGATTTAAATGATGGGATACTAAATATTTCTGGAAATGAAGGAATTACTGAATCAGCGCAACCAGCTTATGATAATTTGATTAATAAGGGATGGGCAATTGATGTCGACGCACCTGGACCTCCAGTTATTGCCACTATGTCTATTACAACAACTTCAACAAGTAATGCCTGGTCACCAAGAAGTGTTACAAATACAGGTAATGCACTAGTATGGGAGGCAACAAACGCCTTGATAGGAACTTTGACACAAACAGCTAATGTTCCAACTTTTGATTTTAGTGCTAATAACGGAAGCCCTATAAGTATTACTGTAACATCAAATGATGGGTTAACCGGATTGACAAGGTTTCAGATCTATACTTTAGATATTACTGCAGCAGATTTGACCCAAGCAACAAATTTAGAGAATCTGCATATTGGGAACAACCAAATTTCTAATATTGACTTAACACCATTGAATAATTTGAATTTCTTTAGAGCAGGGACTAATAATTTAACTGCTTTAGACATATCTGGCAATAGTTTATTGACTCGTCTTGAATTATTGGATAACGCCATGACTACTGCTGAATTAGATGCAATTGTAAATCAACTTGATACTTTTGGACTATTGGATGGAATTCTTGATATAGGCGGGAATGAAGATTTATCCTTTGCGGCTCAGCCTGCTTTTGATAATTTAATTTTGAACGGCTGGACAATTGATGTAGATGCTCCAGTAGCTCCTGTATTGACAACGATGTCAATTACTACAATCTCAACAAGTAATGCTTGGTCACCAAGAAGTGTCTCAAATACGGGGAATACATTGGTATGGGAAGCAACAAATGCTTTGATAGGTACTTTGACTCAAACGGCTAATGTGCCAACATTTGATTTTAGTGCTAATAATGGAACTCCAATAAGTATCACTGTAACAAGTGACGATGGATTTGGAGGATTGACCAGATTTCAGGTTTACACCCTTGATATTACTAACATTGATGTAAGTGAAGCTACTTCATTATCAAATTTCCATATTCAGAGTAATGCTATTTCTGATGTGGACATTAGTGCCTTGAATAATCTTACTTTTTTCAGAGCCAATGACAATAACCTTACAGCCTTGGATGTGTCGAATAATAGCGTTCTGACAAGACTTGAATTAACTGGTAATAATTTAACTACTGATGAACTTGATGCAATTGTGAACCAATTAGATGTGTTTGGAGAGTTAGATGGTATACTTGATATCGCTGGAAATGAGTCTTTATCATTTGCTGCTCAACCTTCCTTCGATAATTTGGAAACAAAAGGTTGGACTATAGATGTAGATGCTCCGACAGCTCCAGTTTTCAATACCATTACTATGTCTACAGTTTCTAATAGCAATGCATGGTCGCCTAGATCGGTTACAAATTCAGGTAATGTTTTAGTTTGGGAAGCATCAAATGCTTTAATTGGAACCTTGACTGAAACTTCAAATGTTCCAACATTTGATTTTAGTGCTAATAATGGAAGTCCCATTAGCATCACCGTAACCAGTGATGATGGATTTGGAGGGCTTACAAGATTTCAAGTTTACTCTCTGGAAATAACGGATATTGATGCGACTGAGGCCGTGGCATTAAGTAATTTCCATATTCAGAATAATGATATTGCAACTATTGACATCAGTACATTGTCAGATTTGAGCTTTTTTAGAGCGAATCTGAATAATTTAACGGTGTTGGATATTTCAAATAATAGTGCTTTAAACAGATTAGAGTTAACAGACAATTCCCTAACTTCAAATACACTTGATGCCATCGTCAATCAGTTAGATGTTTTCGGTGAATTCGATGGAATATTGACTATTGAAAATAATCTGGGGCTGACATTAGCTGCCCAACCTTCTTATGATAATCTGATTGCAAAAGGATGGTCAATTGATGTAGGTGTTCCAACGGATAATGAAATTATGATCAGTCAATACTACCACGGTTTTGGTGGAAACGACCAATGGCTAGAAGTCACGAATATTTCGGGTGAAGCAATAGCGGCCGGAAGGTTTTATCTCGCTTTATTTGAAGATGATATTGCTAGATCAGGAATCATAGAAACAGCCTCTCCTTCTCAGAATACAGTTATCCCAGCTATGGCAGCTGGTCAGACTTTATTGTTTAGAAATGTTGCTGCCGTATCACCTTCTGCAGGGAATATTGGTGGTGCTACGCAAATAAATTCTCCGGTATGTACTTTTACAGGTGATGATGTCATTTTAATATCGACTACCAATAACAGTTCTTCTTATAATAACAGGGTTGAAATTATTGGTGATGTCTCTGCAAGTCCGGGAACGGCTCCTGATGGTTGGGGTGCAACTTCTTCTTTTATAAAAGGTGGTTGTTCATCGGAATTACCTCATCTGGATTTTGATGAGTCTGATTGGAGTTTTATATTACTGTCTGATGTTGATGCAGCTATTGCTAATACGAATTTAGCTTTAGGTACACAGGTAGTTGGGCCTACAATTTATAACGGTACTACTTGGTCTAATTTACAACCTGATCAATCTAGAACGGCAACTATTGCCAGTTCATTTACTGGGGCTCCTTCGAATTTTATTTCTTGTAATTTGACAATTAATAATGGAGTAAACGTTGTTTTTGACTCTAATGGAGCGACAAGCTTTAGTATAGTGATCTATGGTGATTTTGTCAATAGTGGAAGTTTAACTATTGGTGATACCGAGTCGCTTGTAGTTTATAACCCCAATGCAAATATTGGAGTAATAACTAAAATTGAAAAATCTACACCTCTTGATAACATCATGGATGTGACTTATTGGTCATCCCCGGTCATAGGATCTCAAATTAACACAATTTTTGCAGGTGTAGATCCAACCAGATTATTTGATTACCGAGCTGGTGATGTGAATCCGGATTATGGAGCTGCTTCTAATTATAAGTATTGGTGGTTGTCTTCAGGGAGTATGGATATCGCGAAAGGGTATACGGCACCTGGTGCATCGACTGGTGTTCAAACTTTGACATTTACAGGTGTTCCTCATAATGGTCCTTTTACAAAGAATGTTTTCTTTAGTGGAACAATCGATACAGGGACGGCAAATGAAAACTTTAATTTACTTGGAAACCCTTACCCAGCAGCTATTGATATGCAGAGAATCTTAATAGATAATACGACAGTGAATGAAATAGCTTTATGGACGCATGGAACAGAAGTTGATCCAGATACTGGCGAATACTTTGATGGTGATTATATATTTTATTCTGCTGCAGGATCAACAGATGGCGTAACAAAGAATATTGCCTCATCTCAAGGTTTTATGATTAGAACTGTTGCTTTTGGTGGTATCAATTTCGAAGACAGTTATAAATTGATAGGAGATAATGATCAGTTTTATAAATCAAATAATTCTAAGAAGAAGGAGTCTGTTGCAAAAGCTGATGAGGAAGATAAGGTATGGTTACGCATGGTTCATGGAACTGAAAAGAATGATATCTTGATTGCTTTTGTTGAAGGTGCTACGGACGGATACGATATGTATTATGATGCCTTAGGTAATTTATATGATTCTAATATTAGTCTTTTAGAAAAGAATGCAAAATTTTATTCTAAGATTAATAGTGACAAATATGTAATTCAAGGTTTAAGCGAATTCGGAGCTTCTAAGAATATTGATCTTGGATTTGATACTAAAAAAAGTGGTTGGTTCAAAATCAGTATTAATAAAAAACAGGGAGCACTTAGCGAAGCGGATATTTATTTAGTTGATACGTATTTGAACATTAAACATGATTTGAATAAATCAACTTACGAATTTGAAGCTGATAAGTCTGGAGAATATTCTGACAGGTTTAGATTAGAGTTTGTAAATAAAAATTATGATTTAGGACCTGAAGAAATTATTGACGCCAATAGATTTACAATTACTAATGAATTTGATATCATGAGTGTGGTATCAGGAAAAACTGTGAATGAAATTAAAGTATATGATCTTTTAGGTAGAATGATTATTCAAGAAGTTCCTAAAAAATCTTCATTCCAATTAAATACTAGTAATGTAAGAATTGGAACAGTTATGTTGATCGAGGCGAGATTAGAAGATGGAAGTATGATCAATACAAAATCAATTAAGTATTAGAATAATTTTGCCAAAATAAACTAACCTTATTAAAACCGCCTATTTAGGCGGTTTTTTTATACCTATTTGTGAATACTTGCCTTCAAATGACTAAGTAAAGAATCCTCTATTAGAGGCAATACTTAAACATTATGTAATTTTTTTACTAACTTAGTTGGAATAATCTTACAATCAAACCTTTAGACTATGCCTATTTATATGGACAGACACGACCTCGATGAGAATATAGACGCTGAGCACGTGGCTAGAATTCATCAGGAGGATTTAAAATTTGAACATGAATTTGGCTGCAAGGGGCTTACATATTGGTATGATGGTCCAAGAAAGACTGCATTTTGCTTAATTAATGCTCCAAATAAGGAAGCTTTAACCGCTATGCACAACAAAGCCCATGGTGCAATTCCAAATAGTATCATTGAGGTGAATCCAGGGCTTGTAGAATCATTTTTGGGTCGTATAGTAGATCCATCTCATGAGGATGGTATGAATGAGTTACCGATTATAGACGATCCTGCGTTCAGAATTATTATGATGATTAAAGTGAGTCATAGTAAACTAACGGGTTTGAACGATAAAACTCAAAAAGAATTATTGTTTGATTTTCACGGCCTTGTGATAGATCAGATATCTCATTTTAAAGGCCGTTTGGTAAAAGATACAACAGATTCTAGTTTAATTTCATTTAGGTCAGTTTCAGACGCCGTAGAATGTGCCTCTCTTGTATATTCTGAATATAAATCTTTAGATTATTCACCTGAGAATCATTCTCTTCATATTGGAATAAGTTCAGGTCTTCCTGTTACCGGAGGGAAGGGGTTTTTTGAAGAAACAATAGTTGATGCCGAAAGGTTATGTAATGTTGTTTCAGGAGGTGTTGTAATGTCATCAGATGTGTTTGAAATGAGTAACAATACTTTTTTAAATGATAAAATGAAACAAAATTTCTTCAGGTCTTTAAAGCCTTCTGATGAAAAATTTCTCTCGGGTTTGATTGATTTTATGGAAAAATCTTGGAATAAAACCAATCTTAAGGTTGATCATTTCAGCGATGCATTGGGCTTAAGTAAATCGCAATTATATAGAAAAGTAAATTTTCTAACAGGTAAGTCATTAAATATTTTTTTGAAGTCTTACAGACTTAAGAAAGCGATAAGCATGATAGAGACCCATAAAGGTAATATTTCTGAAATAGCATTTGATTCGGGCTTTAATAGTGCGGCCTATTTTTCTAAATGCTTCGTGGACACATACGGTATACTTCCCTCTGAATACGCTAAGACAAGAATTTGAATGAATTGGAAAGATTTAATTATGACCCATAATTAGGTTTTATTGAATCAATTGTAGAATTGTTTTTATGGTATATATAATAGCTTTATCATTAGTTGGAATAAAGAATTCCAAATGTTGTTAACCCTTTAATATGTATTATGAAAAAAAGCGTCTTTTATCCAAATCGTACAATATTAGTTATTGTTTTAGTAATTTTTACAATGAACTTCTCTTATGCTCAAATGAGCGCAGCAGAATCAGAAGAAAGTTCCGTACTCAAATCTTTCAAAGATAAGTCTTTAGTTTGGGGAGATTGCCCGCCATTTATGCCTGAAGGCTGCAATATTGCTGTTCTTCATGGAGATCCTAGTAAAACTGATTCAGATGTATTATTCAAAGTAAATGGTCATTCCAGTATTCCGAACCATTGGCATAATTCACATGAAAGGATGGTCTTATTAACCGGTAAAATGGAAGTTACTTATAAGGGTGAGGATAGCAAATTAATGAAGGTTGGTGATTTTGCATATGGTCCGGCGAAAAAACCGCATTCAGCTAAATGCTTGAGCAAAGAACCTTGTATTTTGTACATTGGTTTTGGAGAACCTGTTGATGCGTTTGAAATTGAAGATTAAAGACAACCTAAGGAGTAATATATTCTAATTTTAGCCTGCCAAGAAGCTCAATCATTTTGTCTTTGTTTTCGATTTCGCAGACGATATAATCGAAATGGTAATTATATATGAGTATGACTAAGCCTCTTTTTTTAAGCAAATCATTGTTTCGGTGGAGGTAATCGTAGGCATACTCATCGGTTCTAGCTTGATAAAACTTTAGTTTTTCGAGAATCAATAACTCATTAATAGCCTTCTGAGCAACTTTGGCCTTTTCACTATATGCCATTAATCTCTCATAAGTGAGTATTTGTGTAATGGCCCAATGCATATAAATGAACTCGTCCTCAGTAACGGTCCATTTTGCTAAATACGGATTTGGTTCGAAATTTGGGTCTTCAAATTTTATCTTAACTCCCCAGTTTTTAATGGTTTTTAGGGAATAATCTTTATATACAAAATCAAATTTTTGAGGGTTTGACACTGCAAGCCACAATTTGTTTGCCAGGTCACTCTTTTCATTTTCTGAAAATGATTCTATTGTCAGTAGATCAACAAGCTGAACAAACAGGTCTCTGTCAATGTCAAACTCTTTTGTCTTGGGTAAAATCTTAGTGTAATTCCTTAATTTACTCTTGAAATGAATCTCAGTATAATCTTTTTGCTGGGCGAAGACACAGACACCATAAAATAGGGTAATAAATAAAAATATGGCTTTTCTCACTTTGTCTCGAATTAACACATTGAATCTGATTCCTTTTAAAACGATAAGTACATCCGATTATTGGGTAAATTTAAAAAAAAAAATCTGCTTTAAATTAATAAAGCAGATTAATGAGGGGAACTTTAGAAAGAAATTAGGGTTGAACTAATTCCCATCTAAACTTTTCGAATAAATCCGTAAGTTGTTCTTTGCTGTTTATGTCGCAAACAATGATGTTATAATATCCTTTAGTTACTAATGCAACCAGGCCTTCTTTTTGTAATTCTACGTTCACACTTTCAATATATGAATAAGCCCAGTCATCGTCTTGTGGGGCTGAAAATTTAAAATCCTTAGTAATTAATAACTCATTAAAGGAAGAGGCTACGCTGTCAGCATCATCTCCATAGGTCATCAATTGAAAATATTCTAGGATTTTATTCAGAGCAAGTTGAAAATACGGATATTCGTCATCGCTTACTGTCCAATCGGTAAGATAGGGATTCGGTTCTAGTACAATTTCGCCGTTAGCATTCTCTGATCCCCAGTTTTTATTAGAGGAAACAGCAAAATCCTTAAAGACATAATCGAAGACTTTTGGTTTGGCCATGGCCAACCAAGTCTTGTAAACGATTTCATCTTGTTCTGCTTTAGTATAGATGTCTTTACCAAGTAGTTTGACGATTTCAGTTAAGAGCTGTTTTTCAATACCAAGTTCTGAAGTTCTTGGTTCAGCTTCTTTATATTTATAGATATAGCTCCTAAACTCAACATTCGAATAATCCATTTGTCCGAATGATGCAAAGGAGAAACCTATCAATATGTAAATTGAGAGTAGTTTTCTTTTCATATAAGCAATTTCGTTCAACTTCCTTTTTATGACAAACATAAAACACTAATATTTAGATTATTACCTTAATACTAGTTGATCAGTTTTACTAAAAAAATCATTGAACTTTAGGGGATTCAACTATTTTCTTAAGGCGAATATACTAATAACAGTCGAATTGGCAAAATATTGCCATGAGTTAATGCCATTAAAATTAGATTGTTAGCTTTTCAAATACCTTATTTAATAGATATAGCCGGCTTATTGAGTAGGGTATTATCTTCATCTTCTTACAGACCGTCATGAAGATGACGGTTTATTTATGAGCTCTTTTTTTGTGCAACTTCTGACATTTCAGTAACTATTTCCTTTTTTCGAACTCGTTTCTCTTGACCAATATTGATAAGGACTAAAGTTAAATCAATCTTTTTGACATTTGTTTTAAGGTAATGAGCATTGTTTAAATATGTATTAGCCAAATAAATTGCTATTTTTATATTACTTTTGAAATGATTGAGATATTTTAATTTATTAATTAAGGATGATTATGAAAAACATGTTTATAAAAGGAGTGGTATTAAGTTTTCTGTTAGTATTGGTAGCTTCTTGTAATACTAATCAAGAGAAATCAACAGAAAAAGAGGTCGATTTAGAACAAATAAAAAAAGAAATTCAAGCCAGGGAAAATGAGTTTGCCGAAATATATAATAGTGGAGAGTTGAAAAAAATTGGCTATTATGCGGATGATGCTATTACTTTTTATCAAAATATGGCTCCGATAACCAATAAAGAGGAACGATTAGAATTTTTGAAACCTGATTTGAATTCAAATTCTAATAAGATCTCATTCAAAACAAATGAGGTTTTTGCAACCAAATATGGAGCTCAGGTGGTAGAAATTGGTGCTTATACCGTAGTTGATTCTACGAATGCGGTTATAAGTACAGGAAATTATATGAGTCTGTTTGAAAAAAGAGATGGCAAATATGTATGCCTTAGAGATATGAGTGCTTCTGATATGCCTTTTGATGATTATCAGGATGAGGAATAGGTATAAAAAATCTATAAAAAAAAAGGCTGTTCATTTTGAACAGCCTTTTTTTTTAGGTTTAAGTGCAATTAAAGCTTAGCGTCTTCTACCGCCTCCGCCACCTCCGCGTGATCGACTAGCGCTCGAAGATCTTGATGGTGATGAAGATCTTGATGCAGAAGATCTATTTGACGTACTCGGTGATGAGGATCTTGCTGATTGTGACGCAGAAGATCTATTTGACGTACTCGGTGATGAGGCCCTATTAGAAGATGAGGCTCCACTTTTTGTACGTCCAGATGATGTTGATGGTTTTGTTGACGACCTGTTAGAAGCGTTAGCTCCTGATCCACGACCAGCTTGTGAAGTTGATGGGCGTGAACCACCTTTCCCAGCAGTATTAAAGTTGCCTTTATTGACATTGTTATTTACTTTATTAGAGGTATTTCTTTTGTTATTATTGTAATTGTTGATAGTGTTACGATTATTGACATTAATGTTGACAGATGTATGCCCACGACCACCATGATAATGCCCATGATGATGCCAATGATTATGCCTGTAAATTCCAATTCCAATTACGGCAACGGGTCTCCACCAGTAAGGATTGTATCCATAATAATAAGGTGTGGAATAAGGTACATATGTAGTCGAATAGACATATTGAACTACCGGTGTTGATTCAACAACTATTACCTCAGTTGTTGCTGCTACATTAACAGTAACAGGGTCATCACCTACATAGGCAGGGTTCGCTGTAACTGAATCTGTTGGCTGCGAAACGGGTTCAACTATATAATCTTTACCATATAAAGTCTCATCACCTTTGATGAACATTGTTACCTTACCTGCTGAATCTTTTGACACCGAGATAATGGCAATATCCTGAGTTTCTTTTTCACTTATATCATCTTGAAGTACAAACAAAAAATTATCTCCATCTTTTTCGGTTACAACTTTAATGAAATCAGCGTTACCATCTTCATTCAGATCTAAATTGACAATTCCTGCTTTTTCCTCATTCAACGACTTTTCAAAATCTTCAATAGTCTTTGACTTTTGGAAAAGGTCTAACACGGCGTAAAGATCTAAGTCATCTCCAGGCAAGCCCAATAAGGGTTCGTCACTCTCGCCTGTTTGTGAAAAAGAAGGCAAGCTAATTAAACTCAACATTAGTATTAAAATTGGCAAATATCTGGTTTTCATAATATTATTTTTTGATTTTTCCCGATCCAAATCGGAATGTGAACTTTTGATTTTTAATGCATTGTTAGTTTAGCTATAATTTACTGACATCCACCAAAAAAAAGATCAAAATGATTTTTCAACTGTAACAAAGATATGAGATTAAAAAAATATACCGTTATGTTTCAGTTAAATTTCGTTTCGTGATAAATCTACCGCTCCGCTTTCTATAAGCTAAGAGATAAATAAAGATAAAAAAACCATGAGGCTTAAGTCATGGTTTTATAATTATAGCAGAAAAACAGCTATGAAATATATTTGATTTAATTGCTCAACATTACTGGCATAACAAGCATGGTAATTTCCTCTCCTTCTTCTAATCCGTCAATAGGGGTAAGAATACCAGCTCTATTTGGCAAAGACATTTCTAAAAGAATATCATTTGAATTTAAATGATTCAACATTTCAAGTAAAAAACGAGAATTAAAACCAATTTGCATATCGTCACCTTCGTAACTACAAAGCAATCTTTCGTCTGCTTTATTTGAAAAATCCAGGTCTTCAGCTGAAATTTTTAATTCAGTACCTGCCATTTTAAGTCTAATCTGATGGGTTGTTTTACTAGAGAAGATAGATACCCTGCGCACTGAATTATAAAAAGAATTCCTGTCAAGGGTTAATTTGTTCGGGTTTTCTTTAGGTATTACCGCTTCATAATTAGGATACTTTCCATCAATTAACCTGCATATAAGTGTACTATTACCGAAGCTAAATTTAGCATTGGTATCGTTATATTCAATAATAACATCCTCATCATTTCCTGAAAGAATGTTTTTCAAAAGAGTTAATGGTTTTTTAGGCATGATAAACTCTGCCACTTCATTTGCACTCACATCTTTTCTAATATACTTTACCAGTTTATGTGCATCTGTTGCCACAAAGATCAAGCTTTCAGGGCTCAATTGAAAGAACACCCCGCTCATTACAGGTCTCAAATCATCGTTGCCAGAGGCAAAAATTGTTTTTGAAATGGCACTTGCTAAAATACTTGCTTTTAAGGTAGTGCTGCTTGGTGCCTCAAGTTCAACAGCCTTTGGAAATTCTTCTCCATCAGCATAAGCTAATGCATATTTCCCACTGTCTGAACTGATTTCAATAGTATTATTGTCTTCAACTTTAAATGTAAGTGGTTGTTCCGCAAAAGTCTTCAGAATATCTAAAAGTAAGCGAGCGGGAACAGCGATAGCTCCATGAGCATCAGCTTCAACATCGATCGAGGTACTCATAGTTGTCTCCAAATCTGAAGCTGAGATCCTCAACTGGTTATCAGTTAACTCGAATAGAAAATTGTCAAGTATTGGTAAGGTGTTGTTGGTATTGATTACGCCACCTAATATTTGTAACTGTTTCAATAATTGAGAACTGGAAACTATAAACTTCATCCTTTTTATTTTATAATATGTTTGTATTACTGTTGTAATCTATTCTTTATGATTAAATGATCCTTCAAGATCGTGAAAAATCAATAAAACGCGTTTCACGCTCATGGCCGAAAACAACAGGCTTACAAATATATTATTTTAATGTTGAAAACTGAAAATTTATTTAGCTTGTTAATGAACATTCTGAAAATGTTAAGTTTTTCTTAATACGCATGAAACCACACTATATTTCTTTAGATTTGTTCCGATATGCTTTCGAATAAAGATTAATTGAACATCTTACATTTTAAAGCATAAGACCTGTAACTGCTGAAGTTTTTTCAAATGCTTAATGTTTCAGAGAATTAAAAATAAAAACACACTTATGACCAAATTGTTATTGTCATTTTCCCTATGCCTTTTCATGCTGTTACCCATTCATTCTCAGGCTCCTGAGAAGCCAAATTCGGCAGAGATTCATGAGGCAATTAAGAAGTTGAATTTTTTAGGTTCGGTTTTATACTTGGCAGCGCATCCAGATGATGAGAATACACGAATGATTTCGTATTTTTCGAATGAAGTCCATGCGAGAACAGCTTATTTATCAATTACCAGAGGAGATGGAGGACAGAACCTGATTGGTCCTGAAATTAGAGAATTATTGGGTGTCATTCGAACAAATGAATTGCTGAAAGCCCGTGAAACCGACGGAGGGGAACAATTTTTTACACGCGCTAATGATTTTGGTTATTCCAAGCATCCAGATGAGACTTTGGAAATATGGAATGAAGAAATGGTGATGAACGATGTGGTTACTGTGATTAGAAAATTCAGGCCAGACATTATTATTAACCGTTTTAATGCTGAATCAGCAGGCAAGACGCACGGGCATCATACATCATCTGCAATGTTAAGTACTGAGGCATTTGATCTTGCTGCGGATGCTTCATATAAAACGGAATCATACCAACCCTGGACAACACAGCGATTGTTTTTTAACACCCATTGGTGGTTTTACGGCAGTCGTGAAAATTTTGAAAAGGTAGATAAATCTGGAATGTTATGGTTTGATACCGGAGTGTATTATCCTTCTTTAGGATTGTCTAATTCAGAAATAGCTTCTTTAAGTCGAAGTATGCATAAATCGCAAGGTTTTGGAAGTACTGGTTCTAGAGGAACTGATAAAGAATATGTGCAATTGCTTAAGGGTAAAATGCCAGAAGATAAAAACAATGTTTTTGAAGGGGTTGATACAAGTTGGCTTAGGGTAGAAGGAGGAGAAGCTATAAAGATGATCATGGATAAAGTTCAAAAAGATTTTGATTTTAGCGATCCATCCAAAAGCATTCCAGATTTACTAAAGGCTTTATCATTGATTGAAGATTTGGAAGATACCCATTGGAGGGAAATCAAATTAAAGCAAATAAAGAAAATTTTGACAGCTTGTTCTGGCCTATACTTAGAAGCGGTTGCAACAAATTCTTATGTCACCAAAGGCGAAGAGATTTCAGTTAAAATAGAAGCGATAAACAGGAGTGAACAAAAAATGAAGCTTTTGACTGTTGAGCAACTTCCTTTACATAGCAGTACTGATTTAAATAAAGAATTGCAAAATAATATTTCTATCAAGGAGGAATTGAATATGCATGTGGATGATAAGGCTATTTTAACATCTCCTTATTGGTTAAAAGAAAAAGGTAGTCTTGGTATGTACAGCGTGCAAGATCATTCGCTTATCGGCAACCCAATTTCTGTTCCAGCTTATAAAATACTGTTTCGGATAGATTTTGAAGGAACTACAGTAGATTTTGAACGAGATATAATTTATAAATTTAATGATCCGGTTAAAGGGGAGGTGTATCAACCTTTTGAGATTGTTCCGGCTGCCGTAAGTCATATAGCTTCAAAAGTGGTGATCTTTAATGATGACCAGCCGAAGGAGATTCCAGTTAAAATTAAAGGATTGAGAGACAATGTTACAGGTGAAGTTGTATTAAACGTCCCGAAGGGATGGAAAGTTTCACCTCAAAACTTTGATTTTCAATTGAAAAATAGAGGAGAGGAATTAGATGTGATATTTACCGTGGTTCCCACTGAGGAACAAAGTGAAGGATATATAAAACCTTCAGTCAAAATCGACGGTAATGATTATGACAAATCAATGGTAGAGATTAATTATGACCATATACCAAAACAATCTGTTTTGTTACCTTCCGAATCAAAGGTTGTTCGTCTAAATCTTGATAAAAAGGGAGAATCTATTGCTTATATTAAAGGAGCAGGTGATGAGGTGCCTAAATATTTAAAACAAATTGGTTATGAAGTGACTGAAATCGCTCCAGAAAATATTTCTGTTAACAACCTGCTTGCATATGACGCTGTAATTCTTGGAATTAGGGCCTATAATACAGTGCCTGAATTGAAAATGAAGCAAGCGGCGATTTTAGAATATGTCAAACAAGGAGGTAATGTTATCGTTCAATACAATACGAGCCATAGTTTGGTAGTAGAAGATAACCTGGCACCCTATGAATTAGAATTGTCCAGGGATAGAATTACTGATGAAAATGCCAAAGTGACTTTTGTGAATGAAGCACATGAAGTGCTCAACTACCCAAATAAAATAACTTCAGAAGATTTTGACGGCTGGGTTCAAGAAAGAGGATTGTATTTCCCAGATAAATGGGGAAAAGAATTTTCACCGGTTATTTCCTTTAAGGAAAATGGGGATAAACCTATGGAAGGTAGCCTTCTTGTTGCTAAATATGGAAAAGGGCATTATATTTATACAGGACTATCGTTTTTTAGAGAATTACCAGCTGGTGTCCCTGGAGCCTATAAATTATTGACCAATATGATCTCAATTGGCAAGAATGATTTTGAAACCCAACTAAAAGAATAGATTATGAAGGAATCTGATGAAGTATCCGGTAAATGGACAAAAATGTATACCTACATGCTGATCGCTAATGCATTGTACATTGTTATTTTTTATTTAATTACACAATATTATTCTTAATCCATGGCAATTTTAGATTGGTCAGTTTTATTGATTACCCTATTGTTCATAGTGGTCTATGGATCATGGAAGACCAAGGGTAGTAAAAATGTAAAGGATTTTATCAAAGGAGGAAATGAGGCAAAATGGTGGACAATTGGCCTTTCTGTAATGGCGACTCAGGCTAGTGCAATCACTTTTTTATCTACTCCCGGTCAGGCATTTCATAGTGGAATGGGATTTGTTCAGTTCTATTTTGGACTTCCTTTGGCCATGATCATTATTTGCGTGGTATTTATACCCATATATCACCGACTTAAAGTTTATACGGCATATGAATACCTTGAAAGCAGGTTTGACTTAAAAACAAGGTCATTAGCTGCTATTTTATTTCTCATACAAAGGGGTCTGGCAGCAGGGATAACTATTTTTGCTCCTGCGATTATTTTGTCTGCTGTCTTAGGATGGGATTTACTTACTTTAAATATTATCATTGGTGTTCTTGTTATCATATACACAGTTAGTGGTGGTACCAAAGCTGTAAGTGTGACACAGAAACAGCAGATGGCGATTATTTTTATTGGAATGTTCGCAGCTTTCTTTATTATTATAAGTTATCTACCAGAAGACATTTCCTTTTCAAAAGCGATTCAAATAGCCGGGGCAAGCGGAAAAATGGAAGTACTTGACTTTTCTTTTGACCTGAATAACAGGTATACCATTTGGACCGGATTCCTTGGAGGGACATTTTTAATGCTGTCCTATTTTGGTACAGATCAATCTCAGGTGCAGCGTTATTTATCCGGAAAGTCTATCAGAGAAAGTCAGTTGGGATTATTATTTAATGGATTTTTGAAAGTGCCTATGCAATTCTTTATATTGTTGGTAGGTGTTATGGTTTTCGTTTTTTATCAGTTTAACGCGTCACCCCTGAACTTTAACCCTGCAGCAACTGATGCGGTTAAAAGTTCGGTACTGGCAGAAGAGTATCATTCTCTGGAAGAAAAGCATCGCCATATTTCTGAACAGAAGAAAGAACTTCAATTTAGTTTTGCAGATAACCCAGATGATCAAAGTATTAAAGAACAAATAAAAGTACTTAACCAAGAAGAAATTGACAACAGGGAAGCGGCTAAAGAGATCATTCTTAAAGCAGACCCAGCGCAAGAGGTTAATGATAAGGATTATGTCTTTATTCATTTTATTCTCAATAACCTGCCGAGAGGGCTTATAGGTTTGTTGCTGGCCGTAATTCTTTCTGCAGCCATGTCATCTACTGCTTCAGAATTAAACGCATTGGCGGCTACAACTACTATGGATCTCTATAGAAGAAATGATAAACATGAAAGGACCGATATGTACTATGTTAAGGTAACAAAGTGGTTCACACTGGCGTGGGGTATATTGGCAATATTGGTAGCAAGTGTGGCAAATTTGTTCGATAACCTTATTCAATTGGTCAATATTATTGGATCAATCTTTTACGGGAATATTCTTGGAATATTTTTGATAGCCTTCTTTATAAAAATGGTGAGAGGGAATGCCGTATTTATGGCTGGTATCATTACACAGGTATTAATTATTTGGGTCTTTCAAATGGATATACTTCCTTATTTGTGGTTGAATTTATTGGGCTGTGCACTTGTAGTCATATTGTCTGTAATGATCCAACTGTTTTCAAAACGGAAAACGGTATAATCACATAAAAAAAGCCTCAATGAAATTGAGGCTTTTTTAATAATTCAGTTTTTACTATTCAACATCAATATGTAAACGGGCTTTGTCCCAGGCAAAAACGATACCTGTTTTATCTACCGCGTACATAAGTTGTTCTTGAACGCTACTGTCAAATTCTGGTTTCACCATCACTCTTGCAGCATCATCTGATTCAGCATAAGAATATGCACCCCAGCCGTCATTCTTTTTGTTAAAAATGGCAACCCATTCACCTGATTCTTTAGGAATTATAAAAAATCCATATTTTCCTGCAGCTATGGTCTTGCCTCCGATTTTAACATCTTTGTCAAATGAAATCGTTGTATTTTCATTTGCTCCAGCACGCCATACCTGATCATACTTTTCAAGATCTCCCCATACGGTTCTGCCTTTTACACTAGGTGCTCCATAATCAATCATAACTTTCGTTCCGTTGATGTCTCCTTTTGTTTGAAGTCTTGGGCTTTTTTGAGCGCAACTTATTGAAACGACAAAAAAGAAGGCCAAAAGTAAATTTATTTTTTTCATAATCTTGATCTATTTAGTCCACTCTGCAATGGATTCTTTATTCATTTTTGTATAATCAGCATTTCCTGCTTTTTCAGAAGCCGCTAATGAAACTTTGGCAGTTTCAACTGCACCTTTCTTATCACCAAGATCAGCTTGGATCAATGATTTTTGACGAGACATCCAAAAAGCATCCGGATTCATCTCTACAGCCTTTGTAACCCATTCTAATGCTTTGTTAAGATCTTTTCCAGAACTTCTGTAATAAGAGGCTGCGCTAAAATATTCATTAGCTGAAGGCCCTGCCATCGCTTTTTCAATACTTGCAACTGCCATATCATCCGTTGGAGTTTCAATTTTTGTCGAAACGAGCGTATTATCCCACATGATATACATATTTCCTGAAACGCCATCGGAAAGATCTCCAAAAGCAATCGAGAAATTTTCAGCTGGATGATCCATTGTATTCACTTTCGCAGTCACTCTTAAAGCAACTTTCGTGTCATCTAATTCTGCCGGAGCTCCTCCAGCCTGATATTCTGTATAGAAAATGATTTCCCAACTCTCTTTATTTGGAATGGTTAAAATGGCATAAGTACCTTTTTTTAATTCTTTTCCGTCAATTTTTAAATCTGAATCAGTTGTAAATTGAGTTCTCATGTTCGCACCAGTTCTCCATACTTTACCAAAAGGAACTAGATCTCCGAAAATGGTTCTTCCGCGCTTGGCAGGTCTTGAATAATCAACAGATACTTCTGAAAGACCAATGGTTTGGTGAACTTTAGCCGATGGGCTAGGTTGGGGTGTTTGGATTTGCGCTTGCATCGTGAAAGCGCCAATTAATAATAATAGCGTAATTAGTTTAGATTGCATAGATTTTAGTTTTTGTTAATAAAGCTTAAAATTACATGAAATATGGGGTATCCATGCGAATTCCTAAATGTTTTAACAAAATTTTATGAAGGCTCACATTAGAGCAAGTGCGTTATAATCTTAGCTATAGCGTCTTTTTCTGAGCAGATTAAAAAGCCATCCAAACCCAAATAAAAGAACAAGAGGAAAAACAAGATTGATCAATTGCCAATAGGACCTTTCTTCAAAAGCTTTTTCTTTATCTAAAAATTGTATTTGAAGGGATTTTGATCTAAGGTCGAGCAGGCCTTTATCATCAATTAAATAATGAATACTATTTAATAGAAAATCGATATTACCAAAATTTTGATTGGTCCACTTGTCTTTATCCAAAGGAAGCGGTTCTCCTCTTAAAGTTTCATTTATCGCGATATCACCATCTCCGATGATGATCATTTTATTTTGTTCTCCTTCTTGTTTATAAGCATCGAGCTTAAAGGGTAAAATTCGATTCTTATAAGCTGAATTAAAAGAACCTTCCAGTAATACGCCAAAATTAGTGTTGGCATCTTTAAAGTCGTTTTTGTCTGGTTCAACAGCAATTTCGTTCAAGGCAATGTTAGTTGGTGTTCCAATAATTTTTGACAAAGGAGAGGATTGCAAGAGAACCGTTTTCTGTATTTGATTGTCTAGCATATCCAGGCTGCTCGGAAATTTCATCAGAACAGGGTCGATATTTTTTGTAATAGCATGCGTGTTGTCTGCAAAGATCAAAGGGAAATAATGCCACAAAAAATCTTGGTATTGTACTTGATTTCCTGTATTTCCGGCAGCCAATCTGATGGAGCTGCTATATAAATCCTTCGTAACGTTATAATTAATTCTGACTCCATAACTGAAAAGCATGTCAGTAAGATTCAAATCTCTATTAAAAGCTAAGGTTTTGCCGCTTTGCATAAGACTGTCCATTTCAGCATAAACATTATCAATCAACCAAAGGGTTTTACCGCCTTGCATGATGTATTGATCTAAAACCAGTTTTTCCTGTTCATTAAAGCTTTGAGAAGGCTTTACTATGATTGAAAGATCAAACTGATTAAGGTTATATAAGGTTTGTTCAGGATTTGCTTCAACAGAATCTAAAGTAAACTCAGCGAGTTTATAATGTTCTCCAAGGCTTTTAAGAAAGCTGTATAGATATACATCATCGGGTTGTCCATTACCCTTAAGAATGGCAATCGAATTGCTTTTTTCTGTGCTGATCTTATGAATAGCATTGGCAAATTCATATTCGAGGTTTTCTATCGAAGATTGAAGTTGTTGTTCTTGTCCTTGCCCTGCAGCAATGGCGTCAACTAAAAGTGGCACGTTTTCTTCTTTGTCGTCAAATTTGATTATCGCCCATGGAAATATAACCGCCTCTGACATTTTACCTTCTTCCTGTACAGTAAGACGGCTAGGTTGCAGACCTTTTTTGATCAACGCTTTGGAAGCACTTGTGGGGTCAATAAATCTGAACTGAACAAGGTCGTTTATCTCATTGAGTTCCAAAAGAAATTGATTGGTTTCAATCTGAAGGCGTTTGAACTCTGCAGGGAATTCTCCTTGAAGGTATACTTTGATCTGAAGCGGTTTCTCAATACCTTCTATTAGATCTATAGTCGCATCAGATAAGGTGTATCTTTTGTCATGGGTAAGATCGAAACGTTTATAGACGTATAAACTCACAATATTGATCAGGACCAAGAAAATAAGTACAATGAATATGTTGCTATATGATTTATTTCTACTCATAATTGATATAAGCGCTTATTGTTTTAGATCAAAATTTGTTTTGGTTAGAAAAAGAAAGAAAAACGTAATACTTAAAAAATATACGAGGTCTTTCGTATCTATAATTCCCCTGCCAATATTTACGAACCTGGCATGAAGCCCAAGGTTCTTTATTTCAAAATTTCCTATGCTCCCAAGATCTCCAATGGCTTCGAAACCATAGAACATAAAAAATGACAAAACCAGTCCAATAATAAAAGCGACAATTTGGTTATCAGATAAGGTAGAGCTGAACATTCCTATGGCTGTTATAGAGCTGGCTAAAAAAAGCAATCCAAAATAGGATCCAACAATACTGCCAAAATCAACACTATTGGGGGTTCCTGCCAATTGAAAGACAGTATAGACATAAGTTAAGGTGGGCAATAGGGCAATTAGAATTAAGAGCAAGGAGCCAAGGTATTTACCTAGTATAATGTCCCAGCTACTTATAGGTTTCGTCTTGATTATTTCAATAGTACCGAGTCTAATTTCATCAGAGAAAGTTCTCATTGTAATAGCCGGTATCATAAATATGAAAAACCAAGGTGTAATGAAAAAGAAGCTGTTCAAGTCGGCAAATCCTGCATTCAGAATATTAAAATCACCTTTAAATACCCATAAAAACAATCCGTTTATCAACAAGAAGATTGCAATAACCAAATACCCTATAGGTGTTGCGAAGAATAAATTAAGTTCTTTTTTTAAAATTGCTAACATCAATTATTATTTACGATTCATTGATTTGTTAAGGATGATTCAAACTTACAATTTTATCTACACTCCAAGCCTCAGCTTTTTCAGTGAACATTTTTCTTGTATCAGTCCAGACTTCCTTAAAAAAAGAAGATTTTCTATATCGATCAAGGTCGTCTTCTGAATTCCAATAACTATAAGTAAAAAAAATAGCGGGATTCTCTTTATCCTGATATAATTCAAGTAATTGGCATCCTTCGAAATTGATGATTTTTTCCTTAATACTGTGAAAACGATTTTGAAAATCATCTATTTTTTCATCAGCAAATGTCATTTTTACGATTCTTACCAGCATATGATCATTTAAATAAAACGAATTGTAACATTGTCTCGATAGTCAAGGCCGAGCAGGTTAGATGCACCTCCAACTGTTTTTAGATTACTTCGATAGATAGAAATTTCCAAATAGTTGGCACAATTGAAAATGGCCAGCTTTTTACCATCATCTTGTCTTTTGTCAAGAGGAATGTCAAAGTCAACGAGATCATTATATTTCTCGTAAATTTTGATGAATTTATAATTTCGCGCTTTTATTTCAAAAGGCCTTCCTTTTCCAACATTTTGGAAGATTGACTTAGATATATTACTGATTACATTACCAAAATTGTCTATATAAATTATACTCCCGACAATCTGATTTTTTTCTGTATTCACCTGAGGTTGAATCTCATAAATTTTCTTAATGTCGTCAATTCTCTTGCCGATTACTTCTAATGTACCGCCTCTTGCGATATGGCAGGCAACCTTTATGAAGATTCCAAGAATAGATAATTTATCATCTTCAGGTTCTTGTATGGTAATCTCAACAATTTTATCAGGATTGATTTCATTGGTGATCATCGATAAAATTCCATTGTCGCAACAAATGAAAAACTGCTCATCCATCTGAATGGCAATAGGTTTGTTCTCAACGCTGATTTCAGAATCAACACCTACGATGTGTATGGTGCCTGCAGGAAAATTTTTATATGCATTTTTAAGAATATAGGCCGTTTCTGTTATACTGAAAGGAGTGATATCATGCGAAATGTCTACAATACGAACTTCTTTTAACTCGCTGTAAATCGACCCCTTGACAGCACCAACGAAGTGATCTTTAGTACCAAAATCGGTTGTTAAAGTTATGATCGGCATATTTTCTTAATGATTCCGGATGGGGTGATATAATATTTTTAACTATTGGTAAATTACTGTTAAAATGTGCTATTTTTGTTGTACAAATCTAATCAAATTAAAATAGTAAAAAAGCACTTAAGGCTTAATTTTTAATCTAAATATTTTAGGATTGAACGAAAGAATTATTGAATTGGAGGATATAGCTCCAAGTGAATTTTTTGGCACCCATAATCGCAATATAGAGTTAGTCAAAAAATCATTTCCAAAATTGAAGATTGTAGCACGCGGAAATAAGGTTAAAGTATATGGAGAAGCCATCATGCTTGATGAATTTGAAAAGAAGTTCAATTCATTAGTTACTTATTATCACAGGTATAATAAACTCGACGATAATAGCATAGAACGTATTTTATCGACTGTTGTGCAAGACAAAAATTCAAAACTTTCAGATGGTGTATTAGTACATGGAGTTTCAGGAAGACTTATCAAAGCACAATCTGTTAACCAAAGAAAGATGGTTGATCTGATGAAGGAGAACGATATGTTATTTGCAATTGGGCCTGCAGGTACAGGAAAAACCTATACAGCTGTAGCATTAGCAGTTAGGGCTTTGAAAGAACGAGAGGTTAGAAGGATAATATTGACCAGACCAGCGGTTGAATCAGGTGAGAACCTTGGGTTTTTGCCGGGTGACCTTAAAGAGAAATTGGATCCATATATGCAGCCTTTATACGATGCATTAAGAGATATGATACCATTTGAAAAGCTGGAATCATTTCTTGAAAACGGAACCATACAAATTGCTCCTTTGGCTTTTATGAGAGGAAGAACTTTGGATAGCGCCTTTGTCATTTTAGATGAGGCACAGAATACGACGCATAACCAAATGAAGATGTTTTTAACCCGAATGGGAAAACAAGCAAAATTTATTATCACAGGTGATCCGGGTCAGATTGACCTTCCGCGAAAGCAGATTTCAGGTTTAAAAGAGTCTTTATTAGCACTAAAGGGCTTAAATGGAATTGGTTTTGTGCATCTTGATGAAAAAGATGTGATCAGGCACAAACTTGTTAAAGATATTATCAATGCCTATAAAAATATTGAAATAGATTAAGTAATCGAATAATATAATCAAATGAATACCATTAATAATACAGATTTTAATTTCCCTGGTCAAAAAGAGGTTTATAAAGGGAAAGTGAGGGAAGTTTACAATATAAATGATGAGTACCTGGTAATGGTGGCCAGTGATCGCTTATCGGCTTTCGATGTGATTATGCCAAGACAGATTCCATATAAAGGACAGATTTTGAATCAGATTGCCGAAAGCATGCTCAACGCAACCAAAGATATTGTGCCAAACTGGTTATTGGCTTGTCCTGACCCGAATGTTGCCGTTGGACATCTAGCGAAACCATTTAAGGTAGAAATGGTTATAAGAGGATATTTATCCGGTCATGCATGGAGAGAATATCGCGATGGGAAAAGAATTATTTGTGGAGTGGCCATGCCCGATGGAATGAAAGAAAATGACAAATTCCCTGAACCGATAATTACACCTTCTACGAAAGCTGATGATGGGCTTCATGATGAAGATATTTCAAGGGAAGATATTATTGCCCAGCAAATTGTATCTGAAGCAGATTATTTAGTTTTGGAAGATTACACTAGAAAATTATTCCAGAGAGGAACTGAATTAGCAGCCCAAAGGGATTTGATTTTGGTGGATACAAAATATGAATTCGGTAAAAGTAATTCTGGCGAAATAATTTTGATAGATGAGATCCATACGCCGGATTCTTCAAGGTATTTTTACGCTGAAGGATACCAGGAAAGACAAGATAATGGCGAGATGCAGAAACAACTTTCAAAGGAATTTGTGCGACAATGGCTTATCAGCAATGGCTTTCAAGGACTTGAAGGGCAGCAAATTCCAGAGATGTCAGATGAAAAAATTCTTGAAATATCTGATCGATATATAGAATTATTCGAAAACATAACGGGTCGTTCCTTTGAAAAAGGAGATACCAGTAATCTTCTGGAGAGAATAGGAAAAAATGTAAATTCCTATTTGACTAAACTCGCTTGATAAATTATAATATTATACTATAGTTTTTTTATATGGCTCATACGTTTGTATGGGCCATAATTTTCAAACTCTCTAAGCAAAATTTCATATCCTCATAAGTTCGTTCAATGTGATTGTCGAGACCTATAGAGAATCTGATAAGGCCACTAGTCAAGCCCATTTCTTCTTGTTCCTCTATTGGGATTTCAGAGGAAGTCGCAGTTCCGGGGGCGTTGAATAATGTTTTGTAGAAGCCAAGACTAACAGCTAAATAACCAAGATTTCTTTCTTGCATTAATTCCATTAATTCATCAGCTTTCTCCAATGAACCAGCATCAAGAGTAAGCATTCCTCCATAACCATATTCTTCATTATAAAGCGATTGATATAATTCATGCTGTGGATGACTTGGAAGCCCTGGATATATTATTTTGTAGCCATCTTTTTCAAATTGCTGGGCTAAATACATAGCGTTTTCACTATGTTTTTTCATTCTTATATGTAGTGTTCTTAAGTTTTTCAGTACGCTTGCTGCGCGCAAACTGTCCATTACCGGACCAAGCAACATACTGGCCCCATCATTCACATTTTTTAAATCTTCGATGAATTGATTTGAGCCGCAGATTACACCACCTACGGTATCACTTGTGCCATTAATGAATTTGGTAAGGCTATGGATAACAACATCAGCTCCCAGAATGACTGGAGATATTTGCAAAGGAGAAAAGGTATTGTCAACTATTAATTTGAGATTATTCTCCTTAGCTATTTTAGAAAGCGCTCGAATGTCGGCAACTTCCAATAGAGGGTTACTGATACTTTCTATATATAGAATTTTTGTATTTTTTTGGATAGCAGCTGCTACTTTATCCAGATCTGTGATGTCTACAAACGAAGTGTCAATCCCAAATTTTGGTGTAAAATTTTTAAGAAAGGCATAGGTTCCTCCATATATGGTTCTAGATGAAACAATGTGGTCACCTTGAGAACAGATTTGCAATAAGACAGAAGAGATGGAACCCATTCCCGAGGAAGAGACATTTGCGGCTTCAGTTCCTTCCATGGCTGCTAAGGCTTCACCCAAATATAAGTTAGACGGGCTACTGTGCCTTGAATATAAATAACACCCCTCCAAATTACCTTCAAAGGTATCAATCATCGATTTAGCCGCTAAAAAAGTGTAGGTTGAAGAATCAGAAATTGACGGGTTTACCCCTCCAAATTCACCAAAATATTGAAGATCTTGAATATTATCTGCTGGATTGAAACTCATAACGATTGATTTTAATGTTCCTTATAAGTGTAAAATTACGAATCACTAGTGAAAAAATCAATAGTTATATTTTAATATAGATAATAAATCTATTTTTTAACTAAATATTAGTTATATTCGAAGTTTGACTAAAGAAAATATTCGTTAACTAGATAATATATCATTTATGTTAGATACCATTGATAATAGGATTTTGACCTTTTTGCAAAAAGACAGCAAGATTACAACCAAGGAACTTTCGGTACATTTAAACCTCTCAAGCACTGCTATTTATGAACGGGTAAGAAAGCTGGAAAGAAAGGGGATTATTGAAGCCTATTCCATTCGAGTTAATAAAGAACTGGTGGATTTGGGCTTTGTTGTATTTTGTCAAATTAAATTAAAGGAACACAGGAATGAGTATTTGGTAAAGTTTGAAAAGGAAGTAATTAGGTTTGCGGAGGTCCTGGAATGCTATAATGTTAGTGGTGATTATGACTATCTCTTAAAAATTACTGTAAAGGATATGAAGCATTATCATCAATTTTTAAATGATAAGTTAACTTACCTTGACCATATAGGCAGTGCTCACAGCACCTTTATTATAAACGAAGTTAAAAACACCCACGCAATTGATTTTCAATAAAAAAAGGCCCTAAAAGGGCCTTTTATTATTGTGTTTGAACAGAACTACTGCTTAGCAGTCACTTCAAAAGACAATTCAATATCGTCATAGATAAACTTGTCTCCAAGATCAGCAAAGAACGATTTTGATTGGTATTTTACATCCCACTTTGATCTGTCAATTTTAAAAGTTTCGCTTTTTACATGAAGATTTTCACCTTCGTTTTTGACAGACGCGAGAAAAGAAATAGAATGTGATTTCCCTTTGATGCTCAAATCTCCAGTGATTAGAGTTTTATCTCCTTTTATTTCTGTTTTGCTAATTTTAAAAGAAGCTACAGGATATTTTTCAACTGAAAAGAAATCCTCGCTTTTTAAATGATTGACAAGTTTCGCATTATACTCGCTATCAGCATCCATGTCAAGATCAACAATAGAGGTCATGTCAATTTCAAATTCACCACTCACTACCTGTTTATCCTTAACTGTGAAAAAACCATTTTTCACTTTTACCGTACCATAATGATCACCAGTTGGTTTGAAACCTTTCCAATTTAATACTGAAGTCTCGGTATCAGCATTGAATTGAACCTGTGCCACGGTCAAAAACGAGCTAAATAAAAATAGGGCAATTACTGTTCTTTCTAAGATTGTTTTCATGTTTTTTTAATTTAATCAGTTATGTTTTCCTTTTTGAAAGCATCAAACTTTGATTCGCTTTCTTTTCTCGGCCAACTGTTATTTTCAAGATTCACATCAGATGTAAGTTGGTTAGGATCTATTTTGATTCCCGTAATTTCTTTTTCAGTTCCGATGATCTTTTTTATTTCTTTATCGTTGAACCTCCAAATCTCAGCCGGATAATATTTGTTTTCTTTACTACCATCGGCATACGTGATCTCCGCCAAAATAGGCATGACCAAACCTCCTGGTTTCTCAAAAATAATTTCATAGAAATATTTAGTGTCTCTTAAAGCAGCTCTCTCTTCTTTTGAAAAATTATCTGATAGATATTCATTCAAAGCAGGGATATCTTGTAATGAAGAGGTATCTTCAGTAGTAGCTGTCATATCCATTTCAACCAAATACAGGTTATTTCCAAATTGGTCTATGGTCATTCCATAACGCTTAGCTATCTTTTTTGCTTTTTCAGTTGGCTCTTCAGTCACCTTATACTTTTTGATGTCTTTAACGCCTATATCATTATAGTCAGTAGTGTAAAACCACCCTCTCCAAAACCAGTCCAGGTCAGTTCCTGAAGCATCTTCCATAGTTCTAAAGAAATCAGCGGGAGTTGGATGCTTAAATCTCCATCTTTCTGCATACGTTTTGAACGCTTTATCAAAAAGATCATGCCCTAAAACAACTTCTCTTAAAATATAAAGCCCGGCTGCAGGTTTTGAATAAGCATTCGGCCCGCTTTGAAACACATTGTCATGTTGCGTCATAATAGGAGCAATTCTTGCTTGGTCTCCATCCATATAATCCACTACATTTTTAGGATAGCCTCTCGAAGGAAAACCAGGTTCAAAATCTTGTTCAGCCAAGAGTTGAGCGAAGGTGTTTAAACCTTCATCCATCCATCCCCATTGGCGTTCATCCGAATTAATAATCATAGGAAACCAGTTGTGACCCACTTCATGAATAATCACACCGATCATTCCATTTCTAGTTCTTTCTGAATAGGATCCGTCAGGTTTTGGCCTTCCAAAATTAAAACAGATCATAGGATATTCCATTCCTTGACGCTTTGCATGAACAGAAATCGCCTTGTGATAAGGATAGTCAAACATTTGAGCTGAATATGATTTAACTGTGCTTGCAACAACTCTCGTTGAGTATTCACCCCAAAGAGGATTACCTTCTTTAGAATATAAAGATATGGCCATTACAGTTCGGTCACCAACCTTGACTGCCTGCCCGTCTAAAATGTATTTTCTTGAAGATGCGAAAGCAAAGTCACGTACATTTTCTGCTTTCAGGTTCCAGGTTTTGGTCTTCTTTGAAACTTCTTTTTCATTTTCCTCAGCTTCTTCCTGTGTAACGATAACGACTGGTTCATCATATGATTTCAAAGCTTTTTCGTATCGTTTCCATTGCTTAGAACTAAGCATGTCTTTACGGTTTGTAATCACACCTGTTCCATCTAGTATGTGGTCTTCAGGTGTTGTAATATTTACTTCATAATCCCCAAAAACAAGTGCAAACTCACCCCTTCCTAAAAATTGTAAATTTTGCCATCCTTCAACGTCATTATATACTGCCATTCTTGGGAAGAACTGCGCAATAACATAACTATTGTTGCCCCCTTCAAAATGCTCAAAACCAGACCTACCACCGTCAATAACATGGTTTGGGATATTATACCACCACTTTATTTTGAAGCTAACCTTGTCACCGGATTTCATCATTTCTGGCAGATCAATTCGCATCATAGTACCGTTGACCGTATAATCCATTTCAGCATCATCAATATTTCTAACGTAGTCTATATTGAAGCCACCTTGAAATGGTTGACCTAAAAATTCTTCTGTAAATTTCTTAGGGTTATAATAACTTGCCGGACCACCTGCTTTTACATCGCTGGTTTTTGCATCCGGAGCTCTAATATTCTGATCAAGTTGCACCCATAGGTATTCCAATTCATCAGGTGAATTGTTAAAATATGTGATTACTTCTTCACCATAAATCCTTTGGTTCTCATCATCAAGAATGATATCCATTTTATAATCCGCTTTTTGCTGGTAATACTCATGACCAGGGGCACCTGATGCGGTACGGTAAGTATTTGGAGTTGGCAGTTCTTGTTTTAGTTGTCTAAATTTGCTAATGTTAAGATGTCCTGGGGCTTTCTCTTCCTTCACTTCAGTTTCCTGACCAAAAGAATTGAATCCCGTCAATAGGATAACAATTAATAAGGTAATTTTTTTCATATGGATTTATTGCTTTTTTTTGATACGATGCGCCGAAAGTAGGGATTTTATATGTAACAGAAAAGAGCCCTATAATTTTAATTTATCTTTATTGTTTGCTTTTAAAAGTATAAATGTTTTCTGAACATTTTCTATGTTCAGTTTGATATAATTTTGTTGTTCCTCAAATTCTTCAAATAACATTGAATTTTGAATTTCGATGGTTTTTATATCCGATATTTTTTCTATTTCTAAATAGAAAAAGACCTCATTATTTTCATATTCCTTACCGAGATAAGCATAAGCCTTTTCCTCCTCATTAACCCAAACCTTAAATTTTTGCCGGATATAACCTTCCAAAAATTTGTCAGCCATTTTGTTTTCGTCTTTGGTGGTTAACTCCATGGCTTGCCCATGTTTGTTTTCAAGCGCTAATTCGATGTCATCGATAAAGAATTTCATCGTAACCTGAATAACTTTCTTCTCTTTGATAAAGTCTACTTTAGTCAGACTTATATAATGTTTATGAACGCCTAATGCCAGGATGGGAATCACTAATAGTAAGCATAAAAAATAAAGGTTGCGTCTCATTAGAATTAAAGTGTTAATTTTAGTGGTGCAAATGTACTCAGACTGATTAAATAATATTTTAAAAAAAAGTTAAACTTGAGCTCACATAAGAATATTTTACTTCATCTTAAAAAAGATAAAATACTTTTTAAGGCAATTACAAGCCTTGAGACTGAAATTCGTCCTGAATTAGATATCGATATTTATCATTCACTTCTTTCTTCAATCGTATCGCAACAGCTTTCAGTTAAGGTTGTTAAGATTATTTGGAATAGGTTTACCGATTTGTTTGTAGATGGTTATCCGGATGCGGAAAGTCTTTTGTCAAAAGAACATAATTTACTTCGTGAAATTGGCCTGTCAAATAATAAGGCAAATTATGTTAAAAATGTGGCAGAATTTTATTTGGAGAATGATATGAGTTTTGACTATTTGCAAACAATGTCAGACGATCAGATAATTGATTACCTAACCCAAATAAAAGGGGTAGGGAAGTGGACTGTTCAGATGATTTTGATGTTTCCTATGGATAGACCTAATGTTTTTCCTGTTGATGATTTAGGGATTCAGAATTCCATGAAAAAACTTTATACAATTGATCTGGAGAAAAAAGAACTCAAAATACGTATGAATGAAATTTCACTTAATTGGCACCCCTATAAGACTTTGGCCTCAAAATATTTATGGAAAATAATGGAGGCTTAGATTGGTCTTTATTCATCTACAGTTTCCAAAGACTGAAAATATTGCTCCTTAGATTTCAGGAGTACGTCAATAACTTCTATTAATCTTCCCTTGTCATACAGATTTCCAATGTCTTGTGCCAAACAGTAATAAATATAAGTGTCTATATATTCCTCCTCAATTTTAACGGAGTTGATAAAGAATTCATCTTGAAAGTGAGCTCGAATAGTTTTGACGTATTCCATTTTTGAGACATTAAGTTCATCCTCCTGTATCAATTGTTTCAATTTACGGTCTCTCTTGCGGTTTCCTGAAACAATATTATAGATGTCATCAATTCCTCCTTGTTTAAAAAGTAAAGCCTCAAGGATTACAACGGGTGTGCTTTTCTGACTGTAATGATTAAGATTTCTATCGAGCTTGTTAAGGGGTTCTTTACCTGCATTGGGCAATCCGAGTTCTTCAGACATATCATCAAATTGTTGCACAATTACCTCATCCAGTTCATTCGTTAATTCAAGTAAGTTAATTTCAATAAATTTAGTGAGTAAATGATCTTGATTAATAATGATGATTTTATTCTGAAATTGAATGTCTGAGATCATAAGGGTGTCCTTATCTGTCACCGATATTTTGAACTGACCTATCCTGTTGGTGATGGTTCCTTTTTGAGCACTTTTATTAATGATATGAACATTTTGAATCGGAACAGAATCATTTTTTATCTCGCCCGATATCAATACCCTGTTTTCCTGACTTTGCATAAGTAAGATGTTAAAAAGAAAAAAGAACAGGTAAAGTTGTTTCATTATTCAAAGAAACGATTATGACGATAAAAATAAAATTATTAGACTTATAATCTTTTGTTAAAGCGTTTATTTAATTTTGAACAAAAACACAATGAGAAAACTGATCGTTGCAAGCACTTCTACAATACATGGAAGTAGGTTTTTAGAATACTTACTACCTCATTTGGAGAAGCATTTTAAATCTGTTACAAATTTATTATTTATTCCTTATGCAAGGCCGGGTGGCATTAGTCATAGCACCTATACAGGTATTGTGAGCGATGCGCTTTCTAGTTTGCCTTTTACCGTGCAAGGTATTCATGAATTTGATGATCCAATTAAAGCCATTAAAGATGCAGAGGCGATATATGTTGGAGGAGGTAATACTTTTGTATTAATGGATCAATTAATAAGCAGTGGCTTGATTGAAGTACTCAAGAATAAAGTAAAAGCCGGAACCCCTTACCTGGGTACAAGTGCTGGAAGCAATATTGTAGGGCCTAATGTCAAGACAACGAATGATATGCCAATAGTTCACCCGGAAACTTTAGATGCCCTTGATTTAGTTCCGTTTAATATCAACCCTCATTATCTTGATCCAGATCCAGATTCCAAACATAAAGGAGAGACTCGGGAAACCAGAATTAAGGAATTTCATGCCTATAATGATATTAATGTGATTGGCTTAAGAGAGGGAAGCTGGATAGAAGTAAACGGAAGTGCCTACGTTCTAAAAGGACCTATGACAGCCAGGATTTTTAAAAAGAATACAGATCCTTTTGAAATTTCACCAGAAACAGATTTGAATGAAATTTTATAATGTTTAACCCATGGCAAGTGCGCCAAAAGCACCGAAAATGATCAGAAGCAAGTAGAGTGAAATAAAAATGATGAACAAAATACCAACAAATTTATAGTGAGATCGTAATTTCTTTAGACCAAAGGTGAGTAGGTTGTGATCGTCGTCCAATAAAGCTTGTTTTGTTTTTTGTCCAAATTGAAACAAAAAGAAGACAGGAATAAAGTAGATGCCTGCTGCAATAAGATAAAAGAACGAAAAGAATTTTGGTGATAAACCACCAAGGGAACCTTCAGGCATATTTGCCATTATACTTCCAATAGAAAAAGACATAATGATAAGTAAACCTATCGCTATGAATCCAAAAATAGCAATGAAGTTAGCCCATTTAGCGGCTTCTAATAAATATTTTTTGGCTTGATCAGTGAGTTGCATAACTTGGATTTAAATTTCGCCGAAAGTAAGAATTTTAATTTTTCCCGAAGCTTTTTGCTATGATAAATTTGGAATTTTAATATTGATAAACAACAGCATTGATATTCATACCTGCACCTACAGATGCAAGAATGATTGCGTCACCTTCAACTATTTGGTGATCATCAAGTTTATGATGCAATATTAAATCTAGAAGTGTAGGAACTGTTGCTACGGAACTATTTCCTAATTTGTTAATGCTCATCGGCATTATGTCAGAAGGAATGTTGGTTTTGAATAATCGATAAAACCTTTTGATAATGGCTTCATCCATTTTTTCATTTGCCTGATGTATCAATATTTTTTTAACATTATCAATGCCAAGACCTGATGAGTCTAAGGCTTTTTTCATTGCTAAAGGCACTTTGTTTAAAGCAAATTCATATATTTTCCTTCCATGCATTTTAAGATAACGGGTATTATCTTCATCTTCTGCTTTATTGGATTCTCCGAAAAAAATATAATTGGACTCCTCAAACGTAAATGTCTGACTGGCATAACTCAGAATTCCTTTTTTCTCATCCGTTCCTTTTTCTAATATGCAGGCTCCGGCACCATCTGAATAGATCATTGAATCTCTGTCGTGCGGATCTATAACCCTTGACAACGTCTCAGAACCAATTACCAAACACCTTTTTGACATGCCAGATTGAATAAACTGATCGGCTTGAATCATACCCTGAACCCATCCAGGACAGCCAAACACGATATCATAAGCAACACAATCAGGATTTTTAATGCGAAGAATGTTTTTTACTTTAGATGCAAGGCTGGGTAACATGTCAGATTGTTTATTCGAATCATCCATATCACCAAAGTTATGCGCAAAAATAATCTGATCTATACTTTCAGGGTCAATTCCTGCATTTGCTATGGCTTGATGTGATGCGATAGCGGCAATTTCACTATTTAATAAACTACTCTCTAAATACCTTCTTTCTTCAATTCCGGTAATACTTTGAAATTTCTCAATGATACTTGTGTTAGGATCTGTGAGTCGGTCTTTTTTTTCACTGTAGAATTTATTTTCCATGAAGTCCTCATTCTTTTTGACTATTTCAGGGATATAACTACCAGTTCCTGTAATTATTGAGTTCATAGAATATGAAATTTAGATGTGCTTTACAGGGCTCTAAGGTATGACTAATTGATAAGTTTAGAAAATTTAGCAAGTAAAAATAGGGGAAAAGGTAACTTAGATAACCTTAAGTTTTAGCTTCATCACTGTTGCAATTGAAAGAGCCCTACTTTTTATAGTATCTGCATTTTGACCTTTGAAATTGCTATCAACCGCCTTTTTAAAAAGGGAAAGCCACTCATCAAAGTGAAAGCTACTGATACCCTTTTCTGCATGAATGTCAATATGAGGTTTTATGGCATTTTTTTTATAAGTACCTGAATAGAAGAGTGTATTATCCCAGAAATCAACTAGCGTCTCAAGATGGTGTTTTAAAACAATTTCATCCTTAAAAGAAACAAAAAAATGGGAAAGCTCTTTACTGCCTAATAAGTCAATATAAAAATCGCTTACAATTACAAAAAGGTCTTCTCTTGACTGTATGTCTGGTCTCATGACAGCATAGAATTATCAAACATCCATGGAAGAAGGTCCTTTATTGAATAGGCTTTTACAATCTTTCCGGTTTCACCCGCAAAGAATATTTCTATATTTTCTTTCTGTCGTGTTTCATATTCTGCTATGGCTTGTCTGCAGGCACCACAAGGTGCTACAGGCCTGTTGACTTTTGTTTTTTCAGAACGAGCTGAGATGAAAATTTGTTTTATTTTACCATGTGGTATAGCTGACATGGCGCTCCATATGGCTACTCTTTCTGCACAAATCCCTGAGGGATAGGCTGCATTTTCTTGATTATTGCCAAGAAAAACCTGGTCGTTATCAAGTATCACAGCGGCCCCAACATTGAATGAAGAGTAGGGGGCATAGGCACTGTCTCTGGCTTGAATGGCCTTATTTAGTAGTTCATTTTCAATAGAAGACAACTCACTTTGATTATCAAAAACTGTAAATTTTGTTGAAATATGATGATCATTCATAAGCTACCGAATATGTTTTTATAAAATTTAAATATAGGTTTTTAAGCCCAACATTCAAAAAGGAACATTTTGCCATTGATATTAAAACCGTTAATCTATAATGGAATTTATTAATTACATTTTAGAAATAGGCATATGAATCACCAAGATTAATGGTTAAGGAGAATCTAAGTGTGCTCTCCAAAGGGTTGTTTACGTCAGAAGTATTTATAAGGTAAGACACGTCTAAGGTTGTACTTCTAAATTTGAATCCAGTACCTACTGTGAAAAACTGTCTGTTACCCTTATTGGCTGACTCATGAAAATATCCTGCTCTTACAGAAAAAACATCATTGTAAAGGTATTCAGCACTTACCTGCCATATAAATTCTTCCATTTCCTCTTCAAATCCTCTTGGAGCATCATACCATGATTGTACCATCCCAGTAAGGAAATTTACATTATCGTCTTTCCCAGCAATAACTTCACCAGAGCTGTCTCTGATTGGAGGCGTAGGAACTAATAATTTATTTAGTTCAAGATTAGCTGTGATCGTATTGGCATTGTCTAGTATAAAATCAAATCCACCACCCATTTTTAAATTTGTAGGGATAAAAGATTCATCACCACCCAGCACGAGTTCAACTTTAGGTCCGATATTTGAAATGTTGACTCCTGCTCTCCAACGACCGTTAAAGTCACCGAAGTTTTTTTCTTCACTTTGATAGAACATTGAAACGTCAACAGCAAACGTGTTTACGGTTTGTATTTCTGAATTATCTACTCTAACAGCTAAATCAGAATGAATAAACCTCAATCCAACTGCCATTGAAATCACTTCACTAAGTTTTAATGAATAAGCACCATCAATTGCAAATTCATTTGGATTTTCTGAACCGAGACTAATACCTGAACCATCTGTCAATTCAATTGATCCAAGCGAAAAATAAGTCAGACTGGTTGCCCAGGCACTTCTTTCATTGATTTTATTAGAAACAAACAAACTTGTAAGACTTACGTCATTCGTTAAATTTCGCAGCCATGGCGTATAATTCAAGCCAATTTGCCACTCAGATTCTGAAAAGGCATATTTTGCAGCATTATAGTGTAATGAACTTACATCAGATGAGGTTGCCCCACCCATATCGGCAAGACCACCAGCTCTCGCATCAGGTGCTATAAGTAAAAAAGGTGCTGCTGTTGTAATAGGATTTACTTCATCTTGAGCATAGGAGCTAAAAATTCCAAGTAATGTAGCGATTGCAATTAGACTTATTTTTTTCATCTAATGAATAGGATTTTAGGGATTTAGATCTAAATTGTTATTGTAATATGACAAGTTTTTCAAATTTTTCCGCCTTCGCATTTGTAATTTGAGATCTAACATGAAGCTTGTATACATAAACACCCTTACCAATTTTGTTACCAAAATCATCAAGACCATTCCAAGAGATATCTCTGGATAATAGCCCGTCTGATTGTACAGAACGGTTAAGGGTTTTTATTAGTTTACCTGAAACTGTAAAAATTTGTACCTGAACATCTAGTGTCTCATTTGGTTTGTTGTGATTAAACCAAAATTCAGTATAATTTATAAACGGATTCGGGTAATTCAATACATTACTTAATATTAAGTCGTTATCATTGACTACAATAAAACTTAACGTTGATTCTGATGGATTATTGTATGTATCCCAACATTTAAATTTAATCGTGTGTAAACCCGCTTCCAGATTGCGAAACGGGAACTTTACTTTTCCTTTTTGGAAGTCATTTAGCTCTGTTTCATAGTAATCATTTAGTACATAAGGGTTGTTATTGTTGTCATCCAATATGGCTATAATATCATGATCAACCGCAGTAATTGATGTGTTAATTCCTGAAAGATCCTCAAGAACAGCATATAGTACTGGTGATGAATTTGTGTTTCCTCCATCTACAAAAGATTCATCGTTCATAAACAAACGGATTTCCGGACCTTCTGAATCTAAAGGAGCATTAGGGTCGATTCCTCCTATAACAATACTCAAGTCAGCTCCGGTTCTGTCAGTAATTTGATTTTCCGCATACATGCTAATTTTAGAATTTCCATAAGCGATACGAATATCTTTAGGAACTATAAACTCAAATGAGAATTTACCAGCATTAACACTCGCTCTCCCTCTAAAGATCTTACTTTCTATTGCCGTGAACTCCATCTTTTTACCGAGGTTATCATTGTCAAGTGTGATTTTGTCTAATGGTTTATCATAAATAGTGGCACTTAAGGTACCCGTAAAATTCGTTAATACCTGATCATTTTCATCTGTTATGAGGCCTTCAAGCTTAATCTTGGATAAGGCTTTTAAAGTATCTTTACTTTGATTGATTTCCACATCATTCATTTTGGTGATACGAATCCTGGGTTTGGCCTGGGCCATTTTCATTGCTGGGTCTCCAAAGCTATAAACGAAGAATCGCTGTGAAGTAAAAGATTGATGTTTGGTATACATCAAAGCTTCAGAAATACTGTAATCCTGCCCGTCGTAACCCAGCAAATTCCCGATAAGATTTCTATTAAATACTTCACCAACACTGATGAATATTTCACGTGTGGTTGAAATTAAATGAGACGTTCCACCTTGAGAATTCCATAAGGTATATTCACCTGCTGTTGGACGAATTGGATTATCAAATCTTGCAAATTCACAAGTAACGGTAATTAATAATGGCAGCGTATTGAAATTGTTCCAATCTTGAATCTGGGGGATTTCTAGTATTCGTTCCTCAGCCCATCCATTAACCCCTCCATGGCCAAAATAATCTAAAAATAAGGTACCGGTTTCAACAGCATTATTGATGGCTTCATTAACCGTAGGATAGAGTTCACCTCCAGCTGAACTTTCTTGTTGATGGGCATCAGCATAAATTTTCTTAATGTTAAAAGCAGGTTTTTTTAATTCGATCTCCTGCGTAATGCGATCCAAAGCCTGTTGCAGAATAAATTCGCCGGAATTATCCGGATCATCGGCTACAAAGCTGATGGTATTTCTCCAATCACCCAGCGAAGATGTGGCATAGTAGTTCAAGGTTTTATCAATAAGATCCCTAGCCTCCTTTAAAGATGTTACCGGATATCTTCCCATGGCTACGTCTTGCATATCGCCACTGCCCAGTAAACCTTCACTGTCATCCATCAGGCCATAGTAGTCGTCAGTAACATAAGCTGTGGCCAAATTAAAACTCTCATAAGATTGAAAGGCTGGAATAACATTGTTGTTGTCTCCAATTCTATCTTTGAAATCAAATGAAGCATCACCAAAAAGACAAACATATTTGATTCTATTTTGATCAGCGGATGCATTTTGATACAAGAACCTTACAAAATCTCTTATCGCTGTGAGGTCTGGAGAACCTGAACTAAACTCATTATATATTTCATTCAGATCAACAAGTGCTACATTATAACCTGAAACTTCCCTATGATAAGTAGCCAAACGTTCAGCTTCAGACATTAAATAGGACGGGCTGATTATCGCATAGTCGATATCCTTTAAGCTGTGAATATTCTGGTTGGCAACGTCATTGTCTTCAACAGGTTCAGGGCTTAAAAAATCATCGGTACCGAGAATAATAAATTCATGTTCGCCTCCAATTTTTTTAAAAACATAGTCATTTCCATCACTTTCGTTCGAAATTCGTCTCGAATTTAAAGGGTCTGAAACGTCCCATAACTGACTAACGTTAGCCGCATTTTGAATATTGTATTCATATAAAACAGAAGGGTTGTTTGCGTTTGTATTTCGAAAAGAAAACTGTTTCCCGTTGGCTATAAGATTTTTGCTTCCTATAATTTCGATATAGTCTAAATAGGCTCTTGAAGACGGATTGCCATTGTTATTGTAGACGATCTCAATATCAATCTTGTCACTTGTTAGAGAAATGCGCTCTTCATTTTCATCTGATGATGCTTTCGTCAGTGAATTGTTAGGAATGAGGGAGAAGTTGAGGTTCATAAGTTCTTGCCCATTTACCCTGAGGTTCATCTGGGTGTTACTGCTGGAAACAGCTACGGCACGGGCTCTTATATTGACTGGTTCATCCATATTCAAGTCGGTAAAATCAAAACTAAAAATTTGACTTTCTTCAAAACTAAAATCTTCTCCAAGCCATTGTTGACCATTGGCAAACAAATTCACTGATTCCAGCTCATGGAACATAAATTCATGAAAAGTGTTTATTTTGATATCAGCCGGTTCAACTATAGAATTGACTGTTGTGATTCTTTTACCAATACCTTGATCAGTCGTGAGAAAATAATAGGCGTAATCACTGTATATATTTTTGTTATGCCGGGATAATTCGTAATCAGTCCTGTTGATTTCCCAATGGTCCGGTCCTTGTCCATAAAAAAGAATATAGTCTTCATCATCAAAAGAGCCATCCATTTCTCCTTCAACATGAATTGCGTTTTCCTGAAGATCATCATAGCGAAAATCACTATTTAATTGCGGCAGCATTTTTCCACCATTTCCAAAAATTCTCAAAGACCTTGGATCCAGGTTAGCAGTGCTGATGCCGATGCGTTGTAAAAGTTCCTTATCAATTTTGAATACGCCAGTTGTGTCTATTTTAAATTTGAACCAAGTTCCTTTTGCTAAAACTGATTGGTCTGTGACCAAAGCAGTACTATTTTTATTTAATCCTGCTTGCTGGCTATTAGTGTTAAGGGTGTATTCTATAGTAAAAGAGTTAATTTTTTGAATTCTGCCATTATTATTGACAAGTGGGGTTAACTTCAGAACTGCTAAAGATTTATTCTTTACTTTTGTCAAATGAAATTCACTCTTTATTTCATTGGGAATATCTGAAGATTGAATGTTTTTTACGCCTGCCCCGGTAAGGGGTGAAAATTTAACATTTATTATTTGGTATTCCTGTACTATTGCGTTGTTTTGCACGTTAAATACATGAGTGGAACTCGGAATGTTATTTTCATCGAAGAAATTGCCTTCAACCAAGGGTAGAACAATAAATTCTTCCTGTGAAATTTGAATACGGCTTTCATCATTCCATGACAGTGTAAATGTCTTGGATTCAGAAATTTGAGCATATCCGATTAAGCATATGTTAAAGGCGATTAGAAAAAGAAAATACTTTTTTAAGTACATATGGGTCTGAAAACGTTCAAAATTAAACATTTTACAACATTACACATAATAAAGAAATAAAAGAATCGTTATACAAGCATTGAAACCGGAATTATTTAAGGTTAAAGCCTTTTACACCGGTGTCAATAGTTTTTGTATTTATCTAAAAAATAGTCAATCAATAATTATGAAAAAGTTTAGCAGTAACAAATTACTACTCATATTATTAGCATCTGTTCTTCTGGCAAGTTGCTCTAAAAGTAATAAGAGTGTTTCCACTTTAACAGGATGGGAATATAACAATCCCAAGTACGGAGGGTTTCAGGCAAATGCCAATTACAAAGAGCTTGGGCCACCTCCTGGAATGGTTTTAATCGAAGGTGGAACGTTTACGATGGGTAGTGTTCAGGATGACGTTATGTTTGATTGGAATACAACTCCTCAGAAACAACAAGTGCGTTCATTCTATATGGATGAGGCTGAGGTAACCAATATTGAATATTTGCTTTATCTGCAATATTTAGAAAAGGTTTTCCCGCCATCTGATGATACGTACAGAAAAATTTACCAGGCAGCATTACCTGATACTTTGGTGTGGAGAAACACTTTAGGTTTCAATGAATTGTTAACTGAGAATTATTTAAGACATCCGGCTTATGCTGAATATCCTGTAGTGGGAGTATCTTGGAGACAAGCTGCTGAGTTCTGTAAGTGGAGAACTGACCGTGTAAACGAAAAGATTTTAATTGATAAAGGTGTATTACATACTTTATTTGATATGGATTCATTAGAAGTTGAAGGTGCAAATAGATTCGATACAGAAACCTATTTGAGTAATCCGAATTTATTATTTGATGGTGATTCGACTATTTATTATAAAGGAATTAAAGATTTTTCTGAAAAAGATAAGAAATCAGAAGGTTCATTTACTGGACGTCATGTAAAAACTTCAGATGGTATTCTTGCGCAACGTTTTAGATTGCCAACAGAGGCAGAGTGGGAATATGCAGCAAAAGCTGAAATTGAAAACAGAGAGTATAACTCGCTTCGTGGAAGAAAGAAATACTCTTGGAATGGTACTTCCACTCGTGAGGAATCAAGAAGATATAAAGGTGACCAGATGGCCAACTTTAAACAAGGAAAAGGTGATTATAGTGGTTTAGCCGGATGGAGTAATGATGGTGCTGATATTACAATGAGAATCAAGTCATATAAGCCTAATGCTTTTGGACTTTATGATATGAGTGGTAACGTGGCCGAATGGGTTGCCGATGTATACCGTCCTATCATTGATAATGATGCCAATGATTTCAGTTACTTTAGAGGAAATGTTTTCAATAAGAAACAAATAGATAAAGAAGGGAATGTTGTAATAGTAGACTATAACAATGTAGAATTCGATACGCTAGATAATGGAAAAATCGTACCAAGAGATTTACCGGGTAGTGTAAAATACATTCCAGTTACAAAGAGAGATGCCTTTATGAGAAACAATTATGAAAAGGCTTATAATATTGATAATGGTGATGGAGATCTTGCCTCTACGAAACAATATTTCAGAGATGAAGATGAATCAGAAGAGAAACCAAGAATGTACAATTCTCCTGAAATTCCTAGACAAATTGGTGAAAGTGGTCTGATCATACAACAGTATGATACAAAAACCAGAAATACTTTGATCAGTGATCAAACAAGGGTATTCAAAGGTGGATCATGGAAAGACAGAGCTTTCTGGTTAGATCCTGCACAAAGAAGATACTTGCCAGAATATATGGCAACTAACTTTATAGGATTTAGATGTGCAACTGACAAACTTGGTCAAATGTCATATTCAAGAAGAAGAAAAGAATCAAAATAAGGTTCTAAAACTATAAGATTTAAAAGCTCAATATCCATTTAGGATATTGAGTTTTTTTTTACATTTACTTTATGAGAATAGAAGATATATACGGGCTCTATAAATTAAGTTATAAGGTAGTAAAAGATACCAGGGAAGATGTGAAGAACGCCCTTTATTTCTCCTTAAAAGGAGAAAGTTTTAATGGGAATAAATATGCGCTGGAGGCGGTGAAAAATGGTGCTAATTATGCCATTATCGATGAGGCACAATACAAAGTAGATGATCGCTTGATCTTGGTTGATGATGCATTATTATGTCTTCAGCAATTGGCCAGATATCATAGAGCACAATTAAATATTCCTATTCTTGCCTTAACAGGAAGTAATGGAAAGACCACTACAAAAGAATTGATCAATGTAGTTTTAAACAAAAAATTCAAATGTCTTTCAACCAAGGGGAATTTGAACAATCATATTGGCGTGCCACTCACCTTGTTGTCAATGACTCCTGAATATAATTTTGGTGTTGTTGAAATGGGGGCCAATCATCAGCTTGAAATAGAAGCTTTATGTGAGATTGCCCAACCTGACTTTGGTTATATCACTAATTTCGGTAGGGTTCATTTAGAGGGTTTTGGAAGTTTTGAAGGTGTAATTAAAGGTAAAACAGAGATGTACAAGCATCTGAAAGATGCTGATAAAATCGTCTTTGTCAATCAAGAAGATCCTATACAAATGGAAAAATCTTCTGGGATTAATCGAACGGTTTTTGGCGGGGAAGGAGCTGATTGCAATGTGGCTTTTACGGATGCCGATCCGTTTGTGAGTATATCTTTCGAAGGAATTGAAATAAACAGCAAACTCATAGGAGCATATAATTTTGCTAATATTGCTGCAGCTGTTTGTATTGGGAACTATTTTGGAATACCTGCACCTGAGATTAAAGATGCGATAGAAGGATTCACGCCTAATAACAATAGGTCACAGATTATTCAACGTGCATCCAATAAGGTTATTATGGATGCTTATAATGCCAATCCGAACAGTATGGATGCCGCTATATCAAATCTTGCAAGCCTGTCCGATCATAAAAAAGTGGCCATATTGGGTGACATGTTCGAACTAGGCGATGATGCTATATTAGAGCATCAAAAGATAGTTGACCAATTAAGTGCTATTGATTTGGTAGCCGTATATCTTGTTGGGGAAACATTTTATAAAACAAACAGACTGAATAGCAACATGCATAAATTCAGATCATTTGAAGAATTTGTAAAATTGTTTGAAGGCAATTCTTACACGGATACAACATTTTTAATCAAAGCTTCAAGAGGAATGGCCCTAGAAAGGACTTTAGACTATATCTAAACCCTACCAGTCATCTTCATACGTTTCCATCTTATTATTGGAAATGTAATAATTCAAACTTGTAATGGCTTTCATCATTTCAGTATCTATAGGTTCCTCTATTAGAATCTGATAGTCTGTTGGGAACCTTTCAATATAAGTCTTAAGACTCATAGACTGTAAATCACCTTTAGAGATCTTTCCTACTCTGAAATTACTAAAATCGTATTTATACCTGTTGTCTTTAGCTTTAATGGAAACATCAAAGAATAATTCCACATCAATAGCTTTTCTGATAAGTGTCCATCTAAAACGAAAAGTGTTGAGTTGTTTGACACTAGACGAGTCAGTTTTCATTGAATCAATTTGAGTGTAGTAATTACTCAACCATGATTTTGCTCTTGATTGAATCTCTGAACTACTAACTCCTTCTGCCCGCGCAACTTCTTCGTATCTGTATTCGCCAGTTTCACTATCAATCATGATTAATTGAGCCTGACCAAAATAAAAAGATAAAAATAAAATGAGGGGTACAATTATTTTTCTTTTTTTCATAATAATTTAAATCAAAAAAATACACTAAAAAATAGTGTATTTTCACATATAATTAGCTGACGAAGTTACCAATTTAATTTAATTAATCAAAAAAGACTGGTGTTTTTCGTTTTTTAAATCTACTTACATTCTTCCGGGTACTTCGATACCTAACAATTTGAAAGAAGATTTTATAACACTAGATACACCATAAGATAATTGAATCCTCAATATTTTCTCGTTGTTATTATCTGCTCCAAAGATTGGAACGCTTTGGTAAAAAGAATTATAACTTTTCACCAATTCATAAGTGTAATTAGCAATAAGTGCCGGGCTTAAGTTTTCAGCAGCATTTTGAATAATATCCGGAAAAGTCTGAATTAGTTTAATCAATTCTTTTTCTTTTGGATGAAGACTTTCGATACTGATATTTTCTTTAGTATTGAAGTCTGCTTTTCTCAGAATTGATTGTATTCTGGCATATGTATATTGTATAAAAGGTCCTGTGTTTCCGTTGAAATCAATGGACTCCTTAGGATCGAAAAGTATGCGCTTTTTAGGGTCTACTTTTAAAATATAGTATTTTAAAGCTCCCAGACCTATTATGTTATAAAGGCCTTGTTTTTCTTCTTCGCTGTATCCTTCTAATTTGCCTAGTTCTTGAGAGATTTCACCTGCTGTTTTTGTCATTTCGAACATGAGCTCATCAGCATCCACAACAGTTCCTTCGCGAGACTTCATTTTACCTTCTGGCAAGTCAACCATTCCATATGAAAGGTGATGCAGGTTTTGAGCCCAATCAAAGCCCATTTTTTTAAGGATTAAGAACAATACTTTAAAGTGATAGTCTTGCTCATTTCCTACTGTATAGACCAAACCGTCAATGTCAGGGAAATCTTTGATTCTCTGAATAGCGGTTCCTATGTCTTGTGTCATATATACCGCGGTACCGTCTGCTCTTAAGACAATTTTCTCATCTAAACCTTCTTCCGTTAGGTCAATCCATACCGAGCCATCTTCTTTTCTGTAAAAGATATTTTTATCTAAACCTTCAGCAACAAATTCTTTTCCCAGTAAGTAAGTTTTACTTTCGTAATAATTTGTATCAAAATCTACACCAAGGGCCTTATAACTTTCGTCAAATCCTTTGTAAACCCATTCATTCATTTTTTTCCAAAGCGCAACAGTTTCTTTATCACCGGCTTCCCAGTTACGCAGCATTTCTTGTGCCTCCAAAAGGATTGGGGCTTGCTTTTTAGCTTCCTCTTCTGTTTTCCCTTTCTCGATCAGTGCTTCGATTTCCTTCTTGTATTCCTTGTCAAATTTCACATAGTAGTTCCCAACGAGTTTATCACCTTTTAAGCCTGTGCTTTCAGGCGTCTCGTTTTGACCGAATTTCGACCAGGCAACCATACTTTTGCAAATGTGAATACCCCTGTCGTTTATGATTTGTGTCTTGTAGACCTTTTTGCCCGAAGCAGCAAGAATCTCAGCTACAGAATAACCTAATAAGTTGTTTCTGACATGGCCTAAGTGAAGCGGCTTATTCGTATTAGGTGAAGAATACTCCACCATAATAGCGCCGTTTTTTTCCTGAACTGAGCCATAAGAATTGAAATCAGAAATAGCATTGAAATAGGAGATGTAGTGGGCATCACTTATGACAAGGTTTAAAAAACCTTTTACCACATTAAAACCTGTCACAATTTTTGAATGCTCCTTCAAGTAATTGCCAATATTTTCGGCAATTTGAACAGGGTTTCCTTTGATGAATTTAAGAAGTGGAAAGACAACAATTGTAATGTCTCCTTCGAAGTCTTTTCTTGTTTCTTGAAATTCGATCTTTTCAATTTCAAGATCATAAATTGATTTTATTCCTTCTTTAGCGATAGAATCGAGCATATTTTGAACCACAGTGTACTTTGTTTTGAGCCGCAAAAATAATTATTTTCAGTTGATAATGGATAAGATATAGTACTTTTGATTCAAGGACGATTTGATATGGAGAAAATAATTCAAGAATTACCTGAAAAGGCGAAAGAAAAATGGTTGGAGAATAAGAAGTATTTCGCCAAACTTAAAAAAAAGCAGCGTAAAAGATTAGATGTCATGATGAATGAGATCCATGACGAAGAATTTGAGAGAACTGATTGTTTGACATGCGCTAATTGCTGTAAAACAACTAGCCCCATTTTTACCGAAAAGGATATTAGCAGGATTTCAAAATACCTTAAAATGAAGGATGAAAAATTCATTAGCCAATATTTACAGCGTGATACGGATGATTTTCTGGTTTTAAAAACGGCTCCTTGTACTTTCTTAGATCAGGATAACAGTTGTTTTATTTATGATGTGCGACCTAAGGCCTGCAGTGAATATCCTCACACCAATCGCAAAAAGTTTATTCAAATTACTGATCTCACGCTAAAAAATACTGAAATTTGCCCTGCGGTTTTTAATATTGTCGAGACGTTGAAATCAAAATTACCCCTCTAAATCAAGCTACTTGACACTGGATAGAACAAAAAAACTTATTCAGGATATAAAAGATATTTTTCCCTGATCAATTTGAATTTTTCTAATTCAGGTTTCCAGGTTTTACTGATTTCTTGCGCACTCATTCCTGATTCAATTTGTTTTCTGAGATCTTCATTACCGGCATGAATCGTAAATGTTTTGCCGAAAAACTCCTTTTCTTTAGGCGTTTTTTGATAAGCATCAATCAACCATTCCAGATTGACCTTGTTCATCCAGGCTTCATTACTTAAATTATTTCCATGACATACTTCTCCCTTAAATTTAGGATTTTTAGAACCAAAATTTGATTCAGGAATATAAACCAGGTCGGATGAAGGAAAAAAGGGTGCTCCATAACGCTGAAATTGAAATTCAGTTCCCCTTCCTGCATTAATAATGGTTCCTTCGAAAAAACCAAGACTAGGATATAAATTTATAGCATGGTCATTTGGCAGGTTAGGTGAGGGTCTTACAGGCAAACTATATGTACTTCTGTGCTTGTAATTCAAACTCCGAATTACATGTAAATCACATTGAATACTATCTTTTAACCAACCTTCGCCATTTACCATCTGGGCATATTCTCCAATGGTCATACCATAAACCAGTGGTACTTCATGCATACCAACAAACGAACTGTGCTTAGATTCAAGCACTGGACCATCTACATAATGACCATTTGGATTTGGTCTGTCCAGAACAATTAAGGTAATTTCTTGTTCCGCACAGGCTTCCATAACAAGACTCAAGGTTGATATATAGGTGTAAAACCTGACACCAACATCTTGAATGTCAAATAGCACAACATCTATACCAGTCAATTGATCTTTACTGGGTTTTTTGTTTGCTCCATAAAGCGATATAATAGAAAGGCCGGTTTTGATGTCCTTATCATTGGCCACTACTTCTCCTGCATCAACTTTTCCTCTAAATCCATGTTCAGGTGCAAAGACTTTTTCGATATGGATATTATGACTTAACAAGGTGTCAATCAAATGCGAATAATTCTGATTCTCAGTTAAAGACCCCCGACTAACCACGCTTGTCTGATTCGCAACGACTGCAATTTTTTTGTCAATCAGAAAAGGAAGGTAACTATTCATCAGATCGGCAGCTGGGACAATTTTCAATTTGGTTGAATCAGCGGCGGTATAGGCATAAAGGAAATTATCCTTATTCATATTATGTGAGCTTCGAACATTAAAGGAACCTATAACAAAAAGGAAAACGATTAATTCAGTTACTAAAATTAAATATGTATTTTTGGACCGAATTAATCTTTTCATTTCAATTGAATTACGAGTTATTTATAGCCAAGCGAATCATTGCTTCTAAGGAACACAAAAATAGTGTTTCGTCACCTATAATAAAAATTTCTATCCTCGCTATTGCCATAGGAATTATTGTCATGCTTTTTTCGGTAGCTACAGGTGTTGGTTTGCAGAAAAAGATCAAAGAAAAAATCTCTGGATTTAATGGAGATATTCAGATCAGTAATTATGATTCTAATAATTCCAGGGTAACGGTAAGTCCAATTCTAAAGGATCAGGATTTTTATCCTGAATTTACCACTGTTCCTAATGTTAAGAAAGTACAAGCTTATGCCACCAAAGCAGGTATTATCAGAACACCGAATGAATTTGAGGGTATTATTTTAAAAGGAGTGGATAAAGATTATGATTGGTCTTTTTTTGCTGAATATATAAAATCTGGTCAGCCGCCAATATTAACCGGAAAGGTTTCCAATGAAGTACTGATATCGGCAAAAACTGCGGGGAGATTGAGCCTTAAAAAAGGTGATGAGTTCCATATGTTTTTCGTTAAGGATGACCCAAATAAGGCACCAAATTCAAGAAAATTTACAGTTAGCGGTGTTTTTGATTCAGGATTTGAAGAATTCGATGAGGCTTTTATCATTGGCGATATAAGACATATTCAACGCATCAATAAATGGAAGGATAATGAAGTTGGTGGATTTGAATTGTTTGTATATGATTTTGATCAACTCAGAGAAACAGGATTTGAAGTATATGAGCAAATAGATGCCTCTTTAAACGCATATACTATACAGGAGAAATTTCCAGCCATTTTTGAATGGCTAAGCCTTTTTGATACAAATATCATCGTGATTATTGGTATAATGATACTGATAGCGGGAATCAATATGATTACAGCTCTTTTAGTGCTTATACTTGAAAGAACGCAGATGATCGGTATTTTAAAAGCATTGGGGAATAACAATTGGAGTATACGTAAGATCTTTTTGTATAATGCGGCTTTTCTTATTGGTAAAGGCTTGTTTTGGGGTAATCTGATAGGGATTGGACTTTTGCTTATTCAAAAATATACTGGCATTATAACGCTTGATCCGGAAACTTATTACGTGAATCAGGCACCTGTCTATATTAGTATTCCGGCACTGATATGGATTAATTTAGGGACATTAAGTCTTTGTGTACTGATGCTAATTGTGCCTTCGTATATTGTTAGTAAAATTAGTCCTGTAAAAGCCATAAAATTTGATTAAATTTGCATTCCGAAAATCGATTTGATCATAGATCAGTGCGATTTGCTAATAAAAATAAAATATTTTGAACATATGAAATACGATATTATTGTCATTGGAAGCGGACCAGGCGGATATGTGACCGCTATTAGAGCTTCTCAATTAGGATTTAAAGTTGCAGTTGTAGAAAAGGCTGAATTAGGTGGCGTATGCCTTAATTGGGGTTGTATTCCTACTAAAGCTCTTTTAAAGAGCGCTCAGGTCTATGAGTATCTAAAACATGTTGACAGTTATGGATTAAAAGCCAAAGAAATCGATAAGGATTTTTCGGCTGTAGTCAAAAGAAGTCGTGGTGTGGCTGAAGGTATGAGTAAGGGCGTTCAGTTCTTAATGAAAAAGAATAAGATTGACATCATCGAAGGATTTGGTAAGATTAAAACTGGTAAAAAAGTTGATGTTACTGATGATAAAGGCGGTGTTACTGAATATAGTGCAGATCATTTGGTTATTGCTACAGGAGCAAGATCGAGAGAATTGCCATTTTTGCCAATGGATGGTAAAAAAGTTATTGGCTACAGACAAGCCATGGTGTTGCCTAAGCAGCCTAAGAAAATGATTATCGTTGGATCAGGAGCTATTGGTGTTGAGTTTGCTTATTTTTATAATGCAATGGGTACTGAAGTAACTATTGTTGAATTCCTTCCTAATATTGTTCCTCTTGAGGATGAAGAAATTTCAAAACAATTTGAAAGATCTTTGAAGAAATCAGGAATTAAAGTTATGACTAACTCTAGTGTGACGAAAGTTGATACTTCTGGAGCAGGAGTTGTTGCAAGCGTTTCAACTAAAAAAGGAGATATTACGCTAGAGGCTGATATTGTTCTTTCTGCTGTTGGTATCAAATCTAATATAGAGAACCTAGGTTTGGAAGAAGTTGGTATTGTTACAGATAAAGACAAGATTTTAGTAAATGATTTTTACCAGACAAACCTTCCAGGTTATTATGCCATAGGAGATGTTGTACCGGGTCCTGCTTTGGCGCATGTTGCTTCTGCGGAAGGGATAACTTGTGTTGAAAAAATTGCTGGACTAAATCCAGAACCTATTGATTATGGTAATATACCTGGCTGTACCTATGCTAGCCCTGAAATTGCTAGTGTTGGAATGACTGAAAAACAAGCGAAGGAGAAAGGTTTTGACATTAAAGTTGGTAAATTTCCGTTTTCAGCTTCAGGAAAAGCTTCTGCAGCCGGTAACAAAGAAGGCTTTGTTAAAGTGATCTTTGATGCTAAGTATGGAGAATGGCTTGGTTGTCATATGATTGGAGCAGGCGTTACCGATATGATCGCTGAGGCAGTTTTAGGTAGAAAACTTGAAACAACCGGACATGAAGTTTTGAAGACGATACATCCTCATCCAACCATGAGCGAGGCGGTAATGGAAGCCGTCGCAGATGCATACGATGAAGTAATTCATTTATAAAAAAAAAGAGGCTTTTAAAGCCTCTTTTTTTTTGCCTTTTTCTCAAGTATATATTAAGAATAATTCACCCTATTGTTTTATCTTTGCAAGGGTAATTTATCCCTGTTTTTGAGCCCCAAATAAAATGATTTAGGATTATAAAGAAAATCTATTTCAGTATAAAATTTTGAGATGATACTCAGAGTTTCTAAGCTGCTTTATGGCTTAATTTCGCAATCAGATAAAACAATAAAATAATAATCAATAAAAACAATAAATTATGGCTTTAGTAGGAAAAAAATTTCCAGATTTTGATGTAGATGCAATGAACGAAATGGGAGACACATTTAAGATCAATGTATATGACGAAGCAGTAAAAAACGGTAAAAAAGTTCTTCTTTTTTGGTACCCAAAAGATTTCACTTTTGTATGTCCAACTGAAATCAGAGCTTTTCAGGATGCACTTGGAGAATTTGAAGAAAGAAACACAGTTGTTATTGGAGCTTCAGTTGATACAGCAGAGGTTCATTTTGCATGGTTGAATACTTCAAAGGATAACGGTGGCATTGAAGGTGTGACTTTTCCTTTATTAGCGGATACCAATCGCAACTTGTCATCTCAATTAGGAATTTTAGACATCGTATCAGAATCTTATGATGAGGCAACTGGGAATGTAATGATAGATGGTTCTTATGTAACATATAGAGCAACCTATTTAATTGATGAAGAAGGGAAAATATTTCATGAAAGTGTAAATGATATGCCATTAGGTAGAAACGTAGCAGAGTATTTAAGATTGATTGACGCTTATACACATGTTCAGGAGAAAGGTGAAGTTTGTCCGGCTAACTGGGAAGAAGGTAAAGATGCCATGGTTGCTGATAGAGATGGTGTTGCTTCATATTTGAGCACTCACTAATTATTAAGATATTCGTAAGTCAAAAAAAAATCAGATTATGTTGACAGAATTAAAGAGCGATAGTTTGGCTCAAGTTATAAGTGACAAACCAAAAGTAGTGGTTCAGTATATGGCTACCTGGTGTGGGAACTGTAGAATTATGAAGCCAAAATTTAAGAAATTAGCTGCTGAAAATGAAAACATGGAATTTGTTTTAATCGATGCTGAAAAGTTTCCTAAATCAAGACAACTTGCTCAAGTTGATAATTTACCAACTTTTGCAACATTTGTAGATGGAGTCAAAGTGAATCAAACACAGACAAATAAGTTCGAAGTTTTAAAGGACCTTGTTAACGAAATCGTATAATGTATTAACCCTAAATAAACGATTATGAAATTACCGGTAATTAAACATTTGAATACTTTTATTGAAAATAATGATGAAGATTATCTGGTTGAGACTATCGAAGTCTTAGAAGATTTGACAGAGGTCAGTTCATTAAAAGATGAAGAATTGGATGTGATTGGGGAATTGATTTCTAATATGTACGGGGCACTTGAAGTTCATGCCGAGGTTAAAAAAGGTGTGGCTAAAAAAGAGGCACTCAATGGGTTTATGAAACGAGTTTTGGGTTCAATTGATCAATGATTGGTTTTGCCTAATTTTATTTTACAAAAACTCCCTAATTGTTTAGGGAGTTTTTTATTTTATGTAACTTAGTATAGAATTTTAACACTAAATATAATGACTAAAATAACACTTCAAGGAAATCAGATTAAAACGATAGGAAAGTTGCCAAAAATTGGTAAAAAAGCTCCTAAATTTAAACTTGTAAAAACAGATCTTTCAAAAGCAGGATTAAAAGACTTTAAAGGGAAAAAAGTATTGATTAATATATTTCCAAGTATTGATACCGGAATTTGCGCAGCCTCTTTAAGGAAGTTCAATGAGACCGCAGCAGGATTAGAGAATACTGTAGTTTTGAATGTTTCTAAAGATTTACCTTTTGCGCATTCAAGATTTTGTGCAGCGGAAGGGATTGAAAATGCCTTGACACTTTCAGATTTTGCAAAAGGTAAATTTGGCCGTAAATATGGCGTTACGATCAAGACTGGACCTATGAAAGGTTTGTTGTCAAGAGCAGTAGTCGTTGTAAATGAAGAAGGATTGGTTTCATATACTGAACAAGTACCTGAAATAGCTCAAGAACCTAATTATGACGCTGCACTTGAGGCATTGAAGTAGGTTTTTTAAAGATAAGCTCTGTTGAAAATCACTCATGAATAATCAAGAAAATGGCTTTGTCAAAGGAAGGGTAAAGAGTTTAAAATATGCCTTTAAAGGGCTTTGGCTTTTAATTAGTACTGAGCATAGTATTATGGTACAGACTGCTATCGCTATATTTATGGCGATTTTTGGTTGGTGGCTTGATATTTCAGCAACAGAATGGATTTTACAGATTCTCGCTATCGGATTGGTTCTGGTAGCGGAATCTTTGAATACAGCGATAGAGAAAATCTGTGATTTTATCCATCCAGATTATAATGAAAGAATCGGTTTTATAAAGGATATATCGGCTGGGGCTGTTACCTTTGCAGCTATTACAGCAATAATCATAGGATTGATAATATACTTACCTAAATTTCTGTAGATTTCGTTTATTTTAGATTTGAATACGTAGGTTTGTAACCTAAATTATTTATGTATTTTTGTGACCTATGGCTAAAGGGAAAAAAAGAACCTCCAGACCCAAGAAAATAATAAAAAAACCGAATAGTATTGTTAGCTTTTTTAAAAGTCAGCAAACCCATTTGGTTTTTGGCGTTTTGGTATTCTCCTCTGCTATTTTTCTTTTGATTTCATTCTATTCATTTTTGCAACATTGGAAAGAGGATCAAAGTATATTGGCTAATTTTTCTGACAAGACTTATAGTGCCAATAATCTATTGGGAAAATTGGGCGCTAATTTGAGCGATTTCTTTGTTTATGATGGATTTGGTGTCGCTACATTTATTATTCCCATACTATTGTTTTTCACAGGTTTATATATCATTCTGCATATCCCGGTAAAACAACTTTCTAAATCCTGGGTGAATGGATTGATAACGATGATATGGATATCATTAGGGCTTGCTTATTTGAAACCTGAATTGCCTTTGCTCGGTGGAAAAGTTGGTTTTGAAATGAATGAATTTCTTCAGATTTATATTGGAGGAATTGGCGTTTTATTACTTTTATTAATTTCATTTTTTGTTTTCATCATAGCATCTTTTAAGATCACTCCTGCCAAAATAAAGGCATGGATGCCTAAACCAAAACCTAAATTAAAGAAAGATCCCTCTTTGGTAGATGATGTTATTGAAGAAGGCTTTATTACTGAAACTATTGATGATGGCCCGGATGAAGAAATTGAATTGGAATTGGATTCTTTTGAAACATTAGTTCCAGAAAAGGAATTAGAAGAGGCAGTAATTCTTGAACCTGAAATTACATTAACTGCAAAAGAGCCAAAAAATGAAAAAGTCGAAGACATCATAAAAGAGGAAGATGTAGAAAAAATTGAGATAGAAGTAGAAGGACCTGTGCAGGAAGAACATATTGGGAAGAACCTATCAAATACGGCATTAAAAGACTTTGGTGAGTTTGACCCAAGACTTGAATTGTCAAAATTTAGATTTCCGGAGCTAAACCTACTCAAAGATTATTCTAATGAAAACATTCATATTAACAAGCAAGAATTAGAAAATAATAAGAACAAGATTGTAGAGACCCTGAATAATTATAAGATCGGTATTGCTAGTATTAAAGCAACTATTGGGCCTACAGTCACACTATATGAGATAGTTCCAGAGGCTGGAGTGAGGATTTCAAAAATAAAAAACCTTGAAGATGATATTGCCTTATCACTTTCGGCTTTAGGAATAAGAATTATTGCACCTATACCTGGCAGGGGTACGATTGGTATTGAGGTTCCAAATAAGAATCCATCAATTGTTTCGATGAAGTCAGTTCTGTCTTCCCAAAAGTTTCAGAATACTAAAATGGAACTCCCGATTGCTTTAGGGAAGACTATTTCTAATGAAACCTTTGTTATAGACCTTGCTAAGATGCCCCATTTATTAATGGCCGGTGCAACGGGTCAGGGAAAATCTGTTGGTCTTAATGCGGTATTGGCCTCTTTGCTTTATAAAAAACACCCGGCAGAGGTGAAGTTCGTATTAGTAGATCCTAAAAAAGTAGAGCTTACGCTGTTTAATAAAATTGAACGCCATTACCTGGCTAAATTACCGGATACGGAAGAAGCAATTATTACTGACACTACTATGGTAATCAATACACTGAATTCTTTGTGTATTGAAATGGATAATCGATACGATTTACTTAAAAACGCTTATGTGCGGAATATCAAAGAGTATAATACGAAATTCATAGCCAGGAAACTGAATCCAGAGAATGGTCATAAATTTTTACCTTATATTGTTCTAGTGATAGATGAATTTGCTGATCTGATCATGACTGCAGGAAAAGAGATAGAAGTGCCTATCGCCAGACTTGCGCAGCTTGCAAGAGCGATTGGGATTCATTTGATTGTTGCAACCCAGCGTCCTTCTGTAAATGTTATTACTGGAATTATTAAAGCTAACTTCCCAGCAAGGGTTGCTTTCAGGGTAACTTCAAAAATTGATTCAAGAACTATTCTTGATTCTCAGGGAGCTGACCAGCTCATTGGAAAAGGAGATATGTTAATTTCAACAGGAAATGATCTGACACGATTACAATGTGCTTTTATCGATACGCCGGAAGTTGAAAATTTGACTGACTTTATTGGGTCACAAAGGGCTTATCCTGCTGCCTATAACCTGCCAGAATACGTAGGTGAGGAAAATGGCACGAGTCTTGACATAGATATCGAGAGTAGGGATAAATTATTTGGTGAAGCAGCTAAATTAGTAGTTATCGCCCAGCAAGGATCAGCATCGTTACTTCAGAGAAAATTAAAATTAGGATATAACAGAGCGGGAAGAATCATAGATCAATTAGAGGCAGCCAATATCGTTGGGCCTTTTGAGGGAAGTAAAGCAAGGCAAGTTCTTGTTACAGATATGGTAGCGCTACAACAATTATTAGATAATGAACAATTATAAATTAAAGATTGGGCTTAGCTTCATAATGGCTATATTTTTTATTAATGTGGCGATTGCTCAAAATGACGAAGCAGCTAAATCTACTTTAGATGAGGCCTCTGCTACGATGAGTGGCTATAAGAATATATCAATGGACTTTGACTATGTGCTTGATAATAAAGCTGAAGATGTAAAACAGGAAATGTCTGGAGACCTTCTTTTAGAAGGGGAGAAGTATTTAGTGAACCTATTTGGTTCAACACAGATATTTGATGGTTCGAAAACGTATACGATCATACCTGAGAATGAGGAGGTGAATGTTAATGATGCTGATATTGATGAAGAAAACACATTTACTCCTTCAAAATTTTACACATTTTACCAATCTGGGTATACATATAATATGTCTGAACTTAAGCAGGTCAACGGAAAAAAAGTTCAATTTGTAAAGTTAACTCCTATTGATACTAATTCAGAGATTAGTAATATTATGGTTGGCATAGATACAAAAACCAATCACATTTATCAGATAATAGAAATTGGAACGAACCAAACAAGGACTATTTTAACTGCGAAAAACATCAAAACCAACCAACAGATCGACGCATCTGTTTTTGCCTTTGATGAAAAAAAATATGAAGATTTGAATTATATGATCAACAAATAAGTTGGTCTACTGAGATGAACTGTGCTAAATGAAGATCTTAAATAGATATATTCTTAAGAGTTTTCTGTCGCCTTTTTTAGCTACTTTTTTTATCATATTGTTTGTGTTGATTATGCAGGCTTTATGGTTACAATTTGATAAAATAGCCGGAAAAGGAATCAGTCTGCTTATCATTCTTAAGTTCCTGGCCTATATGGCGCTTATGATGGTGCCTACTGCACTGCCTATTGCGATACTTTTGTCTGCGATTATGGCATTAGGTAATATGGCTGAGAATTATGAGTTTGCCGCAGTTAAATCGGCGGGGATATCCCTTCAAAGATTTATTAGACCTCTGGTTGTCTTGATGATCGTACTGAGTTTTGCAAATTTTCTGTTTTTAAATTATGTATTTCCTTATGCATCCTTAAGATCCAAGAACCTCATATATAATATGAAAATGAAGGAGCCGGGATTGGCTTTAGTTGCTGGGACCTTTAATAGAGAGATTCCTAATTACAGTATAAAATTTGAAGAAAAATACGGTGAAAATGAGAACTTTTTAAAGAATGTTCTAATTTATGATTTACGTTCCAATACGGTAAATAACAAGGTTATAACGGCAAAAAGAGGAGAAATTGTATCCGAAGAGGGGAGTCGTTATTTGACACTTATTTTGGAGGATGGTTATTATGCAGAAGACATGATCGGCAAAAAGAATACGACTGAGACAAGAAAAAGGGCTCCTTTTACGAAGGCTCATTTTGATCATTATGAAGTAAATATTGACGTCTCAAGCATTGGTGATTTTGACCCTGATGATGTAAAGTATAAAACAGGGAAGGAAATGTTAAGTCTTAAGCAGCTTGATTTTTTCATTGACTCCTTGCAGGCTCCGTACCATGACTTTGTCATAAACAGGTCAGGAAGAGTATATAAGACATTGAAAGCTAACAGGTTAATGGTAGACACGTTAGGCGGAGAGCCGTTACAGCCTGAAATTTTGGATAACTTCACAGATAAAAATAAGCAATTGGTCAGTGAAAATGCATTTATTGCTATTAATGGAAACCTTGAGAACCTAAGAAGCTTTAAAGAAACTTTAAAAGATAAACGAAAGATCCTTAACGGTTATAATGTTGAATTTCATAAGAGAATTGCCTTTTCTTTAGCTTGTTTGGTATTGTTCTTTGTTGGGACTCCTTTAGGTTCAATTATAAGAAAGGGTGGTTTTGGTTTACCCATGATTATCGCTATTACGATTTTCGTGATTTATTTCTTTCTTTCGATATTTGGGAAGAATATGGCAGAGTCAAATAAAGTTTCACCTTTTATTGGAGGTTGGTTAGCCACTTTTGTGCTGCTTCCGTTTGGGGTACTCTTGATGATAAGAGCAACTAACGATAAGGGAATTTTTAACTTTGATGCATTTATGCAGCCATTTTATAATTTTTTCAACAAAGTATTTAAAATAAACAAAAATTAATTCGGTATACATGGAGAATAAAACGAAATCTACTATTGTGCTTAATTCTATAGAAGAAGCTATTGAGGATATTAAGAATGGTAAAATGGTCATTGTTGTTGATGATGAAAGCAGAGAAAATGAGGGTGATTTTGTTGCTGCTGCTGAAATGGTTACTCCTGAGATGATTAATTTTATGGCAACCAATGGTAGAGGTCTGATTTGTGCGCCACTAACAGAGACAAGATGTGAAGAATTGGATCTTGATCTCATGGTGGGGAAGAATACAGTTTTACATAATACACAATTTACGGTTTCTGTTGACTTGATTGGTCATGGCTGTACCACTGGGATTTCAACTCACGACAGGGCAAAAACGGTAAAAGCATTGACCATGGATGAAACCAGCCCTGAAGATTTAGGAAGGCCTGGGCATATTTTTCCTCTAAGGGCAAAAGACGGAGGAGTTTTGAGAAGAACCGGGCATACAGAAGCAGCAATCGATCTTGCGAGACTTGCCGGCTTAAAACCTGCCGGATTATTGGTTGAGATATTGAATGAAGATGGAACCATGGCGCGTTTACCTCAACTGATGAAGGTCGCAACTAAATATGATTTAAAAATAATATCTATAGAAGATTTAGTGGCTTATCGAATGAGTCACGATTCTTTGATTGATAAAATAGAAGATTTTAGCCTGGAGACCAGATTTGGAAAATATTGTTTGAGAGCTTACAAGCAAACAACAAATGGTCAGGTGCATATCGCCTTGACAAAAGGAGAATGGGAAATGGGTGAAGAAGTACTTGTTAGGGTGAACTCGACTTTGATCAATAATGATATAGTAGGTACACTTACCAATAATCCCGATGATAAGTTGGCTAAAATGTTTAATATCATAAATGAAGAAGGGAAAGGTGCAGTTGTATTTATAAATCAAGAATACCAGTCTTATGATCTGTTAAACAGATTGAAATTTTTAAAGAATTCGCAGCAAGGTAAGGAGTTGTCAGAACCATTATTGCGGATGGATGAAAAGGATTTTGGAATAGGAGCACAGATTCTTCACGATCTTAAGATCAACAAAATTAAACTCATTACGAACAGTAAATATTCAGGAAAACGAGTTGGAATGATAGGTTATGGTTTGGAAGTGGTAGATAATATTTCATTTTAGATTTTCCGTTTGGATTTTTGTATTTTCGTCTAAGTGAATTCACTTCGTAAAATATTATTTCCTTTTGCACTTATTTATGGACTTATTACCAGTATCAGGAATCTGGCTTTTGATATAGGGTTTTTAAGATCTAGGACCTTTGACGTTCCTACTATTGTAGTAGGAAATTTAAGTGTTGGAGGTACAGGGAAATCTCCGATGATAGAGTATTTGGTGGGGCTGTTTCAAGAGAAATATAAAATGGCTGTCTTAAGCCGTGGCTATGGTAGAAAAACCAAAGGCTTCCTGCTTGCTAATCAAACTAGTACTGCTAAGGATGTCGGAGATGAACCATATCAATTTCACAGAAAATTTCAAGACCTCGAAATTGCTGTTGATGAAAAACGCGTCAGGGGAATGGAAAAGCTCCTAAACGCAAAACCCGAGTTAGATCTTGTTTTATTAGATGACGCTTATCAACACCGCTATGTAAAAGCGGGTTGCTATATATTACTGACTTCTTTTGATAAGTTGTACATAAATGATTTCATGTTGCCAGCTGGTAATCTGAGGGAGCCACGTAGCGGTTCTAAAAGGGCTCAAATCATTATTGTCAGTAAATGTCCTGATCATCTTAATGCTGCCATGCGCGACGAGATAGAGAAGAAAATAAATCCTAATTCAAATCAAAAACTGTTCTTTAGCAGGATTGCATATGATGCGGCTATTATCAATAATAAAGGAAGGAAATCTTTAGAGGAATTAAAGAATAGAAAAGTATTATTGATTACAGGTATTGCTGATCCGAGTCCAATGGAGGATTTTTTGAAAAGGAAACTCATAAGCTTTGAGCATTTAAAATATGGCGACCATCAATTTATCGGGGAAGCCGAATTACTGGATATTAGAAGAAAATTGAGTGGTTTAACTGAAGAAGAGAAAATAATAATAACGACTGAAAAGGACTATGTCAGAAATTTTATCGACATAGAACTTCCCGTCTTTTATTTACCCATTAAAACGGAAATAATAGAAGACAGTAAAATATTTAATGATTTAATTCAAAATTATGTATGAAAAAATTAAAGAAACAGCAAGGTTTCTTAAAGACATAGGTATAGATAAGCCGGAATTTGGAATTGTTCTTGGCACAGGGCTCGGAGGCATTGTAAAAATGATTGAAATTGAAAAAAGTATTCCATATCATGATATTCCTAACTTTCCGGTGAGCACAGTAACAGGACATTCAGGAACTTTGATCTATGGTGAGCTATCAGGAAAGAAAGTAGTCGCCATGCAAGGAAGATTCCATTACTATGAAGGCTGGGAAATGTCAGAGGTGACTTTTCCAATTCGGGTTATGCATATGTTGGGAATTACAAAACTGATGGTGTCTAATGCTTGTGGAGGAGTTAATCCAGATTTTAAAGTTGGAGACATTATGATTATAAATGATCATATTAATATGATGCCTGAACATCCATTAAGAGGAGAAAATGATGAAAGATTTGGTCCGCGATTTGTCGATATGCACGAACCTTATAATCGAAAGATGATAAGCTTAATGAAAGCGACTGCCTTTGATCTTAAAATAGAGGTTAAAGAAGGAATATATCTTGCTTTACAAGGACCCACCTTTGAGACACCTGCAGAATATCGAATGGTAAAATTAATGGGTGCAGACGCAGTAGGTATGAGTACAGTACCAGAAGTTATTGTTGCCAAACACATGGGAATGGACTGTTTTGGATTATCAGTGATTACAGATCTCGGAATTGAAGGAAAAATAGAAGAAGTTTCTCATGAAGCAGTACAGGTTGCTGCTAAATCTTCAGAAATGACGATCAGCAGACTAGTCGAAGCTTTTATTGCCAAGCTATAGGTCAAAAAAAAGCACTTCTGGATGATGAAGTGCTTTAGCTTACTAACTCAAAATTAATTTTTAATGAAGTACAAAATTTTTGTGAGGAATTTTGTACGATACGAAAATAAGAAATATTTAAGGTATTCACAAGTAGATTTCTAATTTATTTGATAATTCAGTTAAATAATTAGTTTTTTATTGTGAATTATGGTGGTTTTGAGTGATAAAGCTGATGATGATACAATTTTTCGAATAAATTAATAATTCCTAAAACCTAAAAAGCACCTCTAAGAAGAGGTGCTTTTAGCTTACTAACTCAAAATTAATCATAATGAAAACAAAATTAGTGGGGAATTTTGCTTTGTCTTATTAATTGCAAATCCTATGCCAAAATCAGTTATTAATGTTAATATTTTATTAATAAGTGGTTTTTTTTTGATTATTTGTGTTGAAGCGGCATTTTTTTATGGTGTATTCTCAAATTTTACTCATTTTAAGGTCAACCGTAATTTTTATAAACATAAAAGCACCTCTGTGAAGAGGTGCTTTTAACTTACTAACTCAAAATTAATCATATGAAGTCAAAATTAATGGGGAATTCTGCTTCGATAAATTAACATCAAAATCTATACCAAAAAACTCCTATTGTTGTTAATCATATGTTAATTTGAATAATTTTTTAAATTAAATGTTTTTCAGCCCTATAAGATGATCGAACTAGCGCACCACTTTCTACATATTTAAATCCTAGTTCAAGACCTATTTCTTTGTATTTGTCAAACTGGGCTGGAGTCACAAATTCATGCACTGGTAAATGTTGTTTGCTAGGCTGAAGGTATTGACCTATTGTAACGATATCAACCTTTGCCTTATGCAAATCATGAAGTGTTTCGATAACTTCATCTTCTTTTTCACCCAGACCTAACATAATACCAGATTTGGTTCTCTGTTGCCCGGAATCCTTTAGGTAAGCCAATACCTCAAGACTACGATCATATTGCGCCTGAATTCTAACTTCTCGTGTTAAACGCCTTACCGTTTCCAGGTTATGAGAAATTACTTCAGGAGCTACTTCTATGATGCGGTCAATATTTGTTTTATCTCCTCGAAAGTCGGGTATTAAGGTTTCTAAAGTAGTATTAGGATTTGTTCTTCTGATGGCTTCTACGGTTTCTGCCCAAATTATAGAACCACCGTCTTTCAAATCATCTCTGTCAACAGAAGTTATTACAGCATGCTTGATTTTCATTAAGTAAATAGAACGAGCTACTTTTTCGGGCTCATCCCATTCAACCGTTTCAGGTTTCCCTGTTTTAACCCCACAGAATCCACAGGAACGCGTACAAATGTTGCCAAGTATCATGAAGGTTGCTGTTCCTTCTCCCCAGCACTCACCCATATTCGGGCAACTACCGCTTGTACAGATAGTGTTTAATTTATATTTATCAACTAAACCGCGAAGGTCAGTATATTTTTTACCAACAGGAAGCTTAACCCTTAGCCAATCTGGTTTCTTTATTCTTGGAGTGATAACCGAATTATCCGACATTTTTTATCGCTTTAAGTTTGCAAATTTACGAAGAATAATCTTAAGCAAAGAAGTCGATTTGTAAGGATAATAATGATCTTAGATTCTAAGGTTGATAATCGTTATTCATATTCATTAGTTTTATAATGAGCCCTATTTGCCCGAGGTGATACAAATCATGATGAATCATGCCCTTCATCACAAATGAATAGGAATAGTAACCTTTAAAATCTGTATCAAAATAGGTTTCATCTAGAAATGAATCGTTCTTACTTTTGAGCAGCGCAACAAGTTCGGTTAAACTTGCTTCATAATTTCTAAGCAATTGATATTTCCCAATTGATTTTAGTGCTTCATTAGATTGCCAGTTTGAAGGGTGATCATCTGTGATGCTTCCTTTCCCGGTTTTTATTTTTATGATGGTTTCTTTTCTCCATGTAATGAGATGTGAAATGATTTCGGCAATGCTATGCATACTATTTTCCTGATGATAAAACGCTTTCTCAGTAAGTGATTTTAATTGTTGCTGAAAGTTAACACCTATCCAGTTTTTTCCTCTTTGGATTTGTATAAGTTGAATTATAAGGTCATCAATAAGTATTCTCATGTTTACATGGCTTTAAATGTAATTCAATCGGTAGCTTCAGCTTTTCTAAAGATCTTCTCTAAGCCAGGATTAACAAAAAACGATCAAAGAAGCAGTTGTACTAAATAAAGGCTCCTTTGATCATGACCTTGTCTATCAGGTTGCTACCAAAAGCATAAGGTATAAAATGATAAGAAGGAATATCTTTTGTTATGATAAGGTTCGCAAATTTTCCTCGCGTGATACTTCCGTGAGTTTCACTAATTCCCATGGCATAGGCGCCATTAATCGTAGCAGCGTTTATGGCTTCTTCAGGGGTCATTTTCATTTTAATACAGGCTGTGGCTACTACAAAATTCATATTTCCACTTGGTGTTGATCCCGGGTTAAAATCAGTTGCCAATGCCAAAGGCAGTCCTTGGTCAATCATTGATCTGGCAGGTGTATAAGGGATACTCAAAAAATAAGAGCAAGAAGGCAAAGCAACCGGCATCACATCGGTTCCCTTTAAACTGTCTATGTCTTTCTGCTGCATAACCTCTAAATGATCCACGCTAAGTGCTTTATATTTTACACCGCTTTGTACACCTCCAATGCTATTAAATTGATTGACATGGATCTTTGGCTTTAAACCATGCTTTGCCCCGGCTTTTAAAATTCTTTCAGTTTGTTCGACGTTAAAATAACCAAGTTCGCAAAAAACGTCTATAAAATCTGCTAGTTTATCGGCTGTAACCATAGGTATCATGGTCTCACAAATCAGGTTGATATAAGCATCAGGATTATCTTTAAAAACTGAAGGGAAGGCATGTGCTCCTAAAAACGTTGCCTTAATCGAAACAGGGAATGAACCAGCCAGTGTTTTGATCACTTGTAACATTTTAAGCTCTGCTTCTGGTGTTAAACCATAACCTGATTTGATTTCAATAGCTCCGGTTCCTAATTTCATAACCTCCATAAGTCGTTGAGAAGATTGCTCAAACAGTTCTTGTTCAGAGCTATCTTGTAATTTTTTTGCTGAATTGAGTATGCCGCCACCTCTTTTAGCTATCTCCTCATAGCTCAGTCCATTTATTCTGTCAACAAATTCTCCTTCGCGATGACCGGCAAAAACAATGTGTGTATGTGAATCGCACCAGGCAGGCAGAATGATCTGTCCTCTGGCATCTATGACCTGGTCTGCATTGAAGTCTTCAAGGTCATCCATCAATCCGAAATCTTCTATTTTTTCGCCATCAACTCTCAAATAAGCATTTTTAATTGATGGCAGCTCTTTCATTTCAATTCCTGATACTTTCTTGATACTTTCATCCCTTATTTGTATAAGTTCTTTGATGTTGAAGATTAAAGTTTTCATGAATGTGATTCGAAGATTTTAGTTAAGGCTAATTTAGTCAATAAATGTTGTGAATGAAACGAATAAAGTTATAATTGTTTTGCATAAAAGCAGGATAAAATTATCCATATAAGTATCTTTGTGAAAATTTTTAAAAATGAGTAGAGCCATTTATATCGCTACTGGTGAGGCAGAAAGTGGAAAATCAATCCTGACACTTGGAATGATGCGTATCCTATTAGGAAGAACTAGGAAAGTAGGGTATTTCAGACCCATTATTGAAGTGCCGGATCCATCAAAAAAAGACAATCATATTGAAACCATATTATCCCATTTCAATCTTGAAATGGAATATGAAGAATGTTATGCGCTGACGGGAGCAGAAGTGATTCAAAAGAAGACTGCTGATGAAGACGGAGAAATATTAGATGCCATCATAAAAAAGTATAAAGCCTTAGAAGATAGATTTGACTTTATTCTGGTTGAGGGAACTGATTTTTCTGGCGAAGCAGTTTTTGTAGAATTGGATGTCAATGCAGTCATTGCCAAAAACCTTGGTATTCCTGTTATTCTGGTTGGCACCGGAAAGGACAAAACAACAGATGAATTAGTCACTAACCTGCATCTGGCCTATGACTCTTTTATGGATAAGGAAGTAAAAGTATTGGGTATTGTGGCGAATAAAGTTGATGAAAACCAAGTAGACAACATTGCTCAAATAATTAAGGATACTGTTAAAGAAGAGATTTTTATTGCAGTGATTCCAATGATCAGGAGCTTGAATAATCCAACCATTAAGGAAATTGTTGATGAATTAAAAGCAACTATTTTGATTGGAGAGGACCAGCTTGATAATCAGGTTGAGAATTCTGCGGTAGGGGCAATGCAATTGCGAAACTTTCTGCAACATTTGAAAGCGAATTGCCTCGTGATTACACCTGGTGATAGAGCTGATGTCATATTAAGTTCCTTGCAAGCCAGTATATCTGATAATTATCCTAAGATTTCCGGAATATTACTTACCGGAGGATTATTGCCTGAAGAACCTATCATGCAGTTGATCAAGGGCTTGAGAGAAATAGTGCCTATTCTGGCCATCGAGAAAGGAACTTTTGAAGTGGCAAACAAAATTGGTGCTATCCGGTCACATATTTATCCAACCAATGACCAAAGGATATATACTTCATTAAACACTTTTGATAAGTACGTCAATATAAGTGATTTAACTAGAAAATATTTAACTTTTAAACCTAAGGGATTAACGCCTCGGATGTTCCAGTATGATCTTTTGAAAAAGGCACAAAAAGTTAAAAAACACATTGTGCTTCCAGAAGGAACGGATGAAAGAATTTTATTGGCAGCTGCGCGACTGACTGTTCTGGATATTGTAGAAGTTACACTTCTTGGAGACAAAAACAGCATTGAAGAGAAAATAAAGGAGCTAGGGATTAGTATGAATTTTGATCGTGTAAAAATTATAGACCCTGTTTCTTCACCTCAATTTGATGACTATGTAAAAACATTTTATGAATTGAGAAAGCACAAGAACATAAACATGAGCATGGCACAGGATCTTATGCAAGATGTATCTTTTTTTGGCACCATGATGGTATATAAAGGAGATGCAGATGGGATGGTTTCGGGAGCTGTTAATACAACGCAACATACAATCAGGCCTGCGCTTCAGTTTATCAAGACCAAACCCAATGTTTCAGTAGTTTCATCCATCTTCTTTATGTGTCTAGAAGACAGGGTATCTGTGTTTGGTGATTGCGCGATAAATCCAAATCCAACAGCAGAACAATTGGCTGAAATAGCAATTTCTTCAGCCGATTCAAGTGCTGCATTTGGTATTGAGCCTAAAGTAGCGATGCTTTCGTATTCTTCCGGATCATCTGGTCAGGGAGCTGATGTTGATAAAGTTCGAAAGGCAACTGAGATTGTGAAGGAGTTGAGGCCAGATATAAAAATTGAAGGGCCCATTCAATATGATGCAGCGGTTGATATTAATATTGGAAAGAAAAAATTACCGGATTCAAAAGTGGCAGGCGAAGCAAGTGTTTTGATTTTCCCGGATTTGAATACAGGAAACAATACTTATAAGGCGGTTCAAAGAGAAACTGGAGCGATTGCCATAGGGCCGATGCTTCAAGGATTAAACAAACCTGTAAATGATTTAAGTCGCGGCTGTACTGTAGACGATATTTTTAATACGGTTATTATTACTGCGATACAAGCACAGTAGTATGCGTGAAATGATAGACGGGAGTATCGTTATTAGAGAGGAGGTTCAGGAGGATCAGGCGAGGGTATTTCAACTTGTCAAAGAGGCTTTTATTGATGAAGAGTATAGCGATCATAAAGAACAATATTTGGTCGAGAGATTGAGAAAATCAGATGGCTTTATACCAGAACTTTCTTTAGTTGCTATATTTAACTCTAAGATTGTAGGTTTTGTTTTATTGACAAAAGCAGCAATAAAAAATGAAAAGAGACTACATACAACACTTGTCTTAGCTCCTGTTGCTGTTGATAAGGCTTTTCAAAATAGAGGTGTGGGAGCAGCATTAATCAGTTTTGCACATAAAAAAGCTTCATTAATGGGATATGGATCTATCGTCATTATTGGACACAAACATTATTACCCTAAATTTGGATATCAAAAGGCGTCAAAATTTGGGATCCATTTTCCGTTTGAAGTACCGGATGAAAATGGATTTGTCATAGAGCTTAAAAAAGATGAATTATTAGGGATAGAAGGAGAACTTGTGTATCCTAAAGAGTTTTTTGAAGCATAATTTATAAAAAGAAAAACGTAATACATGAAAATATTAGTAATCAATTCAGGAAGTTCATCGATCAAATTTCAGTTGATTGAGATGCCGGAAAAAAGCGTTTTAGCAAATGGAATGGTCGAAAGAATTGGATTGGATGGATCTAAAATTCAATTAAAAGTAAATGATGAGGAGTTTGAAGAGCTGCGTTCTATAAAGAATCACGAGCAAGGTCTTGAAATGATTGCTGGAATTTTGCTTGAACCATCAGTTGGTTTGCTCAAAGATGCTGATGAAATTGATGCAGTAGGACATAGAGTAGTTCATGGAGGAAGTTCTTTTTCAAAAACTGTTTTGATTGACGAAGATGTTAAGGAGAAAATTAAGGAATTATTCAGTTTAGCACCTTTGCATAATCCACATAATTTTAAGGGTATCGAAGTTTCGGAAAAAATCTTTAAACGCGCTGCACAAATTGCAGTCTTTGATACAGCATTTCATCAAAGTATGCCTGAAGAGGCCTTTAGATACGCCATTCCAGAAACGCTCTATTCAGATCATCAAATTAGAGCTTATGGTTTTCATGGTACAAGTCATCGTTATGTTTCGAAGGAAGCTATTGATTATTTGAAGAAGAATGATTCAAAAATTATTACAGTTCATTTAGGGAATGGCTGTAGCATAACAGCAATAAAAAATGGGAAAAGCATTGAGCATTCTTTGGGCTTTGGCCCAATGAATGGTTTGGTAATGGGTACAAGAAGTGGCGATATTGATCAATCCGTTATTTTTTATATGATGGATGAATTAGGATATAGTTCAAATGAGGTTAAAAAAATCCTTCAGGAAGAGAGTGGGATGGTCGGTCTTACTGGTTACAGTGATCTTCGCGAGATAGAAACCAATGCCGAACAAGGTGATGCGGTATGTAATCTGGCCTTAAAAATGAATGCCCATCGAGTAAAAAAATACATAGGCGCTTATGCTGCTGTTTTGAATGGTATTGATGCCATTGTATTTACTGCTGGAATAGGAGAGAATTCAAACATGATGAGAGAATTGATTTGTACTGACCTTGAATTCTTAGGAATTGAATTGGATCATGAGAAGAATGATGTTCGCGCTAAGGAGCTTAGGGAAATTCAAAAAGCTACCGCCTCTGTAAAGATTTTAGTGATTCCTACTAATGAGGAAATTGAAATTGCCAAACAATCGTATCAGTTGGTAAAGAATTTGTGAATTTGAAAGTTAATACCGACCAATTTTATTTGGTCGATTACATAGATTGGTAAGAATTAATTAAATTAGGCGTTTGAATTTTTAATTTCTGAAAATGTCTATACCTCAAAAACAAGAATATCCTCCTTTTTACCAACCTTATATTGATGTTCTAGAGGGTGAACCCAATTTGATGGATTCGCTTGAAATGTCGCTTGAGCTTTTTGAGCAAGTATTATATGACATTGAAGATTCCAAACAGACATATCGATATGCTGATGGTAAATGGACAATAAAGGAGTTAGTTCAGCATATGATTGATGCTGAACGTGTATTTGTTTATAGGGCATTGAGGTTTTCAAGACAAGATGAAAAACCATTGTCAGGATTTGATGAAAATTCATATGTTACAAACTACGACAGTAATAATCGTGAATTTACAACCCTACTTGACGAATTTTGTTTGCTACGGAGATCTAATATTTTAATGTTTAAAGATTTTAGCGTTAAGGAGCTAAGTTGCGCAGGAACTGTAGAAGGACTATCGATTTCTGTGAGGGCTATTGCATTTATTTGCTCAGGCCATGTATTGCATCATTTAAAAATAATTCAAGAAAGGTATCTTTAGGTTTTATACTATTATTTTGGCAATTTCATAATGAAAACTAGATTCTATAAATTTTCATTGAAGAATTCTGAACATTTGTCAAGGTTAATCGCAGTATTTTGCACTAACATGTAATGCCCGAAAATAGATTTTAAATCAGAATTAAGTAGAGTTAATAAACAAACAAGAGTTGAATAAAATGGAGAATAACTTTGACGCGATTGTTATAGGTACTGGGATATCAGGAGGATGGGCAGCTAAGGAACTTTGCGAGAACGGATTAAAAACCCTTGTTCTTGAAAGGGGCAGGATGGTAAAACATGTGTTAGATTACCCTACAATGCATGATGAAAACTGGGATTTTAAACACAGAAACAGAATAACACCAGAGGAGAAATCAAGACAAGAGAAGCAATCAAGAACAGGATATACTACCGCTGAGGCTAGTAAACATTGGTTTGTGGATGATATTGAACATCCCTATTCAGAAACCAAAAGGTTTGACTGGATGAGAGGCTATCATGTTGGAGGAAGATCGATTACATGGGGAAGGCATTCTTATCGCTTAAGCGAAATGGATTTTGAAGCAAATAAAAAAGATGGGAATGGTATTGACTGGCCCATCCGATATAAAGATATTGCGCCTTGGTATGACAAAGTGGAGGAATATATTGGTGTCTGCGGTACTAATTTGGGATTACAGCAACTTCCTGATGGGAAGCTCACCGAAGCAATGCCCTATAATTGTGTTGAAGCAGATTTTGCCGAAAGAGTTGCCGATAAAATGGATGGCAGGGTGGTGACCCAGGCAAGAGTAGCTCATATTACCGGAGACAAAGCACATGAAGGGAGAAGTAAATGTCAATTTCGAAACAGGTGTATAAGAGGTTGTCCTTTTGGGGGATATTTTAGCAGTAATGCTTCAACTTTGCCCGCAGCCGAAAGAACAGGTAACATGACCCTCCGGCCCAATTCTATAGCCTATGAAATTGTCTATGAGGAAAAAACTAAAAAAGCATCAGGGGTAAGGGTAATCGATACAGAAACAAAAGAAAAATTATTTTTTGAAGCTGAAGTTGTTTTTTGTTGCGCATCTGCGATCGCTTCAACGGCTATTTTGATGCAATCTAAATCAGAAAGATTTCCAAACGGACTGGGTAATGATCATGATGAATTAGGACGTAATATAATGGACCATCAGTTGGGAGTAGGCGCCTATGCTGAGGTAAATGAGCATGAGGATAAATACTATAAAGGGAGAAAACCAGGGGGCTTTTATATTCCTAGGTTTATAAATTTAGATAAAGATACGGAGCATCCAAGCTTTAAAAGAGGATATGGTTATCAAGGCTCAGCCAGTAGACAGAATTGGAGAAGGGCCGTGGCAGAACTTAGTTATGGGAAAGATTTAAAAGATGAACTTGTAAAACCTGGGCCATGGGTAATAGGCATGGGTGGCTTTGGGGAATGTCTTCCATATCATGATAATAAAATAGTATTAAACTACGAGAAAGTTGATAAATGGGGGCTCCCCACAGTTGTTTTTGATGTTGAGTTTAAAGAAAATGAAAGGCTCATGCGAAAAGATATTCAAGAACAGGCTATTGCAATGCTTGAAGCCGCTGGGTATGAAAATGTAAAAGGTTTTGATGATCCTAATCAATTTGCACCCGGATTGGCCATTCATGAAATGGGGGGAGCTAGAATGGGGAGAGATCCCAAAACGTCAATTCTGAACAAATACAATCAAGTGCATAGTGTTCAAAATGTATATGTAACTGATGGTGCCTGTATGACATCTGCCGGATGTCAGAATCCGTCACTTACTTATATGGCAATTACCGCGAGAGCTGCTGATCATGCTATAAAGGAATTTAAGAAAAATGCTAAAAATAGATCATGAACAGAAGAGATATAATTAAAGGATTAGGACTGACCTTTGGCTATGCTGTTGCGGCTCCGTCTGTGCTAAGCATTTTGGAATCATGCAGCACAAAGAAAGAAGATTTATGGGAAGCTGTTTTTTTAAATGGCAACGAGAAACATTATATAAGTCATTTGGTAGATATTATCCTGCCTGCCACGGATACGCCTGGAGGACTAGACGTAAATTTACCTCAATTTATAGATATGATGTCTCATGATATGTTGAGGTCTGAAGAACAAGTGATTTTTAAAGATGGGAGTCTTGTTTTTGCCCAACGGTTTAAAGATAAATTCAATAAGGATATAGGTGAGTCCAACAGAGATGAATTGGCTGAGCTGTTTGCAAATTATTTTGATTTAGAACCTGATGTTCAATCAAAAGTGCTGACAAGACAGCGTAAAGAGCTTGATAAAATAGAGCTGTCCGAAATGGACGATTATAAGATGTATTCTTGTTTGATACAGATTAGAAAGCTTTCATTGTTTGGATATTTTACCTCTGAAAAAATTGGCAGAGAAGTCCTTAATTTTGATCCAATTCCAGGGAGCTACGATCCTTGTATTCCAGTAGCTGATATAGGCAATGCTTGGACCATATAATGATGTTTGAAAAATAAGATTCAATGAAAAGAAAATCAATCCCTGCTTTAGCTGCTATGCTGCTGTTGCTGAACTTTGTGACTTACGGTCAAAATAATGAGAAAATGAAATCTAAAAAAGCCGAATTATGTTATGAAATAGAATCCAAATTGGGTGAGGGAGCATTTTGGGACCATAAAGAACAAAGATTGTATTGGGTTGATATTGAAGGTAAAAAAGTCCATTTATTTGATCCCTCTAAAAAAACAAACACAACTTTTGATACCCCTTCAAGGATTGGCACGATTGTTCCAAAAAATAAAGAAGAAGCGGTCATCGCATTAGAAGATGGAATTTATATCATCAACACATCAAATGGTGAGATTAAATTGTTATCAGATGTTGAAGCGAAAATGACCTATAACAGGTTTAATGATGGGAAATGTGATCCGAATGGAAATTTATGGATTGGATCGATGCATTTAGATCAGTCTGAACCCAAAGCTAATTTATATAAGGTCAACCAAAAAGGGGATGCGAAGAAAATGTTGGATAGTGTAACCATTTCAAATGGTATTGTCTGGACAAAAGATAAAAGCATCATGTATTATATCGATACGCCAACAGGTCATATTAGAGCATTTGATTTTGATGCTGAGAACAGTACGATTTCGAATGAACGTATAGCAGTTATCATCCCTGAATCATTAGGTTTTGGTGACGGAATGACTATAGATACAGAAGATAAATTGTGGGTTGGTTTATGGAATGGCGATGCGGTAGCCCGTTTTGATCCCTTATCAGGGAAATTGATAGAGAAAATTGAAGTACCTGCTCATAATGTAACCTCCTGCTCATTTGGAGGAAAGAATTTTGATACTTTGTACATCACAACTTCAAGTCTAGATATGACAGAGGAGGAAAAGATAAAGTACCCTTATGCAGGTTCATTATTCACTGTGAAACCTGGTATTGTTGGGGTGGCAGGTAATTTTTTTGGTAAATAATATGATAGTTCAGGTTATAGGTGTTAGCGGCTGTGGTAAAACAACCATAGCGAGAAATCTTTCTAAGGAAATGGGAATTCCTTATTATGATGCGGATGATTTTCATCCTAAAGAGAATGTTGAAAAAATGAAGAATGGTCAGGCACTTGATGATTCAGATCGTGCTTCTTGGCTGAGTTCTTTATCAGGGCATCTGCAAAAATGGGAAAAGGAGGGAGGAGCCATATTGGCTTGTTCAGCCCTAAAGGAGAAATATAGAGCTGTTTTATCACAGGGTTTAGAAGATTGCCGTTGGGTTTTTCTTGCAGGAGATTATGACCTGATCTATAATAGAATGAGCAGCAGGAAAGGGCATTATATGAGTGAACATATGTTGAAATCTCAATTTGATGCGCTAGAAGTTCCATCTTATGGAATACATATTGATATAAATAAATCTCCTGAGGAGATTATAAATATTATTAAATCGAGTCTATGAGTGACATAAAGAGTGAATTTGGGGTGTTTGGCCTCGGTGTAATGGGCAGTAGTATTAGTTTGAATATCGCAGACAAAGGCTATGAGTTATCTGTATTTAATAGAGCTGAAGGAGGAGAAGAAGCAGTGGTTGATGATTTTATGAAAGCGAACTCTCATTTGAAAAACCTTCATGGATTCACTGATCTTGATGCTTTTATTGAATCTATGGCTAGGCCAAGAAAGATTCTGATAATGATCAAAGCAGGACCAACTGTAGATCTGGTATTGAATAATTTGATTCCAAAACTTTCTAAGGGAGATGTTATTATCGATGGTGGAAATTCTCATTATATCAATACAAAGAGGAGGTTCGAACTATGTCAGGAACAAGGTGTCGAATTTATCGGAGCTGGAATTTCAGGAGGTGAAGAAGGTGCCAGAAAAGGTCCTTCAATAATGCCAGGAGGCAAAAAGGAGAGCTATGAGGTTGTTTCAAATGTATTGGAATCGATTGCTGCAAAGGACGACTTTGGGAAAACGTGTTGTGCATATATAGGACCTGAAGGCTCCGGACATTTTATAAAAATGGTTCATAATGGGGTTGAGTATGTTGAAATGCAGTTGTTAGCTGAAATCTACGCCATGTTATCTGTTCATAATTCGAACGAAGCTATTGCTAAAGTCTTTGAATCCTGGAGTCAGGGAGAATTATCTAGTTATTTACTTGATATTACCATTCAGATTCTTCGTAAAAAAGAAGGAGATGACTATTTATTAGATAAGATTTTAGATAAAGCTGGTAACAAAGGTACAGGTTCATGGTCTAGTAAGGCAGCATTTGACCTGGGTATACCCAACACAATGATGTCATCTGCGGTTTTTGCAAGATATATTTCGTCGTTTAAAGAAAGTAGGGTGGCGATGTCACAGAAAGTTAAAACGAATACAAATGACTTTAATCTACCTCAAACAGATGTGATCAAAGAAGCCTATAAGATGGCGCGCTTGATTAATCATCAGCAAGGATTTAAGCTCATGGAACTGGCTTCAGAAAGTTATAGCTGGAAACTTAATTTTTCTGATATTGCTAGAATATGGTCTAATGGCTGTATCATAAAATCTCATTTGATGAACTCACTGCATGAAGGGTTTAAAACACAAAGAGATTTGTTTCAAATGGATATGGTTTTTACAGATTTATTGGATCATGAGAAAGACTTAAGAGCGGTTTTGCAAGCTGGCTTAAATTCAAGGAGTTCTTTGCATTGTTTCACAGCAGCTTATTATTATTGGATAGACATGACAAGTGAGCGGCTACCTGCTAATCTCATTCAGGCTCAGAGAGATTTTTTTGGAGCACATACGTACCAGCGTACCGATGATCAAAGCGGTGATTATTTCCATACAAAATGGTGATGAAGCGCCAATTCTAATAAGATCATAATCATTTAGAATTCAGGGGGCTGAGCTCTTAATAAAACAATTGATTCGAATGCAATTATAATAAAAGGTCTGTTTTTTACGTTCTTAAATAAAAAATTGCGTAAAAATGAAAAATGACAGAATTGGAATCTCTAAAGGTTCTGATAAAAAACAGCGCAGTCAAAAGGAAATCTTTAACAGTAAGGCGCAGCGACTAGCAGAAAAGGAATACGAGGAATACTACAACAGGATTAGGCAGCTTAGCCGCGGTTTATAATCACCGATTTTTATAGTAATCTCTCACATAGGCCGATTTTTGGTTATGTGTCATATTTTCAGAGGTTTTAATATCTTTTAATTTAATAGCCATTTGGGGTATTTCGGAAATAAGTTTTTCAAGTCGGAACTTAGTTTGAGCTGGTCCGAAAAGTAATATTTCACCAGCCTTATCTAATTCTTTTAAAACCCGATGTAAGTATTTTTGGGTATACTCTTTAACCCGATTTTCTTTTCCCTTTTCATCTACCATATATTGATCACCAAATCTTCCGAATTGTTTTTTTTCTCCTTCAATTCGAATTCTAGTTTCAACATCAGAATAAATTGTTTTTGAGTAAGTAGTATCTCTACTTAAAGTGATAATATTTGCTTCTTTTTGATCGATCCAAACTCCTACCTTACGCATAATAGAAAAATTAAGTTAATACTCTATTTTATCGTCTTTTTCTTTCCAAGCTTTAAATGCCTTCACGGCGTTTTCTCTGTTGATCTGTTCGAAGGGAATGCTTCTTTTAGAGAGCTCAAGATCTAACTCTTTATATATAAATTCATCGTCAAAACCAATTTCCGCAGCATCGGTTTTGTTGCAAGCATAAAACACTTTTTTAGGTCTGGCCCAATAAATGGCTCCAAAGCACATAGGGCATGGTTCGCAACTTGTGTACAAAATGCAGTCGTCTAATTGAAAGGAATTTAGGTTTTTGCAAGCCTGCCTAATGGCCATAATTTCAGCATGAGCCGTTGGGTCATTATTCGATGTAACCTTATTGTTGCCGGTCCCAATGATTTCTCCGTCTTTGATTATAACACAACCAAACGGACCTCCATCGTTGGCAAGAACTCCTTTTATAGCAGCTTCAATTGCCAGATTCATAAAATTTTCGTCGCTATGAAAAGGTTCATCACCACTTTCATTTAGCGCTTTCGCTGCTTCATCCAAAAACTTTTTATTGAAACTGTTACACATGAATATTCACTGTATTTATGTTAGAAATAGAAGTATAGGTTTATCAATCCTATACTTCTATTTCAATAATTTACCTTATACTTTTAGGCTACCAACCATGTCTTCAGGTCTTACCCATTCGTCAAATTCTTCACCAGTTAAAAAGCCAAGATTGATAGCTTCTTCTCTTAATGTAGTGCCATTTTTATGCGCTGTTTTAGCAATTTTAGCCGAATTTTCGTAACCAATTTTAGTGTTCAAAGCGGTAACTAACATCAAAGAATTATTCAATAATTGTTTGATTTGTGGATAATTAGGCTCAATACCAATGGCGCAGTTTTCTTCAAAAGATGCACAGGCATCCCCAATCAATTGAGCTGATTGAAGTGCGTTTGCAGCCATTACCGGTTTAAATACATTTAGCTCATAATGACCTGTCATGCCACCAACAGTTATGGCTACGTCATTACCAATCACCTGTGCACAAACCATAGTTAAGGCTTCTGCTTGGGTTGGATTTACTTTACCTGGCATAATAGATGAACCCGGCTCGTTAGCAGGAATAATTAGTTCTCCAATACCACTTCTCGGTCCTGATGCCAGCATTCTGATGTCATTGGCTATTTTCATCAACGAAACAGCTAATTGTTTTAAAGCTCCATGTGTCTCAACAACAGCATCATGAGCGGCAAGTGCCTCAAATTTATTCTCAGCTGTTATAAATGGTAAGTCAGTAAAATCTGCGATATATTTCGCTACGAGTTCCGAATAACCTTCAGGAGTGTTAATTCCAGTTCCTACGGCAGTTCCTCCTAAAGCAAGTTCCGCTAAGTGATCTAAGGTATTATTTAATGCTTTTAACCCATGGTCAAGTTGAGAAACATAACCAGAAAACTCTTGACCTAAAGTCAATGGAGTCGCATCCATTAAATGGGTTCTACCTATTTTTACAACATTCGCAAATTCAATTGATTTTTGCTGTAAAGTATTTCTTAATTGCTCAACACCCGGAATGGTTGTTTCTACAATTTTTTTATAAATAGCAATATGCATTCCTGTTGGGAATGTGTCATTAGAAGATTGAGATTTATTAACATCATCGTTAGGATGAATAAATCGATCGTCGCCAGTAAGATCACCGCCATTATTTATATGGGCCTTATTTGCAATAACCTCATTACAATTCATATTGCTTTGAGTTCCTGATCCTGTTTGCCATATCACTAAAGGAAATTGATCAAAAAGTTCTCCTGCCAGAATTTCATCACAAACAGCCGCAATTGCGTCTCTTTTTTCTATTGGAAGCACTCCAAGATCGTGATTTGTATAGGCAGCTGCCTTTTTTAAATAAGCAAATCCTTCAATGATTTCCTTTGGCATGGAAGCTTCTTCGCCAATTTTAAAATTATTTCTTGACCTTTCGGTTTGAGCTCCCCAATATTTTTCTGCGGGTACTTGGACTTCGCCAATAGTATCGTGCTCTATTCTGTATTTCATAAGTAAAAATTTTGTCCTTCTATTAAGGTATAAAGATACAAAATAGCTAGTAAAATCGATTTGAAATAGGCTTGTATTTTAGCTTTTGAAAGGATTAAATAGGGGCAGTAGAATACTGGGTTTCCTATTATGAACCAAACTGTTCACCATCACCACCACCTGATCCATTGCGTTGGCGTTCACGTTGTTTTTTCTGATTGAGTCGATACGTAAAGGAAAGTCTAAACTGTCTTTCTCTCCATTGGAATGCACTATTTTGAATAAAGGAATCCGTAGTCGTTTCCGAAACTCTCTTCCTGGAGTTGAACACATCATCCACATTAAAAACGAGGGTTCCATTTCCTTTTAAAATATCTTTACTAAATGCTAAATTCATTGAAAATATTCCCTCACTTTTAGTCTGAGAATTTTGCCTTGGGCCTCTAAACATCATGGTAGTTTGCCAATCTATATCGGCAGGTAAGGTAAGTTTTGAGCTTAATCTTGCAAACCAGCTGTTAAAACTAGATCCGTAATCGATTCCTTCATATTCTCCGTCTATTGTCGAGTTATAGAAATTAAAACTTCCATTAAATCGCCAATTTTTTTTAGGGGTATAGCTGGCTGAAAACTCCGTACCATATCTATCGTCAGTACTCAGGTTAATCGGTGTCAAACGAATGATTGGGATGCCATCTTCTGTAGTCTCGCCTGTGTCTGTTCGAATAAACTGGAATACATCTGTTGCATGACTATAGTAAACAGATGTGTTAAAGGTTACTTTTTGCCACCTTTTATAATAACCAAGATCAACGCCATGAGATATTGAAGGATCTAAATCAGGATTCCCCTGGAATATTGTCGTTCGACTTGATTGAGAAGGAAAAGGGTTGATAAATCTTGATCTCGGCCTTCTGATTCTGCTGTTATAACCTAATGTCAGGTTTTCACTTTCAGTGAATTCATAAACCAGGTTTGCGGTGGGGAAGGCGTTGACATAATTCTTTTGATTTAATGAATCGATATCTTTCCCTGTTGAACGTATGTCAATATCTGTACCTTCAATCCTCAGGCCGAGAAGCGCAGAGAATTTACCAAACTTATTCCCATATTGACCATATACTGCAGTTATCATTTCGTCATATTCAAAAAAGTTGGTGAGGCTATCATTAATAATAAAATCGCCATCATCATTTTCATCATAAAACTTATAATCATTTTGTCGATCATCACTGTTAATTCTAAACCCCAACTCAACTTGCTGTTTTTCACCAATTGGCAAAACATAATCACTCTGAATCAGAAAACGCTTTTGTACCTCGTCTGAATCAATTATTTGCGAGGGTTGTTCATTCATATCCGGAAAAGTTTCGGCATTGGTGATAAGACTGTTTTCAACATCGCTGTTATCTTGGTATTGCAGGTCTAGATCTATTTGATGTCCTTCTTTTTTGAATTTATGTAAGAAGTTGAGGTCATATTGATATACTTTGTCTTTAGATACTTCGTTTTCAATTCTAAGGGTCGAACTCGCCAGATCATCAAATTCGTCAAAAGCATCGAGCATATTTTCGGATACGCGGTCTCTATCTGAATTTCTGTATAAAAAACTTGCTGTAATAGAGGTTTCTTTCGCTATATAATACTCTATACCGAAATTGAGGTTTAAATTATCTCCACTCCTGAGATATTTAGTCTGTTCATTGGTTGATGCAAAACTGGCATCTGGCGAAAAGTAAGTTGTTTCAGCACTTGAATTACCCGGAGATTCACGATCAGAATAACCAATATTAGTGAAAAAATTCACATCCTTAAGTCTGTAATTAAGACTTGTTGAAAACCCATAGTAATCAGGAGACCCAAGGTTGATGGTTCCAACACCATTAAAACCGGTTATTTTATCCCTCCTTAAGATGATATTTAATATGCCTGCAGTTCCTTCAGCGTCATAACGAGCAGAAGGGCTTGTAATGACTTCCACTTTGGCAATGGCGTCGGCTGGAAATTGTCTTAGCGCCTCTGTATCATTAAGTCCAACCAATCCGCTTGGTTTCCCATTTATGAGAATTCTGACATTTTCATTACCTCTTAAGCTTACAACACCTTCTGCATCTACTGTTACAGAAGGAACATTATCGAGCACATCACTGGCAGTTCCTCCCTTTACGGTCATGTCTTTTCCTACATTGTAAATTTTCTTATCTAGTTTTACCTCTAAAGTGCTTTTTTCAGCTATTATTTCTACTTCATCCAATGATTCCGAGTCTTCTTCCATAAAGATTTCACCCAAATTCATATTTGCGTCGATGGCAACATCCTCAATATTGACTGTTTTAAATGATAGAAATTCGAAGCTAATATTATATCGACCTTTGGGAACTTCAACTAAAAACTTCCCTTTTCCATCACTCATTCCTCCAAAAACCTTATCACCTCTTAAAGGTCTTAAAATGACGGTAGCAAATTCAAGCGGGATTTTACCATTTTTTTCAAGTATTGTCCCTTTTATTTCTATCACTTCTCTTTTTCGTTCTGTGCCGCTGTTGGGTCTTTTGCCTTGTTGAGCCAATCCGATTAAGGGCAAAAAAAAGCATAATAAGAGGGCTATGATAATTATTCTCATGAGAAAGTTTAGCTGTAAGATTTTAAGACTTGAAATATAGACCTTAGTTTAATCTTGTTTTAGTTAAATATTTGTTAATATAAAATACTTTAGGAATTAATTGTAAAATGAAAAATATGTACTATTTTTGTGGCTTATTTATAACAAACGTCATTATGGAAATTGGTCAATTTTTAGGTTTTTTAGTATTCTTAACTGTATTTACAATGGGTTTTTGGATGTTGATCTTTCTTTTGACAACTGTAGTTCCTTATTGGTTGTTTGGTAACCTTATGGAAAGTTGGAAACTGAAGAAAGAAGCTAAAAAAGCAAAATCTAAATAATATAAAAATAAAAGCCTGTGAAAACAGGCTTTTTTATTTTACCTGATCTTCTACTTCAAAAATATTCTTTTCTGTCTCCTTAGCTCTATTGTGTGAATTTCGTCTGCTACTTTTATTAAAGCGATAAGAGAAGGAAAGCAGGTATTGGGTATCAAAAATAAAACTTCTATGGGTTATGGTATTGGCTTCCAGTGAAGTGAAATCTGCCTTACGCGTATGAAATACGTCGTTTATTTTAAAACTTAATGTTGATTTACCTTCCCAAAAATCTTTAGAAATATTGAAATTCACATATTGAAAGGCTTTTAATTTGGTTAAGGCTGTCTTTTGAGTAGATTGATATAGATAATCAATATTCGCCCTCAAAGTATTAGAAATACGGTATAAAAATCTGAAGTTACCATATAAGACCCAATTTTCATAGTCGTAAGCATTATCAATTGTTTCAGATAAAACTGAAAAATAGGGACTAATCAATCCATATAAGCGAATTTTATTATTTGGATTATAGGTGGCTTCTATTTCCAGGCCTGTATAATTTAATGTTCCGTTATTTTTAGGTATGCGCCTGAAAATATCAAACCCATCACTGGTTTGATTACCAGTTTTTTCGAGAACATTCAGAATTCGATCAGTTGAATTGGAATAGAAAATAGCTGTATTTAAAGATATTTTTTCGAATTCATTATAATACTCTAGATAAAAATAATTCGTGTAATAAGGTTGTAGATACGGATTACCTACTAGGATAAATCGTTCATCTGTAAATGAGTTGAAAGGATTTAGTTCTGATATAGTTGGCCTGTCTATATATTTTGTATAACCTAGTGAAATGACATTTTGTTCATTAAAATTATAGGTTAGCAGTGCATTGGGGAATAAATCAGTATAATTATTCTCGAACTCCTCATCGATTGTTTTTTCAGTGATCGTAGTTTCAGTAACTTCTGTTCTCAGGCCAAGACTGAAACTGAAACGGTCGTATTGTCTGCTATAGTTGGCATAAAAAGCATAAATATTTTCTTTGTAATCGATCTTACTCGTAAAGTCAGCAATTGATTCAAATTTTGCTAGTGACGTATTAAAATTACTCGCAGCAAAATCATTACTATAATTACGAAAATTACCTTTAAAACCTGCTTCAAATTTCGCATTATCACTAATAGGTAAGGCATAGTCTATCTTGGTATAGAAATTGTCTACACTCTCATCCTTGACATATTTTTGTTCTGTTAAATCATCCCCGGGAAAGGTTTCAGTATTTAAGATATCAGTGTCATTATCGGCAAGACTGTTATCATATTTTAAGTCAGCAGACAACTGGTGCCCTTTATCATTAAATTTAGTTGCATATTGCACATAGGCTTCCAGAAATCCTTCATCCGAATTGTCATCAACTTCCCTGAAGGAAGATTTGATCAACTCGTCTATTGGCTGGTAATCATTGAGAAACAACTCAGAATCATAGTTTTTATTGGACTTCGTATAAAGTATCGATGTTGTTAATGTATTTTTTGTATCCAGGTAGAAATCACTGCCAATATTAAACAGAAAGCTATTCCTTTGACGATAATCAGTGCGTGTCTGATCAAAATTTCCGGTAGGGTTTTGCGTGTCATCAAGAAAGATCTGCTGGATCTCAGTATCTTTATTTTTGACTACATGATTGAAGCTTAAGGTAGAGTACATATTCACCTTGTCTGTTTTGTAGTTGACAAAGGTTGAAACTCCATCATTATCGGGGATTCCGAGGTGGGCTTCCACTGTTCCGTTATAGCCTTCAATTGACCTCTTTTTTAGAATAATGTTTAAAATACCACCGCCACCTTCGGCATCATATTTAGCAGATTGGGATATGATCTCAACTTTATTAATTGTATTTGCAGGGATAAGACTTAAAACATCAGCACTACTTCTTTGCCCGCCATAAGGCTTTCCGTCAACAAGAACTAAGGCGTTATTACCTCTGATCGTAATATTACCCTGAATATCAATTTGAACTGATGGTGTGTTTTCCAATACCGTTACAGCATTCCCCCCGATATTCGCAATATCTTTTGAGGCGTTGTATATTTTCTTTGTGAGTTCATGATCAACAAGGTTACTTGTTGCGATCAATTCTACTTCTTCTAAATTCTCAGTACTTTGACGCAATTCAATGAGGCCCATTTCCATGTCTTGATTTATGGAAAGAACATTAATTATAAAAGGTTGAAATGATAGTGATTCAACAATACAATAGTACTTGCCGTTCAGCACATTCAATTCAAAATAACCATCTTTATCTGTTACATCTCCTATCAACTCTTGTGTATCCATATTCTGGAATGTCACCGTTACAAACTGCAATGGCAAGTGCGTGTCGGCGTCTTTGACGCGACCGTTAATATGATTTATTTGCATGCTAACCTGACCTGATAAACTGAAGGAGAGGAGAAACATGATCAGGATACTTATTAATTTCATTACAAAATGGTGTAATCCGATAAATATAGATTATTCAGTATTATAAAAAAATAGTGGTTTAGGGGTATTTTTGGTCATTAACATTATGATTGTTAATGATCAGATAATAGTACTTATTTTTTCAATTGGTCTGCCTATCACAGCAGCATCACCATTTACAATAATTGGCCTTTCTATGAGCTTAGGGTTAGCCACCATGGCTTCAATTAACTCATTTTCAGAAAGGTTCTTGTTTTTATATTGCTCCTTCCAGACAGCCTCATTTTTCCTTACAAGCTCTATGGCAGGAATATGTAGCTTTTTTAAAAGATCTTTTAATTCACTTTCGGTCAAAGGATTCTTTAAGTATTCGATAATTTCCAGATCAACATTGGCCTCCCGTAACATAGCTAGACCTTGTCTGCTTTTGCTACATCTCGGATTGTGATAGATTTTCATTTTGGTTAGTTTGTTTGTTGGCTAGCAAAAATAATTCATTTTTTGATCATGATAAAATGAGGAAGGTTTAATTTATATTATAATGAAAAAAAAAAAGACCGCTGGTGAATATTTATTGGGTTCAACTATATTTGTTCCATGATTTTAACTGATACGCATACGCATCTTTACGCTGAACAATTTGATGAAGATCGTGAAGAAGTAATTCTAAAAGCCCTAGAATTGGGCATTAAAAGGTTCTTTATTCCAGCCATCGATTCGAGTTATTACGACAGGATGTTTGCACTAGAAAAGGCATTTCCAGAAAATGTGTTTCTCATGGCGGGTTTGCACCCAACTCATGTGAAGGCTGATTTTAAAGAAGAGTTAGCAATCGTTAAAAAACAGTTAGAAACAAAACAGTTTTATGCGATAGGTGAAATTGGTATGGACCTTTATTGGGATAAATCTTTTATCAAAGAACAGCAAGAAGCTTTTCGCATGCAGATATTATGGGCCAAGGAAAGAAAATTACCCATTGTAATTCATTGTCGTGATGCTTTTGATGAAATCTTTGAAATTATGGATGCGGTTTGCGATGATGATTTGAACGGAATTTTTCATTGTTTTACGGGCAATAAAGAACAGGCTGAAAAAATTATTTCATATGGTTTTAAGCTGGGTATAGGCGGTGTCATAACTTTTAAGAATGGAGGGCTGGATAAATTTATGTCAGCTATTCCTTTGGAACACATTGTACTAGAGACAGATTCACCTTATCTTGCTCCAGCTCCGTATAGAGGCAAGCGGAACGAAAGCAGTTATTTAATAAATGTTCTGGGTAAACTTGTTGATATTTATGGCATAGATCCCGAGGAAATTGCAAAAATAACGACTTCTAATTCTAAGCAAGTATTCGGTATATAAAAGTAGGCTATGAGCGATAATGAACAATGTTTCTTCAAAACTCCCATCGGTACGGCAAGAATTGTAGGAAATCAAGAAGGAATCTCTGAAATATCGGTTTTGAATGAGGAGTTAGACAGTACACAACTTGTTCCGGAAGTTTTACTTGAATGTGTGAAACAGTTAACTGAATATTTTGAAGGAGAAAGAAAGGATTTTTCTATAAAAATAAACCCTAAAGGCACAGATTTTCAAAAAACGGTATGGGATGAATTGTTGAATATTCCATTTGGAAAGAGAACAACCTATATGAAGCAGACTTTGAAATTAGGTAATGAAAAAGCTATTCGAGCAGTGGCAAGTGCCAATGGTAAAAACCCAATCTGGATCGTAATACCATGTCATAGGGTAGTAGGATCAGATGGGTCGCTTACAGGATATGCAGGTGGCTTATGGAGAAAGAATTGGCTACTGGAACATGAAAGCCCTTCTGGCCAGACGAGTTTATTTTAGCTCTTAGACCAAAAGAATCCACAGGTATTGTTTAAGTTTGTTTTACTTCATGAAAAGAATCTTAGTCTTACTAATACTACTATCCAGCGGCATCGTTAGTGGACAGGCCTTACCTGAAGGAGTACTTATAAAAACGTATCTGGTTCAAAGTGATAGTATTCAAATTGACAGTTTGAGCATTAATCCGGGTTATTTCAAATTGTATGAAGACCAAACGAATTTGGTTGACGAGGACTTATTTGAAGTGGATTATGCAAAAGCCATACTACATTTTAAAAACCCTATGTATTGGAAAGGTAAAAAAGTTAGGATAGCCTATTTACCTTACCCTGATTTTATGACTCGTAGTTATGCAGCTTTTGATAGATCGCTAATTGTTGCTCAAGCTACAGATGAATCGCAATTATATAGTTCGCAAGCCAATTCAAGATTAAATAAAAACAAACCTTTTGATGGTCTTTACACAAGTGGTAGTTTATCCAGGGGTGTTACAATTGGGAATAATCAGGATGCCGTAGTTAATTCTAATTTTAACCTGCAGATTGAAGGGCAGTTGTCCGAAAAAGTAGGGATCAGAGCTTCAATTACAGATAATGAAATACCCTTACAATCAGGAGGTTTTACCCAACGTCTTGACGAATTTGATCGTGTTTTTATTGAATTATATGCTGACAATTGGTCGCTTACCGCTGGAGACATTGATTTGAGCAATACTGAAAGTTATCTGATGAGATTTCAAAAAAAGATATCAGGTGTTTTGGTCAAAGGAAATGTGAATAAGCCAGCTGGAAAAACTGACTTTTTTGCCTCAGGAGCATTGGTTAGAGGAAAATTTCAAAGCTATAAGTTTAATGGATTAGATGGCAATCAGGGGCCTTATAAAATACTGGGATCAGATAACCAGCAATTCATAATCATGATTTCAGGTAGTGAAAGAGTTTATGCCAATGGCGTTTTGCTTAGGCGAGGGGAAAATTTTGACTATACTATAGATTATAATACAGGAGAAATCACATTTACAACATTGTATACAGTTAGTTCTAATCTCAGGTTTACAATAGAATACCAACTTTCTGAGCGGAATTACACCAGATTTCTCACCTATGATGGGGTGAAATTTCAATCAGATAAGTTGAAAATTGGTGTTCAATACTATAATGAAACTGATGCCAAAAATAGCCCCATAGACCAAAACTTATCAGATGATCAAAAACAGATATTAGCTGATGCAGGGAATGACAAATCTAAAATGATCGCGCCTTCAGCTGTCGAATCTGAGTACAGTGAGAATCGGGTTTTATATAGAAAAATTGAAGTTGACGGAATTGAAGCGTATGAGTATTCAAATGATCCAGACGAAACACTATATCAGGTTGATTTTTCTTATGTAGGTGAGAATAATGGTGATTATATCTTAGAGACGACATTGGCGTCTGGCAGGGTATATCAATTTACATCAGAAGTTAATAACCAAAAGCAGGGTGCTTTTCTTCCTGTAATTCAACTAGTTGCCCCCGAAAAGTTACAGATGTTAAATATAGAAGCTGATTATGTATTGGGTGAAAAAACCTTAATCGAAACCGAGTTGGCTTTGAGTGATAAAGATCAGAATCTATATTCTAGCATAGACAATGAAATGAATAAAGGTGTAGCTACTAAACTTTCATGGAAACAAAAGATATTAGATAAAAAGTGGAAGTTGAACAGTGATATTGATTATGAATATTTTAGTGAAAATTTTAGATCAGTCGAAAGAATTAGAAATGTTGAATTTTCAAGAGATTGGAATATTATTTCAACAGGATTAAACACGAGTCAAAAGCAGCAATATATCCAAGGGGGCTTGAATTTTCGAAATGATAGTTTAGGGCTTATTCGATATAATTATGAAAACTTGAGTCTGGGTGATAATTACACAGGAGACAGACATAGTTTATTGGCTGATTTTCACCTAAATAATACTGATTTCCATGTTGATGGGAGTATGTTGAAGAATGAGAATGGTCTTGAGGATAACACTTTTGAAAGGTTATACACTGGTGTAACACAACAGATTTCAAAGTTTTGGGTAGGAGGGAAGTTTAATTATGAAAAGAATTTAAGACGGCGTTCAGACAATAATGAATTAGATATTCTATCACATCGATTTGCCGAAATTGAAGGTTATGCCGGTGTAGGAGATTCAACTAAGGTATTTACTGAAATAGGTTATAATTACAGAGAAACCGACAGTGTTCAAGGCGGGGCTTTAGGCCTTGTAAGCAAGGCACATACTTATTTTTTGAAGTCTAGGTTGATTCAAAATATCAATACAGATTTGGCCTTTTTTGTCAATTATCGCGAAGTCAAAAATGTCAATGCACCAGATGACAGTTCTTTGAATGCTCGGGTGAGCTATAGGCAAAGAATTGTAGGAGATTTTATTGGGCTTCAAACTTTGATAGAAACCAGATCAGGAACACTTCCGCAACAAGCTTTTAGCTATGTAGAAGTTGAACCTGGTAAAGGCTTCTATGAATGGATAGATTTTAATGAGAATGGCATTCAGGAATTAGATGAATTTGTAATTGCTAAGTTTCAGGATCAGGCGATTTATGTACGGGTATTATTACCTACCATTTCATTTATAAGAACCAATCAAAATAAATGGAGTCAATCCCTGAATATAAATGCTTCTTCATGGAGAAATAAACAAGGCTTTAAAAAGGTGGCTTCTCATTTTGCAAACCAAACCTATTTTTTAATTGATGCTAAAACGAAACGTGATAAGGATGAATTCAGCATTAATCCATTTGCTTCAGACGATGAAGACCTTTTAGGCTTAGATCAGAATTTTAAGAACAGTTTTTTTTTCAATAGGGGTCTGCAAAAGTTCAGCTTTGTTTATTCTTATTTAAATTTCAGAAAGAAAACCATTTATTCATTCGGAGATCAGGATGTAACGCTGAGAACACATCAATTTCAGTTTATTCATAAGTTGGGTAGTTTCTGGCTGATGGATCTGGGGGCAGGGTTTAATGATAATATAAGTGAGTCAAATAGTTATGCCAATAGAAACTATAACCTGGAAGTCATACAGATAAATCCTAAAATATCTTATTTGTACAATCAAAATACACGATTGGATTTATATTATACTTACAAAGACAAGCAGAATACAATACTCGAAATGGAAACTTTGAATATGCATGTTTTGGGAGCTAATTTTAAATTTGCCAGTAAACAGAGTTTTTCAGTTAATGCCAATGCCAATTTATATTTCAATGAATTTGAAGGAAATACGAATTCGCCTGTTGCCTATCAGATGTTGGAAGGACTGCAACCTGGAACTAACTTAACCTGGTTGTTGGGATTGCAAAAAAGATTGACCTCTTTTCTAGATCTGAATCTGAATTATCTGGGTAGAAAATCAGAAGATTCAAAAACAATTCATACCGGTAATCTGCAGTTGAGAGCTACATTTTAATCCAGTAGCTTATTATTAAGATTCTTTGTTTGCATTAAATCGCAAAAAAAAAGAGTTATTGCAAACGCAATAACTCTTTTTTATGAATATGTTTTGAGCAATGTCTATTGGTTTTTTCTCAACCAATTTGCCATAGAAACTTCAGATGTAATAATGCTACTAAGCGCATCTATTTTAACTCTTTTTTGTTCCATAGAATCACGATGTCTGATCGTTACTGTTTGGTCATTCTTTGTTTCGTGGTCAACGGTAATACAAAATGGAGTTCCTAATGCATCCTGACGTCTATATCGTCTTCCAATAGCGTCCTTTTCGTCATAAGTAACACTAAAGTCAAATTTTAATTGGTCAATGATTTCTCTTGCTATTTCAGGTAATCCATCTTTTTTGACTAAAGGCAGAATAGCAGCTTTAGTAGGTGCAAGCACCGATGGTAACTTTAAGACAATTCTTTCCGACCCATCTTCAAGTACTTCATTTTGTAGGGCTGTTGAAAATACAGCAAGGAACATTCTATCAAGGCCAATTGAAGTCTCAACAACATAAGGAACGTAATTCTTGTTCATTTCATGGTCAAAGAACTGTAATTTCTTTCCTGAATGTTCTTCATGCGCCTTAAGATCAAAATCAGTTCTTGAATGTATTCCTTCCAGCTCTTTAAACCCAAAAGGAAAATTAAATTCAATGTCTGCAGCGGCATTGGCATAGTGGGCTAATTTTTCATGATCGTGAAATCTGTAATTTTCTTCCCCTAAGCCCAAAGATAAATGCCATTTTAACCTGGTCTCTTTCCAACTTTCATACCATTTCAATTCTTCTCCCGGTCTTACAAAAAATTGCATTTCCATTTGTTCAAACTCTCTCATTCTAAATATGAATTGTCTTGCGACAATTTCATTTCTAAAAGCTTTTCCGGTCTGCGCAATTCCAAAAGGTATTTTCATTCTTCCCGTTTTTTGCACATTTGCAAAATTCACAAAGATTCCTTGTGCAGTTTCAGGTCTAAGGTATAAATCCATAGCTGAATCTGCTGAAGCACCTAATTTAGTACCGAACATTAAGTTGAACTGTTTTACATCTGTCCAGTTCCTAGACCCTGAAACAGGGCAAGCTATTTCAAGTTCCTCAATTAGCGCCTTTACATCGCCAAGATCTTCATTCTCAAGAGAGCGGGCCATTCTATTTAGAACTTCTTCTTTCTTGCTCAGGTATTTGACTACCCTTGGGTTTGTTGATACGAATTCATTTCTGTCAAAAGCATCACCAAATCTTTTTGCCGCTTTTTTGATTTCTTTTTCTGCTTTGATGTTTAATTTTTCAGCATAGTCTTCAATCAACACATCAGCGCGATATCTTTTTTTAGAATCTTTATTATCGATCAATGGGTCGTTAAACGCATCCACATGACCTGAAGCTTTCCAAGTAGTAGGGTGCATGAATATGGCAGCGTCTATTCCTACGATGTTCTCATTCATTTGCACCATAGATTTCCACCAGTATTCACGGATATTTTTCTTTAGCTCAGCCCCATTTTGAGCGTAGTCGTATACTGCACTTAATCCATCATAGATTTCACTGGATTGAAAAACGAATCCATACTCTTTGGCATGTGAAACTACTTTTTTGAATTTGTCTTCTTGATTATTCATGTGTGATTTTATATTTTTTTCTAAATCTGAAACCAAAACCATTCTCAATTGGTTTCATTATTTTTTTATTCACCTAAGTGATTATTCATTAAAACCTTGTCGGTTTGATTCGGCAAAAATAATTAATTTATAGGAAGCGCATAAAAAAAGGAAACACAAATTGTGTTTCCTTTTATTTATAATTTTATTAGAGCTGATTACAGTCCTAAGAAAGAGTCATTTAGTTCTAGGTTCGCTGAACCAACTAATTTACCTTCTACATAAACTTCGATAGGGTAGGCACCTGCTGCATACTTATCTCCTTTTCTTTCAACCAACATCACTACATCAAGATCTGCATTTTCGTAATTAACTATTGTTTGATCAGTATACTTCGCTTCAGCACCTTCTTCTAACATAAAAGTTCCTTTTGCATTGATAACTTGTCCACTTGGGTTTTTCAATACGATATAGGCTTCTTTATCTCCCGGATCAGCTATTTCGTTTTCAATTAATCTAAATGCAACTTTAATAGCATCAGTTTTCTGAGCTTTATTTGTTTCAGTATATTTTCCGTTAGAACGCATTTTCATCGCGATAACTTCTACATTTTCAACATTGATCGCTCCACCAATTTCAACTTTCCTAGCCAACTCCATATTTTGAGAGACTAAAGTGTCGTTATAATTTGTTTGAATCTCAAGTTGACTATTGATACTGTCTTTCTCCTCAGTAAGCATATTGTTAGCCAGTTTAAGAGAATCAACTTCGTCTAAAAGTCGGTTGTTGGTTTTCTCCAAAGTAGCCAATTGACCACGGTATCTTCTCAAGACACTTGAATTGATCTGTTTAAGATTTTGAACTGAATCCTTTAATAAAGCAATCTTTTCTTTTTCCATTGTTAGGGAATCCGAAAGGCTTGTGTTTTGAGCAATGGCAACATCATACTTTTCTTCCATTGCAGTAAGGTTCCCAATAATCTGCTCTTTTTCTGCCGTCAAAAACTTGAGGGCTTCTTTATGATCATTGTTGTTATAGAAAGTATAGCCAATAAGGCCGAACAGTAAAACAGTCAAAGCTATTATTAAAATTTTACTGTTTGAAGATTTAGAATTTTCTTCCATAATTATAGAATTAGGTTTACATTTTAGATTAATCTTAACTTATTAAACGTAATAAATCAGAAAAATTGTGTGCAAATTTAATTTTTTTTAAAGATTTAGAACAATTTTTTTTAAGAATTAAGTCTGACTGTTGATAAATAATGTTTTAATGCCCAATATATTAAGGAATATTTTTGATCTTTTTTTTCCGGAAGAATGTCTCAATTGTGGTAGCCTGCTAGAAGTACAGGGAAAATTCCTATGTATATTTTGCCTTTCTGAATTGCCTTTGACACATTATAGTAGGCAGCCAAAAAATCAGTTGGAAATGGCTTTTATTGGCAGAATACCATTAAAAGCTGCTACATCTTTATTCTATTTTGAGAGAAAAGGGGCAGTTCAGAAATTAATACATCAATTAAAATATCAGGGAAAGTCGGATCTAGGTATTTTTTTTGGACTTTGGCTGGCACGTGAAATGGAACAAAGCAATAGATTTGAAGGGATTGATTTTGTAATTCCAGTTCCTATGCATCCAAAGAAAGAAAAGGAGAGGGGATATAACCAAGTGATAGGCTTCGCTTCTGCTATAGCTAAAGAGCTACAGGCTGAATTAAGACCAGATGTTTTACTGAAAGTAAACAACAGAAAGACACAAACTTCAAAGAACAGATTTGACAGACTCAAGATACTTGAGAATGATTACAAGCTCCATAGCTCAGACCAAATTAAAAACGCTCATATTTTACTAGTAGATGACATTATTACTTCGGGCGCAACGATTGAAGCCTGTGGTATACAACTAATGAAACATAACGGAGTTCAGTTAAGCCTTGCCAGTATGGCATTTACGCCATAATTTTGCAAAAAAATAATAGAATAAGGAGAAAAATAATTGTTAATTTGTATTTTATTTAGAGTATGAAATTTCATTATTTTTCTTTACTTATTTGTCTCTTGATTCTTTCGAGCTGCGCAAGAAGAGGACGCCCGGAAGGTGGACCTAAGGATTTTGACAAACCAATTATGGTAAAGGCAGATCCTGATTTCAGAAGTCTGCAGTTTAAAGAAGATCAAATTAAAATCTATTTTGATGAATACGTAAAACTTAAGGATGTGAACTCGCAGTTGATAATTTCCCCACCTCTTAAGAATAATCCAGTGATTACGCCTTTGGGCTCTCCAAGTAAAAGAATCACAATAAAAATAGGCGATACACTTCAAGAGAATACGACCTATACATTTAATTTTGCTCAAAGTATTATCGATAATACTGAAGGAAATGTTCTTGATAATTTTAAATACATCTTTTCGACTGGAGATTATATAGATTCTTTAAAGGTCAAGGGTGCCATAAAAGATGCCTATGACCTTGTCATGATTGAAAACCCAACAATTATGTTGTATCCGGTTGATTCTGTTTATAAAGATTCAATCATATTTAGCCAAAAACCTACCTATGTAGGAACTACAATAGATAGTTTGAATAACTGGGAGATTACAAATATTAAGGCGGGTACATATCGACTAATTGCCCTTAATGACGCTAGTAAGAACTATAAATACAACCCGAAGGAAGATAGAATTGGATTTCATCCTGAATTAATTACGCTGCCAGGCGATACCGTTTTCGATTTGAATCTTTTTAAAGAAAGATTTCCTTTTAAACTGGTTTCAAGGCCTAAAGACATTTCAAAAGGGCATTTGATTTTAGGCTTCGAAGGAGAATCGGAGGATGTTGAGATTAAAATACTATCTGATACACCAGAAGATTTTAAAGCCTTTTATGCAAAAGACAGAAGAGCTGACACACTAAATTATTGGTTTAATCATTTTGAGTTAGATACAATGATTCTTCAGGTGCGTAAAGATAAGTTTCTTGACACAGTGAAAGTACAAATCAATGAAGAAGAAATAGATTCTCTTCGATTAGAATTATCAACCTATGGGATGTTGCACTTAAGGGATACACTTCAGATCGCATCATCAGTACCCATGATGAAAATAGACAGTACCAAATTTCACTTTTGGGATAAAGATTCTGTAGCTGTTCCTTTAAAATTGAATGTATCGAAAAGGCTTGACCGGATTGATTTTGAATTTGAAAAAGAGCTCAATCAGAGTTATAAACTTTTTATAGAACCCGGTGCTGTTGAAGATATTTTTGGAATTCAAAATGATACGATTCAATCTGCTTTAAAAACTGGCAAAATATCTGATTACTGCTCTATTTTCCTTACTATGAGAGGTATTGAGAGATTTCCAGCAATAATCCACCTGATTGATCAAAAAGGTGATCTCATCGCTGAAACCTATGCAACAGGGCCGCAAGAGTTCGAATTTAAATATTTGAGACCTGGAAGATTTAAAATTCGCATTATATATGATGATAATGAAAATCGAATTTGGGATACAGGAGATTTTCTAAAGAACCTGCAGCCAGAACAGGTTTACTATGTTAAATCTGTAATTGAAGCAAAGGCCAATTGGGAAGTTGAGGAGAATATCCTATTGACACCATAATTCCGAATTTTTTGAAATGATTTTTATGTCATTTTTATTTCCTTAATGTGATTTATATTTCTTTTTACTTCAATAGAAGTTAGTATCTTTGTTGTTTAGAATCATTTTAATTAAGCAAGTAATGAGTTTTAACAAACAAGATATATACAATGCCCTAGAAGGGATTACGGCTCCTGGAGAGGGAGTGAATCTTATCGAAAGCAAGGCCGTGACTAATGTTGTGATTTTTGGTAAAGAGATCCTTGTTGATGTGACCATAAAAAATCCATCTCTACAGGCAAAAAAGAAGGTAGAAGTTGAAATTATGAAAGTGATCCATGACGAGGTTGATGAGAAAACTGACATCAAGGTAAACGTAAAGGTAGATGCTCCGGCAAAACCAGCTCCAATTAAAGGGAATGAGATTCCAGGAGTAAAGAATATAATTGCAGTGGCCTCCGGAAAAGGAGGGGTTGGTAAGTCAACTGTTACTGCAAATCTTGCTGTTTCCTTAGCAAAAATGGGTTTCAGTGTTGGCGTATTAGATGCGGATGTATATGGGCCTTCAATGCCCATTATGTTTGATGTAGCAAAAGAAAGACCACTTTCTGTTGAGGTTGGGGGTAAATCTAAAATGCAGCCTATTGAAAACTACGGTGTAAAATTGTTGTCTTTAGGCTTCTTTACAGATCCCAATCAGGCAGTTATCTGGCGTGGTGCAATGGCTTCAAAAGCATTGAATCAAATGATTTTTGATGCCAATTGGGGAGAACTTGATTTCCTTTTGGTCGACCTTCCTCCTGGAACAGGGGATATTCACTTATCAATGGTTCAAGCTGTACCTATTACAGGAGCTGTTATCGTAAGTACTCCTCAGGCTATAGCCTTGGCGGATGCTAAACGAGGTGTGGCCATGTTTCAACAAGAGAATATCATGGTGCCGGTATTGGGCATTGTTGAAAATATGAGCTATTTTACACCTGAAGAGTTACCTGATAATAAATACTATATATTTGGAAAGGATGGCGCAAAAAATTTAGCGACTGATCTTGATACAGCATTATTAGGAGAAATTCCTTTGGTTCAGAGTATTAGAGAAGCCGGAGATGTAGGTCACCCTGTTGCCTTACAAGAAGATACAACGCTTGAACATGCTTTTATTGAGACTACAAAAAATATGCTTACTGAACTGGTAAAGCGAAATGAAGACTTGCCGCCAACTGAAGTTGTGAGAATAACTACTATGTCTGGTTGTAGTCCAAAGTAGCATAATTCCTGATGCCTTTTTGGTAGGGGAGAATTAAAATAATAGAGATTATGGGTCAAAAAGAAATTTTGGATAATATTGAGAAAGCGCTTAGCGAGATCCGCCCGTATTTGGTAACTGATGGAGGAGACATATCATTGGTCTCATTAGACGACGATATTGTGAATATCAAGTTTCATGGGGCTTGTATTGGTTGCAGTGTAAATCAAATGACGCTTAAAAATGGTGTTGAAGCCACTATTAGAAAATATGTACCGCAAATCAAAAAAGTAGTTGAAATAAAATAAAACTCAAGCCACTCTAGATTTTCATATTCTTAAATAATAATCGTTATATTTGTTAACATCGAAAGAACAGATATAAAATGAGCTACTTTTTTGCCGAATTATTATCACTTCTAAAATTATTGATGAAGAGAAACCCCGAATAAATTCGGTTGTCTTCATGTACCTACTTCTTTCTATTACTAATTTTAAAATATAACTTATGCCGAGATACCATACTTTAGGCAGCATTCCATCAAAGCGGCACACAGTGTTTAAGGATTCAGATGGAAATTTCTTATATGAAGAACTATTCGGAACAATTGGTTTCGATGGAATGTCAACATTATTGTATCATACCCAACGTCCTACTCAAGTAAAAGAAATACTGAAATCATATGATGTCAGCCCGAAAATTGCTGTGGAAAAAAATATGAAATCCATAAGTTTAAGAGGATTTGAGGTGGCTCCAGAGGAGGATTTTTTAAAAAGTCGTGTACCAATATTAGTAAATAATGATTGTCAGATTAGTTTGGCTTCTCCAAGTGCTTCTTTAAGAAGTTATTTTTATAAGAATACAGATTCGGATGAGGTGATTTTTATTCATAAAGGGTCAGGAAAGTTAAGAACCATGTTAGGGAATATTGATTTTTCCTATGGCGATTATTTAGTAGTGCCCAGAGGAGTAATTTATCAAATAGATTTTGAAACAAAAGTAAACAGGTTGTTTATTGTAGAGTCAAAAAGCCCGATTTATACACCAAAGAGATATAGAAATTGGTTTGGTCAAATGCTTGAACATGCTCCTTTTTGTGAAAGAGACATGCATCCTCCGAGTGAAATTGAAACTTTTAATGAAGCTGGAGATTTTTTAATAAAGGTTAAAAAACAGGATTATATGCATGAATATATATATGCATACCATCCTTTTAGTGTTGTGGGCTGGGATGGTTATAATTTCCCTTATAAGTTTTCAATTCATGATTTTGAACCTATCACGGGCAGGGTTCATATGCCACCGCCTATTCATCAGACTTTTGAAGCAGCAGGCTTTGTAATATGCTCTTTTGTGCCAAGATTATACGATTACCATCCGCAAGCAGTTCCTGCACCTTATAACCATAGTAATATCGATTCAGATGAGGTACTATATTACGTAGACGGTGATTTTATGAGTAGAAATAATATTGAAGTTGGACAGATTACATTGCACCCGGCTGGAATTCCTCACGGACCACATCCAGGGGCTATGGAGAGGAGTATTGGTAAAAAATCGACTGAAGAACTGGCTGTGATGGTTGATACATTTGCACCGCTAAAGGTAACAGAAGCGGCCTTAAAGTTAGAAGATGATGATTATTATAAAAGTTGGTTAAATCATTAAAACTAAAGTGATGAGTAAGATAAAAAATGTAGAATACGGATTAGAAAAAATATTTGCAGGAGCCAAAGATTTTTTGCCCTTATTAGGAACTGACTATGTAGAGTTTTATGTGGGAAATGCCAAGCAGGCAGCCCATTTTTATAAAACGGCATTTGGTTTTCAATCTTTTGCCTATAAAGGGCTGGAAACAGGAAGTAAAGAAGTTGTTTCTTATGTCTTAAAACAAGATAAAATTAAAATAGTGTTAACCACTCCTTTAAATTCAAAATCAGAAATAAACGAACATATCGTAAAACACGGTGATGGTGTAAAAGTTGTGGCACTTTGGGTAGAAGATGCTAAAAAAGCCTGGGAAGAAACTACTTCTCGTGGTGCAAAATCGTATCTAAAACCAATAATAGAAAAAGATGAACATGGTGAGGTTGTAAGGTCAGGTATTTATACTTACGGAGAAACGGTGCATATGTTTGTTGAACGGAAAAACTACAAAGGAACATTTTTACCAGGCTTTACTGAATGGAAATCGGATTTCAACCCAGAACCTTGTGGTTTAAAATTTATTGACCACATGGTTGGTAATGTAGGTTGGGGAGAAATGAATACCTGGGTAAAATGGTATGAAGATGTTATGGGTTTTGAAAACTTTTTGTCTTTTGACGATAACCAAATCCATACAGAGTATTCAGCCTTGATGAGTAAGGTGATGAGTAATGGAAACGGTAGAATTAAATTTCCAATTAACGAACCAGCGGAAGGTAAAAAGAAATCACAAATTGAGGAATATCTTGATTTCTATGAAGGTCCTGGTGTACAGCATATTGCAGTTGCTACAGATGATATCATTACCACAGTTTCTAAGTTGAGATCAAGAGGGATAGAGTTTTTAAGTACACCTCCAGAAGAATATTACAGAGCGGTTCCTGGTAGATTAGAGGAATTTAGTCATGAGTTAATCGAGGATATTGAAACTTTGAAGAAATTAGGCATTATGATTGATGCAGATGAAGAAGGTTATTTATTACAGATTTTTACAAAACCTATAGAAGATAGGCCAACCTTATTCTTTGAAATCATACAGAGAATGGGAGCTCGAGGCTTTGGTGCGGGTAACTTTAAAGCGCTTTTTGAAAGTATTGAAAGAGAACAAGCCAAACGAGGTACATTATAAACTAGAAAAAACACCGGGCTCAATCAGTTTTATTCTTTATCGAATTGACTGAGTGTAATTTTTCTCATCACCTCACTTCCGATCACCTCGGAGGTGAGGTGATCAGTTTTTGACGGGTCAAAGATTTATATGTTTACTTTCATTCTGAGAGTCACTTATTATAAATCATTTTATCTATGTTGGTTAAAGTCTATGGGAGCGCAGTAATAGGAGTTGAAGCCAGAACGATAACAGTTGAAGTTAATATTGATAAAGGAATTGCTTACCACCTAGTAGGGTTACCCGATAGCGCCATAAAAGAAAGTAGTTTCAGGATTTCAGGCGCACTGAGAAATTCCGGGTTTAAATTTCCGGGAAAGAAGATTACCATTAATATGGCTCCCGCAGATTTGCGTAAAGAAGGCTCTGCTTATGATCTACCTTTGGCCTTGGGTATCATGGCTGCATCCGGGCAGCTAAAATCAGTAGCGCTTGATCAGTATGTTATCATGGGAGAGTTGTCTTTAGATGGCGGTTTGAATCCCATTAAAGGGGCTTTACCCATTGCAATTCAAGCCAAGGAAGATAGCTTTAAAGGATTTATACTGCCAAAAGAAAATGGGAAGGAAGCTGCCGTGGTAAAAGGTTTAGATGTTTATGCCTTAGAGAATATCTCAGATGTGGTGAAGTTTTTGAAAGGCGAGGATTGTATCGATCCATTGAAAGTTGATTTACAAAAAGAGATTCAAGATAATGCAGCACAAGAAGATTTAGATTTTGCCGATGTCAAAGGTCAGGAAACGATTAAACGATGTATGGAAATTGCAGCGGCAGGAGGTCATAACATCATCTTGATTGGGCCTCCTGGCTCTGGAAAAACGATGTTGGCCAAAAGATTGCCTACCATTTTACCGACTATGTCTTTAAGAGAAGCGCTTGAAACGACAAAAATTCATTCTGTAGTTGGTAAATTAAATGGAAATTTAGGTCTGATGCATAAAAGACCATTCAGATCTCCACATCATACAATAAGCGATGTAGCCCTAGTAGGAGGTGGAACCTACCCACAACCCGGAGAGATATCACTTTCTCATAATGGTGTTCTTTTTTTAGATGAACTTCCAGAATTCAAGAGGAGTGTACTTGAGGTAATGAGACAGCCATTAGAAGACAGAGAGGTGACAATCTCACGAGCCAGATTTACGGTTACCTATCCAAGTAGTTTTATGTTAGTGGCGAGTATGAATCCCAGTCAGGGAGGCTACTTTGTAGAGCAGCATGAAGACTCAAATGCGGCCATAATTGATGCCCGAAGGTATTTAAGTAAAATATCAGGTCCTTTATTAGATCGAATAGACTTACATATTGAGCTGCAACCCGTTCCGTTTGAAAAATTATCAAGCAAGCGCTCAGGTGAATCCAGCAATATAATTAGAAAAAGAGTAAAGGCTGCCAGAGATATTCAGACTGAAAGGTATAAGTCGAGAGATGATATACATTACAATGCACAAATGAACGTAAAGCAGATTCGTAAGTATTGTCAAATCGATAAAACATCGCAGCAATTATTAAAACATGCCATGCAACATCTTAATTTATCGGCGCGTGCTTATGACAGAATATTAAAAGTTTCGATTACTATTGCAGATCTAGCTGCATCAGATAAAATATTGCCTGAACATATCGCTGAAGCGATTCAATATAGAAGCTTAGATAGAGAAGGGTGGTTGGGCTAATTTCACTTCCCTTTTGGTTTTATATTCGCATTCATCCTGAAGAAATTGTCAGGGTCATACTTTGTTTTGATGTCAATTAACTTTTGATAGTTGGACCCGAAAGAATCTCCGGTCATATCCTCAGAGCCGCTCATATCACTGTTAAAATTGAAATAGACTTGCCCATCAGAGTGTTCCTTAAGTTCGCTAAAGAATTGTTTCGTCCATTGAATACAATGATCATTTAAAGCATCATCATTCCACATTGTGTCGATACTAACCAGGAATCGTGAACTTCTATCACCAAACGCTGTAGCCTCTTCTGGAACCCTGGAAAGAGCACCATGTAAATTTCTTATGGATAATAAACTTTGTGCTGATGGAGAATCATTGACTTTATCAATTATCAGTTTCATTAGATTTTCGTCTATATCCTTCACATATAAAGATTTCCAATAGCTATTTAAAGTACCTTTTACAAGAAATGGATCAAACATTTTATTTACAGCAGTGTAAGGAATAATACCGCTCAAATCAAGTATTGGAGTAGCAACTTCTCTTAAAGGCTGTAGGACTTTTTCTCCATCTTCAGGAGATCCAAAGTACATGCCGGCAAGCACAGTTACTTTAGTGCCGTGAAGCTCCTCAGGAAATCCAGGATGCGTTGGTATCGACCAATGAATACAATCACTGGTAATTTCGTCCGGAAGGTCTCTTGTAAAATTAATCCAAAATTTCATAATTTTTTCAGCTTCAGCACGAGGATACATGGTTGCGGCCATCATTACTGTTGGACCTAATTCATGCAATTCGAAATGAAAAGAAGTTACAATTCCAAAATTACCGCCTCCCCCTTTGATACCCCAAAATAAATCCTGATTTTCTGAATCAGAGGCATGAATATAGCTTCCATTGGCGAGCACCATATCCACTCCTAGCAAGTTATCAATACTCATCCCAACCTTCCGTCTCAACCAGCTAAGTCCGCCTCCCAAAGTAAGTCCTCCAACCCCTGTGTCAGAAACAACTCCCCCTGCACAGGCCAGCCCAAACGCCTGGGTTTCACGATCTACATCCGCCCAAGTGGCTCCTCCTTGCACTATAGCCGTCTTTTGCTTTGGATTCACCATGACTGTTCGCATATGAGATAAGTCAATCACCAGACCATCATCTATTGATGCATTTCCTGCAACATTATGTCCTGCTCCACGAACAGAAAATAAAAGATCATTTTCGCGGGCAAAGTTCACTGCGTGAATTACATCACTTACTCCTGTACACTGAGCTATTATACCTGGCCGTTTGTCAATTAGTTTGTTCCATAATTCGCGTTCTGCATCATAAGTTTCATTGTCAATATCAATTAATAGACCTCCGAAATTTTCCTGAAATGATTTAAAAGTTTCATTACTGATTTTGTTAACTTCTGTCGATGCATGGTAGGTTTTCATGAAATATTGGTTTTTATGATTGGAATGTTATCTAAATTGTTAATCTAAAATTAATCATATAAAACCTAAAATCTAATTAGACTAGGACGAACAGTATCAAATACTGTCCGAATAGTTTCATTTATTTATCCAAACAATTTATGATTAAGCCTTATCAAATTATTCAAGTTATTTAATACAGAAGTCTTGTTATTGAATTAAAAAAGAGTCATTTTCTTTCCCCAGAATCAACTCATAGTTGAAATTCTTATTTGCAATGCTTTGGTTTAGCATGTTTTCAAGATCAATGTCTTTGTTAACAGGGTCATGATGAAACAGTACCATTTTTTTTACATTTGACAAAGTGCCGAAGTCAATTGCATCTTCCATCGAACAGTGACCCCAGCCAACTCTTCTGTCATATTCCTCATTACGGTATTGGCCGTCATGGAACAAGAGGTCAGCATCTTTAGCTATATTATAGCCACTGCACCAATCGCTTAAATGCGGGAAATTGCTGGAGCCCAAAGCCGGTTCATGATCTGGCATATAGGAAATAATAGTTTCGCCTAATTGGATTCTATAGCCAACCGTAGGACCTGGATGGCATAAGTATTCAGATTTTATTACAAAATCATCTATTTGAAAAGTCGAGTTGTCAATCTCAATAATATGAATTTTAGCAGGTAGTTCGTTGAGTCGAACAGGGAAAAATGGTGGTGAAAAATACCGCCTCAATCTTACGGTTAAGCTTTCAGATGATCCGGCTGGTCCCCAAATATTTACAGTGCAATTAGGATTGTAAAAAGGTTGAAAATATCCCAAGCCCATAATATGATCAATATGAAGATGGGTAAGTAAAATATTTACGACAGAAATATCAGGGCTCAGTTTTTTTCCTAGACTTTGAATTCCCGAACCTCCATCAAGTATTATACAACTATTGTCGTGCTCTAACTGAACACATGCAGTGTTGCCGCCATATTTATTTTTTTCAGGCCCCGGAGATGGCATTGATCCGCGACAGCCCCATATAGTAATCTTCATTTTTCCATTATTTTCCAGAATATTGCAATTGCACCTAAAAACCGATTGGGTCTACCCATAATAGGGAAGGAGGTCACAGATATTTTATATTTTATTCCCTTTAAGCTTTTTATCCAAAACTCTCCATGCGCAGGCTCCTGTTCTGTCATAGTCTGAACCAAAGGTAATTCTTCAGGCGGTAATATATTCCCATGATCATCTCTAGGTGTAAATATGGATGACCATTCAGCCATTGACATGACTCCGGTTTCTTCGTATCTCAAGCCCAAAAGTTCTTCTGCCGGCTCATTATAAAAAATAAGACTTCCATCCGGGTCTACTATAAAGACTGACGTGGATAAGGAATCTGCTAGTTGCCTACTTAGGATAACTTCTATTTCTCTTGAAGACATCTGAAAATTTGATTTTGGGTTTATAAAAATGAATACTTAAGCTCAGTAAAACCTGAACAAAAATTTAATAGTTTGCTGCTTATTCCTTTAAAGGTATGCAAAATTTGCAGAATAGTAAAAACTAAGATATTGCAAGCGATCAATTCAGTAAGAAACATGATTTTGTAAAACACTGTTTATTAGCATTTTAATAACAATAGAAATGTTAAAGCAAACGGCTATTTGCTTTAACCTTGGTTCTGTATTATTGTTCTGAATTTTTAGCGTTGAAAATTTATATTCAGGAAGGAGTTTTCATTATTTATACTATTATTGTAGCTTAAATGGTCTCAGTGCACAAATTATTTCTGTTTTTAGTCTTGTTTTCCTTTTGCCAGAAAGAGATTTTATCTCAAAACGCAGATAGTGTTGCTATTGATAAGCATCCCATACTCACTGATCGATACAGAGTGAATATGGGCTTCTTTGTTAATTTAAAATCAATTAGCATGAATGTGGATGGTGATTTACCAAGTAATCCAATTGATTTTGGTCAAACACTTGGGTTAAGTAGACAAGAAAACACATTCAATCTAAATTTTGACTGGCGTTTTTCAAAAGATAAAAAATGGGTTTTTGGATTTGAATTTTTCACTGTAAGAAATTCTCAAACGGCTACTTTGGAGGATGAAGTTAAATGGAATAATACCGTATTTCCGGGTGGCGTAATTCTCGACACTGGATTTGATATTGAAATGTATAGAATATTTTTTGGAAGAGTTATTTCAATGGGTCAAAAGCATGAGTTGAACATGGGTATCGGAATTCATGCAATGAACATTCACACTTTTGCTGTGGCAACGGCATATATTGGTGGTATTGACTTCGAATTAGAGACAGATAAAAAAAAGATTGACGCCCTTGCGCCAGTTCCAAACATTGGCTTTAGTTATTTGTATGCGCCAAATTTGCGTTGGGGATTTGAAGCCAATGTGGGTTGGTTTTCGCTTAGTATTGGTGATTACAGCGGCACTTTATGGAATCTTGAACCCTCAGTTTCTTTTCAGGTTTTTAAAAATGTCGGGATTGGTGTTGGATATAAATACTTTAAGGCAAAAGTAAACATGAATAGGGATATTTGGCGAGGCGCTGCTGATTTGCTATACCAAGGTCCCTTATTTTCAATAAGTGGAAATTTCTAGGAACATGAATTCAATTGTGGGGTTTTGAAAAAAACTTCCTGTAGCTATTCCTTATCGCATCTCGTATGAGTCCATACACATTAAATATGTGTCTAAAAAATAAACCAGTTTTAACTAGAACACTTTCGGTAAAGCTTAAAAGATTGGCATTCTGATTGTGTATAAAACGAATTACATGGAACCTGGTCACAAGGGTGGCTGCATACCAAAAAACGAAAAAACAATTTTTTTTAAGCGTGGCCCTTTCAAAATCGACTACCCCCACATTGTCTTTTTCGTCTATTATTATGTCCCTTAAGGGAAGAGAATGTCTAGCTACTCCATTATTGATTGTTTCATCAATAATGGATCTTAATTGTTCTAGTGCCTTTTTTGAATATTGCATACAGGGATCTCCTTTCAATCGGGAAATTTTTAAAAAGTATTCTTCATCGGAATAAGACAGAATTTTTGGGACCGCATTGATTCCTTTAAGTAATCCAAGAGCTTGTTTTTCTGTGTAGTATCTTTTTTTAAAACCATACACAGGCTTGAATCTCTTTATCACGAAATCATCGTGCAATTCAACAGACATTTTTGATGTAGAAATAACCGATCGAGTCATTACTATCAAAATTACAAAAAAAAGTATAAGATTAAGAAACGAGCATTCAAAAGCAAGAATCTATTTGCTGTTAGTTTTCGATTTAAACAGAGTTAGTTCCAAGAAAGGTTACACCTAATTTCGACTAAAACCCTTAGCCTGTATTAATTTAATTTTTTCTTAAAGAAATCCATGGTTCTATTCCATGCAAGGCTTGCTGCATCCTCATCATAGCGTGGCGTCGTGTTATTATGGAATCCATGATTGACATCTTTGTACATATACGCTACATAGTCTTTTTTAGCTTCTTTTAAAGCCTTCTCGTAAGCTGGCCAGCCTTTATTTACTCTTTCATCTAAGCTTGCAAATTGTAACAGTAAAGGAGCATTTATTTGATCGATTCCTTCAGTAGGCTGCGAGCCATAAAATGGCACGGATCCAGCTAAATCAGGTACTTTAACCGCCATCATATTTGAAATCCATCCCCCAAAGCAAAATCCAACTACGCCTACTTTCCCATTACAGTCAGGATGAGCCCGCAAGTATTCAAAGGCTGCGATAAAGTCTTCTAACATTTCATTTTTGTCCCTTTTTCTTTGCAATTCTCTTCCTTCATCATCATTTCCAGGGTAACCTCCCAGAGGCGTCAATGCATCAGGGGCGATTGTTATAAACCCTTCCAGGGCTGCTATTCTAGCCGTATCTTCAATATACGGATTAAGGCCTCGATTTTCATGAACTACAACTATCCCACCCATTTTTTCAGTCATATTTGATGGTTTTGACAATAATGCTTTGATATTACCACCACCTTTAGCGGAATCGTAATTGATAAATTTTGATTCTAACCTTGGATCATTGGCTTGTACTTGAATAGAGTTCACATAGTCAGGCATTACAAAGCTTAATAGAGAAGATACTGTTAAGCCACCAACCGCATAAGCTGACAGTTTTTTTACAAAATCTCGTCTTTGAATTTTGTTATGTGCATATTGGTCATAGAGGTCAAGCACGCCTTGGCTGATATCTTTTTTATCTAATTTTTTCATGACTGTGTTGTTTGGTTTAATTTGAGATAAGACTTAGGTCTTTTCGAATCGCTGGTTTCGTAAATATAAAAAAAAATTAAATCATTTCTCTGTGATAGCATTTGAGTTAATGCTTTGATCTTTGCATAACGGTAAAAGTCCAATTATCAATTAAAAATTATTATTTTCAAGCTTTCAAACGAAATATGGTTAATTCAATTCTAGATAAAGCTTTTAAAACAGCTAAGAAAGTAACTTTTCCTAAAGATGCGAAAATCATATTTTTTAGTGATCTCCATAAAGGAGATAATAGCTATGCCGATGATTTTAGGCATAACATTAAGGTTTATGAATATGCATTGCAAAATTACTTTGACGAAGGCTATACTTATATTGAATTAGGAGATGGAATTGAATTATGGGAGAATCGATCGTTTAAACCTATTTTTGACGCCTATAAGACTGTTTTTGATCTTTTAGAATCATTCCATAAGAAAAAAAGACTTTATCTCTTATGGGGTAACCACGACATGGAATTTAGGAACCCTGTTAAAGTAGAGCAAATCATACGCACTTTTTTTCCTCCCAAAAACATTATTGATAAGGATGCTTTTTTTGATTTGGAATACCAGGAAGGTTTATTGCTTTATTTTGAACAATCCGACAGATCTATTTTTGCCATTCACGGACATCAGGCTGATTATATGAATTACAGGCACTGGAAGTTTAACAGGTTCTTCGTTCGGTACTTTTGGAAGTACGTTCAAAAATGGTTTGGAATTAGCGACCCAACCAGTCCGGCAAAAAATTATAAGGGCTTGGTCAAAGTAGAGAGGAAGCTAAATCAGTGGATCGTTAACAATAATCAACAAATGATAATTTGTGGCCATACCCACCGTCCGCGCTTCCCTGACCCTGGTGATATTCCATTATTCAATGATGGCAGCTGTGTACATCCTAAATCTATTATAGGGATTGAAATACAGGATTTTCATATTTCACTTGTGAAATGGTATATAGAGGATCCAAATGAGCCAGACAGTGTCATTTTAAAGACTGTCTTGGAAGGTCCGATGTCTTTGAATAAATATTTGTAGTTGCATTGCGTCATTTATGACATCAGATGTCGTCGTGTAATTTGAAAATGAAACTTATCTTTGGGTATTGGTTAATGAAACATAAAGTAAATAAGTTCATAAGTATGAGAATTTCCCTAAGAAGAAACATTAACCAAATAAAGCGTGTAGAATGTTGAAATTAAGGCCAATAAGGGGCTCTGATTTGGGGTAAAAAATAAATTCTACATACCATAAAGCCTTATATATGGTATGTAGAATCATTTTGATGACATTTGATAAAAAATAGGTTACTGAAATCTCAGTGAATTTATGCGTAACGACCTACAAAGGCCTTCCGTTTTCAAAAGTCAAAGTTTCCACTAATTCACCAGTTTCAGAATAAGTTTCAAAAGTTCCATCTTTTTTGTCTTTTTTGAAATAGCCAATTATTTTAAGCTGACCATTCTCATAATATTCTTCATAAGGGCCTTCTTTTACATTGTTAGCCCAAGTGACTAAAGATTTTTTTTGACCATTTTCGTAATATTCTTCAATAGATCCTTCAAGAAATCCATTGTCATAACTCCCTGATCTTAAGATTTTACCGTTATTATAGAAGACTTCAAAGTCTCCGTCTTTTTTATCCAGTGCATATTGTGAAATTACTTCAGGCTTACCGTCTTCGTAGTATTTTTCATAAGGTCCGTCTTTTTTGCCTTCTTTCCACATGATTTTTTCATCCACTTGCCCGTTTGAATAATAAATGGCACTGGGGCCATGCTCTATGCCATTTGACATTGTCCATTCTCGATGAACCTTACCATTTGAATAGTTTTCATAAACAATTCCAGAAAATTTTTCACCTTCTAAATAGAATATGCCTTCTGTAATTTCAAATTTTGATTTTTCAACTCGTATTTCTTTCTGACAACTTATTGCGAATAAAAAAAGAGTAAGAAAAAGTGTGGATAATATTTTTTTCATGACTAAATATTTTTTTTTGGTATAAATCTTTAACTTTTCAAAGTTATAAAAACTTGTTTATTCAGATCATTTTTTGTCGTAAAATTCACATAAACAATATCAATTTTCTGAACTTATTATCATCTTTTCAAGATGACCAAGTACGTCTGAGGAAGTTAATGAAATTAGTACTTAAAATGTTTTCAATGTCTTTGGCATCATAGCCTTTTTGTTCCAATTTTTGAGGAAGTATTTGCAAATCAGCTATTGTCTCTAAGTCATCTGGGCATTGTTCTTTACCAAAAGCGCCGTCAAGATCAGTTCCTATACCCACATGACTTGAGTTTCCTGCCAATTGACAAATATGATCAATATTGTTAACCATTAGGTCTAAGGTAACATTCATCTGTTTTGGTGTTGAGACCCCTCTGACCCAGTTAGGTACCATCATCCAAGCGTCTAAGGCTATGCCAATGACTGCCTTGCGCTGGATAAGTTCTTCCATTTGTTCGTCTGAGAACTGCCTGTTGTGATTGACAAAAGTTCTGCAATTGTTATGACTTGCCCAGACCGGACCATCATAAATTTTCATGGTCTCCCAAAAACTCTGATCGCAGAGATGCGTTGCATCTAAGATGAGTCCTAGCGAGGCTATTTTTTTTAATAAATCTTTTCCTTTTGTGCCGATGCCGCCAACTGAATCTGTTCCATGTGCATAAGTTCCTGGCCCATAATGTGCCGGACCAATGGCCCGTAGACCCTGTTCCCAGGCTTGGTCTAAATAGTCAGGTGTCACGATAGAATCAGCACCTTCAAGACTTAATATATACCCTATAGCGGAGTCTGCCTTAGAATTATCCCAAGTTTTGAGATGTGTTTCAAGATCTTGTATGTCTCGAATTGATTTTAAATAGCCTTCTTTTTCCATTTCTCTATACCAAGCCAGCTGTCCTTGCGTCTGAGCCCATGCTTGTTGGGGTGAATTCCATCCAGGCAAGGTGCTATCTCTTTTCACATAACGTGCAATTTGGGTAGCAACACATAGACCGATATTACCACGTCTCATCGCCTCGAAGGAAACGGTGTTCTTAGCCCTATCAGGTTTGTCGTCCATTCCCGCTTCACTTTTTCTAATTTCATCGACTGTCCATCGCAAGTCGCGATTCCATTCCAAAGCATTCATTGAAAGGTCAAGATGTGCATCAAAGATCAACATAGTTTATTGCGGTGTTTTAATTCTAATATATTTTTCCAGTATATAGCGGTCTAGGCCAGCTTCTTCAATTTTTTCATGCCCTTGTTGAATCAAAGAATCTCCTTTGACTTCAGCCTTAAATGGAAACACATGGCCTCTGTAATCAACCGCGCCTAAAAAATCGAGTGTTTCAACATAGTCTTTTCCATCGTAAGTATAGGTTCCTCCACCGGCCACAAAATTTTCACTACTGCCCTTATCTTGATTGAAAAAAGCAAAGTGACTTGCGTTGATGATTTTGATGAAATCCGATTTTTCCAGGTCTTTTATTTGAATGGAATCATTCTCCTCTATATGAGCATAAACCAATTTCCAGGATCCTTCAATTACCTTTTTTTGATCTGGTTCAATTGTTGGTTTAATTATTTTATTTTCTGAGCAGCTAAATAGTGTTAATAATATAACTAGCTGTAAAATAGTATTTTTCATTCTTTTAACTTAAGTTTTATTTTAAATAATGATCGCGTGCTGCAACTTGCCATTTACCACTTATTTCATGATTTTTGACTGAAAAAACATAGGGGTATTTTGCCACCGTAGGGCAAATATGTATCGGTAAGGCATAGTGTGCGTCACCGATTTTGAAGGTTGAATTATCTTTACATTCAACCACCAGATGTTCTTCACTTTGAGAAATTTGTGTAAAAGAATCTTTGTTGCCTAAAAAATGAACTCTTGGTAATTTCATTTCTGAAGCTACCGATTTATGGCCAAGATCAAAGCATAAAAGATTAGGTCCAGGTTTGCTGATAATCTTGGTTAACAATACAGCTGCAGGTAAAAATTTCAAATCTTGATAATTGATTCCGTAGCCATGATCCCATAATAATGGGGTGCCTGGGCTTAACTCAACGCCTGGTCTTTTTTCGTGAATGGGAAAAGTGGGCGTACCCCCTGCAATAATCAGGGGTTTAGGGAGGTTCAATGCTTCAAGTTTCTGGCTAAGTAACTCAACATCAAGAAAGGCTTTGTCACATTCATCCTCTCTATCTTTAATTTTGCTCGTATGGATGTGTCCGTCGTACACATGAAGTCCTTTCAGTTTAAGGCCAGGTAGGCTCAGAAGCCATTTATAGAGGTTTACAGCCTTGTTGTCAGGGCTGATGCCTGTTCGGTTCATTCCATTGTTAATATCAAGCCAGATGTTCGCATTTTGTTTTTTTCCTAAAGCTTGTTTGTTTATTTCTTTTGCTGATCGTTCATTGTCAACCAAAGTTGAAAAAATAGCATTTGGATAATCATGCGTAAGGCTTAAGAATTTTTCTATCTGAACTCCAACGGGTTGCATAGCCAGCAAAATGTCTTTTGCACCACATTTACCAAGGAGCGCAGCTTCTGAAAGGGTAGCGCACTTGAATTTAGAAATGCCTAGTTCTAACTGAATTTGGATAATTTCAGCCATTTTATGTGTTTTAATATGAGGTCTAAGACGCTGAGGGTCTTTTGCTATTTTAAGCATAAGCTCCGCATTGTATTGAATCCGGTCAGGATAAACCAATAATGAGGGGCTTTCAACCTTGTTGCTACCTTTCAATTCATACCAATCCATTATTCGCTTTTTTAATATAACTCAAACATGGCCTCAACTTCAACCGGAATCCCGTCGGGGAGCATCATGCCAACTGCGCTTCGGGCGCCAATCCCGTATTCTTTGCCAAATACTTCAGCCATCAATTCGCTAAAGCCGTTCATGACCAAAGGTTGCCGCTGAAAATCAGGAGTGCAATTTACCATTCCCAGTACTTTAACGATTCGTTTTACCTTGTCAATATCTCCAAAATGGGTAAGAATAGTGGATAGCATCGTAAGTCCGACTTGTCTTGCAGCTAGTTTCCCTTCTTCAAGGCTTATATCGTCGCCAACGCGACCTTGCATTAAGGAGCCATCAAAATTTACCGGAGCCTGTCCGGATACATATAAGAATTTATCAATCACCAATATTGGCCTGTAAACCCCAGCTGGTTTGGGGGCTGGCGGGAATTGTAGATTCATTTCTTTAATTTGCTGAGATACGAGTTTGTTCATGGGGTTTTGATTTTATACAAATAAGTTTAAAATAAGTACGCCAGTGATTCCAATTAGGCCGACCATAGTCTCCATGACTGTCCAGGTGCGGAGCGTCTCTTTGACAGATAGGTTGAAATATTCTTTAAACAGCCAGAAGCCACCATCATTTACGTGAGAGAGCATTAAGCTTCCAGAGCCGATAGCGATAACCATTAATTCTGGCTTCACTCCGGATCCACTGACAAGTGGAAGAACGATCCCTGCTGCTGTAAGGCCCGCAACAGTTGCTGATCCTATGCAGACTCTCAGGATAGTAGCTATTAGAAAGCCTAAAACAAGTGGCGGAATACTTGAACCACTTAATAATGCTCCTAAATAATCACTAACGCCGCTGTCTACGAGGATTTGTTTCAGGGCGCCTGCTCCGGCAATAATGAGCAGTACCATGGTGATACTTGCTACAGAGCTTGCAACTGAATCCATAACTTCTTTCATTTTCTTCCCTCTGGCTAGGCCTAAAGTATAAATGGCTACCAATACAGATATTAACATGGCCATTACTGGATTCCCTACAAATATGATGAGGTTTCTCATGGGGAAATCACTTGGTAAAATATAATCTAAGATTGTTGAAAACCCAATTAGGATAACTGGTAATAAGGCAGTTAAGATACTTACACTCATTTTTGGCATCTCCTCATCTTTTAAAACGATAGGATTGTGAAATTCAGGAAGGGGAGTGGCTACTATTTTTTTAATCGTTCTCGAAAATAAAGGTCCTGCAATGACGATGGCGGGAATGGCAACTATTATGCCGTACATCATTGTTTTTCCAATACTTGCATTGAACATTCCCGCTATTGCGGTAGGTGCTGGATGCGGTGGTAAAAAACCATGCGTAACAGACAAAGAAGTTAGCATAGGAAGCCCAACATAGATCAATGGAAGGTTGGTGGCAGCCGCTACCGTGAAAACCAAAGGGATTAGAATTACGAACCCTACGGTGTAGAACATGGGTATGCCTACAATGAAACCAGCCAATACCACTGCCCATTGTATGTATTTGATGCCGAAACTGTCAACTAATTTGGTCGTAATTCGTTGCGCGGCTCCACTATCAGCAACTAGTTTACCAAGCATGGCTCCTAAGCCAAGTATCAACACAAGGAATCCTAATGTATTCCCTATGCCTGTTTGAATGGATTGTATAATACTGTTGAGTTCCATTCCTTGCAAGACGCCAACTAGCAGGCAGACGATGATAAATGATATAAAGGCGTTAAGTTTAAATACTGCGATGAGCAAAAATAAGAGGATAATTCCTAGTACAACGAATAGTAGAGGCATAGATGTTTTTTTATGTTTGGAATTGATAAAGCTAAACTAAATATTAAATATCCGAAAGAAAATAATAGAAGATAGAAGGTTGGAACTTGTCGACGAATAGCATTTTTTTTGAAAACCCGGCTGGTGAATTCGTGCATGCATATTATTTATTGCAAAGTTTTAAGCTCAATTTTCATACTTTTTTTAACAAAAAAAGGTGAATTTATGGTGATCTGAAAGCTCAATCATATAGTTAATTTAATGCTTTAGGTGGCTAATATAAATGTCAGATTAACAACATTTTAAATATATACTATAAGGTTTGTCTATAGTGGCAAATACGATAAATAATGATCTTTTTTAGGAAAAGAAAGACCTGTTTTCAAATGACAGATTTAGTAAGTCAATGTAGCGTTGTGTCAGGCCTAATTATGGTATGATTAAAGTGTCAACTTTGCGTTTTGGTTTTAAAAACCGAAGATTTAAACTGCTATTTAAGGCAAGACATTATGACGTTGAAGGGCTTTTTTTAGTTGTGTCGAGCTTTTGTAGTGAATCCCATTTATGCCCATTTTCCGCGCACCTTCAATGTTTTCGAGACTGTCATCAATAAAAAGGCAATGCGCTGGCTCTAAATTAAACCTGTTTAAAATCGTCTCATAAATTTTAGCATAAGGTTTTCTAGTGTGTTCTTCTCCGCTTACTACAATGCCTTCAAATGATTTCAGGAAGTCAAAACGCCTTTTTGCAATGGGAAAAGTCTCCGAACTCCAGTTTGTCAGAGCATAAAGTTTTACTTCGCTCAAGTCTTTTAATTGATTTAAAATCAATACAGTATCTTTAATTTCGCCTCTTAGCATTTCTTCCCATCGATCGAAGAACATTCTGATTTCACTTTCATATTCAGGATATGTTTTCAGTAAAATTTGAGTACCTTCTTCGAAGGTTCTACCTGCATCCTGTTCCATGTTCCAGTCTTTTGTACAAACTGTATTTAAGAACCAATCCATTTTATCCTTGTCTCCATTGAATACCTTTTCGTAAAGATATTCAGGGTTCCAGTCTGCTACAACACCTCCTAGATCAAAGATGACATATTTTATATTAGTTTCTCCCATGGTTAAAGTTCGTTATTGGCATTTGTTTTATCTGAATTTTCCATCAAAAATGCTTTTATAAAGTTGTCTATTTCTCCATTCATGACAGCATCTACATTTGCAGTTTCCTCTTGGGTTCTTACATCTTTGACAAGCTTATAAGGGTGCATCACATAGTTCCTGATCTGAGATCCAAAATCAATCTTCATTTTACCAGCTTCTATGCTATCCCTTTTTTCTCGTTGTTTTTGGAGCTCGATCTCATAAAGCTGTGATTTTAGCATCTGCATTGCTTTTTCACGGTTTTCAAGTTGAGATCTCGTTTCTGAATTCACTACCATGATACCTGATGGCTTATGACGCAAGATAGCCTTGGTTTCTACCTTATTCACATTCTGCCCACCGGCTCCTCCTGATCGAGCAAAATCCCATGTTATATCAGCCGGATTAATATCAATCTCTATCGTGTCATCTGCCAGGGGGTAAACATAAACCGAAGCAAATGAGGTGTGTCTTTTGGCATTGCTATCAAAAGGTGAAATTCTAACCAGTCTGTGAACCCCATTCTCACCTTTTAAATAGCCAAATGCAAATTCACCATCTATTTCCAATGTAACAGTCTTAATTCCGGCCACATCACCTCCTTGGTAATTGAGTTCTTTGATTTTATAGCCTTGTTTTTCGCTCCACATCATGTACATCCTCATCAACATCTGAGCCCAATCGCAACTTTCAGTACCTCCTGCGCCAGCCGTAATCTGAAGTACCGCACTTAGATTATCTCCCTCATCTGATAGCATGTTTTTAAATTCCAAAGACTCAAGTAAGGCAATGGTTTTGGTATACTGAGCTGTTATTTCCTCATCAGAAGCCTCATCTTCTTTATAAAAATCAAATAACACGTTTAAGTCTTCTCCATCAGATTTCACCTTGTTATAGTCATCAACCCATTTCTTTTTCCCTCTCAATATTTTCATGATCTTTTCAGCTTCTCTTGAATTGTTCCAAAAGTCTGGATCTGAAGCTTTTTCCTCTTCATTAGATATTTCAATGAGTTTCTTATCAATGTTGAGATAAGCCCTTAAGTTATCTACACGCTGTAAGATGTCTTTTATTTGATCTGCTGTAACCATGGGGCAAAAATAAACTAAATAATGACAATTGAAATTCTCCATTGAATTTAATAAACCAATCGCTATGATGAAGCTCCTTCTTGCTTCGGGGTCTTTCTTTAATTTTATAGTAAAGCCGCATAATTTTAAATACAATTAATGAAAATTCACTTATTATTTATTTATTGGTTTCATTATATTAGATGTTGTTTAGAGGAGTCTTAAGCTTTGTAATAATTATGGATATCAATTGTGATTTAGGAGAAGGAATGCCAGGTGAAGAAAAGCTTATGGCCTACATTGATTCTTGTAATATTGCTTGTGGTGGTCATTTTGGTGATAAAGCCTCCATGACAAATTCTTTGAAGCTGGCTCAAAAGATGGGAGTTAAGGCTGGTGCGCATCCCTCATTTGTGGATAAGGCAAATTTTGGAAGGAAATTAGTAGCTATTCCTTTGCAGAAACTAAAAGAGCAAATAATTCAGCAAATAGCAGCATTGAATGAGATTGCGGCAGCATTGGGCGCCTCTTTACATCATGTAAAAGCCCATGGAGCACTCTATAATGAAGCCGCTCGATCTGATGAATTGGGAAATGTATTGATCGATGCAGTTGTTTTTTTCAAGCAAGATCTTTGTATATTCGTTCCTTACGGATCAAACCTGCACAAACTCGTTAAAAAAAGGAGTATTAAGCATTGGGTTGAAGTTTTCGCAGATCGCAATTATACGAATGAATTAGAACTCGTTTCAAGGGCTCATGGCAACTCAGTTATTAATGATCCAATCGAAGTAAGGCAAAGGGTTAGAAAGATGATTGAAGACAGATCAGTGATTGTTGAAGATGGCAGTGAAATAAAGATAGATTTTGATACCATATGTGTTCATGGTGATCATCCAAGAGCATTAGAATTCCTAGTCGAATTAAGTGTCTTAAAAAAGAATAAATTTTGAATTTATACAAATTAAAATACAAGCCCTTAGGCAGCATAGCCGTTCTGATTGAATGGCCTGGGATGATAGATCCGGAAATCTTAAAAAACATCCATCTTTTTAGGCATAAGATTCGGGTTGATATGGGTGAATATGTCTTGGAGACAGTTCCAGCTTATAATTCATTAACTGTTTTTTTTGATACCGGGAAGATCAAATATTCATCAGTTGTAACTGATCTTAAAGAAATTTATGCCACTAAAGACCAAAAATTACTCACCGCCAATAGGATCTGGAAAATTCCAGTATGCTATGATAAGGAGTTTGGTCTGGATTTGGAAAATTTGGCAAAAATTAAAAAGCTGACCAGAGAAAAAATCATTTCGCTGCATAGTAGGCCATTATACGATGTCTACTTCATAGGGTTTTTACCTGGATTTCTATACTTAGGCGGACTGCCGAAGGTTTTGGAACAGCCAAGAAAAGACAAGCCCAGATTGAAGATTAATAAGGGAGATGTGGCTATTGCCGGGAATCAAACAGGTATTTATCCCAGAACAAGCCCAGGTGGCTGGAATATCATTGGTAATTCACCACTATCTTTTTTCAATGTGGATGAATTCCCTCCTTGTTTTGCAGTTTCAGGAGATAAGGTAAAATTTATTCCAGTTGATAAAATAAAGCATGATGAGATTAAGAAACAAGTTGAGTCAGGTGATTACCAAATAGAAAGCGAGATTCATGGATAATAATATTTTAATTTTATCAGAAGGTCTTCACACTTCGATACAAGATCTTGGCAGAAAAGGATACCGCTCTTATGGTGTACCCATTTCTGGAGCTATGGATAAATACAGTGCCATTCTTGCCAATAAGTTATTGAATAACGACGAAAAGCTCCCTGTTATGGAAATGACACTCATGGGACCTAAGATTTTATTTGAAGATCATTCATTGATCGTTGTGACTGGAGCAGACATGTCTCCAGAGCTCAACGGGGAGGCAGTGAAGATGAACTTCGTATACGAAGTAAAAACCAGTGATGTTTTGAGTTTTGGTACACTTAAAACAGGCGCAAGGAGTTATTTAGGAGTTAAAGGAGGTTTTCAAACCGAAAATAAATTAAAGAGCTTTTCTTATTATGACGGGATAACCAGCAAAGAGAAGGTTCAAAAAGGAGACAGGTTGAGGATTGCTTCATATAATGCTGATCTTCAGGTGACTTCATCAAAAATAAAAGTAAAAAGCGCTCATTTTAATGAAAAGAAACTCGAGGTAACCAAGGGGCCTGAGTTTAACAGACTTACAAAAAAACACCGTGAATTATTGTTTTCAAAGGAGTTCAAAATAGATCCTCACCATAATAGGATGGGCTATCAGTTGAAGAATAAATTTCCGCCTATTAAAAATGACGGTATTATTACGTCAACAACCATTCCTGGAACGGTTCAATTAACACCTTCCGGTAAACTAATCATTATGATGAGAGATTGTCCTACAACAGGAGGATATCCGAGAATTTTGCAATTGACAGATATTGCTATCAATCAATTGGCTCAAAAGAAGGAAAATGATGTGCTAGAATTTGATTTAGAAAGCAGCTTTGATTTTCTAGGTAGATTGGTAAGTCGTTTTAAAGATTGAAATTGCTAAATAAAGTGAAATGATCAAGGAAGAAATAAACCTAATAAGTGATACGATTACGCGCCCTACTAAAGAAATGCTGTCATATATGATGCAGGCAGAAGTAGGGGATGATGTTTTCGGGGCCGACCCAACTGTGATTCAGCTTCAAAAAAAAGTATCAGCAATGTTTGGTATGGAGGCTGCCTTGTTTTTTCCATCTGGCACGATGGCAAATCAGACTGCTATTAAAATTCATACCCAACCAGCTGAACAAATCATTTGCGACAAGTGGTCACACGTGTATAATTATGAGAGTGGCGGCGCTTCCTTTCATTCAGGTGTTTCTTGTAAGTTGATTGACGGGCATAGGGGTATGTTCAAAGCCGAACAGTTGGCAGGAGTAATTAATGATCCGCAATTATACTATTTGCCAATATCTAGTTTGGCTGTAGTTGAAAATACCACCAATAAAGGAGGGGGTGCTTGCTGGGATTATTCAGAATTAGAAAAAATTAAAGCTATTTGTTCAGACAAAGGATTGGCTTATCACCTTGATGGAGCCCGATTATTTAATGCCTTGGTCGCTAAAAACGAAACTCCCAAACAGTATGGGAAGTTATTTGATTCGATTTCAATTTGCCTTTCAAAAGGTTTAGGTGCGCCGATAGGTTCATTATTACTGTCATCAGAAGAAAATATTCAAAAAGCCATCCGTATCAGAAAATTATTTGGAGGCGGTATGCGCCAGGTTGGTTATTTAGCTGCAGCTGGTATATATGCTTTGGATCATCATGTAGAAAGATTAAAAACAGATCATGACCGAGCAAAGAGAATCGGTATTGCTTTGGAGAAATCTGATTGGGTGTTGAAAGTAGAACCCATAGAGACGAATATTATAATTTTTAACTTACATAAGCATCTTGATGAAGGAGTATTCCTTAAAAACCTAGAAAAGGAGCATATTAAGCTCATATCAATGGGGGAGGGCAAATTAAGAATTGTTACACATCTCGATTTTACAGATGCCATGCTTGAGAAAGTAATTGATGTTCTCGATAAAATGCCGATCTAGGTGCTACTCACATTTTAAATAAGCAATATTTTATATATTCGAAATAGGTTATTTTTGTAATGAGACGATCTTCTCATCGTCAGATAGATAAATAATTTAAGAAGATGAAACAAGTGAGATTTATTTTGCCTTTAATTCTAGTAGTAACTTTAAGTTTATCCGCTCAAAAAAATAATAAAACTATGAACAATCAATTGGCTGTGGCTACCTTTGGAAATGGATGTTTTTGGTGTACAGAAGCCATTTTTCAGCAGTTAAAAGGAGTTAAAACTGTCTTACCCGGATATATTGGAGGGGAAGTTAAAAACCCCACTTATAAGGAGGTCTGTACAGGAACAACCGGACATGCCGAAGCTATTCAAATCACTTATGACCCTGAGGTGATTTCGTACAGAGAATTATTAGATGTGTTTTTCTACACCCATGATCCAACAACACTCAATAGACAAGGAGCTGATGTTGGTACGCAGTATAGATCAGCTATCTTTTTTCATAATAAAGAACAAGAATCAGATGCGGTTAAAATAATTGAACAGTTGACTGCAGAAGGTGTTTATTCAGATCCTATCGTTACTGAGATAACTGCTTTTGATATTTTCTATGACGCAGAGGAGTACCATCAAAATTACTATATCAACAATAAGAATCAAGGTTATTGCAGGGCAGTAATTAATCCTAAGTTGGATAAATTCATGAAAAAATATGGTTCAAAGACCAAATAAGTCTTGTTTCGGATTTGATTTTCAGAGAAATTAGATTGTCATAGAAAAAATTCTGGTTTCAGGCTTATTATCAATCAGCTTTAAGTCAAAGGCCATACATATGTTTCTGACAAACATCCGTCCTTTTTCTTTAACGATTAATTTGTTTCCCGAAATTTCTATAAGCCCATCATCAAAAATCTCCTTTAATCTTTCCAGAATGCCTGTTTTGGTATCCTCATCGAGATCCAAATTCCATTCTGTTTCAAGATCGCACATCAAATTAAGAATGTGTTTTCTGATGATAAGGTCATTTTCACTGAGTAAATGGCCCCTGAAGATTGGAATTATACCTTGATTTACCTTTTCAGTATAGTCTTCTACTTTTTTCTCATTTTGCGCAAAGGCATACCAGGAATCACTTATCGAAGACATCCCCAAACCAATCATAAGTTCGGTCTTGCCAGCTGTGTAACCCATGAAATTTCTATGTAATTTCTTAGATTCCATGGCTTTATACAGAGAGTCTGTAGGTAAAGCAAAATGGTCCATACCGATTTCAACATACCCTGCGTCAAAGAAAAGTTGTTTTCCTAATTCATATAAATGACGTTTTTCTTTATCCTTAGGAAGATCACTATCTTCAAATCCCCGTTGACCAACTCCTTTGATCCACGGTACGTGAGCATAGCTGTAATAAGCTATTCGATCCGGTTTAAGCTCTATAGTGTTCTTAATGGTGTTTCTGATACTTTGCTCTGTTTGAAACGGAAGGCCGAAGATTAAATCATGACTAATAGAAGTATAGCCTACCTTTTGAGAGAGTTTATGAATTTTTTCTATTTGCTCAAAACTTTGGATTCGATTGATGGCTTTCTGAACCACAGGATCATAGTCTTGAATACCAAAACTGTTTCTTCTCGAGCCCAAGTCATATAAAGTTTGTAACTGGTCTTCAGAGGTATGGTTAGGGTGTGCTTCATAGCTTAATTCAAATTCCTCGAATTTTTCGGCCCTTTTAAAAATACCGTCAATTAATTTTTTTAGATTTTCAGAAGAAAAGAAAGTCGGTGTACCTCCTCCTAGATGAATCTCTCTTATTTTCGGTTTATCTATCAAAAGATCACAGTAGAGGTCCCATTCTTTCAATACAGTCTCGATATATGGCTGCTCAACACTATGTCTTTTTGTAATTCTTTTATGACAAGCACAAAAGGTACAGAGGTTTTCACAAAAAGGTAAATGAACGTATAAACTGATCCCTTCCTGGTCATTACTTTCCTTAAAAGCTTTAACTGTAGAATCTTTCCAGTGTTCCATAGAGATTCCCTCTTTGTCCCAAAAAGGTACCGTTGGGTAACTCGTATATCTGGGTCCTGGTATATTGTATTTTTGGATGAGTTCCTTGTTCATTTTTTCTTCTTTCTTTCATTAAAGGCGATTAAGCCCCATATTCTTTTACGGCGTCAATAAAGGCCTTTGCATTGTCTACAGGGATATTAGGTAAAATACCATGGCCCAAATTTACAATGTATTTATCTTTACCAAACTCGTTGATCATGTTTGTTACTAACTTCTTGATTTCGGCCGGAGGAGATAATAATCTTGAAGGATCTAAGTTTCCTTGTAAGGTCACACTATTATTGGTCAATTTTCTTGCTATTTTCGGACTTAGCGTCCAGTCAACTCCAAGGGCTGAAACATTAGACTTTGTCATTTCCTCAAGGGCAAACCAACAACCTTTTCCAAATGCTATGACGGGGGCTTCATTGTGAAGCGCATCAATAATCTGTTTGATGTATCTCCATGAAAATTCCTGGTAATCTGTTGGAGATAACATGCCTCCCCAAGAATCAAAAATCTGAACAGCGTCAACTCCCGCTTTCACCTTTTCTCTCAAATAAGCAATAGTTGTATCCGTAATTTTTTGAAGTAATTGATGTGCCGCTATAGGTTGTGTAAAACAAAATTCTTTGGCTTTGTCAAAAGATTTAGATCCCTGGCCTTGAACGCAGTAACAAAAAACGGTCCAAGGGGAGCCTGCAAAACCTATCAAAGGAATCTCATCGTTGAGCATTTCCTTGGTCATTTTGATGGCATCCATAACATAACCCAATTCTTCATTGATGTCAGGAACGATTGTCTGGTCAACATCTTTCTGTGACCTGATAGGATTTGGCAGATAAGGACCAAGACCTTCTTTCATTTCAAAGGGAATGTTCATAGCCTGAGGCACCACAAGTATATCAGAAAAGAGAATAGCTGCATCCATACCATATCTTCGGATGGGTTGAACCGTAATTTCTGATGCGAGTTCTGGAGTTCTACAACGGGTAAAAAAATCATATTTTTCTCTAATGGCTATAAATTCAGGTAAATACCGGCCAGCTTGCCGCATCATCCAAACGGGTGGTCTCGGAACAGTTTCGCCTCTTAAGGCCCTTAAGTATAAATCGTTTTTGATCATAATTATATTTCGTGTCTTACAACAATTTTGTTGTCAATTACTTTTTTTCTATTTGTTTTTCTGAGACCTTGGCCATTGCTATATCTATAGCTATCTCAATATTTTTAAGGTCTTTTTTGCTCAAAGCAGATGATAGGAACCAGGCTTCAAATTGTGAAGGTGGCAAAAACACGCCATGTTCCATCATTTGCCAAAAGAAAACTTTAAAACTATCTGTATTACAAGACTGTGCTGAACTAAAGTCAGTAACCGTTTTATCTGTAAAAAATGGATTAATCATTGAGCCAAAATGATTCACCTGTAATGCAACCCCATGTTTTTCAGCAGCCGATAATAACATATTTTTTATTTTATCAGCTTTCTTATTAAATGCTTTATATGGATTTTGCTTTTTTAATTCCTTTAAAGTTGCTATTCCGCCAGCCATTGCAATCGGGTTCCCTGAAAGCGTTCCTGCCTGGTACATGGCACCTAGTGGCGCAACCATTTCCATGATCTCATTTCTCGCCCCGTAAGCACCTACAGGAAATCCTCCTCCTATAACTTTTCCAAGACAGGTAATGTCAGCCTGAATTCCAAGTAATTCTTGTGCTCCGCCAAATTTTGACCTAAAGCCTGTCATGACTTCATCAGCGATGAGAAGAATCCCTTTTTCCTGTGTAATAGATCTTAACTTTTGGATGAATTCCTGGCTTGGTTCTATAACGCCCATGTTTCCGGCGATAGGTTCAATAATTACAGCCGCAATATCTTGATTCTCATCAATGTGTTTTTGGACACTGTCAAGGTTATTGTATTCGGCAATTAAAGTGTTTTTTACCGCTTCGTCAGGAACACCAGCACTGCCTGGTAAACTCAAGGTAGCCAATCCAGAACCTGCTGCCACTAATAAGGCATCCATATGCCCGTGATAACAACCTGAAAATTTGATAATTTTATTGAATCCGGTATAAGCTCTTGCTAATCGTATGGCACTTAATACAGCTTCAGTTCCAGAATTGACAAAACGTACTTTGTCCATTCCCGGAAATGCATCGCAAACCATTTTTGCCAATTTGATTTCTTTATTGGTTGAGGCTCCAAAACTATAACCTTTTTTTAAGGCTTTCTTTATGGATCGTTCAACTTTCTCATGACGATGACCTAAGATCATTGGCCCATAGGATAAGACAAGATCAATATATTCATTACCGTCTACATCAAATATCTTACTTCCTTTTGCATGGTCGATAAATACCGGAAAGCCACCTACTGATTTAAAAGCTCTTACAGGTGAGTTTACTGCTCCAACAAGATTTTTTTGACCTTTAGTATAGAGTTCTATAGATTTTTCTAAGTGCATTTTTTTATAGTTTCCTTCTGTGATTTTACTAATTTTTTAATAAATATTTTGCAACGTCTTTTGCAAAATAAGTAATAATGATATCAGCTCCGGCTCTCTTCATTGAGAGTAAACTCTCCATCATTACTTTCTCTTCATCGATCCATCCTTTTTCAGCAGCCGCTTTTATCATTGAGTATTCTCCACTCACATTATAGCAGGCAACCGGACGGTCAAAGTTATTTTTTATATCTCGAATAATATCCAAGTAGGAGAGTGCTGGCTTGACCATTAAAATATCAGCGCCTTCCTGGTCATCAAAATTAGCTTCTCTCAGGGCTTCATCTCGATTAGAAGGGTCCATTTGGTAGGTTCTTCTGTCGCCAAAACTTGGGGTTGAATCTGCAGCATCTCTAAAAGGTCCGTAAAACGCAGATGCATATTTCACTGCATATGACATAACCGGCAGATTCGGGAATCCAGTTTGGTCAAGTGCTTCGCGTATTGTTGCAATCATTCCATCCATCATTCCTGAAGGAGCAACCATATCCGCTCCGGCTCTGGCATGCGAGACAACTTGTTTGGCTAAATTGACCAATGTAGCATCATTGTCAACGTCATTATCGTGAATGATACCACAATGTCCATGACTCGTGTATTCACAAAAACACACATCAGTAATAACATAAAGTTGTGGGTAATGCTTTTTAATAAAGCGAATGGACTTTTGAATTATTCCTTGCTCGTTCCATGTTTGGGATCCAATCTCATCTTTTGAGCTAGGGATGCCAAAAAGCAATACAGCAGGAATATTCAAAGCTGAAACTTCATCCAGTTCTTTGGATAGCTTATCCAGTGAAAACCTTTTAATTCCCGGCATTGAAACTATTTCTGTTTCGATATCTTTTCCCTCTTCTATGAAAAGTGGGTAAATAAGATCATTGAGCTGAAGGCTGTTTTCTCTTACAAGCCTTCTGATATTATCTGTTCTACGAAGTCGCCTGGTTCTGTTCATAATCAATGTGTTTATTTTGAAAAATAAGCATTAACCGAATTTAATACACTTTCAACTGACGGTAATTTAGCCTCTATTACTGTTTTAAAGTGTTTTTTAGCTTCCGTAGCAGTTGTATTTCCTATACAAAAAGCCACTTCTTCTCCAATAATGTTTTCGCTTAAAAAGCTTTCAATACCCGAAGGGCTAAAAAAGAGAAGGCCATCGTATTTTTTACCTAATTTATTTGGGCTTAGCAAGGTTTTATAAGCGATAACCTCATTCAAAGTTATTCCAGCTTTATCGAGTATACCTGGCAATTCATCACGTCTTTTGTCTCCACAAAAATAGGTTACTTCTTCGCCTTTTATATTTTCAGCAAGATAATCGGCTAACTTTCCGGCAGCGTTTTCTACGTGCGCTACTTTTCCTATTTTTCTTTCAATGAGTCTTTTAGTTCTTCTTCCTACACAATAAATATGTTCAAAGTCTAATTCATCGGCCATAAAGCTGTCTGAAAGGGCTTCTACGCCATTCTGACTCGTAAAAACAACGTGTTTTATCGGTTTTTTTACTACCGCTGTTTTCAAACGATTGAAACGTATGGTAATAAAATCACTCATGTCAGTACCAATCTCTTGATTTAAAGCGCTTTTTTGACCAATTGATAGGTTCTTAGTTGAAAAAATATTGATGTCTTTTTCTACTTCTCCAATTTTACGCATTAATTTTCTCCCACCTCGGTCAAGAATATAAGAGGCGGCAAAACTTGCAATATCAGTAGTGTGATTTACAGGAACTGCTTTTGAAAATTCTATTTTCTGTTTCCCGTCTAGTCCAAAAAGTGCACCCTTGAATTTAAGTTCTTCATCCTTTATCATTGCCAAAGCTCCGATTGGAGCAGAACAACCTCCTTCAAGTTTATTCAGGAATTCTCTTTCAATTCCAACGCACATTTCAGTCTCCTTGTCGTTTAATTCAGCACAAACTTCTAAGAGCTCAGTATCTTTTTCCAGCGCAGCAATCATTACCGCTCCTTGAGCAGGTGCCGGTAACATCCAGTCTAGTTTAAGTAAATTATCCGGTAACAAGCCAATTCGTTTCAGGCCAGCCATTGCAAAGATGGCACCGTTCCAGTCATTTTCTTCTAACTTTCTTAATCTTGTATTTACATTTCCTCTTAAACCAGTAATGTTATGATGTGGGAATCTGTGAAGCCATTGTGCCTTTCGTCTTAAACTTCCTGTTGCGATAGTGGCTGTTTTCTGGGTAAAGAACTCTTCATTATCTTTTAATACCAGAATGTCATGATGCAAACCTCTTTTAAGCACTGCAGCCTGAACAATTCCTTGTGGTAAAACAGTGGGAACATCCTTTAAAGAGTGAACTGCGATGTCAATTTTGTCATTCAATAAGGCTACATCGAGATTTTTGGTAAAAACACCGGTTGTCCCAAGCTCGTAAAGCGGCTTGTTTAAAACCGAATCTCCAATAGAATCAATTTTAACGATTTCTGTTTCATGCCCTAAGTAAATGAGTTGATTAGAGACAGTATTCGCCTGCCAAAGTGCCAATTCACTGGACCTGGTTCCAATTCGTATAGTTTTTTTCATATTAGTTTTCTGTGGTCTCTAAATCAAATACGTCTTTCATCACTTTAATACTCTGGTTAGCTTGAGTGTTTTCAGACTTTAAGTGCATCGCAAATTTAGATACGATCTTATTAATCATCTGCGATGTGACATTTTCAAGAAGTTCCTCATTCATTTGCTGATGCTTTTTAGAATGTGTAGAAATGGCATCTTGTTGGATGACTTCAAGAGATTTTTTAAGAGAATTTATGGCGGGAGTACTTCTTCTGAACATCAGCCATTCGTAAAATTCAGATTTATATTTTTGAATAATTTCTTCTGCTAAAGGGATCTGTTTTTTTCTCTCCTCAATAGTTTTTTTAGTCTTCTTCGATAAAACATCTACATCAATAACATTAGTGTTTTCAAGTTCATTTATCTGAGGCTCTGCATTTCTTGGTATAGAAAGATCTATAATCAATTGCTTTTTATCGGCCGGGATCATATCACTCAATACCGTAGGATTAGCAGCACCTGTAGCCACAATTACGATATCTGAATCATTTATTTTATCTCTTAGTTCGTCATGTTCGGCTACATTAATAGCAACTTCTTTTGAAAGATCGTGTGCAACAGAATTTGTTCTGTTGATCACCGTGATTGTATGTGCCTTTAAATATTCTGAACAACTTCTTGCTGTGCTCTGGCCTATATCACCTAAGCCATAAACTAAAATGTTTTGGGGTTGCTTTTTACTGTAATGATCTTTTATATATTGAATCGCTGCATATGAAACCGTAGTAGTTCCAGAGCTTAAACTTGTCTTGTTTTTTGTCTCTTTACTGGCGTGAAGCGCAACATTAAAGAGTCTTTCAAGATAGGCGTTTAAGGTGCCTGCTTGTTTAGCAAGATTAAAAGCATCTTTAAGTTGACCTACAATTTCATAATCTCCAAGGATTTGACTGTCTATTCCGGTAGCTATCCTAATAACATGTTCAGATGCATCGCTATTTTTGTATACATATGAAACTTTGGCAAAATCCTCAACAGTACCTTTTGAATACTTACAGAGTAAAGAAATCAATTGGAAAGGATGTTTCGCAAATCCCATAATCTCAATCCTGTTACATGTAGATAATATGATAACACTGTTTATGTTTTGCAATTTCGCTTCTGAAAGGAGTAGCTTTTGATTCTCTTTACTGAGACTAAAATTACTTCGGGTGACAACGTCAGCCTTTTTGTAATTTAAGCCAATCACATAGAATTTTTTGCAATCTGAATTTTTTGTCATATCAGGATGAATCTTAGGAATCGAGGTTTGTAATCGTTACATTCATTAATTTCAAACCAAAATTACGCTATAAGAATTTTTTAAACCATGATTTATATCACATTCCAATTTGTCATTTTTAATATCAAGAAACATTGTGGAATACAATAAGTATAGGCGGTTTCATAAATACTATAATAATTGTACGAAGCAAAAATAGAGAGATAGGTTTGGAAAAGATATCGTTTGAAATAAAAAAAATAACGATAAAAGTTTTCAAAGTATTGCTTAAAAAAAATTCATCATGCTTCAATTTCAAAATTGAAAACTAGTATATTTACCACTGAAAATTATTAAAATTAAAGAAACTTAATTTGGGAAAGAAAGGTGTGTTATTGGTTAATTTGGGTTCTCCGGATAGTACCAAAGTAAAAGATGTCAGACGCTATTTGGATGAATTTTTAATGGATGAAAGAGTAATTGATATTCCGTATTGGAAGCGGTTTTTACTCATAAAAGGAATTATATTAAATGTTCGGCCAAAAAAATCTGCTGCTGCATATAAAAAAATATGGTGGAAGGAAGGTTCTCCTTTAGTGGTCATCTCAGAAAGATTTGCTGACAAAGTGAAGCTAAATTTGGATATGCCTCTTGCATTGGGCATGAGATATGGTTCTATGAGTATCGAGAAGGCATTGAATGAACTGAAGGAACAGGATGTGACAGAGGTGTTTTTGATACCATTGTATCCGCATTATGCCATGTCATCTTTTGAGACAGTAGTGGAAAAAACAAAAGACCTTATTAAAGCGTCTTTTAAGAATATGTCATTAGAAGTGAAGCCCGTTTTTTATAATGACCCGGAATATATTAGGGTGATGAGTGAGAATATGAAGGAACAGTTAAATGGATTTGATTATGATCAGATTTTGTTCTCATATCACGGCATTCCAGAAAGACATATTTTTAAAGGTGATCCAACAGGGTCTCACTGTAAATTGGATGGGACTTGCTGTGAAGTTAGCTCAGAAGCACATAAGACCTGTTATAGGCATCAATGTTTCGAGACGACAAAAGGAATGGTGAAAGAATTAGGTTTAAAAGAAGGAACCTATAGAAATTCATTTCAATCTAGATTGTTAAAAGACCCTTGGCTTAAACCCTATACTGACCATGAATTGGAAGCCATGCCTGAGCAAGGAATAAAAAAATTGGCGGTTATAACACCTGCCTTTGTGGCCGACTGTTTGGAAACCTTAGAAGAAATTGCCATGGAAGGAAAGGAAGAGTTTCTGGCCTTTGGAGGAGAAGAGTTTAAGCATATAAGTTGTTTGAATGAGAGTGAAGCCTGGGTTGAGGTTGTTAAGAAATGGATAGGAGATTGGAATTCTAAATAAAGTATATTGACTTACCTATACATTAAATCATTGCATATCATATTTGTAACCACATGGTTTGCAGGTCTTTTTTATATTATCCGACTTTTTATTTATTATAAAGAAGCAGAAGAGAAAGAAGAGCCAAGTCAAACGATTCTTAAGGATCAATATGCGCTGATGAGCAAAAGATTATGGTATATTATCACCTGGCCTTCAGCAGTGCTGGCTACAATATTTGCAATATGGTTATTAATCTTACAGCCTTATTGGTTAGAGGCAAACTGGATGCTAATTAAATTGGTGTTTGTAGCCTTGTTGTTTGCTTATCATTTATCTTGTCAAATGATGTATAATCAGATTGCTAAAGGTTATTTGAATTATTCTTCGAACGGCTTAAGGATATGGAATGAAGTGGCTACCATCATACTGTTTGCCTGCGTTTTCTTAGTGGTTTTGAAAACAACATTAGGTTGGGTTTTTGGTGTTGTTGGTATTGTTGGGGTTTCAGTATTGCTTATGTTAGGCATTAAGCTATACAAGCAAATCAGAGCGAAAAATAGCTGGGATAACCAGTAAATTAAACTAATCATTAGCGCTCATTTTTTATGGAAGATCTAAGTAAAAAACAAAAATTACTACTCGGAATCTTATTTGATGTGATAGGAATGGCATCTTATATTTTTCCTTTAATAGATATAGTTTGGGCCCCATTATCAGCATTTTTAATGATCAAACTGTATAAGGGAAATGTAGGTAAGATTGGGGGTTTGATTTCATTTGTCGAAGAAGCAATTCCGGGATTAGATTTTTTCCCGTCTTTTACTTTAACCTGGTGCTACGTATACTTATTGAATAAAGTAAAGCCTACTTAATAAAGCGGCCTAAACCCATTCTTTGAAGCATTTTCTTTTCAAAATTCCAGAAAAAAGTGAATTGGCCAAATACCCATCCCACAAGAGGCAAAGTGACCTGATAGATAGGGAAGATCAATAGAATTCTCAAAACGATATAAAGAAAATATGGTTTCGTTGTTTCGGCACTTAACCCAAAGAAATTGGTTATTGGCCCCGCTACCCAAGCAGCAAATGAACCATTAATTGCGAATACGATGAAAATGGCAATTACCTGCCAATTTGAATTTATTCCCCATCGTTTTTTCAATTTCTCCATTATAATCCTAATTTTCGGCAAATGTAAGTATAATATATAAATGAGCAAATTTTGACTGTTAAATATAGGATGCTCAAAATTAGCAGGTGTAGTATCTTTCTTGCAAAGAACAACTGATATTTTTAGTATCTTCCCGCAAATAATTAGGCATATGAAGAAATTAGCTTTACACTGGAAAATATTGTTAGGAATGGTACTTGGGGTTGCTTTTGGTTTCCTTATGGTTAGTTTTTCAGGTGGAAAGGAGATTGTTCAGGATTGGGTTAAACCTTTTGGGACGATATTTATAAATGCCTTGAAGCTGATTGCCGTGCCCTTGATATTAGGGTCTTTAATTTCTGGTGTATCCGATTTGAAGGATATTTCAAAGCTGTCTAAGATGGGAGGGAAGACCATATCGATTTATCTACTGACAACTGTGGTGGCTGTTAGTATAGGTTTATTGTTGGTTAATGTGGTTGTACCTGGTGATTCAATAACTGAGGCAACAAGAACAGAAATGGTGTCCAATTATTCTGAGAACACTCAAAAATATAAAGATGAAGCCGCGGCGCAAAAAAATAGCGGGCCTTTGCAAGCGTTAGTCGATCTGGTTCCAGACAATATTATTGGAGCTGCTGGGGAAAACAGGAATATGTTACAGGTTATCTTTTTTGCCGTTTTCTTTGGAGTAGGGCTTATTTTACTGCCTGAAGATAGGGCTAAACCGGTCAAAGATTTTTTCAATAGTTTTAATGAGGTTATATTAAAAATGATAGACCTGATCATGTTAGCTGCGCCCTATGGTGTGTTTGCTTTATTAGCTGCATTGATCGTTGAGTCGCCAAGTGCAGATCTTTTTAAAGCCCTTGGGTGGTATGCATTAACAGTGGTTTTTGGTTTGTTTATCATGATTGTATTTTATACAGTCTTGGTTTTGATTTTTACCGGGAAAAAGCCAAAGGAGTTTTTGCAAGGCATATCTCCCGCTCAATTATTAGCCTTTTCTACAAGTTCGAGTGCAGCAACGCTTCCTGTTACGATGGAAAGAGTGCATGAGCATCTTGGTGTTGATGAAGAGGTATCAAGTTTTGTTTTGCCAATCGGGGCTACGATTAATATGGATGGAACAAGTTTGTATCAAGCTGTTGCAGCCGTTTTTATTGCTCAGGCATTTGGTATGGACTTGTCTCTTGGTGTACAGTTAGGAATTGTTGCTACGGCAACTTTAGCCAGTATTGGTTCAGCAGCTGTGCCTGGGGCAGGAATGGTTATGTTGGTTATTGTATTGGCCCAAGCCGGAATTCCTGAAGCTGGATTGGCGCTTATTTTTGCGGTTGACAGGCCACTGGATATGTGTAGAACAGTAGTCAATGTTACCGGAGATGCGACGGTTTCTATGCTGATTGCCAAATCTGAAGGGAAATTAGGAAAGCCAAAAGTTCACGATTGGGATGACGATTATCAAAAATCATAAAAAAAAGCGGCCCTAGGGTCGCTTTTTTTTATGACTGAATATTACCATCTTATGAGTACGCTTCCCCAAGTGAAGCCGCTACCAAAGGCAGCCAGAAGAACGATGTCATTTTCTTTAACTAGGCCCTTTTCAGATGCTTCACTTAAAGCAATAATAATAGAAGCAGCTGTAGTGTTTCCATAATTCATGATATTGTTATATACCTGATCATCTTTCAGTTTGAATTTATGCTGTATGTACTGGGCAATTCTCAAATTAGCCTGATGTGGAATGAATAAATCAATATCTGTAGATTGCATTTGATTTGCAGCTAAAGCTTCCATGATCACTTCACTAAACCTAACCACGGCATTTTTGAATACGAATGTTCCGTCCATATAAGGGAAATAAGAAATGTCTTCTTCTTCAGCGTTGATGATTTCGGGTACCCAATGTTTTATACTTGGCGATGTTACAATTAATTTGTCAGCATATTTTCCCTGACTATGTAAATGTGACGATAGTATACCTTTATTGTTGTCTTCAGTTCTTGAGAGTACACATGCGCCGGCTCCATCACCAAAAATTACCGAAACACCTCTTCCTCTGGTTGTCTTATCGAGTCCGTTACTGTGATATTCTGAGCCGATTACAAGTATATTTTTATACATACCGGTTTTGATAAATTGGTCAGCTGTAGAAAGTGCATATACAAAACCAGAGCATTGATTTCTTATATCCAGAGCACCAACCGTATCCATTTCAAGCATGTCTTGTATTTGCACGCCGCAGCCAGGAAAATAATAATCAGGGCTTAAGGTAGCAAATATGATAAAATCAATATCGTCTTTAGTTAAACCAGACTTCTCGATTGCCCTTTCAGCAGCTTTAGCTCCCATCGTAGAGGAAGTCTCATTACTTCCTTCTTTGATCCAATGTCTTTGTTTGATTCCGGTTCGTTCTTGAATCCATTCATCATTGGTATCCATCATTTTTGATAGATCATCGTTGGTAACAATATTGTCAGGTACGTAAAAACCGAGTCCGGTTATCTTAGAGTTATACATGTGTAGAATAAATTTATTTTTTTGTCCTTTAATGGCGGTTTAACCTCAAAAAATCATTGAGTTTCATCGGGAAAGCCGCAAAGTAAAGATAAGTAATTTATTGGATTCTCATAGGTGAGTCAGATCAGTGTCTGGCCGTTTGAAATTATTATTCTGTCATCTTGTCATAATAGATGGTTTGGTATTTAATTTGATTAGGCAAGGTGTACATATTAAATTATAAACTAAGAAATTATGGCAAAAGGAAAAATAAATGTAGCTGTTGAGAATATATTTCCGCTAATTAAGCGTTTTTTATATTCTGATCACGAGATCTTTTTAAGAGAATTGATCTCTAATGCAACAGATGCAACTTTAAAATTGAAACACCTTTCAACGATTGGTGAGTATAAAGGTAATATTGATGATGCGAAACTGGAAATTAAAATTGATAAGGAGGGGAAAAAACTTCATATCATTGACCAGGGTATTGGAATGTCTCAGGATGAGGTGAAAAAATATATCAATGATATCGCCTTTTCAGGAGCTGAAGAGTTTCTTGACAAATTCAAAGATGAAAAGAATGATTCAGGAATCATAGGGCATTTTGGTCTTGGATTCTATTCAGCGTTTATGGTAGCTAAAGAAGTTGAGATACACTCCAAATCTTTTAGAGAAGAGGATGCTGCTGCACATTGGATCTGTGATGGTTCACCTGAGTACACTTTGAAAAAATCAAAGAAAGAAGACAGAGGTACTGAGATTATATTGCATATAGATGACGATTCATTGGAGTTTTTGGAAGAAAGCAGAATCAATGAGCTATTGTCTAAATACAACAAATTCATGCCTGTTCCAATTAAGTTTGGAACTGAAGAAGTAGCTGATCCTGAGCATGAGCCAGCAACAATTACTGATGCAGAGGGTAAAGAGACAAAGGAACCTCAAAAAATGATCACTGTTGACAGGATTATTAACAATCCTAATCCAGCATGGACAAAACAGCCGAGTGAATTGAGTGATGAGGAATACAATAGCTTTTACAGAGAGTTGTATCCAATGCAATTTGAAGAACCGTTATTTCACATCCATTTGAATGTTGATTATCCGTTTAACTTAACAGGAATACTTTATTTCCCTAAGTTGACCACTAATATGGATGTTCAGAAGGATAAGATTCAGCTATATCAAAATCAAGTATTTGTAACTGATAATGTGGAAGGTATTGTTCCTGATTTTCTTCAGATGCTTAGAGGTGTTATCGATTCTCCGGATATTCCATTGAATGTTTCAAGAAGTTATTTGCAAGCTGACGGTGCGGTGAAAAAAATATCATCATACATCAGTAAAAAAGTAGCTGACAAATTAAGCTCTTTGTTTAAAAATGACAGAGAAGGATTTGAGAAAAAATGGAATGACATCAAAATCGTTATAGAGTATGGTATGTTGTCAGAGCCTAAGTTCTTTGAAAAAGCGCAAAAATTTGCTTTGTATCCAACAACAAAAGATGCATTTTTCACTATTGAAGAATTGAAAGAGAAATTAAAACCTTTGCAAACTGACAAAGACGGTAATCTTGTTATCCTTTATGCTAACAATAAAGATGAGCAGCATAGTTTTATAGAAGAAGCTGAAGCTAAAGGTTATGAAGTTTTACTATTGGATTCTCCAATTGTACCGCATTTGATTCAGAAGCTGGAAAGTGAAGGCGAAAAAATTAAATTTGCCAGAGTGGATGCTGATCCAATTGATAAGCTGATTCCAAAAGATGAGGATCAAATTTCTAAGTTGTCAGATGACGATCAAGAGAAGCTAAAAGGAATTATTGAAGGTATTGTACCGAAAGAAAAGTATTCGGTTCAGTTGGAGCCAATGGATTCTAAATCAAACCCTTTTATCATCACCCAACCTGAATTCATGAGAAGAATGAAGGAGATGCAGCAAACCGGTGGTGGCGGTGGAATGATGGGTATGGGCGGATTCCCTGAGATGTATAATCTTGTGGTGAATACGAATAGCGATCTGATGCAAAAGATATTGAAAGCCAAAGGAAAGCAGACTGAGTATGTCAATCAGGCCCTTGACCTTGCCAGGTTATCACAAAACCAATTACAAGGAAAGGAAATGACTGATTTTATTAAAAGAAGTTATGATTTGATGAACAATTAGATTAGACTTTATATTGTTTAAAAGGCCATCCATTAGGATGGCCTTTTTTTTGTGCGTTACCGAAGGGCTCGGAGGTGAAGGGTTCGCAGGTGAAGGGTTCAGTTCTCACCCCTTCACTTCCGATCACCTCGGAGGTGAGCACCTCACCTCCGAGGTGATCGCTAAATGACCCCTCAGCTTAATGAGTAATTGTGATCCATAAAAAAATCCGATTGAGTGATCAATCGGATTTTAAATATTTTATGTTAACTATTTTTATTCTACTGGAAAATCAAAATAAGTATTTGGAAATGGCTCATCTTTTAAAGTGAAATGCCACCATTCTTGAGCATAAGATTGCCATCCGTGTTTTTCCATTCTCCTTTTTAATAATAGTCTAAGTGAATGTTGATTTTTAGATATGGATGAGGTGTGATCTGTGCTAGAGACTTCATCAAACAAGTCATAAGGACTTCCCATATTTAGAATTTGTTTGGTCTTTAAGGATACGATAGTTAAATCAACTGTACTTCCTCGGCTATGCCCGGATTTTGTTGAAATATATCCCTTCGCAAATAGGTCTTTTTTATCTAGATTTGGGTAGAACTCCATTTTTGTCGAAGTATCTGAAGCGTCCTCAGCCCATTTCATAAAATGATCTGTTGCTCTCTGTGGTCTATATGCATCATATATTAATAAACCAAAGCCAAGTCTTTCAAGCTCATCCTGCACTTTTTTCAGTGCGGCTGCTGCTTCTTTAGTTAGAAGTACTTTGGGTTCATTATAACCTTCGATTGGTGTTCCAACAAAATTATTGGAACCGTAATATCTGAGATCAGATCTTAGGTTGGGCATAAGTTCCTTTAGGTCGATAAAATCTTCCTTGGAAGGCGGCCCTTCGTTATTACCATTGTTCACAGTGGTAAAACTTAGTAGTGCTATGACTACAAAACTCTTTAAAATTATATTCAATTTCATTGTTGCAATTGTTAAGAATGCTTGTTTAGAACGAAGATTTAACATTTTTAGTATTTTTTAACAGTATTTATTTAACATTTGAATTAACTGATAGTGATTTTACTTATAACTGAAGTGAAGTGCGGGCCTAGATGAAGAAGAAAAATTGAAAAGATTTATTTGTATTAATTTAAGTATTTACCTTAGAGGAATCATTAGCAGGTATAATCAAATTAATAGGGCATGTTCAAGATTAAAAAGAAAGCAGCAGCTACAAATGCAGAGTTAGAGCGAGGAAAAGAGATCTTATTTAGTTTAAAGATCCTGATGAATGTTTTATTCACTTTACTTATTTTTCAGACTTTTTTAATTCTTCCTAGGCCTGAAGATCCAGATCTGGAATACTTTACTTTAGAGCAGATTTTTGCGGAAAACATTCCTAAGCTAACTGTTATGCTGGTGGGGCTTATTTTAATAGGAATTTATTGGATTCAAATTAACAAACAGCTAGGAAATCTTGTGAGGAGCTCAGGGGTTCATGCTTCAGTGGGCTTGGCGCAAATGGTTTGCCTGATGTTGTATTTATATTTTGTAAGGTTTGATATGGAATTTGATGGTTTGAGTATCGCATTACAGATGCAAAGTGTTTTTTTAGCTCTTGCAGGATTATTAGGTGTTTTTAACTGGTTCTACGCAAGAAGTAATAAGTTAACCTCCGATCAGATTAATGATTCTGAAGAAAAACGCATGTTTTATCAAATGCTTCCCGAGCCACTGGCGGCATTATTTTCACTGCCTTTTGCAACAATGGGAGGAGAGGTCTGGTCATTGTCTTTTTTGATTATACTGCCATTGTCGTTTATATTTAATAAAATAAGTAAGTAACAAATGAAGACTATCCCCAACAGGAACAGCGTTAGGGATTTCCTTGAGGCTGTAGTGAATCAGAAAAGCCAACGCTGCCGAAATGGTTCTATTTTTAGAAGAACTCACCGGATTTTCACCAAGAAAACAGAACCTGGTTGTCTATATCATGAATGGTTGTGAGCACTAAAAGGAAAAGTTAAAGGTATTGGGCACCTATAGGGTTGGGAAAATCATGCCTATCTCCTAAGAGTCTTTATGATATAGATCTAGACATCTTAAAAGTAAGATTATAGACTCCATCCAATTAATGCAAAAAATATACCTAGTTATATAAAGATGTCATTCAAGACTTTTGCCAGTCTTATCCCAGATTTTTGCAACTGTGAGGTGACTACTTCAAAATGGTCGTAAGAATATCTATAACTCAATTTGGCTTCTGGTTTTGCGGAAGCATAAACTTTCTTGGCAAGACCTTGTGATTCATAGGTCCAATCAAGAATGCTCCCTTTTTGAATGCTCTCAACCTGAGCTTTTGATAGTTTTTTTCGGTTGCTTACCAACTCAGAATAGCTCATATTGTAAAAACTGATCATCTCAGAATCCCAAACCCGATGCAGGTTTGATTTTTTACGATGCCATTCTAATTTAATATCATTTCCTCCTCTGTCTTCTTCACGTCCAACGTGCAAAGGCTGGTGAAGGTCACCGATTAAATGAACGAGGAATTTGAGAAAAAATACTTTGTCTTGCTCAGAGGCATTAGGATCTTTTAAAACGTCGATACAATGATCTATTCCTATAACAATATCACCTCTTTTATTTATTTTGCTGTCTTCGTATTTTGTGTCAAACGGAAAGTTTACAAAGTGCCAGGTGTAGTATTTGTCATAAGCATCGTCTGATTTAATGTCGTCTCCAAAGGTAGAAACTAAAGCCAGGCCTTGTCCTCCAAGTAGTTTTTCAATTTCCTTTTTTGCTTTTTTACTTAAATGAAACTCTGCAATTTCGCCAATAGCACGATGCCCTGTGGAGCCCCAATCAGGTTTGTTAACCGCGTAAGAGGTGTTAAAAATAAAGGATAATGTAAGAAGTAGGAAGAAATTTTTCATGATGCATTTTTGTTGGTGCTAAGGTATAAAAAAAGAGGGCTTATTTTTTAAATAAACCCTCTAGTTACACAAATTTAACCAATTCAGCGTATTTCTGCTGAAAGATCTTTATAAAGAGACAAACTCTTAATGTTCATTCATTCTGAAGTCTGGATAAGCATCCATACCATGCTCAAATCCGTCAAGACCTTCAAGTTCTTCTTTTTCAGAAACTCGTATGCCTACTGTTTTCTTCAGCGTATATAGAATGATAAATGAAGAAAGGATACAGAATACTGCATAAGAAGCGATTCCAACAAATTGACTGATCAACTGATCTATGCCAGCCAGGTTTCCGAAAATTCCTACAGCTAAAGTTCCCCATATTCCACAAATAAGGTGAACTGCAATGGCTCCAACAGGATCATCTAATTTGATTTTATCAACTAAGGCAACAGCAAAAACAATAATTGCTCCACCAATACCACCAATTAAAATGGCGTCAGTAGGTGACATTTGATCTGCACCTGCAGTGATACTCACAAGACCACCAAGAATACCGTTCAAGTACATGGTAAGGTCAAGATTTTTATACATTGCTGTAGATACTAAGAAAGATACAACCCCACCTGCAGCAGCAGCCAAACAGGTTGTTACTAAAGTCAATGATGTTAATTCAGGATCAGCTGAAAGTACAGAACCTCCGTTGAATCCAAACCAGCCTAACCAAAGGATTAGAACACCTGCGGTTGCAATTGGAATGCTGTGACCAGGAATCGCCATTGGCTTTCCGTCCTTAAATTTACCAATACGAGCTCCTAATAACCAAACGGCAACTAAAGCAGCCCAACCTCCAACAGAGTGTACAAGCGTAGACCCGGCAAAGTCATAAAAAGGTGTTTCTCTCATATCTAAGAATCCACCACCCCATTTCCATGAACCGGCTATCGGGTAGACAAGACCAACATAAACGATCACAAAAATCATAAAGGGTACAATCTTAATTCTTTCAGCAACTGCACCAGAAACAATCGTTGCAGCAGTAGCAGCGAACATCCCTTGGAAAAGGAAGTCTGTCCACCAGGTATAACCTCCATCTGCGTAAGCAGCAGTCATACCTCCTTCAGGAGCTGTAATTCCGAATCCTGCAAATCCGAAGAAACCAGAAGAGCCTTCAGCGAAACCAGGATACATCATGTTGAATCCAACCAAACAGTAAAGCAAAAGCCCTACAGTAATGATAAAAATGTTTTTAAATAAAATGTTAATCGTGTTCTTTTGTCTGGTCAATCCTATTTCAAGGAAGGCAAAGCCTAAGTGCATAAAGAAAACCAGTGCTGTACAGATCATCATCCATACATTATTTATAGTAAGTAATTCCATGTCTAAATTAATTTTACGTTAGTTATAGGTTAAAGTGTATCACCACCTTTTTCACCGGTTCTTATTCTGTAACACTCAGCGATGTCTGACACAAAGATCTTTCCATCTCCAACTTCTCCGGTGGATCCTGCATCAAGAATTGCCTTGATGGTTACCTCTTCAAAATCATCATTGACTACGATAGAAAGAAATCTCCTTTGAATACTACTTGTACTGTAAGACACACCTCTATAGACATGACCTTCTTTTTCATTTCCTCTACCCGTGGCATCCCAGTAAGAGAAGAAATTCACTCCAACGCTATGCAGCGCTTCTTTTACATCAGAATATTTTGATTTTCTGATAATTGCTTCAATTTTCTTCATGATTTGTTATTGTTTAAAATTTGTATACAGCTGCTACTAAGAAAGATGCTAAAGAGCCAGTTGGATCAAGATCATCATTCAAGAAGGTATCTTCACTTGTAGTGTCTATTCTGAATTCAGGAATGATCATTAGGTCTCCTATCGCATAATTTCCAGTTAATGTGAATTCAAATGCATTGGCATCTCCATTGTCATCATATCCGCCGATAGCGCCTACACCACCTTTACCTTCTCCGAAGTATTCAGCTCTAAATCCAAGAACAAATGATTCAGATGTTTGTAATTGTGGGTAAATGGCTACACCATAAAATGATGCATCAGTATCGTTGTCAACATAGTAAGTTGAGTTAAGTCCTAAGAAAAATGAATCACTTATGTCAAACCCAGTAGTAAGATCAACCTGGAACTGAGGGCCATACAAGAAGTTTAAATAAGTTCCTTTATATCCTACCTGAGCACCGAATGTGTAATTGTTGGTTGGGTTGAAGTTAGTCAAATCATTGTCATTCATAATGGCTCCCATTAAAGACCAGTCGTCATTAATTGCATAGTCCAGTTTCAAACCAGTATGCGAAAACGGACCATAAGAGAACATATAAGAAGTAGAGTAGTTAAAGTTCCCTGTTGGAGAAATTACTTCGTATCCTAAGAAGGTGTTAAAATTACCAAATGTAAGTGTCACTTTATCCGACACATTCCAGTAAACATATAGCTGGTTCACAACTTGAGAACTGTTCCCTAAGTCTGGTGCACCGTCACCATCAATATCCCATTGTAAAGAACCGAATACGGCATCTGTTCCACGAGGACCAAAAACTAAATCGGCAACTGCACCCACTTTTTTGCCTTCATAAGAAATGATGGCATTTGCCATTCCAATAGCAAAACCATTTCCATTAGCAAAAGACGTATTAGGTGTTTGACTGAATTCTCCTCCATTAGGAGCTCCTATGTTTGTTTTATAGTAGGCATCAACACTACCACTAAATGTAAATTTTTTCTTTGGGGCTTCTTCTGAAGCTGGAATTGAATCTTGCGCATATGTTATAAAGACTGAAAATAACATTGCTAGAGTAAATAGATTTTTCATGCGATAATTTTTAATAATTAATAATGAGTTAATAGTAATTATATTTCTATTGATTAATCGTGGTAAAAATAAGCAATATGGCAATACCCCAAAAAAAAATAGGGTATGTGAGTAAAAATTGTGTATTTGAGAAAATGACCCCTACAAAAATTGGGGTATATGAAAATAAATTACATATTTTTTTATATTCTCAATAATTGGAATCATAATATCAATAAAAATGATAGAAATTGATATTAAAATAATATATTTGTAGTATTAATATAATATATCTAAAAGCATATATTCACAATAATTCCTATAAATTGAGTAAAAAATGAACATTTTTGAATACTTGAGAGTATAACATCAAGTAGTAAGGGATTATGGATGAATAATTGGTAATTTTGATATCATAAGTAGAACAAAAGACAATAAGATGAATATGAAAGAGTATAAAATAATAAAGCAAACAGGAACTGCAGTGAAGTCTCAGCAGAATTTTGAAGACCTGATCAATAGCTATGCAAAAATGAATTGGACAGTAATCAATATGTTTACGCATCGAGGCATTTTAAAAGCCTTAATTGAAAGAGATAAAAAGGAAGAAGAATCTTGATTGATGATATCATACTATATGATGTTTTTATCACCTATTATTAAGTTATTGATATGAAAAGTAAAAAAGCTTTTGCTTTGAGAGTCGAAGCCGACATTTTTAAGGAAGTGGAAAAACTGGCTAAAGAAGAGTTTCGGTCAACGAACGGTCAGATAGAATGGATGCTTAGCAAACAACTAAAAGATTCGGGTAGGCTATCTGATAAAGAAGACAGTGAAGGGCTCGCTTAAGTGAGCCCCTCAGTCATCATTATATTTTATTTTTTCTTTGGGTGAACTAATTTCATCTCATCGATCAATCTTTGGCTATCCGCAAATTTATCTACAATGAATAATATGTATCTGGCATCCACCATAATGTTTCTGCAGATTTCAGGATCATAATTATAATCACTCATTGTTCCTTCCCAGACGCGGTCAAAGTTCAGACCAATCAGATTTCCTTTGGCATCTATCACTGGGCTTCCTGAATTCCCGCCGGTTGTATGATTGGTTCCAATAAAATTCACAGGCATTTTACCATCATCGGCATAATCTCCAAAGTCTTTATTGTTATAAAGTTCAATCAATTTTTCAGGAACATCAAATTCATAATCACCGGGCTGGTACTTTTCTAATACACCTTCTAGGTATGAGACAGGCTGGTAAACTACTGCGTCTTTAGGCTGATATCCTTGAACTTTTCCATAAGTAACTCTTAAAGTACCATTGGCATCAGGAAAAAATCGCTCATCCGGAAAAGTTTCAATCAAGGCCTTCATATACACTTTTTGAACTGCTTTGATCTGAAGGTTTAGATCTTGGTATTTTGGATCGATGTTTTGATAGAAATTATCAACCAATGTTTTACCAAAAGCATAACCCGGATCTTCATTTATTTTTTTGATCACCTCATCTGAAGAACCTGAAAGCATGGTAGTCATAGCTTCTAAGTTTGTAAGACTAGAATTAGTGTATATACTTTTAGATAATTCTGAAATATCCGCACTTTTTAGTGATTCACTCAGATAAGCTTGAGGACTTTCATCCTTATATAAAGTCAGTAGCTTTTCAAATACGTCTTGATCAACATCTGCATTATAGTTTTTATAGAAACCTTTATAAGAATTTAATAGCGTGGTTCTTGCCTCATCAAACTCATCAGGGTTTTTTAAAATACTTCTCTCAAATCTATACAGTTTAACTGTGGCATTTAAAATTTCTACATTTCTGTATACTACTTCAACCCAATAATCACGAGCAACTGAAACTTCTTCAATATCATTATATAATTTATCAAAGTCATTTAACAAAGAAGCATATTCAGGTTTGTTCTTGTTTTTTTCTTGAAACTCAACTTCAAGAGCTTGCTTTTTTTCTACAGCCTTCGATTTTGTTAATCCTTGACTCTCTCCAATCCATTTTTTCCAATAATTGGCAATTCGAGCATATTTTGAAGCATATTGAATTTTGATCGTGGCATCTTTTCTCATATAGCCATCAACTATCTTAAGAGATTCATCCCTTATTTTAATTTTTGGAGGATTCAATTTGTTCACTATTTGATCGATGGCAACTGAAGGAAGGTACTCACTTGTTCTTCCAGGGAAACCAAATACCATTGTAAAATCATTTTCTGATACCCCGTCTAATGAGATAGGAAGGAAATGTTTCGGATCATAAGGCACATTGTCTTCACTGTATTCAGCTGGCTGATTTTGTTTGTTGGCATAAATTCTAAACAATGAAAAATCACCAGTATGACGCGGCCACATCCAATTATCAGTATCAGAACCAAACTTCCCGATAGAAGTTGGAGGCGCCCCAACCAGTCTGATGTCTTTAAATGTTTCAGTCACAAATAAGAGGTACTGATTTCCATCGAACATTGACTTGACTTTAAGGTCTTGCCATGTTTCTTTTTTGGCTTTTTCCTTAGCCTTGTTAATATGTTGGTCAATTAATTGTTGTTGCTCTTTAAGACTGGCCGAACTGGGAATGTCTTTTAAAACTTCTTTTGTGATATCGTCAATTCTAACAATAAGCGTAGCCACCATCCCTTTATTAGGAAGTTCGTCATCCATTGTTTTAGCCCAGAATCCATCTTCAAGATAATCATGCTCTACTGAAGAATGTGATTGTATCGCACCATATCCACAGTGATGATTCGTTAAAAGTAATCCACTATCTGAGATGATCTCCGAAGTACAGCCTCCGTTAAAATGAACAATAGCATCTTTTAAGCTGGAATGATTCACGTCATAAATATCTTTAGCGCTCAATTCGCTACCAAGACTTTTCATTTCTTTTTCGTTCATACCTTCTAGTAGTGAAGGTATCCACATGCCCCCTTGCTGGGCATTAATTTGCAGTACAAGGAAGAGCATAAGTATTTTAATGATTTTCATTGAATTGTATTTTGAATTAGTAAAAAGTACTTGCCAAAGTTACTATTTTTGAAGGCGATTTTCAGTTGTTTTTGAAAGATTAATTCTTTTTAAACGGGTTTTTGCTCTCTAACCAATCCATGCCTTTTTCAAAAGATTTTGGAGGATCAAATCGGTACCCAACAAATATCTTAAAATACCCTCTCACGCTATCAAATTGAATAACTGATTGTTCATCTCTGTTGGTAGCATTACCCACTAAGGCAGTACCTCCGTAAAAACGCTTAGAGTTATAGCCTAAGCCAATTTGTGTGCTAATATTACCGACTAAATTTGTGTGCCGTGAAGTGACGTCTGGCAAATCATCTCCCACTCTGGTTATCAATTTGTTAAATTCAACCCCCAGACCTCCTGACAAACCAAGGTTAGAATACCAGTTTTTATTAATTACAAAGGTGTAGTAATAACCTGCATTAAGGATGGTAAAAAAGCTTTTTATATCCTGTGGTGTGGTTTCATCTGTAATTTCAAAATAACCATAATAAAGGCTGGGTATAAAACTTCCTGCGCTCTTTGTTTGAATTTCATTCTGATTGACAACGGCTTTGAATGAATAGTTTTCGTTAAACCTATATAAAGTAGTTCCTGTTATATTTAATGTTTTGAGATCAGGTAAAATAATGTAGTCATTGTTAATTTCAATGAGATTCAAATTTGATTCATCGAAAGCTTCAATATAATAGCCTTTAATTTTATTAAACTCAAAATTTTGCAGAAAATCTTTATAAAAGATATCTAGCGATAACCTGAATATATTCGTTTTGCCTTTAAGATCAGAATCAGCTCCTTGTAAAAACTTTGGAGAAAATCCCACTTTCAATGACAGAAACCGATAGTTAATGGCAACTGCAAGTCTAAGGTTTGTATTGGGTTTAATTGAATAACTCTCATTGGGGGCATCATAAACATAAGACCTGACATCATTGTCCAGATCTAGTCTAAGGTTCAATGTGTTATTCATTTTGGTAAAATAACTATTGCTGGTTGAGTCTTCTTCTAATTGAGCCATTAGTAGAGCGGGCATTATCAACAAAAAAACAAATAAAAATCGCCTCATAATAAATGGTCAAAACCCGTAATAAATATAAAGCAATAATAAATAAAGATTTGCTTATTACGCATTAATTAGATTGATTTTTAAAATGATTCCACATCCGATATTTCGGTGTTGACATATTAGTTGAAGCTACTAATAGTTAGTTTAATTGTTACTGCACTGATAAAAACAAAGTGTTCAATTTAATGGTACTAAGCTAAAGTCACTCACATCTTTTTCAAAATGTGGTAGATAGGATAAAATTAATTGAAGATGAAAAGGAGTTAAAATGCCAAGAGTTTTTATATATTTAGCCAGCTAAAAAGAACCCTATGACCCGAATTTTACTTGCCATTATAACTTTATTTCTTTTTAATCAATTTAGCTATTCTCAAACAAAATCACCCAAAGAATTTTTAGGATATGAGTTGGGATCTAGATTCTCAAGACATCATCAGGTTGTTGACTATTTTGAATATGTATCGAGCAGTAGTGATAATGTGAAGTTGATAAAGTACGGAGAGACTTATGAGAAAAGATCGTTGAACCTTGCCATTGTAACTTCCCCCAATAACTTTTCTAAATTAGAAGAAATTCGCAACAACCAGCTTCGATCAGCAAGGTTAATTGAAGGTGATTCGGGAGAGCAAGATATTGCCATAGTATGGTTGAGTTATAATGTTCACGGAAACGAATCGGTTAGCACTGAGGTGGCCATGCAAACACTTTTTGAATTGGTCAATCCTGAAAATTCAGAGACAAAAAAATGGTTAGAAAATACAGTTGTGATCATTGACCCTTGTATCAACCCTGATGGCAGAGAACGCTATGTAAATTGGTATTCGCAAAAATCAAATAGTCCTTATAATAAAAATCCAGATGCAATCGAACATCATGAGCCTTGGCCTGGAGGAAGGGCTAACCATTATTTGTTTGATTTGAATCGAGACTGGGCATGGGCAACTCAAATTGAAACAAAACAGCGATTGGTCGTATATAATTCATGGATGCCTCATGTGCATGTCGATTTTCATGAACAAGGTGTGAATTCACCTTATTATTTTGCCCCGGCAGCTAAGCCTTATCATGAAGTGGTTTCTTCCTTTCAAAAGGATTTTCAAAAAGTTGTTGGAAAGAATCACGCTAAATATTTTGATGAAAAAGGCTGGTTGTATTTTACAAGAGAAGAGTTTGATTTATTGTATCCTAGTTACGGAGATACCTACCCGATGTTTAATGGAGCCATTGGAATGACTTATGAACAAGGGGGCAGTGGTGCCGCCGGACTAGGTGTTAAAATTAAGGATGGTAGTGAATTGACATTAAAAGACAGGATAAGTCATCACTTGACTACCGGACTTTCGACTATTGAAGTGAGTTCTATAAACGCAACACTTCTTCAAAATGAATTCAAGCAGTATTTTAAAAAGGCCGAAGAAAAGCCAATGGGCCCTGTTGCATCTTATTTAATTAAAAACCACAAGGATGATAAAATTACCAGTTTAATAAAGTTATTAGACCTGCACGATATTGAATATGGTAATCCGAGTTCAACAGGATCTTTAAAGGGATATAGTTATAAAAAGAACAGTGAATCAAAAGTATCCATTGATCAAAATGATTTGGTTATTAGTTTATACCAGCCCAAATCAAATCTGATAAAGGCTTTGTTTGAGGCTCAGACCAAATTAAATGATTCATTAACCTATGATATCACGGCCTGGTCTTTACCATTTGCAAGAGGTCTTGATGCTTATGCTATCAATAGTAAAATAGAGGCAGCACCTTATAAGATTTCGGAAAATACTGCTGATACACTTTCGATTGAAAAACCGTATGCATATATTTCAAAATGGAATAGTATTGATGACGTGAGTTTTCTTTCATATTTACTTAAAAACAAAGTGAAAGTCAGGTTTACCAATAAGTCATTTAACCTGAATCAGGTCACATACGCACCCGGAACACTACTTTTAACAAGGGCTGGTAATGAGAATTTGAAAGGTTTTGATTCGATAGTTACATCAGGCGCTAAACGATTTGATCGTATGGCAATACCAGCCAAAACAGGAATGGTGACCAGTGGCGTTGATTTTGGGTCGAATAAAGTATCATTTCTGAAAGCACCAAAAGTTGCTGTTTTAGCTGGGGATAATGTTTCTCCTTATAATTTTGGGGCGATCTGGCATTTTTTCGAACAACAAATTGCTTATGAAATCACAGTAATCAACACATCATATCTTTCAAACATACAACTGCACAAGTATAATGTAATCGTTTTACCAACAGGGTATTATAATGATATTATCGATAAAAAAATATTAAAAAAATTGAATACCTGGGTTGAGGCTGGAGGAAAAATAGTAGCCTTTGGCGCTGCGATTTCTGTATTTGAATCATCTGATGATTTTGAAATAGCTAAGTTTGGCAATAAGAAATTGAAGGAGCAAGACAAGAAAAGAAAAGATTCGATAAAGAATAAGTCTCGATTGATAACTTATGATTTAAGAGAAAGAAATTATATATCTCATAAAGTAAGTGGTAGTGTTTTTAAGACATCTTTAGATCATACAAACCCATTAGGTTTCGGCTATATGAATACCTATTATAGTCTTAAAACAAATAGCAGCAGATATGCTTATTTAAAGAACGGTTATAATGTGGGTGTTATTAAGAATAAAACAGATAAGATAAGTGGTTTTGCAGGTAGCAATGCGCTTGCCACTATTGATGAATCATTGGTGTATGGCGTGGAGAAAAAGGGTAAAGGTAGGCTTGTTTATTTGGTAGATGACCCATTGTTTAGAAATTTCTGGGAAAATGGAAAACTACTTTTCAGTAATGCCATTTTTATGGTTGGGAACGATTAATTTAATTTAAAGATATAAATATGGATAATGCACCAATGTTTACGAGTGATACGATAGTGTTTGGTCTGCTTATGATCTCACTGGGAATCATTTTTTACACTTCTTCAAAGAAGGAAGGATTTTGGTTTAAGTTTTATAAAATTGTACCTGCGCTGTTTATGGCTTATATGCTACCAGCGGTTTTGACAACGTTTGGCTTAATAGCTCCTGAATGGGAAACAGTATCCGAATCAGGTGATGTTGAAAAGCATTCTTCTAACTTATATTATATGTCAAGCCGCTATTTACTGCCAGCAGCATTGGTTTTAATGACCTTAAGCATTGATTTGAAAGCAGTTTTTAATTTGGGATGGAAGGCACTTGCCATGTTCTTTACAGGAACGGTAGGTATCGTTATTGGAGGACCGATTGCAATTCTTGCGATGTCAGTTATTTATCCTGAGGCTTTAAATGGGGCAGGACCTGATGCGGTATGGAGAGGTCTTTCAACTCTTGCAGGAAGCTGGATAGGAGGGGGCGCCAATCAAACCGCCATGCTCGAGATCTATGGTTACAATCAAAAGCTATATGGAGGAATGGTATTTGTGGATATCGTTGTGGCCAATATCTGGATGGCGATCATTCTGATTGGAGTCGGAAAATCAAAAGGAATAGACAAATGGTTGAAGTCTGATACGGCGGCAATTGAAGAACTGAAAGAAAAGGTGAGCTCGTTTTCTAAAAAAGTGGAACGTAACCCAAGCTTGACAGACTTGATGATCATGATCGCATTAGCCTTCGGTACTGTTAGTTTGGCTCATTTATGCGCTGGATATCTCAGTGAATTTTTCAGTGATTTTGTGGGTGGTATGGAAAATGTCACCGTAAAAAATATTTTTACTTTTCTAGGATCTTCATTTTTCTGGATGATCAGTTTGTCAACAATAGGAGCGATACTCTTATCATTTACCAAGGCGAGGACCTATGAAGGAGCAGGAGCAAGTAAAATAGGGAGTGTATTTATTTATATTCTGGTGGCTTCTATCGGTATGAAAATGGACCTTACATTGATTCTGGATAATATTGGTTTAGTAGGTATTGGACTTATTTGGATGACTATTCATGCTTTATTACTCATTTTAGTAGCGAAATTAATCAGAGCCCCTTATTTCTTCTTAGCCGTTGGAAGTCAGGCAAATGTTGGGGGAGCGGCCTCAGCCCCTATAGTAGCGGCGGCCTTTCATCCATCATTGGCCACAGTAGGTGTTCTACTGGCAGTATTTGGTTACGCAGTTGGAACAATTGCGGCGATTGGATGCACCATTTTGATGCAATTGGTCTCACCTTAAATCAGTGAATTATGTATCGGATTATTCAATTTTTCTAATATATTTGCGCACTGATAAAAACCAATTATAATGAAGAAGATAGGTCTGTTAATTTTAGGAGCAATTGCTGTTATTGCCTGTAGCAAAGAGAATGAAAACACAATGTATGTAAAGGCATCAGTTAAGGGACTTAAAAAAGGTACTTTTTATTTGCAGAAACAGGTTGATTCACTGATCGTATCAGTTGATTCTATTCATGTTGACGGTACAGAAGATTTCTTAATGACCGATGAGGTAATTAGCCCTGAAATGTATTATTTGACCTTGGGTAATAGCTCGAAAAGAGTTTCATTTTTTGGTGAAAAGGACACGGTAACTATTGTTTCTCAGCTCGATCTTTTTGATGTAAAGGCAAAAATAAAGGGATCAACAAATCAAGACCTGCTTACTAAATTTTCTGACATGCAGAAGAATTTTAACAATCAGAAACTTGATTTGATTAAAGAAGAATATGAAGCCCGTAAAATAGGTAGTCAGGATTCAATTGATCAGGTGGCGGTTAAATTAAAAAAATGGCAGAGAAAAAGGTATTTGTATATGACCAACTTTGCTGTGACCAACTCAGACTATGAAGTAGCTCCATATGTAGCATTGACCGAGCTAGTTAATGCAAATATTAAGTTACTCGATACAGTAAATAAATCGATGAGTCCTAAAGTAAGAGCTTCTAAATACGGACAGCAATTGGTTAAATTTGTCGATGACATTAAAAGTACAGAAGGACAATAATAAGCGTTAAAATCGATTATCGCCATCAAGTAGATCTCCTAGACCTCCAAGGACACTTCCTTCCCCTTTTTGCTTTCCTCCTTTAGAAGGAGCATGAGCTAATATTCTATCTGCTAACCTGCTGAAAGGGAGGGATTGAATGGCAACAGTACCAGGGCCGGTAAGCGTGGCAAAAAATATGCCTTCACCTCCAAAAATAGTATTTCTGATTCCTCCTACAAACTCGATATCATAATTCACAGAAGTACTAAAACCAACGATACAACCTGTATCTACTTTTAATACTTCTCCTGCTTTCAGTTCTTTTTTAACAACGGTACCACTTGCATGCAAAAAAGCCATGCCGTCACCTTCTATTTTTTCCATGATAAAGCCTTCGCCACCAAAAAATCCTCTGCCTAGTTTTTTTGAAAACTCAATACTTATTGAAACACCTTTGGCAGCGCATAAAAAAGCATCTTTTTGACAGATAAAACTGCCTTGAAACTCCTTAAGATTAACAGGGATAATCTTGCCCGGATAAGGGGAGGCAAAAGAAACTTTCCTCTTGGTAGGAGCCGTATTGGTAAAAACAGTCATAAATAGACTTTCCCCTGTCAGTAGTCTTTTCCCGGCTGAAAATAATTTTCCTAAAATATCTTTGGATTGGCCAGAACCATCTCCAAAGATGGTATCCATTTTTACGAGGTCATCCATCATCATAAAGCTACCTGCTTCGGCAACCACACCTTCTTGAGGATCTAGTTCAACTTCGACAAATTGCATTTCCTCACCGTATATTTTATAATCTATTTCATGTGCCTTCATAAGAAAAGGTATTAATTGCTATTTATTTTTTAGATTTTAATTTGATACTCCAAGTGAATTCAAAACTGCTAACCATTTCATTATCTTGATCAAATCCGGTAGCTTTTAAGACAAGGCTTTGGCCTTCTTTTGTATTGATAGCCGTATCTATTACTTTGTCAATGACTGCGCCTTCATCACAAGAAAAAATAATTTTCCCTGTCGCTTTTTTATGAAAACTCCCTTCTTGCTTTACCACTAACATCGATATTTTTGATCCGGATTCCTCTATTTTTTTGATCATAAGGATCCCGGTAACGAGTTCAGCGGCCATACCTTGTGTTGCCCAGTAAAGTGACTTGAATGGATTCTGATTTATCCACCGATGTTTGACGTATGCAGTTGCTTTTTCATCTGTAATACTGCTCACACGGACCCCAGAAATATAGGCAGAAGGCAGTTTAAATAATAAAAATCGGTTTAAATTCTTAACGTTTATTTTCGGCATTTTCTTTCTTTAAGCCCCTAAAGTACAACAAAAATGCGAGTTTTTCTTATTTTTTCAATTGTTAAATAAATGTTAAATTTTAGTACTTTGTATTGCATAGTATTAGTTTTAATCCATATATTTGCATAAGAAAGTATTATATACATTTTAATTATGACACATCGAAACGATAACAACAACGCTTTTTTATTACACTTGTCAGCCTTTTTTGGTTATATATTTCCTTTTGGAGCTGTGGTAGGACCACTAGTGATTTGGGAAATGAATAAAAGAAAAAGTAGCTTTTTGGATAAGAACGGAAAAGAGGCAATCAATTTTAATCTGAGTTATTTGCTGTACACATTTATCTTGGGATTATCCATTATACCTTTTATCGTTAGAACTGTAACTACTGATTTTCATCATTTAGATTTATTTGGAATGATCAGTGTAGGTTCGATCATAGGTGTTTTGGCTGTTATAAAATTTGTATTGATCATTTTAGCTGCGATTAAGGCCAATCAAGGTGAAGTGTATAATTACCCCCTAACTATTAAGTTTTTAAAATAAAAAATTATGATCACAATACTAATCTCAATCGTAATATTTATAGCAAATACTGTACAGTCAGTTTTGTTCTAAGAATGGGTCTTAACAATCATTAATTAAAAGATTAAAAGAGAAAAACATGAAGATTGAAAACACAAAAGCACAAATGCGTAAAGGAGTTTTAGAATTCTGCATCCTGTCTATTTTAGAGAGCGGTGATGCATATACTTCTGAAATTCTGGTCCAGCTAAAAGACGCAAAAATGCTTGTGGTTGAGGGTACAGTATATCCTTTACTTACAAGATTGAAAAACGCTGGACTCTTGACCTATCGTTGGGAGGAATCTACTTCCGGTCCACCAAGAAAGTACTATGGTTTAACTGAAACAGGAAAAATATTTTTGACAGGTTTAAATTCAACCTGGAGTGATTTAGTTAAAGCTGTTAATCTGATTACAAAGAATAATAAATCAAAAACTACAACAAAATGAACAAGACAATAAATATAAATCTAGGTGGCATATTTTTTCACATTGATGAAATTGCTTATCAAAAACTGAAAGGTTATTTAGATTCTATTCGACGTTCTTTAAGTGATGACCCCAAAGGTAGAGATGAAATCATAACGGATATAGAATCTAGAATAGGTGAAATTTTATCGGAAAGAATAAAAGATGTAAGACAAGTCATCAATGAACAAGATATTGATGAAGTAATTGAAGTGATGGGAAAACCAGAAGATTATATGGTTGACGATGAAATCTTCAATGATGATTCTTATGGCAATTACAGCAGTAAAAAAGGCAAAAAACTCTACAGAGATGGTGGAGATAGATTTTTGGGTGGTGTTTCATCAGGAATGGCACATTACTTAAATATTGATGTAATTTGGATCAGGTTGGGTTGGTTAGTTGCAGCCTTTGGATTTGGATTTGGATTTATCGTATATCCTTTATTGTGGATATTACTTCCAGAAGCTAATACTACAGCTGAAAAGCTAGAAATGGAGGGAGCTGAGGTAAACATAACCAATATAGAAAAAAAAATTCGTGATGAGATCTCAGACGCATCAACTCGTGTAAAACACGGTATTGATGAGGTCTCTGATAAGGTTAAGAATGCCGATTACAAGAAGTATGGCAACAGGGCCAAATCAGGTTCACAGGATCTGGTAGATACCTTAGGGAAAGTATTTGTTACCATCTTTATGATCATTGGTAAATTCATTGGCGTTTTATTGATTATTGTAGCCGTGACGACTATTCTGGGGATGTTGATAGGAATGTTCACACTTGGATCTTTGGATTTTATTCATGATGACTGGTTGTTTCGCAACTCTGAAATCTATAATAATTCAGGATTACCAATTTGGTTTTTATCAGTATTAACCTTTGTTCTGATCGCCATACCGTTCTTTTTCTTATTTGCTCTTGGCTTGAGAATTCTTTCAAATAATGCCAAATCAATTGGTAAGACTACAAAACTTTCTTTGTTAGGAATTTGGATCGTTACCTTATTAGTAGCAATTTTCTTTGGAACCAGGCAGTTTATGAATTCAGCCTATGACGGAACCGTAACAAACTCCCAGGAAATTTATTACAGTACCACCGATACCTTGGAAATAAAAATGGTTGACAATAAGGATATTTCAAATAATAGCAAGCTCAAAAGGAACTGGAGGTCGGAGATTGTGTTGGATGCAGATAATCAAGAGAGAATATATTCGAACAATATACGCTTGAATATATTACAATCAGATGATACAACAATGTATGCCAAAGTGCGAAAACTGTCACAAGGACAAAGCAGACAAGATGCTAGGGAGAATGCAGATTTGATAAGTCATGCCTATGAACTTAATGACGAGGAGTTGAGAATTGACGGCTTCTTTTTAGCCGATCTCAATAACAGATTTAGCGAGCAAAGGGTCTATGTTGATCTATATCTCCCAGAAGATCAAATCGTCTATTTGGATAATTCAACAAGAACTTTTCTATACGACGTTAATAATGTACAGAACATCTATGATGATGATATGGCTAAACATTATTTTCAAATGACAAAGGATGGTTTTGCTTGTCTTGATTGTGAAGGGGATGTTATTCATATAGAAGGTGATGATGATTCATTCAATATGAAAATTGATGAAGACGGAGTCCATATTGAAATTCAAGAAGATGGCATGGAAAAATCTGAAGTTAAAATTGATGCCTCAGGTGTTGTCGTAAAAAGTGTAAAAGATAGTGTCTAATCTATTCTCAATAGGGCCTTAAACTTTTATACACTAAAAGTGTAACGGTTTGAGGTCCAATAGAGTCTTATAATTATAAGCTAATAAAAATATAATCATGAAAAATTTTATCAAACTATCGCTAGTATTATTTCTTTTAATTGGGACCACTTCATGCATGTTCGATGGGGTTAGAGGAGATGGTGAAGTAGTATCTAAATCAAGAAAAATTTCAGATGATTTTGTACGTATCAATGCAAGCAGAGGCCTTGACGTTTATATAACTAAAAGTAAAAAGATTTCTTTGGAAGTTGAAGCGGATGAAAATCTCCACGAATTGATAGAAACCGAAGTGAAGAACGGAACATTGTATATAACTACAACTAAAAATATTTATTCAGCGAGCGCCAAAAAGATTCATTTATCAGTGAATCATATCAACGCAATACATGTGAATAGCGGGGCAGAGGTTTATTCAGAGAATACTTTTTCAACTGACAAACTTGTTATCAATGTCAGTAGTGGCGCCCATGCAAGAATGGATTTAAAAGTAGATGAGCTGACCTGTGAAAGTTCAAGTGGTTCTGAAATAAGAGTTGCTGGCGAAACAAACTATCTAATTGTATCATCTTCTAGTGGAAGCGATATTGATGCCTATGAATTAAAAGCAAAGACTTGTAAGGCTGATGCAAGCAGCGGTTCAGATATTCATGTGTATGTTACCGAATCCTTTGAGGGAAGTGCTTCAAGCGGAGCTGATATACAATATAAGGGTAATCCGGAAGAGGTCAATGAAAGTGACAACTCGGGCGGTAATGTTAGACGCGTGAATGGTTAAATAGTGATGTCTAAATTGGCGTATTTAAAATCACGTCTTTGGCGTGATTTATATATTTACGACCTATTGGAATTCGTTTATCCGAAACCAAGACAGAGTTCCCTTCAAGTGCCTGAATCTTGTCTAGTGCTACTGTAAAAGACCTATGCAACCTTAGAAATTGATTGCTGGGCAATTCTTCTGTAATTCCTGATAATGACTTATGAGCCAGATAATCACCTGATTTGGTAAACACTTTGATATAATCTTTCAGGCTCTCAATAAAAAAGATATCCTCAAATTTAATTTTGATCAACTTTTTATCCACTTTCAGAAAAATAAAAGATTTTTCAGTTGTAGGAGATGCGTCATCAGACTTATCAGTAATGAATTTATGCGAAATTTTATTTATTGATTTTAAGAAACGGGTAAAAGGAACAGGTTTTACCAAATAATCGAGCACATCAAGATCAAAACTTTCAACGGCATATTCTCGATAAGCTGTTGTAATGACAAAATAAGGTGATTTATCAATACTCTTAATAAAATCCAAACCGTTCATCTTTGGCATGTTAATATCGATAAAAACGACATCTATCTCTCCTGATTCTATAATAGATAAAGCCTCTAAGGGATTGGTAAATTTTCTTAGGAGCTCCATATTAGGAAATTCCTTTAAATGCGTCTCAATAACTTCAGCAGCTAAAGGTTCATCGTCAATTATAATACATTTAATCTTCATGCAGAGGTAATTTCAAATTCACTGTATATATATTTCCTTTAGATCTTGTCTTTAAACTATAGGATGAGCCATAAAGTAATTGTAATCTTCGCTTTGTATTTTCAATCCCAATACCATGTTTAGTGGCCGTATCATCACTTTTAACGAAATCATTTTCTACGGTAAAGTAAAGGAAATTGTCTTTAACAACAAAGGCTATATTGACATTTATGTCGGTTTGGTGTTTGGCTCCATGCTTAAAACAGTTTTCTAAAAAGGGTAGAAAGAGTAGTGGGGGAATTTCAATATCATCAATATTACCCTCAATACTGATGTTAGATTTTACTCTTTCTCCGTATCGTAATTTTTCCAGTTCCAGATAGCTATAAAGGTAATTTATTGATTTCATCAAGCTGATCGTGGGTTCTTTAACCTCGTAGAGGACGTATTGCATGATTTCAGATAATTTCATTACCACATTTGGTGCTTTAGGTGAATTTTTGATCACCAAAGCATAGAGATTATTCAGGGTATTAAAGAAAAAGTGAGGTTGGATCTGAGATTTAAGAAAATTAAGCTCTGTTTCGAGTTGCATCCTCTGCAGGTCATCATTGCGCTTCTTTTCATTAACCCAGTCATAAGTCAACTTTATAGCTGAGACCAATGCAATGACATAAATGGCACCGATTACTAACTCAACAACGTGAATCACAGTAAAGGGTTCCTGATTTCCCTGTGCTTCAGGCCAGATATTTTCGCTGACTAAAATATAGTTCAAGCCTGTTCTGGTCAGGTAAAAAAGGGCCAGAGACAAGGTAAACAAGAGAAAGAATTGTAAGTATTTCTTTTTAAGTATAAACTTAGGAATGAGATAATAGATTGTAAAATAAGTAATAATGATATTCAGCGGAAATTCAATCAGGTTGGATTTAAGTGAATACCAATAGTCATTATTAATCGTGGCAAATCTAAAAAAGTTAAAGATAAAGTAGATCAACCAAAAGAGTAGGTGATAACGTATTGGAATTCTAAACTCTGAAAAAAACTTTTTGAACATAATATTAATTAAGCCACTAATTAGAACCTATAAATACTAACTTTTCATTAAGACGTTGTCTTAATTGCTGAAGGTCATAACGGTATTTCTATAAGCAATTCAAAAACCCCAATTACTATTAAGGACCTCCAATTATTTCAACAAATTGCACCTCATCATCATTTTTGGCCGCAAGAATATAGGTTTTCTCTTTAATGTTTATAAAAGATAAATCTTTTGTGTCTCCAGGAATGTACAAGCCACTTTCAGAGGGCGCCATGGCTTTGAAACCACCTTGGCCATCACCTTCAAGATAAAGACCTACACCCGCGTCATTCCTAGGCGTTTCAACTTCTGATCCATAGAGATTTCCTGCAATAAGGATGTCAAGATTTGTATCATTATTAAAATCTTTAACCAATATTTGATTGATACTAGACACCTGAGATAAATTAGGTAATTGATGCTGAATAAATTCACCATCTTTATTTTCAAGATAAATACTGGCAAAAGATTTAACCTCATAGTGAAGCGATGTCTCAAGTGAGTTTTTCGTGTACACATCTTCAAGGGTTGCTACTGCAAAAGCATCGTAGTCCTTAAATTTTTTCTTGATAGCTGGTATTTGTTCAGAAGAACATTGTCTGCCCCTTACCGGAAATTTTTCACCTTCATCATAATAACTCAACACAATGTCATTAGAATTATTTTTATCGAAATCATTGAGATAAATATCAAAGGGTTCGTCTTTACTAGCTTGGTATTTGTAGTTTAAGCCCAAATTACCAACGATAAAATCAATATCACCGTCATTGTCAAAATCTCCTTCTTCAATGCTGAACCACCATCCTGTACTATCCGTTAAATTCAATTTTGGGGTAATATTCTCAAAAGAACCACGGTTATTTCTAAAGACCGTAACAGGCATCCATTCTCCTACAAGCATGAGGTCAACCCAGCCATCATTATCATAATCAGTCCAGCTGGCATCTGTAACCATGCCTATATCAATTAATTCAGGTGCTATCTTCTCAGTTACATTTATAAATTTCGCTTGCCCATTTGTGCTGATATTTTCAAGAATATAACTGCTGGTTGGCATTGGATAATTCTTTGGAACCAATCTGCCACCCACAAACAAATCAAGATCTCCATCTTTATCATAATCAAATGGATGCACTCTTGAACCGCTAATCAACATGTCAGGCAGGGCAGTAGTTGATTTTGACAGATTCCCTTTTCCGTCATTGAGGTATAAACGATCTTGTAATAATTCTGAATCATAGTCAAACTCACTTCCTCCACTAACGAGATATAGGTCGTTAAAACCATCTCCATTGGCATCGAAAATAAGACTTCCCAAGTCTTCACGATCGCTATCATTATCAACATCTGGAAAATGCTTTCTTTCAAATCCAGATGATGTCTGGTAATAAATAGCCGTTTGATTGTTATGAGCTCCTCCGATCACAACATCGTCTAAGCCATCCCCGTTTAAGTCTCCAACACTTGAACCAGGGCCGAATGAAGATGTTTTGTGAGGTAAGAGAACTTGATCCTTGAAGTCATCGTAAATGTTTTCTACATGTTTATGCTTCATTACAATACTTGGGTCGTTTTCAGTACGAAATAATTTTTCAGATTTAATTTCATCTGATCCTGCTCCAAAAACAGCATTGTTATAGTCAATGGTTAAAAACTGATTGCTCTCAATATCTTTTAAAATTTCAATTTTTCCATCAGGCCAGGTTATTTTTAATTCATCCGCTGCGGCGGATTGGCCAACACCGAAATGTAATTGTGGTGCTACGGAAGATTGAAATCCTCTGGTTAATGTTAGTTCTTGAAACTGTGTAAGTTCGTTTGTTTTTAAGAGGGCTTTTACACCTAAGCCCGAAGTATTGTTTTTTGGGCCTTTAAACCTCAACGTAATTGAGTTGTTTTGGTCTGAGACGAAGTTTTCAAATATGGCAGCCTTATCATCAATATTATTGATAACGATTTCCAGGTCTCCATCATTGTCAAGATCAGCATACAGGCAGCCATTTGACCAGCCTTCGAATTCAAGGCCCCAATCCTGGTTCATTTTATCAAAGGTGAGGTCACCATTATTTTTGAATACAAAATTGTCAATTTTTTCAGAAGGAATAGCCAATGACTTTTCAAGTAAGCTGGTTTGCTCCCATTTTTGATTGGCTAAATTATTGAAATAGTCTTTGTTGTTGATCTCTCTTCGCGTACCATTCGAAACGAATAAATCTTTCCATCCATCATTATCAAGATCGGCAATGAGTGGTCCCCAACTCCAATCTGTGGTTGCAACGCCGGCGATTCGTGCGACATTGCTAAAAGAGGGTAATGAATCGTGTACATTGCCATTATTCATTTGTAATTCATTTTGCATGTATTGAAAATGAAAACCTGCATTTACGGTTCCCCAGAATAAATCAGGGTTCATTCCCGCCATGTTGGCCTTTGAACGTCTATTGTTACCAGGCGTCATGTCCATTTGAAAAATATCTAATAACTGGTCGTTATTGAAATCAGCAATATCAACACCCATACCGTACAGTGCGGTTTGACGCGTTAATTGTTTTGAATGTTCAGAAAATGTACCGTTTTGATTATTGATCCACATGTAATCTGGCATATTGAAGTCATTGGAGATATAAATATCAGGCCAATTGTCATTGTTAAGGTCACCTACTGTAACACTATTTGTAAGACCAAACGATTCCAGACCTGCTTCTTTGGTTACGTCGGTAAAGACATCGCCATCGTTTCGATAGAGCTTGTCGGATTCTTCGTCGGTAACATTAAATATTTTAAAAAGATAATAATCATTTGGCGCATTAAATTTGGTAGGAGGGTAATTGGCAACATATAAATCTAAATCACCGTCTAAGTCATAGTCAAAAAATGTAGATTGGATGCTATTACCGATGTTGGCTACACCATACTCTTCAGCTTTTTCAGAAAAAGTATTGTCACCGTTGTTTATGTATAAAAGGTTGGCTTTTGTTCCAAATTTACCACCCACTGAGCAATATATGTCAAGCAAGCCATCATTGTTTACATCTGCCATAGTAACTCCGGTAAACCATCTGTTGTCACCGGCAACATTGGCTGATTCCGTAATATCTTCAAAATTCAGATCACCTTTATTAAGGTATAATTTGTTTGGTACCATATTTCCAGAAAAATAGAGGTCAATAAGCCCATCATTGTTTATGTCCCCTGCAGAGACACCACCTCCCATATACATATAGGCGAAAGACATATAATTCAAACTATCTGTTTCTGTAAGGTCGTTTGAGAAATTGATGTTAGTCTTATTCACATCTAATAGTTGGAACAGCTTTTTTGATGGCTGATCAGATGTTTGACAAGAAATTATAAGTACTAAAAGGAAGAGATAACCAATGATATTTTTCATTAGAAAATAATTTTATGTGCGGTTAAAAATACAAAAACAGAGCATCATAACAATGCTCTGTTTTTTAAAAAAAATAAAAATCTTTATTAGATTAGTATCCTGGATTCTGTGTTAAAATGCCACCACTTTGGTCAATAGCATTAATAGGAATTGGAAAGTTTTGATTTGCACTTGTCCATGTTCCTGCTTCTGTCGCAAAAGGAATAATAGTACGTCCTTCATTTACAAAATATTCGTTCATAACTTCTTCAGCAACACCCCATCTTCTAAGGTCAAATAAACGGTGACCTTCCATGCCTAATTCTAGACGACGCTCAAAACGAACAGCCTTTCTAGCATAATCCTGACTTGGGAAGCTTGTATATAATTCAATAGAATAATTGGCAGCGTCTCCACCTCCAGGTGCCTGAACATAGTTAGAGGCTTTAGCACGAGATCTAATTTGATTAACTATAGTAAGTGCTTCAGCTGTTTTACCATTTTCAACAAGCGCTTCAGCGTACATAAGCATAACATCAGCAAATCTCATAATGTGGTAATTTACACCTGACAATTGTTGACCCCAGCCACCAGTACCTTGGTTAGCTCCTTCTTCTCCACTTTGATATACATTTTTCTTTGGAAGATAAGATCCAGAGATATCAGAATACTCTGCACGAATCCAATCGTTACCAGGATTCACTCCATAACCGTTATAATCAATTCCTCTTCTTCCTACAGTATAATCAGCTCTTGGGTCTAATTTTCCTGCAAAAGGAGTGAAAGGCTGATCTGAATCAATAGCAAAGTCACTATTCACATCAGTCTGATTCCAAGTGTCAAGCAATGGTAAACCAGCATCATCCGTTTGGAAAGCATTTAACAAATCTTGTGTTGGTTGATAAAAACCACAACATGATCCAAAAGGACCTGGATTTGGAAAGTTTAATGCACCTTGCGTGTTGGCATTATAAGATTGTCCATCATCTTTTGTAAACTGGATTGAGAACATTGACTCAATACTGTTGTCACCAATTAATGTGAAGTTATCATTATAATTGTCAAGAAGACTATAAGGCCCGTTATTTACAACGCTTCCTAGCATAAGTTCAGCATCAGCAAACTTACCTTGATATAATTGTGCTTTTCCTAAGAAAGCTCTTGCAACCCAAGAAGTTGGTTTTCCAACAAGACCTTGTTCAGATGGAAGATTATCCATTGCGAACAAAAAATCTGCTTCTATTTCAGCCCAAATTGGACCAGGATTAGGTTGGTTAAATTCTGTGTCAGTGTAATTTTGATCAGAAATATAAGGAACATTCCCCCACATTTTTTGTAATTCAAAATTAAAATGACCTCTTAAGAATCTAGCTTCTGCCAATTGAGCATTGAAGTTACCTCCTTCAATTCCTGCTATTAAAGAAATAACAGCGTTAGCCCTGTTAATTCCAGCAAAAACAACAGCCCATTTTCCAAGAAAATAAGAACTACCAGTACCCCAAGTCATTGTCTCTATATTATAGAGCTCGCCTTGATCACCATCAGTACTTCCCTTGTGGGCATCATCGGCTAAAACGTCCATAATCCAGTTGTCACCAGATTGGGCCCATCCTTCACCAAAATTATTGTTTCTTTGACCATCAAGTGCAGAGTATGCACCAGTCAGCATCAAGTCGACACCAGTTTCATTTTGAAGAGCTGCATCACTAAGGGCTCCAATTGCGACACCTTCAGTGAACTCATCACTACATGCTAATATTCCTACTAGCAAGGTAAAATAAATTATATATTTTTTCATTGTAATTAAAATTTAACATTAACACCCAAGGTATATACCTTTGAAGCTGGGTAAATTCTACCATCTATTCCTAAACTTAAATTGTCATAAGCAACAATTTCAGGATCAAAACCTTCATAATCAGTTATTGTAAATAAATTAGTTCCCTGAAGATAAAAACGCATTGAAGTCATATTCCACTTATCCATTAGGGTTTGTGGTAATTTATAACCAATTTGTAAGTTTTTAAGTCTAAAGAATGATCCATCTTCTACGTAATAGGAGTTAGGATCTCCTTCATTATTTGTAATACTAGTTGAAAGTGCAGGTACATTGGTATCTTGGTTTTCAGGAGTCCAAGCATTTAATACTCTTGTACTTCTGTTACCATTTACGAAAGCAGGGAAATCAGTATAATACTTGTTAAAGTTATATATGTCATTTCCTTCAGAACCAGTAAAGAATGCCGATAAATCGAAATTTTTATATGCAGCCTGTAAATTAATACCATACGTGAAATCAGGATGCGGAGAACCAATTTTTGTACGGTCACCATCATCAATTACACCAGAACCATCAACATCTTCATATTCAAATCTACCTTCATCCGTAAAACCAATAACGTTTCTACCATAGAAGAAAGAGATTTCATCACCAACTTCAGTTCTTGTTGGTTGTTGCCCTCTAAGATCAGCAGTAGTTCCTCCAACTGGAGTATCTCCAATTAAAGCAGTAACTTCATTTTTGTACATAGAGAAGTTTCCGTTTACACCAAAGAAAAATCCTGAATCCCAAGTGTTTGAATAACCAATACTTAAGTCAAAACCTGTATTCTTCATATCACCTAAATTCACTAACGGAGCACCTGCATCAATCGCAGTAGTACTAATTAGACCGAAATCACGTGTAATCAAATCTTCAGTTTTAATTTGATAAACTTCAAAGCCTACATTAAGTTTGCTTGAGAACATATCTAGTTCAATACCAATATTTGATGTAACACTTGTTTCCCATTTCAAATCTGGGTTACCAACTTGAGACAAATTAGCTCCCGTAAAAATGCTGCTACCATTCAATGCGTAATTTGCAAACTGGTCACTTAAAGTTGAAATGTTAATTGTTGGATTGTCAGCAGGTAAAGTCTGGTTACCCAACTGCCCCCAAGAAGCTTTTAATTTCAATCTGTTAACAACACCTGTGTTATTGAAGAAATCTTCATTACTCATTACCCAACCACCACTAAAAGAAGGGAAAATATCAGTTTTATTATCTCCTAAGAATCTTGAAGATTCATCCTGTCTTACAGTAGCAGAAAAGAAATATTTACCTTTATAGTCGTAATTTGCAGTGGCAAATAAAGAATATAATGAATTGAACCCGTCATATGCATAATCAACATTAGGAGTTCCAGTACCGGTTGAAAGTAAATAGAAATCAGGATCTTCAAATAAATAACCTGTACGACTTATACCTTTTCCTTTACCTGAATACTTTAATGCTTCAACACCTATAAGTGCATTTATTTTATGATCACCGAAAGATTTATTCCAGTTTAAGGTATTTGTCCAACCCCAGTTATAATTCGTCTGATCTTGTTCATTCAAAGTGTTATTTGAAATAGGCTCTCCATGTTCAGGATCTAAAGCAGTAAAGTATCTTCCGTCAAAAGTATTAAAACCAAAAGCTAAAGTAGTTTTAAACGTCAATGACTCAAGAATATCCCATGATAAATAAGCATCACCGAAAACAGCGTATCGCTTAGAGTAATCATCACGAGTTCTGTAATTCTGTGCTACAGGGTTTCTAGAATTTGATAAACTAGGACCAGCTACACCAGCAAAAAGACCTTCATCATCATAAACAGGCAATAAAGGAGTAATTCTTTGCGCCATTTGCATCGCTTCGGCATTACCACTTCTTGTATTAGAGTAAGAAATGTTAACGTGCTCACCAATTCTCAGTTTTTCACCAATTTTAAACTCAGAGTTTAATTTGGTACTGATTCTTTCGAAACCTGTCTCATTAATGATACCATCACGATTTAAATAACCTACAGACATAAAATACTTACCTGATTCATTACCATTTGATAATGAAAAAGAAACATTAGAAGTAGGAGCAGTATCTGTCAAAGCTCCAATCCAATCTGTACCTCCAGGGTTTACAGCTGCTGACTTAACACCACTTGGGTAATATTCGATAGGGTCATAAGACGAAACTCTTGTGTATCCAACAATAGAAGTTGGTACGGTCCAAGTACCTGATCCAGTAGGGTCATACTGACCATGAGACAAATCTGCACCATCATTAACTTGAGACTGACGCAACACTTCAGCATGTTGTGTAGGATTCAATAAACTTGGGGCATTAGCGATTTCTGAAAAACCAGTATAGGCATCAAAAGAAAAAGTAGCTTTATTTTGATTGTAAGATCCACTTTTTGTTGTAATAATTACAACCCCGTTTGCCGCTCTAGCTCCATAAATAGCTGCTGCACCATCTTTCAACACGTTCATCTGATCAATATCAGATGGATTGATGTTGTTTAATGCTTGAGCATCATCCGTTTGAACACCGTCAATAATAAACAACGGATCCGTGTTGTTGGCTGTACCAAATCCACGAATGTTGATTTTTGGTGTAGATCCTGGCTGATTGTTTTGAATCACTGTTACACCAGTAACCCTTCCTTGAAGTGCTTCAGCTGCGTTAACAACAGGAGCTTTCAAAGCTTCATCCATGTCTACAGAAGCAACTGAACCTGTAATGTCACCTCTAGTTTGTGTTGAATAACCAACCACTACAACTTCTTCCAATTGGTTTTCACCACCTTCAAGTGTAATGTTGATTACTGAATCACTACCAACAGTAGCAGTTCCAGTTGTCATTCCAATGAACGTAAATTCTAAAACGTCACCTTCATTGGCTTCGATAGCATAATTACCATCGAAATCAGTAGTAACACCGGCATCGGTGCCCTGAACAACAACAGCGGCTCCAGGCAGCGGCCCATCAGCGTCTGATACTGTTCCTGTGATCGTCTTTTGAGCCATTGTAAAGCTGCTGGTCAAGAAGATCGCCAGAATGATTAAACTTTTAAATAATTGTTTTCCCATAATAAATAATTATTAATTAATAAATTGATTGTAAGCGTGCGGTTTTTTTTGAAAAAACCACCAAAAAATATTTTAATGCATAATGATAGAAGTTTAAATTATGTTTCTAAAAAATAATATACAAATAACTTAATACGTCCCACAGATAACATTTATTTAACAACAAACATGATATCTGAACCGAAACGTTAATTTTTCCTTAATATTTTAACCGCAATATATAAATTTTTCTTAAGAATATTGTAATACAATTCAGTCCAATTGTAATACCATTATATTCTTAAATTCTACAGGATGGCTCTCGCTTTGCAGCGAAATGTAACCCTGTTTTAATTCTTTTCCTTCCAGCTCTGTTAATGAGTTATATTCACCGCCTATAATTGGATGATCATATTCCAATACTTTTTCACCATTTATATAATGAGAGATCAATGAATCATTTCTAACTTCAATTTCCAAATTGACCCACTCATCACCATAAAAAGTCTTCGAATTTGAATCAATACAATGAGTTGTAACGAGTTCATTATTCATGTGTACATGGCTTCCGGGAGTGCAAAGGTTGGCAGTGCTTCTGGGCACGTCTTGCTCCAATCCGCCTAATAGTTGCACTTCAACACATACCGGGAAGTTTTGATCTAATTCCATGGTCTCTGGATCTTGGCAATGAATCATAACACCACTATTACGTGTAGCCCAATCTTCTCCACCTTTTACTTGCTCTCCTAAAAACCGATACGCTAGTTTTAATCTGTAATTTGCAAAAGGCGTTTCGTAAAATAAATGCCCGAATGAATTGTCAAAAGTTTCATACTCGGAATAATCAACCTTTATAACACTATCACGAACAGTAAATGTATTTTTATAATTCACGCCTAAAGGATGTCCTTTTATTTTAACATTCCAGTTGTCTAAATCGACACCATTAAATAAAGAGACCCATTTTTTTTGATCAGAAGAAACCTGTTCTTTTTTGCAGTTTATCAATGATATTGATAAAAAGATGATAATAATTGAAAGCGGTATAATTTTCATAAAATTCATCTATACATAACACTAAAGCCGAAGTTAAGCAGGAGAATCAGCGCTATGACAACGATTTAGTAAAGTTTTAAACTTTATATTAACAATGATTAATTGAATAGTTGCTCATATTTTTGCTAAATCAAAACCAAATTAATTACTTTGTTTTTTAATAATGTTCAAAATACTTCAGTGAAAGACAGTGTACAAGAGATAGAGCCTTACAGAGCAGAGGGGATTGTTTATCATGCAGACACCTGTCTGCCTTTGGTTGATGCGATTTCACGCGAGAAGCTGAAATTTAAAGCTTTGGCTCGTTATACTTACCCCGGAGACAGACTTACTGATGATACGTTAGGATTAAATTCTATTGGCTATTGGGATGCTATGGAGCCTCAGGATTGGGGTTTGAACTGGCATAGAAATGAGGGAATTGAGTTTCATTTTCTAGAATCTGGTTCAATGCCTTATGCTCAGGAAACTGAAAAAACAGAATTAAGACCAAATCACCTTACTATTACAAGACCTTGGGAAGCACATAAGGTTGGAAGTCCTGAAATAGGGATGGGAAAGTTTTACTGGGTTATTATTGACTTAGGAATAAGAAGACCACATCAGGAATGGGTATGGCCAGACTGGATCATGATGACAGAAAAGGATTTAAAGCGCCTGACCAAAATATTGAGGTTAGACGATCAATGGTTATGGCAGTCTAACTCCAAAATGAGAGAATGCTTTCACAAGATGGGCATAGCAGTAGATAATGATGTTGAAGGCAGTAGTGCTTCGAAAATCAGGCTATTAGTGAATGAAATGCTAATCTTATTATTAGAATTGGCAGATTCAAAAGAAGTAGTGTTGAATGAAGCACTTACAGATAGTTCTAGAAGTGTCCAGTTGTTTTTAAACGAGTTAGATAAAAATTTATCTGAAAATTGGACTATAGAGAGAATGGCTGATTCAGCCGGAGTTGGCCTGACAAGATTTACCTATCACTGTCGTCAATTGACCAATACAACTCCAATGAGGTATTTGGCCATGAAGCGAATTGAAAAGGCTAAAACAATTTTGCTTAAAAACCCTGAGTTAAGTGTGGCTGAAGTAGCATATAGCTGCGGTTTTGCCACAAGTCAATATTTCTCTACAGTATTTAAAAGACAGGAAAAATGTACGCCACTCGAGTTTAAGGTGAGTTTGTAAAGCTCAGGTGATCGGAGGTGAGGTGATCGGAGGTGATCACCTCACCTCCGATCACCTCGGGATGATATTACCATAAATACCTCGATTCATGTCAATTATACATAGAATAAGGTTTGTATTGTATAATTTCTTTCACTGATTAAAAATACACAGTTGTCCGTTTTTTATCCCTTAATTTCACGAGCATAAATCACTTAAATTAAGTTAATAATGAAAAAAGCGAATAATTTGTTCAAATGGTCTCATCTTTTAGTAACTGTAATGATGCTTATACTTTTAAGCTGCGGTAACAAGCAGAAAGAGGAAGTAAATGACTCCCCTAAAGAAGAAGTAAAGGAAGAAAAAGCTCCATTTTTTAAATTATCTCTGGCGCAATGGTCTCTAAATAAAGCAGTACGAGAAGGAGGACAAAGTCCATTAGATTTCGCTCAAAAAGCAAGTGAATTAGGATTTGAGGGTATCGAGTATGTTAGTCAATTGTACACGAAAGAATTAGAGAAAGATGAGGATCCTGAGGTGGCTATGGCGAATTTGTTAAAGGTTTTAAAAGAAAAAAGTGAAACATATAAAGTGACTAATGTATTGATCATGGTTGACAGGGAAGGTGATTTGGCTAACCTTGATGATAAAGAACGAGCGCAAACAATCGAAAACCATAAAAAGTGGGTTGATGCAGCGCAATTTTTAGGCTGTCATTCTATAAGAGTTAATGCACACGGAGTTGGAACATATGAAGAAGTTGCAGAGGCAGCTGTAAAAGGACTTACAGAATTATCTACTTACGCAGCAACAAAAGGAATTAATGTGATTGTTGAAAATCACGGAGGATATACTTCAAATGGTCAATGGCTGTCGGACGTCATGGCAAAAGTGAACATGCCAAACTGTGGAACACTACCAGATTTTGGTAATTTTTGTATGACTGAAGGTTACGGATCTATCAATAGTGTTGAATGTGAGGATCCTTATGATATATATAAAGGAGTAAAAGAATTAATGCCATACGCCAAAGCGGTAAGCGCAAAAACATATGATTTTGATGAAAATGGAAACCAACCTAAAATTGACTACACTAAAATGATGCAGATTGTAAAAGATGCTGGTTATACTGGTTTTATTGGCGTTGAGTATGAGGGTGATAATTTGTCAGAAGTTGACGGAATTAACGCTACAAAAGAATTGATATTAAAATCTGTAGCAGCTTTAAACTAACACAAAACTATAGAAGTAAATGGGTGCAAAAATCAAGTTAGGTATTTTAGGTGGTGGCGGTGACTCCCTTATTGGAGTATTGCATCGCGTAGCTTCAAATATGTTCGATCAATATGAAATTGTTGGAGGTGTTTTTAACCCAGTTTGGGAAAAAAATATTGGTTTTGCTGAACAGATTGGATTGCCCGTTTCGCGAATTTATAAAGATTTTGAAACGCTTATCTCTGAGGAGGTTAAACTTCCGGAAAATGAAAGAATGCAAGTTGTGTCTATTTTGACGCCTAATTTTTTGCATTTTCCAATGGCTAAAAAATTACTGGAGAACGGTTTTCATATCATCTGTGAAAAACCATTGACTACTTCATATGAAGAGGCCTTGATTTTAAAAGAAATCCAAGAATTGACAAAGACTGTTTTTGCGGTTACCTATACTTATACGGGGTATCCTATGGTAAGGCAGATGAGGAAACTTGTTGAAAGTGACGCATTGGGAAAAATTCAAAAAGTTGATGTGCAATATTATCAAGGCTGGATCAATTCTATTATTCACGATCCTGAAAAACGAGCTTCGACTTGGAGGTTGCAGCCGGATAAGTCTGGGATTAGTTGTTGTATTGGTGATATTGGTACACACGCTTTTGGTATGATTGAATTTGTTACGGGCCTGCAAGTATCTAAAGTATTGTCAGATCTTAATTATTTGTATGCAGATAATGTTATGGATATTGACGGAACTGTTTTGATTCATTGTTCGAATGGAGCAAAAGGTGTTATAAGAGCAAGTCAGATTGCCACAGGAGAGGAGAACAGTATTATTGTCAAAATTTATGGTGAAAAAGCGGGTTTAAAATGGGAGCAGGAAAACCCCAATTATCTTTATATGATGGAAGAAGGACAAGCCATAAAAGTGCTTAAACCGGGGAATGGTTATAATAGTGAACTATCCTTAGATGGAACAAAATTACCTCCAGGACATCCTGAAGGAATTTTTGATGCTATGGGTAATATTTATAAAGGAGTAGCACGTGCAATTAAAGGTGAACCTTATGATAGCGGTGAGTTTCCTACAATTATGGATGGCATTAGAGGTATGAATTTTATAGAACAAACCATTGCTTCAAATGCTGATGGCAATGTTTGGAAGTCAATTGACTAAATAGTGATAAATTAATTGAACCAATATGAAACATTTATTGATTGCTTTTGTTTTTGTAAGCCTTTTAGTTTCTTGTAAAAATGAAGGAAAAAAAATAGATAAGGAAACTGTAGTTGACTTGAAATCAGATGAAGATTGGACTTATTTATTTGATGGAGAAAGTTTTGATGGTTGGCACACTTACTTGAGGGATACAATTTCAGATCAATGGAAGATTGAAGATGGGGTTATGTTTTATATGCCAGATCCGGATAAGGCTCAGGGCATGAATAATTTGGTTACAGATAAAAAATATAAAAATTATGAGCTTTCATTGGAGTGGAAGATTTCTGTTGATGGTAACAGTGGTGTTTTTTACGGAGTATTGGAAGATGAAAAATATGTAGTTCCTTATATGACGGCTCCTGAGATTCAAATAAGAGATTATACCAACATACCTGATTTTACCGACAAACAACAAATGTCTGGAGCCATATTCGGAATAGTTGGTGTTGAAACGGATGTGGCACATAAGGCTGGTGAGTGGAATCAATTTTTAATTAAAATTGATCATAATGAAAATATCGGTTTGGTGGTTTTAAATGACAAGGAGGTTGCTAATTTTCCGGTTAATGGAGAAGCATGGAATACCTTAGTAGCTGACTCGAAATTCAAGGATTGGGAAGGTTTTGGAATAACACAAGAAGGACATATTGGATTGCAGGACCACGCTCATGGGGTTTGGTTTAGAAATATAAAAATCAAAGAGTTGGATTGAGGAGTGACTTGAAAATGTCATTTTTCAAAAATTATTGAAGGCATAGTTTGAGGGCTATTTTTATATATAAATTGAAAGAAATTTGAGGATTTGTTAGTATATTTACTTTTTTCCGCATAATTCCCTCAGTATTCGGTAAATACAATGCCTTAAAACAGCATAAATGTCGTTTTTTTTATGATGTCATAGATGGCATTTTTATAATTTTATTGAATAGCATTAAATGTTTAAACAAATATAAATCACCGATTTTTTCTAATTAAATAAGTTTTATAATATGAGTAAGAATGAAAAAAAGAATACAATTTCCAGGAGGAATTTTGTAAACAAAACCTTGGTGGCCAGTGCTGGTTTTTCCATTGTGCCTTCTTTCGCAGTAAGCGGATTAGGACATGTTGCACCTAGTGATAAATTGAATATTGTCGGAGTAGGTGTAGGTGGAATGGGTCTTAGAAACCTTAAGAATCTAAAATCACAAAACATAGTTGGTTTATGTGATGTGGATTGGAAGTATGCCAAAGGATGTTTTGATGAATTTCCAAAAGCCAAACAATATTGGGATTGGCGTAAAATGTATGAAGAAATGGAGAATGATTTTGATGCGGTTGTGATTGCAACAGCTGATCATACTCATGCCATTACTGCTGCACATGCCATGACAATGGGTAAACATGTTTACTTACAAAAACCCCTTACTCATTCGGTTTATGAATCTAGATTATTAACAAAATTGGCTGCAGAACATAAAGTAGCTACGCAAATGGGTAACCAGGGTGCTTCTGGTGCCGGTGTTGCTGAAACTTGTGAAATACTTTGGAGTGGTGCTCTAGGAGATGTGGTTAAGGTAGAATCTTTTACAGATCGTCCGATTTGGCCTCAAGGATTGAATACACCAGAAACGGTTGATCCAATTCCTGATACTTTAAATTGGGAGTTGTTTACAGGTCCTGCTAAAATGCGTCCATTCAATGAGGTGTATCACCCATGGAACTGGAGAGGCTGGTGGGATTATGGAACAGGTGCATTAGGTGATATGGCATGTCATATTCTTCACCCTGTATATGAAGGTTTAAAATTAGGGTATCCAACTAAGGCACAGGCAAGTTCATCATTGTTATTAAATGATTCAGCTCCTGTTGCGCAATCTGCTAAACTAACTTTTCCTGAGAGAGGTAAAGTTGGAAGTATAAATTTACCAGAAGTTGATGTTCATTGGTATGATGGTGGAATTAAACCAGAATTACCAGGTAACTGGCCTGCAGGTAAGAATCCTAACAAAAATGGAGGAGGTACATTCTTCTACGGAACTAAAGATATCTTACATACTGGTTGTTATGGTTTAGAACCAGAATTATTATCTGGTAAGAAAGTAAATGCACCTAAAACTGAAAGAAGAGTTGAAGATGAGATGGGCCTTGCATGGGGCGGAGGAGCACATGAAATGGATTGGGTAAGAGCTTGTAAAGAGAGCCCTGAAAACAGAACTCCTTGTACATCTGATTTTGCAGAAGCAGGACCATTTAATGAAATGGTAGTAATGGGTGTATTGGCTGTTCGTCTTCAAGATTTGAATAAGACTCTTGAATGGGATGGTGAAAATATGAAATTTACCAATATCGGAGATACAGAGGAAATCAGAAATATCGTTAAAGATGGATTTGAAATTCACGATGGACATCCAACATTTAATAAAGATTATACAGAACCAATGAATGCATTAGCTTATTCTGAGGAACTTATAAAGCACACGTATAGAGATGGTTGGGAATTACCACCTATGCCTAAATAGTATTGGCTAAAATCTGAATTAGAATAGAACCTTAGAGAATTAATATTATTTTCTAAGGTTTTGTTTGATTCTACTAAAATTTTAATAAATAACTGAATTTCAAATACTTATAAATTTAATAGAATGAAAAAAAGAATTTTTGTACTTGCACTTGGTATCGCTACAACCTCATTTATGATAAGTTGCGGTAATGGGGCAAAGAAAGAAGCTCCTGCTGCTGAGGCCGCAGAGGAGGTAGTAGAAGTGGCAGAGGAAGCTGCACCAAACACATTAACTGAAGCTGAGAAAAGCGACGGATGGGTATCACTTTTTAATGGTACAACTTCAGAAGGTTGGAGAGGTTATAAAAACGATCACTTCCCTTCGGCTTGGCAGGTTGTAGACGGTACAATACATATGATTGGTTCAGGCAGAGGTGAAGCTGGGGACAAAGAAGGTGGAGATATCATTTTTGATAAGCAATATCAGAATTTTACACTTAGCCTTGAATGGAAGATATCTGAAGGAGGTAACTCTGGAATTTTTTATCTTGGAGAAGAAGAATTAGATTTTATCTGGAAAACGGCACCTGAAATGCAAATCTTAGATAATGAGAAGCATCCTGATGCGAAATTAGGAACTGATGGTAACCGTCAAGCAGGATCCTTATATGACTTGATTGCCGCAAAACCTCAGAATGCGAAGCCTGTAGGAGAGTGGAATCAAATAGAAATCACTGTTTATAAAGGAACTGTAGTACACAAGCAAAACGGAGTTAACGTAGTAGAGTACCACTTATGGACACCTGAATGGAATGAAATGGTAGCTGGCAGTAAATTCCCAGGATTAAACAAAGATTGGGCTGATGTTGCTAGTAAAGGATATATCGGATTACAAGATCATGGTGACGATGTATGGTTTAGAAATATAAAAATCAAAGAGCTTTAAATTAGGTTCTGTTTACAATTAAAAAAACCTCTGTATTTACAGAGGTTTTTTTGTTTTCAAATACTACCTTAAAAAGAGCAAATATTAGTTGGCAATAGGCATGTAGATCTCTGTAATCCATTGCAATTCATCTCCTCCCATATTTGGATTGTTATGAAATACTTCAAAAGGTTTTTTCTCCACTGCAATATTGTTTTTCTCAGCATAGTTAAGTAAAGCATACCAGGCGCGGTCAGACGTAATATAGTTTCCGTTGTAAATGGCTTTCAAAGCTTTTTTTCTATTTATTTTTTTAAACGATATCATTGGATGTTGAAACAAGGAGTCATTGTTTTTTATTGGGTAGCAAAAATCGTATTGTATACGATCATTTTTCATATCCCAATTATTTACCGAAATAAATGGTCTTCCGTTCAATTCTATTTTATTAGCAATTAAAGTGCTACTTAATAAGTTATAGTTTTGCATCATGCCCATCGCTTTTTCTATCTGCTTACTTTCTATGCTAACAAAAGCGCAAAAAACTTCTTTTATTTCAGATTCACCTTCAATTTTCACTTTGAATCTGGAAATATGTTCTTTTAATTTGTCAGAGAAGTCAACCATACTATTCTTAACCCTTTTTTCAAAATCTGTATGACTGAATGGATGTGTTAGCCTGTTCTGGAAACTATGTTCCATATCAGTAACATAAACATTAACAAGTGATGTCGAATCGTTAATGGGCTCAATATGATAATGGTACTGAAATGTTGAGTCATTATAGGAAACAATTTGTTTAAGGTCAAAGAGATCCTCTGAAGCCTCAATTTTGGCTCCTTCAATTGAGCTATTCCACAATTTAAGACTTTGATTTACTACTCCGGGAATAGTATTTACTTTGAAGGTAACCAAATAGTCATAAGGTTTGAGAAATAAGGACCAAACCAAGAACCCGGATAAAACCACACAAAGGAATAAGATAATTTTTTTCAACATAATTTTATTTAATTAATCATATTCAATTTTTCAATTACGAAATCACCAATGCCTCTCCCTTGCTTAAGACCTATTTCAACTGCTGCACGATAATGAATCCCTCCGTACATCCTGCTTATGGCCGCCTCATTTGCCGCTTGATTAAAGGATTTGAAGTTTCGAACAGGTAAACCGTATGCCAATTCGGTATCATCGGCAAATTCAAAATTATCACCAAAAATATCTGTCAAAGCGATTGCTGCTGCTCCAGAAGCTACTGAATGCCCACTTACATATTCAGGAAAAGGAGGCGTTTGTAATACAGGTTTCCAGGCATCATCAATATAATCATTAATCAAGGTTTCAGGCCTGATCAGGTTACTGCGATATTTTTCATCCCAACAACTAATAAATGCATCAGCTATTGCTACAGAAGTTTTTGTGTAGGCATAAACAGTATCATCAAAATCATAATTGCTCTGTCTGCAGGCAATTTTAGTAATGCCAATCCAGTGGGCACCGGGTGTAATTTTTTTAGTGGCAAACATTAGGTGACCTCGGGAAACTGAAACGTAAGGGTTGCAGTCCCAGAATTGAGCGATGGCAACCTCTTCAGATTCATCACCGCTTTCTGTGATTTCGTTGCTAATATCATATACCTCGATTAACTCTTTATAGAAATCAGAATCTTTCTCCATGCTAAACGCAGGAGGAGGTACAGGTTTGAATTGGGCGGCTGAATCTATCACAAAAGGCCTTATTTTGTTCCAATGAGGTTCTAAACCATCCATATAGGATGGAGGCGTAGGTTGCCAGCGAGATGGGTCGTCAGTGTCTACAGAGAACTTCGACATGGTACGTGTTTGTTTGTAATTGTCTTGATCCATCCATAAAAAGATATGAGCAGCCACTTTTAAGCCATGTGCTTTTGAAACATTAAACTCCTCAGCATTTTTATCCTCCCAGACCCCATAAAGGCTGTCTATATAGATCTGCATTTCGTCTTCAGAGAAGATTAGTTTTTTGTTTAGATCCATATGGGCAATCAAAGCAGCGAGTTGGTAGTTTAATCCTTCGGTCGTTTCAGGAGAAGGCACGCGCGTTAGCGCTGTTAATTGCCCTTCAAGAGAAGCGTATTTAGGATTTCCTTGGGCCATGATTTCATAGGCAGCAATATTTGGATATGAAAATACCCTGCTTGCCACCGGTGGAGAAAAAATATCATGCACCATGATTTGACCTACTTTATCAACAGATTTATGAAAGTCTTCTGCCGTAATTACAATAGGTTCACTTTTTTTTGCACAACCGATTAAAAGACTCAAACTCATAATGAGCAATAATTGATTTTTCATTTTTTAGTAATTTTTTAATTCGTAGACTTCCGCCTTTTCATTATTTATGGTCACAAGTAAATAAGGTTTATTCTTTAAGGTGATGATATGTAAATGCCTGACCGATTTGCTGTGAAGGTCAAGACCAATTTGGTTTCCTAATTGCATATCACTTTCATTTTTGATCAGGGCTCCTGAAAAAGAATCAAATCTGCCATGAAAAGGCTGGACGCCAAAATAATTACCAGCAGCCAGCACTTCTTCTTTACCATCATTGTCAAAGTCATAAGAGAGAAAAGTAGTAATTGGCGACACCTGAAGCTTGTTTGAAAATGGAACAAAAGTGAATTTACCTTGGTGATTTCTAAGAAATCCTGAACGCAATTCATTCACTGTATGCACCTTGGCCTTATTTAAAATAGCCTTATCAAAAATTTGTTCTATGGATTGACCGGCAAAATCCTGATAAGAATTGTATTTTTTTCTCAGTTGCACTAATTGCGCGCTTAATTCATCAAGATTTGCTAAGGGGTAATAGGTGCCATTCTTTTCTATAGCAACAATAGTTTCTGATGTTCCATTATTATCAAAGTCATGGTAATACATTTTCATGGGGTTTTTAGAAGTTGCCTTGAACTTATTATTTGTACCCCAATTTCCAAGGAGGTAGTCTATATCCCCGTCATCGTCTATATCAAAAGGCTGAATGCTTTGCCAAAGCCCCTCAACCGGATTATCCATTTTACTTGTTTTTTTTAGGGTTCCATTTTCGTTTTTGAAAAAGAGAGGTTGCAACCATTCACCAACCACAATCAAATCTTTAATTCCATCTGCGTCGAAATCAGTCCAAACTGCATCGGTGATCATTCCTAAACCCTGTAATGCTGGTAAATCCTGCATTACAAAATTTCCTTTATTATTGATTAAAATATACGAATCAGGAACAGCACCAAAGTCTTTTGACACAACGTGATTGCCAACAAATAAATCGAGATCTCCATCTTGATCTATATCATATTGCTTAATGACCGCTGCATTACCCGTATACGCTGACAAAGTGGTTTGATGAAAGGAACTGTCATTTTGAATAAAATAGCTATCCGACAAGAAATTCGAACCTTTTGAAAAGCCTGAACCACCAGATGCAGTGATAAGGTCAGGTTTTCCGTCTCTATCAAAGTCAGCTATTAAGGCTGATACATCTTCTTTTATGGAATCATTCCTAATGGTTGGGATTTTCAGTTCGACAAAGTTAGTATCCTTTTGGATATATATTTGTGAAGGAACTCCATTAGACCCTCCAAAAAAGATATCTGAGAGCTGATCATTGTTTAAATCGCCTATTGCCGTCGCTGGTTCACGATCTGAAACCTTGTAAGGGATGAGCTTTTGTCTGTTAAAATCATTAAACGGATTTTCGATATGCTCGAATGCTATGCCTAAATTATTTTGAGAATGAGCAAATAGCAGGTTTTTCTTTGGTTGTAACTGGGCATAATCAAAGGCAACTGCTTTGTCTGGGCCAATAACAAGATTTTGATTTGTTTTAATATTTGTCAATAGCTGACTGGTTCTGTTAGGCCATATAATGCGCAGAGAATCGATTTGACTAACATTCTCATAACCAAAATGAATAAGTGGCTCTGAGGAGGCCTGAAAGCCTCTAGCTGTGTATAATTCTTTATACTGAAGTTTGCCTTGATGATAAGACAAAACTTTTGTCCCAATCCCCTGTGTATTCGGGCTGGTATATTGGAATTTTATTTTAAGATAATTGGCTTTTTCATTAGTCTTATTGATATATAATGAAGCAGGCTCGTCTATGTTATTGATTACGATATCCAAATCACCATCATTGTCTAAATCAGCAATGGCAGTTGCCCCAGAATACAAGGAATCCTTGACTGTCCAGTCTCCAGACATATCTTCAAAAACAATGTCTTGCCCGCCTTTGAAAATATAATTATGAGATGTACCAGATGGCATCATGTCAATGGCTTGTTGATCAACCAGCCTTGAATTATTAATTTTATTCTGAATTTGGTCATTCGATATGAACTTTATAAAATCAAGGTTGTTGGGTCTTTTTGGAATACCATTTGAAATAAACAAATCCTGTTCGCCATCCTGATTGTAATCAGCAAACATTCCGCTCCAACTCCAATCAGTTGCAGCGACACCACTCATTAAAGCTGTTTCAGCATAAGGACTATTAGCCTGATTGATTTGTAACATATTTCTGGTGAACTGGTAGTGGTAGCCGTATTGCTTGATTCTCAATTCTAGAATTTGTAAACTCTCATCACCATCAGAAGTTTTTAAGACAGCTTCATCTTCTGGTAACATATCTAACGAAAGTATATCAGGCCATGCATCATGATTGATGTCAGCAGCATCATTTCCCATTGAGAATCTTGTAGTATGGCCAAAATAGTCTTTTAGTTTTTCTGAAAAAGTACCATCTCCATTATTCAAATAATAATAGTCATCTTCATGAAAATCATTGCTGACGTATAGATCTGGAAATCCATCCTGGTTGTAATCTGCTACGGAGACGGCCAATCCATATCCATTGACCCCTCCAAAAATGCCTGATTCTTCGCTCACATCAGTAAACTTTCCATTGTCATTGCGCATTAACTTATCTCCGGTCTGGTAGTTTCTTTTGTTTCTCAAGTCTGACTTACCGAACGACTCTTGTGTATGAACTGCATGGTTAAGAATATAGATATCAAGATCATTGTCAAGATCATAATCAAGAAAGACTGCAGAAGAACTGTACGATTCAGCATCAAGACCAAATTTCGCAGCACTTTCTGTAAAGGTTAAATCTCCATTATTGATATATAATTCGTTAAACCCGTTAAACCCATTTAAGCCGACAACAGCACAAACATATATATCTAACAAGCCATCTCCATTTACATCTCCCATAACAGCCCCTGTATTCCAGGTGCTGTTTCCAGAAATATTTGCCTGTTCACTGATATCCTCAAATTTTAAATTTCCTTTATTTAAGTACAAACGATTCTTAACTTGATTTCCGGAGAAAAAAATGTCAACGAGCCCATCCTGATTAATGTCTCCTAAGGCAACACCACCACCGTTATAAAAATACAGGTAATCTAATATGTTAAGATCATCAGTTTCTGTAATGGTATTGACAAAGTTAATACCAGTCTCCTTTTGGCTGGGATTACTGAATAATGCTCCTTCTTTTTGACCACAACTGAGCATCAAAAAGGAAACGAACAAGGCGATAAGATAATTATTTTTCAAGTGTGTAAATCTTAGGTTTATCATCGTTTATAGCGGTTATAATAAAAGTTTTTCCGTTTTTATCTTTAAACTGCGCTATGTGTTTTATTTCATTTCTTATGTAAAATCCACTCTTGTTATAGGCCTGCCATTCAAAGTCCATCGCCCCATTTCCGAGAAGTACACTGCCATAATTAGCGTCAATTCTGGAGTATTGAGGTTTAAACTCAAAATTGTTTCCCCCAAGAATTAAATCAAGGTTGCCGTCATTGTTCAAATCAGTACATGTAATGCCACAAACACAGGAAAGCTGAACCCAATCTGGTAGTTTTTTAGTTTTGAATTCTCCATTTCCTTCATTGATAGCAATAATCGACTCACCCATGTTGGATTGACTCATAATCGATTTTTCAAAGACTTCTTTAGGAAACAATTCATCGATACTTTTTTTCGCGTATTCAGAAGCCTTTAAGTTTTGTTTCTTTAACGAAACCAATTGGGCCGTGAGTTCTTTCTTCATGTGAATGGGGTAGTCTTTACCATTAATGTTTCTTGTAACGATTTGTTCAAAAGTACCATTGTTATCAAAATCATTCACCCATAGTTTCATAGGCTTATCCTTTTCAGCTTTGTACAAGGTATTCAGTCCTTGATTGCCAAGAATCAGATCCATGTCCCCATCATTGTCAAGATCTGCGCTTTCAACTACGTTCCACCAACCATTGAGGCTGTCAAGGGATGTAGACATAAATGATAAACGTCTGCCACTGTTTTTATATACCCGAGGACTACCCCAATCTGAGACTGTAATGAGATCCATTTTCTGATCATTATCGATGTCAGCCCAAACGGCACCCGTAATCATACCTCCTTTTTTCAAATCGTAGGCTAATCTTTCTGTCGCATCCGAAAATGTACCATCTCCATTGTTCTCTAAAAACAGATGATTCGGGTCGAGCCCATAAACACCTACAACACTTCTCGAACCAATGAACACATCGATATCGCCATCATCATCAAAATCATGAGGACGGATAACAGAGATATTCTTGAAATTAGAAGAAATGGAATTTGTTGAAGGGCTAAATTGGCCCTTGCCATCGTTGAGATATAATCTTATTCTATAGCTTTTTTCTTCTCCAGTCTGGTTTCCACCTGACCCTATGAGCAGATCAAGATCTCCGTCACTATCAGCATCGAATAATGACGAGGCTGTATCTTCATAGAAGTCATCAGCTTCAAGTGCCTCTTGCTTACTAGGCTTCATCAGTCCATTGGCTTTATGCATATAGATTGAACCTGATTGGTTCTTGGCTCCTCCAATAAATACATCTTCATTTCCGTCTCCATCTACATCTCCAATTGACATAGCAGGACCTTCCTGAGATAATTTTTTAGCAATAAGGCCTTCAAAATCAAAATCATTAAAATTGTTTTCCTGATGAGAAATCAAGTTGTCGTTCGCAATCTCATTTAGTAGTTTTTTGAATTCCGCCGGTTTCGGAGCCACATATTTTTCGGTAGCTTCATTTTGATCAAGTGTCAGTAGCTGATTTGCAGCAACATTAGTGAGTTTTACTGTTAGGTCATCAGGCCAGATCACTCTGATTGAATCTAGTGTTTTGACCTCACCAAGCCCAATCGTTATGATATAATCCATAGAGGATTGAAAACCTCTGGATGGCATCAACTCTTGAAGAATGATTGAGTTTCCATGGAATAATTTAACGCTTGTTCCGATGGCAAAAGGGTTTCCTTGTTTACCATTTAGTTTTAACTTGATATAATTATGTTTCTTTTGCTGGTCCGTATTATTCTTATACAGGAAAGCTTTCATATTGACATTATTGATCACCAGATCAAGATCTCCGTCATTATCAAGATCCCCATAAGCTGCACCATTCGAAAGACTAGGCAGGTCAAATCCCCAGTTTTTTGTTTCATTACTAAAGGTGACATCCCGGTTATTTCTGTAGGCATAATTCGGCTGGGGAGAAATAGGCATTTTTGCAATTATCGAATCGATGGCCTCTTTTTTACCGGTAAGCGCCATATTCTGCATAATGTCGTTGGCAAAGAAATCTACAAAATCCAGGTCTGTTAGGTCATGGTTTACACCATTGGTCACATAAATATCACGATAACCATCATTATCCATATCAAACAATAAACCAGCCCAGCTCCAGTCAGTAGCTGAGACACCACTGTAATGGGCTATCTCCGAATAAGATCCGTTTCCATTATTCAGCTGCAACGTGTTTTGAATATACTGCTGATGAAAGTCTTTACTTTGTTTTAGTTTAAAGATATTATAACCTTCAAACTCCATGACCGATTTTACTCTTTGATCTCCTTCAGGTAACATGTCAGTAATAAATATATCTGCTAAACCATCATTATTTATATCTGCCATATCCACTCCCATGGCAGAAAGACAAAGGTGCGAGGCCCAATTTTTAATGTCTTCAGTAAAAGTGCCATCCTGATTGTTGATATATAAATAGTCTCTTTCGTAAAAATCATTGGAAACATAGATGTCAGGAAAGAGGTCATTATTGACGTCGCTGATCATTACTCCTAGGCCAAAGCCAATCAAACTGCCGTATATACCTGCTTTTTCACTGACGTCAACAAAGACGCCATCTTTATTTTCGAGGAGCATATCACCAACCCCTTTAAAAATATCTGGAACACCTTCCCAATCTTGTGCCCTAACGTCCCTTTGTTCAGCGTATCCGAGACTACTTACAGGTATATTACTATTATTTAAAATATAAGCGTCAAGGTCGCCGTCTTTATCATAATCAAAAAAAGTGGCATGCGTGCTGAAACCAGTTTTGGCCAGGTTATACTGACTGGCAGATTCTGTAAAGGTCAGATCACCATTGTTTATATACAAGTCGTTGTCGTGGTTATTGCCTTCCATGTTACCTGCATTACTCACATAGATGTCTAAGAGTCCATCTGCGTTTATATCTACCATATTGACTCCAGTTGACCAAGGCTTATGACCGGTAATAGCTGCACTTTCAGAGATGTCTTCAAATTCAAAATTACCCTTATTTAAAAATAATTTATTGGGCCCCATATTAGCCGTCATGTAAATATCTGCCAAGCCATCATTATTGATGTCACCGATAGCTACTCCACCACCATTATAGAAATTTCTATATTTAAAAATATTGAAGTTTTTTTGATTCACTACTTTGTTCGTAAAATCAAATCCAGATTCCTCAGGTGACATAAGACTGAAAAGAGTGGGTGAATTTGGCTCATCATTTAATTCTTGATTCGCAGATTGCTCACAAGAAGTGAGTAGCAAAGCAACTATGAATAATAAAGAAGTGATATATTTCATTTTAGTGATATGATTAGTCATTTGTTTTTTTTAATTTTAAGAAAAGAGGCACAGCGTCATTTAATGTGATGATCACGTATTTTTCTTCTTTGATAACTATTTGGGCAATGTCTCTTGCTTTCCCGGGAATATCTAACTCGATATCAGCAGGGCTGGTAAAGAAACCTTTTTGGTCATTTAGCAAGACAATTCCATGGCTTGCGTCTAATCGACTCAGTTGTGTGCTGATGCCATAATCATTTCCGGCTGCTAAAACATCCATAAATCCATCATGATTAAAATCGTCCAAATATATTGTTTTTATAGACGATAATTGACTGTTAAACGGAAGCAGGTGTTTTTGAAACATACCATTGCCCATATTTTCAAAATAGCAACTGGATAGCTCATAAACACTTTTCAAGGTTGCATCTTTCAATATTTTTTTGTCGAATATATTTTTGAATTCAGCCTTGGCAAAATCGGTATAGGATAAAAACTTCTTATTAATTGAAGGAATTTGCTTCGAGAGGTCATCTTTAGATGAAAAGACAGTCTCTTGCCCTTGTTCAAAATAAGTAAGGATCGTTTCTTCTTTACCGTTTTGGTCAAAATCTGCGATATAGAGTTGCATTGGAGCATCAGTACTTGCCTTGAGTCTTGTATTGAGTCCCCAGTTGCCAACGATAAAATCCTGATCTCCATCCTGATCAAAATCCGCTACACGAATATGATTCCATAAGCCATTGGTTTTGTCGAGGTCATTATTCGATGTTAAATGAAGGCCTTGGCTCGAATTCATAAAAACACTGATTGGCATCCAGTGACCTACAGCGATGATATCCGGTAGCTTATCATTATTTAGATCGACAATTTCAAGATCTTCGATTAATCCCGCTTCTGAAAAAGAGCCGGCTTTGAGCTCACTTACATCTTTGAAGTTTCCTTTTCCGTCATTAAAAAGCACATAATTTTTTGCGGAACGACCGAATTTTCTGGGCATAGCGTTTGACCCAATGATTAAGTCAAGATCACCGTCAGCATCCATATCTGCAGTTTTGACTATAGAGGCATTGACCTCGATGACCGGGAAAGTGCTACTTATTTCAAAAACACCTTCTATATTGATATAGAGTATTGGCCTTAATTCTTGACCTAATTGATATTCATTTCCGCCGGAAACAACAATCATATCAAGATCTCCATCATTATCAGCATCAAAGAATGCATTGTCAGTCTCTTCTTTGTTTTTATGTTGTTCGAAAACTGGCTGATGACTGATTGTAAAAGAGGCATCTTGATTTTGCAGGTAAAGTGCACCTGCCTGCTTTTTACCGCCTCCAATGTATAGATCTTCTAATCCATCTTTGTTTATATCAGCAATTGAAATTTTAGGACCTTCAGCGCCTTTTGAATAAGGGATTAATGGCTCACGACCAAATTCATAAGAAGGCAGTTCGCTGTGCATATAATCCAGTGAAATAGGAGAGGGGCTTAGAATTATGTCACTTGAAAAACCTTTATCTGAAGTTTTAAGAGATGCCATTTTATAATCGAGCAAGAGTGTTGATCCTGCATTAATGTTTATCAGCTTCTGAGATTGACCATCTGGCCAAAACACTATTAAAGAATCAATTTTTTCTCTGGAGCCGATTCCTATGGTCATTTCAGGAGCCACAGCTGACAGATAGCCTCTTGTTGTATAGTTTTCCTGGAAGATGGATAAAGAGTCTGAAAACACCTTTATTTTTGACCCTATCCCCATGGTGTTTTTTTCGGGTCCATTAAATTTGATCTTAATAAACTGATTTACGGAGGTTTCTGTTTTGTTTTCTAATATGAATACTTCTGAATTGACATTGTTTACCACTAAATCTTGATCTCCATCATTATCTAAATCGGCATAAATACTGCCGTTGCTAAAAGAAGGAAGCGTTTGAAACCAGTTTGAAGTATAATCTGTAAAAGTGAGATCGCCATTATTCTTAAAAAAATAATTGGATAATTTTCGTTGAGGCAGCTGCTCTGTAAATTTGAGGTCTTTTTCCTCCATGCCTTTGTTAAGCTGTTCCTGGATTTTAGTATTGGCAATAAAATTGATAAAATCCATGTCATTGGTGGCGCCGAGTATGCCATTTGATACAAACAAATCTTTATGACCGTCATTGTCTAGGTCAACAATTAAAGGAGACCATGACCAGTCTGTGGCAGCTATTCCTGAGGCAAAGGCAGTTTCCTCAAAGAATGCACCATGTTTGTTATGCAATAAGATGTTTTGCATGTATTGAGGACGATACCCGTTTTTAAGGTATTGATCGTATACTGAATTATTGTACTCCCTTCCAGAAGTTTTATAGGCTTGAAGGTTTTCAGGAAGCATGTCTAGTGAGACAATATCAGTCCATCCGTCATTGTCTAGATCTGCAATATCATTTCCCATTGAGAAATGACTGGTATGGCCAACATTAGTCTCGTTAGCTGAAATTATTTCTTTAAAAGTGCCGTCTTTTTGATTGATGTACAGGTAATCATTTTCGAAAAAATCATTTCCTATGTATAGGTCTGGATAAGTATCATGGTTCAGATCACTCACGCCCAATCCTAGTCCGTAGCCAATTTTTCCTTGAAATATTCCAGATTTTTCACTCACTTCCACAAACATACCATCTTGGTTTTGAAAGAGCTTGTCGCCAGCCAGGGAATCAATAGACTTCCTTGAAGCACCTTTACCATAAGTTCTGTTTGGATTTACAGAATGGTTAAGAAGGTACATGTCAAGATCACCATCTAGATCATAATCAAAAAAGGATGCTTGTGTGGCAAAACTTTTTATATCTAAGCCGTAAACACCAGCTTGTTCTTTAAAACCTGGCATCCCCTTTTCGTCTATACCTTGGTTAACAAATAACATATTCTGACCTGAAATAGTTTTAAACTCACCAACCTTACAAACATAGATATCTAGGAGGCCGTCGTTATTGATGTCGACGACACTCACACCTGTTGTCCAGCCGGTTTCGTTTTGAATCCCTGAAGCATCTGTTACATCCTGAAATTTTAAATCCCCTGAATTCAAATATAAGCGATCAGCCACCTGATTACCAGTAAAATAAAGGTCGATTAAACCATCATTATTGAAATCGGCAGAAGCCACACCGCCACCATTATAATAGTAGAGATAGGTTAAAATGTTTAGGTCCGGGTCAGGGCTTAACTGGTTGTTGAAATGAACTCCTGAATCCTTTTTTAAAATAAAAAGGGCTGGTGAATCATCTTTGCATGAAGCAGCAAAATTCAGCAAGAATATTCCTATTAAGAAAATAGAAATATTCTTTCTGCCTTGATAAGCACAATTGCTTATAAGGATGTTTATGTCACGCTTGTATAATTTGATCCTAGTAGTTAGTTAAGGGGATAAATTCGCCCCAGTTAGTATGAATATTTACAGTATAAATCAACTAAATAAAGCCAACTAATGCTGGTTTTTATTCACCTTATTTCTCAAATAATGTATGAAATTTCAGCTAATTTAAAGCATAAATTCTTACTTTGGCTCTAACGATAGTTTAAATAGATTAAGCAAAAGTTAAAAAGGTTAATCAAAGATTAATAAGAGGATATTTTTATAATTTTTATCATAAAAAATGGGTAAAAGGCACCTGTATATTGTTTTATTCATTATTGCTATTCTTGGTCTTTCCTTTATTCAATATCAATATTTTCGCATAGGGTTGAATCTTGCAGGTGTTCAATTTAATCAAAAAATGGGAGAGGCGGTAAAGGAGATAAAGCAGGGCCTCTACCAGAGAAATGATCTCACTTATTTAGTGGGAACTGTCATGGCTGAAAATGAGGCTAATTTTTTACTCAGCATGGATAGTGTTCAGGATGCAACAAACTATTTCATGGATGAGTTTTTAAAACAGAAATTACTTCAAAATGGTGTCAAGGCGGAATATAGCTATAGCTTATATGATCAGGATTCAACTCATTTTCTTACTTCAGAAGAATCATTTTCAAAGAAGGATAAGATCTTAAGTTACCCAGTTGCGTTGGATGGATATTTACCGGGCTTAATCAATAAGCGCGTTACACTTGAACTACAATTTAAAAATGTCAACAGGTATTTTTTATCTCAGTTGAATGGTCTTACGATTCCAAGTATTATATTTCTTATCGTCATCATTGTTGTTATACTATGGGTATACAGGGCTTTTTATTTGCAAAACAACTTGATTGTGACAACCAATGAGTTTATTAATAATCTGACTCATGAATTAAAAACCCCTGTTTTTTCTATTGGTGTAGCCTCTAAAATATTAGAAGAAAAAGGGCATAAGGATACCAAAGAACTTGTGGGCATAATCAGAGCTCAGGTTGAAAAATTAAAAACTCAAATTGAAAAGGTATTAGAGCTTGGTAATATAGAAGAGAGAAAAGGCTTTGTGAAGCACATAGAATTGGATGTCAAGCCAATTTTAGACCATGTGGTTCAGAGCTTTGAGCAGCAAGCACGGTTAAATGAATTCAGTTTTGAAAGTGACATTCAAGGGGATTCTTTTTTAATTTTAGGAGACGCGTATCATCTTGAAAATGCAATTAGCAGTTTGATTGAAAATGCAATTAAATATTCTGGAGACCAGACAGACATAGTGTTTTCAGCATTTAAAAAGGGAGACAAGTTATTGATAAGTGTTGTAGATAAGGGTATTGGGATCAATCAGGAAGATATAAAAAAGATATTTGAAAAATACTACAGGGTTGTAGATGGTGACCTGCATAATGTAAAAGGCCATGGTTTGGGTTTACATTATGTCAAACGAATTGTACATTTGCATAAAGGAAAAATTAAGGTAGAAAGTAAAATAGGACTGGGTTCAACTTTTACAGTAATCCTTCCATTAAAATAATATGACAGACAATAAAAGGATATTATTAGTTGAAGATGACCAATCATTGGGGTACCTCTTGTCAGAATACCTTGAAATGAAGGATTTTGAAGTTAGATGGGTGAAAAATGGAAAAGAAGCCCTGCTGGCATTAGAAATTTATGAATTTGATCTGGCAGTACTAGATGTAATGATGCCGGAAATGGATGGATTTACCCTTGCGAAAAAAATTCGACACAAATATAATGACACGCCATTTCTGTTTCTAACTGCCAGATCAATGAAGATCGATGTGCTCAAAGGGTTTTCTCTGGGAGCCGTAGATTATCTTAAAAAACCTATAGATGAAGAAGAGTTGGTTGTAAGGTTACATAGTTTATTAGAGAGACTGACAGTGGGGGAGAAGCAAACAAAATCAAAAGCTACTGGAGAAGTAGCAATAGGGGATTATATTTTTTCAATCGTCTTGCATGAATTAAAGCATAAAGACGGTGAAATTCAAAAATTGACCAAACGCGAATCGGATGTGCTCTCATTGTTGGTGCAGCACAAAAATGAGTTATGTTCTCATAAGCAGATTTTAAATAATTTATGGGGAAAGAGTGATTTGTTTTCAAAGAAGAGCCTGAATGTTTTTATTTCTCATTTGAGAAAATGCTTTAGTAAAGATCCTTCTATTAGAATAGACAATTTACATGGTCAAGGTTTTGTTTTTAGAACGAGAGTTTAAAGGGTTAAACCAATAAAAAAAGGCTGCCAATGGCAGCCTTTTTATTATTTAATTCAATACTATTCTATTAGTAACCAGGGTTCTGGACTAAATTAGTATTAGACAGAATTGCATTAGAAGGTATCGGATAAAGCTCTTTAGTTTTATCACCTACAGATGCTGGATCTTTAAATTGCCAATCCTTACCGAATCCACCTAAGCGAATCATATCAGTTCTTCGAACGAATTCCACCCATAATTCTCTTCCTCTTTCATCCAATATTGTTTGAGCACCAACGCTCGCAAGAGGCTGTGCTTTTCTCAATACTCTTAGAGTATTCACCATGGCAGTTGCATCTTCTCCTTTCCATACCATTGCCTCAGCTTTCATTAAATATGCATCGGCATACCTAAAGATGATTTGATGTCCGGTAAAACCTCCATTTACAGGGTGATACTTAATGGTTCTAATACCAGTTCTCTCGTTATTACCTACTAATCCAGGTAATTCTTTAGTAAAGACTAATGGGTTTTTAGCACGATCTTGAAGTGGTTCTGCATCAACATTGTATTGCTGACCAATTAGGAAACCATAACCAATACCTAAATTTGTATCATCAGCATTGGTAGCATCAGGTACCCATCCTCTTCGTTCTTCTTGTCCATCTCCAATATTGTTTGTATTAGGAGCGCCTTCAAATAGATCATAGAATTCGGCCAATGTAGAAAAACCATTCCAACCACCACCTGTGTTATCAGGAGAGATTTGATTGTAGTGCATTCCATTCCAGATTCTGTTACCAACTCCTGAAGCCATCCACCATATTGTTTCAGTATCTTGATCTTCTTTAAAAATATCAAAATATCCTTCTTGAAGCGCATAACCTTTGTTGGTAATTTCATCAACAAGATCAATGACTGCATCCATATCAGCTACCTCAGGTCCGGCTGCACCAACATAAACAAATTTGTTTAGTAGTAATCTAGCTTTTAAGAACTGAGCAGCTTCTTTAGTAGCTGTATTCGTAGCTGCATTATCAGGTCCTGAACTAGGAAGACCAGCGATAGCATCATTCAAATCAGCCAACACAAATTCAAAAGCTTCAGCTCTGGTAAACACTCTAGGCTCAATTTCTGGGCCTTCTTGTGGTTCTCTAAATGGCACCTGACCATAAAGATCCATTACTTGGTACATAGCATAAGCTCTTAAAAATTGAGCTTCCGCCTTTTGTTCTGTAGTAGGATTACTTGCTGGATCAATTATTTCTGTTGCCAGAAAGGCATTTTGATTCATCTGGTTCCATACCGTTAAAACATATTGATGTGAAGGTGACCAAGTATGTTGGTGTAAAGTTCTCCATATACCATTATCACCCCAGTCAGTTCCTCTTGTTGGCACTAACATTTCATCAGTAGATACTTCTTGCAAAGCGAAGAAGTTATCCTGAGATTCCAAATGACCACGTAAAGCGTTATAGACATTTGTTATCGAACCCTCGACGTTTTCAACACCGCTAAATCCTTCACCATCACTATCACTAATAATGGAGTCAGTTTCTTTGATTTCCAAATCTGTACAAGCTGCTAAAAAGATGCAGGTTGTGATAGAAAGGAAACCTATTTTTATAAATTGTTTATTAAACATAATTTTCATGACTATTATTTTTTAAAAAGATAAATTTAATCCTAAGGTAACTACCCTTGGTCTTGGATAGGAAGTATAATCAATACCCGCTGTAGGAATACCATTTAAAAGATCGCCTCCACCAGGAGTCGTGTTAATTTCAGGATCTAAACCTTTATAATCAGTAATTAAAAATAGGTTTTGACCAGTTAAGTAAAGTCTTAAATTATTGATTTTACTTTGTTCTTTTAGACCGAAAGTATATCCAAGTGTTGCGTTTTGCAATCTTACAAAGTCACCTTTTTCTAGGAATCTTGTAGAAACTGCAGCTTCGGCGTTTCCAGCTTCTCCACTAGTGAGAACATCAGGAGTTACGTTACGTGCATTAGCAATTGACCCAGCAGTAAAAAATGCATTTTGTGTATTGTTATATACATATCCACCCCATTGACCTGCAAAGAAAAGGTTCAAATCCCATTTTTTATAAGTAAGTGATGTGTTCAAACCAGCATAAGTTGTTGCAAGTGCAGATTTTCCTACGAAAGATTGGTTATCACCAATTGGCTGACCATTTTCATCAAAACCTTCAAACTCTCTTAAGAAATAAGAAAATAATGGTTGATCCTCAGCTAGGATTTGAGCAAATGCTCCAGACAGTCCTTGACCTCTAATTGTTCCAGCTGGAATTTGACCAGGGAAGCCTTGAAGTTCGTTGTTGTTATAGGAGATATTAAATCCAACATTCCAAGTGAAATCGTCTGTTTGGAAGAAATCATAGGCGATTGACCATTCAACACCTTCATTTAAAACCTGACCATCTAAGTTTTTAAAGAAAAATGGTTGTGGTGAAGGTTGAGCAGCCTCAACGCTTAAAAGTAGATCTTTAGTTTCTTTTCTATAAAAATCAAGACTTGTAGTTAACCTATCATTATTTAAACCAAAATCAAATCCAATTCCATAAGAAGTAGTTTCTTCCCATTTCAAATCAGGATTGGCAAAAGCAACAACAGTTGTACCTGGTGTGTCAACATTACCATTTGATTGAATACCTGGTCCGGCAAAACGTTCTCTACGAACAAAATTACCATGCCCCAAACCATCTTGGTTACCTGTAATACCCCAACTCAATCTGGCTTTTAAAGAAGATACTTTATCTCCGATAAAATCTTCTTCATTCATTTTCCAAGCGAAAGCTGCTGAAGGGAATACACCGTATTTATTATTTCCACCAAATTTAGATGAACCATCTATTCTCACAGTTGCAGTGAATAGATATTTATTCATTAAGGTGTAATTACCTCTCGTAAAGAATGATTGTAATTCATCTGTGAAATCAAATGTATCACCCGTAACAGAAGTCACGCTGGTATCGGCAAATCCAGCAATCGTTTCAGAAGTTGGATCTGGAAACAATCGGTTTACAAAATTATTGTTAGGTGCTAAACCATATTGTTGGTAACCGCCCTCAATCAATCTTTCAATTGCAGATGCAGATGATTTAAGATCGTTAAACATTTGACCCATGTCATTTGTGCTATAACCTCTACCATTTACGGTACGACCGCTACGATTAAAACTCTGGTATGAATAACCTCCTAAAAGATTAAGTTTTGAATTCTCCCAGTCTTTATCCCAAGTAAATGTCAATTCCATCAATTTACTTTCGGTATCCAAATCACTAATTGAACCTAAACCACTTCCAAATACATTGTCACCTAAGTTTCTAGCTAAGCCAGAAGTTTCAGAATGTCTTTCTGAAGTTGATGTATCATATCCTAAACTAAGTTTAGCTACCAATGAAGGTATAATAGCGTAATCAGCTGAGAAGTTCATTAAAAAACGATCAGTTGCTGTATTACTGTCAGTATAAGCCAACATGTTTGCAGGGTTAATCTGTCCTCCACTATCAAAATCAGGATCATTCGGCCATGTTGGATTCGCAGAATAAGATGCACCTAAAAGGTCACCTTGGAAACCTGCACTACCACTAAGGGCAGCTTGTTGCTCATCAACTGTTGAATAAGTTCCTTGAAAACTTAAATTTAATCTATCATCTAATAATCGTTGAAATGCGTTTATACGAGCAGAAATTCTCTTAAGACCTGAATTTTCAATAACACCATTTAAATCCTGGTATCCAAATGTACCTCTCACAGAACCAGTTGCGTGATTATATGAGTAAGCTAAACTTTGATCGTGAGAAAATGAATCTCTTGTTACAACTTCTTGCCAGTCTGTGGCAGCTCCAAAATCTTGGGCAACTGGGTCACCTCCAAACTGTTCAACAGCGTCAAGAAAATCTTCTGGATTTAATAAATCATAACTATTAGCCGGCGTAGAATAACTAAGTGACGAATTAAATTCAAATAATCCACCTTGTCTACCTTTTCCAGTTTTAGTAGTAATGATTACAACACCGTTGGCACCTCTAGATCCATAAATAGCAGTTGCAGAGGCATCTTTCAAAACACTCATACTTGCAATGTCATTTGGATTCAAGAAACTCAATGGGTTACTTGATGGACTAGTTCCAAAACCAATATCACTACCTTCTGCGGATGTGTTACCTGCAGAAAGAGGCACACCATCGACCACATAAAGAGGATCATTGTTCGAAGTTACAGAAGTAGTACCACGAATACGCAAGGAAATACCAGCTCCAGGCTCACCACTTGATGAAACCGTTTGAACACCGGCAACTTTACCTGCAATCAATTGTTCTGCTGAAGCAATTGCTCCACCGTTAAAATCTTTAGAACTAACCGAGGCTACTGCTCCTGTTGCATCCTTAACCGTAGTTGTTCCGTAACCAATAATGATTACTTCATCCAGCGCTTCGCTGTCTGTTTCTAACACAAGGTTTATGGTCGTTTGACCGTTTACAGTAACTTCTTGAGTTACAAAACCCAGCGAGCTGAATTCTAGAATTGCATCTGAACTTACATTGTCAAGTGTGTAGTTCCCATCAAAATCGGTTGAAGCACCGTTTGAGGTTCCTTTGACAATTACGTTCACTCCAGGCAATGGTCCCTCATCACCCGATACTGTTCCACTAACTGTCTGCGCATAAGCCATCCCTGTAAACAGGAAAATACACGCAAACACTAATTGTTTGAGTAAATTAAATTTCATAATTATTTTAAATTAGTTATTATTTGAGTGTCAACGAATATCGAAAAAAAAAGAAATAATAAAAATGAATTTACTAAAATTTAGACTAAAATTCTGAGGATTTCGAATAAGTTGATGCTACAAGTATAATTATATAATACCAAATATTAATGAAATGTTAATAAAACTTCACATATTTTAAACGAAAACGTTTTCGAAAACCAATGATTTAGATTTATTTAGCTTGAATAATGCTAATTTCTTCTGATGACACATAAGCGTTGGCCCCATTTTTGCTGGCTACCAAAGAGCCCATGGCGCAGGAAAAATCAAGAGCAGTTTGTGGAGGTATTTTCAAAACAAATTGATGAATCAGCGTTGCGAGAAACGAATCTCCAGCTCCAACAGTATCTTTTACTACCACTTTATATCCTTGACTTCTGTAGAATGCAGAATTGGTATACATAATGGCTCCATTTGCTCCGAGGGTGATGCAAATATGGTCGGTTCTAGTAATTACCGCTAATTGCGTGATTTGACCCTCTATTGAATTTGTTTCGATTCCCAGGAATTGACTAATTTCTTCAAGCTCCTCATCATTCAATTTGATCAAATCTGCCAAATTCATAAGTTCAACAATAGCCTGTAAAGTATAAAAGGGTGTTCTTAAATTGGCATCAAACACTTTGAACTTAGCATGAGATAAATAAGTTAGCAAGGTGTTTTTAGAAGTGCTTTTCCTGCAGGATAAGCTACCATAAATGAATGCATCTGACAACTGTATCTGTTCAATATCATCTTGACTTATTGTGATATGATCCCAGGCAACTGGTTCTGAAATAGTATAGCTGGCTGTATTATGGCTATCTAAGTGAACTTGAACATTCCCGGTTGGCAGCTTCGCATCCATCTGAATCGCATCGGTAGAAAGATGTTGTTCTTTCAGATAAGCCAATAGATTCTCGCCATCGACATCATTACCAATGCTGCTAATGATCCTTACCTGATCACCTAAAGAATGTAGTCTTAAGGCAACATTTAATGGAGCGCCTCCAATCACTTTTTTATCAGGGAAAATATCCCATAAAGTTTCACCAAAACAAACAATTTTAGGGACCATTTTTTTACTCGTTTTTAGTCAATAACTTCTCCAGCTCTTCAAGTGGCACGCCCTTGGTTTCAGGCATAATAAATTTAACAAACAATAATTGCAGCACCATCATAAATGCGAATATGGCAAATACGGTTCCGGCACCAATCGTGCTAAATAAGAAGGGTACCATAGATGGGATGATGGCCGCCAACACCCAATGCGTAGTAGTACCAAATGATTGACCTGAAGCTCTTAGCTGATCTGGAAAAACTTCTGATATGAATACCCATATTACAGTACCTTGACCAATGGCATGAGAGGCTATGAATAAGAATAAGAAAATGGGTACTGCCATGCCTTCCCATTCAAAGAAGAACGCCATTGAGACCAGCGATAGTGAGACAATATATCCAACAGAGCCGATATACATTAATTTTTTACGACCTATTTTGTCAATCAAAGAGATACCTATTAAAGTAAAGACCATATTGGTAACTCCAATCCCAATTGAACTCAAAAGTGCTGTGCTTTCACCCAAACCTGCTTCCTGAAATATCCTTGGAGCATAGTATAAAAACGCATTTATCCCCGATAATTGATTGAAAAATGCAATTAAAAATGCAAGTATTAAAGGGAATCGATACTTTTTCATGAAGATGTTTTCATTACTGCTGTGATGGTCTTTTTGACTTTCTTCAATGTCATTCATGATTTTTTCTATGTCATCACCTGGATTGAGTAATTGCAATGTCTTTCCGGCTTCTTCTCTTCTTCCTTGAAGTAATAACCATCTCGGGCTTTTTGGAACGGTCATAACAAGAATCGTATAGAAAAAAGCAGGTATGGCTTCGACGCCTACCATCCATCTCCATGCGTTTTCACCTATGTTACTCAGTAAGTAATTAGAGAAGAAGGCTATCAGTATTCCCAAAACAATATTAAATTGATAAAACCCTACAAGCCGACCCCTGTCTTTAGCTGGAGCGATTTCAGAAACATATGCAGGAGCAGCAACAGTAGAGGCTCCTACGCCAATCCCACCGATAAATCTAAAGGCAGCAAAAGTATATGGATCATTTACAAGTGCAGATCCTAAAGCAGATATGGTATAAAAGATACCAATCCAGATCAGTGTGTTTTTTCGGCCTATTTTATTGGTGGGTATACCGCCAAACATGGCGCCGATTACAGTACCCCAAAGAGCCATGGCCATTACTACAGAGCCGTGAAATACATCTGAAGAACCCCATAAATTTTGCAGTTGCTGATCAGCCCCCGAAATAACAACAGTGTCAAAGCCAAAAAGGAATCCAGCCAAGGCTACAATAATTGACCATAAAGTAATTTTATTCATTTGTCCAAATACTTTTTATTTGATTAATATTTAATGTTTTGATACCGATAGTGGCATTAGATATGATACTGAGTTTGTTATATGGCTCGTTCGGAAACACTTGTTCTGTCAACACATAGCGTCCGTTATCAATAAAAATTTCAAGAGAAGCCTGGTCTAATATTATTCTTATTTCTGAGACTTTATCCGAAACAGAATAGGGCAAGGTATGAATTTTATTTGCAAACTTTTCGCTGAAGTTTATTTGACCACTTTTACGGCGGTCAAAAGAAATAAGTTGTTTTTCCGGATCAAATTGTAAAAGCACATATTCGTCGAGCTTATTTGAAATCTTGATAGAAAAGGCTTTATTCAATTGGGTTTCCATTAAAATATCGGCCTGATCAAGTTTTAGTTCGGATAATTCATAAGCACCCTTAATTTCAATATCTTTTTTAATAGATGTATTGGTATAAAGATTTTCTAAAGACTTAACCGGCGTACTTTTTAGATAATAATTCTCATCTTCATAGATCAGGTTAAGTTCTCTCGGAATCGTCATGGCGCTTCTCCATGTTTTGGTAGGCGTTACTTGTGCATAATCCCAATTACTCATCCATCCAAGAAATAGTTTTTTATCATCAGTAACATTACTAAATGTTACCCCCGCATAATTATCTGCTCCAAAATCGATCCATCTGGTTTTGTTATCATCAGGCACGAAATTGATACCATCGAATGAACCAACGAAGTATTGTGTGGCAGAACCTCCGTTCGGACCTCCTGGGTTGATACTGACAAGCAGCACCCATTTTGTATCACCTGTTTCTCCTAATGGCATGGGGAATAGATCCGGACATTCCCATACGCCGCCATGAGCTCCAATCTCATTTCCAAAATCGCTCAGTTTTTTCCACTGAATCAGGTTTTTTGAAGCATAAAACGAAATATGATCCCCAACAGCAAGTGTCATGATCCAGTTTTTACTTGATTCGTGCCATCTTACTTTTGGATCACGGATATCTTTGATTCCCGGGTTATCGATAATAGGATTGTTCTTATACTTTGTCCAGGTCTCGCCGTTATCATTACTGTATGCCAGCCCCTGCGTTTGGAAATTTAGTTTCCCTTCTTTTTCGCCCTTGGGATCGTGATAAGTAAAAATAGCAACCAGAGGAGGATCTTCTGTACTTCCCAGGCCTGAGCTATTGCTGTGGTCTACTACTGCGCTTCCAGAAAAGATATAACCATGTTCATCAGGAAATAGTTTAATGCCTTTATGTTCCCAATGAATAAGATCAGTACTTGTGGCATGTCCCCAGTGCATAGGTCCCCAAACTATATCTTCAGGATAATATTGATAAAAGAGGTGGTAAATGCCTTTGTGAAATACCATTCCATTGGGGTCATTCATCCATTTTTCAGACGGAGTAAAGTGAAACTGTGGGCGAAAAGGCTCTTGGAATAAATCAGCTTCTAGGCTATCTATACTGAGAACCTGAATTGCTGGCTTTTCTTTTAGATCTGACTTGCAACTTACAAAGCCAATAAAAAGAGAACTTATAAGGTAAATCTTAATGAGATTATTGATCTGTGTCATTCTTAAGGATGGGTTAATAGGTTCATAGTAGTGTGGCTAAAGATATAAAAATGACATCTAAAATGAACTTTTATCTTTTAACAGAAGGTCAGCGGATAGGTATTAGACTTTTTCTTTTTGTCTCTGTTGATTAAGAAATTTCTTCATCGCTTATTATTGAGCAAGTAAAAATTGAATTTTTATCGTTGATTTTCTGTCATCTGTCGAATATATTTCAAAAAGCGGCATATTACCTTGATTTTTGCAAAAGATTAAGTTCATAATAGGTTGGGTATTTTATTGATCTCGAACGCCTTCTTAAAGAAATATAAAAATATGTATAAGAAATTAGAGTACAAAGAAGCAGGAAAATTTGAAGAAACAAGATTTGAAAAGATTCATAATGTTGTATTCGACAATTCAAATATTGCATCAATTGCTGTAGCACAAGAAATTGCCGACTTGATCAGAACCAAACAGGCAGAATATAAAAAATGTGTTTTAGGTTTGGCAACAGGTTCTTCTCCAATTAAAGTATACGAAGAATTAGTCAGAATGCATCAGGAAGAGGAGCTTAGCTTTAAAAATGTGGTCACATTTAATCTTGATGAATACTATCCAATGACCAAGGAGAATACGCAGAGTTACTGGTATTTTATGCATGAGCATTTATTTAACCATGTTGACATCCTTCCTGAGAATATAAATGTTCCAAGTGGCGAGGTTAAAGCAGACGAAGTGCACCAATTCTGCATCGACTATGAATTAAAGATTAAAGAAGCCGGTGGACTTGACTTTCAGTTATTAGGTATTGGTAGAACTGGTCACATTGGATTTAATGAACCAGGATCACATTATAATTCAGGCACGAGAAATATTACACTAGACCATATCACAAGAATTGATGCAGCAACCGCTTTTTTAGGAATAGAACATGTTCCCAGAGTTGCCATCACTATGGGTATCGGGACCATTAGAAAAGCCAAGAGAATTGTTTTACTTGCCTGGGGTGTTAATAAGGCCGAAGTTTTGCAGGAAACAATAGAAGGTGAGATCACAGCTGATGTGCCTGCCACATATTTACAAAGACATGAAAATGTAACCTTTGTACTTGATGAAGGAGCTTCGAATGACCTTACCCGCGTAAAAACACCTTGGTTGGTTAAGAATTGTATATGGACAGATGATTTAATGGCCAAAGCAGTGGTATGGTTAAGCAGTAAGCTTAATAAGTCTATTTTAAAACTTACAGATAAAGATTATAACTACCATGGGATGTCAAGTTTATTGGTAGAACAAGGTTCGGCTTATCAAATGAACATCAACATGTTCAATAAGCTACAACATACGATTACTGGATGGCCAGGAGGAAAACCGAATGCTGATGATACCAACCGACCTGAAAGAAATACGCCAGCTAAAAAACGTGTGATCATATTTAGCCCACACCCTGATGATGATGTAATTTCTATGGGAGGAACCTTTGACAGATTGGTTGAGCAAGGACATGAAGTGCATGTTGCGTACCAAACTTCTGGAAACATTGCAGTATCTGATGAAGAAGCATTGAAATTTGCGGAGGTATCGCTTGCATTAAATGGAGAGGAATCATCTGCAGCTCAAATCATTAAAGATTTAGGTGCTAAGAAGGAATACGATCTTGATTCAAGTACAGTAAGAAACCTAAAAGGATTGATTAGAAGAAAGGAATCTGTAGCAGCTACCAGATATGTGGGTATTCCAGATGAACAGGTTCATTTCTTAGACCTACCATTTTATGAAACAGGCAGGGTGAAAAAAGATAAATTAAGTGATAAAGATGTCAAAATTATGTGTGACATCATCGGCGAGATAAAGCCACATCAAATCTATGCAGCAGGAGACCTAGCCGATCCACATGGAACGCATAAGGTTTGTTTGGACTCTTTGTTTCTCGCTTTAGAAAAATTGAAATCAAAAAGCTATATGGATGATTGTTGGGTTTGGTTATATCGAGGCGCATGGCATGAATGGGATATTCACGATGTTGAGATGGCCGTACCGATGAGCCCTGATCAAGTTTTAAAGAAAAAGCAAGCGATTTTCTACCACCAGTCTCAAAAAGATGGCGTGATGTTCCAAGGCGATGACTCAAGAGAATTCTGGATGCGTGCTGAGGATAGAAACAAGGAAACAGCTAAGAAGTACAATAGCTTAGGAATGGCTGATTACGCAGCTTTCGAGGCTTTCAAGAGATATCATTTTTAAGATTTTATTTGAGTATTTTGAAACCGCCTTTTTCTGTTTGTCTAATTGTAGACGCTGATCGGCGGTTTTTTTTAATTAAGAAATTGCTTTTACAACCCTAAATTCAACTATATGTCGACTAAATTATTATTGAGTTTCCTACTAGTATTTGGAGTATTTACTCTTAACGCTCAGGAATCATCTGTTTCTGAGTTGCAATTGATGCCCTGGCCTCAAGAAGTAAATGTTAATTCTAGTGATTTTAAGATCACTAAAGACTTTTCGATATACATACATGGGGAGGTAAAGGAAGATTCAAGGATTTTTAAAGCATCTACTCGGTTTTTGAGATACATGACTGATAAATCAGGTGTATTCGTAAATCAAGGGTTTCCTAATAGCAAAGGAATGGATACTGAATCTGCTTCTTTACAGATTGGATTTAATGAAGTGGCTAAAGTTGAAATGGGAATTGATGAGTCGTATACATTGATTGTCGATAAAGGTGGAATTAAGATCAATGCTGCGACAGATGTAGGCGCCATGCATGGGCTTTCTACTTTGTTGCAATTGATAAAAGTGAATGATGGGGCTTATGTCTTTACAGGAGTTTCCATTGAGGATGAGCCGAGGTTTGTCTGGAGAGGCTTGATGATGGATGTAGCCAGGCATTTTATGCCAATTGAAGTGGTAAAGCGTAATATTGATGCGATGGCCTTCGTAAAGCTGAATGTGTTTCATTGGCATCTGTCTGATGATCAAGGCTTTCGGGTTGAGTTGAATACCTTGCCTAAATTAACCGAAATGGCATCAGATGGACTATTCTATACCCAAGATCAAATAAGAGACATTGTTGCTTATGCTGACGCAAGAGGGATCAGGGTAGTTCCTGAATTTGATGTGCCTGGCCACGGATCAGCATTTTTAACCGCCTATCCTGAGCTTGGAAGTAAAAAAGATATTGAATATAGCCTGGAGCGAGACGCAGGTATTTTTGATCCTACCCTTGATCCTACCAATGATAAAACCTATGAATTTATGGATACGCTTTTTAAAGAAGCGGCGCCATTGTTTCAAGATGTGTATTTCCATATAGGAGGAGATGAGAATGAAGGCAAACATTGGCACGAGAATCCTGAGATTCAACAATTCATGAAAGAAAATGATTTAAAAGACAATCATGAGTTGCAAACGTATTTTAATATTAAGCTAGAGAAAATTCTTGCTAAATACGGAAAATCCTTAATGGGTTGGGAAGAAATAATGACAGAAAATATGCCTAAATCTGCTTTGATTCATTCCTGGAGAGGCGTCAATGAAGGCGTTGCTCCTGGGCAATCTTTAGTGGATGCAGTGAAGAATGGGTACAAAACGATTTTGTCTAACGGCTATTATATTGATTTGCTTCTTTCTGTTGAAGATCACTATGCAGTAGATCCTATGCCAGCCATCGAATTGACTAAAGAAGAAGCAAGTAGGATTTTAGGAGGAGAGGCTACCATGTGGAGCGAACTTGTAACGCCTTTAACAATTGATTCGAGAATTTGGCCAAGAACTGCTGCCATCGCAGAACGATTTTGGTCAGCAAAAGAAGTAACAGACGTTGATAGCATGCTAGAGAGAATGAATAGTATCAGTCAATCTTTAGAATTGATGGGAATACAGCATAAAAAAGCGTCCGAATATATTTTTAGAAACCTTGCAAATTATCAAGATACACATGCCCTGAGAACTTTGAGTCAGATAAGTGAGCCTTTTAAGATATATAGCAGAAATGCAGGAGGGACCGAGTATAAAACATATTCTCCATTTACCTTGTTTGCGGATGCCTGTATAGTGGATGCTAAAGATGTAAGGCCTTTTAGGAAGGCAGTTGAGGCCTATATTAAATCAGCGGATACCCAGACTAAAGAGGCTGTGCAGCAGTATTTGAAAACCTGGAAAGGATTGCATGAACAGTTGGAAATGATTTCACCTGATGCACCATTGATTGCCACAATTTTACCTTATGCAAATAGAGTTGCTGAGATCTCTGAACGCTTGTTGAATGGCATAGCAGAAGGGAAGTTAACACAAGAGCAATTTAATGACCTTAAATTACTTTTAGAAAGCAAAGAAGACCCATCCTTAAATCTTGATGTGGAATTAGCGGTTTCAAAAGACCTCTTAGTATTGGCAACTTATTTAGCTGAATAAATCAAATTACCTATATGAACATTATTAAATCAATTCTCGGTGCAGTTTCCTTATTCTTAATTATAGTGGCTTGTGAGCCCGCTGATAAAAGTGCTGATTTCACCAAAGAAATGATTTTTACAGGAGGAATTGAAGGCCCGGCTGTAGATAGTGAAAATAACTTGTATGCGGTAAATTTTGAAAAGGAGGGTACGATAGGTATCGTTGACATGCAAGGCAATGCATCTGTTTTTATTGAGTTGCCGAACGGTAGTGTTGGCAATGGAATTCGTTTTGATAAACAAGACAATATGTACATTGCTGATTATGTTAATCACAATGTTTTGATGATTCCTAAAGGGAAGAAGGAGGTTCAAGTTTATGCACATCACCCTGATCTGAATCAGCCGAATGACCTGGCCATTTCGCCTAATGGAACACTTTATGCAAGCGATCCAAACTGGAAGGAAAGTACAGGTAACTTGTGGAAAGTTGATGAAACCGGATTCTCTTTACTCGAGGCTGAAATGGGAACGACTAATGGTGTCGAAGTTTCCCCTGACGGTAAAAAACTGTATGTAAACGAATCAGTACAAAGAAAGATATGGTCTTATAACCTGGATGCTGACGGAAATCCAAGTAACAAAACGCTGTTTTATGAATTCAGTGATTTTGGGATGGATGGGATGCGTTGTGATAATCAAGGGAATATTTATGTTTGCCGATATGACGCAGGAAAAGTGGTTGTTTTAAACCCAGCAGGATCGATTATCAGAGAAGTCTCTCTTAAAGGCAAAAAACCCACCAATATAGCCTTCGGAGGAAAGGATGGCAAACAATGTTTTGTTACCCTTCAAGACAGGAGATGCATCGAAACCTTTATGGCTGATCATCCGGGCAGAGATCACTAAATAATTTATTAGTTCGCTGGCCTTCAAAAGCTTATTTACTGTCCCCAAATCTTTAAAATTGAACTTTCGCAATCGATTTCGTTTAAATCTTGCTATTCGTATCAAAATGCGCTTTTTTATTATTATTTTTGTGTGTTTTTAAAAAGAATATGAAGAAATTTATTAGAAAAGTTGCTGTCATGACCTCAGGAGGTGATTCTCCAGGGATGAATGCCGCCATTAGAGCTGTAGTTCGTGCATGTGCTTATTATAAGTTAGAAAGCGTTGGGATTTATAGAGGTTATCAGGGTATGATTGAAGGAGATATAGTTCCTTTTTCAGCTCGTGATGTGCACCATATTATTCAGAAAGGTGGGACTGTTTTGAAAACAGCCAGATCCAAAGAATTTCGTACGATTGAAGGAAGAAAGAAGGCTTATGAAAGCTTGAAGAAGCATGAGGTAGATGCTTTGGTTGTAGTAGGAGGAGACGGGTCTTTCACAGGTGGAATGATCTTTAGTCAAGAATATGATTTTCCAGTGATCGGAATTCCCGGAACCATTGATAATGATATTTTTGGAACAGATTATACGATTGGGTATGATACAGCTTTAAATACAGCTGTTGAAGTAATCGATAAGATTCGTGACACAGCGAGTTCTCACAATAGATTGTTTTTTGTTGAAGTGATGGGTAGGCAGTCTGGTTATATTGCCTTGAATACTGGAATTGGTGCTGGGGCTGAAGAAATATTGATTCCTGAAGAAGATCTTGGATTAGATCGTTTGCTTGAATCTTTGGAGAAAAGCCGCAGATCTGGAAAATCTTCAAGTCTTGTAGTAGTTGCTGAAGGTGATAAAACAGGAGCAAATGTTTTTGAATTGGCTGATTATGTTGAAAAGAATTTACCAGAATATGATGTAAGGGTTTCCATTTTAGGGCACATGCAACGAGGTGGTTCACCAAGTTGTTTTGATCGTGTATTAGCGAGTAGAATGGGTGTGAAGGCTGTAGAATTACTTTTGGATAACCAAACTAACAAAATGGTTGGTGTACAGAATAATCAAATGGTCGCGGTGGATTTAGAAAATGCAGTTAAGGAACACCATAAAATTCCTAACGAAATATTGAGGATATCTGATATTATGTCAGTATAAATAAATTTAATTTTAAAATAATTACGAAATGATTAAAATCGGAATTAACGGATTCGGAAGAATAGGAAGACTTGCTTTCAGAGTCGCGGCACAAAGAGAAAATGTACAAGTTGTCGGTATCAATGATCTATTGGACGTTGATTATTTGGCATATATGTTAAAGTATGATTCCGTACACGGAAGATTTGACGGAACTGTTGAAGTAAAAGATGGTAAACTAATTGTAAACGGTAAGGAAGTTAGAATTTCTGCTGAGCGTAACCCTGAAGACCTTAAATGGGATGAGATCGGTGCTGAGTATGTAATTGATGCAACAGGTATTTTTACTACAAAGGAAAAAGCAGGTTTACATTTAAAGGCAGGAGCTAAGAAAGTTGTTATTTCTGCTCCATCTGCTGATGCACCTATGTATGTAATGGGAGTGAATCATAAAGAGCTAACTGCTGAAGAAAATATCTTTTCAAATGCTTCATGTACTACAAACTGTTTGGCGCCTATAGCCAAAGTGCTTCATGACAATTTTGAGATTACCGATGGTTTGATGACTACTATTCATGCAACTACGGCAACTCAAAAAACGGTTGACGGTCCTTCTTTGAAAGACTGGAGAGGTGGTAGAGCTGCCCTTCATAATATTATTCCTTCATCTACAGGTGCAGCTAAAGCAGTAGGTAAAGTTATCCCATCATTAAATGGTAAACTTACTGGTATGTCATTCAGAGTTCCAACTATGGATGTTTCTGTAGTTGATCTTACAGTGAACCTAGGGAAGTCTGTTTCTTATGAAGAAGTTTGTAAGGCAATGAAAGATGCTTCTGAAGGCGAATTAAAAGGAATTTTAGGATATACTGAAGAATTGGTAGTATCTCAGGATTTTGTTGGTGAAACAAGAACTTCGGTTTTTGATGCTAAAGCAGGAATTGCTTTGACAGATACTTTTGTAAAAGTTGTGTCTTGGTATGATAATGAGTATGGTTATTCTACAAAAATTGTAGACCTTCTAGAATATTCTGCTTCTTTATAAGCATTAGAAAATATATTTTTAAAAAGCTACTTCAACAGAAGTAGCTTTTTTTTTGCTTCTATCTCAAGATTTTAGCTTTAATACGCATTCCTAAAAGGGCTTAACTTTCCTAATAATTGTCATAATTTTTGCAAAATGTTTTCTTAACTTTAACCATAGTTAAAAATTGATCTGAGTATTTCTTTTATAAATATCTGAAATTCAGTTTTGAAAATTTGAATTTCAAAGGATCATTATGTTCATTAATTTCTAAAATTTGTTTTATGGCTCATACAAAAAAAATAAGAGGGATCATCGCTATTCTAACTGGTGGTGGTGATGTACCTGGTCTTAACCCGGCAATTCGTGCAATTACCATACGCGCAAATCGTGAAGGATTTAAAGTAATTGGTTTGCGCAGAGGTTGGGCAGGAATAACTGAATTGATTCGGGATAAAAAGGCGGATAACAGTAAAAGTTTTATGCTATTGACCAATGATATTGTAAATAAGGCAGGTAGAACAGGAGGGACGTTTTTACATTCTTCTCGAACAAAACCAAGTAAGATGCCTAAAGCAAATGTTCCTGAGCATTTAAAGGATTCTTATAACGAGGAAGTTAATGACCTTACCCCAGAAGTGATCAAGAATTTAGAATGGCTTGGTGTAGATTTTTTGATTCCAATTGGAGGTGATGACACTTTAAGTTATGGCGTTAGGTTATATAAAGAAGGTGTGAAAGTAGTTGCTATTCCAAAAACCATGGATAATGATGTGCCTGGTACTGATTATTGCATTGGTTTTAGTACCTGCGTGACAAGAACGATTCATATGACCAATAACCTCAGAACTTCAGCCGGGTCTCACGAAAGGATACTTGTGATGGAAGTTTTCGGAAGATATGCCGGATTTACGGCCATGTTACCTGCTATGGCGGGCGCTGCAAATCGCTGCGTAATTCCTGAACATGAATTTGACATTCCCCATTTGACAGAACTATTGGTACAGGACAGAAACAATAACCCTAGTAAGTATTCGGTGGTACTCGTTTCAGAGGGAGCCATGTTTAAAGGCGGGGAAATGATGTTTCAAAATTCAGAAAAAGACATGTTTGGTCACGCCAAATTAGGCGGGATAGGTGATGTGGTCTCTGCCGAAATGAAAAATTTAACCGCTAGTTTTAACAAAGGAAAAACCATCAATATTATCAACCAAAAATTAGGCTATTTGGTTCGCGGTGGCGATCCGGATGCGGTTGACTCTATTGTACCCATGGCTTTTGGTAACCTGGCTCTGGATCTTATCCTGGGAGGATTCCATGGTAGATTGGTCGTATTGAAAAACGGAAGGTACGACGATGTACCTCTGGATGTCGTTACCAATTCCAAAAAAATCGTCAATGTGGAGAAATATTATAATATTGAAAGACTAAGACCTCATTATAACCGCTTCGAGATGAAACCAATGTTCCTTATGGCTGCTGATAGTTAATTGATCTCTGATCACCTCAGTTCCGATCACCTCGGAGGTGAGGTGATCGGAACTGAGGTGATCAGATGATAGCCAAGGGTTCGGAGGTGAAGGGTTCACTTGCGAACCCTTCACCTCCGAACCCTTCGCAAATTAAAATTAAGGAAGCTTGGGAACTGCTATTGGTCATTATTATCTATATTTGATTTGATGAGTCGAATCAAAATTATTGAATGCCCGCGAGATGCCATGCAAGGCATTAAAAGCCATTTTATCCCTACTGCGGATAAGGTCAGGTATATCAATGCCTTGTTAAAAGTAGGATTTGACACCATTGATTTTGGAAGTTTTGTATCGCCAAAGGCCATTCCGCAGATGCGGGATACAGCTGAAGTATTGTCGATGCTTGATCTTGACAATACAGATTCAAAACTACTTGCTATTGTTGCCAATGTGAGAGGTGCAAATGATGCTTGTCAATTTGATCAAATAGATTATTTAGGCTACCCTTTTTCTATTTCGGAAAACTTTCAAATGAGAAATACGGGTAAAACCATTGCGCAATCATTAGTTACTTTAGAGGGAATCATGAAGCTTGCCAATACGCACAAAAAAGAAGTAGTGGCTTATTTATCGATGGGCTTTGGAAATCCTTATGGTGACCCTTGGAATATTGATATCGTTGGAGAGTGGACTGCTACTTTGGCTAATCTTGGGATTAAAATCTTGTCTTTATCAGATACAATTGGGGTGGCCGATGGAAAAACAATCAGTTACTTGTTTGAAAACCTGATACCCATGTATCCAGAAATTGAATTTGGAGCACATATGCATACAAATCCTGAAGGCTGGCATGAGAAGGTAAGTGCTGCATTCGATGCAGGGTGTAATAGATTTGATGGTGCTATCAAAGGCTTTGGCGGATGTCCTATGGCTAAGGATGAACTGACGGGGAATATGCCTACAGAAAAATTACTATCTTTTTTTACGGCTAGAAAAGAGAATTCAGGAATCAATCCATTGCGGTTTGAAACTGCTTATAATGAAGCTATGAAAGTATTTGGTTGAGTTAAAGCTTAGCCCACTTCGTCAAAAGCGCCAACAGCAGCTCCGATAATTCCAGCTTCATTTTTGTTTTCTGCAGGAATCATTTTGGTTCGGATATCAATCTGATCTTGAAATCTATCGATCTTTTTACTTGCACCACCACCGATGATAAATAAATCTGGTGAAAGAATCAATTCGATATGTTGAAAGTATTTGTTTAGGCGTTTACCCCATTTTTGGTAGCTCAAGTCTTCCTTCTTTCTGATAGAATCAGCAGCATATTTTTCAAAAGGCTCTCCTTTATAAACAACATGGCCCAACTCTGAATTAGGAATAAGCACGCCATTAAAAAACAATCCACTTCCAATTCCGGTTCCCAGGGTGATTACTGCAACAAGGCCGTCTTTTCCCTTACCTGCTCCAAAATGCATTTCAGCTTCCGCCGCAGCATCAGCATCATTAATCACTGTAAACTCAAGACCAGTAACACTTTTAAAAAGCTCATCAGCTTGAACTCCTTTCCAGTCTCTATGGAGATTTCCTCCACTAAGGCATTTGCCATGAAAAAGAGGCGTAGGAAAACCTGCGCCAACTTCACCTTTCCAATTAAAATGATCTACAATTTGATGAACGGTTTTAGCAACTTCTACAGGTAGTGCAGGCCGTGGAGTAGGGAGTCTGAATTTTTCAGTCTTTAATTCACCAGTTGTTGTGTCAACTATTGCTCCTTTAATACCGGTTCCACCAATATCGATACCTAAAATTTGCATAAAACAAGGCTTTTTAATGAATCTCAAACTTAAGAATTATATTCTAAAATAAACAAAAACAGCTCTGCGAATTTCGCAGAGCTGCCTCAAATTATAGTATAGTAATCTTATAAGTGAATACCTACACCTAGACCTCCGGAAAAAGCGCTTCCGCCTCCGATTTCTAAGATCAGACCCCAAGTTTCATTAAATTTATACTCACCACCTGCGTGAATATTAAAACTGAAATTGTCATTACCATCTATCACAAATCCGGCTCCTGCACCACCCCAAATATCCCAAGGTTCGGCTAATTTAAAGATTCTGTCAAAGTAATAATCGGCTCTGGCTCCTATGGCAAATTGTGAATCGTCTCCAAACCAGATTCTGGCTTCTGGAGATACTGTGATATCAGGATGAACCTGGAATTCATAAAAAGCCCCAAGGCTTGAATTATCGCCAAATTTAACAAAGGCATTCAAGGCATTTCCGTGATTTTCCTGCGCAGAAACGCTGCTCCCAATAGCAAAAAACAAAACAATCACTATTAAAAAAGTCTTCATATTTTTCATAATAAATTAATTTTTATACTCGGTAAATGTATTGAATTTTGTAATAATTGAGGTATGAAAAAATAGAATATTTTGGTAGCATATTCTTCGCAAATTTTAAAGAACAATGCGCCCTATTAGTACCTCTCAAAGATTAATGAATCTTCGGAGTGCAAGTCAGAATTTACCAAATACAGGAGAACAGGATTAGCAGGAAAAAACTTCAAAAAATAAAAGGGAACAATCTGTAGGATTTTTCTTTGTACTCATTATAACTCGAACCGAATTTTTGAGATAAATATTTTTCTTCAAGTATTATTTTATAAAGTAATACGATGATTAAAATGACAAAAACAGATATGTGAACAATATCCAAGGTTTGAAATACCGTCGCTCCAAAAAAGAGAATCAAACCAGAATACATAGGATTTCTGAGCACTTTATATGGTCCTTTTGTAATGAGTCGGGCCTCTTTTTTTACTTCAGGCTGTATGTTGAAGCGGCCAATTCCCATCACAAATACTGACCACAATGCCAGGGAAAGCCCTATCATTTGTATGATCAAAAAAATACCGTTCCCCAGATTTTTTGTAAATAAAACGAGATAGAGCAGGCAAGAGAATTGAATAATTACTAACAGTTTTGATAGGCTAGACATGGGGTAAATATACATATAAATCAGGATCATTTTCAGTCTGAAAGGTATATAAACATGACATTTGTCATCTTATTTAAAATTATTCTAAATAAGCCTTTGCCGATTAAATATTTCCCTTTACATTTGCCTTAGATATATCTAATTTATAATTAATCTAAATAAGAATAAGTTAAATTTTACCGAATGAAATTCAAATTATTAGTTGCTTTTGTACTGTTAACATTTGCGACTTATGCACAACAGGATAGTCAACAAGACTCGCTTAGAGTTTTAAATAGATTAGGATATAATAACCCAAGTAAATTAACTCTCGGGGGATACGCACAAATAGATTATAACGAACCAGATGGTGCAGCACCTGGGAAGTTAGATGTTCATCGACTCGTATTGCTTTTTGGTTACAAATTCAGTGATAAAGTAAGTTTTTTAACAGAAATTGAGCTTGAACATGTGAAAGAGGTTTATGTTGAACAGGCTTTTGTGAACTACAGTTTTAGTACTGCATTTAATGTGCGTGGTGGATTGATGTTAGTACCAATGGGTTATGTTAACGAATACCATGAACCACCTGTTTTTTATGGTGTTGAACGACCAGGTCTTGATAAGTATATCGTTCCTACAACTTGGCGAGAGCTGGGAATTGGAGCAACAGGTAACTTACAAAATGCCTCATTAAAGTATCAGGCTTATATTTTTAACGGATTTATCTCATATAAAGATGGAGAAGGAACACTGAGAGGTGTTGATGGATTGAGAAAAGGACGTCAAAAAGGGGCAGAATCAGTGATTCACAACCCTAACCTTTCTATAAAACTTGATTATTACGGTATACTAGGCTTAAAAGTTGGTGTAGCAGGATACTTTGGTGAGACCCAATCAGATGACCCAAGCGTTGAAGGTTCAACAGTTGGTGTTACTATGCTAGGATTGAATGCTTCTTACAACTACAGAAACTTAGGATTTAGAGGTCAATTTATTTATACAAGTTTATCTGGTACAGAAGATTATAACAATTTAACGGGAAAGGACCTGGGATCTGAGTTAAACGGATTATACGTAGAAGCAGCATATAATTTTTTACCGCTTATAAGCAAGAAATCAACAAAGGCTTTAAACATTTTTTCTCGTTATGAAATGTATGATACACATGCCGCCACTGAAGGTGATTTAGAGCGGAATGCTGCCTTTGACAGAAATAATATAACCTTAGGACTTGATTTTAAAATTGCCCCGGGTGTTGCGATAAAAACCGATTATCAATGGTTTAACGATGCTGTTGAAGGATCTAATCCAGATAACATGTTTAATGCCGGAATCGGTGTAATGTTCTAAAAATACTATCTTTGCGCTTTCTTCCAAATTAGGGGAGAAGCGCATTTTATATGAAGCTTTTTATTTACATACTGACAATTATTAGTTTGCTGTCACCAGCTGACATTCCAAAAAACTATCTCAAAAAGATAGATAAGGAAGTGTTAATGGTGTTTGACATTAAGGCCTATGACAAAATGCCCATGATTATTGAAGCATCCGTATTAAGTCAAATGAGTAATGATTTTGATGCAGATGGGTTTTTTAAGATCATCGATGGTGAAAACCATATTGGATATTTTTATTTTGGTAAAGCACCTAGTAAGGCTGATGATTTTGACTATGTGGTGATTTTTGATGAAGCACTAATTATTAAGAAAATAAAAATACTGGCCTATCGTGAAGATTATGGGGGAGAAATTAGCAGCAAGCGATGGTTAAGGCAGTTTGATGGCACTGACAGGGAAACTACATTAAAATATGGAAAAGACATCATAGGGATCTCAGGTGCAACCATTTCTGCCGTATCGATGTGCAAAGAAGTTAACTGCCTTTTAAAGGATCTTTCAAAATTACCCTTATAATTTTAGATATGGATTTGAGAGGTACTATTGGTCAGATGTCTTTACAATTTAGAATTTTTGTGATCTGCTTTGTGCTCTTGCTCAATGTTGGGTTTTTTACAGGCTTTAATTTCGTCCGGGTAACCACTTCACTTAATGCAGAGGGTATTGAACAAAATTACCTCGGCAATGAAGAAGATGAAGAAGCCGAAATCATGCATTTTAAAAAATCAGAACAAGAAGTATTAACCCTTGTGCATAACCATATTTTGTCATTATCCTTAATTTTCTTTGTGCTTGGGGTGTTACTATATATGACCAAGGTGAACTCAAAAACGAAGGCCTTCTTAATGTTTGAGCCTTTTGTTTCGTTGTTGTTAACTTTTGGAGGGATTTATATATTATGGAAAGGGCTGACCTGGTTCAAGTACGTTATTATGATCTCAGGGAGCTTGATGGTTTTCTCTTTGCTTTTAATGAGTGTGCTCATTATTAAGGATTGCCTTATCCCTTTAAAAGAAAAAGGTTCTCAAGAGAAAATGCTTTAATTGATCTTTGGTTTTTTCTATCCAATTTAAAGTCGTAAATTTGCACGCAATTAAATTCTAATTGCGTTCTATGACTACTCCCAAAATTTTACTTGAAGGACTTACTTACGATGATGTACTATTGGTACCCGCTTATTCAGAAGTTTTACCTCGTGAAGTAAGCATTCAAACCAAATTCACAAAAAATATTACGATCAATTCTCCAATCATATCCGCTGCCATGGATACGGTGACTGAATCAGCTATGGCCATAGCAATGGCTCGTGAAGGCGGGATAGGTATTTTGCATAAAAACATGACCATCGCCAAGCAAGCTGAAGAGGTTAAAAAAGTGAAACGATCAGAATCAGGGATGATAATCGATCCAATTACGCTGACCAAAGACAAAACAGTGGCTCATGCCAAGTCTTTAATGACTAAGTACAAGATTGGAGGCATACCAGTTGTTAATGAAGCAGGAGAGCTTATAGGGATCATTACGAATCGTGATTTGCGTTTCGAGAACAACAATGACAGAAAGATTTACGAAGTGATGACTTCTGAGAATTTGATCACGGCTAAAGAAGGAACTTCTTTAAAGCAAGCTGAAATGATTCTTCAGGATCATAAAATTGAAAAATTACCTGTTGTTAGTCCAGAAGGATTATTAGTAGGATTGATTACTTATCGAGATATCATCAAAGTTAGTGAGAATCCACAAGCCAATAAAGATACCTATGGAAGGTTACGAGTTGCCGCTGCAATAGGGGTTACCGGAGATTCTATGGAGCGAGCAGAAGGACTTATTAATGAGGGAGTTGATGCCTTGGTAATTGATACGGCACATGGTCATAGCAAAGGAGTTGCGCTTGTTTTAAAAGAGATCAAAGCAAAATACCCTCAAACGGATATCATCGTTGGAAATATAGCAACAGGTAATGCCGCAAAGTTTTTGGTTGAAGCCGGAGCCGATGCCGTTAAAGTAGGAATAGGGCCAGGTTCTATTTGTACGACACGAGTTGTTGCTGGAGTTGGATTTCCACAGTTATCTGCTGTCATGGAAGTAGCTGCTGCGATAAAAGGAACAGGCGTACCGGTAATTGCTGATGGTGGTATCAGGTATACAGGGGATATTCCAAAAGCTATTGCCGCTGGTGCGGATACCGTAATGTTAGGATCATTACTTGCAGGAACAAAAGAGTCGCCAGGTGAGACCATTATATTTGAAGGAAGAAAATTCAAATCATACCGTGGAATGGGATCGATTGAAGCCATGCAGAAAGGTTCAAAAGACCGTTATTTCCAGGATGTAGAGGACGATGTTAAAAAATTAGTTCCAGAAGGAATTGTAGGGCGCGTACCTTATAAAGGAGAAGTTTATGAAACCATGCACCAGTTTTTGGGAGGTCTAAAGGCAGGAATGGGGTATTGTGGCAGTAAAGATATTGAGGCACATAAGAATGCTAACTTTGTAAGAATTACTTCTTCAGGGATTTCTGAAAGCCATCCTCATAATGTAACCATTACTAAGGAGGCACCTAATTACTCAAGAAGGTAGTAACAAAAATACTTGAGCGGTATTTTATATCGCAACAAGACAAAATGTAAAAAGGTTGAAAGTTTGATCTCAATGAGCTCACTTTCAACCTTTTTTGTTGATATATTCTATGCAATGGGTTTGGTATTAACGCCTTTTACGTCTACCACCACTTTCAGCTGGACTTTTTCTTCTTGGTTTGTAATCATCATTTTTCTTAAATTTCGAATCTTTTCTACCAAATCCACCTTTATCAGACGATCGACGTCTTCCGCCTCCGCCTCCTTTAGGCTTAGAAGTTACTTCAACAATAACGCTTCTATCATTGAAATCTGCACCATTCATTTTTTCTAAAACATCAGGTGAAAAATTCTTGTCTATTTCGAAAAATGAGAAACTCTTTAAAATTTCAATTTGACCTATCTCTACGTCTCTTTTTCTTAAACACTCATTAATAAAACCAATTAAACGGGCAGGAGTAAGGTTGTCCATTTTCCCTTGGTTGATATAAAAACGAGTTAATGACTCATCTCCAGATCTTCTTCTGTCATTAGGAGCGTCACTGTTATTTAAATCTCTAGCATCTTTATAGTAAGAAAGGAACTGGTTAAATTCAATAGAGACAAATTTTTTGATCAATTCTTCCCTGTCAAGTTCATGAAGTTTTTCATAGATATCCGGAAGGTAATCCTTTATATCCTTTTCATTAACTTCAATATCATGGATCTTATCGATCAATTTATACAATTGCACCTCACAGATCTCTTTTCCGTTAGGAACCTGTTTCTGAACAAATTGCTTCTGAATTTTTCTTTCTATTGGTTTAAGTTTATTGCGTTCTTTACTTGTAATGATCGCGACTGAAATACCTTTTTTTCCAGCTCTCCCGGTTCTTCCACTTCTATGTGTGTAGTTTTCAGTCTGATCAGGTAATTTGTAATTGATTACATGCGTCAGGTCATTTACATCCAAACCTCTGGCTGCAACATCTGTTGCAACAAGAATTTGAAGGTGCTTAGTTCTGAATTTCTGCATAACCAAGTCACGTTGCGCCTGAGATAGATCACCGTGTAATGCATCAGCACTATATCCGTCATCGATCAGTTTTTCAGCAATTTCTTTTGTTTCTCTTCTTGTTCTACAGAAAACGATAGAGTAAATATCAGGATTTACATCAGCAATTCTTTTTAAAGCAGGGTAACGATTTCTATCTGTCACCTGAAAAAATTCATGCTCAACGCTATCAGCTCCAACATTTTTTTGGCCTGCTGACATTTCAATAGGCTTGTTCATATAGTTTCTTGCTATGGCTTCAACCTCTCTAGGGAAGGTAGCAGAAAACAATAATGTTTGTTTTGTTTTAGGGGTGCTTTCAAGAATCTTATCCAATTCTTCTTTGAAACCCATGTTAAGCATTTCATCAGCCTCATCTAAGACCAACCACTGAATACTTTCTAAGTTTAAAACCCTTCTTTTGATCAAATCTAAGGTTCTTCCGGGCGTACCCACAACAATATGTACACCTCTTTTTAAAGGCCTGATTTGCTCTTCAATATTGGCACCTCCATAAACCGCAATAGTTTTTAGACTGTTTATGTTTTTAGAAAATTCATTGACATTTTTTGCGATCTGAATCGCCAGTTCTCTTGTAGGAGAAAGGATGATAGCCTGAGTGTTTTTGTTTGAAGTATCAATTTGCTCAAGAATTGGTAAACTAAATGCAGCAGTTTTACCGGTTCCTGTTTGGGCAAAAGCTTTTAAATCATCTTTTGAACCTAAAATTTGTGGAATGGCTAACTTCTGAATTTCTGTGGGTTGTTCATAACCTAATTCGATTAATGAATCAACAATTGCCTGGCTCAAGCCAAGCTCTTTAAATATCGACATATATTTTATTTGCAAAACTTTATCTATTTGTAAAGCTCTGGTTTGCAAATAAATAGTCCGTTTTATGTTAAGAGTTTGCAAAAATAAGACTAATTTACTGAAGTATGCTATAAATTAGTGTTTATTAATGCTTTTCAAATAGTAGTTTAGGTTACTGTCAAGGAAGAACACATAGCCATTTTCAACCTTTCCTTCATTATTGACAATTATAGTTCTTGCCATATCACCTTCATACCAATCATAAGATTCAGAATCTTTGGCTAGTTTAAACTGACTGCCTTCAGGTAGTTTTTTTGAGCTAACAAATTTTTTCCATTCTTCATCAGTTTTGTTTCTTTCTATGCCGATAAAAACAACTTCAGGGTGGTGCTTTTCTAAATAATGGAGCTTTTCTTTTAATAACTCTATTCTTCCTAATTCTGTAGGCCAGAAATAGATCACTGCATTTGAATCCTTGATCAGTTTATTGATTTCAACTTCAGAATTATCTACGCCATAAGCGGTAAGGGTTGGAAAATCCTCTCCGCAAGCAATCTTTTCTTTTTGGGCAATGGATTTTTTTAATTCTGCTTTATATGCTTCATCACTGCAATTTTCAAAGAAATAGGCATATACTTTATCAGTTTCTTCTTTTGAGAGGTTTTTATTCGATAAAGAGCCCCAAACACCTTTGGCCAAAAGAGAATTTTTAAAATCTTCAACATGAATCCTGTTATCAACCACTTTCATGAATTCGAGTTCAAAGATCCTGTTCTCCGGATCTTTCATTTTCTCATCATGGGCCAGGTTATATAAAAAATTATTAATAAAGGCCAAGTTCCAACTATAATCCAATAAGGATTCGTCATTGAGTTCTATCAATTTTCTGTAGTCATAAAAATCATCACTAAGCTCAGGAGCTTTATCAAGACCCAAGGCTTTTTTATGGTTGTATGCATATCTTTCTTTATAAAAAAAGAAGGGAACATAAATACCCGTTTTCACCAATTTATCAAAAAATTCAGAAGGTGCCTCTTCTTCATTAGATAGAAAGTGGTTATATGCTTCGAGTTCTTTTTTAATGCCTTGGTCAATCACTTCCGAAAATTCGGCTTCATTTAGTTTATAATTGTGCTTGAAATCTTTTTCAACTTTTTCTTGTTCCAGATATAGATTAATCAAATAATTATTTTTTGCACTTCCCTTACCACTAAAGATTAATGATTCATCAAAATCCCAGGTATTTAGATACAAGAGAAGACTGTCTTTAGGTTCAAGGTATAAGTATTGAAATTCTGCTCCGTGTTTAAATGTATATAGACCGAGCTCAAGGGAGTCAATTTTAAAAGAAAATTTGTGATGATCATTGATTTTGGCAGAATCAAGTATTTTCTTGCCTTTGGTCAAATACACAAATTTATCTTTCGGGTTTTTAATTTTACCAGCAAAATAAGTATATCCCTTTTCCTCCTTGTTGTCACAACTGGAAAAAGTGAATAGTAAGAAAAGCAGCGAAAGCAATGAGATAGGCTGCGAAAAGTAACTTTTTTTCAAATAAATTATTTTAGACATGATAGACAAATGTACTAATATACCTCAGGTGCTCTTGTTAATGTGATGTTAAAAATTAGAGAGAAAAAGGTTAAAAAAATTAACGTAAAGCCAAAGATTCCATACTGTTTTTAACAGTCTTAAGAGCTAAAATAATATGATATGTTAAGTCAATATATCTGACTAAATTACTTAGTTTTGCAAAAAAAAATAAAAACACATGTTAACTGTATCCAATTTATCCGTGCAATTCGGGAAAAGAATTTTGTTTGATGAGGTGAATACCAAATTCACGCATGGCAATTGTTATGGTATTATTGGCGCTAACGGGTCTGGAAAATCTACTTTTTTAAAAATAATTTCAGGTGATATGGATCCAACTTCTGGTTCAGTGCATCTGGAAAAGGGGAAAAGAATGTCTGTGCTTTCACAGGATCACTTCGCTTATAATGAATACCCAGTGCTAGAAACGGTGATGATGGGGAACAAGCCACTTTATGAATTGAAAAAGCGTCTGGATGAAGTATATGCAAAACCAGATTTTTCAGAAGAAGACGGTGTCTTAGCCGGTGAATTAGGTGCTGATTTTGAAGAAATGGGTGGCTGGACAGCTGAAAGTGAGGCGGCAAATTTATTATCCTCTTTAGGTATTGCAGAAGATATGCATTATACAAATATGGCTGATCTTGATGGAAAGTCTAAGGTAAGGGTGCTTATTGCACAGGCTTTGTTTGGATCTCCTGATTTGTTAATCATGGATGAGCCTACTAATGATCTTGATTTTGAAACAATTGGCTGGTTAGAGAACTTCTTAGCTAATTTTGATAATACGGTAATCGTTGTGTCGCATGACCGTCACTTTTTGGATGCGGTGTGTACGAATATTTCGGATATTGATTTTGGGAAAATAAATCAGTATTCAGGAAATTATACTTTCTGGTATGAATCTAGTCAGTTAGCAGCCAAACAAAGAGCGCAGCAGAATAAAAAGGCTGAGGATAAGAAAAAAGAATTAGAAGAATTTATCAGAAGATTTTCTGCGAATGTTGCCAAATCTAAACAGGCAACCAGTAGAAAAAAAATGATTGAAAAATTAAATATTTCGGATATTAAACCTTCAAGCAGAAGGTATCCAGCCATAATATTTGATCAGGAACGTGAGGCGGGAGATCAAATTCTTCACGTTGAGAATTTGTCAAAAAGTTTCGAAGGAGAATTGCTATTTGATAAGATCAATTTAAACCTTACCAAAGGAGATAAAATTGTATTGTTATCCAAAGCATCAAGAGCTGCAACCGCATTTTATGAGATTATCTCTGGAAGTGCCGAGCCGGATTCCGGAGACTATAAATGGGGTGTGACTACAACTCAAGGATATCTGCCTCTAGAAAATGCACCTTTTTTTAAGAACGATCTCAGTCTGGTTGATTGGTTGAGACAATATGCAAAAACAGAAGAAGAAAGAGAAGAAGTACAGATCAGAGGGTTTCTTGGTAAAATGATTTTTAGCGGTGATGAAGCCCTTAAAAAGAGTAATGTACTTTCTGGAGGAGAAAAAGTGAGGTGTATGTTGTCAAGAATGATGATGAAAAGGGCTAATGTTCTTTTAATCGATGAGCCAACAAACCACCTTGATCTAGAATCTATTCAAGCTTTTAACAATGCCTTGGTTAACTTTAAAGGAACAGTGATATTTTCAACACATGATCATGAGTTTGCTCAGACTGTAGCCAACAGGATCGTCGAGATCACGCCAAAAGGGGTTATTGACAGGTATATGACCTTTGATGAATACCTGGAGAATGATACGATAAAGGAACTGAGAGAAAAAATGTATTCTTAATAGTACACGGCTTCTCTTTATTTAATGTTGTATTATTTTCGGGGATGGTATTTTTCAACCACCTGTTTCAAGTGGCTTTTGTCTAGATGCATGTAGATCTCAGTGGTCGTGATACTTTCATGTCCTAACATTTGTTGTATGGCTCTTAAATCAGCACCATTTTCAAGAAGGTGGGTAGCGAAAGAATGCCGGAGCGTATGTGGGCTCACTGTTTTGTGTATACCAGCTTTCTCTGTCAAATCTTTTAATATCATAAAAACCATATTACGGCTAATTTGTTTGCCTCTTCTATTCAAAAAGATGGTGTCTTCATGACCTTTTTGAATTTTGATTCTTGAACGGATGAGGTTCTTGTAATTTTCGATGAGTTTGATCATATATGAATTGATAGGTACAAATCGTTGTTTGTTTCCTTTACCAATCACCCTGATGAATCCTTCCTCAAAAAAAAGATCAGAAATTTTCAATTGAATCATCTCAGTTACACGAAGCCCGCAGCTATATAAAGTTTCTATCATGGCCCTGTTGCGTTCGCCCTCAGGCTTGCTTAAATCAATTTGAGAAATGATCTCATTGATTTCATTTTCTGACAAGGTATCGGGTAATTTTCTTCCTATTTTCGGCGCTTCAAGCAGGTCTGTGGGGTTTTCTTTCCGGTAATCTTCAAATATTAAATAGTCAAAGAAGTTGCGCAGACCTGAAATCATCCTGGCTTGTGACCTGGGAGCAATAATCTTTGCATTGCTGTAAACAAACCTTTCAAGAATGTCTGAAGTGATTTTGTCTGGTGAAATGGTAAGTTCATTTTCATTCAGAAATTTTGTCAACTTCAGAATGTCTTGACTATACGCACTGATAGAGTTCTCTGAGAGCCCCCTTTCAATCTTTAAAAAGTACTGATAATCTTTTATAGCATCTTTCCAAGTCATGGTTTTAAGTGTGTAGATTGATCAATATTCATGCGAATTTCGTAAGCTAATTGTAAAATTATGCTATTTTTGGCAACAGGTACCAATTATTCTTTGTTTCTGATTACAGTCATGTAAGAAAGTTAATACAAAGTTCTAAAATAAGTTATTCATGAAGATAATCATTATCAACGGCCCGAATTTAAATTTACTCGGTAAACGTGAACCTGAAATTTATGGGAGCAATTCCTTTGAGGATTATTTTAGACAATTGCAATCTCAATTTAAAGACATTGAATTGACCTATTTTCAGTCAAATATTGAAGGCGAGCTTATTGATAAGATACATGAAACAGGATTTTCATATGACGGGATAATCTTGAATGCTGCAGCCTATACACATACCTCTGTGGGCATAGGAGATGCGGTAAAAGGCGTGGAGACTCCAGTAGTTGAGGTACATATTTCGAATGTGTATGAGAGGGAGTCTTTTCGACATACTTCGTATATCGCGCCCAACGTAAAAGGTATTATTGCAGGCTTTGGATTGCAGAGCTATGAACTTGCCATTCGTTCATATATCAAGTAAATTCAACGAAAACGATATCGTATTATTTTGTTAACTTTTTGATAATATATAATAAATATCAGTTAATATTGAATAGCATTTTTTATTTTTACATTTCAAATTTTCACACATGATATTAGTAGCAGATAGTGGTTCAACCAAAACGAATTGGATTGCGATTAACGACAAGGGAGAGACACATTTCAAAATCGATACAGATGGATTAAACCCTGCGGTATTCTCAAGAGAAACACTTTATGATAGGGTGATTACGAAAAAGGAGCTTTTTGAGATTAAGGAAGATGTTAAAGAGATCTACTTTTATGGTGCCGGGTGTGGAACAAAAAAGGCTGCTGATTATTTGAAAGCACTTTTTGAAGATATTTTTACCAATGCATACATAGAGATTTATGAAGACACGATTGCTGCTGTAAAGTCATTGCAGACTGATACGCCAGGTGTTGTATGTATTTTAGGAACAGGATCTAATTGTAGTTATTTTGATGGTAAAGAAACGCATCAGAAAATAGTTTCTTTAGGCTATATGCTTATGGATTCTGCCAGTGGAAATTTTTATGGGAAGCAAATTATAAAAGACCATGCTTATGGCACAATGCCGAAAGATTTAGCAAAAAAATTCGAATCTGAGTACGATTTATCGCCAGATACAATTAAAACTAATCTTTATAAAAAAGACAATCCGAATACTTACCTCGCAAGCGTTGGAAGATTTTTGATCGAAAATAAGTCAAGTGATTATGCTCAAAAAATCATTAAAGACGGGATAAGATTTTTTGTAGAAAATCAAATTATGCAATTTGAGGAATGTAAAAACGTACCTGTTTATTTCGTAGGGTCAATTGCTCATTTTCTTCATGATGAAATCGTAGATGTATTAGGTGAGTACGACCTGACTTTAGGTAAAATCGTTAGACACCCAATTGTTACACTTGCTGCTTATCACGCTTCTAAAGTCTCAAAATAAGCGTTGTTTAAGATTTATTAAGTCAGCTTATTTTCTGGCCAATACTGAGATTTCAACATTTACGTCTTTTGGTAATCTGGCCACTTCAACAGTTTCACGAGCAGGAGCGGTTGCCTCATCGAAAAATGAGCCATATACCTCATTTATTTTTTGAAAGTCATTCATGTCTTTAATAAAGATGCTGGTTTTTAATACGTTTTGAAAATCCATTCCAGCTGCTTTTAAAACTGCTCCAATATTATGCATAACCTGTTTCGTTTCCATTGTAATATCGCCAGATATCAGCTCACCAGTTGCAGGGTCTATGGCAATTTGTCCTGAAGTATACAAGGTGTCATCAAACACTACGGCTTGTGAATATGGCCCGATAGGTGCCGGTGCGTTGTGAGTTTCGATTATTTTTTTCATAAGTAAATTTTAAAGCTTTGTAAATTTAGTGATAATTTTCTCGCGAGCCGCTCGGAGGTGAGGTGATCGGAGGTGAGGTGATGGGAGGTGAGGTGATGAGATGTGAAGGGTTCACTTGCGAACCCTTCGGAGGTGAAGGCTTCACCTCCGAGCGGCTCGCTATGAAGCGGCTCGCTATAAAACGCTTCGAGATTAAAACAAGGCTCTATCCGGGACTTTTCGTTGGTCGTATTTCAAGTCACTAAGCGGTCCTGATTTGATACCGATAAAGAAGTAGTAGGTAGCTCGGTCTCCAAACGGGACCCAGTTAAAACTAAAGCGCCAGCTGTCTAAGTCTCGCTCAAACCTTAGCTGGGTATAGGTAATACCGCTGCTTTCAAAATCATAACCCGAGGATACGCCAACTCTCCATTTTGGAGAAAATTCTAGGTTTCCGGAAATTTGTACAGAATTAGCCGTAATTTCATTTTGTGCCCGAGTATTATTATAGGTAAGTGAATACCTGACTCTAAGATCCCAGGGCATTTCAGTTTTATACAGGGTTGTTTTTTTAACTTTTTCTTCGTCAGTATTGACATTTTGGTTTCTGTTTGTCAGGCTTTCGCCAAACATACTCGGGCCATTATCAGCGTTGACTCCTCCAGATCCTGATCCGCTACCGCCTTTTGCATCTTTCCCAATATCCTTGCTCGTAATCGAATAATTGGCTGTTAAATTTGCATTGGTAAAACGCAACAAACTACCACCATTATTGATATTGTAAATACCTATTCTAGATCCGTTAGCATTCAATGCATAGGGGTCAAAGGAGGCGTTTAAATTGATTCCCAATTTGTTCTTAAGTATTTGGGTACCAGCTGTCATTCTCAATGGGCTCCAGTGTAATGAGTCAGCAGCTATATTATAACTTGTTGATAAGTTCAGGTTGTTTAAGATCTTTATTTTTCGAGGTTCATCATCATCCGGATCTTTCGAAGCAACTTTGGCTTCAAGTGTATTGTTTAAAGACATTCCTATTGAGCTGGAAAGCCCTTTTGAAGGCGTGCCGTAAATTCCATTTTGAAAGCGGGTATATTCTCTGATGTCTTCAGGGTCAATACTGGCTTGATATTCGTCATAATAATTACTAAAATCAGGTCGGTAACTATAAGAAACGGAAGGCCGCATTACATGCCTTAAGGCCTGTATCTTACCTTTTTTAAAGTTTAACATTCCATATACGGTAGTACTGGCAGAAATACCAGCTGAATATTCTCTATAGCTGTCAAACCCACTAATGGTATCCGTAACGACCTCATTAATTGTATCATCCCAATATTTATCGATGGTCTTAAAATACCAGACATCTCTATATACAACAGTTGGTGCAAGGCTTATAAATTTTAATGCTTTGGCATTGGTACTCATTGACACATCGTGCCTTACTCCAGATTGTGCTTCATCAAACATTTTGGCTGTACCAAACTCTTCATCGGTAGTTGAAATCCTGTTTTGAGCATTCATTGCATAGGTGACACCAATGTTTTGCAGTGAATTCTTTTTAGATCCTACTTTCGGAGCGAAAGGGTAAATCCTATCCATGTTTACTACCAATGATGGTAGGTTCATGTCAATGCGCTCTGTATTTGTATTCTGGGTGTGGGTCATCGATGCATTCATATTGAATGGTGTACCCACGAATTTTTTATAGTAAGAAACTGAAGAGGCAAAAGTATTGGTTAGGTAATAAGGTGAACTAGATTCGTTAATAGATTCCTGAAAAAAGCTACTACTACCAAAATTTACGGAAGCCGAGAATCTTGAATTTGGATTCGAAGTTGCCGATTGACTATGCGTCCAACGAATAAAGAAATTAGTTGATTTGCTATAATCAGGAAAACCTTTTTGACTGTTGATCAGGTTTTCATATCTAAAACTAAAATTACCTGTAAATTTATATCTTAGATTGTAATTGGATTCTGCCCTCAAACCCCAGCTACCATTGGTATATATATCCCCCAGGATTGCCAAGTCAAAATAATCGTTTACAGCAAAATAATATCCACCGTTTTGTAAAAAGTAGCCCTGATTGTTATTTTGACCCCAGACTGGAATAATAAAACCAGAAGCCCTTCCACTAGTAAGTGGCGAATAAAAGAAGGGTAAGACCAAAGGAGTTGGCACATCCGAAATAACAAGGTTACTCACTCCTCCTACAATTTTACTGTCTGGTACAATTTTGATATTATTGGTTTGCACGTAATAGTCAGGTTTTTCTTTTTGGGAGGTGGTAAACCGGGCTCTGTTGATGTAAAAGGTGCTGTCATTTTCCTTTTTTGAAATATCACCGGTGATAATCATGCCTTGTTGCTCTGTTCTTGAATTATAGATCAGCGCCTTTTCATTCTGGAAGTTATAAATCAATGAATCTTGTGTAGAAGCTTGGTCACCCTGCTGAAATTGAGGTCTTTGGATGTAAACACCAGCCGTGTCATAAATACCAGTAGCAATGGCAAGACTGTTTTTATAATCGATAATGATCTTCCCGGCTTTAAGCTCTATATCTTTGTAATATAATTCGGCTTCGTCATAAAGTGTAGCCTTTTGATTGACAAAATCATTTGAAAGATAATCTTTAGATCTATGAATAATATTGTCTTCAAGATATTCTTGTGTTACGGCCACACTGTCTGTTTTGCTAGTGTCTATAGCCGTTAGGGAAGGATTCGCAGGTTCTAAAATCCTTAAACTGTCAGTACTTTTTATATTGTCTTCGGCACTGTCTTTATCTTGTACTATCTGACTAAAAGCCGCTTGATTTACAAAACAAAAAAATAAGGTAAAGAAAAGTAAGTATCTTAAATTTGTATACAATGCTATAAATAGTATTTTTGTAAAAAAATGTCAATTTTTTTAAAGTTACAAACTTACATATATTTTTTCAGTGGTATTAACATAAAAATGAAAAACTAGAAGGATAATGAGCATGATGAAATTAGAAAAAAAAAGAGAATTTACTTCGATATTAACCCTCGTGTTGTTTGTTTTGACAATGACCCTTGGTATGTCGGAATCCTATGCGCAGGATAAATTTGTAGTTGTGCTTGATGCGGGTCATGGAGGAAAGGATCCAGGAAAGGCCGCAAAGAAATATTACGAGAAAGACATTGCCTTAAGCGTTGTGCTCAAGTTAGGTAAGAAACTTGAGTCTCTTGAAGATGTCGAGGTTATTTACACAAGAAAGACAGATGTTTTTTTAGACTTGAAGGAAAGAGGCCGTATAGCCAATGAAGCAGATGCAGATTTGTTTTTGTCTATTCATTGTAATGCTTTTCATACACAGGCCTATGGTACAGAGACATATGTATTAGGACTGCACGCAAACAAACAAAATTTTGAGGTGGCCAAACTCGAGAATTCTGTAATCTTCCTGGAGGATAATTATGAGGAGAAGTATGAAGGTTTTGATCCGAATTCGCCAGAAGCAGTTATAGGGATGACTTTGATGCAAGAGGAATTTCTTGATCAGAGTTTGACATTGGCGAGTAAAATACAAACCAACTTTAGGGATGATCTTAAAAGAAAAGACAGAGGGGTGAAGCAGGCTGGTTTTGTGGTGCTGCACCAAACTTATATGCCAAGTGTATTGATAGAAACTGGTTTTATAACAAATACTGATGAAGGAGCTTTTTTAAATTCTAATAGTGGTCAGGATAAGGTTTCGGGTGCTATTTTTACAGCGATTAAGGCTTATAAGAAAAATATAGACGAGAATTTGGTTGTCGAAGAAAAGCCTTTAGTTAAGGAAGCGGAAAATGTTTATCCCGGTATTGATTTTAAGGTTCAAATCGCTTCAGGAAATAAGAAGCTGGAAACAAAATCATATAATTTCAAAGGATTAAAAGGAGTAGAGCGAGGTAAAATAGGAAGTAGTTATAAGTATTATTATGGCAAGAGTTCCGATTTTGACCAAATAGTGAAGTTGCAGAGCGAGGCGAGGAAAGCTGGATTCAAAACAGCTTTTGTGGTTGCTTTTAAAGGAAACGAACGGATTAAGGTATCTGATGTTATTAATTAGTGACTTTAAAATAAAGGCTTGCTAAAAGCGTTGGAAAGTGGGTGTGTCTGTATTATTTGATTCAAAAGAAAAGAAGAAGGCTGGCCTAAGCAAAAAAATAATGAGTAATATTGTTTAACTAAGAGCACTATTTTGACTGTATCAAGAGAACTTAAAACCGGAGTTATTGCGGTAATTATTATTGTCCTATCAATTTGGGGGTATAACTTCATGAAGAATAGAAGTTTATACGACAAAACAAGAACTTTTTATGCGGAATATACCAATGTACAAGGTTTGGCGCCAAAAAGTGCGATTACCATTAATGGATTAAAAGTAGGAACGGTTTCTGAAATTACATTTCATCCAGAAAAAAAAGGGGTTTTAGTGGCACATTTGAATTTAAGCAATGACATTGAATTCTCGGTTAACAGTGTAGCTCAAATATATAGTCCTGATTTTATTAGTGGAAAATCTCTTAAAATAAATATTGCGATTGATGAAGGAGACATGGCTGTTAGTGGTGATACGCTGGTTGGCGAGGTGGATTCTGGAATAATGAGTATGATCAACGAACAAATTGCTCCCTTGCAATCTAAGGTTGAGAGTTTTGTTGTGCATACAGATTCTGTGATGCAAAACATCAATAAGGTGATGGATGCTGAGAATCAAAAAAATATTAAAGCATCTCTTCAAAGTATGAATACCATACTTAGCAATTTTAAAAGGACAGCTCATAATTTAGAACAAATGACCAATGAAGGAGGTCAGATCGATAGTATCTTGATGGGTGCCAACAAAACTGTTCATAATTTTGCGCAAATATCTGATTCAATTCAGGCTGTAAATATTGGTGCTACGGTAGCCGAATTACAGCATTCTCTTGAAAGCTTCAATGTTATTTTGGACAGCGTTAGCGCTGGTAAAGGAACCCTGGGTAAACTTATGCAGGATGAAGCGCTCTATGACAACTTAACAAACTCATCTAAAGAGTTAGAAGAGTTGCTGAAAGAGGTGAAAGAACACCCAAAAAGATTTGTGCACTTATCAGTCTTTGGGAAGAAGGAAAAACCTTATGAAGAGCCCATTGAAGAGCCCATAAAAGAGTAGTTAATAACTATTTATAATTTTGTATTTCTTCCTGTTTGATTATCTTTACTTTTAAATGCTGTTGAAGCAAGGTGTGCTTCAATGTTAAAGCAATGTATAGATAGCTTACTATGTCTTATTTACCGAATATTTTATTTGCCATTCTGTTGCTTGCAGGGATAGGTTTCTTTGTGAAAAACATAAGGAAATTGAGCCGTAATATTGGCCTGGGAAAAGATATTGACAGAACTGACCAAAGCGCCGAACGTTGGGCTAATATGGGAAGAATTGCTCTTGGCCAGTCAAAAATGGTGAAACGACCTGTTGCAGGTTTACTTCATATTATAGTCTATGTAGGTTTTGTGATTATCAACATTGAGGTGCTTGAAATCATTATTGATGGCCTGTTCGGGACGCATAGAGTTTTTGCTTTTGCAGGAGGTTTCTATGACTTTTTAATAGGGTCATTTGAGATTTTGGCGTTTTTGGTTTTGGTTTCAGTGATTATTTTCTGGATTAGAAGAATGATTTTAAAGATTCCGAGGTTTTGGAACAAAGAAATGACCAAATGGCCAAAGAATGATGCCTTGTATATTTTGTACTTTGAAGTGGTATTGATGAGTTTGTTTTTATTGATGAATGCTTCAGATTATGCCTTGCAGCAGATGGGGGCGATACATTATGCTGACGCCGGAAGTTTTCCGATAAGTCAATTTATAGCAGCATGGTTACCACAAAATGAACTAACCCTTTTTTATATTGAACGCGGATCCTGGTGGTTGCACATCACGGGTATATTGGTATTTTTAAATTATTTATACTATTCAAAACACTTGCATATTCTACTTGCCTTTCCCAATACATTTTATGCCAATTTATGGCCAGAAGGTCGGTTTGATAATTTGGCTTCGGTAACAAAAGAAGTCAAGCTGATGATGGATCCGGATGCTGACCCATATGCCGAACCAGAAGGAGGAGATGAAGCTATTGAAAAATTTGGCGCCAGTGATGTGATTGATTTGAATTGGGTCCAGTTGATGAATGCTTACACTTGTACAGAGTGTGGAAGGTGTACTTCGGTTTGCCCGGCGAATCAGACAGGAAAAGAGTTGTCACCCAGAGCCATTATGATGAAGACCAGAGATCGTCTGGAGGAGGTTGGCACTTATATCGATGAAAAAGGAGAAGCTGATTTCAGAGAGAATGGAGATGGGAAATCATTATTGGATACTATTTCTGCTGAAGAAATTTGGGCCTGCACAAGTTGTAACGCCTGTGTTACCGAATGTCCGATCAGTATAGATCCTTTATCAATCATCATTGATCTTAGAAGAAATCTTGTGATGGAAAATTCAGCGGCACCTCAGGAATTGAACCTGATGATGACCAATGTTGAAAATAATGGCGCACCATGGCAGTACAACCAAATGGACAGGCTGAACTGGAAGGATGAGTAAGAATGGTTAAATTAAAGTTTAACCAGAAACAGAAATTTTAAAATATTTAAATTAAATTAGTATGGTAATACCAACAATGGCTGAGAAAATGGCTGAAGGAAAACCTCCAGAGGTTTTGTTTTGGGTTGGTTGTGCAGGAAGTTTTGATGACAGGGCCAAAAAGATCACCAAGGCTTTTGCCAAAATTTTGATTGAAGCCAAAGTGGATTTTGCCGTATTAGGAACTGAAGAAAGTTGTACCGGTGATCCTGCTAAAAGAGCTGGAAACGAATTTGTTTTTCAGATGCAGGCCATGACAAATATAGAAGTATTGAATGCTTATGAGGTTAAAAAGATCGTAACGACTTGCCCTCATTGTTTTAATACTTTAAAAAACGAGTATCCTGAATTAGGAGGAAATTATGAGGTTATGCACCATACGCAATTCCTTAAAACACTTCTTGAAGAAGGTAAAATAAGCATAGAAGGTGGAAAGTATGCCGGAAAGCGCATCACATTTCATGACCCTTGTTATTTAGGAAGGGCTAATGACATTTACGAAGCTCCAAGAGAACTGATCAGAAAACTGGAGGTAGAGTTGGTAGAAATGAAAAGATGTAAATCGAATGGTCTTTGTTGTGGGGCAGGAGGGGCTCAGATGTTTAAAGATGCTGAAAAAGGTGAGAAAGAAATATTTGTAGAAAGAACTGAGGAGGCAATTGAAACCAAACCAGACTTTATCGCCACAGGTTGTCCGTTTTGCAATACCATGATGACCGATGGAATAAAGAATAAAGAACAAGAGAAGAGTATACAAGTTTTGGATATTGCCGAATTAGTGGCCAATGCCAAAGACTTATAAAATTTGTACAATTAGATTATGCCATTTGTGAGAGATAAGAATCTAGTAAACATATACGAAGAAATTGACAAGGCTAATGGAACCATTAAGACCTTATCAACTGCTTTGCAGGACGAAGAAGAAAATAATTCACTGCTAAAAAAACACAGGGTGATCTTGGGTATTGGTTGTTTGATATTATTGATTTTGTTCTTGTGGTCATTTTTACCAAAGTCAAAACAATACAAGCAAGAATACCTGATAAAGAATAACCTGAGTTTGATTGATACTGATTCTCTTCATAAAATCCAGAGAAAGGCTAAACAAGTGGTGGTTATTGACTCTGCTAAGGCTTCATTGATTGATTTGAGTATTGTGTATAGTATTCAAATTGGAGCTTATGCAAATTTCAATTCAAACTTGATTTCAGAGGATATCACTCAGATGGAAGAGTTTGAAGAAAATGGATTCAATAAATTTTCAATTGGGAAATTCACGACCTACAAAGAGACGGTACTTCTTAGAGATGATTTAAGAAGGGTTGGATTTAAAGATTGCTTTATCATAGCCAAGTCTTATGGTGTTCCTGTCAACATTAATGAGGCCTTGCAACTGAGCGGCGAAAAGTGGGTTAGAGGAACTACAAATTAAACAAAGCTATTATTTTGTCAAACACAGGTATCTGGGTAAGTGCAGCACGACTGCGAACTTTACCCTTGTCATTGTCGGGAATCATTGTAGGTTCTTTTTTGGCTGCTTCACATGGATTTTTTGATCTGAAAATTTGCTTCTTGGCCTTGCTCACTACAGTAGGTTTCCAGGTGATTTCAAATTTTGCCAATGATTATGGAGATGGTGTAAAAGGCACTGATAATGAAGAAAGAGTTGGCCCTGAAAGAGCTTTGCAGAGTGGTGCAATTAGCCCTGAAGGCATGCTCAAGGCCATTAAGATTACTGGCGTCATCACTACCTTAATAGCCCTTCTTTTGATTTATGTAGCTTTTGGCACTGAGTATATTATCTATAGTATCGTATTTATCATATTAGGTGTGAGTAGTATCCTTGCTGCCATTAAATATACCGTGGGAGATCATGCTTATGGTTATAGTGGTTTCGGAGATTTATTTGTTTTTTTGTTTTTTGGGCTTCTCAGCGTTTGCGGAACCTATTTCTTATATGCCAAAACACTTGAACTTAGTATTTTCTTACCGGCTGTTACCATTGGATTATTGAGCGTAGGTGTACTCAATTTGAATAATATGCGTGATCAAGAGTCGGATGCTAAGGCAGGAAAGAACACCATTGTAGTTAAAATTGGTAATGAATTTTCCAGATATTATCATTTTTATCTTCTCGGCGCTTCATTTTTATTAGTACTTTTATACACCGCCATCAATTTTAAATCAGTTTACCAGTTTTTATTTGTCATAGCGTATATTCCTATTTTTAAGCACCTTATGGTGGTTTACAGGAATAAAAATCCCAAAGAGTTAGATCCTGAATTAAAAAAACTTGCTTTGAGTACATTTTTATTTGCCATACTTTTCGGAATTGGATTAGTTCTGTGACCTGACAAAAATCATATGAATAAAAGACTAATTGGTCTACTTTTGCGGCTTTAAGAATTATGAAGAAGCTAGTCATTACACATTTACTCCTATACCTATACCTTTTGGTATTGGTACAGCCAGCACTTCCGGTGTTAGAGTATCTTGTCAATTATGATTATATCGTAAATGAACTTTGTGAGAATCGAGACAAACCGATTTTAACTTGTAATGGGAAATGTTATTTGGGAGACCAGGTAGAAAAACAATTAGATCGTGGCACAGATCAACAATTACCGTTGCCACCTCAAATTGATTTCAAACAATTCATCCCACTAGACGAATTGATTCCGGCAGATACACCTGTAACTTATTCAGAACCATTATCGAGACTTCTCTTTTCAGACAACTTGAAGGAGAGAACTTTTTCTGCTACTATATTAAGACCTCCTATTGTTTAAATCGAACTTAGGTTCAATAAATACTTTTTGAATAGCCTCCTCAAGGCTAGACTTGTGTGTAATTCTCCAATTACACTGTTATTTACTATTTAAACAAATCAAATTAAAATGAAAAGAATATTTTTTATGATGTTGGTTATGCTTCTAAATGGAGCAGTAACCTTTGCGCAACAAGTGGAGATCCATGGTAGTGTTGTAAATGATCTCGGTAAGCCATTGGAAAACATTATTGTCAAGATTGATGATTCCAATGATTTTACTGAAACAGACAATAATGGTCATTTTATGATTCTTGCTAAGCCTGGTTCAGCTGCCACCTTGATGCATATGATGTACAAAACTAAAACAGTGATTCTCGAAGACGCTATCAGAATCGTAATGGAAGAGCAAGCTTTTAACCTGGATAATATCATTGTCAAAGCCGATCCTTTTCGTGATCTGGCCCAATCAAGTATCGTATACGACGATATCAAAGCAGCATCTCAGCCCAGAAATGTAAGTGATCTTTTTAAGGATATTCCAGGTTTTGGAATTCAAAAAAGAGGGGCTTATGCATCTGAACCTGTATTTAGAGCCTTTAAATATGACCAGTTAAACGTTCAATATGATGGTGGTATGAAAATACTGAATGCCTGCCCAAATAGAATGGATCCGATAACAACTCATGTAATACCTGAAGAAATTGACAGGATAGAGGTAGTGAAGGGGCCATTCACGGTAAGGTTTGGCCAAAATTTTGGGGGTATTGTGAATTTGGTCACAAAGAATGTGACGCATAAAAAGCTTGGTGTTAGTGGTAATTTAGAAACAGGCTATGAGACCAATGGTAATAACTTTACCGGACGGGGCGCATTGATATACAGAAAAGAAAAGGTTGATTTAGAATTGAATGGTTCCTATCGAAATTATGGTGATTATACTGATGGTAATGGAGACGAAGTTCCGTCCTCTTTTACTTCTACAGATTATTCTGTTAAACTAGGTGTTAACCCGACTGAAAATCAAAGGATGCGTTTTACGTGGAGGCAATCTTTTGGCCGGGATATAAAGCATGCAGGTCTGCCTATGGATTCTCCATATGATAACAGTTATCTTATTGGTGTAGATTATAAGATAGAAGATGTATCCGGAAAAATCAGCAGTATTATGGTTAAAGGTTTTTATTCAAATGTAGACCACCTGATGACTAATGAAGACCGTCCTAATTATATGATGGTCGCAGCAGAATCTAACGTTTTTGTAACCACTTGGGGAGGGAAAACCGAAATGACAATTACGCCCTCTGATAAAACCAATATTTTTGTTGGGCTTGATGCGAATATTATTTCAAGAGAAGGAGATCGTATTCGGACCATTAAAATGATGAACGGAAATATGTTACCTGAGCCAATAGTCAAAGTTGACAAGATATGGCAAGATTCTGAGCTCAATGATATTGGCGTTTTTGCAGAAGGCAAATTTAAAGTAACTAAAAGATCTTTTTTAACTGCCGGACTGCGAACTGATTTTATAAGCACTGCTATAAACGATCCTGAGCAGGATTTTTTAGATCTTTATGGTGGAGAAATTGAGGATCAGTCAGAAGTAAATGTAAGTGGAAACCTTTCTTATCTGTATAATGTTAACAAAACACAATTACAGATTTCATTGGGTAGAGGGGTTAGAACAGCTTCAATTGTTGAGCGTTATATCAACCATTTCAACGTTAATTCTGATCCATATGAATATGTTGGTAACCCATATTTATCTCCTGAATCGAATCATCAAATCGAAGTTTCTATCGGCCAGAGATTTGATAAGATTGACCTAGGTGCTTCTGTATTTTATTCATTTTTGGATAATTATATTACTGCAGTTGTTGATGAGGATTTGCCTAGAAAGTATATGCCAACCCAAGAGCCCAGATTTGCAAAACGCTTTGTCAATGTAGATCAAGCCATGCAAACAGGTTTTGAGTTTTATTTCAATTACAACTTTACAGAGGCTTTATCATTTCTTTCTGATATCTCTTATACTTATGGTCAGAATAAGGATTTGGATGAGCCGTTACCTCAAATTGTGCCCTTGACAAGTCATTTAAGTTTAAACTTTAATAAAGATAAATACTGGCTAAATTTTAAAACAAGACTTGTGGCAGAGCAAGATCGAATTGCCGAATCATTTGGCGAAACCGTAACACCAGGATTTGCAACGTTTGATTTGAGTGGAGGGTTCAAGCCTTTTGCCGATTTTTCTATAGGTGCAGCCATTCTTAATATGTTTGATACGGCATATTATGAGCATTTGAATTTTTCTTATAGAAATTCGGATACCAATGCAGGCAGAATTTATGAACCAGGTAGAAATTTTACGATTTATATCAATTATAATTTTTAGGCGACTGCGAAATATTATTTAACCGTGGATCAATTTTTTTTGGTTCACGGTTTTATTTATTAATTGAACCAGTTTCATAAGGTTTAATTCTTTAATTTTAAGGTAAAATATTTTATCATGAAAATTACTTATTTAGGCCATGCAGCCTTGTCAATTGAAGTGGGTGACAAACATATTATCGTAGATCCGTTTATCAGCCCAAATGAATTGGCCAAAGACATAGATATAAACGCCCTAAAGGCAGATTATATTCTGATTACCCATGCACATCAAGACCATATCGTTGATGTAGAAGCCATCGTAAAGAATACCGGAGCCAAGATCGTATCTAATTACGAAATAGTTACACATTATGGCGCCAAGGGGATTGAAGGCCATCCAATGAATCATGGAGGAAGCTGGCAATTTGATTTTGGAAAGCTTACTTATACCAATGCAATTCACACGAGTTCATTCCCAGATGGAAGTTATGGAGGACAACCCGGTGGATTTATTCTTGAAACAGATGAAGGTAATTTATACATCGCTGGAGATACTGCCCTAACCATGGATATGAAACTGATTCCAATGCAATGCAAGATAGATTTGGCTATACTTCCAATTGGAGACAATTTTACAATGGGTGTTGAAAGTGCTATACATGCTTCTGACTTTATCGAATGTAATAATATTATGGGCTATCATTACGATACCTTTGGTTATATCGTTATTGACCATGAAGAGGCTATTAAAGCCTTTGAAGAGAAAGGTAAAGGGTTGATTTTGTTAGGAATAGGTGAGGATCTTATTTTCTAAAGTCTTAAAATTTTCTTATTTTAGGGAGGAATCCTAAATCAAACATCATGAAATATTCAAATGAGGTGATTATCAACTTACCCTTGGATAAGGTAATTGAACTATTTGACAGCGAGGAAAACTTATTTAAGTGGCAACCAGAGCTTATTAGTTTTGAACATGTTTCAGGAGAGAAGGGTGAGGTAGGAGCCAAGTCACTGCTCAAGTATAAAATGGGAAAGCGAGAAGTAGAAATGACAGAAACCATTACGGTTAAAAATCTTCCCAAAGAGTTTTCAGGAACCTATGATGCCAAGGGCGTATGGAACGAAGTCAAAAATTATTTTGAAGTCATTGATGAAAATACCACAAGATGGTATTCAGATTGTCATTTTGAATTTAGTGGTTTTATGAAAATCATGGCATTTTTTATGCCAGGCATGTTTAAAAAGCAATCTCAAAAATACCTGGATCAATTTAAAGCCTTCGCGGAAGGGGAATAATCATATAAATCATCAACATTTAGCATATGGAAGCAAATATGGTAGGCTGGTTTGAAATACCAGTATCGGATATGAAAAGAGCACAAGCCTTTTACGAAAAAGTATTTGGTATCAGGATCATGGTAGAGCAATTTGGAGATACCCTCATGGGATGGTTTCCGTTTACCCAAGATTTAGAAGCAAAAGGAGCGGGAGGATCTCTTGTGCAAAACAAGAAGTCTTATACCCCATCTGCTGACGGTACGTTAGTTTATTTTTCTTCTCCTGAAATCAATGAAGAGCTCAAACGCGTCAAAGAAGCCGGAGGCAATGTATTGCAGGAAAAAACCTTGATTAGAGATGATATCGGTTATATGGCTTTGTTTTTAGACACCGAAGGAAATCGAATTGCGTTGCATTCTAGAGCCTAAATCGCGACCGGTTCGGAGGTGAACCCTTCACCTCCGAACCGGTGAGGATTTGCCGGTGAGAAACCCCGTTGAGGATTAACCGGTGAGAAAAACCCCGGTGAGAAATACCCTGGTGAGATTTTATTTCCAGAAGATTGAATACAACGCTACAAGGATCAACATCACCACGAAGGCGCCTATATTAAAGCCTGGACTCGTTTTAAATAGTTCTTTGGTAATTGGAATTGCTTTTTCGTCGTTGGTCCCTTTGTTTTGAGCTAAACTAATTACGATAATTACAATTGCCGTTAAGATAGCTGAATAACCCATTTGATCCATCCATGGGACATCTACAAAAACAGGACTGCTTGACCACCCTTTGGGTGCTACTTTGAAATACATGGCGATAGGAATAGAAACTAAAGCACCAATTATGGCAGCTTTGTTGGTCGTCTTTTTCCAGAACAGACCCAAGATGAAAACGGCGAGTATTCCCGGACTTACAATGCCTGTGTATTCTTGTATGAATTGAAAAGCCTGGTCTATACCTCCTAATAAGGGGGCCATAATACATGCAATGACCAAGGCAACTGCTGCTGAAATCCTTCCCGTGTTAACGGTGGCTTTATCGCTGGCGTTTTTATTGATATACTCTTTGTAAATATCCATAGTGAATATAGTAGAGGTTGAATTCAACATAGATGCCAGAGAAGAGACAATGGCCGCTGTCAGGGCAGCAAAAGCAACACCCTTTAAGCCGGTTGGTAAGAACTGTAATAACCAGGGATAAGCTTTATCCGCCTGATCGGCAGAAGGCAAGTTCTTAAGACCAGCTTCACCTAAACGCGCCATGATCTCTGGATCATTTACCATAACATAGGCAGCGATACCTGGAATCACTACAATTAAAGGAATAATTAATTTTAAGAAAGCTGCCAGTAAAATACCTTTTTGAGATTCTTTCAGTGATTTGGCGGCTAAAGTTCTTTGAATGATATATTGATTGAAACCCCAGTAATACAGATTGGCTACCCAAAGGCCACCGACTAATACACCAATACCAGGCAGGTTCTTATATTCAGGATTTGATTTGTCGAGTATCATTGAAAAACGATCAGGAGCCGCCTCATAAACAGTAGTTAAGCCAGCTATAACACCTTGTCCGTCAGAAACGGTATCTAAGGCCAGATAGGTAGTAAACAGGCCTCCCAGTACTAAAAAAACAACTTGAATCACATCCGTCCAGGCTACTGCAGAAAGGCCACCATAAAGAGAATAAGCCGCTGCAAACAAAGCCAGACCCATTACCCCGTATATCATAGGAATACCCATAATGGTTTCTAAGGCTAAGGAGCCTAAGTATAATACTGAAGCAAGGTTTACAAATACATATAAGGCGATCCAGAAAACAGCAAGGATGGTCTTTAAATTTTTTGAATATCTTTTTTCAACAAACTCAGGAATGGTATACAGGCCTTTTTCTATGAAAATAGGAAGGAAGTATTTTCCTACGATGATTAAAGTGATGGCAGCCATCCATTCATAAGAGGCGATGGCCAGACCAAGTGCAAAGCCAGAACCTGACATGCCTATAAACTGTTCGGCTGAAATATTGGCGGCAATCAAAGAAGTACCAATGGCCCACCAGGGTAGTGATTTACCAGCTAAAAAATAATCTTCAGCGTTTTTTTCATGGCCTTTTTTATCTCTTGAAACCCATAGGCCGACCGATAAAATCAGAATCGCGTAACCAATGAAAATGATATAATCAAGTAATTCAAAATTTGTATTCATAGAGCAGACTTGTTAGATTCTTTAAACTTAGTCATTTTTATGGTAATTTTTTCATCTAATTGTCTGTAAGAAGGTGTGTTCCGTCTGAAAGTGCAATGTCATATATTGAACATGATTTACCAAATTGCTGTAGATATGCCTCGCTAACAGATTTGGAATAAGAGGCAACAGCCTCCTTTTTTATAATGTTGATGGTGCAACCTCCAAAACCACCTCCCATCATTCTCGACCCGGCAATATTCGGGCAGGCTTTGGCTAGGTCAACCAGAAAATTCAATTCTTCGCAACTTACCTTGTACTGATTCTGCAGCCCATGATGTGAGGCATAAATCAATTTTCCGAGCCCGTGGATATCATTAGCAGCCATGGCCTGTCCTGCTTTTTGTACGCGCTCATTTTCCTGGATAACGTAAAGCGCCATTTGAAATTCTTCAGAATTTATTTGATTTGAAATAGCTTCAAGTTTAATTGAGTCAGCATCTCTCAATGCATTCACTTTTAATAATTTAGAAACTTTTTCACAAACTTCACGACGCTTGTTATAGGCACTGTCAGACAAGCTGTGTTTCACATTTGTATTGATCAGTAAGATTTGATACGCATCAAAATCAATGTGGAAGGGGCGTGAACTAATATCTCTGCAATCAAGTAGCAAGGCTGTGTTCTTTTGACCAAACATGCTGGCATATTGATCCATAATACCACATTTAACGCCAACGAATTCGTGTTCGGCATTTTGTGAGATAAAGATCATTTCTTCTTTGGAGAGTTTGAGGCCAAATAATTCATTCAAACCAAAAACAATTGCATTTTCAAGTGCGGCCGAGGAAGAAAGTCCGGCGCCTTCAGGAATGTCTCCACCGAATACCAGATTAAAAGGCGCTATCATTTTGCCTTTCTCCTGAATACCGTGAATAACACCCAGGATATAATTGTGCCAGCCGGCTTTTTCAAGTGGTTTAATACTTTCTAATGAAAATGTAAAGGACTCGTTCATGTCAATGGCTTCGGCCGTACATTGACCCTCTTTACTAAAACCAAAAGCAGCGTAAATTCCTTTGTCAATGGCCGCAGGGAATACAAAACCATCGTTATAGTCAGTATGCTCGCCGATTATATTTAATCTGCCGGGTGAAAAGACCAGCATGGGTTTTTGCCCATATTTCTCTTGGTATGTGGATACTACTTTTTGCCGAACCATATTCGAAAATTTTGTTGTCTATAAGATAAATGCTCTGCCCTGAATAGGGAAGCTAAAGGTAGTATTTTTTATTAAACGTACAGAATACATTTAATATTTTATAATCAAAAGTCGAAGAGAAAATGACGCTCTTTGTTTTTCAGTTTCACCTTCTTTTTAAAAGTATAGAGAAATGCACCTTTTTTAGAACCTGTTTTGTCTTTAAGATCAGTCTTCTCAATAATATTCAGGGATAGCACCTTTTTTCTAAAGTTTCTCGAATCTCTTTTGGTCTGGTAGATACTTTCATACAGCGATTGAAGTTGCGGAATCGTAAAATGTTCAGGAAGCAAATTAAAACCAATGGGCTCATGTCTAGCCTTTAATTGAAAAGCGGCAATAGCATCTTTGACCATATCTCCATGATCAAGAATGAGCTCAGGCATTTCATTGATGTCAAACCATTTGGCATCAAAATCTTCAACGGAGCGAATGTTTAATTCATCAATCCTGATTAAGGAATAGAAACCTACTGAGATCACTCTTTCTACCGGATCTCTTTTAACAGCACCATAAGTTCTGAGTTGTTCCAAATAAATATCGCTAAGCCCTGTGCTCTCCAATAAAATTTGTTTGGCACCATCAACTATAGAGAGATCATTTTGTAAAAATGCACCAATCAAAGACCATTCACCCTTTAAAGGCTCAACTTTTCTTCTAAACAGGAGTATTTTTAGTGTCTTGGAGTCAAATCCAAAAATAGAACAATCAACCGCCACCAAAATTTTTTGATGCGTACTGTATTTTAAATGTGGATTGATAAGTTTCATACTGATATTTACTCCTACAATATAAAATTATTTATGCATTTAAAATGCAAGCGAATTCAAAAAAGCGAAAGTATATTTTGGTTTGTTTATTGATGTAAAACAAACCATAGCATTACAGATAATTGAAAAGTTTAAGCCAACATTTTAGAGATAAAAAACAAGAGCATTTTTTCTACTTCTTCATTCTGCCCTTTTTTATTGCTAATGTCAGTTAATCGGGGGAGGTGGTCTGCAAAGTAGAAATGATTGTTGGTCATTTCGTATAAATTACTAGCCAGGGCATGCGGATAAGGAAAGTCAGGTTTGATCTCAAGAATCACATCAGATACAGTCGTTACGATTTCCTTATAATTCAGAAAGAACCCTTTTTTGTTCTCCTCATCAACACCTTTGGTATGGTATACTTTGGTGCTTTCAGCAATAACTACTTTGTGAAGCGCTGATTCATTAACATAATCTATCGTCGGGTTTTCTTCACTTATTGAAACAAAGGTATGTAGTATGATTTCCAGTTTCTTTTTTGGGTCTTCAATATTGAAAGTTTTAATTTGTATCATATAATTGAGCCATTCCCAATACCAGGATACCAGATAGATGAGCAACAAGTGTTTGTTCTCAAAATAACGGTAAATCGAAGCCTCAGTAGATTTCATCTCTTCAGCCAGTTTTTTGAAATTGAAGATTTCAAAACCCAATTCATCGATCATAAGGATACTGTGTTTGATGATCCTTTTACCTAATTCGGATTGTTGGGGATCTTTTAAATACAGACCCGGATTCAATGAAATGCTAATATTTACAGCCATTATGAGACAATTATTCACTGGTTAAAGCTCAAAGTTAAGTAATTATTATTAATTGCATAACAATCTTCTATGATATTATAACTTAAATTAATAATAGTAATACTATCATTCGTAAATATTTTATTATATTTGTGTCCTTAAAACATAAGCAAAAATGAAATCAACAGGAATTTTTAGTAATTTGAAAAGTGACTTTCCAGCGAGTATAGTCGTTTTTTTTGTGGCCCTACCCCTTTGTCTGGGTATTGCCTTGGCTAGTGGAGCTCCATTATTTTCAGGTATCATTGCTGGTATAATTGGTGGTGTAGTAGTAGGTGCATTGAGTGGATCAAAAATTGGTGTGAGCGGACCAGCTGCTGGTTTGGCTGCTATTGTATTAACTTCAATAGGTACTTTAGGAGGCTTTGAAAATTTTCTGGTTGCTGTGGTATTAGGAGGTGTTATTCAATTAATTTTCGGCTTTTTGAGAGCCGGTATTATTGGATATTATTTTCCTTCATCGGTAATTAAAGGGATGCTGACTGGTATTGGTATCATTATTATTTTAAAACAGATTCCTCACTTTTTTGGATACGATGCAGATCCTGAAGGGGATTTTGCATTTTTTCAAGTAGATGGTCAAAATACTTTTTCTGAGATATTCACCACTTTTAATCATATCCAACCCGGTTCGGCTTTAATAGGAATGATCGGTTTGGCAATCTTATTACTTTGGGATAAAGTATTGACAAAAAAGGCCAAAATTTTTCAAGTAATACAAGGCCCTCTCGTTGCAGTGGTAGTTGGAATTATATTTTTCATTGTGACGCAATCTAACGAAGTTTTAGCTGTTTCAGCTTCTCATTTGGTAAGTGTGCCTGTTCCTACAGGTGTATCTTCGTTTTTAGCCCAGTTTAGCTTTCCTAATTTTGCAGCGATCTCAAATCCTCAGGTTTGGATTGTGGCTTTTACTATAGCATTGGTAGCGAGTTTGGAAACCTTACTTTGTGTAGAGGCAACTGATAAACTTGACCCACATAAGAACGTTACCCCAACCAATAGAGAGTTATTGGCTCAGGGAGCGGGTAATATTATTTCAGGAATGATAGGTGGTTTGCCGATTACTCAGGTAATTGTAAGAAGTTCTGCCAATATCCAGTCAGGAGGAAGAACAAAAATGTCAGCTATTATTCATGGTTTGTTTCTATTGGGTTCTGTGATATTGATTCCTAACTTGTTGAATAAAATTCCGTTGTCAGTGTTGGCTGCGATTCTGTTAATTGTTGGTTTTAAACTGGCAAAACCAGGACTTTTCAAAACGATGTATAATTTAGGCTGGAAGCAGTTTGTACCTTTTATAGTAACCGTATTAGGGATTATTTTTACTGACCTTCTTGTTGGCATCGGCCTGGGGCTATTGGTAGGTATCATTGTTATTTTGATAAAGAGCTACCAGAATTCACACTTTTTGCATAAAGAAGGAGAAGATGTTGATGATGGTAAGGTGAAAATGACATTGGCCGAAGAAGTAACATTCTTTAATAAAGGTGCCATTTTAAAGGAGCTTGACCGTTTGCCTGAAGATTCATTTTTAGAATTAGACGTTACCAAGACCAAGTATCTGGATAATGATATAATAGAGATTTTAGACGATTTTATGCATAAAGCACAAGAACGTAATATTTCGATTAAGCTGGTTTCTGAAAGAGGTGAAATAGTGAACCCTCACAGTTTTCATGAATTTTTTAATAGTCCGAGAAAGGCTAGTTAATACTCTAAATAATATACTTATGAATGCACAGACAAAAGAAACCCAATTGGCCCTGAGTCATGATCAAATCATTGATTTGTTAAAGGATGGTAATGCACGTTTTGTAAACAATAAGAAATCTGACAGGAATCTAAACCTTCAAGTAGAACAGACAAGTGGAGGTCAATTTCCGTTTGCTACAGTATTGAGCTGTATTGATTCAAGAATCCCTGTAGAAACTATTTTGGACCAAGGAATAGGTGACCTGTTTAGCGTCAGAATTGCTGGTAATTTTGTGAATGATGACATTCTGGGTAGTATGGAATTTGCCTGTAAACTGGCAGGGTCAAAGGTTTTGGTTGTAATGGGACACACCTCTTGTGGTGCTGTAAAAGGTGCCTGTGATGGTGCTGAATTAGGTAAGCTAACGGGAATGCTCAATAAGATAAAACCAGCGGTGAATGCCGTAGAAAACCCAAAAGAAGCGGCTGCCCGTACTTCAGCAAATCTAGATTTTGTAAATGATGTGGCCAGAAAAAATGTGGAACTTACGCTAGAGGCCATTAGAAGTGGTAGCGAGGTTTTGGCAGAGATGGAAGCCAAGGGTGAAATTAAATTGATAGGGGCTATGTATGACGTAGCAACAGGAAAGGTTTCGTTTTAAATCACCTTTTATTTTTATACAGAAAGCCCAACTTTGTTTGGGCTTTTTTTATGCGATTTATTTCTGATAATTGACCCAGGTCATTGCAACTTAAGATTGTCTTTGTTAATTTCATAGCTATACAATTTTAATGCCATGCAAACAGAAAATATTTCTAAGGAGAAACATCCTACAGACGCCAAAAAAGTATTTAGAAAATTAGGGACTTGCTCACGCACGTTGTTTCATATTTTAGATCGTGAATTCGGAAATTTAATGGTGGATGAAGAAAGAGCTGCTGATCCGCTCGCCGGAGGGATTATGAAACAAGGTTATCAATGTGGCATGCTCTGGGGTGCTTCATTGGCGGTTGGGGCAGAAGCGTATAAGACCTGTACGCATACCTCTCAGGCTATTATAGTTGCGGTAGAGGCAACAAGATCATTGATGAATAGTTTTGTTGATCAAGAGCAAACCAGCCAATGCTGGGAGATTACCAGATGTGACTTTACAAGTAATTTCAGTTTTGCAAAGTATATGTTGAGTGGTCGTTTTTTACACTGTTTTCAGATGGCTGAAGATTGGGCACCGGAGGCTGTAGCAGCTGCGCGTAAAGCTTTGGAATCAAAACCACATAATTTTGATTATTCAATGAGTTGTGCCACAGAAGTAGCCAGAAAAATGGGTGCTAGTGATGAAGAAGCCATTATGGTAGCAGGTTTTGCCGGAGGTTTGGGCCTTGCCGGAAGTGGCTGTGGTGCCTTAAGTGCTGCAATTTGGATGAGTGCTCTTGAATGGAGCAGAGCCCATGAGAAAGGATCAGCCACTAAAGACCAGCATGGTAAGGAAATTTTAAAATCCTTTTTGCAACAAACTGATGGTCAGGTTCAATGCAAGGATATTTGTAATAGAAGCTTCGATTCTCTTGATGAGCATACCACTTATATGATGGAGGGCGGTTGCAGTAAGCTCATAGAGCGGCTCAGCATGGCCTAACGCTTTGATTTGTGTTGTTTTTGAATGCCTACTATATTTTGGTGGCTTAGGCTTATTTATATTCAATAAAAATTAAAGAATACGTTAAATTTTTAATTTTTTTTTAATAGTTTTAACTTCCATAAGTTGCTGGAATAGTCTCCCCTATAATGTCGATGGATTGAATAACTTGATTGCTTTGTTGTAATCGAGCTATACGTTCGTATTGGTTTCTTAAAGAAAGTATTATTGATCATTAGAATGTGATAAATAGCTATGATGCTTACGGAAAACCATAAGATAAATCTATAGACAGTTGTTTATTTTACGGTTAATAAGAAGTGTGGGTACTTTTAAGTGTTTTTTTAGGAAAGACATTTGAAAGTGATGTGAGCCGCCGGGGCAAAGCCATTGGTTATAGCAATTAATTTTTAAACTTCATTGGAAATGGATATAATAGATTGGATCGGTTTTGTAGGTGTTTTTCAAATTCTGCTGGCTTATATTCTCAATGTCAGAAACATCGTGACTAAAAAGGATCTCAGTTTTATTTTACTGAATTTAATAGGAGCTTCTTTGGCCTGTCTGGCTTCAGTATTGATGAATTACTGGCCCTTTATTTTATTGGAAGGTATTTGGGCATTTGTATCGTTGTTATCACTGTTTTCCTATTTTAAGAAGGTTTGATCATCTTGAATAAAAACAAAGCCATTATGACTAAAAAAATTCATTATTTTAAAAAGAGGTTCTTCATATTATGCTGCTTTATAGGCTTGAGCTTATTTTTTTCTGAAGCAAACTTCGCGCAGCATACTGAAACTGGACTGGCCTCTTTTTATAGCGATAACCTTCAGGGCAGAATGACTGCCAATGGCGACGTGTACGACAAGATGAAAATGACTGCTGCACATCGCACTTTAGCGTTTAACACGAAAATCAAAGTAACAAATCTGGAGAATAAGAAATCAGTTGTTGTGATTATCAATGATCGGGGTCCTTTTGTGGAAGGTAGAATTTTGGACCTGTCAAGAGCGGCAGCTGAAAAGCTTGGTTTTGTTGATAAGGGAGTTGTGAAAGTGAAGGTAATTAAGGCTAAAAAATAATATAATTAAATCAACAGTGTTGCGTGATACTGCGCATGGGTTACTGTTACAAAGCATAAAGAATTTATGAGAATAACATTGCTACTGGCTTGTTTTATTTGTACAAGTATGATGAGTCAAAGTTTAAAAAAGAAAAAGAAATCGGGCCTGGTATACCAGGAAATTTTTACGGTTGACAAGAACACTAAAGAGCGTCAGGGCTATTATTTTAAAATAGGTAAAAACTCAAAAGACACAGTGGTTATTGGAACCTATGAGCAAGGTAGAAAGGCAGGTGTTTGGTCTTATATGGACAAGGAGAACAGCTTATATCTACGATATGATTATGAGCAGGATAAAATACTAAATAACACAGAGAGAACTTTTATTAAGGATTCTATTCAGGTCAAAATAAACGGTGGGTACCGTTTAACTAAAGTTGATTGTCCACCAATTTATATAGGATTTAAGAATGAAATAAAGCGTAGCCTTAATGTCGAAATAAAACCGCCAGCAACTGTTTTTCAAGAAGCTAAATCTGGAATGGTTTTAACTTCCTTTGAGGTTAATGAAAAAGGAGAGGCTGTGAATTTCAATATTGAAAGCAGCTATAATGAAAAGCTTAACAAAACAATTGAAGATTCGTTACGCCCATTTAAATCCCAGTGGATTCCGGCATTAGTAAATGGTGAGCCCGTAGTATCAAAAATGTATGTCATGCTTAATTTTAGTTTTATATCAGATCCGGATGATGAAACGGAACCACAATTTAAGGATATGTCAGATTTGATTGTTGTCAATTTGACATATTTGGGAATTGTACGGCCAAATAAACTTGAAACGGGTACCTTCAAATTATGATTTGTTAACTTCTTATTTTACATTAGGACTAATGGCTAACAACGGGTGTGATCAATAGCTTCAATTCTCAACATAAAGAAAATTAAAGTCAATGCCAGACTAAAATAAAACCAACTGTAGGGGACGACTTCTGCTTATATCCAAACCATCACAGAAATAAAAAACAATAAAAGTTCGTATAATATAAGAACTATTTGTACGTTTGCATGTAAGATTATGAGATTAATCAATAAAAAAGCTCTGGAGAAGTTAAAAAGAAAAAATAGAGGAAACAGGTTGCTAAACAAAGAAATTGAGAATCTCATAAATGATGTAGAAAGTAATAATTGGAAGAATCAATTAGAATTGAGTCAGACAAGACCAGATGCAGATTGCGTTCATAATGGCGGGTTTTATTTTTTCAACATTTCCATTCATAGAACAATGATACTTATTGAATTTAATGATAGTGAGGCATCCGTAGCATGGGTTGGATCACATCAAGAATATGATCGAACTTTTAAGAATAATAAAAGGACAATTAGAAATTGGCTAAAATCAAATGATTGGATTTAAGTAAATATGAAGACACAATTTAACATAAATGAATTACTTGAGTTAGGCAAAATCAAAAATGAATTAGATTTTGAAAGAGCTCTAGTTGCAGATAGAAAACTGAGAGTATTGTCGAAGGATAACCCGAATTATAAGTCTCTTAGAAAAAAATTACGGAATTTAATTGAGGATTATGAAAACAGGAATTGGAATTCATCCTCAAGAATAAGTGAAAAGAAATTAAGAGAAAGTGATATAGCTGAGATAATTGCTGAAAAAGAAAGATTATTCATCAAAAGAAGAAAAGAGTTGATTAAGACAAGATTGAAAAGTCTTAGTTTGACACAACAGAATTTTGGAATCATTTTAGGCCATAATAGCAAGTCATATATTTCTGAATTAATGAATGGGATCAATCCATTTTCGTTAAAAGATCTAATCATAATTAATCGCCTATTGAAAATTGAACTTACAGATTTAGTGCCAACATTTTTGCCTCAAGCCGAAAGGGTCAAAATCAAATCATCAATTGATAAATTAGATCATCCGAAACTGAAATTGAGTCAAGATGATTTTACACTGGTTTAATATATTGCTAACGGCAACCGTTATAGTAATTTTATTCAGCGTTTTTCTATAGTTTAATCAAATCCCAAAGTAAGCTTTATATAGAATTAATTCTACATAAATCATTCACTTATCATAACAAACCCGTTAACTTTTAGTCTTAATTTAGGACTAATGGGCAATGAACCAGTTTCTTTTTTGACTAGAAAAAAAATCAGACCTGATCAGTTTTCTTATCAATTTAAGAAGCCTCTAAAGATTCGGCTTAATATGATTGAGCAGGTTACTTTGTCTAAAGGAAGCATCGGGAAGAAGGAAGTGCTATTTATTAAATTTAAGTATAATGAACAGCTGATAGCTGTTTCAAGACATCTGGGTGCTTATTGGAATACTCAGCTCGGTTGTTGGTATGTTCCATATCACAAACAAAATATAGAAGACGCTAAGCGGGCTTTTGGTAGGTTGAGAACAGTAGTTTATGACAATACTGTAAAGTATAAAGTGGTAAAACCAGAAAGGAAGGAGCAACTTGTTAAGAGGATTCGCGAAGAAAAGGCAAAGCATTTAACGCCTGTGGATAAAGCCAATTTAAGAGGATTTGTAAAGTATATGAGAGGGAAGGTGTTGAGTGAGAGCACTGTGAGAACTTACTATATTCATATCTTAGATTTTACAATTTTTTTGAAGGGGAAAGCGGTTAAAGACATTGTGAATAGGGATGTGGAGCTTTTTGTAGAGGATGTATGTGTTGCACGTAAATACTCGGTTAGTACGCATAGGCAGGTGATTAGTGCCATGAAACAGTTTAGCAGTTTTCATCCGGATTGTGGCATTGATAACCCTACTTTGGAAAGGCCACATAAAAGCCGTTTCTTACCTGTTGTACTTTCAAAACAAGAAGTGATTGACCTTTTGCGCAATACAAGAAATTTAAAACACAAAGCTGTTTTGGCACTTTTGTATTCAAGCGGGTTGAGGATAGGGGAGTTGATCAATCTGGAATTGAATGATATTGACGTAGACCGAAGACAAATTTTTGTTAGAAATGGGAAAGGAAGAAAAGACAGGTATGTGATCATGGCGGAGAGCTTTAGGCAGTTGTTTCATAATTATTTAATGACCTATAGACCCAAGCGTTATTTTGTAGAAGGAAACAGCCCCGGTCAAAAATATGCATCTGTGAGCGTCAGGAGTTTTTTAAAAAGAGCCTGTAAATTAGCAAGGATTCATAAAAAAGTGACACCACATACCCTGAGGCATAGCTACGCAACCCATTTGCTTGAGCAAGGGGTTGATTTAAGATATATACAAGAACTATTAGGGCATTCAAGACCAGAAACAACCATGATCTACACGCATGTAAGCAAACGCGATATGCTCAACATAGAAAGCCCCCTGGACACGCTGATCAAACAAATGTCAGCCCCCCAAAACAAAAACAACAATCCATCACTATCCCAAGAGAACTTCTGATATAGTATATTGTCGGAAACTATATAACAAGTTGTATTCAATTAGGTCCTCCGATGAAAAATATTGCTATTTGACCAAAACTCTGCAGGCTTTTGTAATTGAAAGCGGAAAGAGTAAACTCTTGCAAAGTTGGGCAATTGCACAAGCCTAAGCAAGTTCGGAAAATAGGGTGGAAGTATTGGAGGAAGGAGCATAGAAAAACTAAGGTAAATCCATAGAATTGAAAAGCAGGTACGGGAAAAGAATGTTAACTGAATACAACAACGCATATGAGCAATAGCTTCTATTCGTAACACAACGAAGATCAAAGTAAAAACAAACAATAAAATATAAACAACATTTGGGGAGAGCTACTGCTCATATCCACACCGTTGTGAGTAATGAAGAAGAAACTAAGAAACATATATTTTAAGAATGTTGTTCTCGAAATACTTGGGATAACACTTATTCTTTATGGGCTAAATCGTTTAATTTATTTTGTTTCTATTCGTCAATTTGAAAAAAAAATCGGCAGAAAGTTTAATAATGTTGAGGATTTTCTAGATCAATTGAGTTATGATGATATGGCGAATATTATAATGTCTCAAGCATTAATTGGTTTTCTTGGACTCTTGGTGGTGTCAGGCTTTTTAATATTCATAAGATTTAAGACTAAATCATTCTATTTAAGATCAATTGTTATATTTATTTTCATTTTAATAATGTATCCATTTTTCATACATCGAGGAATTATTAATGACGGATTGTATTATGTTAGTAGAATTTGGGAAACTAATTTTCAATCAATGCCCTTGATTTCATTTATAATTTTCACCTCATGCGGCTCAACAATTATATGGAAAACCATTAATGATATTGAAGTCACTACTCACAACAACGCATATGAGCAATAGCTTCAATTCGTAACACAAGGAAGATCAAAGTAAAAACAAACAATAAAATATAATCAACTGTTGGGGAGAGCTACTGCTCATATCCAATACGTTGTGCACTATGCACGCCAAATAATCAAAATCAAAATAAATTGTAAATGAAAAAAAATCTAACCATTTTACTTTTTCTACTCGGGCTTTTAAAAATTTCGGCTCAATCCTTCGAGGGAGAAATCATATATCAATTAAACTACAAAAGTAAAGTACCCAGTATCTCAGATGAACAATTCAACGAAATGATGGGTACGACTCAAAATTACTTTATCAAAGAAGGGAATTACAAAGCTCTGATAGACGGTACAGGAATGGAGTGGCAGCTGTACATTAATGCTGAGAATAAACTATATAACAAGTTAGCCGATTCAAATATGGCTTACTGGATTGACGCCAGTAAGGAGGGAAATACTATTCAAGAAGTATTAATCAACAAAAAGGCTCTAAAGATTTTAGGTTATGAGTGTGATGAGGTCATTTTTGTGTGTAAAAATGGAAATGAGAAATACTATTTCAATTCTGAATTGTCAATAGACATTTCACTCTTTGAGAACCATGCCTTAGGTCATTGGTTTGATTATTTAAAAATATCTGGAGCTTTACCTATGATGGCTTACATTGAGACACCTGAGTGCATTATTAAAAGTACTGCTGTTAAAATCGACCCTAAGAAGTTAAACTCTGATATATTCAAGATCCCTGAAGGTGTCATGACTGAAAAGAGTCCATATTAATTAAAGCACAAGTGCACAACAACGGGTATAAGCAATAGCTTCAATTCGTAACAAAACGAAAATCAAAGTAAAAACAAACAAATAACATAAAATCAACATTAGGGGAGAGCTACTGCTCATACCCAATACGTTGGGGCAAATAAATCATTCACATGCAAAAAACCATCATTTTCTTGTTAATTCTGATTGTCACAAGTTGCACCTTAGAAAAGAGCGAATTGGAATGTCAAAA
>NZ_JAUFQO010000013.1 GCF_030409835.1 Lutimonas halocynthiae
ACACAAGGTAGTTTTGTAATTACCTGGTCGTTTGATGATGGTAATGGAAACGTTGCTACACAGACACAGAATGTAATCGTTGATGATGTAACAGCACCAGTTATTCCTGCTTTAGCAGATGTAACAGGAGAATGTTCAGTAACAGCTATCGCTCCAACGGTTGTAGATAACTGTGGTACAACAATCACAGGAACAACAAGTGATCCTCTTACTTATACTACACAAGGTAGTTTTGTAATTACCTGGTCGTTTGATGATGGTAATGGAAACATTGTTACTCAAACTCAGAATGTAATCGTTGATGATGTAACAGCACCAGTTGCTGGTATAGCTACTTTACCTAATGTAATAGGAGAATGTAGTGTAACAAGTTTAACAGCACCAACGGCTACAGATAACTGTGGAACAGTTACTGTTAGTAGTGATGCTAGTTTACCTATCACAACTTTAGGTACTACAGTAGTTACTTGGACTTATGATGATGGAAACGGAAATACAACTACTCAGACACAGAATATAGAAGTACAGGATACAGGTGTTCCTGCTCCAGTAGTGACTAACTTAGCTACCTTAACAGGTGAGTGTAGTGTTGTTGTAGCAACAACTCCAACGGCTACAGATGGTTGTGCAGGAGTTATAGTAAATGGAACAACTAGTGATCCACTTACATACAATGTACAAGGAACGTATACAATTACCTGGACTTATACAGGAGCCAACACAAATACGACTACTCAAACACAGACAGTAATCGTTGATGATGTAACAGCGCCAGTTATCCCTGCCTTGGCAGATGTAACAGGAGAATGTTCAGCAACAGCTATCGCTCCAACGGTTGTAGATAACTGTGGT
>NZ_JAUFQO010000014.1 GCF_030409835.1 Lutimonas halocynthiae
ACCAACCATGACCTGGACCCTGGCCAACGCATGGCCCACCAAAATTACTGGGACCGACATGAAATCAGATGCCAACGAGGTAGCAGTAGAAACATTGGAATTGGTACATGAAGGTTTGACCATTAAAAATGGAGGGTAAAATTAATCAACAATATAAAAACAAATTATTATGTCAACAGCAATGAAAACACCGGGTGTATATATCAAAGAATTAGATGCATTTGGTAACGCGGTAGTACCTGTACCAACAGCAGTACCGGCATTTATAGGCTATACCCAGAATACTTCATTTGAAGGAGAAAGTCTTTTGAATAAAGCAGTAAAAATATCATCACTTGCCGAATTCTTTACAATTTTTGGAAGCGACGCCCCTCAAATTAAATTTTCTATTAAAGATCCGGAGACGGATAAGGATCCCGATATTATTCTATCAAATTTAAAGGGATATACCATTTCTCCATCAACAACTATGTACAGGCTATTTAGTGCCATGAAACTGTTCTATGCCAATGGAGGAGCTAATTGTTATATTATCACAATTGGTAATTATAGCAGCCCACTTAATAAAACTGACTTTTCAGATGCGATTCTCTTACTAAAAAAGGAGCAAGAGCCGACTATGTTAGTGATTCCGGATTTGGTAGAATTATTTAAAAAAGATGGAGATAAAAAGGATTTGGCTACATATTATGCTGACGCATATGCTTTACAGGGAGAAATGATTAACCATTGTGGTGAAGATATGCCAAGTAGGGTAGCCATATTGGATATCCCAAGAGGATTTTACGAACCTTTGGTTGATCAAACTCAAAGTATTGATGCTTTTAGAGACCAGGTGACACCTACCCTTCCAAAAAGCAATAGTTATGCGGCTGCTTATTATCCTTGGCTGCATACATCTATATACCAAGAATCAGATGTATCCAATAATAATTTAGATTCAGACGGTCTAAATACTTTAGATGGAATCATTCGAAGCGAATTGGAAATGACCAAGGATGATCTTACGAAGAAATTGGATGAAAATCCGAATAAAAAATTGGATAAAAAAACGCTGGATTTAGACATCAAGATTTCGTATCTCACAGGTGTTAAATACAAAGGAAAATATAAAAATAATGAGGGGCCACCACAACTGACTGATTTTAAAGATGATGATCGGAAAAAAGAAAATGGAATGGCTGATGCAGCAATGAAAATTCTAAGCCCTTCGTATAAGGCCATTCTTGATAACATTCAACATCACCTCAACCTGATGCCTCCAAGTGCCGCTATGGCGGGGATATATACAGCAGTGGATAATAATATTGGTGTATGGAAAGCACCAGCCAATGTTGCGGTTTTAAGTGTCAATGCTCCGGCCATCAATATTGACCATAACGCCCAACAAGATCTGAATGTACCACTAAGTGGCAAATCGGTTTGTGCTATTCGCGCCTTTACCGGACGTGGAATTCTGGTTTGGGGCGCTAGAACCCTAGATGGGAATTCTAATGATTGGCGGTATATTAACGTAAGAAGAACCTTGATTTT
>NZ_JAUFQO010000015.1 GCF_030409835.1 Lutimonas halocynthiae
AACGTATTGGTTATGATTAGTTGTGGATTGATATAATATTACTTTCTATTTTCACTCTTACTTTTTTGACAATCTCAAACTCTGAGAAAACACTTGCAAAACAATTAATTATAACCGTTGTTGGGGCATTTATTTTATGAAACAGAAGTTAATTCTACTTTATCAATGAGCCATTTACCTTTTTCCTTTTTCAAAAACACCAGAAATCCTGAACCACATAGTCTTCCACAGTAAGACCATGCATTCATAGCTCCATATGTTTTTGCTGTATCAAAAACTATTGTAGAAAATCCTATTAACTCATAAATCCCAAGTTTATGCCATTGATTTTGGTCTAATGGCAGTTCGGAACCATATTTAAATCTAAAAAGTTTATTTTCTTGAAAGTCAGAAAGATCAATTCTATAAATCGCAGATCCATTTTCTGTATCCCATTCATATTCCTTATACTTCTTAGATTTTAAATAATTCAACAGATTTCTTTTTCTTGCATCATAAACCGTGTCGTGAATTGCAATATTAAGTTTTGAAGTATCATTTCTTACCGAATCTAAATTCCTCCTATATTCCAACAAGGTCTTTTTTAGAATCTGGGAGTGACTTTTTTTAATACTATCATTCATTACTATGCCATTGGATAATGGTGGTGGTGGTCTAAAGCCAACCCTTATTTCTGTATGCAGGGAATCAACCAATGCTAAAAAAATATCATCCATAACTTCTTTTTGACATTCCAATTCGCTCTTTTCTAAGGTGCAACTTGTGACAATCAGAATTAACAAGAAAATGATGGTTTTTTGCATGTGAATGATTTATTTGCCCCAACG
>NZ_JAUFQO010000016.1:0-718252 GCF_030409835.1 Lutimonas halocynthiae
AAGTTCCGGCCACAAAGTAATATCGACAGGTCCAATTAATTTCTTATCATCCTGAATATAGTAATAAGATCCATTGGTCATATCCTTGACATCAGGCTCTTTGGGTACAATATTAACCTCGAATGATTCACCCCATTTGCTCGGATCTTTTTTAGGGCCAAACATTGTTTTGCTATTTAAATCAATAGAATATGATCCTATGGCATCATCATCCTTTTTACTCGAAAATTCGATTAGTGTTTCAACAGTGACACTAGTCAATTCTGGGGCTTTTTTAGGCCCGTATAACTTAGGTATTCTAGTGTCCAGGTAGTAATCACCTTCAGCACCCATTTCATTGATCTTTAATGCTTCAGAAACTACAAATAATTTAGCACTTTGAAAATCTATAGGAGGTGAATCCAGTCCTTTCACTCTAAATTGAATCTTAGGCCGCGATAAAGGGTTAGGATCTTCATATATTGACATAAATTCTGCAAGAGAATTAATCTTTTTAGCCTTATTGATAAGGCCTTTTCCCTTTTTATCAGTCGTTTTTTGCGTGTAACCAATAAAGGCGGGGACAGCCGTTGGCACTGGAACTACAGCATTCCCAAATGCATCCAGTTCTCGAATGTATACGCCTGGGGTTTTCATTTCATTTGACATAAGATTTGATTTAAGTTATACATATACTATTGTTGTTGAACAGAATGGATCATCATTCTTTTCGGTATTGGTTTTAAATAAATTTTCGATTCCCGGATTGGGGAGTTTTATATTCAAACTTTCCTTCCTCTGTGAAAAAGGGGCTAAGTATTTCAATTTCAATGTGGGGTTTTCTATAAGATGGTTTTGTAAGGCATAAGGACTTTTAGATTTGAAAACTTTTACCAATTGACCATTTATCAATTTTGGTTCTTTGGTTGTGACTCTTTCATAAATTTGATCACCTATTCCTTGAATTTCAACTTCTTCATCATCAATACTCCAGTTCGAGGGGAATATTATTTGGTATTCCCAATACACTTTTCTCGATTTAAAATTGATCGTATAAATTGGTGACTTTTCTTGTTCTGCGCGTATCTGTTTACTCTTAAGTTCTAAAATGCCTAGACAATTTGAAGCCAAATCAGTATCGAAATGGTAAAAACCTTGCGCGAATTGATTATCGACAAACAGCTTAAATTTACCATAGGTAAGATTCTTATAATTTACAGCGGGAATCTTGTTTTCAGGATCCTTTTTCTGTTGAACAGTGAGCCCTATTTCATTTTTTATTGCAACACTTGAAGATGAATTCATTGCTGCCTGCAAAGCATCTAAATCCAATAAATTAACTCTATAATTAGAATCATTTATCTGAAGTCCAATAGCGTTATTAGGAAATTGAAATAAGAATAATTGTCTATGATTAACTTCAGGTATATCGGTATAATTCATAAATAATTCATCCTCAACAATCAATTGAAAATACAGATTACTAAGATTCTTAATATTTTCTTTAATTATCGAATCGGATACATTAGTTGCACTTAAATCCGACACATTAGCAACTCCAAGATAAAAGGTAAATAAGTTATTGTTCTTCTGAATTAAAATATTATAGTTTTTTAATTCAATAGTAGTGCTATTCAAGGGAATCATCTCAAAATATGGACAAACTCCATTTTCAAAGTAATTATTGGTTACTTCTATGTCTAGCCATTTGTAATACTTAATATCCATGCCGTTATTCTGATCTAAATTTAGTTTCCAATCCGGTAATCATTGGTATTTCTCTTGTTACTTTATCTTCTTGTATGGTTATCATTCTCATTTTATAGACTAAAGAGGGAACATATTTGGCCCCTATTCCGCTCCATATATGACTGAGTTCAGTTAGAGGCACATTAAATATTTCCATAGTTAATTTAGTCAATGGATCTGCCATCTCTGGGTGTTTCTTCTTTGTAAAATATGGGTTTGATTGTAAAACACTTATAACAGCTGAGAGATTTTTAAATGCCTCTAAATAATTGTCAGAATTATAATTAGCGGAAATCATGAGGTAGATATTTAGATAAATAGGCGGAGTAACTTGTCCCAATGTCGACCCCGTACCTCTTTTATATACCTCATTTGGATTCATATATGTTTCATGCTCCATATTGATTACAGATATAACAATTTTATTCCCAATGTTTTCGGTGATACTTCCATCTGGATTGATTAAGCTACTGGCCATAACAGGGTTGTTCATTAAGTCATATGAATTATTCAATTGCTTATTAAGAAAAGTGGTTAAGAAAATTAATGCTTTTGCTATCATGGTATTAATTTTTAGGCTTCTTAACTAGAGTTTTTATAGATCCGATTATCGCCCGTATGAAATAAATACCTGCCGCACTCAATACATAGGTGGGTAAGAATAATTCTGTACTATGCATTAAACCGGCAATATAAGCCTTAAAACTAGGCGAGTAATTATCCAAAATCGCTTTAAATAACTCAGCTAATGGAAGGGCCAATATGGCTACGAATACAACCCATAAGAACTCTTTTGCAAGAAATTTTTTAAGGGCTGCGAAAAATTTCATCAGCTTACCCTGCTCTTTGGTCAAGGCCTCTTTTTCTGTTGCTAATATCCCACTCATGGTAAATTCTTATAATTATTAAGTAATATTTTATTGATAAAAAACAATCCAACAACACCAAAAGAGAAACCAAGTATTAACATCGTCTTTTTGGAATTGGTGTTGTTCATTAAAATTGCCATGAGACTTACCATCATAATTCCTACATAAAAAATCAAGTACTTGCCACTAAAAAAGATTATTCTAATATGTGGTTGAAATAATGAAATTATGAATCCGACACCTCCAAAGATTATTATGAATGCTAATATGAATAAAACCAAATGCTGTGAATTCTTGTAGTTCACTGTCTTTAAGAATTTTTTAAATTCAGCCCAATTATTGGTCTTGTAATTCCCTTTTTCAACCTTTGTTATTCTTTCAGAAAGGATAGTGTCTTTAGCTTTTAAATCTTTAATCGACTTGTCATATTTAGAGAATTCAGCCAATATGAAATTTGGTAAAGTATCTAAGCCTGCTTCATTTTTACCAGTAATAACTATTTCTATTGTATCGGGATATTTATATTCTGGTTTAATGGGTTTTGGTTTTAGTTTTGAAGAATCTTTTTTTACTACAATTTCTTTTAAAATATTCCAATAATTTTGATGTTCATTATTATATCCTAAGGCCCATATACCAAGGCCATTTAAAGATTCATGATCCACTAAACTCATTTTAGCCTTCATATCCTTATCAGTATCAAACCACAATTGTCTCCATTGCCTTTTATAACTAGGAGCAGAAGGAGTTATAATATAAGAATACCAAGAACTCTTACTTATAGAATCATTGCGTATTAATATGGAATCATTATGTTTTAATTCGAGCTGTTTTTCCTTTAAAAAGTTTTGAGCTGAATCTTGAGTTAGGTGTTTTATGAAGCGATATACTTTTGAACCCTTTAAGCCATTTTTTGTTTCCCACAAATTAGCATAAAATGGTAGAGCCAAAATTATTTTCTCTCGAGGCACCTCTTTTTTCTTGCAGTAAACATTGATCGATTCTGTTAAACTAAAAGGACTTTTTACATCACTTTCAAGGGGAGCTGATGGTCCTGACACCTTACTAGTTGAACTATAGTAGTCATATCCCATAATTACATATTGATCAATATAATCGTTTAGATCATCGAACAACAAATAATCATTATAATCAACAGAAGGAACCGTTAAATATAAAAGGTAGTTTTTATCCGAGGATTTAAATTTCTCTCCTAAAAGCGCAATAAAAGTATTGAAAACCTCCTTATCAGATTTTGAAACACCTTCAAAATCTATACAGACTCCATCAGCATCTGTTCTTTCTAATTCTTTTAAAATTTTATTAATCAGTCTGATTCCTGCTTCATTATTATTTAAAAACAAACTATTTCTGTCGAACCCAAAGAGTGACAAAGTAATCAATACACTCTTATCATGATTATATTTTGCGTGAGTAATTAATTTAGATAACTCAGATCCTTTTGGGCATTCCATATCACCTGAATGGGGATTTACCTTATAACCAAAATAGGCAATCGTTGTCAACATGGAATAATTTAAATACCTGTAAAGATTTTTACTCCAATGTGGATAAAAACCTAAGACTTCTTTATTTAGTATAATCTGGCTCGTATCTTTAGGTACAAAAAGATCCATTGAATCCTCGTTAATATTTACTCTAAACTCCTTTTTTCCAGAATTTCTTAAGTTCTTATGCCATCTTATATAACGTTTTGCCAGTTTTGAAGAATCGCTATGATGGAAAAATTTTTTTACTGAAAACTTTTTCTCAACTTTTTTCGTATCTTTTTCTATCGTCTTTATTGAAGTGGTTTCTTGTGAGTAAATCACACCATTAAATGGATTCAACCACAATAGGAGAAGAAAATAAATGAAAAAATTACAGGACTTCGAGGGGGTCATTCGTAAATCTATATAGGTTGATTAAAAAAAATGTTTTTCAATTCTAGAATGGAGTGACAAATGAAATTTTAATTAACTTAAAATGTGCAATAGAACATACCATTTCGAAAAAAGATCATTACATTTCCAACCCTATATAAGTTAATAATAAATAAAACTAGAATTTGGGACTCACCAAAAATACCCAGTAACCACCAATTTTTATTACCTGTAATTAAATTGTTATTTCAAATTAATTAAGGATGAATAGACAATATTCTTATCCCAAGGGGTATGTTTATTTTTCAAAGCCTAATCTGATCGCTTAAATTATATTTTTTAGAAGAATTAAAATACTAACACCAAAATCAGTTTTTTAAATAAAAAACGCAGATTTCTATATTTTTCAGATGATTTTTGAATAAAAAGTTAATTTCTCATATAATCTAAAACCAGTTATCAGAAGATTAATATCAAGAGAAACTTTTGAAAATATTGGCATAATAGATTTTCATTTCAAAATGAAGAATAAATCCTCGGGTTAAAATAAACAGTATAGAAGCTCTTATACCAGAAAATATAAAGTATTAACTAAAATAGACACATTAACCATAATGAAAATAACTGGTCATAAGACAGAGAAACAGTTTATTGACTATATTAAAATTACTCCTTCAGAATACGCTAAAAAGTTAGAGGAGTATTGGGAGACCTAAGATCTTAAAGAATCAGACTAATAAATATGATATTAACTAAACCTCTTAATTGCTCGATATACAGTTCCATATTTTATATTAATACGATATTTCGTTTGAATGTCTCTACATAATAGCTTACATGATAAATCTAAACTTCTATGGCTTCTCAAAGCTAGCCAATCTTTTATAAATTCTTCAACTTCATCATTTATCACTCTTCGAGTTCTTCTTCCGGACTTATATTTTTTAAATAACCTCTCGATACCTCCTTCCTCAAAATTAATCTGCCACCTTTTAACCGTTCTTCTGTTGACACCTAGTTTTAATCCAACAGATGTATAGGTAGATCCTTTCTTGAAATCAAGTAATAGGTATAAAAATGACCTCTTCTTATTAAATCTAATACTGTCATATTCATATTTATTTACCTCCACATCTAATTCAAATGTGTCTATATATGATTTGATTTTTTCTCCTCTTTTCAATTGATGATCTTTATTATTGGCATGTATTAAAATTAAACATATTTATTTGATTATAAGCATATTAAATAAATATATTATTATTTTACTCTACGCAACCTTGATGAAGAACTTTTACTTTAAATAATATTATGATCAATTCAAATCAATTTAGAGTAAAAATTAAAGAGATCATGGCAGAGGAATTTCTGTCATTATTAGAACAACACTCCCACATCATTTTGGAGAATTACCAATTAAATGAATCTTGTTCGGAAGAATTAGATTCTAATATTACCGGAGTTCCCTTGAAAATCTGCCTTTTAAAGCAACTTGGAATACTAAATTTACTAAAGGGAAATTTCAATAATTGTAATCAAACTAAATTCAGTTTACTTGTTTCCGTATTAATAGGTGAAAACCAAGAAGCTGTTAGAAAATGCATTAATGAACTATATAGTGGTAATGAGCATTCTAGAAATTACCCTTGTAAAACAGATTATCATGTGCCAATAATTAAGAATTTTTTACAAAAATTTGAATAAAGGGGATATCCCCAAAATCCCCTACCATAAAATTGCAGAATAATTATAAAACTAAAAAATATGCATTATCAAAAGGATTTACAAAAGGAATATTTAAACACTCAAGAATGTATGCTTCTGTTGGATATATCAAGAACGACTCTTTGGGAATTAAGACGAGAAGGGCGGATACCATTCATTCGTTTAAGAAATAAAATTCTTTATAGTCGCCAAGCAATCGAAGAAAGTCTAACAAAAATAAATTATACAAAATGAGAGATCTAAGTAATATAGTATTCCCATTCAATTACACACAGTGTGAAATTTTTGAAAAAATTGATTTTAACAAGGCTTATCATGAATCAAACATATTATTTGACCAATACAGGTTCAAATTAGTCAATGGAATTCAAAAAAATAATGAATTACATTATATGGACGAATATGAAAGTAAAAGGAAAACTATAAAGGGTCATTTAATCGAATATGAATCACTAATTCGCAATCAATTTACCCAAGTTTCGGTGCAAGTAGAACCCCATTCAACGCACGACTATAATGAATTTTACCATGACATATTGTTCCAAGAATGCATAGCGTTACAAATCTATCAAGAGAATCAAATTCTCCAATTAGATCACTTTGCAAACGAGTTGCTAATAGATTTCTTTATTAAGTTGCAATGCGGACGTGAGCTAAATTACATTAGTTACAGTAATAATAAATTACAATTCCTTTATTCCAAAGAAGAATGATCGATAATATAAAAATCAATATACTCTTTGAGGCACCTTCATCGGTGCTTCAGAGAGTTAATTCCACATTAAGAATATTTGGATTGAATTTTGACCCAGTAGTGAGAAAAGGAGTTGTAGTGAGGTATGTTTCCAAATTAGATAATCTCCATCTTACAATCAGAGAAGACCAATTAACTATTCAGAATAGTATTACAAAGTATTATCACGGAAACAACTATACAAATCTCACTTATACACAACTGCAAGAGGCCATATGTAATATTGAAAATATTTTAGGCGTTTCTATCAGAAAAGCGAAGATAATGAGCTTTGAGTATGGATGTGTTATTGAAGACAATAATATTCCATGGACATTATCCCGACTCGGCCATTATAAAGATAAGTCTCCACTCTCAATGCATGCCAATGGATTAATCTATGGCTCTTTCTACGCCAACACTACCCATAAGCTAAAGATGTATGACAAAACCTCAGAGATTAAGCGAAGGGAAGGAATCATTCTAGATAAGAATCACCTGAGAGTAGAAAAGTGTTACACTAGGTCTCACCTTAACAGTCTTAGATGCCTTAAAAGCAACCCTATTATAACATTAGATGATTTGGCTAGCTGGAAGGCATACGAAATTCTTTCCCAGGATTTGATTAACAGTTTAAGCAAAATTGAACTTAAGCCTATGTCCAAGGACCTTGAAAATTTGAGCTCCATGAACCTGAGGCGCTGGTGCTACATTCAAGACCCTTACTTTAGAAAGGTCATGCAAAAGAATCATCCTAAAGCGTTTGAATCCGACCGAAGAGAATTAAATAAATTAATCCAAGAATATCGTGAAAGTGGACACTTTATGATGATAGAAGAAGTAACACATAAACTAGCCTTTAACTTGGCTAATTGAGGCTATCGAAAAGGGAATGGTTTACTGCTTGTATGAATATAGGCAAGTAACCCCCCTTTTCAAACTTCGATTATACCTTTTAAAGAATACTGACAAAACAAACAATTATAAAAACATAAATCATGAGAAATAAAATAAACCTAATTGGTAAAATTCAAAACAAAGGAAAAGTAAAGACTTACAAAAACAATGTGAATCGTATTCACTTCAAATTAAGGATAGATGAGAGTTATAAAAATAATGATGGTGAAATGATTCCAAACTATTCATATGTACCATTAGTTGCTTGGAATGGCACAGCGAAAGTAATTGACAAATATCTTAAAAACGGAAAGGAAGTTGCAATTGAAGCTAGGTTTGATTCATCATCATTTAAAGATAAAGATGGCTCAACTCAATATGTGCTTCAAAATGTAGTAAATGACATAATCTTTTTGGAAAGTAGCAAGAAGGTAAAGAGTTAATCGGGAAAATGGTTCTATCAGCAATTCTCTTAACCTCTCTCGTTGTTTCACAGTAGTCTTACTGCAAGTACTAATGGAATAGCCAAAAACTCTTAGAGGCTAAGGATTAAAATACTCATGATATACCCTATCTGCAATGTAATAAATCCATTCTGCCGGTATAAGTTCAAAATGACTATTATTGAGATAACAATCTATAGAGTCTATGGTTAGTCATTTGATGAAGGTTTATCTTCTAAGAGACAGTGAAAATTATATAATATAAGTATCCAAAATAAACTAGTTAAGTGAAGATTGGATATGTAGTTAAAAGCGATACAAGTTATTGGTCAGTCTTCCTATGCATTAAGTGATATATTGCAACAACTTATTTATTGCATGAATCAATGAAAAAAAGTTAACTAAATAAAACACACACTCATTTGGTTAGGAAGTAGATTAATCTTCCCAAATAACACTTAACGCCATATTCCTAAACGGAATGATGTGCTCATATATATTTCTTTCTTCATCTTCATATTTATAGCATTTAAACCAATCCCCAACCGATAAATCTTCTGTTCTTTTTTCCCCTCTTCCTGTTTTAAAGTAACTCGCAGCAAGAGAATCTTCAGGTATTTTTGAATTCCCTTCAGCCAAATATTTATATGGAAAATCTTTACTTGCCCATTTCCATGCTATCTCATTATTCACGCTAAAAATTATTTGAATTGGATGATTCCCAATATCGGAAAACCTTATGGCACTTGCAGTTAGACTAACTCGATATTTTTTTGCAAGATTTTCTATAATCGCAAATTCAAATTTTCTTCCTACACAATCCTTAGAATATCTTTTTTCTGGCATTAATAAACACGAAGAAAAATAATCCGCTTCACGCTCAATTCTGTTATATTTTTGTTTATCATTAAAAGAAGGGTGAGGCTTCAATAGACCATTCATCAAGCCTATTCTATGTGAATCTATAAAATAATGTCCTAATTCATGCGCCAGCGTAAATCTTCCTCTTGTAGAATCAATATCATTACCTCTTTCTGTATTTATATGAATATAAAAACGGTTGTCATCATAAATGGTTATTCCATCAAAAGATTTTCCATAATCATCATAAAACACAAATAAATTTTCTGAATCTACAATCTTGTCTAATGGTGTTATAATTTCTTCATGCTCTAATGCAATGAACTCTGCTAAATCCTTTATATAATTTTTAGACGTATTACTTACTTCCATTCTTATGTTTACTTCTCATCTTTTGAAGAATTTCCTTTGGAATTTCATTTTCACCTTTTCTGGCAACCATTTTAAAATCATCAAAATTATCTATTTCATCCTTTTTCAATAATGAAACAACTTTTCCTTTAAAGCTAAAGTTCCCCTCAATAATTTTGTTCGTATCTATACGTGACAAGTCAATCTTATGTTCAAAATTTTCATACAACTTCTCAAAAACATCAAGCTCTGTTTCATTTCTAGGGAATAAATAGCCAGTTGAACTAAGCCAAAAGTCAAAATTGTTCTTATCCACTAATCCACTTAATTTATCTTTTTTAGCCATTTATCCTATTTAAATATGATTCAATTGCCTTATTAGCTTCCTGTTTATACTTCCTTATCGATCCTGTTGTTAATTCAAGTTCAACTTGTAATTTTTTGCTAATCGCCCTAGGAATATTTTTGTTGTTTTCTTGAACATATAACTTATAGTTTAAATAAATTATTCTATGTTTCTCAGTTAATTGTGAAAGTGCTTTCTCTACAACTTCGAGTCTTTTTCGAAGCATTCTTCTTCCATCTTCGGATGGAGATGAAATATCAATTAATTCTTGAACAGAATAAATCAAGGAGAGATCCGTGTCTTTATCAGGTTCATAACATGTTCCTTTAGATTTGTAATTAACTAGTTGAGTAAAAATAATTCTATAAAGCCATAATTTGATTCCTTTTTCAACATTTGAGGCTTTTGATTTTTTATGATCATATGTTGGGTACTTCCAAACTTTATTAAAAACACATTTAGAAATGTCTAAAGCAATGATTTCGTTATAACCCCAATTGCAACAAATTATTTCTGAATTTTTCAAAACATCTTGCTCAAACCTAAGCATAAATTCTTCAAAGGCTCTTTTTGCCTCTTCAGGGTATTCATCTTTCCAAGCAATATATTCAATTAAGTCATCAGATGTTGCTTTTTGCAACTCTTCTACTGAAACCTCCATAGGTTTATATTAATCATACCAAAAGCGTGAGTCACGCTTTAAGTAGATGGTTGAGACCTGTCCTCTAACAGGAATTTAAGACTATCAAAATACATATCATTTTGGAGGAAAAGATAGTTCAATTTAATAATAAATAAAATTTAAATGAAACAAGATTTTTTAAAATATTATAAGTCTAATTTTCTAGTTTTTTTAATAGGAATACTATTATTCATAGTTATTTCAGCTAAAAGTCACTGGAATTTATCCATTTCAATATTTAGTATAGTAACTACTTTCTTGGTGACTATTACAAACTATTTATGGAAATACAAACCATTTAAATGGTTGTTTACTTTCGATGATTTTTCCGGTCGATATGAAGGAATTTTAAGATACCAATACAAAAATGAATCCGGTGAGCTTATTACCGATGATTTAAGGCATATCAAAATCATTAAACAAAATGGAAGTGGCATATCAGTGTCTTCTTTTACATATGGATCAAATGGAACAAAATCATCTGAATCTGTTAACAAAGGAATGCATATTGAAAAAACAAAGGATGAGCAGCACCACATACTAATTTATAATTTCTTAAATGATGGGAATCAAAATAAAAGTTTCCCGCCGCACTATGGAACTGATGTGCTAAAATTCATTAAAAATGGGAATATGAAATTATTATCTGGAAGATATTTCACAGAAAGATATCCATTTCAAACCAGAGGTGAGTACATAAAACTTCAATGGGTCAGTAATAACTTAAATCACGATTTTTAAAAAATAGTAAAACTATGGCAGTATTACATAAGGAATTTATAGAATTTAATAAGAACATAAGCCTAACATCTAAGAGAAAAGAAAGTTTAAAAAATAGCCGTAAGGAGTTGCGAAAGAAAATTCGCAAATGGTTTAAAGATAACAAGCCAGATGAATTACAACCAAAATTTAATGGGCAAGGCTCATACAGCATGAATACTGTTATTAATCCTTTGCCGGTGACAGATAGTCAAGGAAAACAAAAGTTAATGTACGACTTAGACGATGGTGTTTATTTTATTAAAAAGAATGAACAAAACGATCATAGATCAATCAATACATTGCATAACTGGATTTTTGACTCAGTAGATAATCATACAGGGCAAAGTTCAATAAAAAAAAATACATGTATTAGAGTCGTTTTTGCGGATGGTCATCACATAGATTTACCAATTTATTATAAAAATGAAGAATCTATCTTGTTGGCTCATAGATCAAAAGGTTGGTTGGAGAGCGACCCAAAAGAGTTTACCGAGTGGTTCAATGGTAAAAAAACAACTCAGCTGGAGCGTATTGTTAGATATTTAAAAGCATGGAAAAATTTTAGAGAAACAAATAATAATAGCTTAAAATTACCTAGTGGTTTTGAACTTACCATTTTGGCCACTGAAAATTATTTTGAAGATGATAATGATGACAGAGCTTTTCGAGAAACAATAAGAAACATAGAATCTCAATTGACTAATACATTTGGATTTAAATGTTTACGGCCAACTACCCCAGCGGGTGAAGATCTATTCGCAAACTATTCCGATACTAGAAAAAGTAATTTCTTGAGCAGCATATCGAGTTTATTAAACGATTTGGATCGAGCGGATGAGGAGCCTAACTTTAGAAAAGCCTCTAATATATTAGTGAAAAATCAGTTTGGAAGTCGATATCCACTTGGTGAAGACAATGACAGTGACACTAAAAATAAGGAATTAATTAAGGCCTTGGGCATGGCAACCGTAACACCGAAACCCTATGGATATTAATACTGAAATTAATCAGGTTATTGAGAATTTTCCAGAACTAAATTACGATCGCAATAATAATTGCCTATGGGGAATTATTAAGGTGTCAGGATTTGATTTTTATCAGATAAAAATTGACCTTAAACCTTACCCTGAATTTTTTCCTTTGGTATATGAGTTAGATGGACGTATTCCTCGAAGAATTGAAAGACATGTATATTCTGATTCTGGTTCATGCTGTTTTACCACTAAGGCAAGATCGCAGATTTTATTAAAAACAAAGATTACAAGTATTTATCTGTTTATAAAAAATATTGTCATTCCTTATTTTCAAAATAACTCATATTATGAAATCAATATGAAATATAAAACCGATGAATATTCTCACAATGGAGAAGGGGTGATTGAAGGATATAGAGATATTCTTCAAATTCATAACGATTTAAAAATTGCGGAATTATTGTTTAATCGATACAAAGGAGGGAAACTTAAGGTTAGAGACTTATGCTATTGTGGCAGTAATATTAAACTAAAAAAATGCACCAATGGTATCCACGATATTTGCTATAGAGACTTTAAAAAAATCGATAAAAATATTTTAGGAACTGATCTTATAAACTATTTCTACCCACACCTAAAATCATTGGGTTTGGTTAATTCTTGACAAAGGTAACCGTAAAGAAATACCATCTCGATAATGTCTATTAGCTGGCGACTTTGTGGAGTAACAATTATCCTATTTAAAACGGTTATAAATGTTAATAATTTACGGAATTCCTTATCGAGATTCATGCTAACTTAGCTACTTTAGATAATTGAAAAAGATTAAATCAAATAATAAATGATTTCAAAGCAAGCATTAGGAAGTATACTGTTTGGAATGGCAGACATTCTGAGAGACAAAGTAGAAGATTACAAATCTTACATATTAACCCTGTTATTCTTTAAAAGACTTTCTGACAACTATGAATGGGAAACTGAAAACGCCATTAAGGAATTTAAAAACGAGTACGGTTCTGAACCTAATGAAAAACAGCTTAAAAAGATTTTAGAGAAAAAGCACGATTTTAAAATTCCAGATAATTGTTTTTGGACTCTATTACGTTCATACTTTCCTGAATATAAAAAAGCTGTAAAATGGTTAGACTTATATGGAAACAGTTTATGATTCTCAAATCGGTGATCAGGCACATTTGAATTATATAGAAACGAGTTGTGCTGAATTTTTTCAACTTTGATTCAATCAATATATAATATGAACCAACATATAATAAATGAACTACGAAAATAGAGTTACCGTATTTATTGACATACTCGGTTTTAAAGATATGCTTTCAAAAACCACTGATAGAAAAGGGGAAGATAACTCTGAAAAAATTGAAGAAATATTTTCAGCTTATAGGGCTATTCGTGATGTTTGGAATTTGGACGAATACAAATTCGGAAAAACCATACCCCAAAACAGCAAAGAAATAACTACTTTTTCCGATTGTCTTGTTATTTCATTTAAAACAGAGGAAAAAAGTGAAATATTTTCAACATTACTTGAGATTAAATGGATGATTATGAGACTTATTTACATGGGCATTCTTTGTAGAGGAGCAATTACTTATGGCAAGTTAATTCACACAAAGGAGGTCTTGTTTGGGCCCGCTCTTGCCGAAGCTTACATTCTAGAATCCAAAGCTGCATTATATCCAAGAGTGATATTGCATAAAGATATAATTGATTTAGCAGGAAAGGCAACAATGGAGCATCATACTTCCAAAGAGGAAAAGGAATTTGTAGAATCCTTGTTGGAAAAGGATTCAGATGGAATGTATTATATTGATTATTTTGCTAAAGCTCAGGAAGAATTGGATGATCCTCAATATGGATTCCCCGATTACATTGAAAAAATTGGTAAGAAAATACGGAAAGGCCTTATGGGATCAAGTAACGTATATAAATCTGATCTAAAAGTCAAATATCGATGGATGAAAGAACGCTACAATAAACTAATAGAAAATGTTCAACAAGAATCATTTATAAATTGGTTAAGAAATGAAGGGGAGTATGAATTGGCAGAGACATATTTGACTTTTAAAAAAATAAATCCTAATGCCTAGGTACAATTAGTGAAACTTACATTCTTTCTTTTTTATATGGAATAAAAAATTTCCTAAACAAAAAATAAATTTATAAACCCGAACTTAGTGCAATCGATCAATCATAATTGATCCAAAAGTCAAATTGAGAAATAAGTCAAATATCAAGCAAATGAAAAGGTTCAGGGGTTCGATCAGGGGTTCTTTTAAAAACAAAAAAGTTTAACAGTTAGTTTATCAAATTGTTAAGCTTATTGAGTTGTACCCTCGCTAGGAATCGAACCTAGATCTAAAGTTTAGGAAACTTTTGTTCTATCCGTTGAACTACGAGGGCATAGAAATGATGCCATATAAAGCAATTTTCGTAGACAAATATAATTGTTAATTGGAATAATGTAAAGCTTATCAAGAGAGATTTTTTATATTTATAATCTATTCCAAACACTGGCTTTATGACTTCTTTTACTTCTTTAAAAAAACTATCTTTTTTTATTCTTTTTCTAATCTTGCATAGCGTTGTTTTGGCTCAAATAAAACCTCTATACTCACCTGATAATAGGATTCACCTTGAAGTGAATACCCAAGGGCAGATAAGCTGGACGGTGCATTTTGACAATCAAGTGGTAATAGAAAATGCGATTATTTCCATGACAATGGATAAGGGCAGGGTTTTAGGAGTTGATCCAAGATTAAAGGATGTCAAGCTAAAATCTAAGGAGGAGATTTTTAATCCGCAGATCGCACATAAAGACAGTCATATTGAAAGTAAGTTCAATGAAATGACATTATTATTTAAAGGTGGTTATCAAGTTGTTTTCAGGGTGTATAACGATGGCGTAACGTATAGATTTATCGATAATCATAAGAAAAGCAAAGAAGTATATGATGAAACAATGACCTTGAAATTCCCTGAAGGATCAAGCACCTATTTTCCGGAGGAAGAATCTATGTATTCGCATAATGAAAGGATCTATTTGTATAAACCATTGAGTGAATTGGCTACGAATGACTTTTGTAGTTTACCTGTGCTATTTGAAGCAAGTAAAGTAAAGGTCTTGTTTACTGAAGCATCGCTGCATGACTATCCAGGCATGTTTTTAAAGAGTACCAAGCCAGGTGTCTTGGAAGCTGATTTTCCGAAATATGTTTTAAGTGCCCGGGCTAATGAAAAGGATTCGCCTGATAGAAATCAAATTCTTGAAAAGGAAGCTGCATATATAGCGACAGTAAATGGAGGTAGATCCTATCCTTGGAGGGTATTTATGATCAGTGATGACGATAGGGTATTTGTAGAATCAAATCTGGTTACACAGTTGTCTGGACGCTCTAAAATTAAGGACGCTTCATGGATCAAGCCGGGTAAAGTGGCCTGGGACTGGTATAATGCAAACAATATATACGGTGTTGATTTCAAGGCTGGAATCAATACCGAAACCTACAAGTACTATATTGATTTTGCCGCAGATAACGAGATTGAATATGTAATACTCGATGAGGGCTGGACCAAGTCAACTACTGAGATTCTGGAGGCCAATCCTGAAATTGATATTCTGGAACTTATTGCCTACGCGAAAGACAAAGGTGTGGAAATTATTTTATGGGTCTTATGGAAGCCCTTGGATGAAAATACAGATGAAATTCTAGAGCGATACGCTTCATGGGGAGTAAAAGGCATCAAAGTTGATTTTATGCAAAGAAGTGACCAGTATATGGTAAAATCTTATGAAACCATCGCTTCCAAAGCGGCTGACTTACAATTAATGGTTGATTATCATGGGGCTTTTAAGCCGGCTGGTATTGAAAGAGTTTGGCCCAATGTGATTAACTATGAAGGAGTAAAGGGCAATGAAAATAATAAATGGAGTGCAGATATTAGTCCTGAACATAACGTGACTATTCCTTTTATCAGGATGGCCGCCGGGCCCATGGATTTTACACCGGGCGCTATGGAAAATGCACATTTAACTAATTATAACATCAGTTTTACAAGACCGATGGCACTGGGGACGCGTTGTCATCAACTGGCCATGTATGTTGTATTTGAAGCGCCATTACAGATGTTATGTGAATCGCCAAGCAGATACAAACAAGAGCAGGAGTCAGTTGATTTTATGACAAGTATTCCAACTACCTGGGATGAAACTAGGGTTCTTGAGGCCAAAGTAGCCGACTATATTTTATTAGCGAGAAGAAATGGGAAAAACTGGTACTTGGGTGCCATGACAGATGATACCCCACGAGACATGAATATCAAACTTGATTTTCTGGGACCAGGAACCTTTACTATGGAAATCATGAAAGATGGCATGAATGCAGCACATCACGCTCAGGATTATAAAAGAGAAATTATAGAAGTTGATAAAAATTCAGTTATCCCCATTCATATGGTCAGCGGAGGAGGTTGGGCAGCTAAAATCTATTAATCGTTAGTGGATTGCTTCATTTTGCTTTCAATGGAAAAGATCAAATCTTTCATTTTTGCATCTATTCGTTTATAGAATGCAGGGTTGTATTTTTGTAATTTTTTTTCGTCCATTTGATAGATTTCCAACTGTGATTCCTGTTGTGGTTCTTTTACCACAAAATTGAAAATTTTATATTGATAGCGTCCATTTTTTGTAGTAAGACTGATTCTGCATTGAATTTTTTTGTAGAGTTCAGGATAATCATTTGGTCCCCATAGTTCCTTAAAAACGTAAAGTCCGGAAATTAAATCATGAGTTTCATCCTGGGCCATTTTTTGATCAATTTGAAGCTCATTTTCTTCAAACCATTCAACAGCTTTATTTGTTAATACAAGTTTGGAATCTCCTAAAACTTCATTTACATTTTTGAAAACTACTTTATGGTCGTCAAGGGGTAAGACATCTAAAAGCAATTCTTGCCCATATATCTGGAAACTAGTCATTAATAAAAGGAACAAGATTTTTTTCATAGCATCATAATTGAAAAATCTTATAAAATTCAAGTTTAAATTTAGTAAAAATATTTTTTATTGTCTTTTCAGACTGAGTTTCTAAATTTAAAAATAGCATATATTTGCTTATACTTCATTAAAAGAATTTGTTATAAAAGCTTCATTTCATAAATATCTGCTAGATTTTAAAAGGCCAGGGGGTACGTCTCGTGGTGTTTTGCATCAAAAAGAAACCTATTTTTTATCAATAAGAGCTGCTGCTAAAACTGGAGTAGGTGAGTGTGGTCTTTTTAGAGGTTTGAGTTATGATGACAGGCCAGATTATGAAGATAAATTGCAGTGGTTATGCGATAACATCAATGCTGATCAAGAATCACTTTTTCAGGAACTCAAAGAGTTTCCTTCTATTCAGTTTGGTTTGGAACAGGCCTTACTTTCTTTGGCGTCTCAAGATAAGTACGAATTGTTTCCTTCGAATTTTTCTAAAGGTTTGGATTGCATTCCGATTAATGGCCTGATATGGATGGGAGCGGAATCTTTTATGAATGAACAAATTTCAAACAAGCTCAAAGAAGGCTTTACGACCTTGAAAATGAAAATTGGTGCGATTGATTTTCAAACCGAATTAGAAATACTCAAAGGAATAAGAAATCAATACGATCCATCTGAGCTTGAACTGAGAGTTGACGTAAACGGCGCGTTTTCAATGGAGAATGCCTTAGAGAAATTAGAGAAATTGGCTGTTTTTGGCATTCATTCCATTGAGCAGCCTATCAAGGCTGGACAAATTGAAGCTATGCGAGAATTATGCAGCTCCAGCCCTATACCTATTGCATTAGATGAGGAATTGATAGGTGTGCTTGAGAAAGAGCAAAAGCGGGCTTTATTGGTTTCAATAAACCCCCAGTATATCATTTTAAAACCGAGTTTGGTAGGAGGGTTCAAGGGAAGCCGGGAGTGGATAGAAATGGCTGAGGCGCTCGGAATCGGATGGTGGATCACATCGGCCTTGGAAAGTAATATCGGATTAAATGCCATTGCACAATTTACATATACTTTGAAGAATGAGCTACCTCAAGGTTTAGGAACCGGAGCCTTATTTAGTAATAATATCGAGGCCCCGCTATTTGTTTCAGCAGGTGAATTAGGCTATGATAGCACACATAATTGGGGTGATTTGAAGCAATTTCTTAACGAATAACACTATTTTTAGCAAGATTAAAAACAACGCATGAATTATATAGAACAAGCATATAAAGGAAAGAATGAATGGTGGAGGTACCTGCTGTCTATAATAACCATTTTTTTAGGTTGGCAATTTTTAGGAGTGATCCCTCTTTTTATGGCTGCCTATAATGAATCTGATGATTTAAGTGAACTCATAAGGAGTTCAGAGAACGCTTTTGGAGACCTTGGTATCAATTCAAATGTATATTTATTTGTGATGTTGTTGACCTTTGTCTTCGGATTGATATTCCTCTTATTTTCTGTGAAGAAGATACATCTGCGAAGTATTAGGAGTCTGATAACCTCTCGTGATAAAGTAGACTGGAAAAGGGTTGTTTTTGGTTTTGGCATGTGGTTTTTACTCTCTCTGTTTTCTTTGATTGTGGATTACGCCGTTTCACCTGAACATTATGTGTATAATTTTAAACCAGAACCTTTTCTTATTCTTGTAGTGATTGCCTTTGTTTTAATGCCGCTTCAGACTAGTTTCGAAGAGTTGCTATTCAGAGGTTATCTAATGCAAGGCATAGGAGTGTGGTTTAAAAATGCGGCTGTTCCTTTTCTTTTCACTTCGATTGTATTTGGCCTAATGCATGGGTTTAATCCGGAGGTTGAAAAATTGGGGTATATTATCTTGGTCTATTATATAGCCACTGGCTTTTTATTTGGCATCGTCACCTTAATGGATGATGGATCCGAATTAGCGCTGGGCATGCATGCGGCCAATAATATTGTTGCTTCCATATTTGTCACTGTTAATTGGTCTGCGTTTCAGACGGATGCCCTATTTGTAGATATATCAGAACCCTCATTGAGTGTTTATATGTTTGTTCCAGTATTTATTATTTATCCAGTAGTAATTATTTACCTTTCTAGAAAATATGGATGGTCTGACTGGAAACATAAACTATTTGGCAGGATAAGTCAACCCGAAATTGTGAATGAAAGCGAAACGACTACATATTGATTTTACCTGGAATGGAAGTTCTTTTGCGTCTTATGAAGGCTTCAAAGGTTTTATAGACTTAAACTATCCGGAGTTGTCTGAATTCATTGAAGAGTGGTTCGGGGAGATGGGAATTATCCATATGAAAACATCAGGTTCTACTGGAAAGCCGAAGCTGATTGGTCTTAAAAGAGCACATATGATCAATTCAGCTCAGACAACAGCATCTTTTTTTAATTTATCAAGTGGCTCAAGAGTCTTACTTTGTTTGCCATTGGGTTATATAGCCGGGAGAATGATGTTGGTTAGGGCTATGGTTCTGGGATGGCAATTGGATGTGGTCACACCTGGTTCTAAACCTGAATTTTCAAATCAGGTTCAGTATGATTTTGCTGCGATGGTTCCATTACAACTGCATAACAGCCTAGACTCAATTGAGCATATTAAGACCCTGATCGTTGGAGGAGGACTTGTGCCTAATTCACTATTAGAAAAAATAAAAAAACTCCCATCCAGAATTTTTGCAACCTACGGAATGACAGAAACCATAACACATATAGCTGTTAGCCCTTTGAATTTGGCAGCTGGAGCTAAGGAGTCTGAACTTGTGTATCAAGCTCTCCCGAATGTTTCTTTTTCCGTTGATGACAGATCTTGCCTAGTGATTGATGCAGATCATGTGAGTGACGAGGTTATTATTACTAATGATGTGGTAGCATTGCATTCAGAAACTTCTTTTACATGGCTAGCAAGATATGACCACGTGATCAATTCAGGTGGGTTAAAGTTTTTTCCGGAGCTGATCGAGAAAAAATTAGATACCTTACTAAAAGAATCATTTTTCATATCAGGCTTAAGTGATGAAGTGTTGGGAGAAAGAATCGTCATGTTCGTTGAGGGTCAAAAAAATGATGCGCTAATTGACAGGATTAAAAGGCATCAAAAAAAATATCCCGAAAAATTGTCTAAAAAAGAAATTCCTCGGGATATATATTTTCTAAAAAGTTTTCAGAGAACTGAGACTGATAAGATTGATCGCAGTACAACAGTTAAGTTGTATTTAGGCGCAAATTAATCGTCAGATGTCAAGACCCATTGCCCTTTTTCAATCAATGGAATGGCTTGCTTATATTTTACTGTTTTAGCTTCACCAGTTGCAATATTTTTAATTGAAACCTTTTCATTTCGTCCAATTTTGCGTTCAGTCCTGACAATTGTTTCTGTAACCTGTTGCGCTTGGGTTTGATTGGTTTGTGTATCTTGTGTTGGACTATTGAACTCAGCCTTGCTTAACTGAACTTTCTCTTGCTTTTGTTCACGAGCCTGAGAAACTTCCTGAGCACTTTGACTAGGTAACTCTCCTTTAAATAAGAATGACAATACTTCCTTATTTACTTTGTCTAACATGATTTTAAACAACTCAAAAGCCTCAAATTTATAGATCAATAGAGGGTCCTTTTGCTCATAAGTGGCATTCTGAACAGATTGTTTTAAGTCATCCATTTTTCTTAAATGGTCTTTCCAGGTATCATCAATGATGGCAAGGGCAATATTCTTTTCGAAATCCTCTACCAATTGCTGACCCTTACTCTCATATGCTTCCTTTAGATTGGTAACAACCTGAAGGGTTTTAATCCCGTCAGTAAAAGGAACAACAATTCGTTCATAACGATCGCCTTGTTTTTCATAGACATCCTTGATCACAGGGAAGGCTGCAACAGCACTTCTCTCAATCTTAGCCTGATAATGCTTATAAACAACCTCGAATAACTCATCCACCAAAACTCTTTCATCTTTGGTTTCAAAATCTTCTTTACTAAACGGAGAAGTAGAAGAAGAAAAACGAATCAATTCAAATTCGAAATTTGAATAATCATTGGTCATCTTATTGTTTAAAACAATAGAATCACAGGTATCATAGATCATATTCACGATATCCACCTGAAGCCTCTCGCCGTATAAAGCGTGCTTTCTTCTTTTGTAGATCACTTCTCTTTGGGCATTCATGATATCATCATACTCCAGCAAACGCTTACGAATACCAAAGTTATTTTCTTCAACTTTTTTCTGTGCTCTTTCGATAGATTTGGAAATCATAGAATGTTGAATTACTTCACCTTCTTTAAGGCCCATTTTATCCATCATTTTAGCAATTCTTTCTGATCCAAAAAGGCGCATGAGGTTATCCTCTAACGATACATAGAATTGTGTTGATCCAGGATCTCCCTGACGACCAGCACGTCCGCGCAACTGTCTGTCAACCCTTCTTGAATCATGTCTTTCAGTACCAACAATGGCTAAACCGCCATTCTTTTTAACTTCATCAGATAGCTTGATATCAGTACCCCGACCAGCCATATTCGTTGCAATGGTAACCACACCCGGATTACCAGCAGACTCAACAATGTCAGCTTCTTTCTTGTGCAATTTTGCGTTTAGTACATTATGAGGAATCTTACGTATTGACAACATTTTAGATAACAATTCCGAAATTTCAACGGATGTTGTACCCACTAGTACGGGTCTTTTTTGGTCTACCAGAGTATTGATTTCATCAATAACGGCATTGTATTTTTCTCTTTTGGTCTTGTAGATAAGATCTTCTCGGTCATCTCTGATCAATGGCATGTTGGTTGGAATCTCAACAACATCTAATTTGTAGATTTCCCAAAATTCACCTGCTTCTGTGATCGCTGTACCGGTCATACCTGAAAGCTTGCGGTACATTCTAAAATAATTCTGCAAGGTGATCGTAGCAAATGTTTGGGTAGCGGCTTCGATCTTAACATTTTCTTTCGCTTCCAAAGCCTGGTGCAAACCGTCTGAATACCTTCTTCCGTCCATCACACGACCAGTTTGTTCATCCACGATTTTGATCTGGTCTTCAATGATCACATATTCAACATCTTTTTCAAATAAAGTATATGCCTTAAGTAGCTGATTTAATGTGTGAATTCGCTCACTTTTAATACTGAAGTCTCTGTATAATTCTTCTTTCTCCTTGGTCTTTTCTTCAGGAGAAATCTCTTGGGCATCAATTTTTCCCACTTCAATACCCATATCAGGTAAAACAAAGAAATGGTCTTCATTGTCTCCAGAAAGATGGGCAATACCTTTGTCAGTCAGATCGATGGAATTATTTTTTTCCTCAATTACAAAAAGAAGCTCCTCATCGACTCTAGGCATTTCCCTGTTATTATCCTGCATATAGAAATTCTCAGTCTTCTGCAGTAATTGTCTAATACCTTCCTGACTTAGGAATTTGATCAGCGCCTTGTTTTTTGGTAATCCTCTAAATACCCTGTATAATAGGAAACCACCTTCTTTGGTGTCTCCTTCGCTGATTAGTTTTTTAGCTTCAGCCAAAGCACCAATCAGGTATTTATTTTGAATTCTTACAAGTTCATCAACCTTGGGTTTTAATTCATTGAACTCATGGCGATCACCTTGAGGGATTGCTCCGGATATAATTAATGGCGTTCTGGCATCATCTACCAATACTGAATCTACTTCATCAACAATTGTAAAGTTATGCGGTCTCTGTACAAGATCTTTAGGCGAATGCGCCATATTATCTCTTAAGTAGTCAAAACCAAATTCATTATTGGTTCCGTAAGTAATATCAGAGAGGTAGGCTTTTCTTCTTTCGTCAGAATTCGGCTTGTGGTTATCAATACAGTCAATACTCAAACCATGAAATTCAAAAATTGGACCCATCCAGGCGGCATCACGTCTGGCCAAATAATCATTAACCGTTACTACATGTACCCCGTTGCCGGTTAGTGCATTTAAATAGATAGGTAAGGTGGCTACAAGTGTTTTACCTTCCCCAGTCATCATTTCAGCAATATTACCTTGATGCAACACAGCACCTCCAATTAATTGGACATCATAATGAATCATGTCCCAGGTAATTGGTTTCCCGGCAGCATTCCATGTATTTGACCATAAGGCATAGTCACCATCAAGGTTTACATAGTCATGGGCTGATAATTCTCTGTCAAAAGCAGTCGCTTTAACCTTAAGGGTTTCGTTATTAGTAAATCTTTTAGCAGTTTCACGCATTACAGCAAAAGCTTCCGGCTGGATATCATTCAATACATTTTCGGAAGCTTCATATGCCTCGTCCTTTATTTGATCGATCTCCTTATAAATCGCTTCTTTTCTGTCTATTGTAGCTGTTTCAATTTCTTTATTCAGCTCAGCTATCTGATCCTCAAAAGTTTGAATGGCATCAGCGATAATTTTTTTGAAAGTTTGGGTTTTGCCTCTTAGGTCATCAATTGAAAGATTTTCCATTTCCTGATCAAAGGAGCGAACTTTCCCTACTAGGGGTTGTAATAGCTTAAGGTCTTTCTTTTTCTTGTCTCCAACAAAAGCCTTAAGCACTGAATTTAAAAAACTCATAATTGTATATGTTATTATAACTGATTCAGAATCAGTGTTTATTTTTTGACAGCCATTAGCATAGAAAAATTAATTTTCTCACTAGTTTGATGTAAAAAAAAAAGCCTCGTAAGAGACCTTTGTTTTTTAGTATTCATCTTCATTCCAAAGGAAATCTTCATCCGTTGGATAGTCCGGCCAAATTTCTTGGATGATCTCGTAACTCTCACCCTCATCTTCGAGCGCCTGTAAGTTTTCTACAACTTCCAAAGGAGCTCCGGTTCTTATTGCATAATCAATCAGCTCGTCTTTTGTTGCCGGCCAAGGTGCATCACTTAAATAGGATGCTAATTCTAATGTCCAATACATAATTGAAAATTATTTAATTTGAATTGCAAAAGTAATTTTTTTACTGAAAAAAGCAAGCTTTTTAATTACTATTTTTCAGCTGTCAAAAGAACGTGTTTTTTAGTTATCTAAAAACCTTTAAATACGCTGTGTTTTTAGCCTTTCCAAGGGATTTCTGTAACCTTATAATCCTTAGTCAATTTCCGTGCCAATACAAATAAATAATCTGATAAACGATTGAGATAGATTAAAACATAGGCGTTAATCTCTTCTGTGTCAGCTAATTCTACAGTAATTCTTTCCGCTCTTCTGCAAACACAACGAGCAATATGACAGAATGACACAACGGTGTGTCCTCCTGGCAATATAAAGTGAGTCATGGGCGCCAGGCGCTCATTCATAGTATCCATTCTGCTTTCAAGAAACTGGATTTCAGTCTCTTCAATTTTTTCGATTTTAAGTCGATCAGAGCCATCTTTGAGCTTTTCCTTGTCTAAAGGCGTGGCAAGCATCGCACCTAAAGCAAATAATTTATTCTGTATTCTCAATAAATCTTCAATGACAATTTTATCTTCGAGTTGGTCTTTTACAAGACCAATATATGAATTGAGTTCATCCACAGTACCATAAGCATCTATACGTAAATTACTCTTCTTAACCCTTGTTCCTCCATAAAGCGAGGTTTTGCCCTGGTCACCTGTTTTGGTATATATTTTCATGTAATTCGCATTTTTATTCAAAAATAAACATATTAGTTCATTCGCTTGTACGATTCTTTCGTATTAAATTCTGATGGTAAAATGTTGTTTTTCTCTTCCTTTTGAAAAGAAAACGAGTCCCCATTTATAAGTATCTACGCTCATGCTCACTTTTTCATGATTTTTGATTTTCTCCCAGGCTGCTTCCATACCTTTTGACCAATGGATGTCATCAAAGATAAAAACGCTTTTTTCATGTGCTAGCTCCAGGCATTTTTTGAAATAACGAATCGTTGCCTCTTTTTGATGGTTTCCGTCAAAAAAAATCAAGTCGTATGCATGGTTATGATGCAATTGATCAAGGGACTGGTCAAATTCTCCGATTTTGACCTCAATGTTTTTTAAATTCAACTTTTCGAAATTCTCTTTTGCAATTTGAGCCGTAGCAGGACATCCTTCCAGGGTTGTGATATTCGCCTTGGGTGCACCCAGAGCCATATAAGAAGTTGCAATCCCTAAAGAAGTTCCAATTTCAAGAATGTGTGTAGGATTAAAATACTTAGTGGTCCTTGCGAGTAATCCCCCTCTTTTTTTTGAAATACCGGCAGTGGTAGCAATTTTTGAAACAACTCTTTTATTACTGTTGAAAATTCTTGAGCCAGCTCCAAAATCCGTGACCTGGATTTTGCTGTGATTCCTCGATAATTCCTTTCTTAATAATGTCACCTTTTTTAAATCAATATGTGTGCTGTTTCTCAGGCCTTTTGTGATATAAGCGAAAAGGAATGGTGAATGCACTCCAAATTGATTTTTTGAAGTGATTAGGTATTTGTAGTATGAGTAAATGGCATGCAGCAAAGCCTCTTTATTTATTTGCTAAATTAGAAAGAAAAATTATTGTAATAATAATTTTAAAATTATATTTGCCATTGACTCAAAATTGAAAATATGAGGAAGATTATAGCTGTTTTATTGCTATTTGCCGCATTCACATCTTGTATCCCATTGAAGAAGCAAGTTTACTTCCAAGGGGATTTGGATCAAAATGATTCCCTTGCCAGAATTCAAGACCAGCCTTATAGGCTACAGGTGGATGATTTTTTGGATATTCAGATCAAATCTTCGGATGAGAATATAACCAATACTTTTAGTCCTTCAACTTCTGAAAACACAAACAATCTAAGAAACAATGAAGCAAGTATTTATTTTAACTCTTATTCCGTGGATAAACATGGAAATATTAGATTGCCTTATTTAGGAGATATTAACGTACTGGGTTATACTACTCAGGAAGTACAGGGAAAGATCAATACAGAGTTTGAAACCTATTTTAAAAACCCGGATGATGTATTTGTAGAAGTTCGTTTGGCTGGAATCAGGTTTACAACTATTGGTGAGGTAGGCAAAACAGGAGTCAATGTCGTTTATCTAAATCAGTTAAACCTCATACAAGCGCTCGCATCATCAGGAGATATAAAAATTACTGGGAATAGAGAAAATGTGCATGTGTATAGAAAAGGAATAGATGGTACGAAAATGTACACGATTAATATGTTGGATGTCAACACTTTTGACTCAGACACTTTCTATATACAACCCAATGATATCATCTATGTAGAACCGCTAAAGCAAAAGTCATGGGGAACGGGAACATCAGGTATGCAGACTATTACCTCTTTGATCGCAGTTTTATCGCTTGTAACGACTACTATATTATTGGTTAATGCTGTAAAATAATTTATGAAAGAAGTAAATAAATTCGATCTTGAAATACAATCCTTTGATATTAAGGAATACCTGTATAAAATTGCAAGTTACTGGAAGTTATTTGCCGTGGTGATCGTGTTTGCTTTGGTCATGGCTAATATTATCAATGCGACTTCTCAAAGGGTATATAATCTAAAATCTTTAATTACCGTTAGCGATGAGCAAAACCCTCTGTTTTCTTCTAGTACCAATATAGCTTTTAATTGGGGTGGCCCGAGTGACAAAGTGGAAACCATTATGACAATATTACAGTCTCGAACACATAATGAAAAGGTTGTTGAACAATTGAATTTTACATTGGATTATTTTGAAGATGGCACGTTTAGAAAGGTGGATGTTTATGGGAGGTCTCCTTTTCTGGTTGAAATCGACACCTTGCAGTTTCAGTTGCAGAATACGGATTTTAAATTGGAATTTTTAAGTAATGAAGAGGTTCTGATATCCTTTGAGATGGATGATGAAAAGAATACATTAATCAATTACAGTAACAACAAAACCAAAGAGTATATTCCTGAGGACGATGAGTTTTCAAATGTTTATCCTTTAAATGAAATGTTGGACACTTCTTTGTTTAGTTTTCGAATTAGCAAGAAGGATCCTTCTTTTGATTTGACTGGAAAGGAATATTTTATCAGGTTTCATAATTTTGATGGGATTGTAAAGAAATATCAAAAAGTAGATGTCGCTACCTTGAAAAAAGGGACTTCAATCATAGAACTAAGTTTTGAAGGAGAGAATAAAAAGAAGATTGAAGATTTTTTAAATACGACTGTTGCGGTACTGGATAAAGACCAAAGAGCCCAAAAGATCAAATATGCTTTAAGTACACAAAGATACATTGACACCTTATTTCAAGTAGAAGCTAACAGTTTGAGGGATATTGAAACAGACCTTGGCGATTATAAACAAAAGAATAGGATTTATAACCTTTCCGTCGAAGGGGAAACATTGCTAAATGAGGTGACATTGCTTGATCACGAAGCACAGCAAACTTCAAAAAGGATTAGTTACCTGAATAATTTAGAAAGTTATTTGGTCAATAATAATGTTATCAATAGTGAGTATATACCAGCTCCTGCTTTAGTTGAAATGGAGGACCCTGGTATCGCGATTAGTGTTAACAACCTGATTATGTTGGTTAAAACCAGAGAAGGAATGGAAAAAAAGGTAAAAGCATCCTATCCTCCTTTGATCCGCGTAAATGATCAAATTAAATTAGAAAGTCAGATTCTTTTAGAACAAATTAACTCTTTAAAACAGATCACAAAAGATAATCTTTCTAGTGTGAATAGAAGAATGGCTAATACGAATTCTAAGTTAAGTCGCCTGAACCCAAAGGAACAGCAACTGTTGAATTTTCAACGTAAATATAATATTACGGAATCTAATTATAATTATTTAAAACAAAAAAGTTATGAAGCAGGAACTGCGATTGCAGCAAATGTTTCAGATATTAAAATTCTTGACGAGGCTAAAGACGTTGGTCAACTACCTGTCAAACCCAAAAAATCATTTAATTATTTAATTGCCTTAATGTTAGGCTTTATGTTGCCTATGTTATTTGTTCTAACAAAAGAAACATTGAATAACAAGATTCAAACGGTAGAAGAAATTGAAAAGGCATATAAGATTCCTGTACTTGGTGTGATAGGGAGGAATAGGCATGATAAAGACCGATTGGTAGTGCATAGAAAACCAAATTCAACGGTTTCAGAATCTTTTAGAGCCTTACGATCTAATATTCAGTTCATGTTTCAAAATAAAGGCGCTTCAAAGACGATAGTGATTACTTCTTCTGTGAGTGGAGAAGGGAAAACACTATGTGCTGAAAATATGGCGACGGTTTTTGCTTCATCTGGAAAAAAAACTATCTTGGTGGGCTTAGATCTTAGAAAGCCCAAGATGCATACTGATTTTGATGCGGACAATTCAAAAGGGATTGTAAACTATTTAATTGGAGAAAATACTTTGGATGAAATTACTTTGGATTCAGGGATACCCAATCTTGAGATTATAACTTCTGGGCCTGTCCCGCCGAATCCTTCAGAATTATTGATTAGTGATCAGACACAGACGCTATTTGAAATTTTAAAAGAGAAATATGACTATGTCATTATCGATACACCACCTGTAGGGTTGGTGGCTGACGCATTGGAATTATTTACTTATGCTGACGCCATAATCTATATGATACGTCAGGACTATACCCAAAGAGGTATGCCAAAAATGATTGACAGTAAATATGAACTGGGTGAAGTGAAACACATTTCTTATGTGTTAAATGATTTTGAGGTAAAGAACAAGTATGGTGGAGGATATGGCTACGGTTATGGCTACGGTTATGGCTATGGTAAATATGGCAATGGGTACCACGAAGTTGAAAAACAAAGCTGGCTGAAGAAATTGTTTAGCAAAGCATAAGTTGCATATCATGATTGAAGGCTTAAACAACCATCAAAAAAGACTAAAGAGATTATTTGATCTCTTTTTTTCTTTTGTAGGACTTTTGATTTTTCTAGTCCCAATATTTATTTTAATCATCTTGTCCACAATATCTACTCGAAAAATTGGTTTATATAGCCAAAATAGAGTAGGATTAGCTGGACTAGTCTTTGTCATGTATAAAATCAGGTCAATGAAAACAGGTGAGTCTTTAAACCATATAACATTGAGCAATGATCCAAGGATTACCCGTTTTGGAAGCTTTATAAGGGCTAATAACCTAGATGAGTTACCTCAATTATGGAATATTTTCATGGGGGATATGAGTTTTGTTGGACCCAGGCCGGATGTACCAGGATATGCTGATAAATTGATTGGAAAGGATAGGATTGTATTAAGTGTAAGGCCCGGAATTACCGGCCCTGCTACTTTGAAATATAGGAATGAGGAAAAGATATTATCAAAGGAGATTGATCCGTTGATTTATAATGACGAAATCATTTGGAAAGACAAAATTGAAATAAATAAACATTACATTAAAAAATGGTCGTTAAGAGGAGACGTGAACTATATTCTTAAGACAATTTTTAGTTAATTTTTAAAGTTTAATATTAGTGAAAATGGAGAATAAAAGAATTGCAATTATTGGTTTAGGCTATGTTGGCTTGCCTTTGGCGGTTGAGTTTGCCAAAAAATTTCAGGTTGTTGGATTTGATATCAACGAGCAACGTATTAAAGAACTTAGAAATAATGAAGACGTCACTTTGGAGACAACTTCTAAAGAATTGGAATCGGTCAATGTAGCATCTAATGATGTTTTGAATTCTCAAAGCACGGGTTTATGGATTTCGAATCAATTAGAGGACATTGCGTCATGTAATTTTTATGTAGTAACAGTCCCAACACCAGTTGATAAGAATAATAGACCCGATCTAACACCTTTGTATAAGGCCAGTGAATCTGTAGGTAAGGTGCTAACCAAAGGGGATATTGTAGTCTATGAGTCTACTGTTTTCCCAGGAGCTACAGAAGATGAATGTAGACCAATTTTGGAAAAATGTTCTGGTTTAACTTATAATAAGGATTTCTATTTAGGCTATTCTCCCGAACGAATCAATCCGGGAGACAAGGAACATACCGTGACGAAAATATTAAAGGTGACTTCGGGCTCAACACCAGAAGTGGCTAAAATAGTGGACGATTTATATAAAACGATAATTGTTGCAGGTACGCATTTAGCACCTTGTATCAAGGTAGCCGAAGCGGCAAAAGTGATTGAAAATTCTCAACGTGATGTGAATATCGCATTTGTAAATGAATTGTCGAAAATTTTCAGATTGATGGATATTGACACCAATGACGTTTTAGAGGCAGCAGGTACGAAATGGAATTTTCTTCCTTTTAGACCAGGGCTAGTGGGAGGTCATTGTATTGGAGTAGACCCTTATTATTTAGCCCATAAAGCAATGGAATTAGGTTATAATCCAGAAATTATCTTGTCAGGAAGAAGGCTAAATGACAGTATGGGGCCTTATGTGGCTCAGGAGACCATTAAGCTCATGATTAAAAAAGGGATTAAAATTTCTGATTCAAATATTTTGGTACTAGGAATTACGTTTAAAGAAGATTGCCCGGATATTAGAAATTCGCGAGCTATTGATATTATTGAAGAGTTGAAGTCCTATTCCGTGAATGTGGATGTTTTTGACCCTTGGGCTTCTAAGGAGGAAGTTCATCATGAATATGGAATTGACCTTATGAATAATGAAAGCGAGTTTGATAAAAAGTATGATGGAGTTGTATTAGCGGTCTCTCATAAAGAGTTTTTATCTTTCGACTTGAAAAAATATGTAAATTCGGATAATGTTTTGTTTGATGTTAAATCGATTTTAGCAAAAGGTGTAGCAGATAGCAGATTATAAAATTAATTGAAATAAAATAATATGAAAGTATTGGTTACCGGTGCAGCCGGATTTATAGGACATCATCTGTCTAAGTTGTTATTAAAGGAAGGATATGAGGTTGTAGGAATTGATAATATCAATGACTATTATGACCCTGCCTTAAAGATAGCAAGGTTACAAGACATGAACATCAATACGGAACATATTGAATATAACGTTCCTTTGCATGGTGATATCACTTTTGTTAAATTGGATCTTACGGATAAAGATGAGATTCGGAATCTATTTGAAAAGTTCGGATTTGATTTTGTAGTGAATTTAGCAGCTCAGGCTGGGGTTCGTTACTCACTGATTAATCCACACTCCTATGTTGATAGTAATATTACTGGATTTTTGAATATTCTGGAAGCTTGTAGGGCTTTTCCAGTAAAGCATTTGGTTTATGCTTCTTCAAGTTCTGTTTATGGTTTAAATCAAAACATACCTTTTAAGACCAGTGATCACACAGATCATCCTCTGGCGATGTATGCGGCAAGTAAGAAGGCCAATGAGATGATGGCACATTCTTATTCTCAACTCTATGATATTCCTACAACGGGGCTAAGATTTTTCACGGTCTACGGACCATGGGGAAGACCTGACATGGCTTTGCATATTTTTACCAAAGCAATTGTAGAGGATAAAGAATTTGAGGTGTTTAATTTTGGTAAGATGAGTAGGGATTTTACCTATGTTGCTGATATAGTAGAAAGCGTAAAGCGATTGATCCCGCTTCCACCAAAAGCTAATAATCCTGACTTTGATCCGAAGCATCCAAACCCTTCGATCAGCTCTGCTCCGTATCAAATTTTTAATATTGGTAATAACAGCCCGGTTGAACTCATGGATTATGTTCATGCCATAGAAGATGCTTTAGGGAAAAAAGGAAAAATAGTATATAAAGAAATTCAACCAGGAGATGTTCCATCAACTTATGCCGATGTACAAAGTTTATATGATTATATAAATTTCAAACCGTCTACAACAATAGAAGAAGGTATTCAAGCGTTTGTTAAAAGATATTTAGAACTAAATAAATCATGAATAAAGATTTAGCGATTGCGGTGAAAGCTGCTGTAGAAGGTGGTGCTGCCATCATGGGCATCTATTCCCAAGAAGATTTAGGTGTTGAATACAAGGATGATAAATCACCTTTGACTTTGGCAGATAAAAAATGTAATGATGTGATCAATTCATATTTAATAGGAACAACACATCCTATTATTAGTGAAGAGAACAGGCAATTGGAATTTAAGGATAGAAAAGACTGGGACACCTGTTGGATCGTTGATCCATTAGATGGTACTAAGGAATTTGTAAAACGCAATGGTGAATTTACTGTAAACATTGCTTTGGTTAAACATGGAAAACCCTTGTTAGGGGTCATCTATGTTCCTGATACAAAGGAATTATATGTGGCGGATGTTACTCAAAAAAAGGCAGGAAAATTTATTTTGGATCAGCATGAGGTAATTGTAGCAGATCTTGATATGGATGCAAATCTTATTGGACCAAAAGCTGCGAATACTGAATTAGTGCGCGTTGTTGGGAGTCGATCCCATATGAGTGAGGCTACAGAGAATTTTGTTGAATCGCTTAAGGGAATTTATGAAAAGGTAGATATCGTGTCTAAAGGAAGTTCTTTAAAATTTTGCTTGGTCGCTGAAGGAAAGGCTGACGTATATCCGCGGTTTGCACCTACTATGGAGTGGGACACTGCAGCAGGACAAGCCATTTGCGAAGCTGTTGGATTGCAGGTTATTTCTAAGGAGACAGATGAGCCACTGTTATACAATAAAGAGAATTTATTGAACCCTTGGTTTATCGTAAAATAGCATGAAAGACCAGTCACGTAAAAGACATTTTGCAAAAGCGGTGACCTGGAGAGTTGTTGGGACGATTGATACCATTTTACTGTCCTGGTTGATTTCTGGTAATCCTCTTACTGGATTAAAAATTGGTTTTACAGAGGTACTGACTAAAATGGTCTTATACTATTTTCATGAACGTGCTTGGTTTAAAATTAATTTGACAAAGGATGGTAAATTATTAGAGAGTCGAAAACGTCATATTGGAAAGACCATTACCTGGAGAATAGTGGGTACGATAGACACCATGCTTTTGGCCTGGTGGATCTCAGGAAACCCATTAACCGGAATGAAAATAGGGGTAGCGGAATTATTTACTAAAATGATTTTTTACTATATCCATGAAAGAATTTGGCATAAAAGCAGGTATGGATTAACAACGAATAATGTAAAAGAAGCATGAAGGAAAATATCATTAGACATAATTATCAGGTAAGTAAATTAGAGCGGCAAGAATTATTAGGTCAAAATTCTTTATTACTTTGGTTTACTGGTTTGTCTGGATCTGGAAAATCGACTATTGCAAATGCCTTAGAACATAAATTACACGTAGAAGGCATTAAAACCTATGCCCTTGACGGTGATAATATAAGAAAGGGAATCAATAATGATCTGACATTTAGCCCGGAAGATCGAAAGGAGAATATTCGAAGAATCGCTGAAATTGCTAATTTAATGGTAGATGCTGGAGTTGTTGTATTAGCTGCTTTTGTATCACCCTACAAAAAAGATAGGGAAAACATTGCCCGTATTGTGGGAAATGATAACTTTGTCGAAATTTTTGTAAATACGTCTATAGAAGAATGTGAAAAAAGAGACGTCAAAGGTTTGTATAAGAAAGCAAGAGCTGGAGAAATAAAAGATTTTACAGGAGTTAATGCTCCGTATGAAGCACCTGAGAACCCTGAAGTTGAAATCATCACAGATGGTCTTTCGATTGAAGAGTGTGTTTTGAAAATATATGATAAGATAAAACCAAAATTAAAAATATGACAAAGTATTTTTTAAATTATTTAGATGAATTAGAGGCCGAAGCTGTATTTGTATTGCGCGAGGTCTATGCACAATTCCAAAATCCTGTGATCTTATTTTCAGGAGGTAAGGACTCGATCGTATTGGCACATTTGGCTAAAAAGGCATTTTATCCTGCAAAGGTTCCTTTTCCATTAATGCATATTGATACGGGTCATAATTTCCCTGAAACGATTCAGTTTAGAGATGACTTAATTAGCAAGTTAGGCGCAACATTATTGGTTGGTTCTGTTCAAGAAGCGATTGATACGAACAGAGTTGTAGAAGAACAAGGAAAGAACGCAACTAGAAATGAATTACAAATTACCACTTTGCTCGACGCCATTGAAAGCAATCAGGTTGACTGTGCCATTGGAGGAGGAAGACGTGATGAAGAAAAAGCCAGAGCAAAAGAAAGGTTCTTTTCTCACAGGGATGACTTTGGTCAATGGACGCCTAAAAATCAAAGACCAGAACTTTGGAATATATTTAATGGGAAAATGAGACAAGGTGAGCATTTTAGAGCTTTCCCTATCAGTAATTGGACTGAGATGGATGTTTGGAATTATATTACTAGAGAGAATATAGCTATTCCAAGCTTGTATTTTGCCCATGATCGTAAAGTAGTTTGGAGAAGTGACAGTTGGATTCCTGTTTCAGACTATCTGATCATGCAGGAGGACGAAGAAGTTCAGACTAAAAAAGTACGGTTTAGAACACTTGGGGATATTACCATTACCGGTGGTATTGAAAGTGAAGCGGATACTTTGGAAAAGATTGTTGAAGAAGTTGCTGCAATGAGAGAAACTGAAAGGGGTAACAGAACAGATGACAAACGTTCTGAATCGTCGATGGAAGATAGAAAAAAACAAGGTTATTTTTAATATAAAGCAAAAGAAAAAGTATTATGAGTATTGATAAGAACCAACTTTTAAGATTTACAACAGCAGGTAGTGTTGATGATGGAAAAAGTACGCTAATAGGAAGATTGCTTTATGATTCAAAATCTATTTTTGAGGATCAGATGGCTTCTGTTGAAAAAACAAGTAAGCGTAAAGGATTTAAAACTGTTGATTTAGCTCTTTTTACGGATGGGTTGAGAGACGAGAGAGAGCAAGGTATTACGATTGACGTAGCCTACCGTTATTTTACCACACCAAAGCGTAAATTTATTATCGCTGACACACCAGGCCATGTTCAGTATACAAGAAATATGGTTACGGGAGCATCAACAGCCAATGTGGCTTTGGTACTTATTGATGCGAGAAAGGGTGTAATAGAGCAGACTAAAAGACATTCATTTATAGCATCTCTTCTTCAAATATCACATATTATTGTTTGTGTGAATAAAATGGACCTTGTTGAATATAAAGAAGAAGTATTTGATGACATTGTGGAACAATATGAAGAAATGTCTGGAAAAATGATGATCAAGGATGTGCGTTATATTCCATTATCTGCTTTGAATGGAGATAATGTGGTGAATCGTTCTGATAAAATGCCTTGGTATCAAAATGCACCATTATTGCATACACTTGAGACACTGCATATAGCCAGTGATAACAATATGGTGGATGCAAGATTCCCGGTACAAACTGTTCTAAGACCCCAGGATGATGAGCACCATGATTACAGAGGTTATGCCGGATCAGTTGCCGGAGGTATTTTTAGGGTTGGAGATGATGTAAGATTGTTACCATCTGGATTTGAATCCAAAATCAAATCGATCAATCGTTATGAAGAGGAAGTTAAAGAGGCTTTTGACGGGATGAGTGTTGCCATTACCCTTGAAGATGACATTGACCTCAGTAGAGGGGATATGATTGTTAAACCTAATAATTTACCTGTAAAAGATCAGCGACTTTCTGCAATGATCTGTTGGTTCCATGAAAATTCGGCTAGACCAAGGGCGAAGTATATTCTGAAACATACTTCTAATGAACCAATGGCGATGATCAATGAGATCGAATATAAGGTAGACGTAAACACACTTCGTCGAATCACAGATGATCAGGAGATCAATATGAATGATATTTGTAAAGTCAAGATTCGTACGACTGCGCCAATTATGATGGATGAATATTCAAGAAATAGGAAAACAGGAAGTTTTATTCTGATAGATGCCGGTACCAATGAAACCGTAGCTGGAGGAATGCTCCTATAGAAAATATATATAGATTTAAATTAAAGAGACTGTTTTTATAACAGTCTTTTTTTATGGCACAAATTCAGGATGGTTTCGCAGGAATTTTATCAGTCACTTAAAGATAAAAAAACAATAATAATCGCCTATATTTGCAATCCAAAAAATTTATACAATGAAAGCAGGAATTGTAGGACTTCCTAATGTAGGAAAATCGACTTTATTTAATTGTCTGTCAAATGCCAAGGCACAATCAGCGAACTTTCCATTTTGTACCATTGAGCCTAATATAGGTGTTGTGAATGTGCCAGATGAAAGACTTGAAAAGCTTGAAAGTTTGGTGAACCCAGAAAGGGTTATGCCCGCCACTGTTGAAATAGTGGATATTGCAGGTCTGGTAAAAGGTGCCAGTAAGGGTGAAGGGCTTGGAAATAAGTTCTTGGCAAATATAAGAGAAACAGATGCGATCATTCATGTTTTACGATGTTTCGATAATGATAATATTATTCATGTTGATGCAAATATAGATCCTGTTCGAGATAAGGAAACGATCGATATGGAGTTGCAATTGAAGGATCTTGAAACAGTTGAGAAAAAATTAGACAAGGCTAAGAAAGCTTCAAGAACCGGCGACAAAGCAGCGATAAAGGAGTTGGCAATTTTAACTAAGGTGGTTGAAAACCTTGAAGCTGCCGTTTCTGTAAGAGCGATTGAATTTACAGAAAAAGAAAGAGAAGAATTTATAAGTCCGCTTCAACTACTAACAGATAAGCCAGTATTATACGTTTGCAACGTTGATGAAGCGGCTGCGGTTAGCGGCAATGCTTATGTAGATAGGGTTATGGAAGCGGTTAAAGATGAAAATGCAGAAGTTTTGGTATTAGCTGTAGCCACCGAAGCTGATATTATGGAACTTGAAGCCTATGATGAGCGCCAAATGTTTTTGGAAGATCTCGGCTTAGATGAGCCAGGGGTTTCAAAACTAATCAGATCGGCTTATAAATTATTAAAACTACAGACGTATTTTACAGCTGGTGAAAAAGAAGTTAGGGCTTGGACCATACATATTGGTGATTCAGCTCCACAAGCAGCCGGTGTTATACATACTGATTTTGAAAAGGGATTTATTAGAGCGGAAGTAATCAAATATGACGATTTCGTTCATTTTGGAAGTGAGATAAAAGTCAAGGAGGCTGGAAAATTGTCGGTTGAAGGAAAAGAATACATCGTTAAAGATGGAGATATGATGAACTTTCGTTTTAACGTTTAATTTGCTTATTAGGCTCTTGAAAAACACACCTTATGAAGTTTGACATCAAACATAGCGATACGAAAAGTTCTGCAAGAGCGGGAACTATAACTACTGACCATGGTAAAATTGAGACGCCTATTTTCATGCCGGTTGGGACAGTCGCTTCAGTTAAAGGTGTGCATCAGAAAGAACTGGAAGATGACATTAATGCCGACATTATTCTAGGGAATACCTATCATTTGTACCTGCGCCCCAAAACAGATATTTTAGAAGCTGCAGGTGGTTTGCATAAATTTATGAACTGGCAAAGACCTCTTTTGACTGATTCAGGAGGTTATCAAGTTTATTCTTTGTCGGATAATAATAAAATCAAAGAAGAGGGTGTTAAGTTTAAATCCCACATAGATGGGTCTTCTCATTTTTTTTCTCCGGAATTTTCTATGGAAATTCAAAGGAAAATCGGAGCTGATATTTTTATGGCGTTTGACGAATGTACGCCTTATCCATGTGAATATAATTATGCGAGAAACTCTATGCACATGACGCATAGATGGCTTGAGAGATGTTTGACTTATTTAAAAGACCATCCTGAAAAGTATGATTTTAAACAAACGTTTTTCCCCATAGTACAAGGCAGTACCTATAAGGATCTTCGGAAACAATCAGCAGAATATATTGCGGGAGTAAATGCAGAAGGAAATGCTATTGGAGGTTTATCAGTTGGAGAACCTGCTGAAGAAATGTATGAAATGACAGAAATTGTTACAGCCATTCTTCCGAAAGATAAGCCCAGGTATTTGATGGGTGTTGGAACGCCAATTAATATCCTAGAAAACATTGCCCTGGGGATTGACATGTTTGATTGTGTCATGCCGACAAGAAACGCCAGAAATGGAATGCTTTTTACGGCACATGGAACCATCAATATTAAAAATAAAAAATGGGAGGATGATTTTTCTCCATTAGATGAAATGGGTATCACGACTGTTGACACTTTGTATTCCAAGGCCTATGTTAGACATTTGTTTGCAGCCAATGAATATCTGGGGAGACAAATAGCCTCTATTCATAATTTGGGATTTTACCTATGGTTGGTTCGTGAGGCCAGAAAGCATATCTTAGCAGGAGATTTTACTGAATGGAAGCATATGATGGTCCTTCAAATGGATAAAAGACTATAGGAGGTAAAAATTCCTGAGATAGCCATTTAATTAATACGATTCGAATTTGAAAATTCTAGATAAGTACATACTTAAGAAATATTTCACTTCTTTTATTTTCACCTTGCTAATTTTGATACCAATTGCCATGGCAATTGATGTATCTGAAAAAGTGGGGAAATTTCTAAAAGCAGAGGATCTTACAGTAGAGGAGATTATCAATGATTATTACCTTAATTTTATCGTGAATTACGGGAATACTTTTATGCCTTTGGCGCTTTTTATCTCCGTAATTATGTTTACTTCCAAATTATCTGGAAATTCTGAGATCATTGCCATTCACAGTTCGGGAATTTCTTTTACCCGCTTTTTAAGACCTTATTTAATCGGAGCGACAATCATTACTGTCATCTCATTATATGCTAATCATTTTGTGGTTCCAAATTCCAATAAGTCATTGGAGAAGTTTGAAGAGACCTATTTAAGATCTATTTATAAGAAAAAAACAAAAAGCTCTGTGAGTAAAGTGAGTTTGCAACTCAGTGAAGATGATTACGTTTACTTTGGGTATTTCAATTTTAAATCTAAGAATGGCTATAATTTTTCATACGAACATTTTGATGGAAATAAATTGGTTTATAAAATTATTTCCCAGAACATACGTTGGAATGAAAATGATAGTACCTACAGATTAAGTACCTATAGAAAGCGTTTTATTGGATCACATCAGGATAGCCTTGATTCAGGAAGTTTTATGGATACTACTTTTAATTTTCAACCCAAAGACCTCTTATATGTTGATTATTTGGCACGAGAAATGCCTTCCTTGGAGCTAAGTGAACACATTAAGAAATCTGAAAACAGAGGTGTAGAGAATCTCAATAATTATAAGGTCGAAATCTATAAAAGAACGAGTTTGCCAATTTCTTCTTTTGTTTTAACATTGATTGCTGTGACTCTAGCATCAAAAAAGAGAAGGGGAGGGATAGGTGTGAATCTTGCCGCTGGAATTAGTTTGATGTTTTTGTACGTATTCTTTATGAAAGTTTCTGAAGTTTTGGGATCAACGGCTGAATCTATTCCATTATTAATGGTGTGGATACCAAATATTATTTTTGGAATTATAGCCGCTTATCTTTATGTCAATGCCAACAAATAAATTTAAAAACCAGCTTCATCTTCATTTCATTGTTTTTATTTGGGGATTTACAGCCATTCTTGGCGCATTGATTTCAATTGATGCAATACCCTTGGTTTGGTTTCGCGTTCTTTTGGCCTCAGGGGTGTTATTTCTCTTTTTAAAAATCAGAAAAATTCCATTTAATGAAAATGGAAGTGATATGCTGAATTTATTTATAGGAGGGGTTTTGGTAGCACTGCACTGGGTTACATTTTTCTATGCCATTAAAATATCCACGGTATCAACAACCTTAATAACACTGTCATCCAGCGCATTTTTTGTAGTGATTATCAAACCTCTCTTTGAGAAAAAAAGGATTGAGATCTACGAGCTATTATTGGCATTTTTGACTATGATCGGTTTTGTTGTGATTTTTTATAGCGAAAAATTATACACAGTTGGGATACTAGTTGCATTGGTATCGGCAATTCTCGTCGCATTATTTTCTGTTTATAATAGTAAACTGATAAAAAGCTATAGCGGCAGTAAAATTGCTTTTTATGAATTGTTTTTTGCAGGTGTTTTTTTGACTATAATCCTGCTTGTCAAAAAAGATTTTAACATAGCGTATTTTCAACTTAGTCAATCGGACTGGTTCTATTTGTTGGTGCTGGCTGTTATTTGTACTGCCTATCCATTTGTAGTGGCTACCAACCTTTTAAAAAGGATGAGTCCTTTTACTATAGTACTTACAAACAACCTGGAGCCAGTCTATGGTATTATTTTGGCATTGATCATTTTTAAAGAAAAAGAACAAATGAGTATTCAATTTTATATTGGTGCAGCTATTATATTTAGTAGTGTTCTATTGAATGGAATTTTGAAAAGCCAGAAATTTACAGGAAGAATGAGAACTAAAGAATAATAGTTGCTCAAAGTTTATATATTTGTAGCCTTAAAGATTATAAAAAATCAACTCAACGAAAATGGAATATCTGGATTTTGAATTACCAATAAAAGAGTTAGAAGACCAGTTGGATAAGTGCAAGCTCATTGGAGAAGAAAGCGATGTGGATGTGACTGAAACTTGTCAGCAAATTGAGTCTAAATTAGAAGTTACTCGAAAAGAAATATTTAAGAACTTAACAGCCTGGCAAAGAGTGCAGTTGTCTAGACATCCGTCTAGACCGTATACCTTAGATTTTATTAAAGCCCTTACCAAAGGAACTTTTATGGAATTGCATGGTGACCGTACGGTAAAAGATGATAAGGCTATGGTGGGCGGATTAGGTAAAATAGGCGATCAGTCGTATATGTTTATTGGCCAGCAAAAAGGATATAACACCAAGACGAGACAGTACCGAAATTTTGGCATGTCGAACCCTGAAGGATATAGAAAAGCCTTAAGGCTAATGAAAATGGCTGAGAAATTCGGAATTCCAGTTGTTACATTGATTGATACTCCTGGTGCTTACCCAGGTTTGGAAGCTGAAGAAAGAGGACAAGGCGAGGCTATAGCAAGGAATATTTTAGAAATGACCAGGCTGAAAACACAGATAATTTCTATTGTAATAGGTGAGGGTGCCTCAGGTGGCGCTATTGGTATTGGCGTTGGTGACAAGGTCATGATGCTGGAAAATACTTGGTATACAGTAATATCTCCTGAATCCTGTTCTTCTATTCTTTGGAGAAGCTGGGAATACAAGGAAGAAGCAGCCGAAGCCCTTAAGTTGACAGCGAAAGATATGAGTCGTCAGAAACTTATTGATGGAATCATCAAGGAACCTTTGGGGGGAGCGCATACCGATAGAGAAAAAACGTATAAGGCGGTTGAAATGGCCATTAAAAAAGCCTACAAAGAATTAAGTGGTTTATCTACTGAAAAGCTCATCGAACAACGTATGGACAAATATGCCAACATGGGCGTCTATAAATCATAAGAAATTTTAGCTTAAATATAATAGGACCCTGGGTAGCTTATATCCAGGGTCTTTTTTTGTCGTGACTTTTCACATGCCTTGTTGATTTTTATGTACTTTTATTGGTATATAGCGACTTATGAAAATTCTCTCAGCAAAACAGGTTTATAAGGCCGATCAGGCCACAATGAAAAACTTGTCAATTTCATCTACAGATTTGATGGAAAAAGCAGGCCTAGCTTGTTTTAATTGGATATATCAGGCTTTTCAACATGCTAAGAGGCCAATTCATGTTTTCTGTGGGATGGGTAATAATGGAGGAGATGGTTTAGTTATAGCCAGACTGTTAGCTGAAAAAGCCCTAGATGTAAAAACTTACCTGGTCAATTTTAGTGATAAAAGAACTGATGATTTTCGCATAAACCTTGAAAGACTAAAGAAGCTAAATAGTGATGTTTATGAGATTAATGCGGAAGGAGATTTTCCGAAGATTAGCAATAAGCACATTGTTGTTGATGCTATTTTCGGTATAGGACTTAAACGAGCTATTGATGGTTTCACAAGACAATTGGTTATGTGTCTTAACGCTTCAAAAGCCACAATTATTTCTATTGACATACCTTCAGGTTTGTTCGCAAATCAACATATGATCGATAATGATGCGATCGTAAAAGCTGATCAGGTTTTAACCTTTCAGGTACCTAAATTAGCATTGTTAATTCCGGAGAATCAAAATTTTATTTCAGAATGGATAGTTCTTGATATTGAGCTGGATAAGACCTATCTAGAAACGGTTGATGTTAAATATGAGTTTATAACAACAAATGATATCAAGAGAATCTATAAGAAAAGAAAAAGGTTTTCGCATAAAGGAAGCCACGGTCATAGTTTGATTATTGGAGGTAGTTTTGGTAAGATAGGCGCGGTTATACTGGCTTCAAGAGCTGCTATAAAATCTGGATCAGGTTTGGTGTCATCTTATATCCCGAAATGCGGCTATACGGCCATGCAGGTTTCAGTTCCAGAGGTAATGGTAGAAGTAGACGATGAAAAAATAGTCCAATTCTTTAATTTCAAGACCAAACCCAGTGCAATTGGTATTGGCCCGGGATTAGGGACCCATCTAAAGACCAAAAAGGGATTTGTGGATTTTTATTCAAACTGTAAAATTCCGATGGTTATTGATGCGGATGGCTTAAATATTATCTCCGAATTCAAAGACCTTAAGAAATTAATTCCAAAGAATACGATTTTAACGCCACACCCAAAAGAATTTGAACGTTTAGCAGGAAAATGGACTGATGATTATCACAAGCTTGAAATGCTCAAGAAATTTTCTGTTAAGTATAAATGTGTTGTGGTTTTAAAAGGAGCCTACACGGCTGTTGCCTATCAAGGAAAGATCTGGTTTAATTCCAGTGGTAATGCAGCCTTGGCAACTGCGGGAAGCGGCGATGTATTAACAGGAATTATTTGCTCCTTGCTAGCTCAAGGATATACCTCTATTGAAGCTGCTCTTATGGGTGTTTATATTCACGGACGAACTGCTGATATTGGTATTGAGTCAGAAGAATCGATGGAATCATTTATTGCTTCTGATATTATAGCGAATCTAGCCAAGGTATTTAAAGAGCTTGCTTGACTTGGATTGTGGCATTGATTTTGTGTTATATTAATAAAACCTACCCTATGCGATTTTTACCTCTAATAATGATAATAGGAATTTGTCTTTTCTCTTGTAACAGCAGTAAAAAAAGTGTTGACAAAGTAAATGAGGTGTCACCTAGTGCCGTAGTTGATACAATCAGAATAGAGAATAAGGAGCTTGATTACCAGATCATCATAATGGATATAGGATTTGAATCGTGGCTTGCAACACAGCGAAGTTCCAATTTTTACATCCAGCCAACTTTAGAGAGTAAAAATAAATTTTATGTTATGGAGTGGAATAGAAGGGTGATGAATCCACAAGTTTATAATTCAAACCTCTATATGCAACCGATCGACTATGATCACCAGATCGATTATGGAATGGAAGTAAATTATCTGTTATATATGTACTTTCAATTCTTTCAAGATAAATACAATCAGCGACTTTACTAAAGAATTCCTTTTAGGTTTTCTTGAGATCAATTAAAATCGAAAAAGTTTTATTAATATCTGCTTCTTTTACAACAAGTGTAATCTCATGAGTAGTGGATATAACCTCCTGTACAGGAATATTTGCCCAAGCCAGTTGTTTCAGAATAAAATAGTAGATACCCGATTGTTCAAGGTTTTTTTTAGGTAATTTGATTGTGATTGAGGCCAGTTTGGCCATAGAATTGATCAATTCCTCATCTTTAAAAATACCCTCTATTTCTTCTTTTAAATCAGCGCTGATTACAATATTGGTTTCAAAAATACCTTGTGAAACAGTAAAAAATGATTCCCGATTGTCACCAATCTTAGCAAAGATTAATGATATCTGTTTGGGAAGGGTACTGGAGTTTTTAAAGGTATAATCGAAAAGATCAGATCTTACTATAAAATCACCAAGTTTAAGAGAAAGCGATTTTATATTCTTGCGAATTTTTAAAACTTCCACAGGAGACATTCTGTTGATAGACATCATAATGGCCCCTGTTTTCACCTCTTTACCAAGTGATTCTTCAACTTCTGGTTGTATAATTCTGGCAAGTGAAGAAACATTGATAAGCTTATCTTGCATTGCCTCCTCTATAAAAGGTGTCCTTTGAATAATAGTTTCGACCGTTTCCTGGATTGTTTTCATTGTTGAAATTTGAACAATATGTTATAATATGTAAATATATTACAAAAATTTTATCGTAAATCTCTTTTTTTCAATATTTGTAGAAAATAATAATTATGATCGTTTTAAAATTTGGAGGAACTTCAGTAGGCTCAGTAGAGAATTTTAGAAAAGTAGCGAGAATCGTGCAAGATTGTCAGGAGGATAAGATTATCGTCTTATCTGCAATGTCTGGTGTAACCAATACGCTGGTCAGCATTTCTGAATTGTTGAGAGCATCTAAAACCAAGGAGGCTCTGGAACTGATCAATGGTTTAAATCAAAAATATTTGGTTGTTGCTAAAGACCTTTTAGAAAGTGATGAAGGGTTTTACAAGGCACAGATTGTATTGAAAAAACAACACCAGGTTTTACTCTCTATTGTTGAAGAATCATTTACAATCCAAAATGAAAAAATAGTAATGGCACAAGGCGAATTGGTCTCTACAAATTTGTTCCAACTCTATATGGAAGAAATTGAGCTTGAATCGGTACTATTGTCAGCGCTTGATTTTATGTATATCGATAAGTTTGGAGAACCTAAAAGTGCGGTGATTAAAGATAGGATAGGAAAGGTTCTTGCAAATTACAGCGTGAACACTTTTATAACTCAGGGATTTATTTGCAGAAATGAACAGAATGAAATTGATAATTTGAATAGGGGAGGTAGTGACTATAGCGCCTCGCTCATTGGAGCTGCTGTAGAAGCAAACCAAATTCAAATTTGGACTGATATTGATGGGATGCACAATAATGACCCGCGTTTTGTTGATCACACCTTCTCTGTTAAAGAAATGTCTTTTGATGAAGCTGCAGAGCTGGCTTATTTTGGAGCCAAAATTTTACATCCACAAAGTATCATCCCGGCTCAGGAAAGCAATATTCCTGTTTTGCTAAAAAACACATTTAAGCCTGAATCTATAGGTACACTTATTCACAATAAAGCCAAAGTTCAGAAAATAAGAGCTATTGCAGCAAAAGATAATATTACAGCAATTAAGATTAAATCGTATCGAATGTTAATGGCTTATGGTTTTATAAAAAAAATATTTGAAGTTTTTGAAGACCATAAAACTGCGATTGATATGATTACCACATCTGAGGTAGCGGTATCTTTAACCATTGATAATACGTCTAAATTAAAAGAAATTATAAATGAGTTACAAGCCTTCGGAAATATTGAAGTAGATTCGGATTTAAGTATTATTTGTATTGCCGGAGATTTGGCTCAGAATAAAAAAGGTGTTACTTCAGCCATCTTTAATGGATTAAAAGATATTCCGATAAGAATGATCTCTTATGGAGGAAGTAATTACAACCTTTCATTTTTGGTAAAAAGTATTGATAAAATAGCAGTCTTAAATATCCTCAACGAAGGATTATTCAAACGGCTTGAAATTGAAGTACTACAAGCATAAATAAAAAAGCCACCAGTTAAGACTAGTGGCTTTTTCTATTTAAATATCTTCAAAATTTACATCTGTAAAGCTGTCAGTTGAAGATTCGCTGACTTCACTTCCGTTCAGCTCTTCTCCATTTACTCTGTGATAGTCTTTTTGATGACGTTCACTTATCACTTCCTGACCTTTTTCATTTACTATGAAAGATGTCGCTTTGTTTAAGATTTCACCAAACTCTGTAAAATCTTCTTTGTACAAATAAATTTTGTGTTTCTTATAATGGAATGATCCGTCGTCATGCGTAAATTTCTTACTCTCCGTAATGGTTAAATAATAATCTCCTGCCTTAGTTTCTCTTACATCAAAAAAATAGGTTCTTCTACCTGCTCTTAATACTTGAGAAAAGATTTCTTCCTGTTCAATAAACCCTTTTTCGTCCATATTAATTTTAAATTTAAATTAACTTTTAACAATTCTTGAGACAAATCTATAAAATTAAATAACGTATGCAACAATTATTTGTTCCATTTATGAGCATGAAACTCACTGATTTGTTAACTTTTCTTCAAGTTGTTGATTATAAATATCTTGATAATACCCAGGTATGGCTACCAATTCATCATGTGTTCCCGCTGACACTATTTTTCCTGCTTCTAAAATGATGATTTGATCAGCGTTTTTAACTGATGAGGCCCGATGACTAATAATGATGGTTGTTTTATCCTTCGTGGCTTCACTAAGGTTTTGAAGAATTATTTCTTCCGTTTCAGTGTCAACTGCTGATAGACAATCATCAAAAATTAATATTTCCGGATCAGATATTAAAGCCCTTGCGATTGAAACTCTTTGTTTTTGCCCTCCGGAAAGTGTGACACCCCGTTCACCAACCAACGTTTCAAATTTATTACTAAAAGCATCTATATTGTGATAGATATAAGCTGATTTAGCGGCCTGAGCAACTTGTTCATCACTTGCATTTTCATTTCCAATCTTGATATTTTCTTTTATCGTATCGGAAAATAAAAAAGCGTCCTGAGGCACAAAGCCTATACTTTCTCTCAAGGAGTCAAGATTTATTTTTTTTATGGGTTGATCATCTATCAGGATCGTTCCTCCGTCAACATCGTATAAGCGAGCAATTAAAGCTGCTATAGTAGATTTCCCAGATCCTGTTCTACCTAGAATGGCAAGTGTTTTGCCTTTTTTAATTTTAAAACTAACTCCATCCAAAGCAGTAATTTGGGTGTCCTCAAAGGTAAATGAGACATTATCAAATTCAATTTCGCCTTTGATCTGGGTTTTATTTGGCTCGTAATTGATGATTTTTGGCTTTTCTTCCAAAAACTCATTGATTCTTGTTTGTGACACTTCAGCTTGCTGTACAATTGAAGTTACCCACCCTACAACAGCTACAGGCCAGGTAAGCATATTTACATAGATAATGAATTCAGCGATGATACCAATGTTTTCTATTTCGCCATTTATGTATTGCATTCCACCTACATAGATCACTAATATATTACTCAATCCAATTAATAGAATCATCAAAGGGAAGAACAAAGCCTGGGCCTTATAAAGTGAAATGTTTTTATCTTTACTTGTATTCGCTAATTCTTCAAATGAATTAGATGAAAAACCTTCAATACCATAGGCTTTAACAACGTTTATTCCTGAAAAGGTTTCCTGTGCGAAGGTTGTTAATTTTGATAAGTATTGTTGCACAATATTACTTCTCTTATTTATGATCCTACTCAGAAAATAAATAGATAATGATAATATGGGAAGCGGTAATAAGGTATAAAGGGTTAATTTTGTGTCAATATTGGCCATCTTTGTGATGGCGATAATGAATAAGACCAGCATATTCATGGTGTACATGATGGCGGGCCCAAAATACATTCTGACTTTTCCCACGTCCTCGCTTATTCGATTCATGAGGTCACCAGTCCTGTTTTTTTTATAAAAGTTTAATGATAGGAGCTCGTATTGATGGAATATCTCATTTTTAAGATCGAATTCTATTAACCTTGACATTACAATCAATGTCTGTCTCATGAGAAATGTGAAAAAACCTGCAAGTAATGCGGCTCCAATAATATAGAGAATATTAATAATAAGTTGTGATTTAACAATCTCTAAGTCAGTAATCTGATTACTTCTGTAATCTTCAACAATATTCAGGGACTCTTTAATTAATTGGGGTATTTGTAAGGCGAATACCTTGGAAACCACAGTGATTAAAATTCCAAGAATTAATCTTGACCTGTATTTGTAGAAAAATTTATTTAAATACTTTAATGCCTTCATAAACTACCAACGCTAGTCGTTGCAACGGCGAAGATACATAAATATTAGGTTCAGTTATTTGAAGGTTTTCTATTCGTTTAAATTTTAACCTTTTCTTTAGACTTTAAAAATATAGTTTAAAAAAAAAGTAGTAATTTTGCCACCATTAAAATATCAAATAATTTATTTGAACTACGATCTTTATAATAATGGTAAATAGAAGACATATTCGTATCAAAGTGATGCAATCAATATATGCTGTGCTTCAGTCTAAGAGCGATAACTTACCTAAAGAAGAGAAATTCCTATTATTCAATATTAAAAAAGCGACTGACCTGTACGTACTTCAACTAATGTTGATGGTAGAGGTGAGAAACCTTGCTTTGGAGCACTTGGAGATAAAAAAGAAGAATTATCTCGCTACAGATGAGGATAAGAACCCTAATTTGAAATTCATTAATAATGAAGTCATTTTAGCCATCACAGAAAGTACTGAGGTAAAAGAATTCCTATCCAAATCTAAATTAATGGACTGGAAGGATAACAGAGAGTATGTGAGAATCATTCTTGATGATATGACCGGAAGTGATATTTACAGGAATTATTTAAATTCGGGAGATTCAAGCTTTGCAGAAGACAAGGCCTTTGTTGCTGACTTCTTCAAGAACATTCTTGCTCCGAATGAAAAGTTATTTGATTTTTATGAGAGTCTAAACCTTAGTTGGGTTGACGACTATCCTTTAGTGAATACAGCTATTCTTAAAGCAATCAAGCAACTGAATAAAGGAGATTCGATTCAATTGAGCCAATTGAAGGTAAAAGCCGACGATGAAGAGTTTTTAGTAGATTTGTTTCGGAAAACAATCTTGCATCAACAGGAATTCACTAGTGAGATTGACGAAAAGACACCAAATTGGGATACAGAACGTATAGCCGATATGGATATGATATTGATAAAAATGGCCCTGACAGAATTTTTGTATTTTCCATCAATTCCTACTAAGGTTACAATTAATGAATACATAGAGATCGCCAAGGATTATTCTACAAGAAAAAGTAGTTATTTTATCAATGGTGTTTTGGATAAACTTTTAAAAGATTACAATAAATCCAATAGATTGAACAAAATCGGAAGAGGATTGTTGTAAAAAATTATATTTTTACAAAAATTAAATTTAATAGACATGAAAAAAGTAATTGTTTTATCGATTCTTAGTTTGAGTTTGATGACTATTTCTTGCAATGAAAACGCAGCGAAAAAGATCAAGTCTGAAAATCTGGAATTGGCGAAAGAGCGTGATAAGGAAATCAAAGTTGGAGGAGCAAAAGTAAAATTTGACAAAACCGAACATGATTTTGGAGTTATTAATGAAGGAGATGTGGTTGAAACTGTATTTACCTTTACCAATTCAGGTAAAGCTGAATTAATAATTACTTCTGCCAAAGGAAGTTGTGGTTGTACAGTTCCTGAATGGCCAAAAGAGCCAATCATGCCAGGTGAAGAAGGTCAGATAAGAGTTAAATTCAATTCTGATAAAAAACCTAATTTACAGCAGAAAAGTATTACGCTTGTTACGAATACGGAGCAGGGTAAAGAAATTTTAAAGATTAAGGCTCAGGTAACGCCAAAATCAAAAGTTCAACAGAATAGTTAATAAAATTTATGTATCAAACAATATTTTTACAAGCCGGAGGTGGTGGCATAGGGAACTATGTACTGATTCCTTTAATGTTTTTAGTGTTATATCTTTTTATGATTCGTCCTCAAATGAAGAAGCAGAAGAATGAAAAGAAATTCCAATCATCTATCAAGAAAGGTGCTAAGGTTATCACTACAAGTGGTGTTCATGGTAAAATAGTTGATTTAATTGATTCGGATAACACCTGTGTTATTGAAACAGGAGCGGGTAAGATCAAATTTGAAAGATCTGCCATATCTATGGAATTAAGTAAAAAATACGCGCCAAAAGAAGTTAAGAAAAAATAACTTTTTTGTCAATAATAAAGAAGAGGCTATCTTAATTAATATTTTTAGGATAGCCTCTTTTTTTATACATTTAGGGTAATAAGCAAAGTGAAAATTTATGACTGATACAAACGGGAAACAAAACCCTGAAATTAAACAGAATCAAAAGAAATTAAGGGTCTTCCTTTTGTTCCTGATACTGTCCATTTTGTTTTGGTCTTTGATAAAATTGTCGAAAGAATATATTGCTGATGTTGAATTTGATCTAGTTTACTCTGATATCCCAAATAATAAGCTGATTCAAAATGAGCCAGATCAAAAAGTCAAGTTAACATTAAAAACCATAGGCTTTAAATTACTCAAGTACGAATTTAGGAAAAAGTTTTTGGATTATTCCTTAACTGAAATTGAGAGAAAAGGAGGGTCTATGTATTACAGCGAAACGCGTTCAAATATAAATTATTTGCAAGCACAGCTCTCTGCAGAGACTGTGGTACTGAATGTTGAACCAGATACTTTGTTTTTTGACCTCGGCGTTAAAAGATCTAAAAAGGTACCTGTAGTTTCACAAATGGAGTTTTCATTCAAAACAGGGTTTAATTTTGTAGGTAATCATACATTGAGCCCTGCAGAAGTAACCATATCTGGTCCTGAAAAAGTAATTGACACAATTAATGAGGTATTGACCTCAAGCTTCCATTTAACAGATATATCCGAGTCATTTGAACAAAGTGTTTCTTTAGAAGTGCCTAACGAATCAATTGTATTGTCTGAAGAATCGATAATGGTTATTGGGGTTGTAGATAAGATTACAGACGGTTCTTATAATTTACCCTTTGAAGTAATCAACTTACCTCGTAATGTGATCATTAGCACCTACCCGAAAAAAGTTAAAGTTGTATACCAGGTAGCCCTTAAAGACTACAATAAAATTCCGGAGAATAGTTTTAGGATTCAATGTGATTATAAGCAAACGCAAGACAATGATTTGGATTATTTAATTCCAAAATTAGTTGACATGCCCGAAATGATTACCAATGTAAAAATAGTGCCGAATAAAGTTGAGTTTTTACTCAAGAAACAATAACATCACCCATCTTTAAATTTTGATATTTTGAGAATTGTTGGTTTAACAGGAGGCATTGGAAGCGGTAAGAGTACTGTTGCCAGAATGTTTGAAAGATTAGGAGTTCCGGTCTACTATAGCGATGTCAAAGCTAAGCATCTCATGAACACTTCAGATGATATAAGAAAAGGATTGATTGATGTTTTTGGGCCTAAATCTTTTGAAAACGGAGAATTGAATCGCTCCTATATTGCAAGCCTTGTTTTTAATAATGAAGCAAAATTAAAAAAGCTCAATTCGATTGTACATCCTGAAGTTAAAAGAAATTTTAAGAAATGGATATCGAAGCAAAGTGCTTCATATGTGATCGAGGAAAACCCTTTGATTTTTGAAAACAACAGTCAACATGATTTTGATTTAATCATCACCGTGACGGCTCCAAAGAAAATTAGAATTCAAAGAGTTATGGAAAGAGATGGGCTTAGTGAAAATGAAGTTCTTGCTCGAGTAAAAAACCAGTTAGAAGATGAATTAAAGATCAATGGTTCTGATTTTGTCATAACAAATGAGTCCCTAAATGCTACAAAAACCCAAGTTGATAGAATAAATGAAGCGATAATGGCTCAAATTCCTTAATAAAATTGAAATAAACTTAAAATTTTGTTAAATAAATTGAAATTTTCGTTAACATCTGTTAAAAGATTAATTAAACCCTAAAGAAACTATAAATTTGTTTCAATGAGTAAACGGATTTTTGTACTTTTAGTGATGCTGATGGTAATTTCTTTGTTGGGAATTATCACTGTTCAGATATTTTGGATTCGATCATCTATTGAGATGAGAGAAGAGCAGTTTTCTACAAGTGTAAAATTCGCACTTGCAAGAGTTTCAGAGAATATTCAGAAAAGAGAGTTTAAAGAAAATATATCCCGATATGCGCCGCTGATTGATAGTTTGCAAAAATCTAAGCAGAGCAATGTTAGGGATTTTTATTTTCAGCAAGTTGACACAAGTAGAAATGAAATTTTCACATTCCGTCAAAGTATTCTGGAGAATAATTATAAATCTCAATTTTCCCCATTTGAGGCAGATACGGTTAATTTTAAAACATTCTTAAGTAGAGAAGAAACCCAGATTGAGAAAATCGAGTTTACATCGAAAGATTTTAGTGAACTGTCGCCTAAAGATAGGATGGTTAAGGTGGAAAGGCTGGATAGATATGATAAACTTGAATTAGAAAGCATATTTAAAAATATAGTATCAAGAACGCCAATACACGATAGGGTGAGTAACAATGAAATCAGGATGAACCTTGATAATGAGCTGAGAGCAAGAAATATTGATACAAAGTTTGAATTTGGTGTTTTTAGTGAAGAATTGATTACGAAAGTTAAATCGGATAGGTTCGTGCAAAAAAGAGGGTATACTTATAATGTACCTTTGTTTGTTACTGATGATAGTATTGATTATGATTTATACGTAAGTTTTCCTGAAAAGAAGGAGTATATTCTTTCAACTATTTCATGGATTCTTATATTATCAGCTGTTTTTATTTTCATCATCATCGTTTCGTTTGCCAGTGCTTTATACCAATTGATACGTCAAAAACAGATTTCAGCCATTAAAACGGATTTTATAAATAATATGACTCATGAGTTTAAAACTCCCATAGCGACGATTAATCTTGCTATTGATTCTATTCGAAATCCTAAAATTATTAATGATAAGGAAAAGGTGATCAGGTATGCTGAAATGATTCGTGAAGAAAACAAAAGGATGCATGCACAGGTAGAAAATGTATTGCGAATCTCTAAGCTTGAAAAAAATCAACTTGACCTTAGTAAGGATATAGTTAATTTTCACGACATAATAAAGGATGCAGTATCACATGTAAACTTGATTATCAGAGACAGAGAGGGTGATATTGAGCAAAATTTAAATGCGAAACAAACAGAAATGTTGGCAAGTAAGTTTCATATGACAAATGTAATTACCAATATGCTTGACAATGCTATTAAATATTCTGAAGGAGCCCCAAGAATAAGTATTGAGACGGTAAATGCGGGTAATAATATTGTATTAAAAATAGCTGATAAAGGCATAGGAATGTCAAAAGCAGCCCAAAGAAAAGTATTTAATAAATTTTATAGAGAACAAACAGGAAATATACACAATGTAAAAGGACACGGCCTTGGGCTTTCTTATGTGAAGAGTATCGTTGAAAAACATCATGGAAATGTTTATGTTGAAAGCGAGAAAGGAAAGGGAAGTACTTTTACAGTTAAATTACCAATTATTTAAATTCATTAACCATGGCAAATAAAAAAATATTACTGGTGGAAGACGATCCTAATTTCGGGACCGTATTGAAAGATTATTTAGCATTGAATGATTACGACGTACATCACGCTAAAGATGGCTTAGATGGTCTGATTGCTTTTAAAAATGACGATTTTGACATTTGCATTTTAGATGTTATGATGCCAAAGAAAGATGGGTTTTCGTTAGCTAAGGATATTAGAGCAGTGAATGCTGATATTCCTTTGTTTTTTTTAACGGCAAAATCGATGAAAGAAGATGTGCTTAAAGGATATCAGGTTGGAGCCGATGACTATTTGAATAAACCTTTTGATTCAGAGATTTTGTTGCATAAAATAAAAGCAATTCTGCAAAGAAAAGCATCAGATGCGGCGAATGATGATAATCAATTCGAATTTGAAATAGGTGGTTTTCATTTGAATTCCAAGCTTAGACAATTAACTTTTAATGGTGAAGAACCTAGAAAACTATCTCCAAAAGAGAATAAACTTTTAAAGTTATTGGCGATGTACAAAAACGATTTGCTTCCGAGAGATCTTGCATTAACAAAAATATGGAGAGATGATAATTATTTTACATCAAGGAGTATGGATGTTTATATTGCAAAATTGAGAAAATACCTTAAGCCTGACGAGAAGGTTGAAATTATTAATATTCACGGAGAAGGTTTCCGACTTGTGGTTGATTGATAATTTAATTTATATAGGAAAAAGGCTGTATCTGTTTGATGCAGCCTTTTTTTATTTGTAGTTTTACCGAATAAGCGCTTATGTCATTCAAAAATATGTCGAAATTATTAAAGGTTTATGAAAAAAATCCTGATCAGCGGGTAATTGATCAAGCAGTAGATGTGCTTCGTAAAGGTGGTCTTATTATTTATCCAACGGATACTGTTTATGGTCTAGGATGCGACATAACCAAAACAAGAGCACTAGAGAAAATTGCCAGGTTAAAACAAGTAAAACTTGAAAAGGCTAATTTTTCGTTTATATGTTACGATCTCAGCAACCTGTCTGAATATGTGCGACAAATTGATACCCCAACTTATAAGATTCTAAAAAGAGCTTTGCCAGGGCCGTATACATTTATTTTGAAAGGAAATAATAATCTCCCGAAGGTATTTAAAAAGAAAAGTACCGTGGGGATTAGAGTACCGGATAACAATATCATTAGAACAATTGCTCAGCAACTCGGAAATCCAATAATTTCAACTTCCATTTATGATGAAGATGATGTGATAGAGTATACCACAGATCCTGAACTCATCTTTGAAAAATGGCGAGATAAGGTTGATCTTGTTCTCGATGGCGGATATGGTGATAATATTGCCTCAACAATTATAGATCTTACAGAAGATGAAATAGTTGTTGTTAGAGAAGGCAAGGGCTCAATAGATATTTTATAAGACTACTTTACAAATCACCTTGATGAGATAAGGCGGCATAATTCTTTTTAAGCTTCTTTAAAAAGAACCCATAAATTATTCTGTAAAAACCCCAGAAAATAATTAGAGCAAGACTTAACAGGACAATAGAAATAATCCATATTTTAAGCATGCTTGTTCCTTCTGTGAGGGTGTTTTGAAATTCTATGGAGCTGTATACCGCATAGAAAATATTGATTCCTATGATCCCCATTATGGTAAGGTTATAATAAATATAATTTTTAACTGTTCTTCTTGTTTTTAGAATGTTACTAAGGAGGTTTTTGACGTTGCTATCAGAACTAATGTTTTTATAATTTTTATAAAATATGTAAATAAAACCTATGATAACGACGATATGAATGGCCGAGTAGATCATCATGCTATTGCTTAGGCCATATTGCTCGTAAAATTGTTTTGTTGCATCAAAATCAGTGAAGGCGAATAGCAAATTAGGTAAAATAAATTCCAATAAGCTAATAATCAGAATCCATCTTACAATAGAAGATGATTTTTTCTGAACCATCTGGCTGATATCATCTTGGGTAAACCTAATTTTAGATTCTCCTTGATTTTTCCATAGGTCTTTTAAGTTGTCTAAATTTTCCATTCTTATGGATTTAATATGTTTTTTAACTTCGTCTTTGTCCTGTTCATCTTAACTCTTGCATTAACTTCACTAATACCAAGTGTTTTAGATATCTCTTTATAACTTTTATCCTCAAGATACATTAAAGCCAAGGCTTTTTCAATGTCATTAAGACTATAGATAGCCTCGTATAAAAGTTTTAATTGTTTGTCAGTTGAGTCGTCATAATCATGATACTCCAGCTCTTTTAGATTGTCGTAAATCTGAGTAGTCTCAACATTTCTTTTACTTTTTCTAAAAAGAGAAATAGCTGTGTTAAAGGCTACACGGTACATCCAAGTACTAAATTTAGATTCCCCTCTAAACTTTGGGTAAGCCTTCCATAGCTGTATAGTGATCTCCTGAAATAGATCCTTATGAGCTGCTTCATTATTCGTATATGACCTGCATACTTTGTGAATAATGTTTTGATGTTGCTCAAGTTCCTTAGCAAATTTTTGTTCCAATTCTTTGGTCACCAACAGTTGATTTACTTATTAGTAGTGTGATGCATCAATTTGTTACGAATTCTTTAAAACAAATTGATTTTGGTGCAAACTACACAAAAATGACAATTCATCCTAGAAATTTGACAATTGGGTAAATGTAAATTTAAAATTCAACCATGTTGCCTGATATTTGCTTCATCAAACAACAATAAGAATCTTAAATAATCAAACGATGATACGAATTTTTATAACTGCTATTCTTTATTTTATAGGGATGTTCACACAAGCCCAAGACAATCCAAATAAGGATATTTTGGGAAAGAGTTTTTCAACAGAGGTAGGTTCGTTTGAAAATTATGTACCGCCCTGTAATTTGCAAAATGCCATAGCATTTGAGTTTGAGGCGGCAAAATTTGAAGTAATAAATAAAGACCTTACATTTGATAGTAGATTTTAATAGTTAGCATAATATTATGAGCGAAAACGGAAAAAACATATTAATTGTCTTTATCATAGGAACAATCATTTTTGTATTTGGAAGCGGATTTTTCAACCAGTTTCAATATGAAGGATTCGACGATTTTATCCAGGAGTTTTTAATTTATCAGCTTTATGCTTTTGTTTTAGGCTATTCTAATATGAACTATTTTAAATATTTGGAAAGTGTAAAATGGGGAGAAGGGACCAGAGCGAAAAGGATTGCTATTGGAATTATTGGATCCACTATTATTTCAATTATAGGCTTGTTTATTATAAGAATGGTTCTTTCAGTCTTTTATCAAGGCAATACCTTTATGGAATATTGGCAAGACGAGAGAATAGAGAATTTCTATTTCGGCATATGGGCCACAACTACTGTGGTGATCATTTTTCATGTTATCTATTTTTATAATAGGTATCAAAAAACCAAAGTAAAGGAGTCGCAAATAGTTGCCAAAAACGAGACTGCAAAATTCGAGTCTTTAAAAAACCAGTTGGACCCGCATTTTTTGTTTAACAGTCTAAACGTACTAACCTCACTAATCAGTGAGAACCCTATTCAGGCAGAAAAATTTACGACTAAACTATCAAAGGTTTATCGTTATGTGCTGGAGCAAAAGGATAAAGATCTGGTGGCTCTTGAGGAAGAATTAAAGTTCGCCAAATCGTATATGCAATTATTGCAAATGAGGTTTGAAGATGCCATTGTGTTTTCAATTCCTGAAAGTGTGAGCAGGGATGATTTAAAAATCGTGCCTTTATCACTTCAATTGCTCTTGGAGAATGCAGTAAAACACAATGTGATTTCTTCAGAAGAACCGCTCAAAATTAATATTTATGAACATGAAGGATATCTGGTTATAGAGAACTCATTAAATGAAAAAGCTTCTTTAGAGAAAAGTACTAAAGTGGGGTTGCAAAATATACAACAACGCTATGAATTGGTCTCTTCAAACAAAGTGAGCATTGAAAAAGATCAGAAACTATTCAGAGTAAGGTTACCATTATTAACGCAAAAAATAAAAGTTATGAGAACAGATTATATGGATGATAGTGCCAAGTATATCAGAGCTAAGAAGCGAGTAGATGAGCTCAAAGGATTTTATGGAAGTCTTGTTGCTTATGTTATTGCGATACCTTTTTTCATCACATTGAATTATAAAACATCATGGCAATTTCAATGGTTCTGGTTTCCAATTTTGGGTTGGGGATTGGGCATAGTCATTCAGGCATTTAATATTTACGGGATTGGTGGCAACTGGGAAGATCGTAAAATAAGAGAAATAATGGAAAATAATAAAAAATATAAATCTTAACAAAATGGATCAGGAGCAAAAAAACACAAGCGAAGAGTATAATAGGGCAAGGGCACGAGTAACTGAGTTAAAGGCTTTTTATTCAAATGTAGCCGCCTATTGTTTGATCATTCCCTTTTTAATTTTTATTAACTACATGACTTACTGGGATTATAAATGGTTTTGGTATCCAATGGCAGGCTGGGGATTAGGTATTATCATCCATGGGATGGTCACTTATGGTTTCGGGTCAGACTGGGAAAAAAGAAAGATAGAACAGATAATTGAGGAAGAAAAACACAAGAAATCATGAAAACATACCACACAGACGAGGAATTATATAGAATAGCTGAAAAAAGAGTAAAGGATATTAAAGGGTTTTACTGGCATTTATTTTGGTATTTGGCGGTGAACATATTTCTAACTTTTGGAGGAACGATTAAACGATTTGTTTTTGAAGGAACTTTCGACATTAGTTATATTCATTTCTCGGCTTTTTCAGTTTGGTTTTTTTGGGGCATTGGACTAGTTAGCCATTGGTTACATGTATTTGGTAAGAATGTTTTCTTTTCAAAAAACTGGGAAGAAAGAAAAATAAAGGAGTTTATGGAAAAAGATAAATTTGACAACTAAATTAATTCAAGATGATCAAAGTTATAATAGTTGAGGATGAGAAACCTTCTGCAAGAAGGTTACAAAGAATGCTTTCTGAGTTGAATATAGAAGCATTGGCAATGTTGCACTCTGTAAAGGAAGCGGTAGACTGGTTTAAAAATAATGAGCATCCTGATCTGATCTTATTGGATATACAATTGTCTGATGGATTATCGTTTGAGATTTTTGAGCAGGTAACTGTGAATAGCGCTATTATATTTACAACAGCCTATGATGAATATGCATTGAAGGCTTTTAAACTCAATAGTATTGATTATTTATTGAAGCCTATTGATGACGAAGAACTTGAAACAGCTATTAATAAGTTTACAGTAAACCAACCTGTAAAGCATGACTTATTGGTTGATATAAATCAAATTAAAAAATTATTAATCAATCCATTAGATAAGTCTTATAAAAAAAGATTTACCATTAAAATAGGTCAGCATTTAAGGGTGGTAGACACCGAAGATATAGAGTGTTTTTACAGTGAGCAAAAGGCCACTTATGCCTATACAGTAGAGAGAAAAAATTACTTAATGGATTTCAGTCTTGAGCAATTAGAAGACGAATTGGACCCTTCTAAATTTTTCAAGGTAAATCGCAAGTTCATTGTTAATATTTCAGCCATTAATGATATCATATCCTATACAAATAGTAGGCTCCAAATCAAACTAAATAACTTTTCTGATCTTGAAATCATCGTAAGTAGGGAGAAGGTCAAAGAGTTTAGAAAATGGCTAGAATAGCCTAATTTCATTCTGAGTCAGGCACATTGTCTTTAAAGAAGCTAAAAACATTACCGCCATATTTTCTGGAACGCTCAAAATTAGTGTGATCAGATAGATTTGTTTGTTTACCGTGCTCAATAATCAATAGGCCGTCGTCTTTTAATAGACCTTTACTAAAAATAAGCTCTAATAAACGATTGAACCTTTCTTCTTCCATAGCGTAAGGAGGGTCCGCGAAAATGACATCGAATTTTCGAGAATTTCTTTCTAGAAAACTAAATACATCACTTTTAATAGTCTGAATGCCTGATTCCAGGAGCTTATCCGTACTTTCAAGAAATTTGATGCATCCTGCATGTTCATCAACAGCCACAATGTCAGTTGAGCCCCTTGATGCAAATTCAAAACTAATGCTTCCAATTCCAGCGAAAAGATCTAAAACAGATATGTCTTCTAAATAATAAGTATTATTTAGAATGTTGAACAAAGCCTCTTTAGCCATGTCAGTAGTAGGTCTTACAGGCAGGCTGGCTGGAGCCGTAAGGCGCCGCCCCCTGTGTTTTCCGGATACAATTCTCATGAATACTGATTTAGCAGCGTGAAATGCCTTCTTTTAGTAGTTTCTTTGCTGGTCGGTGGGAATTTATACTCTGAACGATTTTCCATTAGGCCAACCTTTCGAACGTATCGATATGCTATTTTATAGAGCTCACTTTCTGTGTCAATGATACCAGCTAAAATTAGTTCAAATTTTTCAGGGTTAAGCGCTAATTGTTCCGCCGTAAAAAGTATATAGTATATGAAATCCTCCTTACTTTGATAGTCAAAGCTATTGTAGAACAAAAGTTTGTTATTTGCTATGACCAAAATTTCAAATTGTCGTTCTCCAATATGCGCGAACATATGAGGGTGTTCACTGAATTTAAAGGTATTAAGCAGGTTGTTGACCAAGACGGTTGAAAAATGTTTATATTCAAAACTTCCAAATCTCTCAAGGAAAAAATTATTCACATTAACAAATGGGATATATACATTAACCATGTCATGATTTTCAATTTCGTCATGCACTACATAGTCATTTGTATAGGTTTTAGATGAGAACTTCAGGTAATCCCTGATACGGTCTTCATCAAATAAAGATTTGGGAACAAGGGTTGAGAGTTGGTTGACATGCGTAATGTTTGTTGAGCCATATCGCTTCTGCAGGGCTCTTTCTTTTTTGAAAACACTTTCCACATTTTGAAGTAATTTGTCTGGAGTAGGAGAGTGGTCATTAAATCGAAAGTGCTCAAGCCTTTCGATTTGCATTTCATTTTTATTAATTATACAAAAAGAAAATCCATCCAAACTGAGTTGGATGGATAGATGTTTATTACTAAGATTATTAAAATCTATAGATGTATTAGTCTTGTGCGTTTTCTTTAATTCCATCGTAGAAAGGAGGCCAGTTACCATTTGAGTTAACATCTTCCAAAGATCCTACAGCGATATATTCACCAGGGACATTAATACCCCCTAGCGCTTCTTTTTCCTGACGTACAAGATCTTTGTTCATACCTTCAAGAACTACTGCCTTGTCAACTTTTGCTTCAAAAACTGAAGCCATAACACCTTGAACCTTCTCAACAGAACCAGTTTTTAATTCAAATTTAGCGTCTGTTCCTGGAACGTTCATCATGTCTTTATAGTTCCTTCCTTCAAATTGATTCTTAACCATTTCAAATCCAACGGTATCAACAACTCTTTTCTCTACATCAATTGTGATTCGACCTCTTTGTTCAGTTACAACAACGTTTTTAACTTCTGTAATGGCAAAAGAGTCTTTTTCAATAAAATTGACCAAGTCTTCGAACTTACTTGTAAACCTTCTATTAACAGAAGCATAAGCCAATTCAGCATCACGAATAGTCTTCAGATTTTCGATAACCAAGGCATAACGCTCCTTTTTCTTTTTATTGAATTTAATTGGCGCCATTATACTCATGTATATTTGATAGCCGAAAAATACTATAACTACCCATAACACAATGGACAATACAGGTTTCATTTTAGCCGGCAACTTATTTACAATTAAGTATGCTAATCCTCCTACTGCAAGAATAGACACAATAATTATTAAAATAGAAATCATTTTTTAGGTTTTTTTAATTACGTCAGTGACAAATCTACAAAAATTTTTCAATCAGGAAAGTAATATTTTTAGTTTATCTGCTAATTTTTTAAGGGACAATATAACTAAAAAACAGGAGCGATAATTTGAAAGTGGATTTATTCTTATAGTTTGATTCCTATGATTAATTTGATCTCTTGCAAGATGGAAACTATAATTAATTCTAGTTAAGTTTGTGAAACAAAAAAAATAGCACTTAAATTGATATAATGCAAAATGTAAATAATCTTTTTTCTGAGTTTGTAAAGGGTTTCGGTTTTGAGCCCACTAATTTACAGAATGAGTTGCTTAGAAAATTGGCAGATTTTGTGTTAAATGCATCTAAAAATGATCTTTTTCTAATGAAAGGTTATGCAGGAACCGGTAAAACAACCATTGTAAGTACAGTGGTTAATAATTTAGGATCTGTAAATTTAAAAGCAGTTTTATTAGCCCCCACAGGAAGGGCTGCCAAGGTTATGGGCTCCTATTCTAAAAAACCAGCTTTTACGATCCACAAGAAAATCTATTTTCCAAAGAATGATCCGAACTCAGGCATGAGTTTTGTTCTTCAGCAAAATAAGCACCGTAATACTGTTTTTATCGTTGATGAAGCGTCAATGATTCCTGACAGGAATCCAGATGCCAGATTATTTAATAATAGGTCATTATTAGCTGATTTGATCAGTTATGTTTATTCGGGTATAAATTGCAAGCTGATTTTGGTTGGAGATGTGGCACAATTACCACCTGTTAAGTTAGATTTGAGTCCGGCGCTTGACAAATCTCTTTTGGAAATTGAATTTGATAAAGAAGTGAAGTCGATTGAGCTCGATGAGGTGATGCGGCAACATGAAGACTCCGGAATTCTGTATAATGCAACTGGTATACGCGAATCGCTTTTTCAGAATCTTTTGAATCAATTCAAATTCGATTTGAATTTTAAAGATGTGATTCGGCTAACTGATGGTTATGATATTCAGGACGCCATTTATAATGCGTATTATGAGGGGTTAAACAATACAGTCTTTATTGTGAGGTCAAATAAGAGGGCCAACCTCTATAATCAGCAGATCAGAATCAATATTTTAGGATATGAAAATGAAATCACTTCTGGTGATTTCGTAATGATCGTGAAGAATAATTATTTTTGGCTTCAGGATGCTCCAAAAGTTGGATTTATTGCCAATGGTGACATATGCGAAGTATTGGAAATTTTTAGTTTTAAGGAGCTTTATGGATTTCGTTTTGCTGAAGTTAAACTGCGACTTGTGGATTACGAAGATGAGCCTCCTTTCGAGACGGTGCTATTATTAGATACACTCCACAGTGAGGCACCCTCATTGTCATATGAAGATTCAAACAGATTGTATCACGCTGTAGGAGAAGACTATGCAGAAGAAAGATCGAAGTATAAGAGGTTATTAGCCATTAAAAGCAATAAGTATTTTAATGCCTTGCAGGTAAAATTCTCCTATGCGCTTACCTGTCATAAAACACAAGGAGGGCAATGGGACAATGTGTTTATAGAGCAGCCTTACATGCCTGAAGGTGAAGATATTTCGTATCTTAGATGGTTATACACGGCGGTTACCCGTGCTCAAAAGAAATTATTTTTAATTGGTTTTAAGGAAGCGTACTTTGAAGAATAGCTTAATCATAGGTGTTTTACTCATATCATTGTTCATGTCATGTTCAGCATCGAAAAGCCTGGAAAAGGATCTTGCTGAGATGAATGAAAGCAATTCGTATTTCATGGGTTTGTCGGTAGTTGACGCATCAAATGGTCGCACTATAATTGATTTTCAAGGAAACAAGTATTTTACACCGGCATCTAACGTTAAATTGTTTACGCTATATGCTGCATTAAAAACCTTAAAGGATTCTGTACCAAGTTTTGAATACTACAAATCTGGCGATTCTTTAATCATAAGAGGAGCAGGAGATCCAACTTTTTTAAACGATTCACTCCATGTTAACTCTATAGACTTTTTAAAAAACAAGGACTTTAAACTGTATTTTTTGGATAGAGATCTGGATGATGATGTATATGGCCCAGGATGGTCATGGGATGATTATCAATACACTTATATGCCCGAGAAAAGCCTGATGCCTCTATATGGTAACACCATAAGAATTGCTCATAGTCAAGATAATTTACAGGTGTTTCCATCATTTTTCACGAATAGGGTCCACATAAGTGATCATCATAAAAAAGCAAGAGATCTAAATGAAAATAATTTTTATATTTCGAAATCAGGAGGAAATTCGGATAAAAAAGTGCCGTTTATAACTTCAAATCAATTGGTGGCCGACCTTTTAAGCCAGGAATTGGATGTCAAAGTCACATTAGTTAAGGAAATGTCAGATAGAAAATTCGAAGCATTCAAAGAGGTCCCTTATGATTCACTTTATGCCAAAATGATGAAAGAATCAGACAATTTCATTGCTGAACAGCTGATGCTACAGGTAGGAAATAGGTCTGTTCAACAATATAGTATTCCCAAAGGCATTAATTATATTTTGGATAGCTGTTTAGCTGATTTACCACAAAGACCACGTTGGGTAGATGGTTCTGGTTTGTCTAGGTATAATTTGTTCAGTCCTCAGAGCATCGTCTTTTTGTTGCAAAAAATGTATGCTGAAATCCCGAATGAAAAACTGATGTCCTATTTTCCTCAAGGGGGAATAGACGGGACACTTAAAAATGATTATAGCGAACAAGAGTATATTCGCGCTAAATCGGGTACATTGTCTAATAATTATAGTTTATCCGGTTACCTGACTACTAAGAAAGGTAACTTGCTTGTATTTAGCTATATGAACAACCATTATCCAGGAAGTTCAAGAGAGCGAAAAAAGGAAATGGCTATTTTTTTTAGAAAATTACATGAAGAATATTGATATATTTTATTCAAATAACACTCTTTCTTCTGCATCAAACCAGGCCCTATACATCGGACTATGTATCTTTTCAACATGACTTCGTTTAATCTTCATAGTAGGTGTCAAAAGTCCATTTTCAATCGTCCAATCTTCTTTCATGACAATAGCTTTTTCAATCTTCTCGTGTTTTTCTAAGGTAGGATTTATTTCAAGAATTGAATTAAGAAGGCTTTCTGAAAGGTCAAAATTTGATTTATTTTTCCCTGTTTCAGATGGGATAACAAGCATGATGGGTTGAGGAATCCCCATTCCAACAATACATATTTGTTCTATATCTGAATTGTTTAATAACAACATTTCCATAGGAGCAGGAGATATATATTTTCCCTTATCTGTCTTAAACTGGTCTTTTGCCCTTCCGGTTATGAACAAATAACCGTCATGATCATACTCTCCTAAGTCTCCGGTTTTTAAATACCCCGTATCATCAAATACTTTTGCTGTTTCCTCAGGATCTTTGTAGTACCCAAGCATCAGGCAATCATTTTTAACGCAAATTTCTCCAATATCAGAAAGTTTGGCCGTTGCACCTGCTGTAAATTTTCCAACCGAACCAATTTTGTTTCTATCGGGAAGGTTGCAATGTGAAATGATGCAATCTTCTGTCATTCCATATGCTTGAATGATTTCAATTCCTAATTTTTTGAACCAAATTATTATTGAATCTGATAAAGGAGCAGCTCCTGAAGCGACATATAATGCCTTAGAGAGCCCTAGTTTTTGTTTGATCTTATTCTTTAAAATTTTATTTAAAATGGGAATTTTAAGAAGTGTATTGAGTTTTTTTTGTGGCAGGCCTTCAAGGATTTTTTCTTGAAACTTTGCATAAATTCTTGGGACAGCAAAAAACAAATCAGGTTGTGTAGCTTCAAGATTGCTGGCAAAAGAATCCAAAGACTCAGAAAAAGTAAGTGAGCCGCCAACGTATAGGGCTCCCATTTCTAAGCCAATTCTTTCTGCTATATGTGACAAGGGGAGGTATGAGAAATAAGATGTATGGGTAGGAAGCTTAAGCGTATTAATGATATTTCGGGCAGCATTGATGAAGTTCTCATGACTATGCATGACACCTTTTGGATTGCCTGTGGTGCCCGAAGTGTAAATAATTGTTATGAGATCTTTAGGATCTGGCAGGCTAATTTTTTCCAAGGGTTCATTTCGTTCAAGGAGTGATTCCCAGGTTTCTGATTCGTTAATCCCATATTTTTCAACACTAATTTTTGGAATATGAGTAAAGGCATTCTTTTGAGATTCGTAATTATCTAACTTACCAACAAACAGTAGTTTACTGTCACTATGCTCAATAATTAGTTTAATTGATTTATCATTGAGTGTTGGGTAGATAGGAATAGAAACATGCCCACTCATCATGATCGCAAGGTCTGCCATGATCCATGCATCGCAATTCTTTGAGAGTAAAGCAATATTACTTTTAGGAGGTAACTCTTTTTTAAGTATGGCCTGGGCAATTTGTCTGATTTGCCTGCCGCTTTCCTTAAAACTTAAGGTTTCAATTTCTCCGTTTATATGCTGTCTTAAAAATACTTTATTCGGGCAGGTTTCTTCCCAATGGAGGAAGGCTTGTAATGGGGATTTAATATTTTTCATATAGAATTTGGCTACTTAATTATGCCAAGTTATGAAAAAAAAATAATAGGATAGAAATATCTTTTTGATCAAAGTTGCTAAGGTGTAACAAGCTTAAATAGTATTTTTATAATCCTTCAGCTGATCTTCAATATATTTTATAATTTCTATAGGATCAGTTTTGTAATCAAACCACTTGATTTCTTTATCTTTTCTGAACCATGTTCCCTGTCTTTTAGCAAACCTTCTGGTATTCTGTTTGATTAGGTTCACAGCTTCTTCAAGGGTTTGTGAGCCATCAAAATAACTAAACAATTCTTTGTATCCTACTGTTTGCAGCGCATTTAATTCTTTATGAGGATAAAGTTTTTCAGCTTCTTGCAACAAGCCATTTTCCATCATGATGTCTACTCTTAGGTTGATTCTTTCATAAACTACATTTCTATCAGTTGTCAAACCAATTTTCAGGGAATTAAATATTCTTTTTTTTGAGTGAAGGCCCAAATAATAAGAAAATGGATGTTCGGATCCCAGGCAAATTTCCAGAGCTCTTATCAGTCTTTGTTTGTTGTCAATGTCAATCCGTTTGTAAGATAATGGGTCTAATTCTAATAACTGTTCTTGAAGTGTTTCGATTCCGTGTAAATCCAATTTGATTTTAAGCTCTTTTCTTATTTCTGGATCCACCAGCGGGAAATCATCCAATCCTTTTGTCACAGCGTCAACATAAAGTCCGCTACCTCCAGTCATAATCATAATTTCGTTATGCTCGAAAAGATTCGAAAGTAAGGCGATGGCATCTTTCTCAAAAGCACCAACACTATAATCTTCAAAAATGGAACGATTTTGTATAAAGTGATGTTTAGCGGACTCTAATTCGTTTTTTGACGGAACGGCGGTTCCAATAGCCATCTCTTTATAAAATTGACGCGAGTCACAAGAAATGATATCAGTCTTGAAATGACCGGCCAAAACGATACTTAAGGCGGTTTTTCCTATTGCGGTAGGCCCAATTAACGAGATCAAAGTCTTGTTTTTCATCCTTCCAAAAATAGGCAATTATCACGATTTTTTTTTGTCAATTTTAAAAATAGTAACAGAGTAGTATAATGTAGAATAAATGAGACAATTATGCGTTATAATATGGATTAATTAAGGTGTCAGTTACTATGTTTAAACGCTTAAGTTTTATTTTTTTCCTTTTAGGTGCAATCCAATTGACTTGGTCTCAGCAATTGGAGATTAAGGGTAATGGCATTGTAATAGCAGGTGATGGTTTGAATACACCCGATATAAATGATGGGACCCTTTATGAATCAATACCCATAGCTGCGACTCGAATTCATGATTTTGTTTTAGAAAACACTGGTTTTCAGGATCTTAAAGTTGAGCGTATAAGCGTAAATTCCAATATTTTTAAGACTGATGGTCGTATACGTCGAATTAAAAAAGGTGAATCTGCCAATCTAGGAATCGTTTTTGAACCTTTAAATGTTGGGGTTTTTGAGGCAACAGTTAGCATAAGGGTAAAAGGGGGTAAGTCAACTAAAGATTATTCTTTTAATGTTAAAGGTTCAGCATCTCAACCTTCCGGGCTTCCTGAAATTATGATATCTCAATATTATGATAATGAGGATAACGATCAAATCGAAATCAAAAACCTTACGGATTATGATATTCAAGACAAGAAATATTTCCTTGCTATTTATGGGAAAAGAGATGATTTAAATAAAGCTCCGAAAAAAAACAGGATAATTGAAATTGATGAGATGGGAGCAGAGGAGGTATTGGTGTATTCAAAATTTGAATTAACTGGAAATGAGCTTGTGATTATCTCAAGTTCAAAAAGGAATAATTGCTATGCCGATAGAATCGATATTATTGGAAATCAAAATATTTTTTTAGGAAACAATGTGTCGTTTAGTAAAGGCGGATGTGCAACTGAAACAGCTCATAGGGAATTCAGTTTTGATGATTGGATAGAATTGACAAATGTGAAAGTTGACTTAGCTTCCGCAAACCAAAATATTTCTTTAGGGGCCTACCAATCAGGCCCAATCAGTTGGACAAACACCGGCTGGTCTGCAGGGCAACTACCTGATTTAACTAGAATTGTGCATATAGACCATCCATATTCTGGTAGTTCCGGTAATATTGAAGCTTGTGATCTTATCATTAATGAGCCGATTGATTTTAATGTGGGAGGCACTAATTCTGTAATAGTCTACAGGGATCTGACTATCAATGCTGCATTTGAAATTGGTGATAATGAGTCACTTGTAATGTATGACGATGATGCAACTATTAACGGAAGTATTAAAAAACATGAGAATTCTACTTTCCGAAATAACACATATGACTTCACCTATTGGTCATCTCCTGTAGAAGAGGCAGATCTGGCAAAAGTATTTGCGGGTGTTAATTCAAATCGAATATACTATTATGACCAATCTAGAACAACCACGTCAGATAAAAATCACCCTGATTTTTGGTCCACTTGGGTTCTTGCTTCTGACAAAATGAAAAATGGAAGAGGTTATGCGGCAGAGGGAATAGCAGGTGAAACAGGAGTTCATGAAATTGTGTTTGAAGGAAAACCCAATAACGGGACCATTTATGAAGATCTTAATTTTCACAATGACGATGGTGCAAACACAAATGTTGACAATGATTTTAATATGTTAGGAAACCCATATCCTTCAGCGATAAACATAGAAACCTTTTTTGAAATTAATTCAGATGTGATCGAGCCAACAGTATATCTATGGACTCATATGACTCCAGTTGACCAAGATTCGGGAGATTTTTCATTTGATGATTATGCAACGTATAATTATATTGGAGGAACAGGAGTTGGGAAAAGAGCTATTGGAGGTGATCCTCCTACAAAGAATATTGGCTCATCTCAAGGTTTTTTTGTAAGGGCCAAGAAGCATGCTAAGGTGACTTTTAACAATACAATGCGTATGGTTGATGCCAATGATCAATTTTTTAAAGGTCGTTTGATTAAGAAAGAAAAAAGCGATACTGAAAAAGACAGGATTTGGCTTGATTTAACAACAAATCAGGGAGGTTTTAATCAGATATTAATTGGTTTCGATGATAAGGCTTCAGATGCTTATGACAGTGGATATGATGCCTTGAAATTTGAAGGCTCCAATAAAATTGGATTCTATTCGGTATTAAATTCAGATAAATTGACAATTCAAGGTTTAGCGCCATTTAACGAGGCCAAAGAAATCTTGCTGGGTTTTGATACAAAATTAGCACAGAGAGAATACTCCATATCAATTTCTGGGCTTGAGGGTAAATTAAGAGATGCAGACCTTATTCTTTATGACAACCTGCTGAACATTTCACATGATCTCGAAAAATCAGCTTATACATTTATGCATAATGAAATAGGGGGGTTCCCTGGCAGGTTTAGCCTGAAATTAAGGCATGAGGTTGATCTTTCAATTGAGGAAGAGCCAATACAAGAGGAGCTGATTATAAGTAATGCAGAAGATGTTTTTAGTATTGTGGCTTCGAATGAGGTATCAACTCTAAATATGTTTGATTTGCAAGGAAGGTTAATAATGCGAATCCATCCGAATCAAAAATCTTTTGATTTTGTCGAATCTGAATCCAGAAAAGGAGAAATTCTATTATTAGAGATTCAAATGAAGGACCAAAAACGCATAGTTAAAAAAACCTACAAACAGTAATAAGTTTTTATAATACTTCACCACATTTATAACAATATTTCGCTCCATCTTTATGGTTGCCTTCAGAACAATTTTCGCAGGCATTTGTATTCAAATCTATGTTTTGACCCATTTCTTTTGCCATTTCAGCACCTACAATTCCAGTTGGAATTGCGATGATGCCATAACCAAGAATCATTACCAAACTCGCTAAAAGCTGCCCCACAGCTGTCTGAGGAGCGATATCTCCATAGCCTACAGTTGTTAAAGTTACAATTGCCCAATAAATACTTCTTGGAATACTGGTAAAGCCACTAGGGTCACCCTCAATTAAATACATGAGCGTTCCAATAATGACACAAATGATTAAGACGGCCGAGATGAAAACAAAAATTTTGAACCGACTTGCTTTTAAGGCCTTGCCCAGATTATTTGTCGCGCCAACAAATCTCACCAACTTCAAAATTCTAAAAATACGCAATAATCTCAGTGCTCTAAGAGCTACTAAGGCATGTGCGCCTCCAATAAATAGCGATAAGTATTTTGGTATCGTCGAGAGAAAATCAATTACTCCATAAAAACTAAAAATATATGATTTTGGTTTTTTGACACTGATAACGCGGAGAATATATTCAATAGTAAACAAGATTGTTATGACCCATTCAGAGATGTTAAAAAAAGCATGGTATCGGGCATCCAGCTCTTTCACACTTTCAAGCATAACAAGTAGGATACTAAATAGAATGGCTACAATTATAATAAGGTCAAACACTTTACCTTCGCGAGAATCAGCCTCGTAAATTATTTCATGCAATCTAGCTCTCCAAGCATTTTTTGGAACGTTACTTTTCAAGAATCTGTAGTTTTCCCTAAAGATATTAAACTATTACTAGTTTTGATGATTTCCTTGAATAATTCCTTGAGTAATTGATATTTTTCCACCCCATATATTGTGTAATTAAGTTTTAAGTATTTGATTATCAGATATTAAATATATTTTTTATGGTAACTGAAAATGTAGTAGCCTCCCTTGTTTAGCAGCTTCATAAACCTTGTATTCGCCAAGTTGCTTAATTTGTATCCTTTTGGCATCCAAATATTCATTTTTGGGCAAGTTTTATTGATAAAATAATTGTCCTAAGACCCATATGCATTGAGAGATAAATTGTTCTATTCAAATAGGGCCAATCATTAGAAGCGCTGCATTCATCAGAAATTCTTAAGTGCAGTTTTTAAGGTTTACCAATTAGTTGAAAAATAAAATGGAGTGATTTATCTAAAATTAAACAGAAATATTTACTTAAAATCGAATGATTTTTTCAACTGTATTTCCGGAAAGGTATTTTTTAATGATCATGTTTTGAATCATGGAATCATTGGTTTTGTTGATCAGACTTTTAAGGATTTCCAAATTATTGAATTGATGACTCAATTCAGTATAAGCAAAACCTTGAAAGTCATTATTTTCGATTAAAACCACCGATTTTTCTTCTAGATTTCTGCCTTTGTCAATAAGGATCATGTTTTCATGATTAAAGGCTACTTTATGCACAGTAGTCTTTTTTGATTTGTTGTGTTTTGGTTTGTGAGTTGAAACCTCTTCTTCAAATTTAATGTTGGCTATTAGTTCGCTTCCCGTTAGTTCAAAAGTTACCGAGTTCATTTCCTTTAATAAAGACCGATTTCGGTTTGAAGTTCTCAGGAATACTTGATTCACTACTTTTTGAATGTTCTTTCCTTTTCCGATATACAAAATATCGCCATTGAATCTGTGAAAATAGAAAAGACCTGACTGAACGGGTAAAGTATCCAGAATACTAAGAAGTTTCCCGGAAAGGTCTCGTTGGTTGCCTATTTTAATAGTGCTTTTTACAATTAACTTATCTTTATCTTTTTGTAAAAGAACTTGAAAAAGTTTTACGGTAGCTAAGGCATCTCCATTGGCTCTGTGCCTGTCGCTCATGGGTATCCCAATGGTCCTGCATAATTTCCCTAGACTATATGATTCAAGATCTGGTAAAAGAATTTTACTCAACTCAACTGTACAAAGTGTAGGGATTTCAAATTGATAGCCTAGTCTTGAAAATTCATTCCTTACAACTCTATAGTCGAAGCTTGAATTATGAGCTACCATAACACAATCATCAGTAATTTCAATGATTCTTTTGGCTACCTCGTAAAATTTCGGAGCGTTTTTCAGCATTTTTGAATTGATGCCGGTCAGGTTTACAACAAAAGGTTGTATTTCTCTTTCAGGATTGATAAGACTTACGAATGAATCGATAACATTTTGCCCGTCAAATTTATGAATGGCAACTTCTGTAATTCCTTCTTCATTAAACTTACCACCAGTGGTTTCAACGTCTATTATTGCAAAATTCATAAGATTTTCAATCTGTTATTTTTCATCAAGAACCAATCGGTCCTCTCTATTAGCAATTTCCCAAGCCGTATAGAACACTAGTTTAGTTCTTAAAGCTAGTAATTCAAAATTAATTTTATCCGCAGTGTCTGTCGTTCTGTGATAGTCCGCATGAGATCCATTGAAATAAAATATGACCGGTATATTCATTTGAGCAAAATTATAATGATCAGATCTCTTATAATAATTATACGGATCATCTCTTTCATTGAAAGTGTAATCTAGTTCTAGATGTGTATATTTTTTGTTTGCCTTTTCAGATAATTTGTGAAGATCCTGGCTCAATCTGTTGGAGCCAATCAAATAAATATATTCTTTATGGTCGTAATGTTCCTTGTCAACCCTGCCCACCATGTCTATATTTAAATCAACTAGAGTGCTGTCAAGCGAAAACGCTGGATTTTCGATATAAAATTGAGATCCATAGAGGCCTATTTCTTCACCAGTCAAATGCAGAAATAATATTGACCTTTTCGGCCCTTTACCTTGCTTTTTTGCCAATTGAAATGATTGTGCCAGCTCCATAAGAGCAGAGCTGCCTGATGCGTTGTCATCCGCACCATTGTATACTTCTTCACCTTTCATTCCGAGATGGTCATAATGTGCCGAAATTACAACCACTTCATTTGGAAATTCACTTCCTTCAATATAAGCCAATACATTTTCAGAAGGCCCTTCTGAATTATTCTCAAAATATTCTTGAGGAATAAGCTGCGTGTAATCAGGATATTTATTAGGAGCGCTAAGTCCAATGTGTTCATAATAGGCCGTGAAATAATTGACAGCCATATCTTGTCTTTTTTCACCCGTTTTTCTTCCTTCTAATATGTCAGATGACAGCAAAAACAAATGCTCTTTCAAGTCATCGGGTTTAATTTGATTAGCATATTTTTCTTTAATAGAATCTTGCGCATCCTTATCTGTCTTTCCTGTTGCACAAGAAAGTATTATAAGTGACAATAGGCCAATGAGTATCTTCTTCATTTTTGGGTATTGAATTAACAAAAATAGACATATATTTTTCCTATTTCATGATAAACTGTTTAGTTTCTTTGTCGAAAAATATAGAATTGCTATCGAAAATTAAATTAATTTGGTCAGAATCAATCAGTTCTGAAGGTTTTCCTGAAATAATTTCATCGTCTGTCATTAACCATAATTCATCAGCCATTTGTGTGGCAAGTTGGATTTCATGGGTCGAGATAAGAATTGCTTTATTCAGTGTGTGCGCAATTTTTTTTAGTAGTCTGAAAGTTTCAATTTTATGTTGAACATCCAAGTGAGCAGTAGGTTCATCCAGGATAATCACATCAGTATTTTGCGCCAAGGCCCTGCAAATCATGGCTCTTTGTAACTGACCATCACTAAGCTTATCGCATCTTTGTTCGGCTAATTCGCTTAAATGAGATTGATTTAAAGCATCCTTAATGTGTTCCAGGTCTTCGTTCAATAACTTGCCTATCCAATTCGTATAGGGCTGTCTGCCTAAAGCAATGAGTTCATATACATTAAGATTACTAGCCGGAATTCTTTCAGTGAGTACCAAACTAATAATTTTAGCAAGGTCATTTCTTGAATATGCGTCAATGTTTTGATTCTCAAGAAAAATGTCTCCTTTCAATCTGGCTTGCATCTTGCTCAGGGTTCTCAAAAGGGTAGACTTACCGATTCCATTTCTACCCACTAAACCAACTAGTTGGCCTTTTTTCAACTTGACATTAATATTTTTGAACACTTCATGAGTCTCCTTCTTTGAAGCGTAGCCAATACTTAAATTTTTTGTGTTTAAAACGATATGTGATTTATGCGCTGTCATAACACCATTTTCTTTTTTCTTAACAAGAGCCATATGACGATCGGAGCTCCGAACATCGTAGTAATCGCGTTAATGGGTAAAGTGAATTCACTATTGGGTAATTGAGCAACCGTGTCACTGATCAGCATGATATTGGCACCTAGCAAGGCTGCAGCGGGCAAGATTAATCTATGCTCTGACGTATTTAAGATTAATTTGGTCATATGTGGTGCAGCAAGTCCTATAAAAGCAATCGGCCCTGCAAAAGCAGTAATCACGCCAGTAAGAAGGCTGGTTGCCACCAGAATCAGGTTTTTGGTTTGTTTCATGTTTACACCTACACTTTTTGCGTAGTTTTCACCTAAAAGCAGGCTGTTTAATGATTTGATGACAGGAAAAATCAATGCTGCTGCTATCATATAAATACATGAAAATATCAACACTTCATTCCATGTTAAATTACCAAGACTTCCAAACCCCCAAAACATGTACTGTTGCAGGTTTTCGGCACTACTGAAATAGGCAAGAACACTGATCACAGCAGATGTTAGGCTACTGAACATGAGTCCAATGATCAATATGCTCATCGTATTTTTTACTTGTTTGGAAACGACCATTACAGCAAATAATACCAGAAATGAGCCCGCACTTGCCGCTAGACTGATAAAGAGCTGTGACTGAGCTAAAAAATGAAAGCTTCCGCCAATAATTGAAGAGCCAAGGATAAGCAAAGCCACACCCAAACTAGCTCCTGAACTAATTCCTAAGACATAGGGGCCCGCCAATGGGTTTCTGAAAAGTGTTTGCATAAGTAAGCCTCCCACTGCAAGGCCTGAACCAACAAGAACTGCTGTAATAGCTTTAGGTAACCTATAATTCAGAATGATATAATTCCATGTTTCTTTACCACTGTTACCACCAATTAGGCTCTTAAAAACCGATTTGAGAGGTATATCAACTGACCCAAGACTGATGTTTATGACGAAAAGCATCAGAAGAGCGAGGAATAATAGTAAAATGGTAAATTTATATGAATTTTGTGTGTTCAAATTGATTTAGTAGAATTTTGATAAAGTTAAAATATTTGCATCAATGAATAAGATTTAATTCAGTTTTTGAAGAAAGTAAGGCTCATAATCAGGCATAAGGTCTGGATGGGTTACTTTTATCAGGTCCTTCAAAACTATATGCGGTTGGAGTGGGCCTAATTCAAAATATTCAACTCCACCAGAATCGCTCCTTCGTTTAGAGAAAGAAAAAATATTTCCTGTTTTAAAACTTTGAAATTGCTCGTAATGAGCATTGGCTGCTTTTAGTTCATCAAGTGTTGTGAAATATCCTGACCCTATCCAATAATCAGCTTTCTCAGCTTTCTCAAAAACAGTTTCGAAGCTTAATACTAAACTGCCTTGCCCTGTTGAATTATTCCAAATATAGGAAGTGTTCGCATCTTCATATAATTTGGCCGTAAAGCTTTCTCCTGCTGGAAGATTCCATTTGTCTTTATATAAAACTCCAGACATAATTACCGGGCTTGTTTTGGCCTCTGAAGCTATCTTTTTAGCCTCGATATATTGAGCTTCAATACTGTTGAAAATGCTGTCAGCCTCTTTTTCTTTATTGAATAAGGCACCAAAAAATTTAATCCATTCGGCTCTTCCTAAGGGAGTTGCTTCAAGCCAGTCTCCGTTATAAATAACCGGGATCCCATTTTGTTCAATATTATTATAAAGTTTCGTTGATTTTCCCATCGAAAATGCAACCATCACATCGGGTTGTAAACTGATTAAGACTTCTGTATTAAAATCTTGTTCGTTGCCCAAGTCTTTAACCAAATTATTAGCCACACGTTGTCTTGTTTTTTTCGAGGAAATATAATCCGTATTTGGAAATCCAATAAGGCTGTTCGTCTCTCCTAAAATTTCAATCATAGGAATGTGAGTGGTTGAGGTCGCTACCATTTTTTGAACCGGGGTGTATATTTTATTTTCACCGTCAATGTCTCTCTCTTTATTTGATATCAAGATAAATTCTTGATATTGTTCTGCATCTGGATAAGGTGATTTTATAATTAGTTTTGTATATCCGTTATATGTTTGAATATCAAATCCTTTTGCATATCTAATTGATTTTTTAGATTCAACTATTGGCTTCTCAGAAATAATTGATTTTTTAGGTTTTGTACAAGATGAAAACAACATTACGAATATAAAAGTAAGCAGTAATGCAGGGTGTAATTTATCGTATTTCATAAGCCCGTTTTATTCATTTTTTAAAGTTGATTTCAACACGCAAGTTTACAATATTTTCTAATAATAGCCTGTAATAAATTTTTTTCATAGCATCAAAGCTACTACATTTGTCACGGAATTTGGTCCGGCTAATGCCGGATAAAAAAACGGGAATCTCGTGAAAAACGGGAGCTGTCTCCGCAACTGTAAGCTTAGCTGAAATTTCAGCGGTTGTTGTTAAAAATGATACCACTTTCTTTAAGAAGGGAAGGTTGACAACAATACGCAAGCCAGGAAACCTGCCAGATTTTGTAACAGCAATGTTTTCGGAAGAAAAACGATTGGCATGAGACAGATTCTATTTTTATTATTATTGACTTTCCAGGCACTCTTCGCCCAGGATGACAGCATTAACAATCTTGATGAAATTGTATTAAAGGGAAATTTCTCGCCTGCTATGAATAGTGGGTATGAGGTTCAAGTCATAGCTGACTCAATTTTAAAGGACAGTTATGAAAGTTTGGGTAACCTTCTTCAGAAACAAGCTAATTTTTACTTTAAACAAAATGGAAACGGGATGGTTTCTTCAATTTCATTGAGAGGAACCAGTGCTTCGCAAACGGGTGTATACTGGAATGGCATATCGATTAATTCGGCCTTGAATGGTCAGACTGACTTCAATACCCTACAAGGAAATAGTTTTGATGAATTAGAAGTACGTAAGGGTGGAGGCAGTGTTCTTTTGGGAAATGGCTCCATTGGTGGAGCTATAAACTTAAAGGATAAAGTGAGTTTTAAAGATAGGCAAAGTGCTTTTCTTTTGGCAGGAGGGGGTAGTTACGAAACTTATTTTTCGCAATTAACCGCCATATGGGGTTCTGATCAGTTTTATGGCAAAATATCTGGTGGTATTCAAAGTTCTGTGAATGATTATCAATATGGAGGAACTGATTTAAAGAATGAAAACGGTGATTATAAGAATTATAATTTCAATGCTACGTTGGGATTCAAGATAAATGATTATCATTCTATTAGCCTTAATGCGTCTGTTTTTGATAATGACAGGAACTTGTCAAGAACGCTTAGCGCCGAAAGTTTGTCTAATCTTGAAAGTAAGGACAGGCGTTTTTTACTGGAATGGAAATATGTTGGAGACCGGGTTACATCCTCTTTTAAGACGGCCTTTCTGCATGAAGATTTTACTTATTTGTTTAATAAAAATATAGCAGATAATGCGTCATACGGTGAAAGCGAAAGATTCATTGCCAAATATGATTTTAGTTATTTTTTAAACAATAAAATGTTTTTCAGGTCAGGAATAGAATTTGAAAATGCAGTGGGAAATGGGAGTAGCATCAGTACTGTTACTCGAAATGATGCAACAGCATACTTTTTACTGCATCATGAACCATTTGAACGTTTTATGTACAATGTGAGTTTTCGCGTTGGGGGTTCGTCGGCTTATGAGATTCCTTTTATTTATTCTTTAGATGCCAAATACGCCTTAGCGGATCGTCTTTCTCTTAGAGGTGCTTTTTCTACAAATTATAGATTACCAACTTTTAATGATTTGTATTGGGAGCCGGGAGGCAACCCAGATTTGAAACCAGAAAACAGTGTATCAGGAGAATTAGGACTAGACTATAAAAAAAACAATTTCTATGTGGGTGGCGCGGCCTATTTTATTCAAAGTGAAGATTTGATTCAGTGGCGTCCTGTGACCCAAGATTTTTGGCAACCCCAAAATGTCAGCGATGCTTCGAATTTCGGATTGGAATTCTCAACGGGTTATAATTGGATAATGGGTGCCCATAACTTTGGAGTATCCGGCAAATATGATTATTCAATTGCACAAGATGATGCACTTGACAAACAGCTAATTTATGTTCCTAAGCATAGGGCAGGAGGGGCATTAGATTATTCCTGGAAGAAGTGGAGATTTAACTACAATTTACAATATGTTGGGGAAGTATTTATAACTACAAGTAATAGTCAATCGTTGGATGCCTATTCTTTATCAGATATCTCTATATATAGAACCCTTTTTAAACAATTGGTAACACTAGGGTTTAAAGTAAATAATTTATTTAACGAGAACTATCAATCTGTGGCATTTAGACCGATGCCAGGAAGAAACTATTTATTACAAATCAATTTTAAAATTTAATTCAAAATGAAAAAATCAAACTTATTATTTTACGTCGCTTTTTTAGCAGTCTTTTTGAGCTCATGCTCAGACGATGAGCCAGATCCAATAGAACCAAAAGGAGACTATGAAAATGGTTATTTTGTAACCAATGAAGGGCCTTTTCAAAATGGAAGCGGCACCATTACTTTTGTTGAAGATGGTGGACCAGTGAGTCAGAATGTGTATAAAACTGTAAATAATGAAGACCTGGGGAATATTGTGAATTCAATGCATATTGCTGATGATAAAGGATATATAGTCGTAAATAATTCTAACAAGGTGGTGGTTGTAAACCGTTTCACAATGGAGAAAGAAGACGTAATTGATGGCGATGAAATTATAAGCCCACGTTTTTTTGTAGCGGGTAATGGTAAGGGTTATATTTCGAACTGGGGAGATCCTTTTAATACTGAGGATGATTTCATCACGGTTGTAAGCTTAAGCACAAATGAAGTTTTATCTACAATTCCGGTTGGAGAAGGTCCTGAAAAAATGCTCTTGGTAGGAGAAAGATTATATGTTTGTCTGCAAGGAGGTTATGGTTTTAATAACAAAGTGGTTGTGATCAATGCTGAAGACAATAGTATTACTGAAACCCTTATTGTTGGGGATGTTCCTAATTCAATATTACTTGACAGAAATTCTGATATTTGGGTGTTGTGTCAGGGAAAACCTTCTTATTCAGGCGATGAGACAAATGGATCATTATTTAAGATTCAAGCGGGAAGTAATGCGTTGACATCAATTGACTTCACATCAATTCAGCATCCTAGCTTATTGAATTACGAAGACGAAAACTTATATTATAATTTAGATGGGATGGTATATCGTTTCGGAATAAATGATGCTGAATTACCAACTGAAGCGCTTACTGGATTAAACGGTTTTTATTATGCTATGAACATAGACAATGGAGAATTATATGCTACTGATGCAGGTGATTACTCAAGTGAAGGAACGCTAAAAGTGTTTAATTTGGTTTCAGGAGATTTAATGCAAACGATAAGCACAGGAATTGTTCCAGGTCAAATAGTATTTCCTTAATTTAGTAACTTGATTTTGAAATTGTACATATGCAAAAGATTGTTCTATTTTGTTGTTTAATTTTTTTTAGTTACCAGGTTAGCGCTCAGGAGATTGGGATTAGATTTGGAGATATGACTGGGAACAATATAGGAATCGACGCCACAATACCAATTAAGGATAAAAGGATTCATGCTACGGTTTCATTTGGTAGTAATGTGGGGCTAGACCTCATCTACGATTTTGCCGTTGCATCAATATTTAGAAGCCCTGACCTGCGTTATTATGCAGGGATAGGGCTTACTACTTTATTTGCCAGTGAGTTCAAGCTGGGCGTAATGGGTGAGCTAGGTATAGAATATAGTTTCCCAAGAACACCTATTAGTGTAGGACTAGATTACCGTCCTGCGATTATTGTCATTGAAAAAATGGATTTTATATATGGTAATTTTGGCTTAAATGTCCGTTACCGGTTTAATTAAAACCAAGACAGACCTTCTGATAAAAGTACTATCTGAACCTATTGGTTTTGACCCTGGTCCAATAAAGCGTTTTACCGAAAATAGGGTAGCCCACAAAACCTCTTATTTTTAAAAGATCAGGTGCTACGAGTGAAATATGACAACCATATCTTTTCCCATTTTTGGCATTGAGCACCTTTGCACCCTGCCAAATCCCATCTTTCAGTTCAGCTCCTTCTAAAATGACCATTCCTAAAATAGGTTTCCCCTTGAAGGGACCCTCACAATTGTTGCAGAGGTCATCTTTGTGTTCATCAGGCAGAATTTCAACAATTTTCACATAAAGACGATCGTCAATTGAATAAATTTCTACTATTGATTCAGCTACATTTTTATCAAAAACATCATAGGTTTTCCATTTTCCAAGTATGTCTTGTGCCGAAGATGAAAGGCATACAAAAAGAGCTGATATGAAAATAATTTTTTTAAACATTATGCATTAATATTCTCTGCATTTTTTTGGCTTTAGTATAAAACCATTGTTACTTTTCTAAGAAATATCTGATCGATATGAACGATCAGAAATAAGTATAAAAACGATATTTTATTTTTGTACCCTATGCCAATATTCAGTTCTACCTAATAACGAGAAGCCAATATATCCTCTAAGCTTAAGCTTATTCTCTTCTTCGAGGGTTATATAGCATTTGTAGAGTTTACCATTTTTGGGATCAAGAATTTTCCCATCGTTCCATTCATCACCATCTTTGCTTAAACCTCTTATAATTACCAAGCCTTCTATGGGTTGGTCCTTATCTTTTCCGGTACATTCAATGCAGGTCTTATCTTTATCTTCCTCTTTTAAGATTTCGATAATCTTACCGTAAATCTTATTACCTTTTGTATAAACCTCAATAACAGATTCATTAAGTCCTGTATCCGGATCTATACTATGCCATTGACCAAGAACACTTTGGGCGTTTGTTGAAAAAGTGAAAAAAAAAGTGACCAGCGAAATAAAAATATATTTTCTCATTGTTTTGCTTCTAAATTTTTATGATGCAATTTTAATAAACTTGCATTCAATTCAAATCCGAGGAGCAATATAATAGAATTTAACCAAATAAAAAGCATGATGACCAAAACCGTTCCTATTGACCCATAGAGCTGGTTGTACTGGGCAAATTTTTCAATATAGATTTGAAAAATTTTAAAATTTAAGAGAAATAAAATGATCGTTAATATGGTTCCTGGAGAAAAAAAGGAGCTTTTCCTTCCTTCTCTAGTTCCGAAATAATATAACAATGAAATACCGATGAACATCATACCAACCAGAATAATAAACTGAACGGAACTCAACCAAAAGTTCGTGTCACTAACCATACCCTGTTCATTAAGTGATTTGATGAAAAATTCAATAAGGATCACCACACCAACAGTGATCAATAATAATAAGGCCAGTACTAAGGAGATTGCAAGAGACACCATGTATTGCCTGATAACGGTTCTGGTTTCAATTTGGTGAAAGGTATATTCAAAACCACTTAAAACAGCGTTAACACCGTTGGTCATTAAGAAAATAGAAAGTATAAAACCGAAGGATAATAATTCTCCATATTTGTTGGTGGCAATATCATTCAGGACGTGTGCTACAGCATCGCTGGCTTCTTTTGATGGCATAACCCTAAATACCAACGACATAAAATCGTCTTGAAATCCTTCTATGGGCACAAAAGGGATAAGGGTAAGTACGAAAAGTGCAAAAGGGAAAAGCGCAATAAAAAAACTAAAGGCGATACTACCTGCACGTGAGGTCAAGGCTCCCTTGACAATGCCTGAAATATATAATTCGAGCAGGTCATACAGGTTCATACCCTCCAGTCCGGGGATTTTAATCCTATGAAGCAGGTTATTCAACCAGGTGATTACAGAAACAAGTATGGTTTTACCTTTCTTAATCATTGTTTTTAATCATATTTCGCATCGAAATGATTATGCCATTTATCTTGCACTTTTAATACTTGTTCTATTACATCCCTTGCGCAACCTTTTCCGCCTTTTTTCTGCGAAATATAGTCTGATATATGCTGTACCTCAGAAACAGCATCAAGAGGGCAGGTTGCCAATCCACAAAGTTTCATCACTGGTATGTCTGGGATATCATCTCCCATATACAACACATTTTTTGGATCAATATTATATATGTCTAAATACTCATCCAATTGGTCTTTTTTATGATGGGCCCCCAAATAGATATCTGTAATACCCAAGGCTTGCAGTCTTGATTTAACGGCCGGGTTCGTGCCACCCGATATAATACAGACATTATATCCCATAGTAACAGCTGTTTTTAGGGCATATCCATCTTTGATATTCATTGTTCTTACCAGTTCTCCGTTAGGAAAAACCGTAACAGTACCATCAGTAAGCACGCCATCCACATCAAAAATAAAAGTGGTGATTTGCGGCATTATTTCTTTATAACTCTTGTCCATGATTATTCTCTTTTGTATGCATTGCTAATAGCAAGCGATAATAGCTTATAGATTTCTTTTTGCTGCCCTTTGAGCTGATTTAGGTGTTTCTCTATCACATCCTGATCATGTCTTCTGGCAGGCCCCGTTTGGGCATCCATGGGCTGCAGATATTGTACCTTTCTTCCTGTTTCCAGGATTAAAGGTCTTAAAATTTCAAATGGAATTTCATGTTCCTTGCAAATATCTTCAGTACAGGTAAACATGAAGTTGCTAAAATTATTGGCAAAAACAGCCGCGACATGAAGTTTCTCTCTTTTAGCTGAATCCAATTCAAAGACATGATGGCTTAATTCAGTGGCTAATTTTTGTAGTAATTCTTGATCTTCGATCGTTTCAGTTTCTATTGCAAATGGAACATCCTTTAGATCAATTTTTTGATCTATAGATAAGGATTGAACAGGGTAAAGGACACCTCTTCTGAACCTTGAATCAAGTACATTCAGTTCCATGGCACCAGATGTGTGAACTAAGAGTCCTTTTATATGTTCGAGTGATCTGCAAACCGTGGCAATCGCTTCATCCTTTATGGCGAGAATATAGATATCTGCTGATTTGATCTCATGTAGATCCGTTGTGTGAGGAATTGAGCTGTCAAAAAGTTGTGCATTAGAATTTTTCCGACTATAGCGTTGAACAAGTTCAACATTGTTTGTTGATTTCATTGCTAGTGCTAAATGATAAGCAACATTTCCAGAGCCGAGTAATACAACTTTGATCATATAGCGAATATACAGAGTTAAAGCTTGAAATAAAAAGTATTTTATGGCCTTTCAGTTCTCTAAGAAGAACATCATGATCAGTTTAGATGACTCTGGTGTTTTTAATTCAAAAAAGGGACAAATAAATTTGTCCCTTTTTCACAATTAACTCTAACAAAAATAATATCAAGAAGCCTTAATCTGAGCCTGAGCTGCAGATAAACGCGCAATTGGTACTCTAAATGGAGAACAACTTACATAATCTAAGTTGGTATTATAACAGAACTCAATAGAACTAGGTTCACCTCCATGTTCACCACAAATACCTACCTTAAGGTTGGGTTTTGTGCTTCTACCTCTTTCTGTTCCGAGTTCAACTAATTGACCCACACCTTCTTGGTCAAGGGCTTCAAAAGGATCTACTTTTAAGATTCCTTTTTCTATATAAATTGGTAAAAATTTACCAGCATCATCACGTGAGTATCCAAAGGCCATCTGGGTTAAATCATTTGTTCCAAATGAGAAGAACTCAGCGCGTTGTGCGATCAAATTCGCTGTTAAGGCAGCTCTCGGAATCTCGATCATGGTACCTACTAAAAATTCGATGGTATCATTTCTTTCTTCAAACACCTTTTTGGCTGTAGTTCTAATGATTTCTTCCTGGCTTACAAATTCAGCCAAAGTACCGATCAATGGAACCATAATTTCAGGTTTCGCTTCTATCCCTTTTTCTTTAAGGTTTAAAGCAGCCTCAATAATGGCTCTTGTTTGCATTTCAGTAATCTCTGGATAAGTAATCCCTAGTCTACATCCTCTATGACCCAACATTGGGTTAAACTCTTCTAGTTCAACTATTTTAGCTTTTACAGCGTCTAAAGAAATATGCATTTCTTCTGCCAATTCCTTTTGATGTGCCAATTGGTGAGGAACAAACTCATGTAATGGCGGATCTAGTAATCGAACAGTCACTGGCAAACCTTCCATAGCTTCAAAGATTCCTTCAAAATCTTCACGTTGCATTGGTAATAATTGTTCAAGGGCTTCTTTTCTTCCTTTAACCGTTTCTGCTAATATCATTTCACGCATCGCTTTGATACGATCCACTTCAAAGAACATGTGCTCTGTTCTGGTTAGCCCAATTCCTTGAGCGCCAAATCTTCGCGCAACTTTCGCATCCTTAGGCGAGTCGGCATTGGTTCTTACTTTCATTTTAGAATATTTGGCTGATAATTCCATGATCTCAGCAAATTCTCCACTTAATTCTGGTTCAATAGTAGCAACTTTTCCCTCAATGATGTTACCTGTTGATCCATTTAAAGAAATCCAGTCACCTTCATGATATTCATGCCCGTCGACAACTAGTGTACGCTTCTTATAGTTTATTTTTAATGCTCCGGCACCTGAAACACAACATTTACCCATACCTCTGGCAACAACAGCTGCGTGAGAAGTCATCCCTCCACGAGCAGTAAGGATACCTTTGGCAATATTCATTCCCTCTAAATCTTCCGGAGAAGTTTCAATTCGTGTTAAAATGGTGTTTTTGTATTTGTTTGCTTCGTCAGCAAAGAATACAATCTGACCTGTTGCAGCACCAGGTGATGCTGGTAAACCTTGCGCGATTACATTCGCTTTTTTTAAGGCTTTAGGGTTAAAAACAGGGTGTAATAATTCGTCTAATTTATTAGGTTCAATTCTTAGTAGTGCTTCTTTCTCATCTATTGAGCCTTCTTTTAGTTTGTCAATGGCAATTTTCACCATGGCAGCACCTGTACGTTTACCATTTCGAGTTTGTAAAATCCAAAGTTTACCGTCTTGCATGGTGAACTCCATGTCTTGCATGTCTTTGTAATGGTCTTCCAGTTTTTGCTGATACTCATTTAATTCATTATAAATGGCAGGCATTAACTCTTCCAATGAAGGATAATTTTTAAACCTGTCTTCTTCTTCAACTTTTGCTAATTCAGCCCATCTTAGAGAACCTAGTTTTGTGATTTGTTGCGGTGTTCTTGTTCCGGCAACAACGTCTTCACCTTGGGCGTTAATTAAATACTCTCCATTGAAAACATCTTCTCCGGTTCCGGCATCTCTTGTAAAGCAAACACCTGTTCCTGAATTGTCACCCATATTTCCATATACCATGGCCTGAACATTTACAGCTGTTCCCCAGTTTGCAGGATAACCATGCATGTTTCTATAATAAACGGCTCTATCACCATTCCAGCTATCAAAAACAGCAACCACTGCTCCCCATAATTGATCCCATGGATTTGTTGGGAAATCATGGCCAGTACGTTTTTTTACGGCATCTTTAAAATCATATACAAGGTCTTTCAAATCTTGTATGCTAAACTCTGTATCAAGTTCAATATCTCTTTTATGCTTTAAGGCTTCCATGATTTCTTCAAAAGGATCAATATCCTCTTTTGACTCAGGTTTCATCCCTAAAACAACATCTCCATACATTTGTATAAAACGACGGTATGAATCCCATGCAAAGCGCTCATTTCCGGTTTTTTCGGCTAATCCAATAACCACTTCATCATTTAATCCAAGATTTAATACGGTATCCATCATTCCTGGCATCGATACTCTTGCTCCGGATCTTACGGATATCAACAAAGGATTCTCTTGATCACCAAAAGTAGAGCCCATAATAGATTCAACATTTTTGATTGCTTCTTCAACATCAGCTCTGATCATTTCGACAGTTTCCTCCTGACCTACTTCATTGTATTTCGTACAGACTTCTGTAGTAATAGTGAAACCAGCAGGCACTGGTATACCCAGTAAACTCATTTCAGCAAGGTTCGCTCCTTTACCACCAAGTAGGTTTTTCATTTTGGTATTCCCATCGGCGGTTTTATTGCCAAATTTGTATACATTCATTTTAACATCTTGTATTGTCTCCATTTCTCGTATTTTTGATGATTATTAATTGAGTACCAAAAATAATCATCATTGGAGTCCTAGATTATGATATAAATCATACCAAACCCTTGTGTAAGAATTGTTACAAAAAAAAAGAGATGATCCGCAGACCATCTCTTTTCAATCGATATGTAACTTGTTTAGTAATTGGCTCCAATGAGCTTTCCGCCCAGTTGTAACAGCCTTAATTCTGCAACTTTTGCAGTATATTTAGCTTGATTATAACTATTCACAGCACTCAATAAATTGACCTGAGCTAATCTGAATTCTACAGTGATAATCTGACCCAATCTATACTGTTCCTGACTTCGTTCAAAATTTCTTTTATTCGTTTCTACATTCTTCTCTTCTGCACTTAGAATAAACAATGAATTCTGATAGGTTTCCCAAGCATTGGCAACATTCCTTTCAAGGTCTTTTTCAATGAATTGTTTTTCTATATTGCTATTGTCAATGGCAATTTTGGCATTCTGTACGCGTGTTTTAGTAAGACCTCCGTCAAATATGTTCCAAGACACACTAACGCCACCAACTATTCCTACAGAAGTATTTGACGCTAATGAAAAAGGGTTACTTATGTTAGAATCCGTATTCGAATCTCTCCAATTATAAGCACCATTGACACCAACATTAGGTACCCAGGATGATTTATTGATTTTTAAGTCATAATCACTCAAGGTAACATTTTTTTCAGCTTGTAATAAAAAGGTGTTATTGATTTTTGCAGACTGCATCATGTTATCGTAGGTAAGATCAATCGCGTAAGAAACTGTTGTGTCAACTGCAAAATCAACATTCACATCTCGGCCTAGAATTACATTCAAGTCACGCTTGGCATTGGCCAATTCTCTTTGAATGTTTAACAGGTTAATACTGTCTTGGTTAACGTTTACTTCTGAATTCAATACGTCAAGCTGTGTTTTTTGACCATATTGATAACCGTATTGCTCCCTTAACAATTGACTTTTCGAGATATCTAAAGACTGTTGCAGGTTGTTTTTATTTTCAGTCAATCTCGCCACATCATAATAGGAGATGAGCAGCTCAAGTAAGGTGTTTTCAATTACCTGTCTTACCCTGATTTCAGAGATGTTGTATTGTTCCTGGAGCTTCTTATAATTGTATTTCCTACCAAAACCGTCAAATAATAAATAGTCAACACCAACGGTAGCCGTATACGTATTCGTCGTATTTTCAATATCATCCTGGCTATCTCCATTCTGGAATTCTATTTCACTTTCCTGATTTTGGTAATCAGCACCACCAGAAGCAAAAACGGATGGCAAATAGCCACTATTGTATATACTCGAACTGTTTTTAGCCGCTTCAAGATCATTGTTTGACACTTTAATGTCAAAGTTGTTTTCCAAGGCAATGCCAACTGCTCCTTGTTTTTCAAGCAAGTCTTGCGCATTCATTGAAAATCCAAGTATTAATATTACAATACTTAAAAATTTATTCTGTATCATTTTCTTCAAGTTTTAATTCTTTTACAGCACGTGTTACTTCTTCTTTAGTCACCATTTTTCCGGTAATCAACCATTTAATCCTAACAGTTAAACTGTTGTTTATTGACAATAGTAAGGGTAACATTAACAAGGTTAAAAAAGTAGCCATAATAATACCATATGATATAGAAATGGCCATCGGTTTTAGAAATTGAGCCTGTCTGCTTTTTTCTAATAGCAAAGGCATTAAACCAGCAACTGTTGTTAGAGAAGTTAGAAAAATAGCTCTAAACCTTGACTTTCCTGCCTGGAACAAAGCTTCATTGAAATCCATTCCCTCCTTAAGATAGGTGTTGAATTTTCCAACCAAGACCAGACCATCATTTACCATAATTCCGATAAGAGCGATGATACCTAACCAAGATAAAATATTGATAGAAAATCCATGAATATAATGTCCCCATACAATACCTATCAAACTAAAAGGCACCATAATCAACAATAAAAACGGTTGACTATACGACCTAAAAGTAAAGGCGATAACACAATAGATTAAGACCAATACAATACCCCCAACCTTGGTGGCAGAATTGATTGTTTTGGCAGCTTCTCTATTTTGACCTTCAAAACTGGGTTGTACGGTAGGATATTTTGCTAGGATCTTCGGAAGTATATTATTCTTTATATCTGCCATGACATCACTGGCACTTTCCTTAGGATTTGACATGTCAGCTGTAATTTGAATTTCTCTTCTACCTTCTAAATGATTGATCGCTACATCACCACGAGCAATATCATAAGTAGCAATTTCTGAAAAAGGGACTTTAGTACCCATTGGAGTAGAAATCCACATATCATCAAGATTCCTGATCGATGACCTGTCTTCTTTCTCATATCTTACCCAAACTTTGATCTCATCCTGGCCTCTTTGAAAACGTTGTGCCTGAAAACCAAAGAACCCTGAACGCACTTGATTCATAACAGTTTGTAAGGTAAGGCCAAGGATATAGGCGTCTTTTTTTAACTTAATACGAACCTCCTTTATTCCTGCAGGATCTGTGTCAGAGACGTCTTTCAGAATAGGGTTACTTGTCATTTCATTTTTTAATTCGGTTTTCGCGGCTTTGAGCTCTTCAATATTATTTCCTAACAATGAAACAGCCACCGGACTTCCACCAAAATTCATTCCTGAACCAAAAGTCAGACTTTCGGCACCATAAATTACACCCGCTTCTTCTCGAATCGCATTAGTGATTTCACCAGAGGCAAAATCTCTAAATTCTCCTGGTAGAAGGTTAATGGTCAATCTGGCGTTACTTGATCCAGGGCCTATTCTTTTTATAATGTTTTCAACTACAGGAACATTACCTGTTTGATTCTCGGTATATTTATCGGCAACACGCCATGCGGCGGCTTCAATATTTGATATAATAGAGTCTGTGATGCGTTCATTGGTTCCTTGAGGCATGGCAAGATTAATGTCAACACGATCACTGGCCATATTTGGGAAAAATGAAGTGCGAACTACCTTACTTGAAATACCTCCAATAGAAAAAATCAATAGTGCAAACGGAATGGCAAGCCCTAAAAACCGGTTCTTTAAGAAGAATTTTAGGTATGGGCCATATAGCCTGTCTCTACAAAAAACAAGGAATTGATCAGCCTTTGCATTCACCTGATTGAATATATAAAATAATCCGGAAGTCGGTTTTTTACGACCTCTTACCAATGCTTTTGAATGTGCAATATGCGCAGGTAAAATGATAAGCGCTTCAACCAAGGATACTGCCAAGGTAAGTATAACCACTGTTGATACTTCCTTAAAGAAATCGCCTATTCCTCCATCTAAAAAGAAAAATATAGAAAAGGCAAGCATCGTTGTCAGGATAGCAGAAATAATAGGGGGAATCACCTCTAGGGTTCCGTCAATTGCTGCCTGAACAGGGGATTTTCCCTTTTCATAATGGTGGTAAATGTTTTCACCAATTACAATTCCATCATCAACCAAAATACCGATTACAATGATCATCCCAAACAGGGATAAAACATTAATAGTCACCCCAAGATTTGCAGCAAAAATAAACATCCCTAAAAAAGCAATTGGCAACCCTGCAGCTACCCAAAAGGCAAGCCTTACATTTAGAAATAACGAAAGAAACAGCAATACCAGAAGTATTCCAACCACTGCATTTTCGGTTAATAAATCAGTTCTTTCTTTTAAAACTACAGAACGGTCACTCGCTACATTTAGCTGCACATTATCATGCTGCCCGTTAAATTTTTCTATATACTTATTGATCACATCTGCAGAGGCGATCATGTCTTCACTGTTGGTATTACTCACCTGTATGCTAATTGCCACCTCATCGTTGAAAAAGAGTCTGTCTGGGTTTTCGTTCCATCGGTCTCTCACTGTAGCGACATCTTTTAGATAGATAACGTTACCTGATTCATCCGCTTTTACAATAATATTTGTGAGATCATCACCGTAGTATTTACGGTTTCTTGCCCGTATTAAGTAATCTTCATAGTCAGTTTTAATATTACCACCTGAGATCAATAAGTTTGATCCTTGCACGGCCTGGGCCACATCTGCAAATGTCAGGTCAAAGGCCCTCAGGTCAATTTCACGCACGGCAATTTCAATCTCCTCATCCGGAAAACCGGTTAAGGATATTTGTGAAATGCCAGGCATAGCTCTTAAATCGTTTTCAACGTCTCTTGCGTATTGTTTCAAAGTAGTTAAAGGCAGATCAGTTCCACTTACCGTAAAATTAATGGTTGGCGCTATAGATTCAATTTTGGCAATTACCGGAGGTTCCATCCCTGATGGGAATGATGGCACCCGATCTACAGCATTTTTTACATCTGCCAATATCACATCAATATCAGAATCAACAATGGTCTCTATACTGATGCTGGCTGAATTTTCTCTTGAGACTGACGTGACCCTGTCAATACCTACTATTCCTTTTAAATTGTCTTCAATTTTAAGGATAATTCCTTCCTCCATTTCTTGAGGAGAAGCACCTGGATATACTACAGAAATGCTGATGAAACGCGAGTCAGTTAATGGGAAAAAAGATGACTTCATCGATTTAGTCCCTAAGTAACCAAAAATAACCACTGCTAGGATAATTACATTAACAGCAACATGATATTTAATAAAATAGGATATAATTTTTTTCATAATCTACGTAAGGAACTTATTTATTTGCGAGGGTTTGAACCATATAATGAAACTTTCATTCCAGGATAGGCACCCGGAACGGCTCTGCTTAATACAGGTGTTCCATCTTCTAATCCCTTTACAACAACAGTTTTGTCATTAAAATAAACAGGGTTGACTTTTACAAGTTCAATAATACTGTCTCTAAAAACATAAACACTTTCATTATTAACTAATAGTTTACGAGGCATTTCAAAAGCATCCTGTTCAGCTTTGGCAACTAAATGTGCTTCTAAATAAATCCCTTCTTTTAAATCCTTACCTTCTACTTGAATATAGGCTTTAACTGTTTGAGAAGCTTGATCAACGCGTCCGTTTACACGTGCGATTTTACCTTTCCAAGATTGATTTGTATCCCTGCTACTTACCTCTACGGCACTGCCTTTTTGCAGTAGATCCATATATTTCGCATTGATAGCCACTTCCATTTCGTAAACCTTAGGGTTTATAAACTCTCCAAGTTTTTGACCTGATCTGATCAAGGAACCTGGATTTACGAGAGCGTCAGTTAGAATCCCATCATATGGTGCACGAATGGTGTATTTGGTCAATCGAACTTCCATATTTTTTACATTATAAAATGTGGTGTAAATATTTCTTCCCGAAATAAAGAACTTTTCCTTTTCAGAATTTATTTCTGGCAACTTTGGAGTAGGTTTTTCAAAATCAAAATCTCTGAGATATTGCTGCCATTTTTCATATTGTTCTGGATAATCCAATCGTATATCAGGCATGATAGAAGTGATCGAATTGTAAAGGTTACTTTTCTGAGCCTGTAAATTAGCGTAATGTTCTTCACTATTTAACTTAAGAATCACTTCTCCTTTGCGGTAAGAGTTTCCAGGACGAAATTCTTTGGATGAAGGCTGTAATACGCCTTGAACCTCAGAGAATATCTCGATTTTATTCTTGGCTACTAAATTACCATTAGCAGTAATGGTTATCGGAACTGTCCCGTTTTTAACTTCTTCCACGAAAACTGTTTTTACTATTTTCACAGGAGCTTTTTCTGGCTTTTTGTTTAGGATACCCATTACTTTCACTAGCCAAACGGCTAAGACAATCAAAAGAATTCCCAGTACAATATTGATATACTTTCTCATTATAATTAGTGGTTAATTTTTGTTTTTAATTTGATGTTATGCTGTATTATTTTCAAAGCGTTTTGAACTGTAAGCAGGTCTTCTTGAGGTATACCTTTCTGAAGATCTTCAATAATTTTTAAAAAAACAGGGTAGGATTCATCCCATGTTTGTTTACCAAAAGGGGTAAGGAACACATGATTGATTCTCATATCACTTTCAGAAACCTGACGACGTACAAATCCCTTTTTCTCCATAGTATGGATCAATCTTGTAAGTGCTGTTTTTGAACGATTGGTAATAAAGGCGAGGTCGTTTTGTTTTTTACCATCTTTTTCATCAAGGTGTTTTAAGACGATAAACTGTTCTTTGGAAATATTTATACCATGACTCTTCATATAGTCAGCTATATAATAATCCATAAACTTGGCGGTTTTGCCAATCCAGGGAATTAGTGTAATAGTGTCAGGAGTAGTTTTGGTCAAATCATAAATTTTTGCCAAAAATACAAATAAAGAGAATTTAGTTGCATATGCAACTATGTTAATTTTTTCATAAAAAAGTAAAACAACTGTAGGGTAGAGGTTTAAAAAAAAATGAAAGACTTTCAAAAAAAAAACCACCCGTTACATAACGGATGGTTTTTTATTTTATAATTGTAAATTGATTATTCTGCCAGCGTTCTCATATAATTCACAATCAGCCATCTGTCTTCATCATCTGGCATTTTTTTTGTGTATTCCGGCATGTCTTCTCTACCAAACGTAGTTTTATAAAACAAAGCTCCGTCAGACTGCGCCTGAAATTCTTCAGATGAGAAATCTCCAAGATCTCCTTCTACCTCATTTGCTTTTTTACCATCTCCATATCCTTCTTTACCATGACAAGATTGACAATGTTTGGAGTATAGTGATTTTCCAATACTAAGATCTTCTTCCGGATCAGTTGGATTTTTCATATTCTGATATTTGTCTGGCACTACCCATTCGTCTTGCAATATCCCACTAAAGGACAGCATTGCAAGTGATATTATTACTAAAAAAAGTAAGTTTTTCAAATTTTTCATGTTCGTTTGATTTAAGATTTAAAGATTCTGACTAAGTTAATAAATAAATAAATAAAAATACCCCAAACCACGAAGATAAAGGAAAAGGTCAATGTCAATAAAAAGATGGGTGTTTTCCCCCTTGGAGACCACATGGTTCTCTGGTCATAGGTGGATTCATCTACAATGACAGTTCCAATAGGAGCAACTACGCTAGCTATAACAGTTCCGTAATCGTCACTTTCGTTTAGTACAACCTCCAATTTTAAATTTCCATCAACTCCTGGTATACCGTCTTCAATAGCCACTTCAATTTCGCCATTTTCATCTGTCTCAAAAGATGTGTCTCCAATGCGAAGTGGTCTGAATAACCTATCAACTCTAACATCAAGTGCAGCCTCTGCAACGCTGCTGTCTGTCATCACATCCAGAAGTTTTGCACTCACATAATTGATACTGTCTTTTACAATCCAGTTGGCCTTTATACTGGCTTTTCTGAAACTGACGCTTCTTGAAGCTTTTTTAAATGCATCGTTACCTGGAAAACTTACAGATAAATTATAAATTCCGGTGCTATCAGCTTCTAGAGAGTTAAAGTTTTCAATCTTAAATTTACTTATGCCTGATCCGTCTGTGGTAGTTTTACCAAGCTCAATTTCTTGATCATTGAGCTCTTGATAGATCGTTAATTCTATATTCGAAACTTCAACCGTCTTTTTATTGATTCTTGCCGAAGCTTTGATATTCAAATATTTTTCTCCACCAATGATGTTTACCAGATCAGCATTGATTCTTGCCTTGTTCTTTTTTGCCTGAGCAAATAAACTGCTATTTATCGTTGAAAACTGGAAAGAGACAACGATCAGTAAAAAAACAAAAGATGTAATGTTCCAATTTTTCATGATCCACTTTTTTGATCGTTATTATCTGATTCTTGTTCGTCAATACTTCTTTGTATGGCAACCACCGGAAGGTATCGTACCAAAAGAGTAAGAATTAATAGCGCTGTCGCAAGGTTACTCGCTGTGATAAGCCATTCGTGTATACTTGGAAAGTAATGCCTCCACGATTCAGGTACACCTTGTATAGGTAAATAAGGATGCAGCAAGGTAGGTGTCACAATTATATAACGTTTCCACCAAGAGGCAACAATAACAAGTAAACCTATCCAAAACATGGCAATTGGTGATCTTCCTTTTTTAAAGAGAAGCAATATTACCGGGATAATTAACCCGCCAATGGTAACAAACCAAAAGATGGTAGAGTAGTGCCCCGTAAAAAGTGTTTCCAAATGTACTTCTTCGTTAACTGTTGATGCATAGGCAGGCATGAGGTATTCATTGGCATTGAAATACAAATAGATTAAACAGGCCAGGGCTAAAAATTTACCCATTTTATCAAAATGATAGTCTGTAATATATTCTTCAAGTCCTTTGACTTTTCTGACCATATAAATTGTGACAACTAGTGTTGCAACCCCGGCAACAAAAGCACCTGAAATAAAGTAAGGTCCAAAATTGGTGCTATTCCAGCCAATTCTGTAGGTTGATGAAAACAGCCAGGCATCAATTGTTTGCAATATTAGTCCTAATGGTAGCACTAGTATAGCGATGATCTTTATTGACTTTTGCTGAATTGCTTTTTGGGCCACACTTCCTGTCCAGTTCAGTGATAGCTTTCCGTACCATTTGCTCAAGCGAGGATTATCCTTACTATATAATTTTTTTAATATGGCGAGATCCGGAAGCAGCGGAAAGTATAACAGAAAGAAAATAGCCACTAAATACGTAGGAATGATAATAACATCCCAGGTAATTGGTGATTGAAATCTTGCGTGAATTATAGTGTACAAAGCCCGGTCAGGTCGACCCAGATCAATAATAATGGTGATGCCGGCCATGATAATAGCTGCTAAAGAAATAATTTCAGCTATTCGTACCAATGGTGTTCTCCAGTGGTTTTTGGTCAGTCTTAAAATGGCCACCGTGGCCGCTCCCACAAAACTTGTTGCGATAAAGAACACAAAATTGGAAATATAAATACCCCATAAGGCATAATCGTTTAAACTAGTAACCTGAAGTCCTTTTCTGATTTGATCGACATAAGCCAGCATTCCTGCTACTATAATAATCAAAAGAAGTCCTAACCAAATTTTCTCTGGTTTGGTGAATTTTTTAGGAGCTAAATCTTTTATGAATTGTTCGCGTGATTTCATAATTATTCAGGTTTTGCAACAGATTCATATTCAGTATAATTTTCAAGACCATCTTTGAAGTCAACCAGTCTGTCAGTTGGAGGTAGGTAATAAACGCTGGGTTGTGTTCCCAGGTCTTCCATAAACCTGTAACCAGCTTTATCTTCAAGAAGTTTGCTTAATCGCAGCGTCTCATCTCCGTTAGTCACAGTGTCTTCATATTTGTCTCCAAAATAGAAAACTCCATTAGGACATGCAGTCACACAGTGAGGCAGTTCATTGTTTTTAATGGCATGAGGACAAAAATCACATTTGTCAACAGTACCCATTTTACTTGGTGCACCTGCATGTTCAGGTGTAGGACTGTGATGTGACATATCATGTTCCATGTTGAGGTATATCTCTCCCTGATCAGGTTCACTCCAGTTAAATACTCTGATGGAATAAGGACAAGCAGCCATACAAAATCTACAGCCAATACATCTCTCATTATCGATAAGTACTAAACCATCTCTTCTTTTAAAAGTAGCGTCAACAGGGCAAACCGTAACACAGGCAGGTTCGTCACAATGTTGACAGGTTACTGGCATCCAATAAGGTGAAGTCGTCTCAGATTCCTGCATGTTATAGATTTTAATCCATGCATTATCCCCCGTGACATAATGGTGTTTATTACAGGCGCTTTGACAGGCCAGCGCATTTTTACATTTAGCTAGGTCAACAACCATTACGAATTTTCTGTTTGGAATACCTTCCCTGACATTGTATTTTTCATCAGGATCTGTCTTGTGCATTACTTCCTGCACTTCAGAAGAATCAACTTCGATAATGTTTCCGTCGGTATCCATGAGCTCCATTTTTTCATGGGAGCTATGATTTGGTTTAGCTGATATTTCTTCGGCTAGTTTGCTGATGCCTAAGCCGCCTAGTGCGGTAGCAAAGCCTAATTTCAACCCTTTGTCAAGAAATTTTCTTCTGGCATTTTTATTGGATTCTTGCATAATACAAATGATTTGAAATTAGACTTTTTTACCTGTCCATTTTAAAAAGGTGGAATTTGAAATGTTTTTCTTGACAACTTTTGATTGTTTAAGAGTACTTTTCTTCACCTTTACAGAAGTACCGTCTGGCTTCAGAAGAATTTGATAGTCATCTTCATTGATCTGATCCGGCTCGTCATTTTGAGCTTTTCCTATAAAAGGAATCAATAAACTACTTCCAATAATTGGAAAGAATCCTCTTCTGGTAAATTTATCTTTACTTGCCATAACAAAACGGTAGATTTCGATTAATTAAAAGTTATAAATTCTTGTAATGTTAAATCCTAAAAGAATATCTCCATCGAAGAAATCGTTTTGGTTCCACATGTAGTTCTCCTGAGGAAGAATACCCCAGTAATTACTTATAAACAATTGAAAAGCGTGGCCCGATGTACCAAATTCAAATCCTAAACTAATTCCGGGATGTGGATTAACATTATCATATTCTATTTCTCCAGTATCGTTGTTTACAGACCCATAAAAGTTATCAAATTCTGTAATAGGTTGGCTGTAATCTACAATGATTGCAGTGTTAGGGCTGATCTTATATCTAGCTCCCAGTGAAAAGGCTACCATGTCATTTTTCATGTCAACATATACCGTATTATAATGAGAAAGACTCAAAGTTCCCTGAGCTGAAAACTCCGGTGTGAATCTCCTTGCCACAATCAATTGATGAAAATAAGATAATCTGTCTTGATGATAATTGATAGGTGGTTGCATGGTTGCAGTTTGAGCTCTGCCGTCATAGGCAATGTTACCGTAATAGGTCAAACTCAAAGGCATTTTTTCAGAACGTGTTTGTCTGAGTATCGCCACTTTTGCATTGAGGTCAAGGTATCTTCTGTATTTTTGGACACCTAAGCCTAAGGTTACTCTTTCGTGAACACCATAGGTTCCACCAAATCTAATATTGGCTGCACCCCAGATTCCACCCATATCATCCCAGCTCTCAATAATTCCAAATCTGTGCTCCATTTGTACTTCCAGAGCGTTTTTATTATTTACAACATTTGTAGGGTTATCAATGACGAATGAACTTTCAAAAGCCGGACGCTCTAGTTTTTCTTTTTTCTTAACAATTGTATCCTGTTGTACTTCCTCGCTGTCTTGTGCGGTTCCGATAAAGGGCACTACAAAAAGAACAAGTAGTATTATTATATAATTTTTCATGTCTATGTTCTTAAAGGTTAATTATCTTCGGCACCCTGGTCTATCCAGGCTTTTACTAAATCAGTTTGAGAAGCCGGCCATTTTGTATTAGGCGTCGGCATAGGCGAAACATTATCCGCATGAATCAGTGATAGATAAAGGATGCTGTTTCCAGAATCATTTGGTTCTACAAAACCGTTTAGAAGACTATCATATGAGTTGTCAGGTCTAAGATCTGGCGGAACACTACCTTGGTGGCATGCTACACATTGGCCCTCCCATAGCGGCATAATGTCATTGGAATACGACACAACCTCGGGAATCTCTCCACCACCACCACTACCATCATCAATGTCTTGAGGAAATGAATCATAATAACAGGAGTTTAAAAAGAGCCCCATGCTTACTAAAATGAATATTTTCAATATATTTTTCATGTTTTTGACTTTAAATTTTAAACAACCAGGTTTTAAATTAGAAGTGCAGATGTTGATCTGCACTTCCAGTTAAATTGATTATTCTATTGTCATGGTTAGGAAGTTTGACATTCCATGCCCAATGGCAGCATTATTAAATATGGCTAATCCAAAAGGCATTGATTGACCTACTACAAATTCTGCATCCATAGGATCACCAGTATTTAGTTCTCTTCTAATTTCTAATACCCAACCTGAACCTGTATGTTCAGCTAAAATGCGTACTTCTGATCTACCATCATTTCCTTGACCACCTGGGTTGATAATGACACTAGGCATTCTTTTAGGACCAAAACCTTGAGAGTAAGCAGAATCTCCATTAGGATCGATGCTTCCTCCTTCATAAGTCAGCACTCCATTCTCGGCTACTGCAGTAACAGCTTTTGCTGTCCCGTTGTCTATTTCTTCCTGGGTAATCCAGTAGTAATTTTCACGATCTGGAATAACATATTTAGGTCCACTGAGACCAGTTGCTTCATCTGTAAATTTCATTCCGGTACTATATGGAGAAATACCATCATCATTTTTTCTACCGTTTGCAGAAGCAAAACCTTCATCTTCTTCCCATTGTACAAAACCATCATCACATGCTTCTGCTAAGGCATGTCTGTCACGTTTCCAATGCCAGAAATCAGTGAATTCACCTTCGTTTTTCATGTAATGCCTTGTCACTTTATGACCTAGATCCTCAGAATCATCTAATAATTCTAAACCACCATGACAAGTAACAGTACAAGTACCTGTTGCAAATCCTTCAGGGTTGCCTATAGGAAACATCATACCAAACTTGTCTTCATAAAACTTATCGTTTTTATGATTTGCATATTTATTTTCTTGTTTCCATTTACTGGCAACTGAATCAAAATACCATGATTGTCTGTCTCTACTGTCAGTATCGTCATCCCATTCAAATAACAAGTATAAATATTCACCATCGTGACCACCTCTTAATGAGTACTGATAACCTTCTCCGGTAAAAGGGTCAAAAAGATCTGTAGGTTCCAAAGAAATATCGCCATTACTTGAACCATTTAGAGTGATAATTCTGTCACCTGCTTTAGTTACGGAGGCAATAGATTTTAGAGGTCTAGCTTCAGACCACACTTCATCTATTCCACCATCAAATTGAGGAGCGACGGAGAATTCTTTCACTAGTAAGGTGTCCATGCTATATGAAGGACTTTCACTGATGCCGCCATCTATACAAATGGGGTCATTGTCATGGGTACAATTGGCAAATAACAAGATCACCAAGAATAGCATTGAGCTTTTTATAATTGTTTTCATTTTTTAAAATTTTGCATTAGTATGTTGGCTTTGATCGATATTTCACCAAAGATTAATTTCATTAATAATTTCAGTTAACCTCCTAATTAATTAGCATTCAACGCGTCAATAGAATTCTGGACGAGATCCTTGGAGTAATTAGGGTTGTGAACTCCGTGACTGTGGTCGTAATAGATCATTTTGTAGTTCCATAGTGCCGCAGCGGGAATCAAGTCATATTTTCCTGATACAATGCTCACGTCTCCCTCATCATCAATTGTAATGATTCCTTCAGCTACAAGAAGGTCTTCCAAAGCTTGGAAGTCTGCTTTCAAGAAGTCTCTAGGCGGAATTCCATTTGCATGACAAACCGTACATGAAGTATCTGTTGGATTCTTGCTGTGCAGACCGTTGTCCAAGAGGTCACCTGTAGGTTCACCCATGTGACAATTGGTACAGCTGGATCCTGCTCTGTGCGCTGCAGTGGCATCCTTGCCACGATAGGTATATCCGTCAAGCTCAGCTCCCTGGATTCCTTCGAGTAGGGTGGATTGTGCTCCGTAGTGTGGTCCGAATCGCCCACCTACGTCATACGTTCCCTCATCGTTTAACGAACCTTCAAAAGTTGATCTTGGTTGATGACAGGTCGCACAAGTGTGACTGGTCATTTCGTCTTTTCCGTAATCTATAGTATAGGAGTTATCCGCTACAAGCATTACTGGGTCTATTCTTCTTAAAGCATAGTCGAAGCCTTCATTTTCAAAGTCAAAGCTTGAATGTTTGCTATGGCATGTTGTACATGTAATTGTTTGGGTACCTGGATAAACCGGGTGTGAGCCTCCTGCAGCTGAACCCTGTTCCGCCCAGGCTATATAACCATCGCTGGTATGGCAGGATGTACATGATAACCCTCCGAAACCTCTATTCCCGTATTGTGAAAGAGGATCGTTTACACCATCACCATTCACATCATGATCCATATTTTCATTGTAATGACCTGAAAATAAATAAGATGTATGAGCATTTTCTGTTGTTTCTGCATTGTGGCAGGCAATACACTCGGCGAGACCACTTGCGCCATCCATTCCGTCTTCTCCATCGGCTCCATCTGCACCGTCTCTACCGGCTGGCCCTGGAATTGGATCTGTTGTACATTGAACAAAAAGCAAACTAGTTGCTATGAGGATTAAAAAACTTATGAGCTTAATTTTTTTCATGGTATTTGAAATTTACATGTTAACATAATGTTAAGTAAAATTAGAGCGATGAAGCATTATATTCCATGATAAATATCATATTTAAAAAAAAATATAACGTTGAAAATCAGATAATTAAGATCTAATAATGACTTTTGTCATAATTTGAATGTAACATGAGTCACAGATTGCAGTAATAAAAATGACTTTTTTTTGCTCAAAAACTTGAACAAAATCAGGTTCTTAAAAAACCGGCTCTAATTAGGTGTTTTTAGAAAAAATATTGATGGAATTTTAGTAAGTTTGCAACTCTTATGAATCAATTCCTTTTGAATGAAAAAAGTTGCTAATTTCTTGTTTTCGACACGCCTTACGGGTATTTTGTTTTTACTTTTTGCTGCGGCAATGGCCATCTCAACCTTTATAGAGAATGATTATGGAACTCAGTCTGCCAAGGCCCTAGTCTATAATGCCTGGTGGTTTGAATTAATCATGCTCCTGTTAATGGTTAATTTTATTGGTAATATTAAAAAATATGACCTGTTACAACGTAAAAAGTACTCAGTACTGATGTTTCATTTGTCATTTATACTGATCATTTTAGGCGCTGGAATAACGCGTTATATAGGTTATGAGGGAATTATGCCTATATATGAAGGAGAGACCACTAATAAGATGTTGTCTGATAAAGCTTTTGTAGATGTCCATATAGATAATGACGAAGAGCAAAAGGCTCCTTTATATGAGCATTATCTGTTTGCCTCAACTTATGGAAACAGTAGTAATTTTATTTATAATACATCTAGGTTTCTGAATTGGATAAGAGGAGGGAATGATTTTTCTATCAAAACAGATTTTAAAGGTGATCCGGTTGAAGTGAACTACGTAAACTATATACCGAATGCCTTTGAAGAATTTCAGGCAAATGAAGATGGTGAACCGTATTTGAAAATTGTTGAGTCAGGTGGAGGCGGAAGGCATGACCATTTTATCAAGGCGGGCCAGACGATTAATATGCACAATACCTTATTCTCTTTTGAAAACCCAACCCAAGGAGCTATCAATATTTTCACGCAAAATGACACCTTAAGGATTACAACACCTAACGAAGGGAGTTATATGATTATGGCAAGTCAAACGCAGGGAGTTGTTGTAAAGGATTCTGTCCAGGTTTTTAATTTAAGATCTTTATATCAAATTGGAAATAGTCAGTTTGTGATTCCCTTGCCTGCGGTTAAAGGTGGGATGGAACTCGTTTCAGGAGATAAAGATGAGCATCCAAGTGATATGCTTGAAGTAGAAGTGGTCACAAAAAACACGAAGCAAAACATCAAACTTTTTGGAAATGCTTTAAGTATTACAGCACCTAAGGTGTTCACTCAGGATGGATTGAATTTTAGATTACATTATGGCTCTAAACAGTTTCAGATCCCATTTTCAGTGAAGTTGAGAGATTTTCAGCTAGAGCGATATCCGGGCTCTATGAGTCCAAAATCATATGCCAGTGAAATAACGGTTGTAGATGGAGATGATGTTTTTGATTTCAAAATATTCATGAACCATGTTTTAGATCATAAAGGCTATCGATTTTTTCAATCAAGTTATAATGATCAAGGAGAAGTTGAACAAACTTTCTTATCTGTAAATTATGATCAGGCAGGTACCTGGACATCATATGTAGGATACTTTCTATTGTTTATGGGCTTGATCTTAACATTGTTTGAAAAGGGTACTCGTTTTGCCGGATTAAAGAAAAACTTAAAAAAGCTAAAGAAAAAGAAAAGAAAACTTGTAATGATATTGTTATTGGTGACTGGTATTTCTTACGGACAATCAGATGATACATCACATGCTCAGCATGATCAGCAATACAAAACGATCGACTCCATCATTAAAGCTCAGACTTCTGAAAAAGGACATGCAAAAGAATTTGGAAAGTTAGTGATACAAGATGAAGGTGGTAGAATGAAGCCTGTCAATACTTTTGCTTCAGAATTATTAAGAAAAGTAAGTAAGAAGGATTCCTATGAGAATATGGACGCTAATCAAGTAGTGGTTTCAATGCTTACCAATCCCAGGGCCTGGTACTTTGTTCCTTTTATATATGTCAAAAGAGAGAATACAAAAGTGAGAGACCTTATCGGGATTCCACATGACCAGAAATATGCAAGATTTTCAGATCTCTTTACAGAAAAAGGAGAATATAAACTTACTGAAGAGGTTGCCGCTGCGCATAAGAAAAAGATTAAGACTAAATATGAAGAGAGTATACTGAATATTGATGGTCGGGCGAATCTATTGTTTGGAGCATTAGGTGGCTCTATCTTTAAGTTCTTTCCACTTCCGGATAGTGAAGACAATAAGTGGTTTTCTTTTGTTGAAGTGAGACATTCTGGCTTTACTGGTGAAGATTCATTATATGTAAGCAATATTCTTCCATTATATGCTGGTGAAGTAGCTGCAGCAACAAAATCAGGGGATTATAGTCAGGCAAATGAGTACCTGGAGAGCATTCATAAATTTCAGAGAAAATATGGTTCTGAAGTAGTTCCTTCTCAAAGAAAAGTTGATTTAGAACTATTTTATAATGAATACGATATTTTTAAATCATTGTTTAAATACTATATGTATGCGAGTTTACTGATGTTTATTGTTGTTATTGTAAACATCTTCAATGATAAAAAACTCATTCGTACGCTGGTTAAAATCTGTACAGGGATTGTATTGTTGTTATTTGCTTATCATACTGTTGGTCTTGGTATCAGATGGTATATTTCAGGACACGCTCCATGGAGTAATGGCTACGAGTCAATGATTTATATTTCATGGGCTACAATGTTATTCGGTATCATTTTTGGAAAAAGATCACCGCTTACGCTCGCGGCAACCACTTTTGTGACTTCTATGTTGTTGATGGTGGCTCATTGGAATTGGATGGATCCGTCTATTGGGAATTTGGTACCTGTACTTGATTCTTACTGGTTAATGGTTCACGTAGCAATTATCGTAGCGAGTTATGGACCGTTTACTATTGGGATGGTATTGGGTATGTTATCTCTGATTCTTTATATTTTCACTAATAAGAAAAACAAAAAGAAAATGAACCTTGCCATCAATGAAATCACGGCAATTAATGAAATGTCATTGACGATTGGTTTGGTATTATTGACCATTGGAAACTTCCTGGGTGGTATCTGGGCCAATGAGAGTTGGGGTAGGTATTGGGGCTGGGATCCTAAAGAGACATGGGCTTTGATCAGTATCATAATTTACTCTTTTGTATTGCACATGAGGATCATCCCCGGGTTAAAAAGTAAATTTACGTTTAACATGGTGTCGGTATTTGCCTTTGCATCTATATTGATGACCTATTTAGGAGTGAATCATTTACTTTCAGGTTTACACTCTTATGCAGCAGGTGAATCTGCAGAGGTTCCTGTTCAGATTTGGGGTTGGTTAGGGCTTTCAATATTATTAAGTATATTAGCTTACTTTAAATTCAAAAAGTATTTCAACAAAAAAAAGAAAAAGTAGTATGAAACATGTGATGGTTTCTTTTAGTCTGGTATTCATATTAATGATAGGCTGTAAGAAAGAGAAAGAAGCGCCTACAGAATTGCAAGCTGCAGTGATTGAAAATACGATTCAGGATAGTGAAGAAATTTACCAATTTCAGGTTACCGACTTATATGGTGATGATTTTGATTTTTCTAAATTAAAAGGAAAAAAGATCATGGTAGTGAATACAGCTTCCGAATGTGGATTAACACCTCAATACGAAGCATTGCAAAAACTATATGATACTTATAAAGATAAAAACTTCGTGATTGTGGGCTTTCCAGCCAATAATTTTGGAGGACAGGAACCAGGTTCAGATGCGCAGATTGCAGCTTTTTGTAAAGAGAACTATGGTGTTAGTTTCCCTATGATGTCTAAGATATCCGTTAAAGGAGGAGACATGCATGAAGTCTATCATTTTTTAACAGAGAAAGAAAAGAATGGTCTTCAGGATTCTGAAGTAGCATGGAATTTTCAAAAATATTTATTGAATGAGCAAGGTCAATTAGAAAAGGTAATAGCACCTAATACCTTGCCAACAGATGCTGAGATCGTAAACTGGATCGAAGCCAACTAACACAGTAATTTCAATTTCCCCAATGTTAAACACCTTCATTCTTTAGAAGGTGTTTTTTTTGTTCTATATTATTTGTTCAGATGCAATAAACCATTTAGTTTCGTATAGGTGACATGCTACGTGCAGGATCATTCTCTATTTATTTTAAAAAGCTGGCTATCAATTTTATAAACGTCATATTACCCATTCCGCTTCAAAAACTGTTTACATATCGTATAACAGAAGCAGAGGCAGGTTTTGTAAAAATTGGTACAAGGGTGGCTGTCCCTTTTGGAAAGTCTAAAATTTATACGGCCATTGTTTTTGAAATACATTCTGAAGAGCCCAAAGCATATGAAGCCAAAGAGATCTTTCAGATTCTTGATGAGACGCCTATTATTTCAATGATTCAATTAAAGCATTGGCAGTGGATTGCTTCTTATTATATGTGCTCTTTAGGAGATGTATTACGCGCTTCTTTACCCAAAGCTTTTTTACTCGAAAGTGAGACCCTGGTATTAAAAAATGCAGCTTTTGAAGAGGTATCTGTATTAAATGATGATGAATTTCTCATCTGGGAAGCACTGGAACATCAGTCTAAGTTGAAAATTCAGGATATTATTAAAATCCTGGATAGAAAAGGCGTTTTAGCAGTAGTTAATGGATTGCTATCAAAGGAGGCGATTGAAGTGAAGGAGGAGATCTATGAGCAATACAAACCCAAATTCGTAAAATACCTTGATTTACATGCAAATTATGCATCAGAAGACAGGCTTCATGGTCTTTTAGATGGGCTAAGTAAAGCGCCTAAGCAACGAGAGGCCATGTTAAACTTCTTTCAATTGAAACACGGGAATGACGACCCGATTTTAATGAAGGATCTTTTGAAAAAAGGGATTACTGCATCTATTATTAAGGCCTTGGTTCAGAAAGAAGTTTTCGAGGTGACACAAGTCAGGGAAGATCGGGTATCATTTGATACTGATATACAACCTATTCATCAGCTTAATGAGCACCAATTAAAGGCTTATGATGAGATTAAGGAAGTTTTTAGCCAAAAGGAAGTGTGTTTACTTCATGGGATAACTTCAAGCGGGAAAACGGAGATTTACTCTCATTTGATGGCGGAAACCTTAAAGCAAGGGAAGCAGGTACTTTATCTATTACCAGAAATTGCGCTAACCACTCATATCATTAATAGGTTACAACATTTTTTCGGAGACAAAATATCAGTGTTTCATTCGAGGTATTCGGTGGATGAAAGAGTTGAGGTCTGGAATAACCTTATTTCAAATTCTAACAAGGCTCAGATCATCTTAGGGGCCAGGTCATCGGTTTTATTACCATTTAGTAACTTAGGCTTGGTTATAGTTGATGAAGAGCATGAGACGTCCTTTAAACAGTTTGAACCTTCTCCAAGATATCATGCCAGAGACTCGGCTATTATGCTTGGTCATTTACATAAAGCCAAAGTGCTTTTAGGAAGTGCTACACCTTCTGTCGAAACCTATTATAATGCCAAGCAGAAAAAATATGGTTATGTTGAATTGAATAAGCGATATAAAGACATTCAACTACCTGAAATTGAATTGGTTGACATAAAAGAGAAGCATAGGAAAAAACGAATGAAAGGTCATTTTTCTGATAGGTTGTTACTATTAATGGAAGAGGCTTTGGCTGAGAAAGAACAAATAATTCTTTTTCAAAACAGACGTGGATTTTCGCCTATAGTAGAATGCAGTACTTGTGGTATTGCGCCTCAATGCCCTAATTGCGATGTCAGTTTAACTTTTCATAAGTTTAATAATGAACTGAGATGTCATTATTGCGGACACCATCAAACGCTCCCTAAAACCTGCCCAGCCTGTGAAAACCCAACACTTGATTCAAAAGGTTTCGGTACCGAGCAGATTGAGTTAGAACTGAAAGAACTATTTCCGGACACGAAAGTAGCGCGTATGGATCTCGACACAACAAGAGGTAAATATGGATATCAAAAACTATTGCAATCTTTTCATGATCATGAAATTGATATTCTTGTAGGAACTCAAATGCTGACGAAAGGATTAGATTTTAAGAATGTTACGTTGGTTGGTGTGCTTAACGCGGATAATTTATTGAACTTCCCTGATTTTAGAGCCCATGAGCGAACCTATCAATTGATGGTTCAGGTATCGGGGAGGGCAGGCCGTGATCAAAAAAGAGGTAAAGTTGCTATCCAGAGTTTTAACCCATATCATCAGGTTTTGCAACAAGTTACTACTCACGATTATGAGACCATGTATCAGGATCAATTAAATGAACGCCATCAGTTTCATTATCCACCTTTGGTAAGGCTGGTCAGAATTGTATTAAAACACAAGGACTTTATTAAGGTTGATGCCGCAGCGAATTGGATGGGCAGGTCATTAGTCAATTCATTTGGTGATCAGGTTTTAGGTCCTACGAGCCCGTCAATTGGGAGGATTAGAAATAAGTATATCAAATCAATTCTAATCAAGTTGCCACCGAATATTGCTTTAAAACAATCCAAAGGTCAAATTCAAAAAATCAGAGATTCGTTTATGTCAATACCTGATTATAGAGCCGTTCAGGTTATAGTGGATGTAGATTGTTATTGATTTTTCTCCCACTCATTTCGAAGATCTGAAGAAACTAAACCACTTCCATCATGCTTCCATCCCGGAGGTTTATAAAAATATTTGATTTTATTGAGAAGCGTTGTTTTGGAGTTGATGGCATCTTTAAACATCAGGTACCATTCCATAAAGGCAATTTTAACAGGATTATAGGTGTCAATATTCTTGACCAGCCCGTATATAGGAACTTCGACTTCAGGTTCAAAAGTGCCAAACATTTTATCCCAGATAATGAGTATCCCGGCATGATTCCTATCCAGATATTGAGGATTTGTAGCATGATGTACCCTGTGATGGGAAGGGGTGTTGAAAACAGCTTCAAACCATTTTGGCAGTTTCTTAATAAGTTCTGTGTGAATCCAATATTGGTATAAGAGGCTGATAGACATCTGAGCAAGGATCATCGCAGGATGAAAGCCTAGAAAAGCCATCGGTACCCAAAAAATAAAAGAAGTAAAACTTCCAGACCAGGTTTGTCTTAAGGCTGTGCTGAGGTTGTACCTTTTTGATGAATGATGTACCACGTGTGAAGCCCAAAAGAACCGATTCTCATGGCTTATCCTGTGAAACCAATAATAACAAAAATCATCAGCAAAGAAAACAAGCAACCAAGCCCACCAAGTAAACGGTATGGTAAAAACACGCAAATTTAAATAGATAAAAGTAAGGGCTGAGAGCACCAAGGCTTTTGCCAGTAAACCGATAAAAACATTTCCTAATCCCATAGAGATCGAGGCAGCAGCATCTTTAAACGTATAGGATGCCATCTGCTTTTTACTCGTCACAATGATTTCAATAATCAGGGTGATTATAAAAAATGGAATTGCATAATGAATGATGTTGGGTATTTCAGGTATGTGAATTGCAAGATCCATAGTTGTTATCAGGTGTCAATTTTACAATAATTAAACTCAATAACAAAATATGCCTGATGATTTTTATGAGAGGCGAAGGGTTCGGAGGTGAAGCCTTCATCTCCGAACCCTTCAGAAGAAACGGGTGATCGGAGGTGAGGTGCTCACCTCCGATCACCTCACCTCCGATCACCTCAGCTCCGAACCCTTCAGTAAATGCAAGGTTAATCCAAAGTTTGAGAAAAATAGCCATAAAAAAAACCCGCTCTAATGAACGGGTTTTAAAATAGAAGGTTGTCAACAACCTATTGAGAAATTACTTTTCAGCAACAACTTCAAAAGGAAGTTCAACAATAACGTCTCTGTGTAATCTTACAGAAGCATTATATTTCCCTAATCTTTTTACAATACCACCAGCGATGGTAATGAACTTTTTCTCTATTTCCTGACCTTCAGCAGCAACAGCCTCAGCTACATTTGCATTACTGATAGATCCGAATAATTTATCTCCTTCACCTGTCTTAGCAGTGATTTTCAATTCTAGAGCTTTTAGTGCTTCAGCAGCTTTGTTCGCTTCTTTAACAACGTTTTGCTCTTTGTAAGCTCTTTGCTTTAATGTTTCAGCCAAAACCTTCTTTGCTGAACTAGTAGCCAATACCGCTTGTCCTTTAGGGATTAGAAAGTTACGTCCATATCCGTTTTTTACGGTCACAACGTCATCTTTAAATCCTAAGTTAGCTACGTCTTGTTTTAATATCAATTCCATACTATCCGGTTTATTATTTTAACATATCACCTACATATGGCATTAAAGCCAAATGACGCGCTCTTTTAATTGCCTGAGAAACTTTACGTTGGTATTTCAACGAAGTTCCGGTTAACCTACGAGGTAAAATTTTACCTTGTTCGTTCACTAAGTACATCAAAAAGTCTGCATCTTTATAATCAATATATTTGATACCGTTCTTTTTAAAACGACAATACTTAACTTTTACCTTAGTATCTATCTCTAAAGGAGTAAGATATCTTATCTCTCCTTTACTTCCGCCTTTTGCTTGTTGTTCTAATGTTGCCATTATTTTTTAGCCTTACTTGGTTTAACTCTTTCTTTTCTTTTCTCAGCCCAGGCAACAGCATGCTTATCTAACCTTACAGTTAAATACCTCATGATGCTATCATCTCTTCTAAATTCAAGCTCGTACGCAGAGATTGCTTCTCCAGGACATTTGAATTCAAATAAATGATAAAATCCGGTTTTTTTCTTTTGGATTGGATAGGCGAGTTTTTTCAAGCCCCAATCTTCTTTCCAAATCATTTCGGCACCTTTAGAAACCAAGTAGTCGTTAAACTTCTTTACTGTTTCCTTTACCTGTGTATCAGATAAAACGGGATTCAAAATGAAAACAGTTTCGTAATGATTCATAATAATAACTATTAAATTGTTAATTTTTAAGCGTGCAAATATACAACATTATTTTTGTTTTTGATTACTTTTGCATTTTTATAATAATTAATTAGCCAGTAGTGCGAAGGGTTAATAAGAATTGAAAACTATGATGAAATATGCTAAGCTCACCAAAGAGCAGTTTGAAGAGTTAAATGAAGAATTTGCAGTTTTTTTGGCAGCCCAAAGTATCGATGGGAAGGAGTGGACCAAGATTAAAGAGGAAAAACCAGAATTAGCAGAAAAGCAGCTTGAAGTGTTTAGTGATTTTGTTTGGGAAAAAGTCTTGAATAAAACAGGTTATTTGGAGCACTTTTCAAAAGATGCTGTCAATCTTTTTAAATGCAATGAAAAGGACATGGAAAGGATTGTAGTCAAGGTGAATAAAGAAGGGATTAATTTATTGAACACTACTGATTTTGATTGGTTTGTAGACAATTCCAAGGATCCCCGAATAGAATATTTAAAAGGGAAAAAGGCTTATGCTGCTGATAAGAATCAGGAAATATTTGATGTAATACAAAAAGGAGGTGTAGTATCTGATGGTAAATTATTTGAAGCCATTCACAAAATGCTTGCCGCGAATTAAAGGCTTATCAATCCCATGAATTTTTCCATGCCAATTGTTGCCTTTTCAGGGATGATTGTCAGGTTTTCAAATGCCGATGAATTAATGGCAGGTCTCGGATCTATAAAATAGATGGGAACCTGAGATTTGATATAGTTTATCAGGCTGGCTGCAGGGTAAACCTGCATTGAAGTTCCAATGATTAACAACATGTCTGCTTCAGCGGTGATCTCTATTGCTCTTTCCAGCATAGGGACTGCTTCTCCAAACCAAACAATATGTGGTCTTAACTGGCTGTTCAATTCGCAAAGATCACCTTTGTTTAAATCGTCTTCCCAACTATAAACTAGTTCTTCGTTTAAGGTGCTTCTTACTTTGCGCAGTTCTCCGTGCAGATGTAAAACATTTTTACTACCTGCTCGCTCATGCAAATCATCAACATTTTGTGTTACAATTTTCACTTGATGGGTTGCTTGTAATTGTGCCAGTGATTCATGACCATAATTAGGCTCAACTTCCAAGAGTTGCTTCCTTCTTTGGTTGTAAAAATCAAGAACAAGATCCTGATCTCGATACCAACCTTCAGGAGAGGCTACATCCATTACATTATGGCCTTCCCAAAGGCCATCTGCATCCCTAAAAGTGTTGATGCCACTCTCTGCACTCATGCCTGCTCCAGTAAGTACCACAAGCTTTTTCATAGACTATTTTGATCTATATTTAGAAGAGACCTCAAATATGTGTTCCATGATTTTTTGATCTTCTGCAGTAAATTCTTCATTTTTTCTCCTCATTACAAGATCCATCGTTTCAAATGCTTTCACTAATGAATAGGTTTTAAGCCCTGCTGCACCGCCCCAGGAGAAAGAAGGAATAAAATTTCTAGGAAAATTACTTCCATATATGTTTGAACTTACGCCAACTACGGTACCTGTGTTGAACATTGTATTGATACCACACTTTGAGTGATCTGCCATGATCAATCCGCAAAACTGAAGGCCAGTATCTACAAACCGCTCCTCAGCATACCCCCAGACCTTAACATTGGCATAATTGTTTTTTAGATTTGAATTATTTGAATCAGCTCCAATGTTGCACCATTCTCCAATAACTGCATTGCCGAGGTATCCATCATGCCCCTTGCTACAATAACCAGAAAGGATCGCATTATTAACTTCTCCACCTATCTTACATTTTGGGCCCAGTGTTGTTGGCCCGTAAACTTTTGTTCCCATTTTCACGACTGAATAGGCACCCATGGCAAAGGGTCCTCTGATCATTGAACCTTCTTGTACTTCTGCATTTTTACCAATGTATATTGCTCCTTTATTGGCATTAAGCACAGCAATTTCAATGTCGACATCAGGTTCTAAAAATATTCGTTCCTTGTTCATACAATGAATAGTTTCAGGAATAGGAGCCGATTCTCTGCCTTCAGTAATCAGATCAAAATCAGCTTCTAAAGCCACGCCATTATTCGAAAACAAATCCCAGCTATGTTTTATTTGAATCAAGTCTTCTGCATATTCATATTTATGAAATGTTTCAAAATCTATCTCTTCTTGTTCTTTTGCAAAGAAAGCAATTAGCTCGCCAGATTTGTAAATAGCCTCAGACGCTTTAAGCTTGCTAACCATTTCGACAAGACTTAAAGTAGGTAGGAAAGAAGCATTTATCATAATGTTTTCTTCCATTTCAACCATAGGAAATTTATCAGAAAGGTATTCCTCTGTAACGGTTGTAGTAGTAAAACCTAAATGTTTTTCCCATTTTTCTCTGATGGTCAGTATGCCAATCCTAAGATCAGCTACAGGCTTTGTAAAGGTGAGGGGGAGTAAATTATCCCTGTATTCACCATCAAATAAAATATAATTCATGAGTCAATTTTTTTTGAGCAAATATAAGTTTTTTCGCTTTATGCTTGTTTTCATTTGAGCTAAATAATCATTGATGATCAAGGGGCTACTTAAGTCAGGGGCTGACTTAAGTGAAGGGGTCACTTAAGTGACCCCTTCACTAACCAAAAAATGCTTATTTTTATTAAAACTTTATTTTATGAAAACATTTACAAAAGAATTACAGGTTAAGACGAGCCCTGATGCAGCGATTGACCTACTGAAACAGGGAAATAAAAGATTTGTTGATAAAAAAAATACGGAAAGAGACTTTTTGTCTCAGGTTGACCAAACAAGTACTGGGCAATTTCCATTTGCGGCTTTGTTGAGTTGTATAGATTCAAGAGTTCCTGCAGAACTTGTTTTTGATCAGGGTATTGGTGATATTTTTAATGTAAGAGTGGCTGGAAACATTGTGAATGAAGATGTTTTGGGTTCTTTGGAGTATTCCTGTAAAGTTGCCGGATCAAAGGTTTTGGTGGTAATGGGGCATACAAAATGCGGCGCTGTCACGGCTGCTTGCAATCACGTTGAACTGGGAAATATTACCCACTTATTAAGTAAGATCCAACCGGCCGTAGAAGTTGCCGGAAATGGAGAGGTTGATGCTGAAGCTATTGAGCGTGTTGCCTTAAAGAATATCGAGTTGTCAATTGAAAGAATTCGAAAAGAAAGCCCTATCCTGGCAGAAATGGAACAGAAGGGCGAGATAAAGATTGTAGGTGCTGTCTACGATGTAGCCAGTGGCGTAGTTTGTTTTTTCTAAAAAAATAATATAAAAAAAGCCCCAAAAATTAATTTTTGGGGCTTTAATTTTTTTCTCAGTAAGTATTATCTGCTTAAATACATTTTTCTTCTGGAATACAGCTCGTAAAAAGCATCGTCTTTTAGACTGTCTATAAAAAGAATACTTTCACCGGTAGATTTCATTTCTGGTCCAAGGTTCTTATTTACATTTGGAAACTTATCGAAAGAGAATACAGGTTGCTTGATTGCAAATCCTTCCAATTGAGGATTAAAATCAAAGTCTGTAACTTTTTTCTCACCCAGCATTACTTTAGTAGCATAATTCACATAAGGTTCGTTATATGCTTTTGAAATAAAAGGCACCGTTCTGGAAGCCCTTGGATTGGCTTCAATGATATACACGGTATCATCTTTAATAGCAAATTGAATATTGATTAAACCTTTGGTTTCTAGCGCTAAAGCGATCTTTTTAGTATGATCTTTAATTTGCTGCATTACAAACTCACCAAGATTGAAAGGAGGTAAAGTGGCGTTAGAATCCCCAGAGTGAACTCCACAAGGTTCTATATGCTCCATGATACCAATGATATACACATTCTCTCCATCACAAATGGCATCCGCTTCAGCTTCAATGGCTCCATCTAGATAATGATCAAGCAGCAAAACGTTGTTTGGAATTTTTCTTAGGATGTCAATGACATGGCTTTCTAACTCGTCTTTGTTAATAACGATCTTCATGCCTTGTCCTCCCAAAACATAACTAGGTCTTACCAAAATCGGAAAATCTAATTCATCAGCAATGGCTGCAGCTTCATCTGCAGAAGTGGCTGTTCCAAATTGAGGAAAAGGAATATCTAATTTTGTCAATAATTCAGAAAAATGACCCCTGTCTTCAGCAAGATCGAGGGCTTCAAAACTTGTTCCGATAATCTTTATGCCATACTTGCTTAATTTCTCAGCTAACTTAAGTGCCGTTTGCCCTCCGAGCTGTACGATAACTCCTTCTGGTTTTTCCAACTGGATGATATCCCAAATATGTTCCCAGAATACGGGTTCAAAATACAGTTTATCTGCAATGTCAAAATCAGTTGAAACTGTTTCTGGATTACAATTAATCATGATTGTTTCATAACCACATTCTTTGGCAGCTAATACGCCATGAACACAGCAGTAATCAAATTCAATTCCTTGACCAATTCTGTTAGGCCCAGAACCTAAAACAACGATTTTCTTTTTCTTGGTAACGATACTTTCATTTTCGGAATAAGATTTCCCATCAACAATCATATCGCTTTCAAAAGTAGAGTAGTAGTAAGGTGTTTCTGCTTTGAATTCAGCCGCACATGTGTCTACCAATTTGAAGACCCTGTTGATATTGAGCTCTCTTCGTTTCGTATGAACCTGACTTTCCCAACAGCCTATCATATGGGCAATCTGTCTGTCTGCAAATCCTTTTTGCTTGGCTTCTAATAAAAGAGGTTTAGGTAAGGAATCCAGATTATTATAAGTCGATATTTCTTTTTCTAATAAATGTAATTCCTCGTATTGTCTTAAGAACCACATATCAATTTTTGTGATCTCATGAATCCTGTCTAAAGGAATTCCCATTTGAATGGCATCGTAAATAATAAAAACACGATCCCAACTCGCATGTTGTAATTTTTCAATGATCGTATTATAATCTTTTATTCCTTTTCCATCTGCACCAAGTCCGTTTCTGCTAATCTCGAGAGATTGCGTAGCCTTGTGAAGTGCTTCTTGAAATGAACGTCCGATACCCATTACTTCACCTACTGATTTCATCTGCAGGCCTAATGTACGCTCTGAGCCCTCGAATTTATCAAAATTCCAACGTGGAATTTTTACAATCACATAGTCAAGCGTTGGTTCAAAAAGTGCTGATGTCGTTTTTGTAATTTGATTATCCAATTCATCTAAACTATACCCAATGGCTAACTTAGACGCAATTTTGGCAATAGGATAACCAGTTGCTTTTGATGCTAAAGCCGAAGATCTAGAAACCCGAGGGTTTATTTCAATAGCAATAATATCTTCTTTTTCATCCGGACTCACGGCAAATTGAACATTACATCCACCTGCAAAATCACCAATTGATCTCATCATGTGAATGGCCATATCACGCATGCGCTGGAATGTAGTATCCGAAAGTGTCATGGCAGGCGCCACTGTAATGGAGTCACCAGTATGAATTCCCATAGGGTCCATATTCTCGATAGTACAAATGATCACAACATTATCATTTTTGTCGCGAAGCAATTCTAATTCATACTCTTTCCAACCTAATAAGGCTTTGTCGATCATTACCTCATGAATAGGAGAAATTTCTAATCCACGGCTTAAATGTTCGTCAAAATCTTCTTTCTTATAAACGATTGAGGCTCCTGCACCTCCTAAAGTATAAGAGGCCCTGATAACCAATGGAAATCCGAATTCCTGAGCAATTTCTTTTCCTTTTAGAAATGAGGTGGCTGTTGCCTGAGGCGCCATACCAACTCCAATTTTCAACATAAGTTCGCGAAATTGTTCACGATCTTCAGTAATGTTAATGGCGTTAATATCTACTCCAATAAGCTCTACACCAAAATCTTTCCAAATTCCTTTTTCATCCGCTTCAATACATAAGTTTAATGCGGTTTGCCCTCCCATAGTGGGTAATACCGCATCTATATCGTGTTTTTCGAGAATCTCGATGATAGATTTGGTTGTCAGGGGTTTAAGGTAAATATGATCTGCCATTTGAGGGTCAGTCATGATTGTTGCCGGGTTGGAATTAATCAAAACAACTTCTATACCTTCTTCACGTAAAGATCTTATTGCTTGGGTTCCTGAATAATCAAATTCACAGGCTTGACCTATAACTATTGGACCTGAACCTATGATTAAAATGGATTTTAGGGAATTGTTCTTTGGCATGCTTTTATATTTTTTTTGTCAGCTAATTTATTGAAAAGTAATTAATTATATAAATATTTTGATGATGTTAAAATTTGGGTATAAAAAAAGGTGTTACTAATAAAAGTAACACCTTTGATATATATATGTTTAGACATATTATTTTTTATGACCTGGATCAGATGACACTGAAAGTTTAGCTCTTCCCTTGGCTCTTCTTCTAGCCAAAATCTTTCTTCCATTGACACTTGACATCCTTTCACGAAATCCGTGTTTGTTTTTTTTCTTTCTATTCGATGGCTGGAACGTTCTTTTCATTTCTAAATATCTTAATAATTGGGTATAGACCTTTTTTTCTCTAAAAGTCCGGCAAATATACAAAGGTTTTTAATTCTGACAAGCATGAAATAAAAAAAACAAATAATCATCTGAAGTTTTTAACAATTTAAAAGTGTATTTTTGTTTTAAAACAAGAAAATTAGAACCTATGGAATATGACAAGCCCATGTTACGGGACAATGCGTTAAAAGGAGAAGTTATTATAGTTACTGGGGGTGGCAGTGGTTTAGGAAAGGCGATGACCACTTATTTTCTTGAATTAGGAGCGAGTGTTGTGATCAGTTCAAGGAATATGGATAAGTTGTTAACAACAGCGAAAGAACTTGAAGAAAAAACTGGAGGAACAGTACTTCCAGTGAGTTGTGACGTCAGACATTACGATCAAGTTGAGAATATGTTGGCAACAGCGCTTGAAAAATTCGGTAAAGTTGATGCCCTAGTTAATAATGCTGCTGGAAATTTTATCAGTCCAACTGAGAGATTGTCTGCAAATGCATTTGACACGATAATTGATATTGTTTTAAAAGGATCTAAGAATTGCACGCTCGCACTTGGTAAGCATTGGATTGATACAAAACAAAAACGTTCTACGGTTTTAAATATAGTAACTACTTATGCCTGGACAGGATCTGCCTACGTGGTTCCTTCTGCAACAGCTAAAGCAGGTGTTTTAGCCATGACGAGATCATTGGCTGTAGAATGGGCGAAATATGGAATTCGCACCAATGCAATTGCTCCAGGGCCTTTTCCAACTAAAGGAGCTTGGGATAGATTGTTACCGGGTGAATTGAAGGAAGAATTCGATATGAAGAAAAAAATCCCGGTTGGAAGATTGGGAGTACATCAGGAGCTTGCTAATCTTGCAGCGTATCTGATTTCTGATTTTTCAGCATTTGTCAACGGAGAAGTTGTCACTATTGATGGAGGAGAATGGTTAAAGGGCGCAGGAGAATTCAATATGCTTGAAAAAATACCAGAGGAAATGTGGGATATGCTTGAAATGATGATAAGAAGCAAAAAGAGTAAATAAAGCGAATAATATCCACCGTAATTTTTCAGAATATTTATCGAACATTTGCCAGTACATGTTTAGGTTCCAACCTTTTGCATTAAAACAAATATTGTAATACGCTTAACTTGTGAATAAGAGGGCTTGTATGTTAAAAACTTCGTTTCATAAGCTCATAAATAATTGTATTTTTACAGCGATTAAAATTCATTATTTGAATGGGAAAAATTATAGCTATTGCTAATCAAAAAGGAGGCGTTGGTAAAACAACAACAACAGTAAATTTGGCGGCATCCTTAGGGGTCTTAGAGCAAAAAGTACTACTGGTTGATGCTGATCCACAAGCTAATGCGACCTCTGGATTAGGAATTGAAGTTGAAAGTGTTGAGAAGGGCACTTATCAGGTGCTCGAACATACCGTTGGAGCGCGGGAAGCTATAATTAAAACCAATTCACCAAATGTGGATATGATTCCTGCCCATATTGATCTGGTCGCCATTGAGATCGAACTGGTCGATAAAGAAAGAAGAGAGTATATGCTGAAAACGGCGCTCGATGAAGTTAAAGATGATTATGATTATATTATCATTGATTGTGCGCCATCATTAGGCTTGATAACGGTCAATGCCTTGACAACAGCTGATTCGGTTATCATACCAATCCAATGTGAGTATTATGCTTTGGAAGGTTTGGGCAAATTATTAAATACGATCAAGAGCATACAAAAAATTCATAATCCTGAACTTGAAATAGAAGGCTTATTATTAACGATGTATGATTCGCGATTAAGACTTTCGAATCAGGTTGTTGCTGAAGTGAAAAAGCATTTTCACAATATGGTATTTAAGACTATTATTCAACGAAATATTAGATTGGGAGAGGCGCCAAGTTTTGGAGAGAGCATTATTTCTTATGATGCAACGAGTAGGGGAGCTGTAAATTATATTAATTTGGCTCATGAAATTATAAAAAACAACAGTAACGATGGCCAAAGCGACTAAGAAACAGGTTTTAGGAAGGGGATTATCAGCTTTATTGAGTGATGCCAAGGAAGATATTACATCGATTCAGGATAAAAATGCTGAAAAACTTGTTGGTAGTATCGTTGAGATAGAATTAGATGCTATTGAAGTAAATCCTTTTCAGCCAAGAACTAATTTTAACGAAGAAGCGCTTAGAGAGTTAGCAGGTTCGATACGTGAATTAGGAGTAATCCAACCCATAACTGTAAGAAAATTAGAAGGAAATAAATTTCAGCTGGTTTCAGGTGAAAGAAGGTACAGAGCCTCTAAACTAATTGGGTCTTTGTCGATACCTGCTTATGTCAGGATTGCGAACGATCAGGAAATGCTGGAAATGGCACTGGTTGAGAACATTCAAAGAAAAGATCTTGATCCGATAGAAGTTGCTTTGTCGTACAGACAATTAATTGAAGAAGTGAAACTTACACAAGAGCAATTGAGTGTGCGTGTAGGTAAAAATAGATCAACCGTTACCAACTTTTTAAGACTTTTAAAACTTGATCCTATCATTCAAACTGGAATCAGAGACGGATTCTTAAGTATGGGCCACGGAAGGGCTTTGATCAATATTTATGAGAATGAGGTACAGCTTGAGGTATATCAAAAAATAATTAAAGATAAGCTCTCAGTTAGGCAAACTGAACAGTTGGTTAAAAGCGTAAAGGAAGGAAAACCGGTTGAAACTCCTCCAGCAGTTAAAAAAGAAATACCAGAATATTTAAAACAGGGTATAAAGGAAATGAGTACCTATCTGGGGCACAAAGTTGATGTGAAAGTTTCCGGAAATGAAAAAGGTAAGATCATTATACCATTTCATTCAGAGGAAGATTTTGCCCGCATCAAAAAATTACTTGAGTAAATGCTGCAAAAAGTTATTTATAGCCTAATTATTTGCATTTTTTGTTGGAATCCATGTCATGCTCAGGAGATTGAGGAGAAACAAAAGGAGGACAAGAAAGAGGTAGTAGCTGGTGAAGTAGTGACTGATGAAGTGGTAGTTGATGATATGGTTGTTGAAGGCGTTGTTTCCTTAGACTCTCAAACGATTGACCCGCTTTCTCCTGCTACAGCTGCATTTTATTCAACAGTTCTGCCAGGGCTTGGTCAGGCTTATAATAAGAAATATTGGAAAATCCCTATTGTTTATGCTGCTATTGGTACCGGTGTTTACTTTGTTGTGGACAACCAAAAGGAGTATGATCGTTATCAGGAAGCATATAAATTAAGAATATCAGGTAGACCCGATGAATTTGATGGAACAGGAACTAATCCGAACATTAGTGAAGCAGGTCTTATCAGGGCTCAAGAGGTATTAAAAAAGAACAGAGATCTTGCACTTTTTATAACCATAGGGTTGTATGCTTTGAACATCATTGAAGCGAATGTTGATGCCCATTTGGATGACAAGGCCTTTAACAGGAATTTATCATGGAAACCATCTTTGTATGTGAATCCTGTAGATAAGAAAACGGTAGCTGGATTAAATTTAAAATTCGACTTTTAATAAGAAAGTATAGAGAAATGAAAATTGCATTGTTAGGTTATGGCAGAATGGGAAAGGCCATTGAAGAAATTGCCTTAGAAAGAGGACATGAAATTGTCATTAGAAAAGACGTTGATCCAATTGACGTGGATCTAAGTCTTGCCGATGCCGCTATAGATTTTAGTCATCCCGCTGCTGCATTTGATAATATTAAAGATTGCATTGATAGCAATGTTGCAGTAGTTTCAGGGACAACAGGCTGGCTGGATAGATTCGATGAGATCAAATCATATTGTGAGGCGCATGACGGGGCTTTTATCTATGCTTCAAATTTTAGTATCGGAGTTAATTTGTTCTTTAATTTGAATGCACATCTGGCAAAAATGATGGAACAGATTAAAGGTTATGACGTTGCCATGGAAGAGATTCATCATGTTCACAAACTAGATGCGCCCAGTGGTACAGCAATTTCACTGGCAAACGATATTCTCGAAAATTCTGAAAAGAAACAATGGAATATAGAAACAGCTGATTCGGATGACCTTTTTATTAAAGTAAAAAGAGAAGGTGAAGTACCAGGTACCCATAGCGTATCTTATACATCAGCGATTGATGCTATAGAAATTAAACATACTGCCTTTAATCGTACCGGATTTGCACTTGGAGCTGTAGTGGCTGCCGAATGGTTGCATGGAAAAAAAGGTGTTTTTAATATGAAAGACGTATTGAGTTTATAAAATATATCCTTTGAAAAAGGTAACATTTTACAAGACTCTTATACTAATTAAGATAAATAAGAATTAAATATAAAATCATTATGACCTTAACACAGTGGTTACTTTTTATACTCATCCTGCAGGTAGTTCATTTTTTGGGAACCTGGAAATTATATGTCAAAGCAGGTAGAAAGGCATGGGAAGCAATTATTCCCGTATACAATGCAATCGTTTTGATGCAAATAATCAACAGACCAAAATGGTGGGTGATATTGCTATTCATTCCGATTATTAACCTTTTGATGTTCCCTATAGTTTGGGTTGAAACGATCAGAAGCTTTGGTAAGAACACCACAAAAGATTCATTTCTTGTCGTATTAAGTCTTGGTTTTTACATTTTTTATGTGAATTATATGGAAGATGTGGCCTATATCAAAGATAGAAGCCTAAAACCGAGAACAGCAACAGGAGAATGGGTGAGTTCAATAGCCTTTGCAGTTATTGCAGCAACATTGGTGCACACTTATTTTATGCAGCCCTATACTATTCCAACATCATCTTTGGAAAAATCCTTGTTAATTGGAGATTTTCTGTTTGTGAGTAAGTTCCATTACGGAGCAAGGGTACCGATGACAACTGTTGCGGCACCTATGGTTCATGATACCTTGCCAATTGTTAAAACCAAGAGTTATTTGAAGTTTCCTCAATTGCCTTATATGCGATTACCAGCCTTGCAAAAGATAAAGCAAAACGATATTGTTGTCTTTAGCTGGCCCGTGGATACCGTTGAGCAATTCTTTAAAAAGACGAATAGAAAGATTAGAAAACCCATCGATAAAAAATCCAATTATGTGAAACGCTGCGTTGGAATACCTGGTGATTCGCTTGAAATCAGAGATGGGTATGTTTATATCAATGGAAAAAAGAATGTATTACCAGATAGAGCGAGATTACAGTTTTTCTATGAAACTGATACAGATGGCAAGGCTTTAAGCGTCAAGAGTCTGAAGAGTAGATATCACGTTAGAGAAGGAGGTAGGTTACAGGACGGAAATTATATTTTGAATCTCGCTGATGAGGATGCCCAATTGATTTCAAAGAACCCTACAGTTAAGAGTTTGACCAAACGTTTATCTCCAAAAGGAGAGGCTGAAGATGTATTTCCTAATGTGAGTTCTCTTGACTGGAACCGTGATAATTTTGGACCTGTTTATATTCCTGAAGAAGGGAAAACAGTTGCCTTAAATATAGCGTCATTGCCTTTTTACAAGCAAATTATTGTGGAGTATGAAAAAAACACACTTCGTGTTGAAAACGGTCAAATTTATCTAAACGGAAGTGCAGAACCGGTGGATACCTATACGTTTAAGCAAAATTATTACTGGATGATGGGTGACAACCGCCACAACTCTGAAGATTCAAGATATTGGGGTTATGTACCTTATGATCATGTTGTTGGTAAGCCTGTATTTATTTGGTTTAGTTGGAATTCTGACGGTCAGGGACTAGATAAAGTCAGATGGGAAAGACTATTCACAACGGTTGGAGGAAGTGGTAAAGCCATATCTTTTTTCTTTCCATTTGTTGGATTGATGTTGGTTCTTTATGGTTTTAACTGGTTTAGAAAAAGAAAGAAGGCTGCTTAATTCGTATTTTAATTTTTTATTTTGCTCGTACAACCAAGCTTTTTTGCCCCAATTATCCAATATGTATTGATCGCTGATCAAGAGGAAATTATTTTTGAGAAACAGGATAACTTCCAAAAGCAGACCTATAGAAACAGGTGCTATATTTATGGAGCAAATGGAAGGCAATTGTTAAGCGTTCCTATTCAGCATTCAAAATCGAATCAAAGGCAAAAAACAAAAGACATTAAGATTGATCATACCTTCGCATGGAAGAAAAATATCATAAAGTCTCTTGAATCGTCTTACAGGTCATCACCCTATTTTGAATTTTATGAAGATGAACTCATGCAAATATTTGAAAAACCTCATAAATTTTTACTGGATTTAAACATGCATTCTTATGAGCTCATCAATGATTGTTTACAGCTGGATCAAAAATTTTCATTTACCAATGATTATATTGATACAAATGTAAAAGACAATGATTATAGGTTTTTAGCCAATGCAAGGAAAATGCCTGCTTATGAGCTAAGTTCCTATACTCAGGTGTTTGATGACAAGCATGGTTTTATAAGCAATTTGAGTATACTGGATTTGTTATTTAATGAAGGTACAAATGCTCCGGATTACTTAACCTCACATTCAAATTTGACCATAAATAAATTTTAAAAATTGTTGCATAATTATTAAGGCTCAACAATTGGTGGAGGGCCTTCTGGAATCATTGCTTTATATACTTCAGTTCCTTTTCTTTCTTTGTATTCATCCTTTATTTTTTGTACCGTTTTCGGGTTTTCATATAGATCGTACATCGTCATTGCCATGGCCTTTGCAGCCTGAATTAAGCCCTTATGACCAATTGACATTCCACCGCAGGCTACTACCGCCCAAGAATGCCAGGGCGTGTCTATAGGGGCAGTTGTAACTCTAAGATTTATGTTGGGAACATTCCAGCTTACGTCCCCAACATCTGTTGAACCACCACCAGGGTTTTTTCTTGTTTCTTTTAATGCGCTTATTTCACTATCAAGGCCTAGTTGAGGTTTACCGGTAACCTCTTGAATTTTTTTTCCGAAGGCTATTTCTTCCTCTGTATATGTTATTGGCCCCAGTAGTTCTAAGTTTTTTTGTAAAACCTCACCGCCGGCTCGATTTACCAATACTTCATAAATTCCGGAAATCAAAGTAATCTTATAATCTACATTTGCCATGATGGCTGCTCCTTCAGCCATTTTCATGACCCTTTCATAAACCGGCATCATTCCGGAGCGTTTAGAGTCTCTGATTCGTACCCATAATTTTGAATAATCAGGAACAACATTCACCACTAAACCTGCGTCCTGAATATGATAATGCATTCTTACACTTGGTTTAACGTGTTCTCTATAATAGTTGATTCCTGATGTATATAATTCGAGTGCATCCGAGGCGCTTCTGCCATTCCAAGGATCAGCTGCAGCATGCGCGGCCTGTCCGAAGAATTCAACTTTAAAATCAATTAAGGCCAGAGAGCTTTGAACATCTGATTCTGTAGAAGCGTGAGGGTGCCAACTCATGTTTACATCTACGTCATCCCAAAGGCCTGCGTTGACCATCCATATTTTACCAAAATATTTTTCTTCACTTGGGGTTCCAAAGAATTTAATGGTACCCTGAATCTTTCCTTGCTCAATTAGTTCTTTAATGGCAATGGCCGCACCTAGGCTGGCTGCGCCAAATAAGTTATGTCCGCATCCATGTCCGGCGGCTCCCTCCTTTAAAGGTTCCTTGACCGGAACCGCTTTTTGAGAAATACCGGGTAAGGCGTCAAACTCGCCCAATATGCCAATGACGGGCTTACCAGATCCATAAGTTGCTACGAAAGCAGTTGGCATACCCGCGACTCCCTTTTCAACTGTAAACCCATTCGTTTCTGCATAGTCTGATAAGATCTTAGAAGAATCATATTCCTCAAATGCAGTTTCAGCTTTGGCCCAGATTTCATCGCTAATGGCGATCAGGTCCTTTTTATGAGCTTCTATAGCGTTGTTGATGTCTTGCTTATCTTTTGGTAATTTTTGCTGCGTAAAGGCCACAATAGGTAAGAAAATAATGAGCAGGCTAAGGAAATTCTTCAAAATTTGTATATTAAAGGTTTAGTATCAGCAATTTAATGATTAAAACCATAAAAAAATAATTAGAGACCAAGTTGGATTAACCATCATGATCTGACAAGTGAGATGTATCATTACTAATTAAGTCACGCGCCAGAATTTGGCGCATAAAAAAACCGAATAAAATCAATTATTCGGTTTGTAAATTTTTATGATAAAAAAATACTTATTTCTTACCCTTTTTATCCGCATATTTTTGCTTGTTTAGCTCATCCTGTAATTCTCTTCTTACTTTTTGCTCCCTTTCAAGGGCTTTCGCTTTGTAAGCTTCAAATTCTTTTTCAGTATCACTTAACAGATCTCTGGCTTGCACTGTAATGGAGTTGCTTGATTTGAATCTGAAAATAAAGAATAGGAGCAAGGCAACTAAACTAAAAATGATCGTCCATAACAAACTGTTATACGAACCTTTGGTCATGGGTATACCAAGAAACTTTATATTGTCTTTTTCCTTCGTTACGGATGTTAAGTTATTATTGGTCGTTTGGAGATCAGACTTTAAACTTTTAATCTCGTTTCCTTGAACCTCGACTAGTTTTTTTGTGTCCCCTAAATCTTTCTTCAAGGCCTGCATTGAGTCAAGAACATTCCCTTTAATCTTTTGATAAGAGGTCTTTTTTACAACTTTATATTCTTGATAAGAACTAGATTTTCTGTATAAATAACCGAATTGGCTTTCAATCGTACCATTATCGAGTGAAGGTTTAGGCCCGGTTTCTGCCTCAGCCTGCCCATAACTAACGGCAGAAAAGCATAAAAAAAAGGTGAAAGATAAAACAGTGATGAATTTTTTCATTTCAATGTTATTTGATTAATAAAATTACAATATCTTGATATAAAGCAACTTGGAATGTATTATATTGATAGTAATATCTTACAAGTAGCCTTAAAAAGGGTATTATAATCGTTCTCTAATTAAATTTAAGAGGGCTCTAAAATTAAATAAATTTACCTTGTCTGCAAAACTTATTTTAAAGCTTCCTTGAACAAGCTAATTGGATGTTTTGCCAATCTATTTGTTCCGTCTTTAATTTGGTGTCTACAACTTGTTCCTGAGGCAATAATTTCAACATTAGATTCCATATTTCTAACTTTAGGGAAAAGTGTATCTTCTCCTACTTGCATGCTTAGATCATAGTGTTCTTTTTCATAACCAAACGATCCGGCCATACCGCAACATCCTGTATTCATAATTGAAACTTCGAAATTTTGAGGCAGGTTTAGCATGCTAAAAGTAGCCTTCATATTTGACAGCGACTTTTGCTGGCAATGTCCATGAACTTTTATTTTTTTTGCCTTACTTGTAAATTGACGTTTATGAATCTTGCCTTTTTTAATTTCTCTCTCAATAAATTCTTCTATTGTAAAGGCATTTGTACTTATGAGCTTCGCATTTTCTTTGTCATCTGCCAATCTGAGATATTCATCTCTAAAAGTTAAAATTGCCGAAGGTTCTATTCCAACAAGTGGTGCATCTTTATTAATTTTTTCTTTGAAAAAGTCAACATTAAGGTTTGCTAGTTCTTTAGCTTCATCTAAGAGACCCTTTGAGATAAAACTCCTGCCACTTTCCTCGTGATCAGTAATTAAAACCTCATAGCCTAACTTTACTAGAGCTTCGATGCAGTCTTTTCCAACCTGATCATCATAAAAGTTTGTAAACTCGTCAATAAACAAATAAACTTGACCATTTGGGTAATGGGTATTTTTAAACCTGTTTTTATTGTTTTGATACCATTTTTTAGTTGTTTTCTGAGCAAGCTTAGGAATACTTCTTTGTATAGCCACGCCCATTATTTTTTTAGCCAGGCTGGTACTTAATACCAAATTGGCAATGGAGGGCATTAAAGAGCCTAACTTGTTGTATTTCACGTTATCCGCAAATAACCTCGTCCTGAAACTCACACCGTTTTCTTTTTGATATTGATAGAGAAATTCAGCTTTCAATGCTGCCACATCAACATTACTAGGGCATTCACTGGCACAGGCTTTACAACTTAAACAGAGATCAAATACTTCTTTTAGTTCAGCATGATCAAATCGATTTGATTTTTCGCTATTCGTTAAGTATTCTCGCAGCATGTTTGCTCGAGCTCGAGTTGTATCCTTTTCGTTTTTAGTAGCTCTATAACTTGGGCACATTGTTCCGCCGGCAAATACAGGTTTTCTACAATCTCCTGAGCCATTACATTTTTCAGCAGCTCTTAATATGCCTTGTGAATCAGAGAAATCCTGAATGGTTTCTATTTGAGGTTCTTCCCGATCCGGATTATACCTTAGAGAAGCATCCATAGGCCAAGGGTCAATAATCTTTCCAGGATTAAAAATTTGCTGCGGATCGAATACTTGTTTGATCCTTCTCATCAGCTCATAATTCTTTTTACCCAACATAAGACTTAGAAATTCTGATCTGACTATACCATCTCCATGTTCCCCGCTCATTGAACCTTTATATTTCTTTACAAGTTCAGCTACTTTACTGGTGATTTCACGAAATAAATGGATGTCTTCACTCAATTTAAGATTGAGGATAGGTCTTAAGTGCAGTTCGCCAGCACCCGCATGGGCATAATAAACAGCCTCCTGGTCATAGCTTTTCATCATTGCTGTAAATTCAGCAATGTAGTTTGGTAGGTCCTTAACTTCTACAGCGGTGTCTTCAATACAGGCCACAGCCTTGCGGTCACCCACTATATTACCTAACAAGCCCAGGCCTGCTTTTCTAAGAGACAGGGCCTTTCCAATGTCGTCACCTAATAGGATAGGATGCGCGTAACCAAAATTTTTGTCTTGTAATTCTTTAATAAGTGCTTGCGCATTTTTTTTGACAATATCCGGATCATCATGACAGAGTTCCATCATTAATATCGCGGCAGGATCGCCTTGAACAAAAAATCTGTTTTTTAATTGTTCCCGATTATTCTTGGTACAGTCAAGAATGGTTTTATCCATTAATTCACAAGTATATAGATTGTGATTCATGGCTGCAACTACAGCCTCAAGACTTTCCTGAATACTTTCAAAATGAGCAGCAACGATGATGTTATGGGCAGGAGGGAGGAGATCAAGAGATAAGGTAACATCTGTTGTGAAAGCCAAAGTTCCTTCGCTTCCACAAAGTAATTTTGCTACATTGATTGGCTTATTTTCATCAGAAAAGATTTCATTATCAAGTAAGGCATCTATTGCATATCCATTATTCCTGCGATGAATCGATGGTTTTGGGAATTCATTTCTAATTTCCTCTTGGGTTTCTTTTTTTGACAATTCGCTGAAAAGCAGGTTGTATATTTTGCTTTCAAGTGAATTTCCTTTTAGTTTTTCGTTAAACTCTTTTTTAGTCAGATTTCCGAAGGCACAGGCTGATCCATCAGACAAAACAGTGTTCATTTCAATTACCTTGTCTCTGGTAACGCCGTATTGAATTGAAGTAGTTCCAGAAGAATTATTTCCAACCATTCCGCCAATCATGCAACGGTTTGAAGTAGAAGTGTTCGGACCAAAAAACAGGCCAAATGGCTTTAAAAATTCATTTAATTCATCGCGCACAATTCCTGGTTCAACCCGAATGGTTCTATTCTTTTCATCAAAGGCTAGTATGCGTGTATAGTTTTTAGACGTATCCACTATGATTCCTTCACCAACGCATTGACCCGCAAGTGATGTCCCGGCGGTTCTTGGAACGAGTGAAATCTTTCGCTTTGATGCGAAATCTATAAGTGTTTTGATGTCATCTGGCCCTTTTGGAAAGGCTACTGCCAAAGGTATTTTTCTATACACTGAGGCGTCAGTAGCATACATGTTCTTATGAAGATCATCAGTATATAATTCGCCACTTAAATCGGTTGAAAGTTGATGCAATTCTTTTGTCACTGACATGCTTAAAACAATAAAATTTTAGGTTTGTATTAAAGTACCTGTGTTCCGTTAGCGATATTGTCGCCTGATTGTAAAAGTACTACATCTTTACCGTTTTGAAGCCCTAAAACAAGGCATTCACTCTTGAAATTTGCAATTTGTTTGGCTTCAAAATTTATAACGGCTATGACTTTTTTATGCATTAAAGTCTCCTTTGAATACAAGGTGGTTATTTGAGCACTTGACTTTTTTATTCCCAGGTCACCAAAATCTATTTTAAGCTGAAAAGCAGGAACTCTGGCTTTAGGAAAATCCAATACTTCAATGATGGTTCCAACTCTCAAATCAACTTTCTGAAAGTCTTCAAAAGAGATAACGGCTGAACTCATTACTTAGATAGTTTTTCTAAGACCCAGGCCGGACCTATTAATAAAAACTGAAGGTCTTTAATAAAGGAAGGTTTTTTACCTTCAATATGATGCCCGTAGAATTGCCCGATCCAGGCAGCAACGAAAATTGCTACAGAAGTAATAAATAAAGGCAGGTATTGACCTAAATAGTAGTTGCCAATGATGGTAAGTACACCAAATCCTAACATTCTTAAAAATAGCGTAAATGATAAGCGGATGTAAAAGATCAAAAGAAAGACCATTACGATACTGGCCCAATTTCCAATCATAGGATTGCTAATACCTAATGTGTTTTGAATAAATCCTGAAGGAATACTCATGATCATCCCGACGATGCTGAAAAATATGGCAGGAACACAGATATAATGGATCTTTTGATTGGTTTCGTTTTGATGGCTTACGGCATATTCATCATACCATTGTTGCGCTGTCTTCATAGGATTGATTTCAATTTTAATATTATTTGAATGTGCTTTTATTTCTAGTAAGCAAGAATAGCATCTTAAAAAGTTAATAAATGGTTCCTTTTAAAAGATTATTTTTGTGTCAAGATTGAAGTAAATATATAAATAAATTAGGATTTATGGCGAACACAGCATCTAATATGCTTCCTCTAGGATCTGAGGCTACGGATTTTAAATTAATTGACACGATTTCGAATGAGGTTTTATCTTTAGAACAGTTAAAAGGAGAAAAAGCAACAGTTATAGTTTTTATATGTAATCACTGCCCATTCGTTATTCATGTTAATCATGAATTAATTAGGATGGCACAGGAGTATAAAGAGAAAGGAGTTGGGTTTATTGCCATCTCCTCGAATGATAGTGTCAACTATCCGCAAGATGGTCCTGAAATGATGAAAAAAGTGGCGCTTGATTTGTCTTACCCATTTCCTTATTTATATGATGAATCGCAGGAGGTAGCTAAGGCCTATCAAGCGGCCTGTACACCAGATAATTATGTTTTTGATAAGGATTTAAAATTGGTTTACCGAGGGCAAATCGATAATTCAAGACCAGGAAACGGCGTGCCCGTAAGCGGAACTGATCTTAGAGAAGCATTAGATTTACTTTTAGCCGGCAAAACATTACATGGTCAGCAAAAACCAAGTATGGGATGTAATATTAAATGGAAAGCTTGATGATGAAAATTAATAAATTAGAACCAATCTTTATCTATCAATAGATTCCCTATATGGGTATAATGATGTTTGCTATGCCACGCGTAGATACCAATGTTTTTTTCAAGTGAAACTTCTTCATTCGTATCTGGATGTATAAATACCCGCTTTAACTCTTCTTTTGACAGTCCCTTAAGTAAATAAACCCATTTGGCATGAAGACTTTCTAAGGCGGTAAGAGATAATTCTATCGGAGCCTTATAATCATTTAATTCGGCCCAACGGTCTTCATGATAAGCCTTAATCACTGGTTTATCTTCAGTCAAAGTCCATTTGAATCTGATATAACTATTGTAATGGCTGTCAACCACGTGATGAATCACTTGTCTAATTGTCCAGCCACCATCTCTATAAGGGGTGTCTAACTGCTCATCAGATAGCTTCTGCGTGATCAAACGCATCTTTCTTGGAAAGGAATCAAGTATTTTAATCCATTTTTGAATGTCAATTTCTGTAATTTCTTCAGGAATTTTTGCCTTCCCGATAGGATATTTAAGTTGTTCTAATGGATCGATTTGCATATTTTACTAAAAATTGGCATGAAGGGTTAACAACGGCCCCGAAAAATCCATGTTGAATCTGCCGTCTAAGTTACCATCGGTAACTCTTGCGTTTAAAAAGAAAAAACGATAGTCCAAACCAACCCCGAAATTTTTTATAATCTGGTATTTAACACCCGGTGCAATATCCCATAAGCCTCCTGAGTATTTATCAATAGTGATTCCAAACCAGTCAACCCTGGCTACAAATGCCCATTTTGGTGTAGGAGCCCAATGATACCATCCTCCTATATTTGGCAAAGGGATCAAGCCATCAATAGTTTTTTTCTCAAATTTACGGTCTCCTTCACTGGATAAGGCCTCACCTTCTATAAATAGTCCAAGGTTCATGGCATGAACTCCAAGTCCGGCACCTAAAGAATGTTTTGGTCCGGATGAAATTGTTCTCCCCACAAATATCCTAAACACGCCCACACTAACTCCTCCTCTAACAGTGCTGCCTGGTAGAAAAGTTACATTATCAAATTTAATAGAATCTTTTAATGTTGCCCCAGCAGCATTGTTTACGGTAAAACCTTCTACGGTTAAGCGCCATTTCTTGTTCCATCTCCATTCTAAATTTAAAAATGGGGTAGCCTGGTTATCATTGAAATCGAATGTTTCTGACCAATCAATATCACTATCCTCAGACTCAGCACTGGCGCCAAATTTAATGTCCTTTTGAGGAATGAAGACCCCAATTTCTCCGTAAAATTCATCAGCTAAAAGTGGATGCTGTTCCTCTTCTTGAGCCCAAGTAAAAGGGATAAAACAGAAAGAAAAAATGAGGAGTAAATATTTCATAATATATGAATATTGGATTATTGGACTATTAAAGTTACAATATAATTAGCACATAAAAAAGCACCTGTCATAAAAATAACAGGTGCTTTTGATTCTATGTAGAAAGGCTTATTTAACAGCCACTAATTCAACGTCAAAAATCAATGTGGCATCAGGAGGTATAACCCCTCCAGCTCCTTGCGAGCCATAAGCCAAATGAGAAGGAATAACCAAACGTGCTTTGTCTCCAACTTGCAACAATTGCAAGCCTTCATCCCATCCTTTTATAACCTGACCAATTCCTACTGTAAAGTCAATTGGTTGTTTACGATCATATGAAGAATCAAATACCCTTCCATCAGGCAACTGACCTTTATAATGTACAGAGATTTCTTTACCTTGACTTGCTTGTGCACCAGATCCTTTTTGAATAATCTGATATCTTAAACCGCTTTCAGTTTTTTCAAAACCTGCTGCTAGTTTGTCTAATTCAGCATCCATTTGTTCTTTAGCTTCAGCTATTTTTTTATCTCTATCTCCTTCAAAAGTTCTGAATGCCTCAATCGCATCAAAGGCTTCAGCAGCTCCGCCAACTCTTATGATTTCCATTTTTTCAATGCTGTCATCTTGAGTGATCGTATCAACTATGTCTTGTCCTTCAAGTACTTCACCAAAAACAGTATGCTTATTATCTAACCAAGGTGTTGGTACATGCGTTATGAAAAACTGTGATCCATTTGTTCCAGGGCCAGCATTGGCCATAGAAAGAATACCTGGCTTGTCATGCTTAAGGTCTGCGTGAAATTCATCCTCAAAGCTATAACCTGGATTTCCTGTTCCTGTTCCAAGAGGGCATCCGCCTTGAACCATAAAATCAGGAATCACCCTGTGAAATTTTAAACCATCATAATATCTTTCACCTTGTGGTTTAGCTGAGTTTTCTAAATTTCCTTCTGCGAGGGCAACAAAATTACCCACTGTTCCTGGAGTTTTTTCCATCTCAAGCTTTAAAAGAATATCACCCTTTGTGCTTTTTATTTTCGCATATAAACCGTCGTTCATGTCTTATTTTTTTTAAAATCCTTGCAAAGATAAATTATTCCGTAAGAAATGGAATCAACTCAGAAGATTTATTGAAAAATTTTAAGGAAATATTAGCATTTACAACCTTGAACCATATAAAATATTTTAGGTTTTGTAGCGTTATAAAACAGTAATACAAAAACAATTACAATGAAAAAGATCGGATTTATAATTATCGTTTTGTTTTTAAGCCATACGATATCCGCACAAATACAGAAAGAAAGTTTCAACGAATCAGAAATTCCTGATGGTTGGATCTACGAAATTAATTCAAATGCCACCGGGTGGCAATTTGGATATACGGGTGTAATGCCAAACAGTGGCCCAACGATTGAATCTGAGTTTGATTCAGGTGCAGCGTTATTTAATGATCATGTTCATGGATCAAAATCAAATGACAGAACGAGCTTGACAACGCCGATTGCAGACCTTTCGGATGTTAAAGATGTTCAGATAGAAGTAACCTACAACTTACAGGTTGAAGATGAAAAAGGCGAGTTCTCTATCGAAGTGTTTGATGGAAAAAAATGGAAAGAAGTGTATTTTCAGGATACTTCATCTCCTAAAAACACAGGTATGAATGAAGTAGTCTTGTTAGAAGTAAGTGAATTTTTGAATGATGAATTTCAAGTAAGGTTCGTATATAATGATGAAGGTCAAAACGAAACACAGGGTTTAGGAATTGATCATTATGAATTAAAAGAAGCTACCATGGATGTCGAATTCAATGAAAGTAAAATCAGTTCAATTAATGTCTTAAACTTACCGGATAACGTTTTGGTATTAGATACTAATGATGAATTGAATACAGATGTTATGCAAGATCTGGCTCAACATTTAGAGCGATCAGAACTTTCAACAGATTCAATTATGTATAATATTACTGAATTCCCAAACGGAAGCGAGATGTTCAGAGTCCAAGAAGAAAACAACGTAGGTTCATTTAAGACATATAAGAAGTTGAAATAATAATTAACATTTTAGATTTTGTTTAAAAGACTACTTGTTTCGATAAGTAGTCTTTTTTTGTTTCGTTTTATATCAAAACAAAAGACCGCTATGAAATTTTTATCTTCCAGTAGCGGTCCAAAAAAAAGGGATCTTTAGGGACTTTGCTTTTGAGAGCAAAGCCATATATTAATGTCTTTTTCTTCATCTGTTGAAGGTTTAAGACTCGACAATTCAATTTTACATCCATGAATGCTTCAATAATCTGAAACCTACACGACGGCCTTATACAGAAACATCTGTATTAAATTTATGATGAGAAAATTGTTATTTGAGGGAAGTGAGTTGCACTTGTTAACATACAACTGAATCTTAAACGCTTGAATTAAAATTTTATTTTAAGTGATACATAATTATTACTTTTACCTCCATGAGAATTATCTTCGATAGTAATTCTTGTCTAATCTCAGATTCATTAAAAAGGGTAGTTTAAATGATCAACATACACGTGGATGACGCTTCCAATGAACAAAAAGTCAAAGAAATTATTCTTTCATTCAATGATACCGGCAAAACCTATTGGAAGAAAAGAAATACCATTAAAGTTTTTGATTTTGAAGATAAACAGTGGAATGTAAAATCATTTAAAGTACCACATTTGATTAATCGTTTTGCTTATAAATATGTGAGAGGCTCGAAGGCAAGACGCTCATTTGAACATGGAAAGAATATACTGGCTAAAGGAATTTTGACTCCAAAACCAATTGGCTATGTAGAATATAGTAATTTAATAGGTTTAGAAGAAAGTTTTTATGTTTCTGAAAATTTGAATTACGATTTGAAATTTGAAAACCTTTTTGATGAGAATTATCCTGATAGAGTGAATATCCTTGAGCAGTTCACTGAGTTCACATATCAGTTGCATGAGAATGAGATCCATAGTTTTGATCATTCAAAAGGGAATACATTGATGATAAAGAAACCGGATGGTTCGTATGATTTTTATTTGGTTGACCTGAATAGAATGAAATTTGAAAAAATGGATTACCAGCAAAGGATTGATAATTTCAATAGATTAGGATTAACACCATCAATGATAGAAATTATAGGAAGCAAATACGCTGCTATCACAGGCCTGGATAAAGCTAAAGTAATTAGCGATATCACTGCTTCTTGTGATAAATTCCACGAATTTAAATATCGCAAAATGCGATGGAAAAAGAAGTTTGGTATGAGTTTAGCTCCTGGCTCTGGCCAATAAGTAAAAATCTGCCATGACCATTGCGGCTAATGCCTCAATAATAGGAACAGCTCTAGGCACTACACATGGATCATGTCTTCCTCGACCTTGCATTTCAACATTATTCCCCTTAGAATCAATCGTATCTTGTTTTTGGATCAATGTAGCAACAGGTTTGAACGCCACGCGAAAGTAAATATCCATACCATTAGAAATCCCGCCTTGAATACCTCCAGACAGGTTTGTTTTAGTAGTACCGTCTTGATTAAATAAGTCGTTGTGATCACTACCTTTCATTTTCGCTCCGCAAAAACCACTTCCATACTCAAATCCTTTCACCGCATTTATTGAAAGCATGGCTTGCCCTAGTGCAGCATGCAGTTTGTTAAAAATAGGTTCACCCAATCCAACAGGAATATTTTGAATAACACAGGTGATTGTTCCTCCAACAGTATCTCCTTGTTTTTTGATTTCGCTGATATGTTCAATCATCTTTTCAGCGATAACTGGGTCAGCGCATCTCACGATATTTTGTTCTATTGTTGAGAAGTCAAGTTCTTGGTATGGTTTATCGATAAAAATTTCTCCTACTGAAGAAGTAAAAGCGGTTATCTTGATGTCTTTGATCAATTGTTTGGCAACTGCGCCACCAACAATCCAATTTGCTGTTTCTCTTGCTGAACTTCTACCACCACCTCTGTGATCACGTACTCCATATTTTTGATCATAGGTGTAATCGGCGTGAGAAGGTCTGTAAACGTCTACATTATGAGTATAGTCTTTACTCTTTTGATTGGTATTTTTGATTTGAAAGCCAATAGAAGTTCCTGTTGTTTTCCCTTCGAAAATGCCGGATAAAAATTCAACCTGATCTGGCTCCTTTCTCTGTGTTGTAATTTTTGATTGTCCTGGTTTTCTGCGGTCCAGTTCATTTTGAACATATGATAGATCAAGATCAATACCTGCAGGACAACCGTCAATAACACCTCCAATTGCCGGACCGTGTGATTCGCCAAAAGTGCTTAGTTTAAAAAGATTACCAATTGAGTTACTCATGTAAATAGATTAAAAAAATCGAAAAGCAAAGTTACTATAATAAGTGAGAAGTGAAAAACGAGAACTAATAAGTTTTGGAATATTAATCATAAATTTGACCCTGTAGCGAACCCTTCGGAGGTGAACCCTTCACTTCCGACCCGGTGAGCGTATTTAAAATGATCAAAAACTATCAAATACAAGTAGTAGGTAAGGTTCAAGGTGTCTGGTTTAGAAAATATACTTTTGAGGAAGCCGTAAAACTCAATATTGTGGGCTTTGTGAGGAATGAGCAGAATGGCAGTGTTTATGTTGAAGCAGAAGGAATCGAATCAGATTTGAATCAATTGTTGCGATTCTTAGAGAAAGGCTCACCCATGTCAAAGGTAGAATCTGTAAACTATGAGCTTGCACCTGTTAGGCATTATACAGAATTTAAAATTAGTCGGTAAAGAACCATAATTTTATGGCCATAATGATCACCATTACGATTAAAAATATTTTCACTAACCCGTCTCCTTTTGAAACTGACCACCTGCTGGCAAACCAGCCACCTACAGCATTTCCGAAAGCAAGAATCAGCCCGTATTCCCAATTTATTTTATCATTGACCATAAAAATGATCACTGCAAAAACGGTATAAATTCCTGTTATAACAATTTTGAGGGCATTACTTTTTACTAAAGAAAATCTATTGACCCCTGAAAGGACCAGTAACATTAAAAAGCCGACACCAGCTTGAATAAAACCTCCATAAATTCCTACGAAGAAAAATAGAATAATACTTGTCCATAAGTGCTTGCCACTAACTCTTTCTATAACATCTTCAAGTTTAGCTTTTCTATTTAAAACCAGGTAGGCAACAACAATGACCATGATAATGGCAAGAATTTTATTAAAAAGCGCACCATCAATTTCAATAGCCAATTGTGCTCCAAGAATGGCGCCTAATGTTGCTGAAATTCCAAAATAGATGCTGAATGGATAGGTATTGATTCCCTTACTCCGAAATCCGGCATTCGTCACAATACTTTGAATTAATATGGCTATTCTATTGGTTCCGTTCGCTACGCTAGGAGGGAGGCCTAAAAAGATAAGCATAGGCAAGGTTAACAGTGAACCACCTCCGGCTAAGGTATTTATAACACCGGTTACCAATCCAATAAAAGCTAAAAGTATTAATTCTAATTCCATGTAAAAAAGTAAGCGATAAAAGTAGTATTTATTTAATTAGTTGCTAAGTGAAATTAACTAGAAAAAAAATTATAAAATGCTTTAGTAAAACAAAAAAGGGTTTTATATTTGCGCTCGCATTTGAGCAATCAGATACACTCTTGGAGAAATGGCAGAGTGGTCGAATGCACTAGTCTTGAAAACTAGCGAGGGTCACACCTCCGGGGGTTCGAATCCCTCTTTCTCCGCAAAAACCCTTGTAACTTATTTGTTATGAGGGTTTTCTATTTTTAGGTGACAAAATAGGTGGGAATTTAGGTTACTTTACTCTGTTAATAATAAAATACCACTTCAATTTACTACTTTATTAGGATGCGATTGTAAACCAAAATTTTCAACGATAACATTATTGTATATAGACTTAATCCTCAGTATATTTATGTACTTTTTACATTTATTGTTATGAAATTATCTAACACCCTTTTTCTATTATTATTTTTGAGCTTAATTACGTCATGTGTCAAACAATCCGATGATAAAATAGAAATATTATCATGCTTTGATAAAGACCCAAAAGACTTATATGATTCATTTAGACCTGAATTTGAGCGAAGATTTGTAGATGCATCGGATGGTGAAATATACCTAATAGTCTTTGATAAAAAAGAGAAGCCTATAATTGGGTTTGTTGGAAACGAAAAAGTTAGTGAGATTCGTTTAATTAGTTCCAATAATAAAATATTTACATCTTGGTGTAATTACTTTGGTACGGATACTGTCTATAAAAAAAAGATAGATGTTCGGAAAGAGAAAATTTCATATCAATTATATGCTGAAAGAGGTTATTCCGAAGAGGGTGGGTTAGAATATGTTATGGGAATTCAAAAGGTAAATCCTGAAAAAAAAGAGTAATGATACTTTTTTGAAATTCCGTAACAACAGCAAGGTTTTTCCTTACCTCAAAATCAATATCAGTTTCTAACTTTGGGTTATGAAATTACAAGAACTTGTTTATTACTGCGATTCACACCCTCAGCATCAGGAGGAAATCATCTCTAATAATTGGAAGTATTGGGATATGACTTTAGATGAAATGATTAAGGAGCTAGGGGAATGGAAACCCCTACCGATTAAAGAGGGGTTTGATATTTGGAAATTGAAGCTGAATAATTTTTTAATGACAGTCTTTAATTAGATAATCAAACTCTTTATATAATTGGCGTATTCTTTCATCTCGAGATGCTTCGTTTCCTACATGTTCTCTTATGTCAGCTTCTTGCTGATTTCTCCAAATCAATAAATCTTCGTAACAAGTATCGTCGTCCTTGTCACAACTAATTATCATTACAGTTAATGCAAAAAATATCCTTTTCAAAGCCTTAATTTTAGTACTAAATAGTATTAGTTAGAATTATTAGTTTCATATTAAAAATCAGATAATACTTAAATTAATATACAAATTCGAGTGTTGTAGGACGGATAATTCCATTTACAGCTTTAGTAGTAATTGTTGTGGAATCTACCAACTCTCCATTTATATAAAGATTAAACTCTTCCATTTCATTTATTTGACTAAGATATGCCCAAACACTTATGGTTATGCAGTCGCAAGTTGTCTGTATTTTCGTTACTTCATCTCCTGAAGTATAGTATGTGTATTCAGAGGTAAAAGGCAGGTCTGTTCTATCCCACTGTTTAACACCCCTTGAATTAACAGAGATAGATGCCCTTGGAAAAGAATATTTACCCTTAATTTCAATTTTTATATCAAATTTTTCAGGTATTTCTTTTATCGATTCATCTTCAGATGAACATCCGATTAAACTAAATAGAAACAAACCTAATAATATTACTTTTTTCATACTCTTTTTTTTGTTTTTACAAAACTGGTGAAAAGGTTTAGGTTTCTATTATGGGTTACCGTAAACTATAAAATTTACCCTAGTAAGGGTATATGATTTTAGTGCTAAAAGTTGGAATATTGGAAAGTGGAGTTAGATGAAATGATTGATGAGTTGGGAAATGAAAAACCCGAAAAAATCATTGATGGTTATATTAAATAAAGATTTGGTTACCAATTATCATTGGTTGTATCATTCAATAGAAAATCAATATAATTATCATAGATATTATTCAACTCTATATTGATTTCATTCTTCATTTTTTGAACTTTGTCTAGATGCTTCTTCTTCTTACTATCACCATAATAAAGTAATGATAACTCAATATCATACTTTACCCCATTAGCCGCAATCGAGTTTATATCATAAACATGATATTTTACTTTTTCATCCTTAATGTCAATTTGAATTAAATAACTTAATCCATATGTATAAAACTTGGATGTAATGATTGAATTTGAAACACCCTGGAAACGTAACATTTTATTCTCAACACTTGATTGAATTACTGATTCAGTATTTCTAAAGTTATATGCAACCCATTCAAGGGTTTTCCCATAAATAACATCTTTCTCTTGATTTGGGACATTATTTATTGTTTCTCCCTCGAACATATTTAATTGATTAAACTCAATCTTTAAATCCTGACCAGAAATCATATTATATATCATCAAAGCTAAAATTGCCAACTTGCATTTCATAATCGAGATATTTTTAAATATTCACCGAAAGGTAGACTTCAATTAAACCTTAAACCATGACAATAATCAACCTACTCAAATTTACCCTGATGAGGGTATTTTGCAATTGCATGATATATGTCAGTTAAATTAAGTTATACAATTTATAAATTCATCCATTGCAATATCTGCTTAAATATTCAAAATTTATACGATGGAAATAAAATCAAAACTTAAGGAATTAACTGAAAAGGTTAACCTAATGAAGGAACAAATAACAACTGAAGAAGCAACTAAAACTGCTTTTATTTTACCCTTTATAAACTTACTAGGTTATGATATTTTTAACCCGACAGAAGTAGTTCCAGAATTTACTGCAGATATTGGCTTAAAAAAGGGGGAAAAAGTTGACTATGCTATATTTGAAAATGGCAATCCTATTTTAATAATTGAGTGTAAACATTGGAAGGAAGATTTAGATGTTCATAATTCACAACTGTTTAGATATTTTCATGTTTCAAAGTCGAGGTTTGCTCTTTTAACTAATGGAATTGAATATAGATTCTACACTGATCTAGAACACACCAATAAAATGGATGAGAAACCATTTCTAGAATTTAATATTAGCAAATTGAAGGATTCAACAGTTTTGGAAATTTCGAAATTTCATAAATCTAACTTCGATATAGATAAGATTGTTTCTAATGCCAGTTCTTTAAAATATACAAAGGAAATAAACAAGGTTTTTAATACTGAATTGAATGAGTCTTCAGATGATTTTGTACGATTCTTTGCCTCAAGAGTTTACAACGGTAGATTAACGGAGAAGGTTATGGAACAGTTTAGGGAACTGGTTCAAAAAGCAATTAATCAATTAATCAGTGAAAAAGTAAATGATAGACTTCAAAGCGCATTGTCTAAAGAAGCTGTTCAGCAAGATGAGGAAAACATTGAAGTTGTAGAAGAAAGTAAGATAGAAACTACCGAGGAGGAATTGGAAGGTTATAGAGTGATTGTTGCTATATTGAGGCGTAAACTTGAAAAATCAAGAATTGCATATAGAGACACCCAATCATATTTCGGGATTTTACTAGATGATAATAATCGTAAACCACTATGTAGACTTCATTTGAATGGGGGAACAAAATATATTGGGTTGATTGATAAAAATAAAAAAGAGATAAGAGAAAATATTGAGACTATTGATGATATATACAACTTTGAAGAAAAGTTGTTGGATACTGTAGATTTCTATCTCAATTAAATCTCAATGCAATAGAATTATCAACCTATTGAAATTTACCATGTTAAGGGTATGTGCTAATGTGTGGGAGTGGTGGAATGAAAACCCCCTCCTTCTTATCAAAAATCATTCCCACGGGACTTCTTTTCGATTTTATCAAGTACCTCACCTTGAGCTTTAATACTAAACGACATTGTAAATTCTTTCCCAAGCCTACAATCCCCGTCCTTATGCTCAATTATAATTAATAAAAAATGACCATCTTTATAAGCTCTATACTCTAACGCCCTACTCGGCGTGGCGTTAAATTGTGCCTCATAAAATTTAACGCCATAAAAATTCTCAACTGCTTTAATAAATCTATAAGTCTCTGAAAACTCATACAACTTTACTTCGCTTTTTTTTATTTCTAAATTCATGTTAGATAGAGGGTATCCATTATCTTCTAAAACCCTAAATTTCAAGGTTTCTTGAAAATCCTCATAAAACTCTTCATTAGGATGAAAACCCAATTCGGTTATGTAATTCGTTTTTCCTACGAATGCCGCCCATACTTTTCCATCAATTCCACCAAGCCTTATTTTTACCCCTTCTTCCTTTTTTCCGTCATATTCTTCTCCAATAACAAATTGTTTCATCCCGACTTGACCCGTCATTATGGACGTAGCTAAAACAGTAAATAATAGATATTTCTTAATCATTTTCAACTTTTTCACCAAATGTACAAATTAATATCAATCCTTTTTTTGATTAAGAAATTTACCCTGATGAGGGTATGGAGTTAGATGAAATGATTGATAAGTTAGGGGAATGAAAAAACTAATGAAAATTTGAGTTATTAAACGCAAGATTTAAATCATGTCTTTTTTATATTGTTCGGTCAAAAGTTCCATTTCAATCCAATGCGTGGTTACTTTAATTAACAACTTTAAATCTTTAATGTCTTTATCTTCCCATTTACGAACATAGTGAGTTTCGTCATTTCCTAACCAAGTTGCTCGTTCACCCATTTCCCTGACATTGATATTTTCGATGTCATCTTTAATGCACTTGCCAAGAAATTTTTTCTTTATGTTTATTTCTTTTTCAGGGTTTTTAGCAATCAAATAGTCTTTTATTAAAAATTCTAGTGCTTTTCTAAATCCTATTCCTGCTATATGGTGCAAGTTTAAGGATTCTGCTTTTGATGCTTGGTTGAAGATTTCAATAAAATTACTTGATAAGTTTTTCAAAGTATCTGAAAACTCAACTTCAACAAATGTTCCAATTGAAGAAGATTGGTATGCAAAAGAAGCTCCACTTGTTCCTCGGTTAAACTGAGCTAAGAATATCCGACCACAATTGGAATTAGGACAGCCATAAACAATTTCAAGAGCGTTTCCTTTAAGAAATGCCTGGAACGTCTTTGGAGTCACACTATTATGACAAAAAGGGCATTCATGTGGGGCTGTGTAATAATTAACCAATTTGCTTGAACCATCAAATTGAAGTGCTTTTATACTTAACATTTATCTCTTTTAAATTGTTAATGACAAGTAAATATAATTGAATAGTTTTTATTTATATCAATATTCATAGATTACCTAGAACGGTTTCTCATTCCAAATATTTTCAAAGATACTTCATCACTAAATCTTAAAGCATGAGAGTGATTAGTGTGAAAAGTATTGAAGTGATTTACTCGGGTTCTTTTAAATTACGTTCAATCTTAGGGCTTAATAAATAAATTTTTTCGCTATCGATTATAACCTCTCTATAATCCCATTTTGAGCCATCCTCCGTACATGCTACATAATATTCGTTATAATTTATCTTCTTGACGTAATATGTCTTACAGGCAACTTCATATTGATTTATCACATTATTTAGTTTAGACTCTTCAACACTCGTTGGTTGCCTCCAAGCTTCGGTAAAATCTACAAAACTTAAAATGTAAATTGTTATAGATGCTATAATTAATACGGCAGTAGCAATATAAATTATTATTTTTCTATAAGAAGGGGCAGAAACGTCCGTATTGTTAACCATTTCTTCATTCAATATTTCTTCTTCTTCTTCTTCTTCTTCTTCTTCAGGTTCGGGAAATTGATATTTACAATGCTTACAAACTAAAGCTTCACTATTAACAACTTCCGCACACATTGGGCATTTTTTCTCTTCGATTTCTGAATCTTGTTTAAAACGACGTTCCATGAATTTTATATCCTCTCTAAGCCCTTTTAATTCATCAATAACATCATTAATTCGAAGCATCCATGCCCCGAATAATCTTGTTAGTAATATGACTACTATAAAAATGAATATTGCAATAAATATTTCCATTTAATAAGTTTTAAAATTTTGACAAAAATTAAAGGGTGAATCAGCCTGTGAAGTCATTAAATATAAAAATAGACCATTAGTAGATTTAATAATGATTGTGCCATAGTTGCAAACTGGAATTTGATGATTATTTTTAAATCTTTTGTCTGGTCCTCCATTTCGATTCGAATATTTCCAACTATAGTAGCTAATTTCGGCATCTTTTGGCACTCTATCGTCTTCGATAAAGTTAGTTTTGCCATCCTCTAAAATAAGGTCAGAATATTCGACGAATCCAACATTTTTATTGTCATATACTAACAACCCGTCCGGCATGAAATAAATTGATTGACCACGAGCAACTATCACTGGAATATTAATATTTGTCTTAACCCATGGGGGTTTCCCTTCACCTATTTTAGAAACGGAACGATTAACTAAGTTGTCAGCTCCTGCATTTATTTTAGATTCATGAGAATAGATATTTCTTGAATCTATCATTGCCCATGTTTTATTATTTCCAGTCAAGAAATTGAATGCATGAATTCTTTTTTCAAACTTTTCTGAAGAGTTTGATTTGAAATCATAATTAATTTCAATGGTTCTACGTTTTGACTCCCAATATGCAATATAAATTGTTGCTATAATTCCGATGGAAGCCGCCAAGATTCCATAAAGATTATTAATTGAGAAAAGATAAAACGATGTAATTGCAACGATAATAGCACTAAGGTAATCCAGTCTTATTGATGAATAGGATTTATTCAATTTATCCAGAAGTTCTTTTCTTGATGTTGGTCTTAATTCCTTGGCTGAAACAGAATTATACTTTTCAGTAGGGATATCATTATTTTCATAAACTTCTGAATCTATTATTCTATTATTACTGTTTCTTCGACCGCCTAATTCTTCTCGATAATAAAGCCCATGCCTTCCTGCATGAACATAACTACTTCCATTTGGACGGACACCAACTCTGAAACCTGTTACTCCCACTGAAGTGCCTATACCACTCTTGGATAAATTAAATCTAATTGGACCAACGCTTACTGATTTTCTGATATAAAAAGCCATGTCAAATGGTTTAGTATTAAAATTCTACATGATAAACACCTAATGAGCACGTTATTATTAATTCATTGGCTTAAAGTGAACAACGGTTCTGTTTTCGTCATTTAAAACTGTTGCGGAGTATTTATTAGTAATAATGCCTCCAAATTTATTTGAGCCTCTTGCTACAAAATCAACATAAAAAACAGCATCATAATCGTCATCCAAATTCTTTAAAAATGGTATCTCTTGTTTGCTTTGATTAATTAAATCGGTCATCCCTAATTCAGTAAATCTTTTCAGCTGAGCCTCATTCATAGTTTTTTTGCGTTCCCCTGCTTTAATCGTTTTCTTAATCTCCATACTTACAAACTCAAAAGTAGAGGGGTCATTCATGATTTGTTTTAATTCCAATGTAATGTTTTCCTTCATCTTCTCCTCAGGAGATTTCTGACATGAGGTGAAAAATAAAATGGAGATAAATACAATTGCAACTTTTTTCATTTATTTTAATTTAAAAATTAACACCGCAAAATTAGTTTCAACCAATAAAATTTGGTTACGGTTTTCCTTAATCTAATATAATATTATTCAAAGAGACCTTGCCATTAATCCTTAAACCATGAGAATTATCAGCATGAAAAAAAACCTCCGATTGAAAGGTGCTTGATTTAGTAAATTCCTTCGTATTCCCTAATCTCACCAACATAGTCCCCTGAATAGACCTTATCAATGATGATTTTGTTAAATCTTGGTCTGCCCACTTGTATATCCCCATTTGAGAATACATAGAGGTATGCATTTTTCAATGTTTTATTCCAAATTAAGCGGCCATCCACATTTACAATTTTGACCTTAACTTTGGAGGTCTCTCCAACATACCGGCCTTGATTGTTAGATTTTAAGGATACTGTGACATTCTTATATACTATCCCTTCAATATCCAATACTGATACATTCCGAATAATTTCAGTTTTGTACGATGGGCTTATTGTTTCTTCTTCTTCTTGCGACAAAAGAATTGCAGGAAAACTGAACATTAGAATAATCAGAAGTGTTGTAATCTTTTTCATAGTGTTTAAATTATACCACAAAAATACCTTACTTTATTAGACAATCATCCGACAAGACATGTCATATCTCTCCAATAGTAAGGCAAAACCCTACTGCAAGATCAATATCAATTTCTAACTTTTAAAATGACCCTACAAGAACTAATTGATTACTATGATTCACACCCCGAGCATCAAAAAGAAATACGTGCTAATGGTTGGAAATATTGGAATATGGAGTTAGATGAAATGATTGATAAGTTAGGGGACAATCTGAATGACTTATTTAAATCCAACGGCTTCTGGATTTATTTTTTGACTACTCCTTTCAAGTTCTTCCCAAATTCCTGTGACTGTAGTATCTTTTAATTTGTCTAAAAAAATCCGTTGTGAATCAACTACACGACGCCAGCCTTCAAATGACCCTAATACCTTCGGCATTGTTGCGCCATTTTGTATTTGCTTTTGCAGTTTTATTAAATCATCATCTTGTTCTTTTACTATTTTTTGAATATTATAATACTTTGCATATAAATCTGGGTCGCATTTTTCCTCTAAAACAATGTTTCTTTTTACGACTTTAACTCTTTCAAAATAATTGTAACCTAATGCGCCAACCAGCACTATTGCAGTTGTAATAATCCATTTAGTGTCACTATACCAATGTTTTTTATTTTTCTTGCCCATGGGTAATTATTTAAACATCAAAATTATATCCATCTCCCAAAGATACCGCACCATTAAATCTAAAAGCATGAGAATTATCAATCTATTGAATTTTACCCTGTTGAGGGTATATTAGATAATAAGTTAATTCATAGGATAGTATTGAGGTAGTTCCGATATTTACCATTTAAAAATATTTCATGAACAGTTCAAAAAACTATGTATTACTTATTGGAAACGGATTTGATATAGCACATGGGCATGAAACTTCTTATTTAGATTTTGCAGACTATTTATTGATACAATTATCACAAAGAATTTTTACTCATTTATCGGGAGCTTTGGCATCTAATCCTTACTTTGATGATAGGGCTAATATAAATCTTAGACACATAGCACTCAATAAACGAAACGATGTAAATCAAGATTTTCAAGATTTGTTTGAGGCTTTTTTAAAAAGTGAAACGGCTAATAGTCATAAGTATATTCATGAAGTACTAATTGAAAAATACTTGGATAAATTACAACTCATTTTAGCCAACAAATTTATGGCAGGTCTGTTCAGGAATAGAAGTTCTTCTAATAATTGGTTCGATATAGAAAATATGTATTTTAAAAATGTCAAAGATATTGCTCTAAGAAAACCATATCAGAACCAACGATTAAAGAATTTAAATAAAGATTTTAATGATTTAAAAACTGAGCTTTCAGATTATTTGAATAATCAAAACTATTCTGTAAATAAAGAGATACATTCCTACTTCGGCACTTTAGCAAAATCCATCGATAGTTTAACAATTATTAATTTTAACTATACTCCAACTCTTGATAATTATCAGAAATTATTCCCTGTGGATTGTGAGATATTTAATATTCACGGTACTTTAAAAAAGGGCAATATTATTTTTGGTTATGGTAATGACCAAAATGATGAATATCGAAGGATATTGGAATTAGAAGAAGATGAGCCTTTAAAAAATTTCAAAACCTTTGAGTATTTGAGAGATGGTGTTTATTCATCTCTGTTAGAAAGAATCGGAAATTTTTCTGATTATGAAGTCTATGTGATTGGTCATTCTTTGGCTTTAACGGATAAAACTATTTTGGAAGAGGTTTTTTCGAGAAAAGAATGTTCGAGTATAAATCTTTTAAAAAGGACGGACCTAAAGAATGAATCAAATAAAATAATTGAGAATTTTAAAAAACTTAGTTACGCCGTTGCACGAGTTATAGAAGATGATAAAATCGTTAGAAAAATTATCGTAGATCAAGATAGAACCATGTATTTCCCATGATTGATAAATGGGAATTGTCAATCTAAGTTATATGTAGGGATTAATAAATGTAATTTTTCTGCTTTAATATTTCTATTTCTTCTTCAAGCTTAATAATGTAAAGTAATGCTCGAGTTGGAGTCTCTTCCAAGCTCTTCTGACATCTGTCTTTGTAGTATTTCTGACATATTTTTTAAAGTTAATCAAAGGTTGACACAGCGCCTTTTTTTCTTAATTGAGTTTTCTTTCTGAAATCAATGATTAAGGGTTTTTCGTAATTAGGAGGAAAGTCAATAAAGAACTGTTCTAGGTGTTCAGCAAGTGTTTCCCTATCTTCTGGAATATTTAATACATAGCATCTGAAAGCTTTGTTTAGAAATGAAATGATTTGCTTGTCAGAATATTTTTTCGAGTTCCTGATAAAATGTATTAAGTCCTGTTCCGATTCTATTTTCATAATATTAATTTAAGGTTCTCAAATCTTCGTCTGATGACTCTTTGGTCATGTTGATAATTATCGGTTCCCTTAATAGTCCGGTTTCTACTGTCAAATCAATGGCTTTTTCCTTGGGCAATACTAGTTTCGCAATTTCCATGTAGGCTCTGAATCTATCTTGTACCTTCATTCCTTCAACACACTCAATCATATCTGGTACACTTTCGCTTAAATAGGTGAGTAGTTCTTGTTTAACTTGTTTTGTAAGGGCGTTCTTACTCCCGATTGGTCGTCCCTTCCCAAATGCATTTCCTTTTTCAAATGGCATAATGTTATTCTATGTTATTTCAACATGACTTGTATTCATAAACTATGACAATACTTGATAAATATCATTTTCTTGCTTTCTGCTGTAATATAAAGACTGGCTAATCGTTGCCGACATAGTTGCAGTTTTTTCCTTCTTTACTTAAATTAAATACTCCTTGTTTATATTTGTCAGATATGTGCTAATTTTCTATTTTGACATATCTATTAAAAATTACTTTGGTTAAACTTGTCAATTAATTCTTTTTGTCAATTTTTTGTCAACTAAAACCCAAATCGAAGGCTCTGAATGACGCTCCTAATTTCTTTCGAATCTTCAAGGCTCAATGTCACCGAAAAATTACCGCCCGATATTAGGCAATTTTCAATATCAAAGCCGTTGAGGTTCAGTAAATCAATAGTTTTGTCCATATTGAGGGATTCAATTTTTAGTTTCATCTTTTTCGGGCGACCAAAATTTTTTTAGCGCTTTTTTAGCGTTTTTGAGGTTACCACCCCTCACTCGTTATGTTTCTCTCTCTAAACTTGCTTATGTTAGATTCAGAGGTGTTTGGATATAGGTAGCCCTACGACTACCAAAATCCTATACTTGCTTCCGTTGAGTTCTTCGGCTTATTAGGACTTGGAGTAAGATTAAGACTTCTCCAAGTTAACAGACAAACGCTTTCTTAATTGCGTGGTAACCATCTACTGTTATTCGGTACGATGTTCGACTTAGTTACCTTCCCATTCTTGTCGATTACTAAAGAGCTTTCCCGAATCGTGATTTTATTTAGACGCATAAAAAAAGCCCTCAAGTTGTCGGAGAACTCAAAGGCTGATATGTCAGGATATTACTCCTGTAATTTATCATAAGTTGCTCCAACTAACTTGTACTATAAATATAAAACAAACTATCTTTATATTGTATTGATTATTTAAATAATACTACCTAACACTCTTTCAGTCAGTTATATTATTTCTAAAAAATATTTGACAAATAGTAATTTTTTCCTATTGAGATTCATGGCCGAAAAGAGGAGTAAAACGCAGATTCTAGCAAGTGACCCCTAAAAATGAACACAAAAAAAGAGGGTAATCAATTAAGACGACCCCCTCAGTTCGATATAAGTTGAGCCCTATCTTTTAAACTTTAAAGACCTGACTTCTTCCATTGACTTTTCTAAATCACTTCGCTTGACATACATTCTTCGTCCGATTTTTTCAGCTGGTAAATCCCCGCCTTTTATTCTATTACGAACTGTTGCCTCTACAACCGTCAATAAAAATTTGACCTAAAAATGTTTTTTAATCATACTATTTTATGATTCTCATATCTTATATTTCATAAGCAAAATATGTAAGGATGGGCTCAAGCTTAGAATTTAAAATTTCTATAGTTTTATCATCTAATTTTTCTTTATAATCACCTGATATTCCTTTTCTATTATGGGATAATTTATCTTCATTTTTTGGTCTTTTCATCAAGTTTTCATCAACTAATTCTCTTCTTAGAGTATCTGATATCGACAGACCAGTTATATTGGATAAATCCATAAGCCATTTCGAATAATCAACGATCATGTTTTCATATTTAATTATTCCAACATTATCATGTCTGCATAGTTTATTTTTATATTTATCAAAAATAGAAAAGATCTTATCAACTTCATTTAGTACAAACTCATCAATTTTACTACTCAAGGCAAAACTTCTTTTATCAAGAAACTCATTTCTTTTATTACTGGATTCAATAGGCACGACATGACTATATGCCATTGAATAATAGAGAGATACCAAAACATCTCGAGGGTCTCTTATGGAGAGAATTATTTTATAATTATTAAAGTTATCTACATTTTCTAACATTCCTCCAAATACGCTGTACAAATAACCTGTTTCTTTGAAAACATGTTTAAATTCCTCCATTTGTTCGAATGATAAGTGATCAAGATATGGTATTTTACTTGAAAACGCATAATCATTTATAGAAACTGGAATCATTTCATTTTCAACAGCAATCCTCCGAAGTAAACCCTTAACATGTTGTGTGGCAGCCTTATTGATACTAAAATGAATAACACTTGCAGTAATTGATTCTAGGTCTAAACTATTATTCAATAGTGCGATTTCAATCTTAAATTTCTTTGCAAGGTGATAATCATTTATCTTTTTACCTAAAAGGGGTATTTTTTTTGTTAAATTCCAAATCATTTTTTTCATGTTTTATCTATTTGTTTATCGACAATCAATTAATGAGAGTTTAAATTCTTAATTTATTATTAATGTTTTTTCTGTGTCATAAAACTTTAAAAACCAAATGCGAGGATAATTAACATCGGTTTAAAATGCGCTGGCTTGGTTTCATGCCAAATTTAGTAAAAGTCTGTAAACATTAATGATATTTATCATGTTTTCATGAGTAAAAAATATCGAAGTAATTGTGAAAAAACACCTTGATTCAACTTCCTGACGTATGAATGAGGGGCAGCTAATACGCTTTTCAAATCCACTGTTGTAATTTTATTCTTGTAAACGGCATCCGCCAAGATTTTTAACAACTTGTCAATCTTTGTTAAATTATGTTTGTAGTTGTGCACTGCTTCTCTAACTACCTGCTCATTTCGTCAGAAAAGTAATTTCTTTTTGGAATATCGAATTTCGAAGTAAAGACTTCATCATTTGATATTTCTTGTTCGGTGAATCTTACAAATAACCATTTAATTGATACAAATCAATTTAAGATGGATAAGTACAAAAAAAAGCTGCTCAGTTAAATATTGAATATTTAACTTAACAGGCAGCTTTTTGAATATTTATCTATTCAGTGCGATATGCTAGTAGTTAGTACTCCCCAGCAAAACGGCATCAAAATCAATACCATCAATAGGCTTGATCGTTTCTGTTTCACGATCCCAATCGATACGTCTACCTAGTTTCCAAGAGAGCCCTGTCATATGCGCTGTAATCGCTTCTTCAAAGCCTTCTTTGATACCACAACTTAATTCGGTACCATTTCGAATTCCACTAAGCCACTCTCGTAAATGCAAAAAGGTAGAATCTACCCGAGCACCATCAATATAGGTCCACATCAAACCCTTATCAGCAAAATACTGCGAAGTGGCAGATGAAATTGCATCTGGCACACTGGCTCCTGGATCGTATTGATAAATTGGTACCGATGGTTTCATAGTATGCGCCTCGAGCATCTTAGCATATTTGGTTGAACCTCCGTCGGGCCAAATGGTTAAACGATTGCCCAGTTCCATGGTTGCATCATGACCCATTAAAATTGTGGGCCTGCTAAAGCTATTGCCTAAGGTGGCGCTATAAATAAAGGTCATTCCTTTCTCCTTTCCTTTACCTTGGCTATTACCAATGCTAAAGTCAGGAAACTCCATATTTGCCTGCAGTACATCAGGTACATTTCGTCCGTCGATATGTGTATAAATACCACCAGAAGCCGATATTGATTTCGGAATCCCCATATTTAATACACAATTCAAACGATCGTAATCATGGGTTAACAAGTCACCTGATAAACCAGAACCATAGGCCCACCATTTACGCCATCTGAAAAAATGATTTTTATTAAACGGTATTTTGGGAGCTGATCCTAAAAATTGTTCCCAATCAATCGTTTGTTCATTGGCTTCTTTATCAATATCATAATTCCAGGCTCCATTGTCGTCGTTTCTATTCGTATTGGTCTGCACCATAGAAATATGACCTAAAGTATTTTTCGTAACCACATCTTTTGCAGTTTGAAAACTCAATGTCTGTCGGTGTTGGTGCCCCACCATCAAACGCGCTTTTGATTTTTGAGCAGCTTCGCGTAAGTGATAAGTCTCCTCAATGGTGTGGGTCATAGGTTTCTCTATATATACATGTACATTGTTTTCTAAAGCGTCTATGGCCATAGGTGCATGCCAGTGGTCCGGGGTGGCAATAATGATAGCTTCTACGTCACCGCTGCGTATCATTTCCTGATAGGTTCTGAAGCGTTTTACCGCTTGTTCTTCAGAAGAAAAAGAATCGATCACTTCTTGTGCCCGAACATCAAATACATCACAGACAGCAACCAGATTTACATTTAATTTTTCTTGACTATTAAAATCCGCTAAAGCTGAGTGATTAGGGTTTTCCTCTGCAGCTTTTGCCATATTATCTAACCAATCTCTAGTGGCAAATCCGAGAGAACGACACAATTGCTCTCCACGAATACCAAAGCCGATAATACCGACTCTGACAGGTGCACCACCTATTGGCGGCAGCACTTTGGATAAGGAAGCTTCTATATTTAATTGTTCTAATAATTTACTACGCTCTTTACTGCTTTGCACACTACTCGCGGCACCAGCCCACCAGATAGCTCCAGCAATGGGTAAACCGCCTAAACCTTTAATGATGTCTCTTCTTGTCCATTTCATAGTGTAGCAGTTTTAAGTGTTTTTTTCTTATTACTAAAGAGTCGTGCCAGACCGAAATACTGTGCAGTCGGATATTGAAAGAGCACCAAACAAGCCACTAATTCAATTAAGTTTTTGTTTACAAACCAATAGCTACCTTCTACATTAACTTCTGCCAGCCATGGAAATGATGGATGTGCGAGATAATACAAAGCCAGTAAGCCCATTCCGATAAATGCACCTGTTTTTTCGAAAAACCCTAGTGTAAGCGTTAAACCTACAATTATAAGAGCGGCCATATTCAGGCCATCTACCCAACCCATCATCGATTCGTTTGTTAAGGACATAAAAATAGGTTTAAAAGGCCCTTGTGCTGAAGCCAGATAACCATAAGAAGTCCAGTCAGGATTATAAAGTTTAATAATTCCTTCATATAAAAAGTGCCAGCCTATAAGAATTCGTAAAAGAACTATGCTGTCTTTGAGTTCCCATGTTTTTTTTGTTATAGTCATAGAAGTTGTGTTAAAAGCAACAAAGTTAAAGCCGTAAATAAGGAATATCTATGATTTTAGTCATTTGCTGTCGATCAATTCTCGCTTACGAAGTTAAAAAAAAGGGTAGACATTAATCTGATTATTTTAACCTAAAGTGACTGTTGGATAGAGCAAGTTTAACGCTATCATTTCTTGCGAAATCAGGTAGTGAAAAATAAAGAAACAAAACGGTTACAATATGTTTGTCATGGAGGAAATCCTAATAATTATACTTTTTGTTTAACTATTATTGTAATAAGTTAAACAAAAAGTGTATATTTGTTCCGTTCAACAGAGAAGCAGAGTTAAATCAGTGTAAAACAAGCAAAATGATGTTCGGATTATTTAAGAAGAAAACAGAGCAAGAGAAATTACAGGATCAATATGAGAAATTGATGAGAGAAGCGTATTTACTGTCAAGCACAAACAGAAAAATGAGTGACCAAAAAACATTCGAAGCGAATCAATTAATGGATCAAATTGCAAGGTTGAGTTAATTTATACAGAGAGAAATGCAAGGTGACAAGAAACCAGATAACGTAGTTTTTAATATTGAAACGCAAAGATATGATGCTTCTTTAAAATCTTATGCAACATCTGTTGGAGCACCAGTAATTACAACGAATGATACCGTTGACTGGAAGAACAGGAGTATCCGTAAAGTAAACCAGAAAGTTCAAACCAAGTATTTGGAATTAAAGGCCGAATATGAGAAAATGATGGCTGAGTTTGAATATAACAACTTAATTTTCAATGCAAAGTTCACTTTTGAACCCCTCATTGGAGATATTTACCATTTATACAAAAGAGAGAACGGTGAAACATTTCTATCTATCATAGCTCCGAATGAATGCAATTTTAATACGATGGGTAGTTTTTACTTAAATGCTGATCAAATTTGGGAAAAAGTATGATGCGTACCGGAGAATTTACTGAAAGAGAATTAGATCGCATCATTGAAATGGCCTGGGAAGATCGTACGCCTTTTGAATCGATGCTTTTTCAATTTGGCTTGCCTGAAAAAGAGGTCATTAAAGTGATGAGAGCTTCTCTTAAAGAGAGTAGTTTTAAACGTTGGAGAAAGCGTGTGAATAGTGGTGTTAGTCAAAAGCACTTAAAGAAAAGAAACCCTGATATGACGCGCTTTAAATGTTCCAGACAAAAAGCCATTTCCGGTAATAAAATAAGTAAAAGATACTAATTATGCTTTTTGAAAATGACATGGAAATGTTTCCTACTTCGTATAAAGAAATTCTTCAGCGGATAGATCAAATTGACCCAGTCAAATATAGTAACACCAGAAACTATTTAAATGGTGCTGTCTCTTATCTGTCACCTTACATTTCAAGAGGAGTGATTAGCACAAAATTTGTTTTTACGCAATTGATTGAAAGAGGTTTTCATGCGGACCGTATAGAAAAATTTATCCAAGAACTGGCATGGCGTGATTATTGGCAACAAGTTTGGATCCACAAGGGAGATGCCATTAATACGGATCTAAAGAATATACAAAATCCGGTAACTAACGTTTCTATTTCAAAAGGAATCATAGATGCAAATACTGGAGTGGACGCCATTGATAAAGCAATCTTATCGTTTTATAAGACCGGCTATATGCACAACCATATGAGAATGTACGTCGCTTCAATAGCCTGTAATGTTGCTCAGAGTCATTGGAATGTTCCGGCCAAATGGATGTATTATCATCTGCTTGATGCAGACTGGGCAAGTAATGCCTTGAGTTGGCAATGGGTTGCAGGAGCCAATAGTCAGAAGAAGTATTACGCTAATCAAGAAAATATTAATAAATATTGTTTTACGAATCAAAAAGATACATATCTCGATACATCTTACGGTGCTTTCGCTGATATGGACATACCAGATTACCTTTCAGAGACCGTTGACTTGGTTTTGGAGACTTCTTTACCTCCTAAACAACATATCGTGATTGATGAAAGTGTACCAACTTGTATCTATAACTTCTATAATTTAGATCCAAACTGGCAGAAAGCCAAAGAGGTGAATCGAATATTACTGTTAGAACCTTCTCATTTTAAGCAATACCCTGTATCAAAAAACAGCATTGATTTCATGCTGAAACTTGCAGGAAACATAGATGCAATTCAAATTTATGTTGGTGAATTTCATGAACTTATAGAAGATTTCAATCTGAAAAAGATGATGTTTAAAGCACACCCTTTAAGCAGTCATTATCAGGGAGAAGAAGAAAAGAGAGAACTGATGTTTTCTGTTCAAGGTTATTTTCCGTCTTTCTTTAGTTATTGGAAGGAATGTAAAAAAGAATTGCTACCGATTGAAATAGTTTCTTAAGAATTTAAAGAGAAGGAAATGAAAAAACAACACCTTCCTGAAAAAATATGCATCGTGTGTGATCGCCCGTTTAAGTGGCGCAAGAAATGGGCTTTAAACTGGGATGAAGTAAAGTATTGTAGTGAACGCTGTAGAAGAAATAAATAAGAGATGAAAACGACCCACCTTATCTTTCCGCATCAGTTATTTCAGCATCCATCTTGGATAGACCACACTGTACCAATTTATCTGATCGAGGAGTATTTGTTTTTTAAGCAGTATCCGTTTCACAAGCAAAAAATAGCGTTTCACAGAGCTTCTTTGAAATCTTATGAAAGTTATTTAAAGTCTTTGGGTTTTGAAGTATGTTATGTTGAAGCTACTGAAGATAGATCAGATATCAGGTTGCTTATTGCCGAGTTGAAACAGAACGGAATTAAAGAAATCAGCTATATAGACCCATCAGACTGTTGGCTCGAGAATAGAATAGAAAAATCTTGCTTTCAACAGCAAATCTCCGCTAAAAAATGGGATTCTCCCATGTTCCTTAATTCAAAAGATGATTTGTTGCCTTTTTTCCGCAGCGACAAAAAAAAATATCATCAGACGAGTTTTTATAAGGATGAAAGAAAGAAACGCGGTATTTTGATATCAAAAGATGGAAACCCAGAGGGTGGGAAATGGACCTATGACACTGATAATCGTAAAAAGTATCCGGCAAAGAAAATTCCGCCTCATGTACAGTTTCCGGATGCTGACGCCTATTATGAAGAAGCAATAGTATATGTTCAAACACATTTTTCTCATCATTTAGGCGCCCTAACGAACAATCCTCTTTATCCTACTAATCACAGCATAACAGACAAATGGCTGGACCAGTTTTTTGAGAACAGATTTATGGAGTTTGGCCCGTATGAAGACGCGATACTTGGAGAAAATTCATTGTTACATCATAGCATTTTAACACCCATGCTCAATGTAGGCCTTATAACGCCGCAGGAAATTATTGATCGGTGTTTGGTCTATGCTGAAAAACACGATATTCCGATTAATTCAACTGAAGGTTTCGTCAGACAAATAATTGGATGGAGGGAATTTATCAGAGGGATGTACATGGCTAGAGGAACAGACCAGCGCAACTGTAATTTTTGGCGTTTTAAAAAGAAAATTCCTGCTTCATTTTACACAGGAACCACCGGTATAGCTCCTATTGATATAACGATAAAAAAGGTACTTGAAACAGGGTATTGTCATCATATTGAACGCTTGATGGTATTGGGTAATTTTATGGTACTATGTGAGTTTGATCCCGATGAAGTGTATCGTTGGTTTATGGAGATGTTCATTGATGCATATGATTGGGTGATGGTACCTAACGTATATGGAATGAGCCAATATGCCGATGGCGGATTAATGGCTTCTAAACCCTACATCAGTGGTAGTAATTATTTAATGAAAATGAGTAATTATAAAAAAGGTGAATGGCAGGCAGTTTGGGATGGATTGTTTTGGCGATTTATGGACGTACATCGTGACTTTTTCAAACAAAACCCCAGACTTGGGATGTTGGTGAATACTTTTGATAAAATGCCTGACGAGAAACGTCAAAAGCACCTTGAAAATGGTGAATTATACTTGTCAAAGCTAAGTGAGGGTTAAAGAAAATTAAGACTTTTAAAAATTACATAGCAGTAATGAGCATACTATATAGAAATAATATGGTCCACAGAAAAGTTCTGATCCAATTCTTTTTTACTAGTGAATCCAACATTTTTTGATTGGCTTTTCCTTTGGAAATTTGAGCATGAATAGGAACAAATTGCGTGAAAGTAGATACCCATATCACAATGATGATAATGATGCTCAAAACTGTATAAAGATTGATTTCCATGATCAGTTGATATATAGAAATCCCTAATTGGCCAAGCATCAATGGCATCACAATAAAAGTTAGACGAGAAGTATATACTTTATGCCAGTTTATAAGATTTTTAGAATTATAATGGAGAAAACCGGGATATACAATGCGTTGAACAATCCAAACCAACACAAGTAATCCAAAATCGAATAAAAGACGCAGAATCGCTATGGACATTACAAATGCTTCGTTATTTTAGAGCTCAATGGGTTCGTAATTGAAAAATAATAATCAATTAAACGGCCTTTATCATCAACCAAATATTTTTGAAAATTCCATTTAACACTAGAACTCTTTTTGTTGTTTAAGCTTTTGGTTGTAAGCCATTTATATAAAGGATGCTGCTTGCTACCTTTAACATCAATTTTTTCAGTGAGTAAAAACTTAACACCAAAATTTAACTCACAAAACTTTTGAATCTGCGTAGCATCACCAGGCTCTTGTCTACCAAATTGGTTACATGGTGATCCAATAATTACTAAGCTATCTTGAAATTGATCACTTAAAGCTTGAAGGTCTTTATATTGTTTTGTAAATCCACATTCGGAAGCAACATTGACAAAGAGTATTTTCTTGCCTTCAAAATCATGTAAAGAGATTGGTTGTCCATTTAAAGAATTGATAGCAATATCATAAATTGATTGTTTTATTGTATCCTTCGATTTACTGCTTACTAATTTGGCTTTGTCAATTGTTTTCATGTCTCTGTTTTTTACTTTAGGTAAAGATATCTAAATTTTGTTTAATTATAAAATTATTTTGTTAAACAAAATCTAAAACACTTAAATTAGCAGAAAAGTAATATAGCTTTGAATTCTTAACATAATCCTTATGAATAAACAAGATTATAAAATACACATCATAGGAGCAGGCATCAGTGGTTTGGTTGCTGCCAGAGTACTAGAGGATCATGGCTATTTACCTGTTATCATGGAAGCCTCTGACAGCGTTGGTGGCCGTGTTAAAACAGATGTAGTGAAAGGCTACCAATTAGACCATGGCTTTCAAGTACTATTAACTGCGTATCCTGCTGCACAAAAGTATTTGGATTTCACATCCTTAGAATTGCAAAAATTTGTGCCAGGAGCCGCGATTTTTAAATCGGGAAAGCAAATCGTTTTGGGCGATCCTTTAAGAGATATTTCTTTGTTGTTTTCGACACTATTTTCAGGAATAGGTGTAATTGGTGATAAACTGAAAATACTCAAATTAAATAACCGAGTAAAAAACAAAAGCTTGGCTGACATTTTCGCTGATAAGGAGCAAAGCACATTGGCTTATTTGCTGGAGCTTGGTTTTTCTTCAGCTATGATTGATGATTTTTTTAAACCATTTTTTACTGGTATTTTTTTGGAAACTGAACTGGCCACATCAAGCAGGATGTTCGAGTTTGTTTATAAGATGTTTGGAGAAGGCTATGCGGCTTTACCTAAATCTGGAATGCAAGCTATTCCAAGACAACTTGCCAATAATTTAAAGCACACCACGATTATATTTAATTCACCGGTTAGTTCAATCAAGGACCAAGAAATAACACTTAAGAATGGTGATAAAATTCAAACTGATTTCACCATAGTAGCTACTGAAGCCAGTGGACTTATTCAAAATTTAAGCAATCAGGCTACAAAATGGAAGTCTTGTGACACCTTATATTTTGAGACTAAAGAGCGTATTATTGCTAAACCATTAATTGGCCTTATACCCGCTGCTGATGCTTTGATAAATAATATTTTCTATCCCACAAGCTTTGCGAGTGATCAATCATCTAAAAATCAATTATTATCAGTTACTGTGGTCAAAAACCACAGCTTAACTCAAGAAGCACTCATCAATCAGGTTATGTTAGAGTTAAAGCAATATTGTTGTATCGATTCTTGCACATTTCTTAAACGATACAGCATTCCGATGGCTTTACCAAAGTTAGATAATCTTCAATATGACATATTACCGTCTGAAACAAGATTAACTACAAGTATATTTCTAGCCGGAGATACACAATTAAATGGCTCCCTAAACGCTGCAATGATTTCAGGAGAAAGAGCAGCACTTGGACTTATTGAAAATATATCAAAATAAAGAGTCAGAGAAAAATGAAAAAGCGGGTATTAAAGCCCTAAAATACTTTTATTCAGCTCTTTGTTAATCCCTGAAGAGGCAAAGTCATCAAATGATTTACCTGCTTTTATTATCATGTGATCTTTTACAAATTGAGCACCTTCAATTGCGCCGTCTATAGGGTTTTTTAAACAACATTCCCATTCAACGACGGCCCATCCATCAAAATTATATTGCGCAAATTTGCTGAATATAGATTTGAAATCAATCTGACCATCACCCAGTGATCTGAACCTGCCAGGTCGTTCGACCCATGATGAATAACTTCCATAAACTCCCGCTTTTCCCGAAGGATTAAATTCTGCGTCTTTTACATGGAACATTTTAATTCTTTCATGATAAATATCTATGAATGCCTTATAATCCATTTGTTGCATGATAAAATGACTGGGATCATATAAGATATTGGCGCGTTGATGATGATTGGTAGCCTCTAAAAAACGCTCAAAAGTAAGCCCGTCATGCAGATCTTCGCCTGGGTGTAGTTCAAAACAAATATCAACCCCATGCTGGTCATACACATCTAAAATAGGTAACCATCTTTTTGCCAATTCTTGGAATCCGTCTTCAACGAGGCCTTCAGGTCTTTGTGGCCAAGGATACACAAAAGGCCATAATAATGCTCCTGAAAACGCGACTAAGGCATTAATGCCCAAATTTTCACTGGCTTTGGCGCATAACATCATTTGATTAACAGCCCATTCTGTTCTTGCCTTCGGGTTGTTGTGAAATTTTGAAGGAGCAAAACCGTCAAACATTTTGTCATAGGCTGGATGTACCGCAACCAACTGACTTTGCAAATGAGTACCCAATTCGGTTATTTCAACTCCATGGCTGTTAGCAATACCTTTTATTTCATCAGCATAAGTTTTGCTCTCAGCAAGTTTCTCAAGATCAAAACACCTGGCATCCCAAGAAGGTAATTGAACCCCCTTGTAGCCATAAGAAGCCATTTCTTTACAACTATCATTTAAGTTGTTAAACGGGGCTTTATCATCCATAAACTGCGCTAAATATATTGCTGGTCCTTTCATTTGCTTATTTATTGTGTTTAATATTAGATCTTTATTCTTTGTTTTTTATAAGGATTTCTTGAGCCAAAGAGTAGTTCAGAAACCATTATTAAAATATCCATGAGCGTTCTTTCATTTTTATCTGAAGCATCATAGCTAATTTACGAGAAAAATTGACAAAATCTTCATCTTGTTGGTATGGATAAATTCAGATTTTCTGCTATAGAAAAAAACAACCCCTGACATGATCTGACAATATTCCATTAACGGATATTCGATTAGCTCAGTTTTTGGTAGATTACAATAAAGGAAACTTAAGATTGAACCTAAAATGACTAGTATTGTATAATTTCTTGTTTATGAAAAAAAATTAATTTACTTTTTACAAGATTATTATGGCCAATATTAAAACTCATTTTTAGAACAACAAAAACTAAAGAATAAACCTATATGAAAGCACTGGACACTCTGGATTGGATTGTTATTGTTACTTATTTTATTGTGTTGCTAGGTGTTGCCTGGTGGGTAATTTTACAAAAGCAAAAAAATACTGAAGACTATTTTCTAGCTGGTAGAAATATTGGCTGGTTCATGGTAGGTGCTTCTATTTTTGCTTCAAACATTGGGTCAGAACATGTGGTTGGATTGGCTGGAAATGGAGCAGGGGATAAAATGCCGCTTTTGATTTATGAAATGCACGCATGGATCGTATTAATGTTGGGTTGGGTGTTTTTACCTTTTTATGCTCGAAGTGGCGTTTTTACAATGCCCGAGTTTTTAGAAAAAAGATTTGACGCAAGATCGAGATGGGTCTTATCAATTGTATCTCTGGTAGCTTATATATTAACCAAAGTATCTGTAACCATTTATGCAGGTGGAATTGTTGTTTCTGCCTTATTGGGGATTCCCTTTTGGATTGGTGCGGTGGCAACCGTCGTCTTAACGGGGATTTATACAGTTTTAGGAGGTATGCGTGCCGTGGTTTATACCGAAACAATACAGGCTATAGTGCTCGTATTAGGAGCAGGAGTACTTACGTTTATGGGGCTGGATGCTGTTGGTGGCTGGTCAGAACTTAAAGCAACTGTTGGAAGTGATTATTTTAATATGTGGCGCCCTAATTCTGATCCGGATTATCCATGGTTACCCTTATTCATTACCAGTACGGTTGTAGGGATCTGGTACTGGTGTACCGATCAGGTAATTGTACAACGAGTGCTAACGGCCAAGAACATTAAAGAAGGAAGAAGGGGAAGTATATTTGGTGCTTTACTAAAATTAATGCCGGTGTTTTTGTTTTTAATTCCAGGTGTTGTAGCCTTAGGCTTAAAAATGCAAGGTAAATTAGACTGGGATAATCCTGATGAAGCTTTTCCTGTATTGATGAGTAACCTGTTGCCATCCGGTTTAAGAGGTTTGGTTGCTGCTGGTCTGTTGGCAGCATTGATGAGTTCATTGGCCTCCGTATTTAATTCGTGCTCGACACTCTTCACTTTGGATATTTATAAAAAAATGCGACCGAATAAGCCGGAAAAAGATTTGGTTAAAACAGGGCAAATCGCGACCTTTTTTGTAGTTGGATTAGGCCTTTTATGGATACCCATTATTTCCAGATTATCTGATGGTTTATACGAATACTTGCAAAATGTGCAAGCGTATATTTCGCCACCCATAGCAGCTGTATTCTTATTGGGTATTTTTTATAAGCGGATAAATTCTAATGGTGCTATCGCGACTTTGGTTGGAGGTTTTATTATAGGTTTTTCAAAGCTGACCTTAGAGATCATGAAATCAAGTTTTAGTGAAGGAAGTTTTTTATTCAATATAGCGGATATCAATTGGCTGGTATTTGGTGCCTATTTCTTTGCTTTATGCATCGGTATAGCTGTAGTGGTGAGTATGTTTTATCCTGCTCCATCAGAGGAACAATTGGCTGGATTAACTTTTGGGACAATTACTGAAGAGCAGAAGTCTGCCAATAAATCAAGCTATAATATTTGGGATATCTTAACTTCTCTAACTGTTGTTGTGATCGTGGTGTATATTATGCTTTCCTTCAGTTCACTTACTCTATAAAAGAATAAATAGAATCGGGTTTCAGGCATTAAAGGCTCTCATTTTTTCCAGCCTCATGGCGAAAGGAACACTCTTGTGATCGAAAGTGTATTCAATAGACCTGTCGAATTCTACTGTTTGTTGCAGTTGTAATGAGGATGTTTCTATTGTGCCTTCAAGTGCTGATTTAAGGGCTTTGTCCATAATGATTTGAATACTGCCATAATAAAGCTCGGTAATCATATAAACACGACGAATTTTTCCGTCATAGGTTTTCCAGTTGTCATGCTTTAGAATTTCTAAATAATTGTCGATTCTAATCCTGTTTAAGTTTGACATGGTTTTAATTTGCAGGTTGCCAAAGTGAAAATTATTGATCTTATTCAGCTCAAATCTGGCTTCCAGATCCTGAATTATTGGATTTTCGAGGGTAGTGATAACATTTGATTCCATATGTATTACCCTGTCAGCCAGATGGGCATTCTTAATCTTTTCCTTATCCAGATCTTTTATGCCTTTAGTCCAGTTTTCACGACTAATAATGCCAGCGTCTAAAAAGGTATTATAGACATGTTCTGACATGCCGGGATCATCAAATTTTGGTTTTCCTATCAAAGGATCCCAAACAAGATTACCCAAAATAATGTTCTCATGGGATGCAGGAATCAGCTCTAAGTTGTATTTGTTTCTAAATCGTTTTATTTCCATGGCCATCAAATAAATAATATGATTAGTAAAATTAATTCGTATTTGAAAAGGAAGGGTAAGGAAAATACTTACTATCAGTAAGGTTAATTTAATAGAAGGCTGAACTGATTTGAATAACTTGTAGTTAGTATTGAAATGCTTTTTATGAATACAGGCTTTGGGTGATTTTTACAATGCAGACGAGCTTAAAATCAGTGCGTTATGTTTATAATTATTTACATTTTTATAATTTTTTAGTATCTTTTGGGTACTAAAACTGATAATTATGAAAAAATTAGGAATTATTATTGTGTTACTCATAATGGGAATTTTAAGTACACAATGCACAGAGGATGAAACTGTGGAAGCTGCAGAATACAAAGCAATCCAATTGATTGATGGGGGCGAAGAGGGGGATCAAGAATTGGATTCTGAGCGAGATTGAATTGATTATTTTTATTAATGTAATTGCTTAAATTGAATTGTTCTATTAAAATAAATTACGTTCTGATTCAGATTTGTCTTGGGATTCAGTTGCTATTTTTTTCTTCCTGTCTTAATGAAGATTTGGATACAAGAAAAAACGAGTTAAACTCTCTTGATAGCTTGAATTATTGGCTTCAAAAAAGTAAGAGTGACTCGATTAATGAAATTACGAAGATGTCATTTCTTAAAAGAACACTACAAATTGCTTTGAAGGAAGAAAATGATTCAGTAAAAGTAAGTAATCTTCTCAGGATTTCTGACCAATTGTATTCGTTGAATAGTGATTCGCTGTTTGAAGAGACGAACAAATTGATTTTAAAAATTGCTTTGAAAGTGAAGGATACCAAAGCAATTGCTGAATATCACTGGAACATCGGAAATATGTTGGCTGACAGAGACATATTAGATAGTGCTTATTACCATTATGTGAAATCTAGAAATTTTTACTCTTCAATTGGTCATGAATATTACAAATCTAAGATGGACTATAATTTATCTTTTTTAGAGTTTCGAGTTAAAAACTATGTTCAGAGTGAGATTTCAGTTATTTCAGCAATTAACGGTTTTAAGAGCTTAGAAAGAAAACGGAATTTATTTTTATGCTACAATCGTTTGTTGATTATTGATAAAGAGTTAGGTAATTATGACAGTGCGGTATATCATTTTCGAGTTGCCACGGAATTATTATCCCAATTAGAGTCAAAAAGTGTTAACAGAGAAAGATTATTAAACAATCTAAGCCTTGTTTACCAAAAACAAGAAAAGTATGAGCTGGCCATCAAGACGCTGGATCAGGCCCTTGAAAACGATGAATTAAAGAAAAACCATCTAAACTTATATGCAAAGTTAATCGACAATCGTGCTTTTTGTATGTTTTTAAATGAGCAAGATAGGGATGTGTATCCCATTTATATGGAAGCCTTGAAAATCAGAGAACAGGCGAATGATAGAGGCGCTGAAGTAATCAGTCGAAAGCATTTGGCGTATTATTTCCTTAAAAAAGGAGATAGCTTAAGAGCCTATAAGGAAGCAAAAATTGCATATGATATTTCTAATAAGCTCGGACTGAACCGGGATATTTTGGAAAACCTGCATCTGTTATCTGTTTCTGATCCTAAAAATAGTATAAGCTATATGAACAGGTATATTTCATTGAATGATAGTTTGTTATTTGAAGAGCGAAAAATTCGAGATAAGTTTACAAGAATTCAATTTGAAACAGAAAATTATATCGCTGCGAATGAGGAGCTTAAAAGGAAAAATGTCTGGATTTCATTAACCAGTGGATTCGGTATTTTTAGTTTGGGTTTATTCTTTTTTTTATATCGACAACGATCTAAAAACAGGACATTAATTCTTGAAAGTCAACATCACCAGGATAATGAGGAAATTTATGATTTGATGTTAAAACAGCAAAATAAGACTGAAGAAGGAAGGATTCAAGAAAGGATACGGATTTCTCAGGAACTGCATGATGGTATTTTGGCGAGGTTGTTTTCGGTTAGAATGGGGCTTGGTTTTTTAAATATTGGTGAAAACATAGATGATATTACTAAGTATGACGCCTTTATGAAGGAGTTACAGCTGGTAGAAAAAGAGATCAGAACCTTATCACATGAACTGAAGGCTGATGACTTGTCTTCGAAAAAAGACTTTACTATTTTATTGTCAGAGTTATTAAAGGAACAAAGCACCTTTGGGCAATTCAAATATGAATTAGATGCTGATAAAACTATAGCCTGGAACAGGGTGGATGAAGCTATTAAGATCAATTTATACAGAATTGCTCAGGAGGCAATTTTTAATATAATTAAATATGCTAAGGCTCAGAAGGTTATAGTGAGCTTGAGAAAGAAAAAGGAAAATATTGAATTGAGTATTGTTGATGATGGGCATGGTTTTGACACGAATAAGAAACAAAAAGGAATTGGATTGAAAAACATGCACTCCAGGGCTAAATCCATCGGAGCTGATATTAATATTCATTCAAAGCCTGAAACAGGAACGGCAATTACATTAAGCATATCAACTAAAACCATATATCATGAGGCAAAAGAATAAAGTGTTGATCATTGATGATCATCCCCTAATTTGTGATTCCTACAGAAAGGCTTTACATCAGGTAATGAAAGAGAATCAAGACATTCAAATGCAAATTGAATCTGCTGAGAATTGTGATACGGCTAAGGAAAAAATAATGAATTCCTGGACCAATGACAGTTGGGATCTGGTTTTTCTGGATATAAGACTCCCGGCTTCCAAGGATCGCAGGATACTCTCTGGGGAAGATTTAGGAGAAATGATAAGGGAAAACCATCCTCTGGCAAAAATCATTGTTGCAACGACATTTAATGATAATTACCGTATTCAGAATATTTTTAAAAGTTTGAATCCAGAAGGGTTTTTGATTAAAAATGATTTAGATCCCAAGGAATTGGTGAGTGCCATTATTAAGATTATGCAAGGTGGTGTGCATTACAGCCAAACCGTATCAAACCTTATGCGCATAAAAATGCATAGAAATATTAATATTGATAAAAAAGATCGACAGATTTTATTTGAATTATCATTGGGTACCAAGATGAAAGATTTGCCAAACATCGTACCTTTGTCTATAGCTGGCATCGAAAAAAGAAAAAGAATCTTAAAAGAAATATTTGATGTTGAGGATCAGGGAGACAAAGCTTTGATTCTTAAAGCCAGGGAGTTAGGTTTTATATAATAGTATTATGAAGATTGTCATCGCACCAGATAAATTTAGAGGATCTCTAACAGGAATAGAATTTTGTTGGATCGTTAAAGAAGCCATATGGAAAATAATTCCTGATGCTGAAATCGTAGAAGCCCCTGTTGCAGATGGAGGTGATGGTACCTTGTCAGCGCTTGAGTCCCAAGTGCCACATGGTAAAAAGTTACTGGAAGTGCATGACCCCTTATTCAGAAAAATTGAAGCTGCTTTTTTGTACAATGAAGATTTTAAAATTGCCTTTGTAGAAATGGCTGAAGCTTCTGGGCTTAGACTTTTGAAGGAAGATGAATATAACTGTTCTAAAACCACAACTTATGGAACCGGGGAATTGATCAAAGCAGCGCTGGATGCAGGTGCAGAAAAAATCATATTGGGAGTTGGAGGTAGTGCTACGTGCGATTGCGGTATGGGTATGGCTGCCGCTTTGGGTTATGAATTTTATGATGCAGAAGGCAAGGCAGTAGAGCCTATTGGCGAAAATTTATCTTCGGTGAAAGAGATTAGAACTGATAAAGTAGATCCTCGTGTCATGACAACAGATTTTGAAGTGGCCTGTGATGTTATTAGCCCCTTGTATGGAGAAGACGGAGCGGCATATATTTATGGACCACAGAAAGGTGCCAGTAAAGAGGAGATTGAGTTTTTGGATAAAGGATTGAGAGATTTCAATGAAGTTTTAATTGAGACTTTTAATAAAGATATAAATGATATATATGGTGCTGGTGCCGCAGGCGGTATGGGCGCAGGGGCACTTACTTTCCTAAATGGAGAATTGAGATCAGGAATTGAAATGGTTAAAGAAATGATACGTTTTGATAAAAAGATCAAAGATGCAGATTGGGTCGTTACAGGAGAAGGTAAGTTAGATTTTCAAACCCTGACAGGTAAGGCAGTGAAAGGAGTGTCAGAGTCTGCACAGGATCAAAAAATTCCTGTAGCTGTATTTTGTGGACGTATTACCTTACCCCAAGACGCCTTATCAAATATGGGCATACAGTATTCAGCATCAGTCATGCTAGAGGCCATTGATTATGATGATGCGATAAAGAACGGAAGGTCTTATCTGGATAAAATGGCAACGGATTTTGCATTGAGGGTGCAAAGAGATCTGTGATGGAATGCATGAATGATATAAATAGATTACCAAAACCAAAACCAAAACCAAAAACTTAATACTTAACCCTTAACACTTAGTCCTTAGCCCTATGCTAATTCTGATTTCCCTTGTTCTTGTTGTAATATTGATGATCGTAGCCTCATCAAAATTTAATGTCCACCCCTTTTTAAGTTTACTCGCAGCTGGTATCTTTATGGGTTTTATTGGCGGTTTATCTGAAGCTGAGATTACAAAAACCTTGATGGAGGGCTTTGGGAAAACACTCGGAAGTATTGGTATTATTATAGCTTTCGGAACAATCATTGGGGCTTATCTCGAAAAAAGTGGCGGAGCCATGTCTTTAGCCAATTGGGTCATTAAAAAAGTTGGGAAAAAGAATTCGGCTTTAGCGATGAACCTTACCGGTTTTATTGTTTCAATTCCGGTGTATTGTGATTCAGGCTTTATCATTCTTTCTTCTTTGATGAAAGCAGTTAGTAAACGCTCCAATATTCCCTTAATAGTTCTTGGTGTTTCTTTGGCATCAGGACTATACGCAACCCATGTTTTTATTCCGCCTACACCAGGCCCTTTGGCAGCTACTGCAGCACTCGATGCAGATCTTGGTTTGGTAATTATGTTGGGCTTTGTAGTGGCCATCCCAGTTGCTTTGACTGGCATGTTCTGGGGAAAGTATATAGGAAATAAGATTGGCAAGCCAATTGCCTTAGACACGAAGTCTACAATAGAACAAAAGAAATTGCCTAATACCACGAAATCATTTGCTCCTTTGTTGGTGCCGATAATTTTGATTGCCTTGAATTCAATTGCTGCCTATCCGACACATCCTTTTGGAGTTGGAAGATTCGCGGAATTTTTACAATTCATCGGTCATCCAGTGATAGCCTTGTTTATTGGCGTTGCGCTGGCATTTCAATTGCGACAGAAAAAATCAAAAGAGACACATACCCAATGGGTAGCACAAGGCCTAAAACAAGCCGGTGTCATTATTTTAATTACCGGAGCAGGTGGCGCCTTTGGCGCAATCTTAAGAGCAACTGGCATAGGTGATTATATCGGGGAGACCTTCTCAGGAATGGAATTGGGCTTGTTATTGCCCTTTCTTATAGCAGCCATTTTAAAAACAGCCCAAGGCTCATCCACTGTAGCTATTATCACAACGGCGGCCATCATCGCTCCGGTAATGGAAAGTTTTGGTCTGGACACCTCTTTTGGCCGGGCCCTTGCGGTCCTGGCGATAGGAGCCGGAGCCATGACAGTTTCACATATTAACGATAGTTTCTTCTGGGTTGTAGCACAGTTTACCGAAATGGACACCAAAACTGCATTGAAGAGTCAGACTGTGGCAACTTTGTTGCAGGGGTTGGTAGGAATTGGGGTTGTTTTGGTATTGGGATTGGGGTTGATTTAAGGGTTAAGAGTTAAGGGTTAAGAATTAAGTGAGGAGTGAGGGTTTCGGAACTTGGTTAAATTGTTCAATTATCTTATTTATATGTAGTTCCGAAGCCCTCACTAAAAGCCCGCACTTAGTTTACTTTTGCCGACACAAAATAAGCAAATAGTTCCATCACCTAATAGATTGTCAATTTTAAGTTTTAGAATCAAAATTTCAGGTTTTTAGACTCAATTTTTATGCATTTAAAAGTCTATTTTGACCTCTATTTCTCACTTATCATTTGTCCCTTCTCCCTTTATTTATTTATTTAAAGACTACGAAGGCTTGCAATTCAACTAAACCATTGACTACACGCTTGTTAATTGCCTGTTAATTTCTTTATTATTTTAGACCAATTGAGGCTTTGAAACTGTAATGAAAAAATTATATTTGGGGCATTGTAAATAAATGGAGAATTTTATCTAATATTTTACAGATTAATTGAATTTGATATATGAAAAAAATTGCTTTAATAACTGGTGTTACAGGACAAGATGGAGCCTACTTAAGTGAGTTTTTATTAAAAAAAGATTATATAGTTCATGGGATAAAAAGAAGGTCTTCCTTATTTAATACGGACAGAATAGACCACTTATACCAGGACCCTCACGTAGATAATCAAAACTTTGTTTTGCATTATGGTGATATGACAGACAGCACTAACCTAATCAGGATTATACAGGAAGTACAACCCGATGAGATCTACAACTTGGCTGCAATGAGTCATGTTCATGTTTCCTTTGAAATGCCCGAATATACAGGGAATGCGGATGGGTTAGGAACTTTAAGGTTGTTAGAGGCGGTTCGTATGCTAAATATGGATAAAAAGGTTCGTATTTATCAGGCATCTACTTCTGAGCTATATGGTAAGGTTCAGGAAGTGCCACAAACGGAAACAACACCGTTTTATCCAAGAAGCCCATATGCAGTTGCGAAAATGTACGCCTTTTGGATTACGGTAAACTATAGAGAAGCTTATGGAATGTATGCCTGTAACGGCATCCTGTTTAATCATGAATCTCCTATTAGAGGAGAAACGTTTGTGACAAGAAAAATTACAAGGGCTGCATCAAAAATAGCCCTTGGTCTGCAGGATAAATTATTCTTGGGTAATTTGGATGCTAAAAGAGATTGGGGGCATGCTAAAGATTATGTAAGGATGATGTGGATGCTACTTCAACATGAAGAAGCTCAGGATTGGGTTATTGCCACGGGAACCACAACTTCTGTTAGGGATTTTGTGAAAATGTCCTTTGATTATCTGGGAATTGAGTTGGAATTTAAGGGTGAAGGCGTTGATGAGAAAGGTTTTATTAAAAAATGTCATAATTCAGATTTTCAATTGGAGAATGGAACTGAAGTAGTGGCTGTTGATCCAAGATATTTTAGACCTACAGAGGTTGATTTGTTAATCGGAGATGCAAGCAAGGCTAAAGAAAAACTGGGTTGGATTCCTGAATTTGATTTAAAACACTTAGTAGATGATATGATGCAGAGCGATTTAAAACTAATGCAAAAGGACCAGTATTTAAAAGATGGGGGTTATAATGTGTTGAATTATTATGAATAAAGATTCAAAAATATACATCGCTGGCCATCGGGGCTTAGTAGGATCGGCCATTCTTAAGAATTTAAAAGAAAAAGGTTATACTAATTTCCTTACCAGAACACATCAAGAACTCGATTTAAAAGACACTAATGCTGTGGCCGAATATTTCTCAAAGGAGAAACCGGATTACGTTTTTTTGGCAGCGGCAAAAGTTGGAGGTATTATAGCAAATAACACATACAGGGCTGACTTTATCTATGATAATTTATCGATCCAAAATAACATAATCCATCAGAGTTATTTAAACGGTGTAAAGAAACTGCTGTTTTTGGGAAGTACTTGTATTTATCCAAAAAACTGTCCTCAACCTATGAAAGAGGAATATTTGCTGACTGATACACTGGAATACACAAATGAACCTTATGCCATTGCGAAGATCGCTGGTATAAAAATGTGTGAAAGTTATAATTTGCAATATGATACAAATTTTATTGCGGTTCAGCCTACCAATTTATATGGCCCGAACGACAATTTTGACCTTGAAAAATCGCATGTATTACCTGCATTGATCAGAAAAATGCACATAGGTAAAGCTCTTGAAAATAATGATTGGGATACTTTGAGAAGCGATTTGCAGAAGTTGCCAATTGAAGGCATTGACCATAACAATTCAGAAGAAGAAATTTTAGAAAAATTGTTAAAATACGGAATTTCTCGATCTGATGATGAATCATCTGACGGTGGAGGTTTGTCAGTAGAAATCTGGGGATCAGGAAAACCAATGCGTGAATTTTTATGGAGTGAGGATATGGCTGATGCCTGCGTTCATGTGATGGAGAGTATTGATTTTAAGGATACTTTTGATGCTTCAAACAAAGAAATTCGAAACACTCATATCAACATAGGAACAGGAAAAGAGATTTCAATAGCTGAATTGGCCCATATTATTAAAAAAGTAATAGGTTATAAAGGAGGCTTGTTTTTCAATGCAGATAAACCTGATGGTACGATGAGAAAATTAACAGATTCTTCAAAGTTGAAAGAATTGGGCTGGAAGTATCAAGTTGAATTGGAAGAAGGAATCGAGAGAATGTATGAGTGGTATTGTATGGAGGTATAAGGGTTAATGCCCATACAAAATAAAATGCTTATTTAAGCAAATGATCCTATAGTCTCATAGATTGTCAATTTTAGGTTTTAGATTCAAAACTTCAGGTTTTTGACTGAATTTTTATGCATTTAGAATGCTATTACGACCTCCACTGCTCACTTCTATCTTCTGCATTCTTCTTTATTTATTTAATTCAAGAATATGAAGGATTACTATTCAACTAAATCATTGACTATACGCTTGTTAATTGCATGTTAATTTCTTGATAAAAATCAATGCCTAATAGCTTTGTAACTGTATTGAAAAAATTATATTTGGGGATTGTTAAGATATCATCTGAATGGCTTCTGTTTTTAAAAGAAAATGGGAGTGATAAGGGCGAAGCAGTGAATAATATTGAATTATGAGTTTAGATAAAGTCAAACTAATTAGTTTACCTAAAATTTCAGACCCTCGAGGTAATTTAAGTTTTTTTGAAAGTGGTGTTCATATTCCATTTGAAATAAAGAGAACTTACTGGATATATGATGTGCCTGGAGGAGAAATTAGAGGTAGCCATGCCTTTAAAGAATCACAAGAGTTTATTGTAGCGCTTTCTGGGAGTTTTGATGTAATTTTAAATGATGGAAATCAAGAAGTAAAATACTCATTAAATAGATCTTATTTTGGGTTATATGTCCCAAAACTTATTTGGAGAAGAATGGAAAATTTTTCAACAAACTCATTAGCATTGATTGGAACTTCTCATGAGTATCAAGTTGTTGATTACATTAGGAATTTTGAAAAATTCAAATTATTGAAGAATGAAAAAGAATCATAATACTGTTCATGACTGTTCTATTTTTGAATTATCACGTATTCAAAATCGAGCTGGCAATATAACTCCTGTTCAGAATAATCAGGATATCCCGTTTGAAGTAAAAAGAATTTTTTATTTGTATGATATTCCAGGAGGCATTGATAGAGGAGCTCATGCACATAAAGAATGTCATCAGTTCTTAATAGCTGCATCTGGAAGTTTTGAGGTTCAATTAGATGATGGAAAAGTAAAAAAAACTATTATGTTAAATCAACCATATAGAGGCTTGCATATTCCTCCAGGTATTTGGGCTTCTGAAGTTAATTTTTCTTCGGGAGCAATTTGCTTGGTTTTAGCCTCACATATATATAATGAAAATGATTATATAAGAAATTACAACGAATTTAAATTAAAAATTAAAAATTAAAAATTAAAATATGGAAGATTTACTATTCAAAAGTGAGTTTTATGAAGATATTAATTACAGTAGATTTATTGTTGGAATAATTCTTTTGATTTTATTATCAAAAGCACTTCAGTATGTCTATAGAAAGTATTCTGACTCTCCAACAAATAAAAAATCATTTTCATCTATATTTGTATTATTTTCAATATCTATTTTTTTAATTGTTACAACAATTAAATCATCCTTAGCCTTATCTTTAGGTATGGTTGGAGCACTTTCTATAATCAGGTTTAGAACAGCAATTAAAGAACCTGAACAAATGATTTACTTTTTAGGTATAACAGGTGTTGCTATAGCAATTGCTGCGGAAAAAGAAATTTTAGCTTTAATAGTTGTGTTGGTGTTCGTTATTTCTGCAATATTGAATAACAAATCAAATAAGGATAAAAGAAATTCAAACCTGAATTATTTATTAATCACTTTGCAATTATCGGAGGAACATAATGATTTAGATATCGTTTATGAATTGATGAAATTCGATAAAACAGGGAATTTAAAATGTAAAAACTTCTATGAAGATGATGGATATAATTTAAGGCTTACTTTTTCAGTAAGTAATACTGAAAATCTAGATACGACACCATTAAAACAAATCATTAAAAGTTTAGACATTAAACATTTTAGTTTAAAGATGATTGATTAATGAAAGTATTTAAAGGTGTCATTGTTATAGTAATCTTAATGTTTTCATTAATTGCGTTTTGTATAAATGTTTTACAAAATACGAGACCATACTCATATCTAGGAGAAATATATCCAGGTCCATATTTTAGACCTATTAAATGGTATTCTATAAATAACTTTTTTGATCATAAAGCTTATGGGTTTAATAAACCGTCTTCCAAAGATGCAATATTAGCTGATTTTTCAGATAATGACATTAGATATAACGACTCAATAATTGACCTAATGACAATTCCAGAACATTATATTGATGATGATTTAAAAGAATGGAAAAAAAGTCATTTGATTTATAAGGGGAAGAGATATAAAATTAAATATAAATTCCATGGTTCACATAATTACAATTACAAACAAGGTAAAATTTCATTAAAGTTACGATCTAAAAAAACAATTAATGAGGCAAAGCAGTTTAGTTTGATTTCAGGATATCAAGAAGCTTCCTTCATAAATATATTTCTTGCATTACAAGAACATAAAGGAAAACTTATTGCTCCAGATCCAGGAAGTATATTATTAGCAAATTTGAATGGTAAAGTTGAAGATTTCTGGTTTACAGAAGATATGTCAAATGATTATTTAAAGTACAAGTATGGGTTGGAGAGTTTCAAAATTTTTGAAGTTAGTGATAATTGGATGAGAAATGGAGGGGCTCATTTCAGTGAATTAGATGGGTTTTATTATTATTTAGATGGTGATAATTCAGAACAAGATTCCGAAAATTATAATAAATATAAAGTTTTTATAGAATCAATAAATAATAATGAAAAAAGTGATCATTTTCCAAATACTGATTATGAATATATGGGAAGATTTTTAGCAAATCTTTACTTTTTTTATGATGCCCATCACATACAGGGTGATAATAATAAATATTTATTTGACTATTCAAATAATTTGGTCTATCCAGTTGCTAGAAATGAAGGGGTTTATGAAAAAATAAATAACATACTAAATTTAGATCAAGGGATCTTTGATACTAGAAAATCTCCTACTGCAATTTTTTATAAAAAAGCGGTATGTAATGATAGTATTAAGTTCTACAGGGACTTAGAGCTTTATAGATTAGTAAAAAATAGAGACAGAACTCTTTATGAATTGGATAGCATAAAAAGTAAGTACAACAATTATCATAAATACTATAATGTTGCTTACATGAATGTAAGATATAAATATAAAAAAATCAGGGATGTAATAATACATAATAGTAACGCCTTCTTGAAATATTTAGAAAATGGAGAGGTTGCAATAGCTTATGATAAAAAAAATAAAAAAATAAAAATTGCAACAGACTATAGGGTTCCTCTTAAAGTTATAGATATTAAAAGTTCAGAATCATTTATTTTTAAAGGAGTAGAATTTAAATATAAGGATGGAGTAATTAAAGCAGGTTTAATTGAAAATGAATATACTTTTAAAGATTCAATAAATAAAAGTCAATTAAAGATTGTGAATATGATTACTAAGGACACGGTGCCAAATAGCAACATTATTTTTAATTATTACTGAACATTATGAAGGCTATTTTACCTATACTTTTTTTATTTATTATTAATGCATGCAAAGAACCTGTAAATATTAATAAAAAAAATGTAACATTAAGTCTTTCAAATAAAGAGCTTACAAAGTTGTTTGAAGGCCAGGAGCTTTATGCTATAAAAGGGATTAAGTCAAAGTTTGAAGGTGTGAATGCTCGTGTAAAAAGTATATTATCTCAAAAAGATTACATTTTACACTTAGATTTTAATAACCTTTATTATGAAGGGTCTAATGAATTGATTTTACATTCTAATATTGAATATTTTCAAGTTTATAATTCCTTGAAATGGTTTATTGAAAAAAACAAATTAGTATGGCCAAAAACAGATTTATTAAGAGTCAATTTTAAGAGTGGTCTTCACAAAAATTTTGTATTACTCAATATACCTGATAAAGAAAGTTTAGAGTATAATGAAAAAAGGTTTGTTCAATTATTAGAATACAATTCTAAAAAGAGGAGGTTTGAAGTTGATGAATCTGAGATATTAAATATAGTGGATTATAATACTTGTTTTGATTATGATTATAAATCAATGGTGATATTATATGTTTATTTAGATGAAACAAAAATTAAATTTAATTCCTATTCAGGAATAAAGATGGCGCCTAATCCAATAACTAACCTGATAGAGTTCGTTATAGATTATAGTTATATTTCTACAAATACAACAGGAATTGGATTTGAAGAGTGTATGACTCAATTAAGCCAGGTAAAAAAAATAGATTCATTAGAATTCGAAAAAGAAATGAAAAATTTTCTTTCAGAAAGAGAATTAAAAAGAAAAGGAATAGAAGTCGACAAAAAGTTCAAAGAATATATTATTAAAGATAAGTTAAATCTTTATGAAGATTTGTGTTTGTCTAATGTAGATTTAAAAATAGAAGAGAATACTGAAATTAATTTATATAATAATTCAAAGATAATAATAGATAAAGGTATGATTAGTTTTAATGGTACCATGAGCCAACCAGTTCATATAAATGGTTATGGGGAAAATTCCATTTTTATTACTGATGTGAAAACCTGTTTATTTAATTATACTTTTATTAAGGGGCTTTCAAATTGGTCGGATTCATGTAAAACAGTGCCTTCTGCAATTACTATATATAATTCTAATAGTGAATTTAATTTTTGTGAGTTTGAAGATAATAAACGTGGTGATGATATGATAAACCTATTTCAATCAAAGTTTACAATTAATAATTGTTTATTTAAAGATATTTTAAGTGACGCTTTAGATTCCGATTTTAGTCAAGGATCAATAATAAACTCATCATATGTTAATATAGGTAATGACGCTATCGATTGTTCTGGTTCAAATTTAGAAATAATTAATTCAAGTTTTACCAAAATTAGTGATAAAGCAATTAGTGCAGGTGAAAATAGCAATATTGATATCTCAAAGTCTAAAATTACAAATTCTGCTATTGGATTTGTGTCAAAAGATGGTAGTATTTTAAATATAAAGGAAAAAAATGTATTGAACGAAAATGAATTGGATTTTGCGGTTTTTATTAAAAAAGAATTTTATAAAAAACCTTCATTATACTTTGATGGTGAAATGAGTGACTACAAATATTTGATTCAAGAAAAAAGCATAGTTGAATCAAAAGACCAAGATTCTAGTTTGATTTTTTTAAAAGAGGTGGAAACAAAATTATATGGAAATGAGTTTGGAAAATCTTCAAAATAATTATAGATATGAAAGAAAATACAAATTAAATGTTTCGGAATATGAAATATTAGTTCATGATTTGTTATCTGAAGGAATGAAAATTCATCACCCAGCTAGGATTGTTAATAATATTTATTTTGATACATTGAATTTTGATTCGTATTTCGAAAATGTTGAAGGAGAGAGTGTTAGAAACAAATATAGATTAAGATGGTATGGTGATCGGTTTAAAAAAATATCCCCGACGTTTGAGGTTAAAATGAAAAAGGATCAGGTCAATCAGAAAATCAATTTAAAAATACCTGAAGTAATGTTGAATAGTTATGATGATATTGAAGATGTTTATAATCATCTTTTAAATTTCATGAAAGATAAAAAACCAACATTTTATTTTGAGATGTTTAATAAAACTCCCACTCTTTTAAATGGGTATAAAAGAGATTATTACTTATCAAAAAATGGAGATACCCGATTAACTATAGATAGAAATTTGTTTTTTTATAATTGTAGAACTAACCAAGAATATGACCAAAGTGAAATTATAGTAGTTGAGGTTAAATATGCCTCAAATGTAACCCCTAGAATTAATTTTGATAAATTTAAATTAATCTTGGGAAAAAATTCTAAGTATGTTTCAGGAATTAATTATACTAAGTTCTAAGTATAAAATATTGGAAACATAAATTATATTTGTTTGACCTAGTAACTCATGGGTTTAATGAAGAAAATATTAACTACAGTTAATGATTAATAAATGAAATATTTCTGTCATAACACAGCTGAGGTTCAAACGGATAATATAGGGAAAGATTCTTTTATTTGGCAGTTTGTTGTGGTATTAAAAGAAGCAATTATCGGTTCTAATTGCAATATTAATTCTCATGTTTTTATTGAAAATGATGTTATTATTGGGAACAACGTTACTGTAAAATCAGGGGTGCAAATCTGGGATGGATTAAGAATAGAAAACGACGTGTTTATCGGCCCCAATGTTACTTTTACTAATGATTTGATTCCAAGATCAAAACAGTTTCCTCAAAAATTTGAAAAAACTATTATAAAAAAGGGAACTTCAATAGGAGCAAATGCAACTATTATTGCTGGAGTTACTATACATGATTATGCTATGATAGGTGCTGGTTCAGTTGTTACAAAATCAGTAGGTAAGAATGAATTGTGGTTTGGAAACCCAGCAATGCTAAGAGGTTATGTAACAGAAAAGGGCAGATTGCTTGATCTGAATTTGAAAGACAAACAATCAGGTAAAAGTTATAATTGGTTCAACAATCAATTAAAAGAAAAATTATGATTAAATTTTTAGACCTTCAAAAAATCAATGCTCAATATGAGCAAGAATTGAAGGAAGCTGCTGTCAAGGTTATAGATTCAGGATGGTATTTAATTGGGAAAGAGCTAGATTCTTTTGAGCAAAACTATGCGAGTTTCTGTGGAACAAAATATTGTTTGGGTGTGGCAAACGGATTGGATGCGCTTCGCTTAATTTTTAGGGCATATATAGAACTAGGCTTAATGAAGAAAGGAGACGAAGTGATTGTTCCTGCTAACACCTATATAGCTTCCGTATTAGCAATTTCTGATAATAGTTTAGTTCCTGTTTTTGTTGAACCCAATGAACAAACATATAATTTAGATAGCGAAAAAATTGAGAAAGTAATAACAAATAAGACTAAAGCAATTCTTACAGTGCATTTATATGGGCAAAATTCTGTCGATGAAAAAATACTTGAAGTTTGTAAAAAGAATGACTTAAAGCTCGTTGAAGATGCGGCACAGTCTCATGGAGCTTTATGGCAAGGCAAAGTTATGGGAAGTATTGGTGACGCTGCTGGCCACAGTTTTTACCCTGGTAAAAACTTGGGAGCCTTAGGTGATGCAGGGGCTGTTACGACAAGTGATGAGACGTTGGCTAAAACGATTAAAGGACTTAGGAATTATGGGTCGGAAAAAAAATATGAAAATATATATAAGGGATTTAATTCCAGATTAGATGAAATTCAAGCTGCCTTTTTAAATGTCAAACTGAAATATATTCAAAATGATATTAAGGCAAGAAGGGATATAGCATATTATTATTTGAAGAATATTAATAATTCTAACATAACCCTACCCAATGTTTTAAGTAAAGAAGGACATGTCTGGCATGTATTTGTTGTTAGATGCAAAAAACGGGATGCTCTTCAAAAGTTTCTTATGGATAATGGTATTCAAACTCTGATTCATTACCCTATTCCAATTTTTAGGCAAAAAGCTTATAAGGAATTTAATCATATGAATTATAGCATAACTGATATGATACATAAAGAGGTACTGAGCATACCCATTAGTAGTGTTTTAGATAAAACAAGTTTACAGAAAATCATAGGAGTTATTAATTCTTTCAACTAGTATTCTTGTTTTAAATTTTGTTAATAAAGAGCAAAGCTTTGCATAAAGAATATTTGAATAAATAGTCTAATTGCATATAAAAACCTATTCAAACAGAGCACAAAAGGAATACATAATCACAAAAGCAAATTGCACTAAAATTTTCACAAATACTTGAGAAACAAATGGATTTTGAGATATTAATTTATATTAAAAACATTTGAAATCAAGTAGATAAATCAATTATTATCAATCAAACTAATATTAACTTACTATTAAAAACTAAAAGCGCTCTTATTTGGAATTTAGTTGAAAAATTATCGATTAAATTTGTTCGCTTTTTTCTTGGAATAATAATGGCAAGAATTCTTCTACCAGAAGATTTTGGGTTAATTGGTATGCTTTCAGTTTTTGTCGCAATTGCTCAAGTATTGACTGAAAGTGGCATGGGAGCCGGTTTAATCCAAAAAAACGATCGTTCTGATGATGATTTTTCAACAGTTCTTATTTTTAATTTTATTGTTAGTGTTTTATGTTATATAATGATATTTATTTTTGCACCATTCATAGCAAGTTTTTTTGAAAAACCTGAATTAGTTTTAATTACTCGGGTTTTAACATTAAACATAGTTATTAATTCTATGGTTATAGTTCAAAGAACCAAAATGATTATCGAATTTGACTTTAAGACTATTGCAAAAATAAATTTTATTGCTATTTTTATTAGTGGGATTTCAGGTGTTTTATTTGCCTATTTTGGCTATGGTGTTTGGGCATTGGTTATACAAAATTTACTATTTTCAATTTTTACTACTTTTCTTTTTTGGGTACTATCAAGATGGAGATTCTCATTAGTATTTTCTACGAATTCATTTAATAATCTATTCTCCTATGGTTATAAATTATTATTTTCAGGTGTTTTGGTACACACTCTTAATAACTTATATAATATTATTATCGGAAAATATTATTCTGCTTCTGAATTGGGATATTATACCAGAGCGAAGGGTTTTGTTGATCTAGCTGAAGGAACTTTTTCTGGTATAATCCAAAGCGTTTCTTTCCCATTATTGTCCTCATTGCAACAAGATAAAATTCAATTGATTTTAGTTTTCAAGAAGATGATTAGAATGTCGGCTTTTGTTATTTTTCCTGCGATGTGTCTGTTAGCAATTTTAGCTGAACCCATTGTAATATTGCTTTTAACTAAAAAGTGGATATTTGTTGTTCCTTTATTGCAATACCTTGCTATTGCTAGAATATTTTATTCTCTTAGTTTAATAAATATGTCAATATTAAAATCGATTGGAAGATCTGATTTATTTCTAAAGGTAGACTTTTTAAAAATACCAATAATTGGGTTGGTTCTGCTGATTTGTTTAAATTATGGTATCATTTTTCTTGTAATAGGTCAAATTGTTATTTCTGCATTTGATTATATAATAAACACATATTACCCCGGTAAAATTTTGGGATATGGTTTTTTAAATCAATTGAAAGATTTATTACCAATTGTTTTGTTAACATCTGTAACATCTTCGGTTGTTTATTTTTTATCGATATCAATAGAACATAATTTGCTAAATATTTTTTTTAGTTCGGTAATTATGGTGACGATATATTTGGGTTTAAGTTATTTCTTTAAATTTAAAGAACTTGAAGAAATAATTCGATTACTAAAAATTCAAAAAAATATATGAATCAGGGAGCTCTCAATAATTACATCATTATTACCCCAAATCTATCTAAAATCGGTGGTGCTCAAATGTATACAATGAGGCGATCAAATTATCTTAAAAAACTAGGTTATAATGTTATTATTATTACCGGACCAATTTCTGATTTTGTTTTGAAAAATAAATTTGAAGGAATTAGAATATTCGAAACTCTATATTTAGCAATTGAATTTGATATACTGCAGAAGGAAAACCGAGAATTATTTTTTTTACAAATTTCAAATTACATTAATGGGGATAATAATGAGTCTAAGGGAAAATTACATATAGAAAGTCATAATTCAAATCTTTCGCTTATTGGAGAATTTCTTGCATTCAAATTAAAAGCAAAACATATAACATATTTTTTGTTTGAGCAGAAAATGGCCTATGATAAGGGAGGTCAGATATATTCATTTTTTAAAAATAAAATGGCTTCTAAAGAGTTAGTGGGAATTACAAAACAGTCATTACCTATTATATTCAATACTGAAGTGACTGATGAGCATAATTCTTATGTGAATGTTTCATTAAGTGAAGATGAAATGGTCGAAGATAAAAATTGGAGATTTAATAAAGATTTTAAATATTCAATGAGAATCGGTATCATTTCAAGATTAGAAAAAAAATATGTTAGAGATACTATTGACTCGTTGATTAACTTATCCCAAACTTATAAAGACAAAAAGTTTCTTCTTAACATAATTGGAGATACGAAGTTTAAAGAAGTTGAATTTAAAATAAAAGAGAAAATAAGAAGCGTTCCTCATAATTTAGATATTAGATTCTTAGGCAGATTTTCTCCTGTGCCAAAACAATTTTTTTCTGAAATAGATTTCACCATTGGAATGGGAACCGCTGCTGTAATGAGTATTTCACAATCGTGTCCAGTTCTCATAATAGATCCTTTTACTAACCAAATTCATGGGTTTTTAGGGAGCGATGTTTTTAATTTTGCTTATAAAGATGACAATTCAGTCAAAAGTGAAATAATTGAGCTAAAGCTAGAAGCTATTTTAACCAAAGGGTTTGATAAAATAAAAATTTCTGAAAAAGGTTTAGCTTTTTTTAGTAGCGAGTATAGTTTTCAGGGAAACATGAGAAAACTAGATAATTTTATTGAATGTAGTGACAGAGTACTTCAGTATAATATTTTAGATAAGTCCGTGTTGTTAAATAAATTTTTAAGAAGACGCTTGCTTTTGGTCGTAGGTGTAAAATGGTATTTAAAAATTTCTACATTTTTGTTAAATTTTAGAAAAAGGAATCTTAATCCTGGGTTTTGAATAATTCAATTAAAATAGAGAAAATTGTTGATAAGTCTAATTCCAATGACTTTATGCAGATCCTTGCAATTTCTATTTTTGTGGCTTTTCCAGCTGTTGACTTTTTTGTTAATAATCAATTGGATATTGCAATTTGGGACTCATTATTAACAAAAGGCATATTATATGGTTCGATTTTGCTTGGTTGGTTGATGTCTTTAAAGAAAATATCTGGTTTAAAACTTTTTTTTCCATTTTTTCTTTTGATTCTGATTTTTTTAAGCTATTTCTTGACAGATAATCCTAATCAAGAGAACTCTTTCACTATTTTAATAAGTATAATAACTTTATCAATACCATTATATTATATTGTCATTTCAATAGAGGATTTTGACAATTTATATACTTATCTGACTTATTCAAGTTGTATTGCAATTTGTTTTGGATTTTTCACTGTATATTCTTATAGTTTATTGTATAATGATAGAGTATTCCCCTATATGGCTTTTTCTAATCAAATTTTGTTTCCAATTGTTTTTTTAATATTTTCTTATGGTAGAATCAGAAAATGGTTAAGTCTATTATTTATTTTTACGGGGGTTTTATTAGTTTTTATTTATGGTTCTCGAGGAGCTCAGTTATCTATAATACTTTCCATTATAGTAAGTTTTATGGTTTTTTTTAAGCCAACACTTAAAACCATTGGTTTGATATTAACAATTATCATTTTAATTTTTTTTATTGACATAAGTTTAGATAATATAAATTTAGTATTGATCGATATGGATGTCTACAGTCGATCAATTTCATTGTTATTAAATGACGATATAACAAACACTTCAGGAAGAGATATGCTCTATGATTCTGTGGTCAATTTAATTTATGATAACCCATTTGGAAAAGGATTCTTTTATACGGGAGATTTATTTACTGGCAGCTATAGCCATAATATAATTTTGGATTTTTTCCTTCATTTTGGAATTGTTTTGGGCTCGTTGTTGCTGTTTTTATTATTGATGCTTAGTTTGAAAAAGATATTTCAATTCAATTTGTTTATTGATAGCATTTTTTTCATGAGTATTTTTTTTTCAGTAGGCTTTGTGAAAATGTTATTCTCTAGTACTTATCTTTCAGAACCTTTTTTTTTCATTCTAATTGCATTATTGATAAATATAAATAAAAATAGAAAACATAGTCTAAATGAAAAGTATAGTTAGAAACTTTCTCAATTTTATAAAATATTTTTTTAACTCAGATATTATTTTAGAAAGTAATGTTCGGGTGTATGGAAGTAATTTCGAAGGGAAAAACAAAGTTTATTCGGGATCTGTTTTTGTTAATGGAAAATGTGGTAAAGGTACATATATTGGTAAAAATTGCCACTTTAGTAGGGCTGTCATTGGTAGATATTGCTCAATAGGAAATAGAGTGAGAGTGATTTTGTCTAATCATCCATCTTCAAAGTTTGTTTCTACTCATCCAGCATTTTTTTCAACACTCAAACAAGCAGGATTTACTTATTCAAAAAAACAGACTTTTGATGAGTTTCGTTACATAAATAAAAAGGAGAATATTGCTGCTTTTATAGGTCATGATGTTTGGATAGGCGATGATGTAACAATTATGGGAGGAGTCAAGATTAATCATGGGGCTATAATTGGGGCCAAAGCACTAATCACAAAAGATGTGGCTCCCTTTTCTATAGTTGGAGGTGTGCCTGCAAAATTAATTGGGAAAAGATTTAGCGATGAAGAAATTGAGTTTTTAGAGCAGTTTAAATGGTGGGAGAAAGATGAGAATTGGATTTCAAAAAATGCATATTTATTTTCAGATATTAAACAATTTATGAAACAATTCAAAATTTAAAATATTAAATGAAACTTTGTATAATAGTATCTAATAGTTTAAGAAAGGACCCAAGAGTTATAAAACAAATTAGATGTGCCTTGGACGCTGAAATTGATGTGTATTTTATTGGTTTTAAAGACAAATTTTACAACAAGGAGTTTCTTGATTCTGTTGGTTGTCATATTTCAATAGTTGATACCTATGTTGGTCAATTAAAATCGACATTGAAAAAACTAATAAGAAAATTTCATCATTTTTATTTACCTGTGAAATATATGATAAAAATTAAGCCAGATATTATCCATGCGAATGATTTTGACACTTTAATTCAGGCATATGTAGCTTCAAAAATAGTTGGTAGTAAATTATTATATGACTCACATGAAGTTTGTGCTGAAAACATAGGGATAACTGATAAAAAAATCCAGAAAAAAGTAATTATTATAATAGAAAAGTTTATTGTAGAAAGGATTGACGTAATGGTTTCTGTTAGTAATGCGGCTGCAGAATATTTTCGTGAAAAGTATAAAATAAAGATTCTTGAGGTAATAACAAATGTTCCATATAAAAGTAAAATTGAGTTTCCGGAAGAAAAAGACAAAGATAATTTTGAAGTACTTTATCAAGGTCTTATGCTAAGAGGAAGGGGATATGAGGAATTTGTTAAAAGTGGAGAATTTATTGATAGTAATATTAAATTGGTTTTAAGAGGCTATGGCAGTATTGAAGATGATTTGAAAAATATTATTTTAAATAATAATTTAGAGAAAAAAGTTAGATTTGATGGACCAGTCGAAGTTAAAGATATTGTTATGAAAGCATCTTGTTCTCACTTAGGAATTGTGCTTACACAACCTGTGAATATCAATTTCAAGTTGACCGTTTCAAATAAGATTTTTGAATATTTACAAGCTGGATTGCCAGTTTTAATGTCTGATATTCCTGAGCATAGATATTTGAATGAAAAGTTTAATTTTGGTATTATTATAACAGATTTTACATCTAAAGAGATTGCCAATGCTATTAATAGTTTAGCCTTAAATAGGCTGGAATATAATCGACTTAGAAACAACGCAATTAAAGCTGCTGAAACTCTATGTTGGGAGAATGAATCCATAAAATTAATTGAATTATATGAAAATATGTTCTTTGAGAAATCATAGATTACAATAATAATAAACTGCTTAATGAATGTTATCAATAGTCACACCCGTACTTAACGGAAGAAAATTTATACAAAATAACATAGAATCAATACAGAAACTTAGTATTCCCTATGAGCATATTGTTGTTGATGGTGGTTCAATAGATGGAACTATTGAATATGTAAGCCAATTTCCACACATTAAATTGCTTCATCAATTAGAAAATAATGGGATGTATGGGGCAATACATCAGGGTTTTAATGAGTCAAATGGTGATTATCTTACTTGGGTAAATGCTGATGACTATATTATTAAAACTGGCTATGAACTTATGTATAATGATATAGCTAGTAAAAAAGCTGATTTGATATATTCAAATTCAGTTTATCATTTTGTTGAAATTTTGCAATATAAAAAAATGTATGCTAAATATTTAGGTAGATTTTTGTTGAAACAAGGTATTATGCCTTTTGCTCAACCTAGTTCAATTTTTTCTAAAAAATCATATAATGAGGTTGGAGGGTTAAATTTTAATGATTTTAGAATTATTGGTGATCGAGATTTGTTTCAAAGAATGGCGTATAAAAGTGAATTTAAATTCTTATATATATATGTTGATTCCACAGTTTTTTTACGTTATAGTGATTCATTGTTATTTAGAAATAAGAAACTGTTAAATGAAGAGCACAACTATTGTATTAAGACAAATATTAGTTTGTTTAATCGAATTATTTTTCATTCATCAGGATATTTGAGAAGGTTTTTTAATCTTTTGGATTTTAATTAGAATATAGATTAATTATAGTTTATAAAACGAAAAATAACTTGAATGAATTTATTGAAGATTATTTTAGAGGATCAAAAAATTAATAAGGATATAAAAATTAGGTTTTCCCTTTTTATTTTTAGAATTGGAAATTTCTTTTGGTTTCAATCTAATTTATTTTATAAAATTTTATATTATATCGTAAAACTTTTTTACAAATTAGTTGTTGAATATTTATTAAGTATTGAATTACCATTAAATTCAAAAGTAGGCATAGGTCTAAAAATTGAACATGGATATGGGCTTGTAGTAAACTACAAATCCATAATTGGAGATAGGGTGACATTAAAACATAATACAACAATAGGATGTAAAACTAATTCCGAAAATAGATGTATTAAGTACGCCATTATTGGAAATGATGTTATAATCCACCCACATTCCTGTATAATAGGTGTGTCGATTGGAAATAACGCCATTATTGGAGCAGGGAGCATTGTAGTAAAAAACGTAGAAGCTAATTCTATTGTTGCAGGAAATCCAGCTAAATTAATTAAAACAAATAAATAATCTTATGTTGATAGCATTTTCAGGCCTTGATGGAGCAGGGAAATCAACTCAAATAGATTTGTTAAAGTCGTATTTTAAACAGTCTGGAGAAACAGTAAAATTATTCTGGAGCAGAGGGGGCTATACACCGGGAATGCAGGCGTTAAAAAACATCATGAGGAAGTCTAAAAGTTCTAAAATTCCATCAAATCATGGGAATTCTAAACAAAGAGACGAATCATTTTCAAATCCAACTGTCAGAAAAATATGGTTGTCACTAGCTATTTTAGATTTGATCCTTTATTATGGTATTTACTTACGGTTTAAGTCCGTTTTTGGAGTTAGAGTCATTTGTGATCGTTATATTTTTGATACACATATAGATTTTAAACTTAACTTTCCACAAGAGAACGTAGAGAAATGGTTGTTGTGGAAATTACTCCTTTTTTTTGCGCCAAGACCTAAGAGACATTTTGTGCTTACAATACCAGTTGAAGAATCTATTAGAAGATCAGCTTTGAAAGACGAGCCCTTTCCAGATTCGGAAGAAGTTTTAGAATTAAGATTAAAGGACTATTTAACCTTTGTCTCAGAAGAATCTTTTGCAATTCATATAGATGGCACAAAAGGTATTGATGATATTCATACATTTATAACAGAAGAAGTTTCAAAATGAGAATTTCACTACTAGAAGAAAGGGAGGATTTCGATAAAATTCTTAAAGTTACCCTAGAAAAGACCACTTTTTTTAAGAATCGAAAAGGTAAAATAGAGAAAAAATACTTTATCAATAAGTATTTAAACTTTATTGCAACCAATACCCTTTCTAGAACTGTTTTTCAGACACTTGTCAACGAATATTCTTCTTCACTAACTTGGTGGAAAAAAGGGATACAGCTTCTTTATGTAAAACTAGCTAGTTCAAAGCTTTTTAGAAGTTTTTTTGCACAAAGAGATATTCTGTTGTCTGAGGATTTTAAAGACTATCTAATTTTAGGAGGAAACCATAGAATTCGTTTGTTTTATGGCGAGTTAAAAGACAGTATAGTCATATTAAAATCAGGAGAAAATCAAAGGTTTATAAAGAATGACATAGCTATCCGAACAGAGAATGATTTGTCATATGCTCCTGAAATATTTGATTCAGAAAACGATTGGTTAAGAGAAGAATACTTCAACGGAGTTCCAATTAATCGTTTAAAAAGCAAGGAAAGAATTGAAATATTTATAGAACTTATCATCAAGAATCATTTAGAGGAATTGTTGTTACCTACTTCAGTAGAAATTCCTTTGAAAAATTACATTCAACTTGTTGAAAAAGAAGTGTTTGAACTTATTTCTGATAAGAAAATAATAGTAAAGGAATGTGTTTCTAGTTTGATTAAAAAAGTTTATTCTAAGTTATTCAATAAACTTTCAAGTACCATAGTAAAAACCTCTTGGAGTCATGGTGATTTTCAAGCGGCTAATATCCTAGTGCGAGACACACACTATCAAGTAATTGATTGGGAAGCATCTAACAAACGTTTTTATTTATATGATGTATTTACATTATTGAGTAAAATAAGAAGTAATATTCCTCTTAAAGAAGCTATTGAGAATTTGAATAAAGCAAATACAAACTTTGAGAATGCCATTGTAAGAAATTCAGATGAAATTATATTGTTTTTGATTGAGGAGTTGAGGTTTCAAATAAATGAAGAGTTTTCAGAAAATTTTTATTTTTCTGGAAGGAAAACAGAAAAATTATGCCATTCTATTATATCATACATTCTTGAGTAAAAAAGCAACACTAGTTAATCAAGTTACCGGGCCTTTATTTATTGATATTGCCAATGCTTATATTAGTAAATTTGATGAAGTAATATTAATAACAGGTTCTATAGAACCTACTTCTGCAGAATTAGATTCCAGGATCAAAGTTCTTATGAAATGTAAGTATAAAAGAAATAAAGGACATTTAAGAATATATACATGGCTTTTATTCTTCATGCAAATTTTTGTTTATATTCTGTTTAATAAAAATCATGGAAAAATACTGTTTGTGAGCAATCCTCCATTATTACCTTTTTTAGGAAGTAATTTTTCTGACAGAAAAAACTTTGACTTTGATGTGCTGGTCTATGACGTATATCCAGATGCGCTTTCAAACTTCGGTTATATTAAAGAAGGGTCACTTTTATATCGACTTTGGGATCGAATGAATAAGAAAGTATATCTAAAAGCTACAAGAGTTTTTACAATTAGTAATGTAATGCAGAAGGTGATTTCTAGAACAATCGAAAAAGATAAAGTTGAAGTAATTTACCCTTGGGTAGATATGTCATTTATTAAGCCGATAGAGAAGGAAAATAATTGGTTTGTAAAAGAACAAGGGTTGTTAGATAAGAAAGTAATTTTGTATTCTGGAAACATGGGGATAACTCACGATTTAATGACGGTTCTAAAGACAGCTAAAAAACTATCCTTAATAACGAATAACTTTCATTTTCTTTTTATAGGAGACGGGGCGCAGAAAGAAAAATTAGTTGCATATAAGGAAGATAATAAGTTAAGTAACGTTACTTTTTTACCCTATCAAGCTTCCGAAATATTACCATTTTCTTTTGCATCTGCAGATTTCGGAATTGTATCTTTAGGGAAAGGCGCAGAAGGGTTATCCGTTCCAAGTAAAACCTTTTATATGTTGGCAACAGGATCAGCGATCATTTCAATCTCAAAACCAAATTCTGAAGTTAGTAATTTGTTGAGAGATAATAGCTGTGGAGTTTCTATTGGTCCTTCAGATTATCAAAGTTTATTCGAATTCTTAATTTCTATTGGAGATAGTGATTTGAAAAAATATAAAGAGAATTCAAGAAGTTTGAGTAATCATTTTACTCATAAAAATGCATATAAATTCCTATGAAAGTTTTAAATTTATCAAATGTAGCAGGTGTTACAAGTGGAGGGATTGGAGATGTTGCACAAGCAATGACACGACATCAAAACAAGTTGAATGTAGAATCCAACTTATGGTTTCCAGGGGGCGACGATAAAAAAACAGAAGTACACAAGCTTACGGGTGTTCCTTTGAATCAAATTGAAGCGATTAAAACAATTGGGCCCCACCATTTAGGAATTGCCCCCAGTTTGATTAAGAAAAGGCATTTTGCTATTGAGAATTTTGATATCATTCATCAACATGGAGCATTTTTACCAATTTCATTATTTACAAAATCACTTTCTAAGAAAATAAAAATATTGATTAGTCCTCACGGTTTATTTGAACCAGAAAGATTAGAAATGCAGTCTCGAAAAAAAGCAATTGCCAGGTTTGTTTTTGAAAACTCTAATTTTAAAAAAAGTGCATGTTTAGTGACTTGTTCTAATCAAGAAGCTTTAAACTTAGCAGCGCTAAAATTTAACGTACCAATAGCAATTTTGCCTAATGGAATTGAAGAAAGTTTTTTGTTAGAAAAAACAACGGTAATAGAAAGAACTTCATTTAGAGATGAGAAAAACATTCCAATAGATAAAAGAGTGTTGCTTTTTATTTCAAGAATTCACCCTTTAAAAGGTTTGCCATTATTATTAGAGGTAATTTTAAAAATAAAAGCCGAATTTCAAAAAAGTAATTGGCTGCTAGTCATTGCTGGTATTGATGAAAACAATCATGAACAAGAGCTGAAAAAGTTGGTCAAAGAATATAATTTGGAGGAGCTAGTTCAATTTGTCGGACCTGTTTTTGGCAGAGAAAAAATATTGATGTTCGATATTGCTTCGACATTTATATTACCTTCACATAACGAAAATTTCGGAATTGTGGTTATAGAGGCTTTGGCTAGAGGAATTCCAGTAATTACTACAAAAAATACGCCTTGGGCCGATTTAGAAGATTTCAACTGTGGTTGGTGGGTTGATAGAAATGAAAAAAGCATCACATTAATACTTGAAAAGCTATTAAAGCTGGATTCACAAGAGTTATCAACAATGGGAGAATCAGGAAAAAAACTAGTTGAGAAGAAATATTTATGGACATCTATTGCAAGGCAGTCTATTAGTTTGTACAAATGGATTTTAAGTGATTACAGTGAAGACTTTAAGTCAGGATTTCAATTGTTAGAAAAATAAAAAAAACATGAAAATGGATTTCATTGGGTGTTTTAATGATTTCATTACTGTTTTAAATAAACATAAAGTGCGTTATGTTATTTTAAGAGGTTATGAAAATTTACCAGAAAACTTCTCAAATGATCTAGATTTTGGAATTCACCCTTTAGATAAGGATGCTTTTTTTTCTGCACTTAAAGAATATAAAATTGAACATAATTTAGAAATTAAGATAAACCTTTCTCGCTATGAAGTATTAAAACTAAGGTTCAGTTTTAAAAGTCAGGAGATTGATTTCGATTTTTGGTTTGATATCAATTATTGTGGCCTGGAATATATAAGCATATCAGAAGTTTTAAGAAACGCAGTCCCCTATAAAAACTTTATGATTCCTAGTGCAGCAGATGAACTTACTATTTCTTTTCTGAAAGAATTGTTGCACATGAAAAGACTGCGTGAAGATAAGGTAGTTTGGCTAACAAGTAAGGTTGAAGAATCTGATTTGGGTTTTTTTGCAACTTTTTTTTCAAAAATAATAAGAAAACAATTTATTAATGTAATTAAGATTCGCAAATTTGATCTCGAAAAATTATCAAGTAAAGCGAAAGTAGAATTGTTGAAGGTTCATTTAAAAAAAAGAAGTTTTAAAGCCACGTTTCAGAAAATCATTTCTTTTGTTTATCTAAGATTTCGAAATAATAAAAACCCTTTAGTAATAAAACTAAGAGATATATGAGCGCAAGAATTTTAGTTACAGGTGGTTCCGGTTTTATAGGGACCAACTTAATTGAGTATTATAAAAAGAAAGGGCATAGTCTTTTAAATCTTGATATTGACAGACCGTTGAACAAAGAACAGTCGGATGTTTATGCGAAAATCGATATTTTAGACAGAGAAAAGTTTATTAATAAAGTTCAAGATTTTAAGCCAGATTATGTAATTCATTTGGCGGCTAAAGCAGATTTACTAGGAAAAGATCTGAAGTATTATGATGCTAATATTAATGGAGTTAGAAACCTAGTAGACGCTGTAAATTCTGCACCAACAATAAAGAAATTAATAGTAGCTTCTACGATGCTAGTTTGTGAAGTAGGTTATATACCTGCTCATGATGATGATTATAAAGCTACCACTTTTTACGGTAAGAGTAAAGTAGAAACCGAAGAAATTATTAAGAGGAGTAAAATTAACTGTGACTGGTTAATTATTAGGCCTACTTCTATATGGGGCCCTTGGATTGTAAATACTTCTTATAGGCCATTTTTTGAAATGATCTTAAATGAAAAATATAGAGACATAGGCGAAAACAGAACTTCAACCAAAACTTATGGATTTGTTCTGAATTCTGTTTTTCAAATAGATAAATTGTTATATTCTAAAGCGAAAGGAAAAGTTTTTTATATAGGGGATAAACCTTCATACAATATTTCCAATTGGGCACAAGTAATAGCCGAAGAATCGAACAAAAAAAAGCCTAAGAAGGTTTCGTTTTTTATTGTGAAAATAGCGGCATTGTGCGGAGATGCTTTATCTTTCTTCAAAATATCATTCCCACTTAACTCATTCCGATTGAAGAATATGACAAAAGATAACGAGTGTAATGTAGATCATATTTATAATTTGGCAGGAGAACCCCCATATTCGATGCGTGACGGTGTGAAAATTACATTAGAATGGTTTAAGACATTTTATTCTAAAGTTTAAAATATAATGGCCAATGTATAGAAAATACCTAAAACGCATTCTAGACTTTATACTTTCTGTTTTAGTCTTCTTACTTGCAAGCCCAGTATTTTTAATAGTAACCCTGATACTAGCCGTTACAAATAAAAACAAACCTTTTTTTGTCCAATTACGCCCTGGTAAAAATGGAAGAATATTTAAGGTCATTAAGTTTAAAACAATGACCGATGAGAAAGACAGTGATGGAAATTTAATTTCCGATGAAGATAGACTTACTGTTATTGGATCTTTTGTTAGAAAGACAAGTTTAGATGAAATTCCACAATTGCTTAATGTAATAAAAGGGGATATGAGCTTAATAGGTCCGAGACCTCTATTAGTTCAATATTTGGGTAGGTATAATAAAACGCAAGCAAGACGTCACGAAGTACGTCCGGGAATTACGGGTTTGGCTCAAATAAATGGAAGAAATGCCATATCTTGGAAGAAAAAATTTGAATATGATGTTTGGTATGTAGATAATTTGAGTTTTTGGATTGATATAAAAATAATTTTTAAAACGATTTGGAAAGTGTTTAAAAGTGAGGGTATTTCTCAAGAAGGAAATGCAACTATGGAAGAATTTAATGGAAGTAAATAGGATGAAAAATATATTAATAAGTTCTGCAGGAAGGCGTGTTTCGCTAATTAGGTCTTTTATTAAGGAAGCGAATAAAATAAATAAAAATATAAAGATTTATGCTGCAGACGCCAACCCAAATTCTTCTGCGGCTTGCTTAGTTGCTGATGCTTGGTTTAGAGTACCACTATTGGATTCTAAAGATTATTTAAATATTTTAATTGAAGAATGTAAAAGGTATAATATTGGTTTAATAATACCAACCATTGATACAGAACTTCAGATATTAGCTGATAATATTTCTAAACTAAGAGAAAATGGAATAGATGCAGTTATATCTGATTCATCATTTGTTAAGAAATGCAGAGATAAAAGAATGATTCATGATTTTTTTGAATCCAAAGGAGTTCAGGTAGCAAAGGAATATCCAAAAGACAAATTAGAATTTCCGCTTTTTATAAAACCAAGTGATGGTAGTAGAAGTGTAGATATTTATTACATTGAAACGCAAGAAGATCTTACCGATTATCATTTTTCAAATGACAAGTTTATGTTTTTGGAGTACTTAGACCAAGAATTATATTGGGAGTATACATGTGATTTGTATTATGATAAAAAGGATAATTTAAAATGCGTAGTTCCTAGAAAACGAATAGAAGTTCGAGATGGAGAGGTAAATAAAGGAAAAACCGAAAAGAATGAGTTAGTGCCATTTATTAAAAACCATTTGCAGACTATAAAGGGAGCAAGAGGTTGCTTAACTGTACAATTTTTTTTTAATGAGAATTTAAAAAAAATTATTGGGATAGAAATTAACCCAAGATTTGGGGGTGGATATCCACTTTCTTATTTAGCTGGGGCAAATTTTCCAAAATGGATTATTGAAGAATACTTGCTTGGAAATAGTGTTAAATATTTTGATGAATGGGAAAAAAACTTACTCATGCTGCGTTATGATGATGAAATACTAGTTCATGACTATGAAGAATAAAGTCATCGTATTTGATCTAGATGATACATTGTATAAAGAAATCGATTTTCTTGTTTCGGCGTACAAAGAAATAATTCTAAGATTGAAAATAGACTTTAATATAGAAATGGATTTCGATCATTTATTTTCTATATATCAAAAGGGTAATAATGTGTTTGAAAATATTTTATCAAGTCACAAGAATAAAAAATTAAATATTGAGTATTTATTGAATATTTATAGATATCATTTTCCAAATATTAGTTTGAGAAGAGAAGTTAAAGATTTCTTGTTTCAATTGCTATCTGAAGGCTTTATTTTAGGGCTGATTACGGATGGTAGAAGTATTACTCAACGAAATAAGTTAAGAGCTTTGGGTATCCAGAAAATATTCAGTGAAATTGTTATTTCTGAAGAGTTTGGACACGAAAAACCGCATCTAGCAAATTATGAACATTTTCAAATTAAATATCCAAATTCATTATATTTTTATATTGGGGATAATTTGAGAAAAGATTTCATATCTCCTAATAGTTTGGCATGGAAAACTGTTGGAGTAAGAGATATAAAAGGTGCTAATATTCATTCACAAGTCCCTGAAAATTTTAAACAGAAATATTTACCTACATTTTGGATTAATGATATAAGTGAATTGAAGGTTGACGATCTAGATTAATTTGTTGAAATCGAAAAATATGAAAGAAAAAATATGGCTCTCTTCGCCTCACTTAACAGGTGAAGAACAGAAATACATAAAAGAAGCCTTTGATACTAATTGGGTAGCGCCTTTGGGCCCAAATGTGAATGGGTTGGAAGCCGATATATGCGCTTATTCTCAAGTTAAATCATGCTCAGCTTTGACTTCAGGCACCTCTGCTATTCATTTGGCTTTGATTTTGCTAGGAGTAGAGGCTGATGATGAAGTTTTAGTCTCTAGTTTTACTTTCTCAGCAACGATTAATCCTATACGGTATCAAAAAGCCATTCCGGTTCTGATAGATTCTGAAAAAGACACTTGGAATATGAGTCCAGAATTATTGGAGCAAGCTATTCAAGATAGAATAGCTAAAGGAAAAACACCAAAAGCAATCATCTTAGTTCATTTATATGGCATGCCCTCAAAAATGGATGAGTTGATAGGAATTGCCAATAAATATAAAATCCCAATTATAGAAGATGCTGCAGAAGCTATTGGGGCATCTTATAAGGGTAGACCCATGGGAGGATTTGGCGAACTAGGTGTTTTTTCTTTTAACGGTAATAAGATTATTACCACGTCTGGTGGTGGAGCATTAGTGTCAAATAATCCAGATTATTGTAAAAAAGCTACATTTTTGGCAACGCAGGCTCGTGACGAGGCGCCGCATTATCAACACTCTCAAATTGGTTATAATTATAGAATGAGTAATATTGTGGCCGGAATTGGCAGAGGGCAAATTGAAGTACTAGATGATCGAGTAGCGGCTCGGAGAAAGAACTTTGAGTTTTATAAGAAGGAGCTGGGAGATATCCCAACTATTTCTTTTGTTGAAGAACCTGATGGCTTTTTCTCTAATAGGTGGTTGACCACAATCTTAACAGATAGTTTTGAGACGAGAGAAAGAATCAGACTCGTCTTAGAAAAAGAAAATATTGAGTCGCGACCATTATGGAAGCCTATGCATTTACAGCCTGTATTTGAAGAATTCCCAGCGTATACTGACGGAACGTCAGAAGACCTTTTTAATCGAGGGCTTTGTTTGCCTAGTGGGTCGAATCTTTCTTTGGAAGATCTTAGGAGGGTAGTAGGGATAATTAAAGAAGTATTAAGGACTAAGTATTAAGGACTAAGATTTTGAAATTTTGGTTTTTTGAATGATACTTCCTAGTATTTTTTCCAATTCTCTTGATTCGATGAGGAGAGAGTTTAGATCATTATGTCCACTTTCTATTTCTAAAAGCGATGAGATGATTTCTAGCCAATATGTGGTTTCCGATATTTCCTTCAATGAAATGTATACTTTGCTTCTAAAATCAGCTAAGGAAGAGGCAGATTGAGATTCTCTATAATTTGCTCCTACTGAAGTTACACTTTTTATTAGCTGGTATTTAATTATTTTGAACTCAGGACTTTTAGGTAAATTTCTCGAATACTTAATAACATTTGCTGCAAAAGATAATAATCGATTTGTTAACTCGTTTTTATAACTCATTAAAATAATTTTTACATATTTGTTTATGAGTTATATGCAACATCGTAAACATTAATTTTTAACTTAGTCCTTAGTCCTTAAAACTTAAACAAATGAAACTAGATATCATTGCTGGAGCCCGTCCCAACTTTATGAAAATTGCTCCTATTATAGAGGCATTAGAAAAAGTATCAGATAAAATTCAATATAGATTGATCCATACGGGTCAACATTATGATAAAAAAATGTCGGGTAATTTCTTTGAACAGTTAGGAATTCCGGAACCAGACGTAAATTTAGAAGTTGGCTCAGGCACTCAGGCTGAACAAACAGGCCGGATCATGGAACGTTATGAAGCTCTTTTGTTAAAGGAGTCATGTAACTGGATGTTGTGTGTAGGAGATGTGACTTCGACCATGGCTTGTAGCATCGCAGCTAAAAAACTCAATATTGGTGTGATCCACGTAGAAGGAGGTATTCGATCTAACGATATAACTATGCCTGAAGAGATCAATCGTATGGTAACTGATTCCATTACTGATATATTTTATACAACCAGTGAAGTGGCAAATGAGAACTTAAGAAAACTCGGACATGATGAATCTAAGATTCGTTATGTTGGTAATACTATGATCGATACCTTACTAAAGAATATGCCCAGGTTTATCAAACCAGAGGCATGGGATGAAAATCAGTTATCTGAAAAGGCTTATTTCGTAATGACACTGCACCGTCCTGCTAATGTGGACCAAGAAGCTCAATTAAAAAAGTTAATTGATGAGATTGCAAAAGGATCCAAAGGAATGCCCATTATATTTCCTGTACATCCACGTACAGCAAAAATGTTAAAAGGTATTGGTATTGAGGCGGAGAATTTACATATGATTGAGCCTTTGGGGTATTTGGAATTCAATTATTTAGTGCAGCATAGCTTCGCTATGATAACTGACTCAGGCGGCATTACTGAAGAGACAACAGTCATGAAAGTTCCTTGTATGACATTGCGTGATAATACTGAAAGACCAGAAACTATTACTATTGGGACCAATGAGCTTGTTGGAACCAATCCAGATAATGTGGCACCATATATGGAAAAACTGCATAAGGGAGACTGGAAAGCTGGTGAGATTCCTTATTTATGGGATGGGAATACAGCAGAGAGGATTGTCAAAGATTTGCTGTCCTTATGAATATTACAACATAAGAAAAAAACTGAATCCCACTGAAGTGGGATTTTTTTTGATTCATAGAATCAAAGCAGCATTAACCTTGTTAAAAATGGTCTGAACAACTCACCATTTTCAATGATTTATATAACTACCAACATTCAATGAATGAAAATTCTTATGTATATTTGTTAAGTATTTTACAATAGCTTATAACCCCCATGACCAAATCATTATTTAGCAACGCTACTTATACATCACGTTGGATTGTTTTCTTGATAGATCTTTCCTTAAGCATGCAGGCTTTCTTTTTTGCCTATCTGATTCGATTTAATTTTTCTTTACAGTTCGGATCACATGACTTTCTTCAGCAATTGCCTTTAGTCGGCTTGGCATCAATTTTAGGCTTTTTAATTGTAGGTTCATTTAAAGGAATTGTAAGGCATACTGGCACCAAGGATGCTATTAATGTGTTTTGGGCCTCCACTGCAGTAGCAGCCATCTTGTTTTCAATAGCTTTGATTACCAGAGGGTATGGAGTTGGGTTGTTATATTCTATACCACTCTCTATTATATCAATTCACTATCTGTTAAATATTGTTATTCTAATTGCAAGTCGCTTTATTTTTAAATATTTATTTGACAGAATCGCTTCAAATTATAAGAAACCTAAAAATGTTTTGATTTACGGAGCTGGTGATTCTGGCCTATTAACTTATACAACATTAAGCAATAGTGTGAGTAGTAAGTATAAAGTGGTTGGTTTTTTAGATGATGCCCAACTAAAAATAGGGAAACAATTTAATAGAATTCGAATTTATGACCCTAGAATTATTGATGAAAAATTTATTAAAAAACATGATATTGAAGAGGTAATCGTTTCTATTCAAAATATTAAACCCTTTGAACTATTTGGCAGGGTAGATGCCTTTACCAGTCTGCCAGTGACCATTAAGATGGTTCCTCCCGTGAAGCAATGGATTGATGGGGAGCTAAATGTGGGGCAGATCAAGGAGGTCAAAATTGAAGATCTATTGGATCGAAGTCCTATTAAAATTAACAATCCTGTGCTTAGAAAAGAGTTGGATAATAAAGTTGTATTGATTACTGGAGCTGCAGGGTCTATTGGTAGTGAAATTGCCAATCAGGTTCGAAAATATGATTATAAGCATTTGATTTTGTTGGACCAGGCAGAATCAGCATTATATGATCTGCAACAGAGTTTTAAAAGAAAGGAAGTTGAGAATTTTTCTGTGGAATTAGCAGATATTCGAAATGAGGATCGATTAAAAACTGTTTTTGATAATTATCAAGTTGACATGATTTTTCATGCAGCAGCATATAAGCATGTGCCGCTTATGGAAAATAATCCATATGAGGCGGTTAGAGTTAATGTTTTTGGTAGTAGTTTGTTAATGAAGATGGCCATTTCATATAAGGTACAGAAATTCATCATGGTGTCTACTGACAAGGCTGTGAATCCAACTAATGTGATGGGTGCTACAAAACGAGTAGCAGAGATTTATGCAAATTGCTTGAATACCCAAGGTAAGACAAAGTTTGTCACAACTAGGTTTGGAAATGTACTGGGCTCTAACGGATCTGTTATTCCTTTGTTTAAGAGACAAATTGAAAACGGTGGGCCACTTACCGTTACACATAGGGATATCACAAGATTTTTCATGACAATCCCTGAGGCTTGCCAGCTGGTTTTAGAAGCTGGTGTTATGGGGAATGGAGGAGAGATTTACGTTTTTGATATGGGAGAATCGGTTAAAATTTACGATCTGGCTAAGAAAATGATTCATTTAAGTGGTAAGAAATTTCCTGAAGAAATTGACATAAAAATTACAGGTTTGAGGCCAGGAGAGAAGTTATATGAGGAGTTATTGTCAAATGAAGAGAATACTATTCCTACGTATAATGAAAAGATCATGATCGCAAAAACTGAGAACATGCATGTGGATCAAATCAAACTGAAGATTGATGCTTTGATCTCAGATTTAAATCTGGAACACGTTGAAATCGTTAAGAAAATTAAGGGCATAGTTCCAGAATACCTTTCGAATAATTCTGAATTTGAGAAACTAGACCAGCCTCAAGTTAAAGTCAAGACTTTAAAAATCAGTTAATTTTGCTTTGAAACAAAAACTGCATTGAAGTTGTAATTAATATAAAAAAAAGAGGTAATGTGAAATTTACCTCTTTTTTTATGCCTTTATCAAGAATCGATTAACTTGTTTATCTGTTTTGATACAACAGATTGAAACTTATCTGCCGGCGGGCTGGAAATCAAGACTTATTTTATTTTTCTGTACATCTTACTCCACCGTAGCCTAAGCCCCTTCGTTTAAGGCTACTCATTCAGCTAACTAAAAATGATCAGGATGCAACGAAAATTTAAATAGGTCGCTTCAAAACTAAATAACTCTCTTTGAAGAATAAAACATTAATTAAATCAAATCTTTTACGTCAGTGTAGTTTGAAAAGCCTGTTAATAATTTTTGAATCCCTGTAAAAAAATTAAGGCTTTTCAAACCTTTTTTATGCGTTTGATAGAAAAGCTTAAAAAACACACCTCGTAAAAGTCTCCTTTTTTTTGAATCGTTTTTTTTGGAGAAGCAAAAAAAATGATTAAAATTAAATTAAAGTTTGATTTAAGCGATGTATGTTTAAATTTTTATGCTAAAAAGTTAATGAAATTAAACTTGTAAACTATATTTACGATCTAAATGAAATATCAATTTTGAAAAGAATACTTTTTTTATTAATTATAATTACAGCAAGTAACTGCTTCGCTCAACAGATACAATTATCTACAACGGCCGAGGTTAGTGTTATCACTTGCGGACCAGGAACTAATGAATTATATGCAAGTTTTGGGCATAGTGCCTTCAGAATACTAGATTTAGAGAATAAAATTGACAGGGTTTATAATTACGGGACTTTTAATTTTAATACGCCAAACTTCTACACAAAGTTTGCTCAGGGTAAATTACTATACCAATTAAGTGCTTATAATTTTGGGGACTTTTTAAAGGGATATCATCGAGAAAACAGATGGGTGGTTGGTCAGGTTCTTGATTTAGATCCGGTACAAGTTCAAAAAGTATATGATTATTTAGAAGAAAATGCCAAACCTGAAAACCGGTCTTATCAATATGACTTTTTTTATGATAATTGCTCCACTAAATTGTATGATGTTTTAGAAGATGCTATCGGGGAAGATTTGGTTTTTAAAAGTGATTTCGATCAAGCTGATTATAGCCATCGAGATCTTATTGAATTATACATGGGGCATCAACCCTGGGCCGATTTCGGTATAGACCTGGCTTTAGGAGCTGATATTGACAGGAAAGCTTCTTCTAAGGAGTACATGTTCTTACCTGATTATGTTTTAGAAGCCTTTACAAGCATTGAAATCAAGAAAAATGGAGTGTTAGCGCCAATCGTCAAACGAACCGAAGAAATTCTTCTAAGCTATCCACAAGAATCTAAACAAGGCGGCTTTACCCCAATCATTCTTTTCTCAATTGTTGCCCTATTGATCATTTGGATTACTTATAAAGATTATAAAAATAATACTAGGACTAAAATCCTTGACACTGTCTTGTTTTCTATTACCGGTGTTGTAGGTATCATTCTTTTATTATTATGGTTTGCCACAGATCATTCAGCCACCGCTAACAACTTCAATATATTATGGGCCTTCGCTCCAAATCTCATTTTTGCTTTTGTACAACATAAAAATCCTAAGCTTAGTAAGTATTATATGGTTACCTTATTGATATTACTTGACATTATGGTTCTCTTATGGATCTTTAACGTACAGGTTTTTCATTTCTCTTTGATCCCATTTATTATTGCTCTTTATGTGCGGTATGTCTATTTGTGGTCGTGGAACTATCGTTCCTCAAAGCTCTCTAAATAATATTCTTTGAATCTAAAACATTAATTGAATCGATTCTTTTACGGCAGTGTAGTTAGAAAAGTCTGTTAAGAATTTTTGAAGCCTTGGAGAAAATTCAAGGCTTTTCAAACGATTTTTATGCGTTCGATAGAAAAGCGTAAAAAACACCTTCGTAAAAGAAAGCTCCTTTTTTTGATTCTTTTTTTGGAGCAGCAAAAAAATGAATAAAAAATATTCTTATGGACACCAATTGAGTAGGACTCAATAATTGTCCATCAAGACAAAAGAACAGAAAACATAATAACCTGACGCCTCGCCGTCAAGGTTATCTAAAATACCCAATATCAACCTTAACAGAAAAAACATTCGAATACAAAGTCCCACTGGCAGCACCAATATTAGCCAATGCATAATCGATCTGTATGCCTTTATATCTGAATCCGACTCCAAAGTTGGGTTCTAGGGAAGTTGATTTCGCGCCATCGAATTCAGTGAAGTATTGAAAATTATTAACACCCAGGCGTAAATAAACCATTTTTAAATAATCAAATTGGAGGCCTACACCCGGGTCGATACTTAAGAAAGAAGTCGATAAGATATCATTGGTTTCTGAAAACCGCATATTTAGGTCAATCTCAGTCAGAATGCTAAAATCGCGGAAAGCAACAAATGTTTTCGCAACACCAAATTGTACTTTCGGTTTTGTTAATTCGAGTGATTCTGGTGCTTCTTGGTTTTCTCCTGGAATGGCATTTTGGATTTTATTAAACTCTTCTTCATCAATACTCCAGGCATTAAATGTTGTTGTGATATCTCTGACCATCAAACCGAACTTCCATTCACTTTCCGTTTCAAATTGCAAGGCAGCATCCAGGCCAAATCCCCAGGAAGAGGCAAAATCTCCAATTTTTCGATGTACGATTTTTGAATTAATTCCTATATCCAGTCCTTGAACTGGTAAACGTCTGGCATATGCCACGTTAAAAGCATAATCAGCTGCAGAGAATAGACTGATATTGTCATAGTTGATGTTGCCTTGACTATCAATTAATTCAGTTGTATTTAAAATATCATCAACACCGAATCTAATAAAGGCAATGGCAAAGGTACTCTCGTCATTAATGGGTTTCGCGAAGGCTGCATAGTCATATTTTCCGATGCCCTGAAAATATTCAGCATGCATTAGGGCTCCTTGAATATCATCAACTTTAGTCAGACCAGCAGGATTCCAATAGATTGAATTAACATCACCACTAGAGGCAATAACCGCTTTACCCATGCCAAAGGCAGCAGCGTCAACACCAAGATTTAGAAATTCATTTGAGAAACTTCTAAAAGCCTGGCCGTTGGCCAAGTGGCAGATAAATAAAATGATGAAGATTGACTTTTTCAATTTCAAAAACAAATTTGCTACAAATATAGGCAAATGAAAAGCAGGAAATCAAGGATTAAATGATGCAAATCGAACGCACATTATGCAATAGAACTTCTATTATAAACGCAAAATGTAAAAATGAGATTGAACCCGGCCGGCGAGGTACGAATTGGTGATTTGTGACTTTTGAATATCCAATATCGAACAAGGAATTTCGAAACTATAAATTTCCCTCCTTTATAGAATTATTAATTAGATCTAATCTTTTACGTCAGTGTAGGATGAAAAGGGCGTTAAAAATTTTTGAAGCCCTGCCTGCCGGCAGGCAGGCTTGGAGGAAATTTAACCCTTTTCAAAAGATTTTTATGCGTGAAATAGATAAGTAGCACCTATTTTCGAGTATGACTAAGCATAAAAAACACCTTCGTAAAAGTCTCCTTTTTCCTGCCTCGCCGGCAGGCGGGTTTGGTTCTTTTTTTTTGGAGAGGCAACTGCGAAGCACATCACGAATTCCTTAATGGAAATAAAAGAGGGATGAGTAAAAAAAATGAACAAAAAGTGTTATTTAAAGCGCTATGCTTAAACCCTAGGCAAGTGTTTCGAAATAATCGATAATACGCCTTTCCAGCCAAAAGCCAGATCCATTCTCAAAATTTGAATTATAACCTACATGACCACCGTAATTAGTGACTTCCAGATGAAAGTATTTGTTTTCCTTCGCTTCCTGCAAAGGAATACAAGACGCTGATAAAAACGGATCATCTACAGAAGTGATCAATAAGCTGGGAATTTTTATGCCATCTAAGAACTGTTTACAACTGTTCTTTTTCCAATAATCTTCAGCATCCAAAAAACCATTCACCGGTGCCGTAAAATAATTGTCAAAATCCAGAAAATTTTTCGAATTTAAGATGGCTTGTTTATCTAAGCCCATTTCTGGGAACTGCCCAATTTTGATGAGCGTTTTCTTTTTCAGAGAAATAAGAAACCTTTGCATATAGACCATATTCCAAAATTTGGCAATGCTTTCAGACGAACCCTTAAGATCACAAGGCACTGAAACACCAATTCCGGCCTTTAGTTTAGTAGAATAGTCGTTTCTTTCTTCTCCCAGGTATTTAAGCAATAAATTGCCTCCTAGAGAATAACCAACCAGGCAGTAAGACTCATAGTTTTCTGAATGATCTAAAAAAGCAAGTATTTCTGCAAGATCATCTGTTTTACCGCTATGATAAGAATATAAATTACGATTAGCTTCACCGCTGCAACCTCTAAGGTTGATGGCTGCCACATCATATCCTTGTTTATTGGAAATATGGCTCAATGCCGTCACATATTTTGAACTTGAACTTCCTTCGAGACCATGTATGATCACCATCAATTTTGAAGATCCTGTTTTGGAAAAGTCGATGTCCATAAAGTCACCATCGCTGGTTTCCATTCTTTTTCTTTCAAAATTGACATTAATTCTATGAAAAAGAGTTCTATAAATGGTATTGAGATGCTTACTCCTAAAAGCCATACTCGGTTCATAAGTTGAAACATCAATTACTGCCATCTTTTTTTACCAAATATATTTTTTAATCTGCAGTTCACAAAATTATCTTTTATTCATAAAAGACCGAATCAGGATAAAAGGATTCAACTGAAAAATAATAGGACATCATTCCAGAATGCGATGTTTTTAAGAATTGACTTTTATTCGGGCCTGATAGTGCTTGGCCAAAGAGGTCCCACTGATTATTCTGATCATCTGTCATGATCACCTCACCATCGTTAAAATCATAAGTGAAATCAAAATTAATTGTGTTCTCGTCAAGCTCAAATGAAACAATAAATTGAGAATTACCAATTAAGACATAGTCTTTTCCTTCAAACTGGTCTTTTATAATTTTTCCATTCCCGAAGCTTTTAAATTGATATACTTTGGCTTTATTTCCAGAGTTAATGACATATACACGCTCTTTTGCAGGAATGTTATTTATTAATGGATCAATTGGGTAAATAAATCTCTCATTATCTGTTTTATAACTGCCATAGGGATAATTTTGATACTGGCGGGCATGACCTGTATTGGTGCTGACAACCCTTGATGAAGGATATAATTTTTTCCATAGGCCCCATGTTAATTCAGTTAGTACCGTAGTTTCCGGAGTACTACCTATCAATTCTCCGTTGACACATTGACCGCTCAGTTGTGACCAATTACTGCCTGTGGCTCTATCATAGGGTACAATGTTGTTTTTATAGAGCAATCCTGAAACGCCAAAAGTAGTAGTCTCGTTATTGATCTTTGTATTCCAACCAATACCCGTTCCGGTTAAGGGGCAATAAACTACAGCCATTGTAGTACCAAAATTATCCATATTGACAATTTCATGCCAGTCAAGAATCCTATGTGGAATAGCAATTTGATTGGTTCCATTAGAAATGCCAATTACCAGGTCATCATCCGCTAGATAAGTGATTTGATCTGCCATAATTGTTTCCGGATTAATCAGTGCGGGGATGCCGTCTATTCCTGGCCCTGCATCAATAATGAAATTAGGGTCGATCAACCAGACATTTGGTTCTACAGGGTTTTCTCGAATTACACTTTGTTGGCTATTTGGTATGTCACTACTATCGCCTGAACAAGAAATAAATAACATCAAACAAAGGGCTAAAGTAATATTTACATATTTCATAATTGATTATTTAAATTTTGGAAATCATTTTTATCCTTCTTAGTTAAGGTTAGGAAAATTCCTGCGGTAATTCTGAACGTGGGTGTTAATTGGGTACCTTCAACATAATTATATAATGGAATCTCTGCCTTACTAATAAAAAGCAGACTTTTACTTAAATGTATATTCAAACTGGGAACCAGGTTCACCCATTTTCCTCCTGTGTTTTCTAATGAAGCGCCTCCAATTTCGTCTTCACTGGTTTGTCTGTATTTTACACCTAATCCTGGGTCTAAAAGCGTTTTTGATACCAGAAATTGATCTGTATAATTTAAAAAGGCCTGAAATTCAGAACCAAAGCGATAGGTCGTATTATTATTGAAATAATTATTATTTGTTCCGGTATATCGGTAAATCAATGAACCGGAGAACGTACCAGAAGGTCTGAAATCAAAACTTTGCAAATAGGTAGACCACAATATGAGATCCCAGGCACCCGAGCCGGGCTGCAGGTCAGGATTCAGCAGAATTCCATTGTCATTGGTTTTATCCGTTGCTCCTAGCGGGATCTTAGGCCCTAAGCCAAGTCTGAGGGTGTTACTTCCACCAAGTAAGTCATTAAAATTATATTTAAATAATAATACAGCATCTCCAATGCCATAGGTTTCGTCAATGTTTATATTACCAAATTGATCAATTTCTCTTTTTTGATTGATATAAGTAAGTAAAAGTTCCACAGAAAGATCATTGGTAATGGTGTATCCGCTGTTGAATAATAAGGATTGTGTTATACGAAGTCGTGAATCGTCGTCTATCTGATCACTTCCGCTTAGAAGCGTATTTAATCGATTATAATCATAGCTAAGGCTAAGTTGCCAAGCTCCTTGACTCTCGATAGGTAAACCAATACTATTGGATAAAGGAATACCTCCTGAGCAGCAGGTTTGTGCATCAACATGAATACTATAAAGGATTGAGAAACCCATAAGAAACAAAATTTTTTGCATCAAAAATCTATTTCACTATGTGTCGTGATAATGCTGTTAAGCTTACTAAAAAAAATAAAATCTATTCTTCGCCGGCCCTTTCAAGTAAATTTGGAGGTAAGGCTTTTTTTGTTTTAGCCCCCAGTGTTTTTAAATTTTCAACCCGACTGATAAGATTCCCTTTTCCTTCAGTTAGCTTGTTCATTGCTGATTTGTATCCTTCCTGAGACGCATTAAGTTGTTTTCCAACTTTGATCAAATCCTGCACAAGACCTTCAAATTTGTCATATAGTGCTCCGGCTTGTCTTGCTATTTCAATAACATTTCGTTTTTGATCTTCCTGCTTCCAAATGGACGCCACAGTTGTTAATGTTGCCAGCAGAGTAGAGGTTGACACCATCACCACATTTTTGTCTAATGCCTGTAAATAAAGATCCTGATCTTGCTGTAAGGCGATCATCAGGGCCGGTTCTATGGGTACAAACATGATCACATAATCTGGGCTGTTGATCCCATATAAGTCTGAATAGTTCTTTGTACCCAGTTCTTTAATATGTTTTTGAATACTCTGCACATGATTTTTGAGTCCTGATTTTTCATCAAGATCATTTTCCGCACTAAAGAAACGCTCATAACCAGTTAGAGACACTTTTGAATCAATAATCAAATGCTTGTTATCAGGCAAATTAATGATAAGATCGGGCTTCTTTAATTTTTCTTCTTCATCTCTATATCCGTCTTGAGTAGAAAAGTGTACATCTTTTTGAAGCCCTGCTTTTTCAAGTATGGTTTCCAACTGCAATTCACCCCAGTCACCTTGTTTCTTTGAATCTCCCTTTAAGGCTTTAGTAAGGTTCACGGCATCTTTGCTCATTTGCTCATTGAGCTCTTTGAGCCCTAAAATCTGTTGACGCAAAGCAGATTGTTTTTCTATACTTTCTTTGTGCGTATCTTCAACTTTCTTTTCGAAGGATTGAATTTTTTCCTGTAAAGGATTTAATATCAATTCCATATTCTCTTTGTTCTTCTCCGTAAACTTATTTGATTTGTCTTCTAGAATTTTGTTGGCCAGAATTTCAAAATCCTTTGAGAATTTTTCTTGTAACTTTGATACTTCATCAGCTTGCTCTTTCAACTTTTCGGCCGAATGATCTAAAGCTGAATCCTTCTTAACCAGCTCCATTTGATGCTCATGAACTGAGGTTCTAAGTACTTCTATTTGAGTTTCGAGCTTGTGATTTTCCTTTTCTTTTTCATCCTTTTCAAAATTTAAAGAAGAGATTCTTTCATCAAGCGTAGATATGTTTTTCTCAAATTTTAATTTGCTGATCACATAAGTTAGCACCACGGCTGTAATGATGATGATCAACACAATTACAATAAGCATAGAATTTGACATATTAGTTTAATTGAAATTAATAATTTGATATCCTTCTGATTGGTATTTCACAAGTGCGGTTAAAGCTGATAAGGAAATACCAACATGCTCAGAAATATCACTGGCATCATATCCTTTACTTTGCAAAGACTGTGCACAGACATATATTTTTACTTTTTTAGCAGCTAAGGCTGCAAGGAGTTTATAATTAGGGTGTTCGTTCTTAAACTCTTTTTTAAAGACAGCTTCGTTTAATGCGTTTTTTGTGGCTACGCCATGCAATACAAGTACGATATCCATATTGTCTTCTTTCACACCATTTTGAGCATGCATGTTCATAAATCGTGCTACGGTATTAATCAATGGATTCATTTGACTTGATTTTTTTTCATCAGAATAGACATCAAAAATAACTTTATACTTTTTGTCTTTGTCTAATAAGAGGTCAGCATCTTCAATAGGAAATACATAACCGAATTCTTGAAATACCGGCCCTGAAATTGTTTTGTGTTTTTGAGAATAACCTGATGAAATACAGGTGATTAACACGAAGTAGAGTAGAAAATATTTCATAGAATCAAGTATATTGGAATTAATTACGATATTACAAAAAAAAAATCTCCTAAATTATTGCTATGCAAAGTATTTCTAAGTTCATTCTTTTCAATGTTTTAGGTTGGAAAGTGGTAAATGGATTTCCAAAGGATCTCAATAAATATTTGGTGATCGCAGGGCCACATACTTCAAATTGGGATTTTCCCTTGGCCATATTGGCTCGATTTTCACAAGGGGTAATGATCAACTTTATTGGTAAAAAATCATTGTTCAAACCACCTTTTGGATTTTTCTTTAAGGCATTGGGAGGAACGCCTGTAGACCGAACCAAGAGTAAGAACATGGTTCAAGCGCTTATTGATGTATACGATTCGAATGAAAAATTTGTTTTTGCGATCTCTCCAGAAGGCACAAGAAAGAAAGTTTCAACCTGGAAAACGGGTTTTTATCACGTGGCTAAAGGCGCTAACGTACCTATAGTTATGGCCACTCTTGATTTTGGAAACAAACAAGTTTATGTGAATGATCCTTATTATCTAACAGATAATATGCAAGAAGACTTCAACTATTTTCATGATTTCTTTAAGGATATTAAAGGGAAGAATCCAGATCAATTCGATCCTGATTTTCATTTGAATATAAAAAAGTCAAAGTAATGAATCTGCTCACACCCTAAAAAGTGAAGGGTTCACTTCCGAAGGTTTCACTTCCCATCCGGTCGCTCCAGGCATGGTGAAAACATATAGAAATCTTTTATGAACTCCGTTTATTTTGCATGAACTTAGCGATGTTTATAGCAATGATAACGCTTAAAAACAACTGACCTGAGAGGACCAACATCAAAGCTAATGCCTGAGATTTTTCGGTTGCAGGAATGATATCTCCGTAACCTAAGGTGGTCATGGTTACAAAACTGTAATAAATATAGCTGTAAAGGTCTAATGCCATACCTGTAGAATGAGAATAGGAATTCGCCTCCCAAAATTCTAATCCTGCAGCCAAAAAACCACCTACAAGACCAATAATCAGGTAACCTGTTATTGAAATCAGAATCATATTTTGAGTATCTCCTCGTAAAGACATGGCTTCTTTTAACACCAAAATAAAGGCATGAATAATTAGGAAAGACAAGCCTATTTGAGAGATATAGTTGAGTACATCATGCTCTAAAAAAGCATCGACAATAATCATGATAAATGTAACCACTCCTAAATACCGCGAAATCTTAAAGCGTCTTACGATTAGAAAACTGGTGGTGACAATCAATAAAAAATCAAACTTTATAAAATTATCAATAAAGGAATCTGTATCTCCCAAAAAAGGAGGCATAAAAACCAATATCAATATGGAAACCAATAGCATATGAATACTATGAGTATCGACATAATGAAGAAACTTGTTTTTCGACGAATCAATCATATGTTGGATTTGAGCATGGTCAATTTATGATTTGTAAAAAGGTAGTTTTACTATAGTTGCTTCAAGCGATTTATTCCTGACCTTAATAAATATTTTACTACCAAATTTCGTGTAACCTGTCTTAACATACCCCATACCAATGCCTTTTTTTAGACTAGGACTCATGGTGCCGGAGGTAACAATACCAATTTTTTCATCATGCTCATTTACAATATCATATCCCTGTCTAGGAATACCTCTTGTTTCAAGTTCGAAAGCTCTCAACCTTTGGTTTACACCATTCTCTTTTTGTTCTAATAAAGCCTTGGAGTTCACAAATTCTTTAGTAAATTTTGTAATCCACCCAAGCCCGGCTTCTATTGGCGATGTTTCATCATTAATGTCATTACCATAGAGGCAATATCCCATTTCTAAGCGTAAGGTATCTCTTGCTGCTAAACCAATGGGTTTGATGCCATAATCTGCGCCTGCTTCAAATACTTTTTTCCACACCTGTTCTGCTTCACTATTCTTACAATAGATTTCAAAGCCTCCGCTTCCGGTATATCCGGTAGCTGAAATAATGACATGATCGATACCTGCAAAATCAGCCACCTTAAATTTGTAAAATGGAATCTCATTTAAATCTACAGAAGTCAAGGATTGCATGGCATCAACAGCCTTGGGTCCTTGAATAGCCAGTAGTGAATAATTATCAGATATATTCTTCATCTCGGCCTTGTTATCATTGTGCTGACTAATCCAATTCCAGTCTTTTTCGATATTAGATGCATTGACCACTAATAAATAGGTTTGCTCTTTAATCCGGTAAATGATAAGGTCATCAACTATCCCTCCCTTGTCATTTGGCATACAACTATACTGTGCATCCTCAATTTCAAGTTTAGACGCATCATTCGAACTTATTCTTTGAATTAATTCTAAAGCATGCTCGCCTTCAATCAAAAATTCTCCCATATGAGATACATCAAACACACCAACTCCAGAACGCACGGTTTCATGTTCTACATTTATACCTTCATATTGCACTGGCATTAAATAGCCGGCAAAGGGTACCATTTTTGCTCCTAAAGATTCGTGTATATGGGTAAGGGCTGTGTTTTTCATCTGTATAAAATTTATGCTAATTTATAAAATATGCACGTAAGAATACCCATTTACCTTTGAATTCCTATCTGTATTCATGCCTATATTTTTTATATCTTTCACAACCAAAACAAATCCCCATGAGAATTAGAATAATTGTTAGCTTTTTAATGTTTTTATTTATGAGTCAGATTGAGGCGCAGAATGATAAGCCCGACGATTATTTAAATGCAGCATTTCATAAGAACAGGAGAGAAGCTTTAAGGGCAACAATGCCGGAGAATAGTGTTGCCGTATTTTTTTCTAACCCTATTAGAAACAGGGCAAATGATGTTGATTTTGTATACCATCAAGACCCAAATTTTTATTATTTAACGGGTTTAAAAGAACCACATTCAGTCTTGGTAATGTATGCTGAGGAACAGGAAAAAGATGGGAAAAAATTTAATGAGACGCTATATGTATATGAAAGAGGACCTCGCTATAAAATATATATGGGTGAAGGTGTTGGTGTCAAAGGAGCCAAAGAGGACCTTGGATTTACCAATGTTTATGCAGGTCAATCTTTTATAGATGAGCCAATAGATTTTTCAAAATTTGACAAAATCCTGTTTAAGGAATTTGAAGATGACGTGAGAGAAAAAGGAAGAGAACAACCTAATTTATATGCCCTTATCAAACAATTTAAAACAAGTGTTAACAGCATTCCTGCGCCACAAGGCAAAGACATAGATGCTGAATCTAAGGGAGCGCAAACACTAGTCGATAATAAATCTCTAAGAAAAATGATGGGTGGGTTGCGAGAAATAAAATCTGCAGAAGAATTGAAGTTGATCAAGAAAGCTGTTGAGATTTCGTGTGTTGGACAAATTGAAGTAATGAAAGCAATGCATCCTGGAATGTCTGAAACAGAGACCCAAGGCATACATGAAATGGTTTTTAAAAAGTATGGATCAGAATATGAAGGATATCCTTCAATAGTTGGAGCAGGAAATAATGGTTGCGTTTTACATTATATTGACAATAATAAACTGAATGTAGGAAATGAACTCGTTTTGATGGACCTGGGAGCTGAATACAGAGGCTATACGGCCGATGTAACCAGAACGATACCTGCCAACGGAAAATTCACGAAAGAGCAGAAGCTTATTTATGACCTTGTATATGACGCGCAGGAAGCGGGCATTGCAACTATGGTTATCGGGAATGATTACAAGAAAGTTGATGCGGCAGCCAGAGAAGTGATATACCAGGGCCTTTTGGATCTGGGAATTATCGATACATTAAAAAATGGTCGTACTTATTTCCCTCATGGAACCTCCCACCATATTGGTCTTGACGTGCATGATTTAAATAATAGAGGTTCGTTTAAGGAGAACATGATCCTTACCGTAGAGCCGGGGATTTATATTCCGGAAGGTAGTAAATGCGATAAGAAATGGTGGGGTATAGCAGTGAGAATAGAAGATGATGTTTTGGTTACTAAAGACGGACCAATTAATTATTCAGCCTTGGCACCTAGAAAATCTGAAGAAATTGAAAAAATGATGGAACAGGAAAGTATATTCAATAATTTGCAATTACCCAACCTGGACGCTGATGAATAAATCTATTAATTAGACACATTGATATAAAAATTATCATCTAAGCTAAATTTAACTTCCTTTTTAATAAGGGGATACTTCTGCCATTTTTTTGTAGGATTCAACCAGACTTCCTTACCGTCTATAAAGGTTCTTACAGGTATTTTAAAGTCATTAACGATATTCTTAAAGCGGTACGAAAGCGTACCGTTTTTTATTTTATGCTGGAACAACGGTATTTTGGTAGATCGAAGATACTGGTCAAAAAAGCCCTTAAGTTCAAGGCCTGTTTGTTCCATAATGTAATTTTCTAATTGCTGACTACTTACAGTTTGATGGAAATATTCTTTATTTATAGCTCTTAACAATGCTCTGAATTGTTCATCATCATTGATTATTTGTCTTAAGGTATGGATCATGGCCGCCCCTTTGATATACATATCTCCAGAGCCTCTTTGATTTACTTCATAAGTTCCAATAATCGGACTGGTATTCATGGTTCGACTACGGTATCCTTTCAAGTATGAATTTCCTGATGCTGTCCCAAAATGATAATCAAGATAGAGTACTTCACTATAGGTGGTAAAACTCTCATGGATCCACATATCTGCAACGTCATAATTGGTAATACTGTTGGCAAACCATTCATGACCAGATTCATGAATAATAATAAAATCAAATTTTAGTCCATTACCTGTATCACTGAGATCACCTCCTAAATAGCCATTTTGATAACCATTTCCATAGGTGACAGAACTTTGGTGTTCCATGCCTAGATAAGGAGCCTCAACAAGTTTATAGCCATCCTCATAAAAAGGGTAGGGGCCGAACCAATATTCAAACGCCTCAAGCATTTTTGGAACCTGCTTGAATTGTTCTTTCGCTTTATCAATATTATAACTTAGAACATAATAGTCAAGATCTAATGGTCCGTTTTTGCCTTTATAAATTTCACTAAAATGAGTATAATCTCCAATGTTCATATTGATTCCGTAACCATTAATTGGATTGGTTACTTTCCAATGGTAAGTGGTGGTTCCGTCTTTATTTAATTTAGAGTCAATAAGTCTGCCATTCGAGACACTCTTTAAATCACCTTTGCTTGTTATTTGCATATCCATACCATGGTCTGGTTCATCATAAGGAATATCTTTAGAAGGTAACCAGGAACTGGAGCCGATCGATTGATTTGCATTGGCCACAAAAGGTTTTTGATTCTCATCTCGTTTCCAGACAAAACCCCCATCCCATGGCGGATTTTGCGCTTCTCTAGGCACGCCTTCGAATTCAATACTTAACTCTTGAATACTGCCTGGTTGCTGGTCTTTCTTAAGCTTAATGAAATAGGCTGAATGCTCGCGTTTATAAGCTAGAAATTCTCCATCTTGTCGAATAATCGATATTTTCATCGGGCTCTGTAAATCAATTTGAATTACGGAGGAAGCATCAATCACCCTATATTGGATCACATTCGTTCCAGAAATTGATTTGTTGTCGATATCAACTTTTACCTCAATGTCATAATGCAGTAAATCCCACCAAACTCTTTCTTTTGTAATACTTCCTATAAGACTGTCTTTTCGTTGAAATTTTTGAGCAACAAGCTCAATAGGTAACAACAAAAAAATCAAAATAATAAAGGCGATTACTTTTTTCATAGAGCTGGAATCAATAATAAAGATACTAAATTAATAAAGGTTTAAATTTTATGTCTTAGATGTTTTGAATAAATTTGAAGGATGACAAAGATATTCCCTCTGCTGTTTATTTTTCTTTTTTTGCCATCGATTATATCGGCGCAAGGCAATGTAATTGATACAGTAAATACCACAAAAAAAGATAAAAAAGTTAAGAAGGTCATTATTCCAACCATAACGTATAACAATAGTTTTAAGGCAATTTTTGGTTTTATGGCTTCCGGGTTTTATAAGCTAAAAGCCAATGATACCATATCACCTGTGTCAAGTTCGACTTTGATAGGAACTTATTCTACTAATGATACCTGGTATGTGGTTCAGGCCAATAAATTTTATATTAAGGAAGATAGGTTCAGGTCAAAATTAGTGGGAGGCTTTGGGTCTGTTAATTTTCAAACATTTGTAGATTGGAGCGACATTATTGAAGGATTGCCTCCTGGTATTATTCCTGTACCTCCGCCTGAAGATGGTGTCTTTGTGGGATATAATACAAAGTTCCAATTTGTTTACCTTGATTTCTTGGCTCGTGTTTATAAAAAATTATACCTCGGAGCTAATATGGTGTATTCACATGCCTTAACAGAATTTGATGCTCCTAATGTTCCTGGAGAGGAAGTAAACCTGTTTGGTTTTGGTTTTGCCTCAGAATATGATACCAGAAATAATCAATTCATGCCGCTGAATGGCTTTAATGGAAAGTTTAATACCATGTCGTTTTTAGAAAGCTTAGGGAGTAGCTCAAATTATACCAATATCAATATTGAGTATAATAAATATTTCCCACAAGGGGAAAGGAATACCATCGTGCTAAGGGCTTATGGACAAGCTGCAATTGGTGATGTGCCATTTGCAGGTCAAAATGTTGTTGGTAGGGATGACTTGCGGGGTTACTCAAACGGGAAATATAGGGCGAATCAGGTGTATGATGTACAGTCAGAATACAGGCATTGGTTTGCCAAACGTTGGGGTTACGTCGCTTTTGGAGGTGTCGCTACGGCCATAAATGACTCCAGCGATCTTTCATTTGATAACCTTTTACCTGCTGTAGGAGGAGGAATCAGATTTCTGGCTATACCTAGTTCCAATATCAGTGTTGGAATGGATGTGGCTGTTGGAAAAGACGATTGGGGCCTTTATTTTAGAATTGGTGAAGCCTTTACAAGATAATTTACTTTAATAAAAAGGCTTTTAATTCATCATATGTGCTAATCGAGTCAGCTACTTTTTTTCTATCCATGATTTCTTCAATTTGTGGAGGAAACGGAATACGTTTTTGAATCACCGGTTCAACCACATCAAGAAATTTCACAGGATGTGCCGTCTCAAGAAAAACACCTTGTGTCTTTTTCTGCTCTTTTAAATATTGCTTTAATCCTAAATATCCAACGGCTCCATGAGGATCCATCACATAGCCAGTTTCGGTATGAACATCCTGCATGGCTTCCCTGGTTTGATAATCAGAAAAAGAATAGGAAGAAAGATTCTTTTGTAGTTGTTTGAAATTGTCTTTAAAGATTTCACGAATACGAATAAAATTACTCGGATCTCCTACATCCATGGCATTAGATATCGTGGCAACAGACTTTAAAGGTTCATATACCCCGTTAAGCATGAAATTTGGGACAACTCTATTGGCATTCGTTGCTGCGATAAAATGATGTATGGGCAGCCCTAATTGTTGCGCCATAAAACCCGCGCAAATATTGCCAAAGTTGCCACTTGGTGTTGAAAAAACTAATTTTTTAGACCTATCCTTAAGTTGTTTAAAGGCAAAAGCAAAATAGAACATTTGTGGCAGCCACCTGGCTACATTGATCGAGTTGGCTGATGTCAACTGTATTGAATCTGTGATCTCTGTATCTAAAAAAGCAGTTTTTACCATTGCCTGACAATCGTCAAATGTACCATCTACCTCCAGCGCTTTTATATTCTGCCCCAAAGTGGTAAGCTGTTTTTCTTGTACTGCGCTAACTTTTCCGCTAGGGTATAGGATAAGCACATTAACGCCCTTAACACCAAGGAATCCAGAGGCAACTGCGCCGCCAGTATCTCCTGAAGTAGCAACCAAAACCGTTACTTCTGTAGTTTGTTTCTTATTGAAATAAGAAAGACAACGCGCCATAAAGCGGCCTCCAACATCTTTAAATGCCATGGTTGGACCATGAAATAATTCAAGGCAAAAAATACCTTCTTCAATAGGAACTAAAGGAAAATCAAAATTTAAAGTGTCCTCTATAATTGATTTAAGATCAGCTTCAGGAATATCATCACCAACAAATTCTTTGATCATTTCATAAGCGAGTTCCTGATGCGAGTAATCATCAATACGATCAAAAATCTTCTTATCTATTTTAGGAATGCGTTCCGGAAAGTAAAGCCCCTTGTCAGGTGCAATTCCTTTGATTACTGCTTCCTTAAAACTTACCTTGGGTGAGCTGTGATTTAAACTATAGAATTGCATTATTTCTTATTTAAAATTTTCACACCAACTTCATTGATCTTCGTGGTGTATAGATGATATGGAATTGTTGTTTTCTTATATACATTTTCTATCGCAAATTTCACATTTTCAGAAGTTTGCGAGTCTTTACTGAATGTAAATATTGAAGGTCCAGACCCAGAAATACCACCACCTAAAGCGCCAGCATTAATAGATTCCTCTATCACTTTATCGAACTTTGGAATTAGTTTTGACCTGTGCGGTTCAACGATATAATCCTTTAATGAATCGGCAAAAAGCGCATGGTCATTTTGATGAAGTGCATGTACTAATGCACCCACATTTGCCCACTGTTTTACTGCATTTTTAAGGCTTACATGCTCAGGAAGTATGTCTCTTGAAAGAGAGGTTTTGATTTCAATTTGTGGATGAATAATTGTAGCGTAGAGGCCATTAATTGACGGAAGCTCAACTATTTTTATGGGATCTGTCGATTTTACCAAAGTAAATCCTCCCAATAGAGCAGGTGCTACATTATCGGCAATGGGTGCTCCACAGGCAACTCTTTCACCTTCGGCTGCAAAAGGAACCAATTCGTGATTGGTAAAAGGCCGGTCTAACAGTTCATTGGCTGCGAAAACTGCCCCTGCTGCACTGGCAGCGCTACTACCTATACCGCTTCCTGGCTTGATTCTTTTATCAATTTCTATATCAAATCCAAAATCAGGTTCATAATCAAGTGCTGCTAATAAGGCCATTATAGCAACTCCGGCAACATTATTTTCTGGCTCCATCGGAAGCACTTCCCCATGAATTTTACTAATGACGATGCCTTTGTCGACGGTTTTTTTAATGATCATTACATCACCAATAGCATCAAGACAGCAACCCATTACATCAAAACCACAGGATATGTTCGCTATGGTGGCAGGAGCAAAAACTTCTATTTCTTGTAAGTCCATATGTGAATACTATTTATTGCCGGTTCTAATAATGTCGCCAAAGATTCCTGAGGCTGTAACTTCTGCACCAGCACCAGCACCTTTAATGATCAAAGGTTGGTCCTTATAGCGATTTGTATAAAATAGAACGATATTATCCTTCCCGTCAAGATTATAGAAGGGATGGTCCTTAGAAATGTGTTGCAATCCAACTTTAGCCTGACCATCTTTAAAAGAAGCCACATATTTTAATCTGCAGTCTTCAAGCGCCGCTTTGTTTCTCAATTCATCAAAATGGTCTGACGCTGTTTTTAAGGAGTCCATAAATTCAGGTACTGATTTGGCATCCAATGATAATTGTGGTAAAAAGGAATCATTTTTTATGTCTTCAAGTTCGCAGGGTTTACCGCTCTCTCTCATGAGAATCAAGATTTTTCTCATGACATCAACGCCGCTAAGATCAATTCGTGGGTCTGGTTCAGTATACCCTTCAACTCCGGCTTGCTCAACAATATCATAAAATGAATGTTCAGCATCAAAATTGTTGAAAATAAAATTTAAACTACCGGATAAAACAGCTTGTATTTCGGTGATTTCATCTCCTGAGGAAATCAAATTATTCAAAGTATCAATTATTGGTAGGCCCGCACCTACATTAGTTTCAAACAAAAATGGCGCATTGTATTTTCTGGATAAATATTTTAAATTTTTGTAATTCTCCAGACTGGATGAACAGGCAATTTTATTACAAGCCACTACCGCAATGCTGTGTTCAAGGCACGCAGCATAAAGGTCCGGCACCAAATTATTAGCCGTATTGTCAACAAATACGCTGTTTCTTAAATTCAGTTCCTTCATTGTTTTCATGAAAGAATTCATGTCGGAGACACTTCCGTTTTTATTCAGTTCCTCTTGCCATTGATCAAGTTGGATTCCATGCTGATCAAACAGCATTTTTCTGGAATTTGCCACTGCCACAACTCTTATGTTTAAGTGCTGCTGCTCCAGAAGATAGCTATACTGTGACCTGATTTGATCGATCAATTTGCTTCCTACATTTCCGATTCCAACCACAAATAAATTAATTTGTTTAATCTGATCTTCAAAGAACACGGCATGCAATGAGTTAAGCGCTTTTCTGACATCTTTTTCATTGATAACAGCAGATATGTTCTTTTCTGTTGATCCTTGGGCAATGGCCCTGATATTTACATTATTGTTTCCTAATTCTGAAAACATTTTCCCACTGATTCCCTGATGCGATTTCATATGATCTCCCACAAGGGCGATAAGGGCCAGTCCATCTTCTACTGTTAGAGGATTCACTTTGTGTTGTAAAATTTCAAATTCAAAGGCCTCATCAACGGACTTCTTGGCAATCTCACTTTCATTCGCATCTATTGCAATACATATAGAATGTTCACTTGAAGCTTGGGTAATAAATTTCACATTGATGTTGTTCTGAGCCAAAGCCCCGAAAAGGCGTTTAGAGATTCCTGGAACCCCAACCATACCATTACCCTCTAATGTTAACAAGGCAATGTCTCCAATATGACTTATTCCTTTTACCGTAGTCCCTCCAACTAAAGACTTCTCTGTGATGAGTGTTCCTTTATCTTCTGCTGACAGCGTATTTTTGATTAAAATAGGAATGTTTTTGTCTAAAACAGGTTGAATAGTAGGAGGGTAGAGCACCTTCGCACCAAAATGAGAAAGTTCCATAGCCTCTTGGTATGAAATTTCATCGATCGGGTAAGCCTGTCTTACCAATTGAGGATTTGCAGTAAACATCCCGCTTACATCCGTCCAAATTTCTAATAAGTCAGCTGAAACTGCATTTGCCACAAGAGCAGCAGTAAAATCAGAGCCACCACGACCAAGTGTTGTGATTTCTCCTTTATCATTAGAAGCGATAAAGCCAGGAAGTATTTGCACCTTAGCATTACTTTCTTCGAAAGCCTTAAGTATATTTTTATAGGTAACTGAAAGATTCACCTGAGCATTCAAAAAGTCATTATTGGTGCGAATGAGTTCTTGACTATATAATAGTTCTGCATTAAGATTGTCCTGAATCATCGTTTGATGAATGATAAAAGAAGACAATAATTCCCCTAGACTTACGATCCTCGCTGAGGTTTTATCAGATAGATCGTTTAAAAGTGCTACGCCATTGAGAATATCTTTTAATTGATTTAACTTCTTCGCTACTTCTGCCTTTGAGACCGTTTGGTTGTCATGATGCAGTAAGCCTTCAATTGTTTCAAAATGTCTAAGCTCGATTTCATCGACTAATTTTATATAAGAAAGGTCATTGTTTAAGGCAAGATGCGAAGCTTTGATTAAAAGGTTTGTGACACCTCCCAGAGCAGACACAACCACTGCAGTGTTTTCTTCCTTACTTTGAACTATTTGAATTACTTTTTTTATGTTTTCAGCAGAACCAACTGATGTTCCGCCAAATTTTGATACTATCATTGTATTTGTTTTATAAAATAAACTGTGTATTATTATTTTTAGATCCTTGATTTATTCCTTAGAAACAGGATCTTTATAGACGTAGTGATATATAATATAACCCCTAAAGGGTAATAATAGTGAACGTTGCAGTCGTTGAGTGACAGCGGATTGAAGTGTGTATGTTAACTATTTTTTGCACGGTCTGGCAAATATATACTACTTTTTTTAATTGATAAAGAATATTATATTTTTTTTAATAAAACCTTGTAGAGTTAATGTTTGCTTGATAAATATATAGAAAATTAGATTTTTGTTTGTCAATGGAATAATGACTTTTCAAAGATGCTGTAAATAGCATAGAGAAATTAGTTTTGTACATATTAATATCTAATCCTGCTATTTAGAATAATATATAATCCATATCTTTATTTCAAACCTTAAATATTAAATTATGTCAAATATTATTTCTAAAGTAACCGGAACTGTCAAGAATTGGTGGGTCTTTTTAATCATGGGTGTATTATTGCTTATAAGCGCCTATTGGATGTTCTCCACTCCGGTAGAGAGTTTTGTTGGCCTTGCGAGCCTGTTTAGTGCATTGATTTTTGTGAGTGGACTTTTCAGTGTGTTTTTCGCACTGACCAATAAAGAGGATATTGATAACTTTGGTCTTTACCTGGCTGGTGGGGTACTCGATGTTATTATTGGATTTATACTTTTGAAGTATCCCGGTCTAACTATCGTTCTCTTTTCAATGTTTATCGGATTTTGGCTCCTTTTCAGAGGATTCAATATGATCTCTGTTGCATTCAAGATCAAAAGCGCTGGAGATGAGAATTGGGGCTGGATTTTAGTTTTTGGAATACTGATTGTCATCTTTGCAATGATGTCAATTATCAATCCTTTAATTGGAGCGAGTTATTTGGTATATACCTTAGCTTTTACGCTGTTGCTTTTCGGCTTTGCGAATATCGCATTATCTCTGAGATTAAGGCGTCTCAAATCAACGGTAAAAGATTTGAAGGAGGGGTTAAGCTAATTAACAATTACTTATTGAAAAATAAAAAAGGTGGCAATTGCCACCTTTTTTCATTTATGATTTAGACTCTTTATGCTTGTCTATTTTAATCTTTAGTTCGTTTTTATCCTTGTCAAGGTCTAAGTAGATCGTATCATTTTCATTCAAATTAGAATTGACAATTTCTTCCGCTAAAGCGTCTTCAACATACTTTTGAATAGCTCTTTTTAGAGGCCTTGCGCCATATTGTCTGTCAAAACCTTTATCTACGATAAAATCTTTCGCTTCATCACTTAGTTTGAGTTGGTAACCAAGATCTGAAATTCTCAACAATAATTTTTCCAATTCAATATCAATAATGGCATGAATGTCTTTCCTCTCTAATGCATTAAAAATAATGACATCATCAATTCTATTTAGAAATTCAGGAGCAAAGCTTTTCTTTAAGGCATTTTCAATAACACTTTTTGCATTTGCATCTACCTGGTCTTTTTTAGAAGATGTTCCAAAGCCTACACCTTGTCCAAAATCTTTTAATTGTCGAGACCCAATATTTGAAGTCATGATGATAATGGTATGTCTGAAATCAATTTTTCTTCCAAGACTATCCGTAATATATCCATCATCCAAAATCTGCAGTAACATGTTAAAAACATCTGGATGCGCTTTTTCAATTTCATCAAGTAATACTACGGCATAAGGTTTACGTCTGATCTTTTCAGTCAATTGCCCGCCTTCTTCATAACCCACATATCCTGGAGGAGCACCAATCAACCTTGAAATGGCAAACTTCTCCATATATTCACTCATGTCAATTCTGACCAATGCATCAGGTGAATCAAACAACTGTGATGCTAGAATTTTAGCCAGCTGTGTTTTACCGACACCTGTTTGTCCCAAAAATATAAATGAACCAATTGGTTTGTTTGGATCCTTAAGGCCCACACGATTTCTCTGAATGGCTTTGACCACTTTACTAACAGCTTCATCCTGACCGATTACTTTTCCTTTAATTAAATTAGGAAGTTCTCTAAGTCTATTGCTTTCTGCTTCGGCAATTCTGTTAACCGGAATACCAGTCATCATGCTTACCACTTCAGCCACATTGTCTTCAGTCACTGTTTCTTTGTGAAGTTTAGAATGCTCTTCCCAATCGGCTTGTGCTGTTTCTAATTCTTTCTCAGTACGTTTTTCATCATCCCGCAGCTTAGCAGCTTCCTCGTACTTTTGACTTTTTACAACATCATTTTTATGTTCTCTGATCTCTTCAAGTTTTTTTTCTAATTCAAGAACTGTTTTTGGAACCACGATGTTCGTAATGTGTATTCTAGAACCAGACTCATCAAGCGCATCAATAGCTTTGTCAGGTAAATACCTGTCAGTCATGTACCTATTGGTAAGCACTACACAAGCCTTGATGGCTTCAGGTGTGAATACCACATTATGATGGTCCTCATATTTATTTTTGATATTTTCTAAAATTTGAATAGTCTCTTCAACACTTGTCGGTTCAACCATTACTTTTTGGAAACGTCTTTCTAAAGCACCGTCTTTTTCGATATTTTGTCTAAACTCATCAAGGGTAGTGGCTCCAATACATTGAATTTCTCCTCTTGCCAAAGCGGGTTTAAACATGTTCGAGGCGTCAAGTGATCCGGTTGCACCACCTGCTCCGACAATAGTGTGTATTTCATCAATGAACAAAATGATATCATCATTCTTTTCTAATTCATTCATCAATGCTTTCATTCGTTCTTCGAACTGGCCTCTGTATTTAGTCCCTGCAACAAGGCTGGCTAAATCAAGGGAAACAATTCGTTTATTGAACAATATTCTCGAAACTTTTTTCTGAATGATGCGCAATGCCAATCCTTCAGCTATTGCAGATTTACCTACACCAGGTTCACCAATCAAGATAGGGTTGTTCTTTTTTCTCCTGCTCAAGATCTGTGAAATACGCTCAATTTCTTGTTTTCGACCTACTACAGGATCTAATTTACCGTTTTCAGCCATTAGGGTTAGATCCCTTCCAAAGTTATCTAAAACAGGTGTTTTTGATTTTTTTACTACTTTCCCTTTTGATCCTTGATAAGGATTTTTTTGAGGATCATTAAAATCTTCAGGAGGCGTTTCTGCCACCGGGCTTTCAGTTATGTCATCTTCTTTAGTCCCTGCAAATAATTCTTGAAATACTTCTTTCACGTCTTCGTAGAAAACATCGAAGTTATGAAGAACCTTAGTTGTGGGGTCGTTCTCATTTCTTAAAATACAAAGCAAGAGATGCGCTGTACTGATGGCATCGCTTTTATATAGTTTGGCCTCAAGAAAGGTTGTTTTTAGTGCTTTTTCAGCTTGTTTGGTCAAATGAAGACTTTTTTTGTCGTTTACCTCAGCTGAAGCTGATCCAATTTCATGTAGTAATTCAATCTTCTTGCGCAAGGCAGAAAAATTCAATTCAAAAGTGTTCAATATGTCGTAGGCTTCGCCCTTACCTTTACGTAAAATACCAAGCATCAGGTGTTCAGTACCTATAAAATCGTGCCCCAATCTCAAAGCTTCTTCTTTACTATAGGCAATTACATCCTTTACTTTTGGTGAAAAATTATCGTCCATATGCTTGTTGTTTATGATGTAAATTTAGTAGAATTTTTTACTAATTCATTACAAAAGTTATTAGCAACTTTTAACTTGACACTAAGTTACTAAAATTCAGCCAAATAATTCGGAAGTATTGTTAATAACTAATCTTAATAAAATCAGGCCCTAGCATCCCTAAAAATAAGAATAATTGTATATTGCTCGTGCTAAAAAAAACGATTAAAAACGGTTAAATAATATGGCTGAACACGATAAGATAATTCCAATTAATATTGAAGAGGAAATGAAATCTGCATACATTGATTATTCAATGTCTGTAATTGTTTCAAGAGCTTTACCTGATGTGAGAGATGGTTTAAAACCAGTTCACAGAAGAGTGTTGTTTGGAATGCATGAATTAGGAATCAAAGCGACAGGAGCTCACAAGAAATCTGCAAGAGTTGTAGGGGAGGTTTTAGGTAAGTACCACCCACATGGTGATACTTCAGTTTATGATGCAATGGTGCGTATGGCTCAAGAATGGAGTATGCGTTACGAATTGGTAGACGGACAAGGGAATTTCGGTTCTCCTGATGGGGATAGCCCGGCGGCGATGCGTTATACTGAGGTGAGGATGAAAAAGATTTCCGAAGACATGCTTGCTGATATAGAAAAAGACACAGTTGATCATAGGTTAAACTTTGATGATACATTAAAAGAACCAACAGTATTGCCTACCAGAATTCCGAGTTTACTCGTGAACGGAGCTTCAGGTATTGCTGTGGGTATGGCAACCAATATGGCGCCTCATAACTTGAGTGAAGTTGTTGATGGAACCATTGCATATATTGCTAATAATGATATTGAGATTGAAGAGTTGATCGAATATATTAAGGCTCCAGATTTCCCGACAGGTGGTACTATTTATGGATATGAGGGCGTGAAGCAGGCATTTTTGACAGGTAAAGGTAGAGTCATGATGCGTGCGAAAGCGAATTTCGAAGAAGTAAATGGCAGAGAATGTATTATTGTTACCGAATTGCCTTACCAAGTAAACGGTTCTGAGTTATTGAAGAAAACTGTTGATTTGATCAACGATCATAAAATCGATGGGATCGCTTCAATTCGAGATGAAACAAGTAGAAAGGGTAGAAGGCTGGTATATGTTCTGAAAAGAGATGCTATTCCAAATATTGTAATGAATAAGTTGTATAAATATACGGCTTTACAGACCTCATTTAGTGTCAATAATATTGCCTTGGTTAATGGTAAGCCTGAGGTGTTAAATTTGAAAGACCTTATTGTTCATTTTGTTGCACACAGACATGAAGTAGTCATAAGACGTACGGAGTTTGAACTTAAGAAAGCTGAGGCGAGAGCGCACATACTTGAAGGTTTAATCATTGCAAGTGACAATATTGATGAAGTAATTAAATTGATTCGTGCTTCCAGTAATGGTGATGAGGCAAGAATGAAGTTGATGGATCGCTTTGAGTTGACAGAAATTCAGGCTAGGGCGATTGTTGAAATGCGTCTAAGACAGTTGACAGGTCTTGAACAAGAAAAATTAAGAGCTGAGTACGAAGAGATCATGGCCTTGATTATAGATCTTAAAGATATTCTTGCTAATGAGCCTAGAAGAATGGAAATCATTAAGGAAGAATTACTAGAGATTAAAGCTAAATATGGTGACGAGAGAAGGTCGGTAATTGAATACGCGGGTGGTGAATTGAATATTGAGGATATGATACCTGATTCTAAGGTTGTCGTTACGATTTCTCATGCAGGTTATATTAAACGTACGGATCTTTCAGAATATAAAACACAAAATAGAGGAGGTCGAGGACAAAAAGGAGTGACTACAAGAAATGAAGATTTTCTTGAGCATTTATTTGCAGCGACGAATCACCAATATATGTTGTTCTTTACACAGAAAGGAAAAGTATTCTGGATGCGGGTTTATGAAATCCCTGAAGGAAATAAAACTTCAAAAGGAAGGGCTATTCAAAACCTGATCAATATAGAGAATGATGATAAGGTAAAAGCATTCCTTGTTACTCAGGATCTTAAGAATGAAGAGTATGTAAATAGTAATTACGTAGTGATGGTGACCAAGAAAGGGCAGACCAAAAAGACCTCACTTGAACAATATTCGAGACCAAGAACCAATGGTATTAATGCCATCACTATTAAAGATGGTGATGAATTATTAGAAGCTAAACTTACAAACGGTGACAGTCAGATCATGATTGCTGCTAGATCAGGTAAGTCTATCAGATTTGAAGAAGGTAAAACAAGACCAATGGGTAGAAATGCCTCAGGTGTTCGAGGTATTAGATTAAGAGATGAACAAGATGAAGTTGTAGGTATGGTTTCTATCTCTGATGATGATAGTGATATTCTTGTGGTTTCTGAAAAAGGTTACGGAAAAAGATCTAAACTTGATGACTATCGAATTACGAACCGTGGAGGTAAGGGTGTTAAGACCATTAATATTACTGAAAAAACGGGCGGATTGGTTGCTATCAAAAATGTAACTGACGATGACGATTTAATGATCATCAATAAATCAGGTATTGCCATACGAATGACAGTGTCTGATCTTAGGGTTATGGGTAGGGCTACACAAGGTGTAAAACTGATAAATATTAAGGAGAATGATTCAATTGCAGCAGTTGCCAAAGTAAAAAGTGAAGACGACGAAGTTCCGGAAATCATTGATTCTGAATTAAAAACTGATGATAATGATGAAAATACTGATGAAAATCATGAAAATACTGAGCAAAATGATTAATTTTGCACGCTAAATAAATCGATATATAATTTAAGTAAATTACAATGAAAAATCAAATCTTGTTGTTAGCGGCATTCTTCGTATGCACGGCAACATTTGCTCAAAAGGATGAATTAAAGGCCGCAGAAAAGGCGATTAAAAAAAGTGATTATGTTACTTCAGCTGCAGAAATAACAAAAGCAGAAGCGTCGATCTCAGGTGCGGATGATAAAACAAAAGCAAAGTTTTACTACTTAAAAGGTGAGACTTATGCAGCAATTGCAAAAACTGACCCAAGTGAAGCTAATTATGCAACAGCGGCGGAGTCATTTAATTCGCTTTTTAAGGTTGAAAAAACTTTAGGATCTGATAAGTATTCTGTTTTGGCTGCGCCAACATTGAATACAATGGTTTCTGAAGTTTCAGCTAAAGGAATCGAATCTTATCAGAACAAAAATTATTCAGCTGCAAAAACAGAACTTTTTCAGGTGTATAATTTAAGCCCAAAAGACACAGTTTATCTAGAGTATGCAGCTAATGCAGCGTATTTAGATAAAGACTTTGACATGGCTCTTGATTATTTTACAACTTTGAAAGATCTCGGATTTACAGGTGTTTCAACAGAGTATACTGCAAAGAATAATGATAGTGGTGAAAGAGAAAATATGGGTACCCAAAACAATATGGACCTTATGGTTAAAACGGGAACATACAGTGAACCTAAAGTTGTGACTTCTGAATCTAAGCAACCAAACATTATTAAGAATATAGCATTTGTCTATGTTGAAAAAGGAGATACTGAGAAAGCTTTGGCTGCAGTTAGAGATGCAAGAGCTGTTGCTCCAGAAGATGTAAACCTAATTTTAACTGAAGCAAACTTGCAAATCAAACTTGGTAATAAAGATGAGTTTGCAAGGTTGATGGGTGAGGCACTTGAGCTAGATCCTACTAACGCTTCGCTTTATTTTAACATAGGTGTTATTAGCGGTGAGCAAGGAGATTATGACAAAGCAAAAGAGTATTATACCAAGTGTATTGAATTGGACCCTACTTATGTTGATGGTTATATCAATTTAGGTTCTGCTCTTCTTGAAGACGATAAGATTTTGGTAGAAGAAATGAATCAAAGCTTAAATAATTTTGACAAATACGACGAGATTAAAGCAAAACAATCTGATTTATACAAGACTGTTATTCCATTATATGAAAAGGCTTATGAGCTTAGACCAGATGACGTTGACACCATCAGAACCTTGATGAGTTTATATGAAAACACTGAGATGGACGACAAGTTCAAAACAATGAAAGAAAAATATGATTCTCTAAAATAATTGAATCTTATTTCATAAAAAAAACCATCTGTCGTCGGCAGATGGTTTTTTTTTGTCCCTGACTTTTGGAGCTTATCTAATCAATAGGATAGGCATAAAGATTACCTCCAATTCCTCTAAATTTTTCATCAGCTATTACTACAAGCGAGTCATTCATAAAAGTAATGGCTTCTTTTTGTGTTATGAGCCCCAGATCAATATCGGTCACTTCTCCTGAAAAGAAGTCGTCTCCTTTCCAATTTTTAAAAATCCAGATCTTATTAGAACCTAAGAGTGCAAGTGTCTTTCTATTTGGGCTTATGGCTGCGCCGGTTATCCAACATTGGTATTTTCCTGATTTACAGGTTTTAAAACGACTTACTTTTTGAGCCCTTTGGTTAGAAGCATAGTCTTCCATTCTGTAGAGGTTGGTATATCCGTCAAATGGTTTGGTTCTGTTTTTTGTAAATAAATACAGCCGTCCTTTATAGAAAATAAAAGCCTCCATATCAAAATTCTTTATACTATCATTGGTGTTATCTAAGTCTTGATCGCTAAATTTAAACCTAATAATTTCAGCCTCCGTTTCAGTAGCTTTTATGTCAATTGGATTCTCAATTTTATAAATGGTAAGGTCTCTTCTTTTGTTAGAATTATTTCCAAAATCTCCAACAAAAAAATGCCCAAAATCATCTTGGGTAAGATCTTCCCAATCAATGTTCTTAGCGTTAGTTATTTCTATTGATCTATGGATTTCGCCTAAAGAATCTATCTGATGAATCTCTGTACTGTTTCCACTATCATTTATGGCCCAAAGATTACCGTCTTTGTCATACTCTATGCCTGATATTTCACCTAGGTCAGAAGTAACCGAAAGTATCTTGTTGTCATAGTTTAAAAAGGCTTTCCAAAGTAAAAAAATAATGATCAGTGAAACTGATATTTTAAATAGCGTACGTTTTCTAATTTCCATTATTCTCGTTATTGAATCCTAAGAATATTCAGGTATTTTTAAAGCTTAAAATATTTGCTTCATCACCCTTAATTTATGGGTATGTCTATTGGTGTCTACATTGTAAATCCCACTTGAGTCTAATCTGTCTATTCTGACTTTTCCATTACAATGAATGATATAGTTATTCGCTAACACAATTCCGGTATGAATGATTTCACCAGCTTCATTATCAAAGAAAGCCAAATCACCTGGTTCGCATTCCTCAATGAAACTCAAAACTTCACCTTGACTTGCCTGCTGATGGGCATCCCTAAATAATTGGTGACCATTGATCTTGTAAACCATTTGTGTAAAACCCGAGCAATCAACGCCAAAAATGGTTCTTCCTCCCCAGAGATAAGGGGTGTTGACGAATTTATAAGCAGTTCGTACCAAATTTAACTTTGCCATTTTACCAGAAATGACATCTCCATCAAATTCATAGGTGTGATTCGCGATACTAAATTTTCCATCTTTATACTCAGGTAGACTTGCCCCTAATGTCAAAATTTGTAATTGATCCTTCTCATCCTGTATGAATGTCGCCATTTCATCAGAACAGGTATTATTGTTCGCAGATATTCTTTTATAAGAAGCCTCTGTTAATTCGGTAACCTGCTTTTTAAGCACCCAGCCTTCGTAAAAGTCATAATCTAAATGAATTTTAATCCAATCTCCATCACTGATTAATACCTGAAAAGTTTCTCCAAAAAGTATTTGGGAGACCATCTCACTTCGATCTGAAGGTTCGTTTCTGATCGCAATAAAATTCAAATGACAGATTCCAAATTCCATGAAAACTTTTTATGGGTTCTTTGCTATACTTTTTAAGCTAAACTAATTACCATAGCACTTGCGCCTCCACCACCATTACAAATTCCTGCTGCACCAACCTTAGCATTATGCTGCTGTAATACATTTATCAAGGTGACAATTATCCGGGCTCCTGAGCAGCCTAAAGGATGTCCAAGAGAAACGGCTCCACCATGCACATTAACTTTGGCAGGATCTAAATCAAGTAGTTTAATATTGGCCAATCCTACAACAGAAAAGGCTTCATTCAGCTCGTAATAATCTACTTCGCTGGCGTCAATGCCTGACTTAGCTAATGCCTTAGGTAAGGCCTTTGCCGGAGCGGTTGTAAACCATTCGGGTTCTTGCGAAGCATCAGCATATCCATTGATAACAGCTATAGGGTCAATCCCGAGTTCAATTGCTTTTTCTTTACTCATGATGACCAAGGCGGCTGCCCCGTCATTTAAGGTAGAAGCATTAGCAGCAGTTACTGTCCCGTCTTTACTGAACGCAGGTCGAAGATTTGGTATTTTATCAAGCTTGACATTTTTAAACTCTTCATCCTCGGTCAGAATAATCGGTTCACCTCTTCTTTGAGGGATTTCCACAGGAATAACCTCATTATTAAATTTTCCAGTTTTCCAGGCATTTGCAGATCTTTTATAAGACGCTATGGCAAATTCATCTTGGTCTTCTCTTGAAAAGTCATATTTATCAGCACAGGCATCACCACATGTCCCCATATGTTTGCCGTCATATACATTTACCAAGCCGTCTTTCAATAAACCGTCTTCAATTTGAATATTTCCAAATTTCTGACCCTTTCTTCCGTGCATATAGTGCGGGATCATACTCATGTTTTCCATACCACCTGCCACCACAATATCCGCATCACCTGATTTAATTGCCTGTGCAGCGAAAGCGATAGATTTCATTCCAGAGGCACAAACTTTATTAACAGTTGTACAAGGTACACTATCCGGTAAGCCGGCAAACAAAGCGGCTTGTTTCGCCGGAGCCTGTCCAACTCCTGCCTGAACAACATTACCCATAAACACTTCATCAACCAAAGATGGATCAAGGTCAATTTTCTGGAGGGCTCCCTTTATGGCAGCAGCTCCTAGTTTACTTGCTGAAACCTCAGATAAACTTCCTAAAAAACTACCAATTGGCGTTCTTACGGCAGAAACAATGACAACTTCTTTCATATTAAATCCTATTTAATTCAAACAATTGTTCTTTGACAATTTTGACTAAAATTGCTTATGCGAAAGTAAATAAATTTAGTGAGATTATTCTTGTATGCACTAAAGAATAAGGATTGAGTAAAATCATAATTTCACTAGTTTGTAAGTCTAAATGGGTGATTTCTTCTTTAATCCATGGTTATATTGTTAGGTATGCGCATAAGTTCCTGAATTTATGCTGTTTTGATATATAATTTTTTACTTTTGAAATTGTAATTGAATTGCATGAAGGATTTCCTAAACAAATATTATCAAAATCACGCCCTTGTCTATAAAATATCGCTTTTTATAGTCATTACGGTTACCATTGTTTACCTGTTTCCAAAAGGAGGACAGTTTCCATATAATATTCAAAAGGGGAAGCCCTGGCAATATGAAAATCTATATGCACCATTTGATTTTGCCATCCTAAAAACGGATGAAGATGTGGCAAATGAGATTGAAGAAATCGAAGCCAATAAAAAACTGTTTTTTACCATAGATGAGGAAGTATATCAAAAGGTAGAAGAGCAATACCTGTCTAAAATTTTATTGATCCAGGAAGATTCGGCTGCAGCTGGTTTAGGTAAAACCAGGATAAAAACCTTTGGACAGCGATTTCTTAAGAATGTCTATAGTGAAGGGTTTTTAAATAAATCAGATAATGAAAGGGTAATTAACAATACGATTGTTTCGCTGAGAAGAGGTAATGAGGTCGAAGATATTCTATCTGATAAATTGTTTACAACTGAAATGCTGGTTCCGGCTATTCAAAAGTATTTCAACAATACCAGGTATCAAAAGCTAGAACAAAATTTTAGCACTTTGTTTTTTGAAATTTTAGAACCCAATATTTTTTATGACGAAGAATTTACGCAAAAGGTAATTGATGAAGACATAAAAAGCATTACAGTTAATAAGGGTTTGGTTACAGAAAATGAACGAATCATTGCTAAAGGTGATGTTGTTGAAGGGTCTAAATACGAGATACTTATGTCTCTAAAGAGCGAATATGATTCACAGTTATGGAGCAAGTCAAACTACAACTGGATTGTTTTTGGTTATACTATATTGGTAGCCCTTGTTTTGCTGATGTTGATGTTGTTTTTGCAGCGTTATCGGAAGAATATTTGGGAGAATAATACCAAGCTTACCTTCATTTTCTTCAATATTATTTTAATCGTTTTCCTTGTAACCATAGTTCAGAAATACTGGTTGAACTATATTTATGTGGTCCCGATTATTATTTTACCCATCATTTTTAAAGCTTTTTTTGATGCACGTTTGGGTTTATTTGCCCACGTAGTAACCGTACTAATTCTCGGGTTCATCGTTCCGAATAGTTTTGAATTTATATTCCTTCAAATTATTGCGGGTATCGTGACGATTCTCACCGTATCCGAATTACACAGAAGGGCCAACTTGTTCTTCTCCATCATTAAAATAACGGGTGTTTATATCTTGTCTTATTTGGCTTTTTCAATCATACAGGAAGGGAATGCCCAACAACTTAAATGGGGCTATTTTGTAATGTTTGCGCTTAACGGCGTATTATCATTTTTGTCTTTATTCCTTATTTTGATTTATGAAAAGACTTTTAACCTGGTATCGGATGTCTCTTTACTTGAATTGTCAAATACAAATTCTAAGCTGCTTCGTGAGCTGAATGAAAAAGCACCAGGAACATTTCAACATTCTATGCAAGTTGCAAATCTTGCAGAGGCTTCAGCGAATGAAATAGGGGCCAATGCAATGCTCGTTCGAACGGGTGCATTATACCACGATATTGGCAAAATGGTCAACCCGATGTATTTTATTGAAAATCAAACAACCAGTGTCAACCCACATAATGAATTGCCACCTCATGATTCTGCCAATATTATCATTGATCATGTGCTGAAGGGAATTGAAATTGCTAAAAAGAACAGACTGCCAGACAGAATTATAGATTTTATAAGAACCCATCATGGTACGAGTATGGTCTATTATTTTTATAAGAAACAAAATGATATTACGCCAGATCAGGTAAACCCTAAAGATTTCACTTATCCAGGACCCATTCCTTTTTCAAAAGAAACGGCAATTCTGATGATGTGTGATGCTTGTGAAGCGGCATCGAAGAGTATAAAGGATCCAACGGCTATTTTGATTGATAATCTTGTTGAAAAGATTATTAACGGACAAATGAGTAATGGGCAGTATATGAATTCTGATATTACTTTTAAAGAGATACAGACTATCAAAAAAGTGATCAAGAAGAAATTGAATAATATATACCATCTCCGAATTGAATACCCTGAATAGTTCAATTCATTAATTTAATATTTGATAATGGATAAGCTGAAATCGACATTTTTATTTCTCGTGTTTTTTTGTGCTGATATGTTTCTTTTTGCTCAGGATATTGAAATCCCGTCAGACACAACTGTAGTAACAAATCATAATGTTACGATTAAAGGGCAAAAAGTGAGTTATACAGCCACCACTGGTACACAACCTGTTTGGGATGAAAATGGAAAAGCTATTGCCACCTTATTTTACACGTATTACAAGAGAAGTGATGCGGGTAATGCTGCTAAAAGACCCTTGGTCATATCTTTTAATGGCGGCCCTGGTTCAGCATCTGTATGGATGCATGTGGCTTATACCGGACCCAAAGTATTAAACATTGATGAGGAAGGCTATCCTCAACAGCCTTATGGGGTTCATGATAACCAACATTCAATATTGGATGTAGCTGATATTGTCTATGTAAACCCAGTTAATACCGCCTATTCCAGAACGATACCATCAAGTGGAGAAGAGGTGAAAAAGGAAACATTTTTTGGTATCAATGCGGATATTAAATATTTAGCTTCGTGGTTAAACACCTTTGTAAATAGACATAATAGATGGTTGTCGCCTAAGTTTCTAATAGGGGAAAGTTATGGAGGGACAAGAGTTTCTGGCCTTGCATTAGAACTTCAGGAAATGCAGTGGATGTATTTAAATGGTGTAATTCTCGTATCACCTGCAGATTATAAGTTTTTTGAATCAGATCCTGCCATTTCATCAGCCTTGAATCTTCCGTATTTTACGGCAGCAGCCTGGTATCATAAGATGCTTCCTGAGGCATTACAACAGAAAGATTTGTTAGAGGTGCTTCCTGAGTCTGAAGACTATGCATTGAATCAACTTATGCCAGCATTGGCCAAAGGAGGTTCATTGAGCCGAGAAGAGAAGGAGCAGGTAGCTCAAAAGATGTCCTATTTTTCAGGTTTGTCAGAGAAATCAATAATGGAGCATAATTTGAATGTGCCAACGAGTTTCTTCTGGAAAGATTTGTTGAAAGAATCTTCAGGTAAAACAATAGGGAGATTGGATTCTAGGTATTTAGGAATTGATAAAAAGCTGGCCGGTACCAGTCCGGATTATTCTCCAGAGCTGACCTCATGGCTGCACTCCTTTACACCGGCCATAAATTATTATATACGAGAGCATTTGAAATTCAAGACAGACATTAAGTATAATATGTTTGGAAATGTTCATCCATGGGATAGAAGAGACAATAAAACACGTGAGGGGCTGAGAAAAGCAATGGCTCAGAATCCTTATCTGAATGTTTTGTTTCAATCAGGCTATTACGATGGGGCTACTACCTATTTCAATGCAAAATATACCATGTGGCAATTGGATCCAAGCGGAGTTTTGCAAGACAGAATGAGCTTTAAAGGATACCGAAGCGGGCATATGATGTATTTGAGAAAAGAAGATTTAGCATCTGCCAATCAAGATTTAAGAGATTTTATTGAAAAATCTTCTCCCAAAGGTAAAGCGGCTAAATATTAAGCTCTTTCCGGTTATTTGAGTCTTCCTAAACGGATTAGTTAGAAAGAAATAGAATTCTTATGAGCTCAATATTATGTATGGATCAAAATGGGTTGGTTCATTTTTTTTATATTTAGGCTATTGTAAACTAGTATGATGAAAAAATTATTATTTGTTCTATTTATTATTTCTTTGAACTTTGTAGCATGTGAACCTGATAAACCTGAGCTGGTTATATTGAATCCATTGGAAGTAAGAGCAGAGTTTTCAGAATTCCTTGATTCTTATTATGATGGGAGCCTGGCTTTAGATCCTTTGAGCGCTACGGCAAAAGGGGATCACAGATTTAATGCCGCATTCCCTGATTACTTATCTAAATCGTATAAAGACAGCAGTATTGCATTTTATAAAAAGTATAAAAAACTGGCTGAGAAATACGATAACCAATATTTGACGGCAAATGATACCATCAGCAAAGCAATTCTATTATGGGATTGCAATGTTAACTTACAAAGTTTAAAATTTCGAAGTGAATTGTTTCCCTTAGACCAAATGTGGACCAGAAACTTTGTGATGGGCCAATTTGCAAGTGGGGTCAGTGCACAGCCGTTTAAGACAGTAGAAGATTATGAAAACTGGTTGCAGCGCATAGACGGATTCGTAATTTGGTTACAATCTGCAGAGAAAAGAATGAAAGAAGGGGCAAGTTTAAGATTCGTTTTGCCTAGTTCACTTATTATAAAGGTTGTTCCTCAAATAAAAGCAATGTGCGTTAGCAATGTTGAAGAGCATTTGTTTTATGCGCCTGTAAAGAATTTTCCAAAATCATTTTCGGAAGAAGACAAAGAGCGTCTTAAGATGGAATATGAAAAGATGCTTTCAGAAAAACTAATACCTGCCTTTATAAACCTCCATGACTATGTAAGCACGGATTATTTGACTGCAGGAAGAAATTCCAGTGGGATTGATGCACTTCCGAATGGCAGAGCTTATTATAATACATCCATTAAAAAGTATACTACAACCAATTTAACAGCAGAAGAGATTCATCAGATTGGTCTGGATGAAGTGGCAAGGATATTGTCTGAAATGAATCAGGTTAAAGAAGAATTGGAATTTGAGGGAGATTTGATGGCGTTTTTTGATCACGTGAGAACATCAAAAGAGTTGATGCCATTTAGCAAACCTGAGCAGGTGATTAATCATTTTGAAGAAATTCATCAAAAATTAAAACCGCATTTAAAAAGACTTTTCAAAGAGACACCGAAGACCGAGTTTGTCGTGAGAAGGACAGAATCATTTAGAGAGTCTTCTGCCAGCGCGCAGTATAATGCAGGTTCGTTAGAAGATAACCGCCCAGGAATATTTTATGTACCCATACCTGACGCCAGCAAGTACAATATTCAAAGAGATGAATCCTTATTTTTACATGAAGCAATTCCAGGTCATCATTATCAAATCGCTTTGGCTCAGGAAAATGATTCCTTGCCAAAGTTCAGAAAGAACCTATGGTTAAGTGCTTATGGAGAAGGTTGGGCACTTTACACTGAGGCGTTAGGTAAAGAAATGGGAATGTATAAGGACCCTTACCAATATTTTGGAATGCTTGGGGCTGAAATGCATCGGGCAGTTCGGCTGGTTGTTGATACCGGGCTACATTCTAAAGGATGGACCAGAGAACAAGCCATTCAATATTCTCTAGATAATGAAGCGCTTTCAAAGGATGTAATTACCAGAGAAGTAGAACGCTATATGGCCAATCCGGGTCAGGCGCTATCCTATAAAATAGGTCAATTAAAGATTCTTGAATTAAGAGCCAAAGCAGAAGTGGAATTAGGAGATGAATTTGATATTAAAGAATTTCATCATATGATTTTAAATAAAGGAAGTCTTCCATTAGCAATTCTAGAAGAATCAATTATGCAGTGGATAAAAGAAAGCAAACAAGTAAATAAAAGCTAAATGTCAAAATCAATTAAAGTTTGGATTACCATACCACTCATGTTTTTTTGCATGGTTATGAGTAGTCAAACCAGTTTTGAGGCAAATGATGCGTATCCTTTTGGTCGCGCTAATCCTGATGCCCCTGAACAGATCAAGGATTTTGAGAAATTGATTGGCCTGTGTGATTGTCTTTCGGAATCAAGAAATCAGGATAAATCTTGGAATGAACCGGTTAAAATGACCTGGAAGTTTAAATATATAATGAATGGAATGGGGGTTCAAGATGAAACTTTTAAAGATGATAAAAGTTATTCAGGAAGTATTAGACAATTTGATTCTGAAACCGAAAAATGGTATGTTCATTATTACTCACATCCGAAAATTTCAAAACAGCTTTCGGTTTGGGTAGGTGGAAAAACAGAAAATGGTGATATCGTATTGTATAGAGATAGTACAGCTCCAAATGGAACAGAGGGATTTTATCGATTGACATTTTATGAAATAAGTGACAGTGGATTCAATTGGGTAGGAGAATGGACTGATAAATCAGAATCAGTCGTATATCCTACATGGAAAATAGCTTGTAAAAAGCGATTGTAATCAATTTTCGAGTCGTATCCACTTAAAAAAATGATATAATCAGCTCATAATTAATGTGCTATCATTATATTTTTTTAAGAGAAATTCAATAAAAATCAATTTTTATCGTTTATAAAGGACGTGTTTTGATTTGGTATTTCAAATATTCACAAGACTGGTTCTAACAAATCAAACTAGTGATTTAAATGCTAAGTCATATTGTATAACGAAAAGACGGGAAAATACTGTGTTAATGTTTTTTGCAGTTTCGATGATTTTTTATACTTTTCCACGTCTTAAAACAGTAACAAAATTTATATGAAAAGGAGTGTTAATATTAAGTATTTTCTACTTATTATTTTCTTTGTGTTTAATAGTTTTAGTGTATCTACTTCGATAAGAGATAGTTCTGATGCAGTTGATACTGAAACTAGTTTAAATCGGGATGTGCCATTGGTATTCTATCCGGAGGAAAACACATTGAAGGTGAATGAGAAATTAGACTCTTTATTTACTCGTTTTAATAAAAGACATGACTTTCACGGCAGTGTAATAGTAGCTCAAAAGGGAAAAGTCATTTTCAAGAACCATTATGGATATGCAGATTTTAAGGCAAAATCTAAGATAGATGATACTTCTGTATTTCAATTAGCCTCAGTTAGTAAGCAATTTACAGCTGCTGCTATTCTTATCCTTTATGAAGAAAACAAGCTTGACCTTGATGATAAAGTAATAAAGTTTTATCCAAATTTTCCATACACAGAAGTGACTATAAGACAATTGTTGAACCACACTTCAGGCCTTCCTAAATATTTTTGGTTAGCTGAACATAAATGGGAACAAGATCATGCACCTTCGAATAAGGAAATGATGGAGATGTTGAGCCAACATGATGTTCAAAGATTCTTTAGTCCGGGAGCAAATTTTGACTATTCTAATACAGGTTATTTTGTACTGGCATCGATAGTTGAAAAAGTTACAGGTACTTATTTTGGTGATTTTGTTGAGAAGCAAATCTTCAAACCGCTTCATATGAAAAACACCTTCGTCTATAGATACGAACAAGATGCTATTAAAGAAGGACAACTTGATGGATACAGGATTTACAGAAGAAGATGGCACGCAAAGATAGGTGGCACTGTTAATGACGCTATCGTAGGAGATAAAAACGTGTACTCAACAACAGAAGATATGTTTAAATGGGTACAGGGCTTGAATTCAGGTAAAATCATTTCGAAAAACACCTTGGATGAAATGTATACTAAAGGTGAAACAAAATATAATAGAGCGGTTCCTTACGGTTTTGGATTCAGAATTAAAGAAGCTGATTCTAAGAAGATCGTATATCACAATGGACGTTGGAATGGATTCAGTACATCTTTAATGCAGTATCCCGAAGAAGAATTAGTTGTGATCACCCTTGAGCATTCAAATTATAATTCAATGAAGACCCTTAATGAAAAGGTTAAAACTATCGTTGATGATAATTTTAACCCTTCGTTAAACTAATATTTTAGATTGAGAATCTATATATCTAAAGTCACTTCAACTTGTTTGTTTAGAATATCTTCAATAGTTTCTCTTTCCCTAATCAGATAATCTTTTCCTTTAAATACTAATACTTCAGCAGGCCTGTAACGAGAGTTGTAATTAGAAGCCATTGAATAGCAATAAGCTCCTGCGTTTTTAAAGCTCAGAATGTCTCCCTCTTTGATTTCACATATTTGACGATTCGTTCCAAATGTATCCGTTTCACAGATATATCCTACCACTGTGTAAAACCGCTTTTTACCTTCAGGATTTGATATGTTTTCGATATGATGATGCGAATCGTAGAACATGGGGCGGATCAAATGGTTTAAGCCGCTGTCTATACTTGCAAATACGGTAGAAGTGGTTTGTTTTACAACATTAACATGAACAAGGAACTGACCTGCTTCAGAAACAAGGTATTTACCTGGTTCGAACATCAATGTTAGATCGCGTCCAAATTCTTTACAAAAATCATTGAAGCGTTTAGACAGTTTTTCTCCTAACTCTTCAATGTCAGTGTGAATATCTCCTTCTTTATAAGGAACCTTAAAGCCACTGCCGAAATCAATATATTCAAGGTTTTTAAACGACGCAGCAACATTAAAGAGAATTTCAGTTGCCCTCAGAAATGCGTCAATATCATAAATGTCAGATCCTGTGTGCATGTGTACACCGTTTATAAGCATGCCTGTATTTTCAACTACTCTGTGGATATGAGGTAATTGGTGAATTGAAATTCCAAATTTTGAATCAATATGACCAACTGATATTTTTTTATTACCACCCGCCATTACATGAGGATTCATTCTGATGCAAACAGGAACTTCAGGATATTTTTGACCAAATTGTTCAAGGATAGAAATATTATCAATATTGATCTGCACACCCAAATGCATGGCTTGTTCAATTTCATCAAGTGAAACGCCATTAGGTGTGAAAATAATATCCTTTGGATCAAAACCAGCTTTTAATCCTAATTGCACTTCTTGAACTGAAACAGTATCCAATCCGGCATTGAGAGAATTAAATATTTTTAAGATGCTGACATTAGATAAGGCTTTTGTCGCATAATTAATTTTCAAATTTTTAACCGATGAAAAGGCATTTGTCAACTTATTATATTGAGAAATTATTCTTTCGGCATCATAGACATATAGAGGGCTCTCATATTTATTGGTCAATGATTTTAGAAATTTGTTCGTCATGGAAATCTGTTTTAAGAAGGCAAAAGTAGTATACTGTTAGGATTATCAAAATTTTTAATAAATAATAACAGATACTTGTATTCCGTGTAATTTTAAAATGCTAGTATTTTTGAGCTGTTAGTTCTGCAATCTTTACAATTACCTTTGAGGCTTTGATCATTGATTCTACTGGAACATATTCATAGCGTCCATGGAAATTATGGCCACCTGCAAAAATATTAGGGCAGGGTAGTCCTTTGTATGATAGCTGAGAGCCATCGGTTCCGCCTCTAATTGCTTTGATCAAAGGTTTTATCCCTAGGTCTTTCATGGCTTGTTCAGCTATATCAACAATATGCATAACTGGTTCAACTTTTTCACGCATATTGAAATACTGATCCTTAATCTCTATTTCTATGGCCTCAGAACCCAATTTGTCATTAATACTTTTAGCTGCAGCCAGCATCTGTAACTTTCTTTGCTCGTATAGTTCCAAGTCATGATCTCTAATAATATACTCAAGCATCGTTTTTTCTACTGAACCTTTTATGTCAGTTAAATGGAAAAAGCCTTCATAACCTTCAGTTTCCTGAGGGATTTCATTTTGAGGTAAAGCAGAAATGAACTCATTGGCAATTAGCATGGAGTTTACCATTTTACCTTTAGCATAGCCTGGATGCACAATTTTTCCATGAACGGTAACTACGGCACCAGCTGCATTAAAATTTTCATATTCTAATTCCCCAACCTGACTTCCATCCATAGTATAGGCCCATTCTGCATTAAACTTATCCACATCAAATTTATGAGCGCCAAGGCCAATTTCCTCATCCGGTGTAAAGCCGATTCTAATTTCACCATGCTTAATTTCAGGATGTTGTATTAAGTATTCCATCGCTGTTACGATTTCAGCAACGCCAGCCTTGTCATCTGCACCTAAGAGGGTGGTGCCATCAGTAGTGATTAGAGTCTGACCTACGTATAACAGTAAATCATCAAAATAGGAAGGTGAGAGCACAATGTCTTGTTCCTTATTCAGAATGATATCCTTGCCATCATAATTCTCGTGAATTTGAGGTTTTACATTGGTAGCGGTGTAATCAGGACTTGTATCAAAATGTGAAATAAACCCGATAACCGGCACTTTGTGCGCCACATTACTTGGCAAGGTGGCCATGATATAGGCATGACTATCTATGCTTATATCTTGTAATCCAATACCTTTCAGCTCTTCAACCAGGTGATTTGCAATATCCCATTGTTTTTTAGTACTTGGTGTTGTATCGCTTGTAGCGTCTGATTGGGTATCAAAGCTTACGTATTTTAAAAATCGATCTGTTATATTTTTCATGTTTGAGTCTTTACTCAAAAATAATTATTCTCAGACAGATGGCTAAAAAAAAAGACTGTTATTTCTAACAATCTTTTTTGGTTTAATGTTTTGGATTAGCGTTTTGGGCAAACCTTGATATGGCTGATAAAATAGCTGACATCATACCACGGAATGTCGGTGATGTTATACGAAGAGGTATTCAATCCACTCAGTGAAAAATCAAAATCTGCATTATCAATTGATTCCCGTCCATTTTGATCTAAGGGATAAGGCGACTCACCGACGAAAAAATTAAACTCCTCTATCATAAGATCCGAATTGGTCAATACGACTTTGATATTAGCATATGGGATCCCATCACCTCCAGAGATATGAATTTGCAAATAACCAACTTCCATGCTGTTTTCAATATCACATTGAAAGGCACTTGCAAAGATTGGATACCTATAAGTGATGCCAAGTGGTTCTGTATGTTGCTCGTTGAAGCCTATGTAATTCGTCCAGCCCCAGCTGTTGAAATCTTCATAAAAACAGATGGCATTTCCTTGGTTCTTTTTGTCAAAGGCATAGGCATCCATGCAGCCATTTGGATCTATCCCATCATTTCCGGACCCAGCAGTATCATTTCCATTAGTATCGGAATTGCCTTCAACTTCGTCGTCAACAATTTCATCGGTTGTTTCTTCATCCTGATCTTCAGAATTTGTTTCATTCTCATCAGATTCACAATCCATATTACAAATATCCAAATACCAGCCCCATCTATTTCCGTCAAATGTGTTGTCTCCCAAGCCAAAGGCGGTTTCATTGGCGGTTTCGCTGCCATCTGAGATGAGTACAACCACAGCGTGTGTTATAACTGAAAAGCAATCATTTAATTCATTCAAGGGTATTCTAAAAGGGTGTTCATTAACAAGGCCATGATCACCATGGTATGGGAAATGACCAATTTTAGGATTTCCGCTATTAGTAAATGGGGCATCATTCATATCTCCCACAAATAAATGGGATTCTTTTAGCTGCCAATCAGTGGATGAGAGGTCATAAGTTATAACGAGTTCCTCATTTTCTTTTCTGATGAGAATTTCTCCAACGTAGATATCCTGGCCAGCCAGAAGGTCTCTTCTTATGGTTTCATCACAATCGATTTCCTCAATTTCCTCTTGATCGAGGACAATATTTAAAGGATCGTTTGCACTTTTAAAGGTTGAATTTTCTGATTCTGTTGATTTGAAAGCACCAATTTGATCTTCTTGTTCACATGAATATATTACAAGGAACAACAATACCAAACCAGCAGTGATACTAGTTTTCTTTTTCATAACTTTTGTTTTATTATTTGTAGGAGAGAATAAAACGACTCATAGCAATAATAAAACGCAAAAAGAAGCTGTTTATTTTAATCCAGAAATTTCATATCACCAAAAATGCTGAAAGAAGCGCATATTCGTTCACTTACAAATTCATCACCATATATTTTTGCAGTAAAAATATAATACTCATCAACTTTGTGTTGTACGTAAACTTCAAGATAGTGCCAGCTTAAATCATCGCCTTTTCCGGTAGCGATATGGTAATAGGCTGGTTGACCTAAATACTCTCCAAAACCAGATTTTACAGGAACTAATTTTAGATTTCTTGTTGCATTTTGCGCCACCCTGACTTCAAAATCTTTGTTGAGAACTAATTCACCTTGTCGCCAGGCTATATCCAAAATAAAAGTTTCCCTGAGTGCTTTGGTTGTGTCTGCTGTATAAAGTGCTGATTGATATTCATCGTAGTAAAGTTCTGTTTTCCAACTTATTGGTACATCAACTTCGAAATGACCCAGAACATCTTTATAGTTTTTCGTTTGGGTGTATATTGAAGGGGTTTCACATTCGAATTCTCTCTCAAACTTACTCTTTTGACAAGAGATGAACAATAGGCTAAAAACTATCGGGGTAAATAAATATTTCATGGATTATTGTAATTTAATCTTAACTATTTTTTCATGGGTTGACAGCCAGGCTGTTTCTTCATTTATAAATCTAAGGCTGTAATATCCTTTTTCTTCAATTTTTTTCCAGGTCTTGGCCATATCATTAGAGAGGTACATACCTTCAGTAGATACTGCCATGATTCTTTTTCCTTTCCCCTTAGGTATAAATTGGACACAGCTAATATAACCAGGAAGTTCACCATCTGCTATTAAGGTCCATGACGCACCACCATTATCGGTCACTGCTTTACTAGCCTTTCCGCTTTTCTTGTTTTCCCAATCTCCCCCCATAATAATACCAGTGTTATTATCGTAAAAATCAGTACTAAAGATTCCTGTCATTTTACCTCCTTGAATTATGGGCGTTTCAACAACATTCCAATTTTTACCGAAGTTATGGGTCTTAAAAACGCGTGCCTTAGCCCCACCGGTAACAATCCATGCATTTTTCTTAAAGGTAGCAATATTCGTATTACTCGCAGCAAAAGCAGCTTCACCTTCAGCTATTTGGGGCAGTTGTTCACAGGGAATTTTTGTCCAATTATTTCCACCGTCATTTGTTAATAGAATAGACAAACATTCATCGGTGGGATCTCCCATGGCTATGCCTTTATCTTGGTCAAAAAAAGTAAGAGTATCATAAAAGACTTTTTTATGAGATTCTTGATAAACTAATTCATATTGGCCTAAAGGCGCGGAGGGATCAATTTTATAAATCAAAGCAGGGTTCTCAATACTTAATAAAAAGATAGCAGTTCCATTATACCCAATAGATCTGAATTCAGGAAATTTCCCTTCATGGCTTATGGAGTCAATTTCCAGTTTTTCATTAATAATTCTACCATATTTGCCTCCAGAGCCTGCAAACCAGAGTGTGTTTTCATTGATAACTTCTATAGCCCTAACACTTGTGTTGGTTATTTTGAATTTGGCTAGAAACGCAACTTCAACCTTATTTTGTGCAATACTTGAATTCAGAATGAATAGTATTAAAACTGATAGATAGATACTTTTTTTCATCAATTTTGGCTTATTTTTTCCAAAAGTAATTTTTTTATATTTATCAAACTATACTAAAAAAAAATAAATGAAGGCATTAGTCATTTCTGGAGGAGGAAGTAAAGGCGCGTTTGCAGGTGGCATTGCTCAATATTTAATAGAAGAAAAGAAACAGAACTACGATCTGTTTGTAGGAACTTCAACCGGTAGTTTAATGCTGACTCACCTTGCGTTGGGAAAACTGGATGAGTTAAAAGATATTTATTCTAATGTGGATCAAAAAACCATATTCAGCAATTGCCCGTTCAAAATAAAAAAATATAAAGGGCATACCATTGTTGGAATAAATCATTTTAATACGGTAATGAGCTTTTTAAAGGGTAGTAGGACTTTTGGCGAAAGTCTTCACTTAAGAGAAATGATCAATAAAACGGTAAAGGATAGTTATCTCAGAAAAGTAAAGGGTCAAAATAAAAGAATATTGGTAACGGTTTCAAATTTAACATTGAATCAAGTAGAATTTAAGGATTTAAATGAGCATTCTTTTGATGATTTCAGAGATTATATATGGGCTTCAAGTAATTTTGTTCCGTTTATGAGTTTACTTGTTAAGAATAATTATGAGTACGCTGATGGTGGCTTTGCAAATTTGGTTCCGATAAGAGAAGCCATCAGGCAGGGGGCAACAGAAATAGATGCCATCATTTTAGAAACTGAAGTGACGCAGCTCAATAGAATGCCATCTAAAAATCCATTTAGTCTTATGATGAACCTGTTTAACTATATGCAGATCCATATTGAGAAATACAATATTTCAATTGGTAAACTTGCGGCTGATAACAAAGATGTGAAGCTCAATTTATATTATACACCTACTGTTCTGACAACAAATACCTTGGTATTTGAAAAGGAGAAAATGCGTAAATGGTGGACAGATGGACTTAAGTATGCCAGAGAAAAGGAAAACTAAATTATTTTTAAATTCCCCATTGAATTTTTAAAATATATGTTTACATTTGTGCCTGATTTTATTAAAATGAGAACAAACACTTTACATCGTCATCATATTCATACTTGCACTCAAGCGAGCTAAATATGTTGTGATTAAAGTCAAAATATTTAAAACCCGTTTGAGCATTCAGGCGGGTTTTTTTATGACCAAATGCGATGCTCAGACATAACTAACAAAAATGGAAAGATTAAAAATAGCAATACAAAAGTCGGGAAGATTAAATGATGATTCCCTTAAGATTCTTAAGGAATGCGGTATTTCAGTCAGTAATGGTCTAGACCAATTAAGGGCAACTGTATCTAATTTTCCAATGGAAATTCTTTATTTAAGAAATAGTGATATTCCACAATATTTAATAGATGGAGTAGTAGATATCGCCATTATTGGCGAGAATTTATTAGTTGAAAAAGACGAAGGAAGTATAGCTGTTTTAGAAAGGCTTTCTTTTTCAAAATGTCGCGTTTCACTGGCAGTTCCTAAATCTTTTGAATATAATTCGATCAGTGATCTGGATGGAAAAAAAATAGCGACTTCGTATCCCAACACCTTGAATCTGTTTTTAAAAGAAAAAGGTATTGAAGCTGAGTTGCACCAAATTTCTGGTTCTGTTGAAATTGCACCTAATATAGGATTGGCTGATGCCATTTGCGATATTGTTAGTAGCGGAAGTACTTTGTTTAAGAACAATTTAAAAGAAGTAGAAGTTATTGCAACCTCTGAAGCAGTTTTAGCGGTTTCTCCAACGATTAGCAAAACCAACCAAGAAACTTTAAAAAAATTAAGATTTAGACTTCAATCGGTATTGAAAGCGAGGAACTTTAAGTATATATTAATGAATGTTCCGAATGAAAATATTGAAGAAGTAATTACTATTTTACCAGGAATGAGAAGCCCAACGGTTCTGCCTTTAGCAGAAAAGGGATGGAGTTCTATACACACGGTAATAGAAAAGAATAAATTTTGGGAGGTTATAGATGAGTTACAGGCGCTTGGTGCAGAAGGTATTTTGGTTGCTCCTATAGAAAAAATGGTCATATAATATTCATGTCATGAAAAAGATATTTGACCCCAAAAGAGCTACTTGGCCTAAAATATTAGAAAGGCCCACCCAAAGTTACAGCGACATAGAGCCAATTGTGAAACAGATTTTTGATGAAGTTTCTGTTGAGGGTGATACTGCTTTAAAAAGGTATATTAAAAAATTTGACGGGGCAGACTTGGATAGTTTGAGCGTCTCACAAATTGAAATTGATCTTGCTAAAGAGAATGTAAGCGAAGAACTAAAGAATGCGATTGCCCTGGCTAAATCGAATATAGAAGCGTTTCACACTTCTCAAGTAGTTCCATCGAAAAAGACAGAAACAACCAAGGGCGTAATTTGTTGGCAAGAAAAGCGTGCGATAGAAAAGGTAGGCCTCTATATACCAGGTGGCACGGCACCCTTATTTTCAACAATCTTAATGTTGGCCGTTCCTGCTCAAATTGCCGGTTGTGAGGAGATCATTATGTGTACTCCAAGTGACGCTAATGGAAATGTTCATCCAGCCGTTTTATACACGGCAGATTTATGCGGGGTTCAAAAAATATTTAAAATTGGTGGAATCCAGGCTATTGCAGCCTTGACATTTGGTACAGAATCGGTTCCTAAAGTATATAAATTATTCGGCCCAGGAAATCAATATGTAACAGTGGCAAAGCAAATGGCACTGAAATTTGACATGAGCATTGACCTGCCTGCCGGACCAAGTGAATTGTTAGTCTATGTGGATGATAGTGCCACAGCGAGTTTTATGGCAGCTGACTTGCTATCACAAGCCGAACATGGCACAGATAGCCAGGTCATATTGGTTTCCAGTTCTGTTACAAAATTGGAGGAAATAGAAAGTGAAGTATATACACAATTGGCTAAACTTCCTAGAAAGGATATAGCCAAGACGGCTGTAGCTAATTCAAAACTGATTTATTGTAGTGTGCAGGATGACGCTATTGATTTGATTAATTCTTATGCGCCGGAACACTTAATTATCAGTACTGTCGACGCGCAGAAAATTTTGCCTAAAATCAAAAATGCCGGTTCAGTTTTTGTGGGAGACTATACACCTGAAAGCGCAGGAGACTATGCTTCAGGGACCAATCATACACTTCCCACAAATGGTTATGCAAAGAATTATAGCGGCGTAAACCTCGATGCGTTTCAAAAATCAGTAAGTTTTCAGGAGATTTCAGAGAATGGTTTATCGCTCATTGGAAATGCTATTGAGATCATGGCCGAAGCTGAAGGGCTTTATGCTCATAAAAATGCGGTAAGTTTGAGACTCGATAAAATTAAAGATAAATCATCCGAATAGCCTTATGTCAAAAAGAGAGTTAGATATTTTGAAAATGGCAAGACCTTCTATAAGGAGTCTGAAACCCTATGCCTCAGCCAAAGATGAATTTAAGGATTTTGATCAGGAATTGATTTATCTGGACGCCAATGAGAATCCTTATGAAAACGGTTTAAATCGTTATCCTGACCCACATCAGTTAGAATTAAAACAAAGAATATCCCAAATTAAAAAAGTTCCTGTTGAAAATATGTTGCTTGGAAACGGCAGTGATGAGATCTTGGACATGATCTACAGAGTGTTTTTTGAACCTGCTCAAGAAAATATCATTATAAACACGCCAACTTTTGGCATGTTTAAAGTCTTAGCTGGTATAAATAATGTGGGTTGTACAGAAGTCTTAATGACTGATGATTTTCAGTTAGATGTGGCATCTATAAAGAAGGCGGTAAATAACGACACCAAAGCAATATTCATATGCTCACCAAATAATCCAACAGGGAATGTGATAGCCGAAACAGCTATATTGGCACTCCTTGAATTAGACGTTCTGGTGGTTGTTGATGAAGCCTATATTGATTTCTCTGACACTTCAAGTTGGTCTTTAAGACTTAAGGACTACAACAACCTCATTGTGACCCAAACTTTTTCTAAAGCCTATGGCTTAGCAGGTATCAGACTTGGTGCATGTTTTGCGAATACTGAGATCATTGAACTCTTGAAAAAAGTAAAAATGCCCTATAATGTAAATGTCTTAACACAAAGGACTGCTTTAAAATATTTGGAAAATGAGAAGTTAAGAGAACAGGAAATATTTGAAATAAAGGAAAATCGGAATAAATTATCCAAAGCTATTTTAAAAATAGGTTTTGTAAAAAAAGTATATGCATCTGACAGTAATTTTATTTTGGTAAAAGTTGATGATGCAAACAAAAGGTATGGTCAATTGATTGATAAGGAGTTGGTTATTAGGAACAGAACCAATCAGCCACTATGTGAAAATTGTATCAGAATTACTGTAGGAACGCCCGAGGAGAATAAGTTTTTATTAAAAAGTATGGCGTATTTAGACGCTGATAAAATGATTGACTAATGAAACGAGTATTATTTATAGACAGAGATGGAACCATGATTAAGGAGCCTGCTGATGAACAAATAGATAGTTTTGCAAAACTTAAATTCTATCCGAAGGCATTGTTTTATTTGTCGAAGATTGCGACAGAGCTTGATTTTGAGTTGGTAATGGTCACAAACCAGGACGGGCTGGGTACAGAAGTTTACCCAGAAGATACTTTTTATCCTGTTCATAATTTTATTATGGAAACTTTTGCTAATGAGGGTGTGGTGTTTGATCAGGTATTTATTGACAGAAGTTATCCTAAAGATAATTCCCCAAACAGGAAGCCTAAAACAGGTTTGTTAGACTCTTTTTTTACCGATGCCTATGATCTTGCAAATAGCTTCGTCATAGGGGATAGAATGACTGATATGGAGTTGGCTAAGAACCTGAATTCAAAGGGTATTTATATCAATGATAAATCGAGTTTAGGTGAAGGAGAAACCACGGTTTCTGACGATGAAATAAGTGCATTTATAGCATTAGAAACAAAAGATTGGAAAGAGATTTATGAATTTTTAGTATTGAGCGAAAGAACAGCTGAGATCTCAAGGAAAACTAAAGAGACAGATATTTATATCAAATTGAATCTGGACGGAACCGGAATCAGTAAGATTGATACAGGCTTGTCATTCTTTGATCACATGCTTGATCAAATTTCAAGGCATGGAAATATGGATCTGGAAATTAAAGTTAAGGGTGATCTTGAAGTAGATGAGCACCATACTATGGAAGATACAGCCATTGTCTTGGGTGAAGCTTTTGCTCAGGCCCTTAGCGATAAGAGGGGTATGGAAAGATATGGGTTCACACTTCCAATGGATGACTGCTTAGCACAAGCAGCTATTGATTTTGGTGGAAGAAACTGGTTGGTTTGGGATGCAGAATTTAAGAGGGAGAAAATAGGTGACATGCCTACTGAAATGTTTTATCATTTCTTTAAGTCTTTTACAGATGGAGCTAAGGCCAATTTGAACATAAAAGCTGAAGGTCAAAATGAGCATCATAAAATTGAAGCGATCTTTAAGGCCTTTGCAAAGGCAATAAAAGTTGCTGTCAAAAGGGATGCAGAAAAAATGATTTTACCAAGTACAAAAGGATTATTATAAAATGAAAATCGTCATCATAGATTATGGAGCAGGCAATGTGAAATCTGTTCAATTTGCGCTTGAAAGACTTGGTTATGAAGCTATTTGTACGAATAATCCAGAGGAAATTATAGCAGCTGATAAGGTGATTTTCCCAGGAGTTGGAGAAGCACAAAGTGCCATGAATGAAATTGTAAAATTTGGTTTGGATACAGTGATTCCAAACTTAAAACAACCGGTTCTGGGTATATGTTTAGGAATGCAATTGATGTGTGACTATTCTGAAGAGAATCACACTGAATGCTTAGGAATTTTTCCTGTTAAGGTGAAGAAGTTTGAAGTTGAATATAAAGTGCCGCATATTGGTTGGAATCAAATTACAGGGCTTAAAAGTGATCTCTTTAACAAAGTAACAGAGAATTCATACATGTACTATGTGCACAGTTATTATGTCCCTGAAAGTGAATACACAATCGCCAGTACTGACTATGGGATTGTCTATGCAGGTGCCATTAAAAAAGATAATTTTTATGCTTGCCAGTTTCATCCTGAAAAGAGTGGGGATATGGGTGAGCAAATATTAAAGAATTTTATAAACATCGTTTAAAATGAGGATCATTCCAGCTATTGATATTATTGATGGAAAATGTGTAAGACTTTCAAAGGGAGATTACTCAACTAAAAAAATATATAATGAACATCCATTAGAAGTGGCTAAAGCTTTTGAAGGAGTAGGGATCAAATATTTACATCTGGTAGATCTAGATGGTGCGAAGAGCAAAGAAATTGTCAATTATAAAATTTTGGAGCAGATAGCAAGCAAAACAAATTTAAAAATTGATTTTGGTGGCGGATTGAAGTCTGATAAAGATTTGAATATCGCCTTTGAATGCGGAGCCAACCAGGTTACCGGTGGCAGCATAGCGGTAAAGGATCCTGAAGTATTCAAATCATGGTTAAAGGTTTATGGAGCAGATAAAATCATTCTTGGAGCCGATGCTCATGATGAGAAAGTGGCTATATCCGGATGGTTAGAGTCTTCAGATAAGGAGCTAATCCCTTTTATCGAAGGCTATAAAAATGAAGGAATCAATTATGTGATTTGCACAGATATATCAAAGGATGGGATGCTAGAGGGCCCGTCATTTGAGCTTTACAAAAGGATTTTAATGCAAATTCCAGAGATTTCATTAATTGCTTCAGGAGGAATTTCGCACTATGATGAATTAGCTAAGTTGGCTGAATTGGGTTGTGAAGGAACCATTATTGGTAAAGCGATTTATGAGAACAGAATTAGTATGCAACAATTGGAAGCGTTTATACTTTCAAGTTGATTAAAATATAAAGCTCATAAGAGCAGTAATAAAAATGGTAAGTAAAAGAATTATTCCTTGTTTGGATATCAAAGACGGACGGACTGTTAAAGGCGTCAACTTCGTTGGATTGCAAGATGCAGGGGATCCTGTAGAATTGGCAGACCGGTATTCAAGAGAAGGTGCAGATGAGCTGGTATTTCTGGATATTACAGCAACTAAGGAAAAAAGAAAGACCCTCTTGAAATTGGTTGAGAAAGTGGCCAAAAAAGTAAATATTCCATTTACTGTAGGGGGAGGGATATCAAGTGTTGAAGATGTCAACATGTTATTACGAGCAGGGGCCGATAAGGTTTCAATCAATTCTTCTGCGGTTAAGAATCCTGAGTTGATCAGAGAACTGGCCAATAAATTTGGGAGCCAATGTATTGTTTTAGCAGTAGACGCTAAATGGATCAAAGGGAAGTGGAAAGTATTTTTGGTAGGTGGCCGTATAGAGACTGAATTAGAGCTGTTTGATTGGGTTAAACAGGGTGTCGAACTTGGTGCAGGAGAGATACTTTTTACATCAATGGATCATGATGGTACGAAAAATGGTTTTGCCAATGAGACATTAAGACAATTATCAGAAATGGTTAAGGTACCAATTATTGCTAGTGGTGGCGCTGGCCAAATCCAGCATTTTTGCGATACTTTTGTTGAAGGGAAGGCTGACGCTGCCTTGGCAGCAAGTGTGTTTCATTATAAAGAAATTGAGATTAAGGATTTGAAGTTAGCATTAAAAAATCAAGGAATAAACGTAAGATTATGACAATTAAATTTGACGAACAAACGGGCTTAGTTCCTGCAATTATTCAGGATGCACAAACAAAAAATGTACTGATGCTGGGCTATATGAATCAAGAATCATATGATAAGACAATTGATTCTAAAATGGTTACATTTTACAGTAGGAGTAAGGGAAGACTTTGGACCAAAGGAGAAGAAAGTGGTAACTTTTTGAAATTGGTCAGTATTAAAAATGACTGTGACAATGATAGTTTGCTGATATCAGTTTTGCCACAAGGGCCAACGTGCCATAAGGGAACAGATACTTGCTGGGCAGAGACAAATGACGCTAATTTTGGGTTCCTGACTACCTTGGAGGCAGTGATCAAAAGCAGAAAGGATAATCCCTCAGATGAGTCTTATGTAGCTTCTCTATTTAAGAAGGGAATGAATAAAATAGCACAAAAGGTTGGAGAAGAAGCTGTAGAAGTCGTGATTGAAGCAAAGGATGATAATGAAAAATTATTCTTGGATGAATCTGCTGACCTATTATTTCATTATTTAATTTTGCTTCAAGCTAAGGGATATACCTTAAGCGATATAGAAAAAGTATTAAAACAAAGGCATAAATAATCGAATGGACCAGCGACCTGTAAAATCAGTTTCATTTACGTACAATTTAAAAGTTGAGGCCCGGCATATTGACACGTTGATGCATGTTAATAATGTGGTGTACCTGCAATGGGTTAATGATATCTCTGAAAAACATTGGGATATATTAGCAAAGAATGGTTTAAAAGAAAAATATGTTTGGGTAGTTTTAAGACATGAACTAGATTATCTTAACGAAGCTGTTTTAGGCGATGAACTTACATTACATACCTATATAGGAGAATCGAAAGGAGTTAAATCGGTTCGTCATGTTGAAATTTCTAAAGGGGAAACCTTGCTTTTAAAAGCCGCATCAACCTGGTGTTTAATCGATGCCAAGACATTGAGGCCAACCAGAATTAAAAACGATATTTTGGATATTTTGAACTTAGATTGACAGGAATTTTCAATTCTATTTTACCGTTTTTGAAGAGATGAGGTCTTGTAGGATGATTTCAACACCTAATTCATTATTGCTTTTTGTTTGAAATCTTGCCGCTTTTTTTACATTGTCATGTGCATTAGACATGGCATAACTAAAAAAGGCCTGATCAATCATTTCAAGGTCGTTGTTGTAATCGCCAAAAACCATCGTTTCATTCTTTGAAATCCCATATTTGTCTTGCAATATCTTTATCGCTCTGCCTTTATTGGCGATAGGATTGGAAATGTCAACCCAGTTTTGACCTGAAATTTTAATCTGAAACTGGTTATCTAAGTGTTTTACTACAGGATATATAAACTTTTCAGAACTTTTGAAATGATATATAGCAACTTTAAATATCTCGTCAATAGGTAGTTGTGAGAAATTTTCAAGTACAGTAAATTGAGTGTAATACTCCTTTAGAATATTGATAAATTTTGTGTCGTTTTGTTCAATATACGCTGCCTTTTTGCCGCATAAGACAGTGTAAAGCCCTTTGGCTTCTTGCACTGCGGGAAGCAATAATTGAACATTTTCATCACTAAGGTATACGGAATCTAATTCTGTTTCCCCTTGTTTAATATAGCCGCCATTCTCCGCAACGATGGTAATTTCCTCAGAGATTGAATTCAACTTGTCTTTAATGCTACTGTATTGTCTTCCACTGGCAGCAACAAACTTTACATTATGAGATTTAAGTTGTTCATAAAGATCAAAAAATTGTCTGCTTACTTCGCTTTTTGCATTGAGAAGGGTACCATCCATATCGGTAACCACCATTTTAACATTAGAAAGATCCATAGTAACTATTAACGATTCAAGTCGCAAAAATAATGCTATCCATTCTTTTACAGGGTAATAAATGATTATTTATTCGCATAAGTTTTTAACGGTGTTTAAAAATTCGATATTGAATTTATATTCGCCCAAATAGCCTGACAATCAAAATAAAGGATTACTTTTGCACTTCCAAAAAAACAGATATGCAATCAATAAGAAATATAGCAATTATCGCCCACGTTGACCACGGAAAAACTACCCTTGTTGACAAGATCATTGATCAGGCAAAAATACTTGATGATAGAAAGGTTCGTACAGACCTTCTATTAGATAATAATGACCTTGAAAGGGAAAGAGGAATTACCATTCTTTCAAAAAACGTTTCAGTGAACTACAAAGGTGTTAAGATCAATGTGATCGATACGCCTGGTCACGCGGATTTTGGTGGAGAAGTAGAGCGGGTTTTGAAAATGGCTGATGGTGTGTTACTTTTAGTAGATGCTTTTGAAGGACCAATGCCACAGACAAGATTTGTATTGAGCAAGGCGCTTGAGCTAGGTTTGATGCCAATTGTTGTTGTGAATAAAGTTGACAAACAGAACTGTACACCTGATTTGGTTCAAGAAAAAGTTTTTGATCTTATGTTTGCGCTTGATGCCACAGAGGAACAATTAGAATTTAATACAATATATGGTTCAGCAAAAAATGGCTGGATGAATACTGACTGGAAAGAAGAAACGGATAATATTATTCCTTTACTGGACGCTATTATTGAAAATATTCCTGAAGCACCTTATAGAGAAGGTACTCCTCAAATGCAAATTACTTCATTAGACTTTTCGTCCTTTACAGGAAGAATTGCTATCGGACGTGTATTTAGAGGCGATCTTGTAGAAGGAAAGGACTATATGCTTTGTAAAGCAAATGGCGTTTCAAAAAAGGTTAGAATTAAAGAATTACACACATTTGAAGGACTTGGAAGGGCGAAGACTGATAAAGTAAGAAGTGGAGACATTTGTGCCATTACCGGTCTTGAAGGATTTGAAATTGGTGATACTATTGCCGACCTTGAAAACCCGGAAGCATTGCCAAGGATTGAGGTTGATAAGCCTACCATGAGTATGCTCTTTACCATTAATAACTCTCCATTCTTTGGAAAGGAAGGTAAATTTGTTACCTCTCGTCACCTAAGAGACAGACTTTTTAAGGAAACAGAAAAGAACCTTGCATTAAGAGTTGAGGAAACTGATACTGAAGATAAATTTATCGTTTTTGGGAGAGGTATTTTACATTTATCGGTTCTTATTGAAACCATGAGAAGAGAAGGCTATGAGCTTCAGGTTGGTAGACCAAAGGTTATTTTTAAAGATATTGACGGCGTTAAAAGTGAACCTTTTGAAACGCTCGTAATTGATGTGCCAGAGGCATTATCGAGTAAGGCTGTTAATTTAGTGACGATTAGAAAAGGAGATCTCCACGTTATGGAACCAAAAGGAGATTTACAACATCTTGAATTTGATATTCCTTCAAGAGGATTAATAGGTTTGAGAAATAAAATTTTAACTGCAACTCAGGGTGAGGCGATTATCAATCACAGATTAAGAGGTTATGATGCTTTTAAAGGTGAGTTTAGTGAAGTTGCCAATGGTGCCATCGTTGCATCTGAACCTGGTAAAGCTACGGCATATGCTATTGACAGACTTCAAGACAGAGGTAAGTTCTTCATAGATGCAAATGATGAGATTTACAAAGGTCAGGTAGTTGGTGAGAACAGCAGACAAGAAGATATGGGTGTGAACCTTATAAAAGGAAAAAAATTGACCAACGTTAGAAAATCTGGAACTGATGAAGCTTCCAAGATATTTCCTAAAGTTGATTTTTCTTTAGAAGAATGTATGGAATATATCAGGGATGATGAATATCTTGAAGTTACACCGTTAAACCTAAGAATGAGAAAAATAGCATTCAAATAAATTAACAAATTTATGGCCCTTCAATAAGAGGTTATTTAATTGTTAAAAAGTGAATCGTTTTTTTCTAAAAAAGTTTAAAATTGTAAATTGCTCAGCAAAAATGATGAGAATGAAATTGAAATATTTGTTCATATTGATCTTAGGGATTGGTATTTTTTCGTGTAGTGACGATGATGATTCAAATGTAGATGATCATGACCCGGTAGCACAAGCTATAATAGATGATGAAATCTTAATCGAATTTTTGAAGACACACTATTATACTCCAGAGAAAGAAATTGATACGATTTTGAATGGAGAGACTCCGTTATATGATATCGTAACAACAGATCAAATGGAGTATAATGAGATTGATTATAAGATGTATTACTTTATTGATCAGCAAGGAGTAGGGCAGCAATCTACCAGAAATGATTCTGTGCAGATTTTGTATCGAGGTTTTTTGTTAGACAGCCTTATGTTTGATCAGAATTTGAGTTATACTGCTACAAAATCATGGTTTTACTTACCTCAAACCATACCTGGGTTTAGATATGGTGCCAGTTATTATAAAGAAGGAGAAAAGGTTATATATCCAGATGAATCTTTTGGTTATGAGAATACTGGAAATGGCGTATTTTTTATGCCTTCCGGATTAGCTTATGCTAATATTGGAACAGTTAGTATTCCACCAAACAGCCCGATTTATTACTTTTTTGATTTGGGTAAGGTGGTTGAGGCCGACGGGGATGGAGATTTGGTTTCAAACAATGATGAGGATGTAGATGGAGATGGTGACGTTTATAACGATGATACCGATGGAGATCTAATTCCTGATTTTCAGGACATTGATGATGATGGTGATGGCGTTGTTACCCTGTTGGAGGATACTGATGGTGATGGTGATCCACGAAATGATGATTTTGATGGCGACGGTATTCCGAATTATTTAGATTCAGATAGTTAAACTATAAAAACAAAGGTTGTGATTTTATCACAACCTTTTTTATTTAGCAATAATTGTACTGAGCTCCTTTATAACCAGATCGACTTCTTTTTTAGTATTGAATCTGCTAAAAGAAAACCTTACAGAAGTGTGTTTGGCTTCATTTTCGTTCAGAATAGCTGCAAGGACGTGTGAACCTTTACTGCTTCCACTTTGACAAGCGCTGCCACCTGAGGTAGCAATTCCTTTTAAATCAAGATTGAACAACAACATGGGTTTGTCAATAGGAAACCTAACGCTTAGAATGTGGGGTGCACTTCTGTCGATATCTGCTGAAAGGCCGTTGAAAGATACTTCAGGTATTTCACGAACTATGCTATTGATAAAATATTCTTTTAATTCTAAAAGTTTCGCTTTATCCTCTTCAAAATGATCCATTGCCAAGGATAAGGCCATGTTTAATCCTGCTATGCTATGCGTATTCTCAGTTCCAGCTCTTGACCCCATTTCTTGCTCTCCACCATGAAGAATAGGTTTAATGATATGACCCTTTTTTACAACAGCAAATCCGACACCTTTCGGCCCGTGAAATTTATGGGCACTGGCAGCTATAAAATCAATAGGTGTTTCTTTTAGATCTAAATTGACATGTCCGATTCCTTGAACCGTATCAGAATGAAAGTAGGCTCCCGCTGCTTTACAAATTTTGCACACACGATCGATATCCAATATATTTCCCAATTCGTTATTGACTTGCATTAAACTGACCAAAGTTTTGGTATTTGAGCTTTTCAGCTTGGTTTCAAGCTCCTCATAACTAATTTCTCCTTCACTGTCAATTGATAAGAATTCTTTCTCAATGCCAAAATCTTTATGTAGCATATCTATGGTATGCAAAACCGCATGATGCTCAATGGAAGAACTTATAATACGTTTTACCCCTAAATTTTTTACAGCATTATACAGAATCAAATTATCAGCCTCACTTCCTCCGGCCGTAAAAATTACTTCAGACGCCTGACAATTTAAATATTTCGCAATGTTTTTTCTGGCTGTTTCTACAACGGCTTTCGCCTTTCTACCAAAATCATGTGTTGAAGATGGGTTTCCAAAGTTATTTTGTAAATGGTCAATCATTGACTTGATAACCTTTGGATCAAGTGGTGTAGTCGCTGCGTTGTCAAAATATATTTTTTGCATGTGACAAAAGTAATTATTTTCTTAGTTCTAATGTTTTATAATGAAGACAAATCCTTTACTTTTGCAGTTGAAGAAGTGTTTTAATCAGTTTAAGCAAATTGAATCATTTAAGATGAAGAAAGTACTATTGTTATTGATAATGTTTTTAGGTTTTTCCTGCGATGATGGAGATTTGGATATCTCTAGCTTCGAATTTGAGGATGAGGTGAATCTTTGTGGAACAAAGGATTATACACTTTATAGGTTGAGTACAAATGAACAGAGAGAGGCCTTGATTGTAACCCTTACAGATCAGCAAATCAGAAAGGATGAAGACATTGTTTTACCGGTTAACGTGACCGCTAGCGGTGCTTATACAGTAACGTATCGATTGTTCGATGACCAGTTGACAGATGATTATTTTTGTGCATCTGTCCCACCGGTAGAACCTACTGTACTTAAAGATTGGAGAGGCGTTTCAGGAACAATATTCGTAGAAAATCAGCCCATATATGACACTGACGGGGAAACTATTACTGGTTGGAGGCATTATATAGTCTTAATTGATGTGGTATTGGAGGTAGATGACCAAGAGCTTAAACTTGATGAGACCTTTGTATATGGAACGCTTGATACGGGTCCTGCATAATAAGTTTTGTTATTTTTTGTTTTGGTAAATGATAACTTCAGTTGCCCCCTGACCATATTCAGTATAGGAAGCATCATGAAAGTCAACTTGATACTTCTTGAATAAACTTTTTAATTCACTTTTTAGCACGCCAGCCCCACGTCCATGAATAAAAATAATCTTTGGATGCTTCTTAGAAATTGCGATTTCAAGCTCTTTCTGAGCTACTTTTAGCTGTAATGAGAGCTTGTCAAAGTTGGTCATTCCGATTTCATTTTCAATAAGTTCGTGAATGTGTAAATCGACTTCCTTGATGAAATTCCCTTTTTTTACCTTGAATTGTGCCTTGGGTTGTACGCTTTTAATAGTCATGTCTTGTGGAGAGGAATGACTGATTAATTTGTCCCAGTCCTTATTGATAATGAGTTCATTGGGCTTATAAGTATATTCAAAGCCATCTTCACAAACAATAGTGATCAACTGGAATTCTATCTTAGTGATGACTCCAGTTAATGTATCGCTGATTACCCCAACGTGGTCACCGATTTTGAATTTGTTATTGGCTTTCATGAGAACAAATATATATTGAAAATTATTGTAATTTTAATTCCTTGATCAATTAAATCAATTCATGGGTTTTATTTCATTTTTGGAAGATAATATGCTGTCATGCCAATGGAAAAGTATGGGCATGGAATGTATGGGATGTGGCTTTCAAAGATCAGTTATTTTCTTATTGAAAGGAGATTTTACAAATGCATTTCTAAGTTATCCGGCAATTTATTCTCTTATTTTGTTAATCACCATGCTGGGTTTGCATTTGAAATTTAATTTTTCTCAAGGGCACAAAATTTTACAATGGCTTTTTATCTTTAATTTGATCATCATCATTGGCAACTATATTTTAAAATTAATCTAATCTCAATTTATGTATAAAGAAAAATTACCTTATTCGCAGAGCGCCTTAATTCTTGGCATTTTTTCAATAGTAACCGCTTGTTGTTGCTGGGGAATAATCGGTATTATTTTAGGAATTATTGGACTTAATAATGCCAACAAAGCAATTCGAATTCACAATGATGATCCTCATAGTTTTGACGGTATCAATAATGCGCAAACAGGTAGAACAACAGCGATAATTGGAATTGTTGTTGGGGTTGTATCAATGCTTTGGCATATTTATATTTTAACAACTGGTGAATATCAAGTATTGTTTGAAGAGTTTAATAATATGTCTGATGAATATTAACATATTGTAAGCAACTCCATCAAAAGCATGATAGTCAATTGATTATAATCGTTAATAAAACGACTTAATAATTGCTAAAAAATTGATTGGAGCTTTGTTTTCAAGTCAAATATTTCTCTATTTTTACGCTATGATAATAAATGATTCGAATAGGCACAAAGGCTTAAGAAACCAACTGGTTAGTACTATCAGAAATAAAGGAATTAAGGATAAAGCAGTTCTTGATGCCATTTCTAAAGTGCCCAGGCATTTATTTATGGATTCAGGCTTTGTTGATTTTGCTTATCAGGATAAACCATTTCCAATTGGAGCAGATCAAACGATCTCTCAACCTTATACTGTAGCTTTTCAAACTGAATTGTTAGAAGTTCAACCAGGACAAAAAATTCTTGAAATTGGGACTGGTTCGGGGTATCAGACAGCAGTACTTATTGAATTAAAGGCTGAAGTTTATAGTATAGAGCGACAAAAGGAATTATACACTAAGGCAAAGAAATTTTTACCTAAGGTAGGCTATGTACCCAAAAAATTGGAATTCGGTGATGGTTATTTAGGAATGCCTGAATACGCTCCTTTCGATAGTATAATTGTAACTGCAGGAGCGCCATATTTGCCTAAAGCACTATTAGGACAGCTGAATATAGGAGGAAAGCTGGTTATTCCGATAGGAGATAACGTACAAGTGATGACCGTATTTACAAGAACCTCAGAAAAGAAGTTTGAAAAATTAGAATATGGAGATTTCAGATTTGTTCCATTGTTAAAAGAAAAGAATTAATTCCTGCTTAATTTGTTTATGGAAACTACACAATTGAATAGCCCTCTTGTTCAAGTTCAATGGTTAGCACAAAATGTAAAGAATAAGAATGTAGTCGTTCTCGATGCAACGCTTCCGAAGGCAGTGGTTGGCGATAGCGATGGAGGAGTTTCAACTCATCGTATTCCGGGAGCTCGATTCTTTGACATAAAAAATACTTTTAGTATCACTACCGCAGCCTTTCCTAACACAAGAATTGATGGAGCTTCTTTCAATGAAAAGGCTAGATTACTTGGAATTAACAAAGACAGCGTGATTATAGTTTATGATGATCACGGTATTTATTCAAGCGCCAGAGCCTGGTGGATGTTTAAGGCCATGGGGCATCATCAGGTAGCGGTCTTAGATGGTGGCCTAAAATCGTGGTTAGAAGCGGGGTATAACACTGAGGAAAAAACAGAAATCAGGATTGAAAAAGGAAATTTTGAAGGTATTTATAAAAAGGCATTTTTTAAAGATTCTCAAGATGTTTTGGCTATTCTTGACGATGAATTGGAGGTTGTTGTTGACGCCAGGGCGTCCGATCGCTTTGAAGGCCTGGTTGAAGAACCCAGAGAAGGTCTAAGGAGTGGTCATATTCCTAATGCCGTGAATCTACCTTATACCGATTTGTTGAAAAATGGAAAGATGCATGAATTAACGGAGATTCAAAATAAAATTAAGGATAAATTTTCTAAAGATAAAAATATTACTTTTTCATGTGGCTCTGGCATTACAGCTTGTGTGCTAGCTCTAGGAGCGGAATTAGCAGGGTTCAAAAACCTTTCAATCTATGATGGCTCATGGACAGAATGGGGGAGTATCGATACATTACCTATAGAAACAGGCAAGTAAGATTAAATCGCTTTTAAGCTCAAATCCATATTGCTAACAGAGTGGGTGAGTGCTCCTGAAGAGATATAATCAACTCCGCAGTCAGCATATTTTCTAGCAGTTTGGAGGGTTATTCCACCTGAAGACTCCGATTCACATTGACCCGCAATCATTTGTACCGCTTTTTCAGTGGTCTCATAATCAAAATTGTCAATGAGAATTCTATGGATACCCTGATGATCAAGAATCTGTTGGATCTCATCTAAACTTCGGGCTTCAACAATTATTTTAAGATCTAATTTATTTTTTTCTAAGTAGTCTTTTGTTTTTTTTATCGCCATATCAATACCTCCGGCAAAATCAATATGATTGTCTTTGAGCATGATCATGTCGTACAGGGCAAACCTATGGTTAACACCGCCTCCAATCTTAACAGCCCATTTTTCGATCGCTCGAATTCCAGGTGTTGTTTTTCTGGTGTCAAGAATTTTGGTTTGCGTACCTTTTAGTTCATTCACAAATTTATTTGTCTTGGTTGCTATGGCGCTCATACGCTGCATGGCATTTAATACCAGTCTTTCTGCTTTTAAAATGGATTGGGAATTCCCAGTGACAAAAAACACAATATCTCCAATGCTTACCAAATCTCCATCTGCTATAAAAGTTTCTACTTGCAACTCAGGATCAACTTCATTAAAGATCATTTTTGCAAATTCAACGCCTGCGATAATACCATTTTCTTTAACCAATAATTTGGCTTTACCTTTTGCATCCTTAGGAATACATGCAAGGGAACTATGATCACCATCGCCAACATCTTCACGAATTGCGTTTTTTATAATACCCTCAAGTTCTTTAGCAAATTGACTTTTACTGATCATTATATTGTGATTAAGAAGTACAAAAATAAGTCTTTATATTTACCGAAACAATCACTTCTATGAAAATCAAATTACTGGCCATTGGAAAAACTGATGATAAAAATCTTCAATTATTAATTTCTTCTTATCAAGCCAGACTCAAACATTATATCAAATTTGAATTGGAGCTGATTCCGGATTTAAAGAATGTAAAAAATCTTTCTGAATCAGAGCAGAAAGAGAAAGAAGGGGAATTAATTCTTAAAAAAGTAAATCCAGCGGATCAACTCATTCTCCTTGATGAAAAAGGAGTCATGCACACTTCAAGGGAGTTTTCAAATTTCATGCAAAAGAAAATGAATTCAGGAATCAAACAAATGGTTTTGGTTATTGGTGGTCCTTATGGCTTTTCAAATGCAGTGTATCAAAAAGCCCAGGGGAAAGTTTCGTTATCCAAAATGACTTTTTCACACCAGATGATCAGATTGTTTGTCGTAGAACAAATTTATCGTGCATTTACCATCCTTAAAAATGAGCCTTATCATCATGAATAATAATTTGACTTTTAGATGATGCTTGATAAGTTGCAAGAACTCATCATTCATTTTTGAATAATTTAGATAATCATCTTAGCTTGGTTATTTGATTGTCAGCAGGACAATTCTTAATGTTTTGTTTTATAAAGGTCAATATTTTTGATTATTTTTACTTAGGTCACATTCATTCTAAAACGCCATAAAACATATGTCAATTGCTGCTGATAATTTAATTAAAAGACTTCTTAGAATAAGTTTATTTTCATGTCTTGTTGTCCAACTTTATGCCTGTCAGGAAGAGGTGAAAGAGGAGGTAGATACGCAACGAAACCAATTTCAAAGAAACATTACACATTCTATACCAGATTCATTGTTAATAGGGAGTAGTTATTTATCCGTTTACTCTCAGGTTTACAATGAAACTGAGCATAAAACGTACAACTTGACGGCTACTGTAAGTATTAGGAATGTGAACAAGAGCGACACGATTTATATCGATAATGCAGAATATTTTAACACAAGGGGGCATGCTATACGAAAATATTTCAAAAAAACCCTGTACCTAGCGCCTATGGAAACTGTTGAAATTGTTATCGCTGAAAAAGACAAGGAAGGGGGGACAGGTGCCAATTTTCATTTTGATTGGAGGATGAAACCTTCGTCTAATGAACCCTTATTTGAAGCTGTTATGATTTCATCCTTTGGGCAAGGGCTTTCATTTACTACGCAGGGTAAAAGAATAAAAACAGGTAGATGATAGGAATGAAGGATACCATAGAGATCAAGAATTATATATTTTTTGACATCCTCGCTTCATAGATTTGACGCTGCTTTCTAATCGAAATACAATCAGAGAATTATCTTTCCGTATATTTAGAGAAATAAGTTGATGCAATTTTAAAATGATAAGACCATGAAAATAGTAAACGTAACAGTCGCAGGAGGAGGAACTCTTGGGTCCCAAATAGCATGGCAGACGGCTTTTAATGGGTTTAATGTAGTTGTCTACGATGCATTCGAAAAAGGAATAGAGAGAAGTAAAAAGTTTCACCAGAGTTTTGCAGATTTGTTTTTAGCGACACGAGGCGCCTCTCAAGAAGAAATAAAAGCTACTTTCAATAGGTTAAACTACACTACAGACTTAGCTGAAGCTACAAAAGATGCTGATATTATAAGCGAATCTGTACCTGAAAGCATAGAAATAAAACGGAATTTTTATGAGGAGCTTGCCAAAGTCGCTCCTGAAAAGACGATTTTTACAACGAACTCATCCACTACTTTGCCCAGTGATTATGCAGCGTTTACCGGGCGTCCGGAAAAGTTTTTAGCGCTGCACTTTGCCAACGGTATTTGGGATGCCAATGTGGGTGAAGTTATGGGGCACGAGGGAACGGATCCTGAAATATTTGATCGTGTATTGGAGTTTGCTAAAGAAATTGGCATGGTACCAATACCAATTAAAAAAGAACAAAATGGATATGTATTGAATTCTTTATTGGTCCCATTGCTGGATGCTGCAGCTGACTTATTGTTTAGAGGTGTGTCTGATGCAGAAAGCATAGATAAAACTTGGATGATAAGTACAGGAGCAAAAGCAGGGCCGTTTGGAATAATGGATGCCGTTGGAATGGAAACGATGTATAATATTGGTATGCTATGGGGTGAAAAACTAGGGGATCAAGATAAAATTGACAGATCGAATTGGATCAAAACTAATTTTATAGATAAAGGTAAAATGGGACTGAGTAGTGGCGAAGGGTTTTACAAGTATCCTAATCCCAAATATTTAGATGTTAATTTTTTAAAGTAATATAATTCATATCATAAGTGTTATTGTACAAAAGTTTAAGTTTAGAATAAATGAATTGGTTTAAAATAATTTATGAAAAGTAATAATTCTAGAGAAAAATGGATTCAGGCTGGTTATTTCCTTTTTGCTGAAAATGGCCCTAGTAATTTGTCCATACAAAAACTTGCTGCAATTGCTTCGCTTCCAAGAACGAATTTCTATTATCACTTCAAAGATAAAGATGAATTGATTGACAATTTGATTGAAGTACACTGCACTATCACAGAAGAATACTTGAAAGTGATAAGGGAAGAAATAAAATATTTTTTACCTGACTTACATATTATTAGCATGCGATATCCGACAAGTCTTAAGTTCTTTAGACAATTTTTTTTGAATAGACATATATCAAAATATAATGACCTTTATATAAGTCTAAATAGAATGGCAAATCCAATACTAATTCCAAAAATGCTTAGTTATTATGATTCAAGTATTAGTTACGATATAGCAGAGCCTTTATGGATGACTGTTTTAGATACTTGGTATTCAAGGTTGGATGTTGACAACTTAAGTGTTGAACACTTATGCGAGAAAACAGAAACTATCATGAAAACAGTATTCGATTTTTCAAACAGATAAACTTTTATTTATTTTATATAATTGATATTTAATTAGTTACACAATATTGCACAGGTGTGTCTAAAACATATTGTTTAATTTATTTTAATTTTGGTTAAACAAAATAAACAAAATGAAATTAATTAAACCATTATTCATCTTCTTAGCTTTTTCAATTATTTGTATGAACCTTTATGCACAAGAGCAAGAAGTTGAAGATTTACAAGAAGATTTAGCCAAAGAATTAGCAAACCCTTTAGCAAATTTAATCACTGTACCCATTCAAAACAACCTGAATATAAATCAAGGTTTTGATAATGATAAAAATGTAAACGTATTAAACTTTCAGCCTATTATCCCTTTCGCTAATGGTAAATTTATAACGCGAACCATTATCCCCGTTGTTTCTATACCCTCTGATTTATTTCCGTCTTCACCCTCATCATCAGGGGTAGGCGATGTTGTTCTTACTGGTTTTTTTGTTCCTAAAAGTAAAGGGCTTATGTGGGGATTTGGACCTGTACTAGAATTCCCAACCGGAGGAAGCACTAGGGGAAGTGAAAAATGGAGTGCAGGACCTTCATTGGTTGCTCTAACTCAAAAAGGAGATTGGACCTTAGGAGCTGTATGGAATCATACATGGTCATTTGCTGGAGAAAGCGAAAGAGCAGATGTAAACCGTATGTTATTAAACATATTCCTTGTGAAACAATTAGGAGGTGGTTGGTATCTTAATTCTGTACCAATTATTACAGCAAATTGGGAAGCTTCAAAAGGCAACCAATGGACTGTGCCTGTTGGTCTAGGCGCTGGTAGATTACTTATGCTAGGAGGTAAATTCCCTTTAAATGTTCAAACAGGCTTATACAACAATGTGGTTAGACCAGACTATGGCGCTGAATGGCAATGGCGTTTTCAAGTACAATTTATATTACCAAAAAGTATGTTTGGTTTTTAAGATTAATAAAGATTTTCTATTTTTAAATTTAAGTAATATGAAAAAAATATTCAATATTATTCCCATATTGACACTATTAATAATGGTATCATGTGGCCAAAACAAAAAACAAGAAACACCAACAAAACAAAGTGAAAGCCTAAAAGAGTTGGCTTATGATGCATTTGTTTATGCCTATCCTATGCTGGAGCAATTGAAAGCTATGGATCAGATGTTTAAATATATGGGATCAAAACCCAATGTGTTAGACATGAATTCCAAGTACCCTATGGAAAACATTAACCAGCCCATTGTTGCCACCAACCTTACCTCTATGACAGGTGGTGGTTTTATAGATATTTCTGGAGGCCCTGTTACTCTTGAAATTCCAGAAATAAAAGATCGCTATGTTGTATACCAATTTATTGATGTTTTTACACACAACTTCTTTTACTTAGGTACTCGTGCCAATAATGGAGATGCTGGGAGGTTTACTTTTTACAACGAAGGACAAGAGTTACCAACTCACTTAAATAGCAAACCTGTATTAGTAGAAGGAGATCATTTTGTACTGGTTTGTCGTATTGACATCAAAGATCGCTCAGAACTGGAACATGTTGTAGCACTGCAAAATGCCATCAAAATTATTGATGCTCCAAAAGAATTAAGGACGTATCCAAACTATGATAAGGAAAAAGCATATTCTCCTTCATTTGTTGAATACGTCAATTCCCTGTTAACCGAAGTGCCTAGTTCAGAAAAAGAACTTTTTAAAAAGTGGGAGGCAATTGGCGTTATGGCGGATGTTAATTTAAATGAAGCTCAACTAAAAGAAGTACAGGCTGGTATCGACTCTGCTTACGCAGCCATTACTAACGAATCTAAAAATCTAGAAATAGGTAATGGTTATTTTTCTGCGACTGAGGTTTTTGGAACGCGTGAATTTTTAAACGGGAACTATATGGCAAGAGCTGCAGGTGCCTTTTTTGGTTTGTATGGAAATTCTAAAGAAGAAGCAAACTATTTTATGCTAAATACTGAAGGTGAAGGGAAAATTAGCTTTAGTAAAGAAGAATTACCTCCATTAACAAATATTGGTTTTTGGTCTATAACTATACATGATGAAAACATAATGGTGAAGAAAAACGAATACGATTCTTATGTTTTAACAACCGATAAAATGCAATTTGAGGAAGACGGATCATTAGTTTTGAGTATATCATCTCAACCAGAAGAAGGGAATTGGTTGTACACGCCAGGGGGGAAAATGGTGATTCTTATAAGAGCTTATCAAGCAGATCCAGATAAAATTGGAAGTTATATTCCTCCAGCTTTCGTGCAAAATAAATAATCACAACACTAGAATACGATAACAATGAAGAACCTAACAAAAACAATCAGTGCATTATGCCTGGTACTTGTATTGGCAAGTTGTGGAAACACAGAAAAAAAAGAAAAACAACAAAAAGTTGATGAGCTTACAAACGTAGTGCTTACCGAAGCACAAATTGAAAACATCGTAAAGCGCAGTTACCAGTATGTTGCATTATATAATCTAATCAACAAATTTGCGATATCGCAAGGTGGCTGGAACACAATAAATGCAGATACTAAACTAAAGGATCATACTATGACGGATCTTGCACGTCCGAATAACGACTCTTTTTACACTGTTATTATGTTAGATTTAAGAAATGAACCTTTTGTTGTTAATCTACCTGCATTTGATTCAAAATATGTTTCACTAATGGTGGTTGCATATGATCACTATGTAAACGTACCAAAATCAACAACTCAAGGAGATTTTCAAAAAAATGAAAAGATTTTATTTTATAGTGATCACACCCTAAACTACAATGGTGATGCTATAGAAGGTGTAGATGACATATTTAAAGCTGATGGTGATTTTATCGCTGTTGTCTTTAGAGTTATGCCACACGCTGTAGAACCCCTCAGGTTTAAACACAATACAGCTAAAATTCAAGAGATTGGATTCAAGGGTTTATCAGAATTTAAGGGTGAAACACCTAAAGAACGCGATGCAATAACTTTTCCGCAAGTTGGTAAAATAGACTTAGATATTTTTGAAAATAATTTTGTAGAAGTGATGCAATTTGTAACCAACCATTTATCTTTTGATAAAAGCATTGAAATGGACCAAGAGTTTTTGGCTAGTATGAAGTTATTAGGTATTGTACCCGGTAAAGTTTATAATGTAGAAACGGCAATCAGCATTGATGGTAATAAGTTTAGAGCCGCAGCTGATAAAGTGCGTTTGGAAAATTTAGCCAAAACTTCTCAGGCAGCTGATAAAGAATTGGCGCATAAAATATTTCTCCCTAAAGGTGAAACAGATTTAAGCGCTCTATTACCTGTTTCTATAGCAGGCCCAATTGGTTTGCCGATGCGAGAAGCTTATTACCCACCTGTTATTACTAAGGATGGATCTTCAATGAACGGTTTGAACAACTATATCATAAAAATGACAAAAGAACAACTCCCTCCTGCCAATGCCTTTTGGTCATTGACTTTATATGATAAAACCCATGGGTTTTTTATCCCTAATGAATACAAAAAATACAGTGTGGGTGAAAATGGTGGCATGAAACTCAATAAAGAAGGTGGTATAGAAATATATATATCCCCTGAAAAACCAGAAGGAGTCCCTTTTGAAAACTGGTTGCCTTCACAAAAAACAGATGAAGAGATAACTGTTCTTTTAAGGATATATGGACCACAGTTAGATAAAATAGATACTTGGAATGCTCCTTTTGCTGAGAAGCTTTAAAACTAATTTTTAAGAATAAGCATGGAAATAAATTTCATATGAAAAATATATTTTTAATGGTCTTTCTTTCACTGGTGGCAATGGCTTGCACAGAAAAAAGCGATAAACCCGCTAGCAGCAATAATGAGGCCTTGTTAAAGGAAAAGAAACAGGGTGAGATCGTGCTTAACAGAAGAATCATTCCTGTATCACAATTGGTTAGTAAAGAAATGCAAGAAAGTCTTCGTTCAATAAAGCCTCCAGCGTATGAATCTATGCAAGCCTTCCCTCAAACCAACGAGGAATGGGTAACTTTTATTGAAGCTAAAGATAAGGTGACCATTGAAAACGCTCATAAGTTGGCTGAAATGCTATCTATAACCGTGGAGAAGAAAGAGATTAACGGCACAGTAGTTAGATACATTTCGCCTCCAAAAATTGCAGATAAATACACAAATAGTTATTTTATTAACATCCATGGAGGAGCCTTTATTTTGAATGGTGGTGATGCCTCGTATACTGAAGCGATGCTTATAGCAAGTAGTTTACAAATACCTGTTATTTCCATTGATTATCACATGCCACCAGAACATCCTTATCCTACCGGATTAAATGATGCTGTGGCTGCTTATAAAGGTATATTAGAAAAACACCCAAATCACAACTTATTTTTAGGCGGAACTTCTGCAGGTGGAAATATTACAATGGTTACAACGCTGAAATTAATAGAAGAAGGTGTTGAGCTACCTAAAGCTCTTTTCCTTGGCACTCCTGTAACCGTTCTAAATAAAAAAGGAGATTCGTTTTATACCAACGAGAACCTAGATAGAGTTTTAGGAACATGGGATGGATTTCTTGCAGCATCTTTTAAATTATATGCCAATGGTGTTGATTTAGAAAGCCCTTATCTTTCTCCTCTTAATGCTAATCTTTCTGGGTTTCCTCCTTCTATTTTAGTTACCGGTACACGCGACATACTATTAAGTTCAACGGTAATGACTCACCTTAAATTACGAGATGCAGGCTCCACCTCAGACCTTATGGTCATTGAAGGACAATCTCATGGTGACTATATGCTAGCTGCTAAAAGTCCTGAGTCAAAATCGGTATATAGGGAGCTTGATAAATTTCTAACACAGTACATAAATAATGAAATTGAATAAAAACTGCTGATTAAAACAAGGCACTAAAAACAATAATACTAACTAAAAACAATTTAACTATGAATTTATTATTTGAATCATTTGATCTAATTACATTTCTTGTCGGTCTAGGAGTCTTAGCCGCTTTAATGCTTTTAAATGAGTTTGCCAGAAGGTATAAGTACGTCGCATTAACCCTTTTTATAGTGATTCCTATTATCTTTACCATTTTTGTCTGGCCTAAAACGGCTGTTGCTGGATCGAGTGTTGGGTCTTGGTTTCATTGGGCCAAATTGTATTCTGTCCTAGCCGCGGCATTATCTTGTTTGGCAATAAGTTATTGGAAGAAAGCCGCTGCTAATAAGTATGTTTTGATGCTTCCTGCAATTATTTTGGCGATTAATATTGCGGAGGCGGTCTTGCGAGATTTTGAAGTCTATAGTATTCATGGTATGGACCATGGGATGCTGCTCAATGGAGGTCCATGGAATATCATGAACGGAATCGCTGGTATCTTAAATATCATTGCTATTTCTGGTTGGATGGGTATTTTTGCAAGTAAAGGAAAAACCAAAGACGTTATCTGGCCAGATCAGATCTGGGTATGGGTTATAGCTTATGATTTATGGAATTTCGCATATACTTATAATTGTGTTCCTGATCATTCTTGGTACGCAGGTTTACTGTTACTTTTAGCCAGTGTTATTCCTTTCCTTATCATCAAAAAAGGAGCTTGGTTTCAACACAGAGCTTTCACCTTGGCCTTTTGGATGATGTTTGTAATGAGTTATCCTGCATTTGTTGATACCTCAGCTTATGCGGTTAAATCAACCAATAATGACACCATGCTTTTTATAGTTAGTTTTATCGCATTGTTAGCCAATGTAATTTTGATAGGTTATCACGTTTATCGTATCATTAAGAAGAAAATTAATCCGTTAAAATCAGAAGTATATAGTGATACGGAGGCATACAAGACTGTTATAGCTGAAAATAGTTAATATATTTAATTTTAAGGGGTGTCAGGTGGAATATGAGAACTAATATTTTACCTGATGCTTTTTTTTATATAGAATGACTATGATTACATTTAGCTTGTATTATGAATCTATAATCCATTATGATCAAGCTTTGATGTATCGTGGATGAAGATAATTTTGAAACGCTAGACTAATTATAACTCATAATTAAATTGTAATTTTAAGCGAACTAAATGCAAATAAACCAAACCTCTCTATGATTGAGCTTGTTTCAACCTTTATTTTTCTCTTTGCAGTTATTGATCCGATAGGATCTGTTCCGGTATTTATTGCTGTTACAGATGGTTTAAGCGAAAAAGAAAAAAGAACCACTGCCTTTAAAGCAGTACTTGTTTCATACGGAGTGCTGCAATTTTTTATCATTGCAGGAGAACTCATTCTTGATGCGATTGAAGTACCACTGCCGGCTTTTCAAATTGCCGGTGGAATCGTACTATTTCTTTTTGCCCTTACCATGATTTTTGGCGATAGTAAGCCAGATGAGGAGATCAAATCAGTTAAAGACCCTAACGAAATAGCAATATATCCTATGGCAATGCCCTCGATAGCCAGTCCTGGGGCCATGCTTGCGGTTGTATTATTGACAAAGAATGCTGAGTACAGCATATTTGAACAGGTACAATCAAGTCTTGTAATGGTCGTCGTGTTGGCAATTGTTTTAATTCTATTATTACTCTCCACAAAAGTTCACAAATTAATTGGATCGGCAGGAGCCAGTATTATCAGTAGGGTGATGGGTTTGATTTTGACAGCAGTAGCAGCAGATAATATTATTATGGGTATCAAAGAATCTTTTGGTTTGATGATGTAATAAGTTGATTTGTAATATTTTAAAATGAATAATTGAAAGTAAAACTTCTAATAATATATTAATGAAAAATGCTTTAGTAGATCAACTAAGATTTGTTTTATTAGCTGTTTTAGTGATTTCTTCTTATTGGAATATGAGTGCTCAAAGTACTGATTCCTTAGACATCTCAATTGATTCAGTTTATACTGCGCAGGACAGTGCAAAGATCGTATCGTTTAATAATCCACTGGAAACGACTAATAGATCTAGTCCCCGGGCTGTATTGATGAACTTCATGGAAAACATGAATAGTTCTTACACTTTTTTGATGGATGCAAACGAAAGGAACCTTGAAATTCCGGGATACTTTATTGCTGATGAGGTGAAGGAGGATGTGAAGAAGGCTGAATTCTTTTTTGAAAGGGCGACCTATTGCATGGATCTTAGAAAATTTCCGCCATCATTACAGAAAGATTTGGGTTATGGCAGAGCCATTATGCTCAAAGAGGTCTTAGACAAGATTAATCTGCCTGATTTTGAGGAAGTTCCAGATTATCAAGATGTTGAAATAGATTTGGAAACCAAAAAAAATCCCAAATTATATTCATGGAAAATTCCAAATACTGAAATCATCTTGGTTAAAGTAGAGGAAGGCATACTTCAGGGAGAATATATGTTTTCGGCTGAAACAGTTGAAAAACTGCCAAAATTTTATGATCAGGTGAAGAACCTCCCTTATAAAACGGACCGTGAGGTTACGGAAGGTTTTTATGATTTTTACATCAGTACGCCTGGATTGCTCATGCCACCCAGATGGAGCGAATACTTGCCGGAATGGTCAACCAAAATGTATTATTATCAAACCATTTGGCAATGGCTCGCCATGTTGATTTCTGTTCTTGTCGCATTTGTAGTGATTAGAATTCTGAATAGAATTTTGATTTTAGAAAGTGAGAAGGTTTCCTTGTTGATTCGAAAATGGAGTAAAGCCATATTTTACGCATGTTTGATTGTTATTACAGTTTTTTTGAACAAGTTTCTAAATGAACAGATCAATATAACAGGTACGACCTTGGTTGTAACAAAGTTGTTTCTGGAATCAATATTCTGGTTCTTTGTATCCTTACTTACTTATAACGTTATTCAGGCTGTTGCAGAAGTGATCATTAACGCTCCTAAAGTAGCGAAGATAGGTATTGAGGCGACCTATACAAGAGCAACTTTTATGGTTGGCGCCATATTTATATCCGTTTTTATAATAGTTATAGGCTTGTCCCAGATTGGTGTTTCAATTGTACCGTTGCTTACGGGTGTTGGGATAGGAGGTTTGGCTATCGCTTTGGCGGCGCGGTCAACCTTAGAAAATGTAATAGGAAGTTTTACCATATTTGCCGATAAACCTTATCGTGTAAATGATAGGGTAAATGTTCTCAATTATAATGGTACCATTGAATCCATTGGAATCAGGTCAACACAAATAAGATTGCTTACGGGACCCTTGGTTTCTATTCCAAATGAGAAAATGGCATCAGTTGAGATTGAAAATATTCAAGCCAGGCCATTTATTAGAAGAGATTTTGACATCAGAATGAAACATGGCTCGCCTTATGAAGAGGTTGAGAAAATTGTTGGGATGATACGAGATATATTATCAGTGCCTGAAGGTGAAAAAAATCATCCGAACCAAGCGATAAATAACGCTGATTATCCACCTCGCGTATTTTTTAATAATATTAGTGCTGATGCCTTTAATATCTCTGTATTATACTGGCACTTCCCACCAAATCATTGGGAATTTATGGAGCATGCTGAGGGTGTAAATATTAAAATTATTCGACAATTAAATGAAGCAGGTATCGAATTTGCGTTCCCTACGCAAATGTTACATTTAGATGATGTAAATAATAAAACTATTGATCTTGATGACGATAAAATCGATCAAAAAGAAAATAATAATTGATACTTCGTATATTTTAAACCTATTATAAGTAAATGACAGGGTTTTTTGCAATTTTAGATGATATCGCGGTTTTAATGGATGACGTAGCTGTAATGGCGAAAGTAGCCACCAAAAAAACGGCTGGTGTACTGGGTGATGATTTGGCTGTTGGGGCCGAAAAGGCATCTAGTTTCAGAGCATCAAGAGAGTTGCCTGTACTTTGGGCCATTACAAAAGGTTCATTTATCAACAAGCTGCTTATTTTGCCTTTTGCGTTTTTGTTAACCGCCTATGCGCCTCAATTGATCACACCCATATTACTAATTGGCGGTGTATACCTGAGTTTTGAGGGCGTAGAAAAAATCGTTCACACTTTTTTTCATAAAAAACTAGAAGAAGAAGACAATGTTCAAACCTTAACTGAAGACGAATTGCTTGTCGTTGAAAAGGCGAAGATTAAATCTACCATTATAACTGATTTTATTTTATCCTTGGAAATCATTATGATTGCCTTAGGAACGGTAACAGGCAAACCTATAATGGAGCAAATAATGGTGGTATCTATTGTTGCAATTATTGCTACTATTGGAGTCTATGGCATCGTTGCTTTGATGGTCCGCATGGACGATATGGGTATGAAATTTATACAGATGGCAAGAGGCAAAAGCCAGTTTGTAAAGTCTTCTTTAGTTATTATGGGAAAAGGCCTGGTATATTCTCTCCCAAAATTGATACAATTGCTAGCTGTTGTTGGAACCATAGCTATGTTGCTTGTTGGAGGCGGTTTATTTGTTCACAATATTCAGGAAATTCATGATATGTTACACGCCTTACCAATTATCATTGCTGAATTGTTAATGGGGTTGATCGTGGGGTTTGTAGCTTTTGCTTTGGTTAAAGCTTTTAAGAAGATTAAGATCATGTTGGTCGGTGCATAGAGCTTTTAAGGTACAGCCTTGTTAAAAATATAGCCACATAGGAGTTTAAAAGTAAATGACCATAGATTTTAAATATATTTATTCAATGAAATCTCAACCTGAAAAGAATTATAAAGAAATTAATAGAGCATCCTGGAACAATAGGGTAGATGCTCATATCAACTCTGAATTTTATGATATGAAAGGTTTTCTATCAGGAAAATCGTCGTTGAATTCTATTGAAATTGGATTCTTGGGAGACATAAAGGGCAAGCGTATCTTACATCTTCAATGCCATTTCGGGCAAGACACGATTTCAATGGCCAGAGAAGGTGCAATTGTAACAGGCGTAGACTTGTCAGATAAAGCTATTGAAAAGGCTAAAGAAATTGCAGAAAAATGCAAGGTTGATGCAACCTTTATTTGCTGTGATATTTTCGATTTGCCCAACCATTTAGAGGAGCAGTTTGATATTGTTTACACAAGTTATGGAGTGATTGGTTGGCTACCTGATCTGGATAAATGGGCGAGAATAGTTTCCCGATTTTTAAAGCCAGATGGTCATTTTGTATTTGTGGAGTTTCACCCGGTAGTCTGGATGTTTGACGATGATTTTGAAAAAATTGAATATAATTATTTTAACGCCGGAGCCATGGTTGAAACTGAAGATGGAACTTATGCTGACAGAGAGGCTCAGATAAGCCAAGAATGCATCGTTTGGAATCACAGTCTTAGTGACATAATACATAACCTTATTAAAAACGGGCTACGCATAGATTTACTTAAAGAATACGATTATTCACCGTACAATTGTTTTAAACACACCATTGAATTTGAGCCTAAAAAATATAGGATAAAGCATTTGGAAAATAAAATTCCTATGGTATTTGCCATTAAGGCGTTAAAGGCACAGTAATAGTCAGCAGCTATTGGAACAGGAAATAGTAATAAACTCAAGCGCTTGCGCGTGTAGTGATGACTATCGAGGTGATGAGAGTTCTTCAATGCCTCAAGAAACCTCTTTTAGAACCTCTTTTTGCAGTTGAACCATGTATGTTGCCACCTCCCCACTTTAAACCGCTCTTTCTTTGGCTGAAAGTTGGGTAGCTCTCCACGCTGTTTTTTTTAGTTTGTTTGGAAGCATCACTATGGGCGAATTCTTTATCATGTGATTGGTAGTTCTTTTGCTTATTCAATTTTTTTTTTCGATCAAAATAGTCAACGATAAAGAGTGGAAGTGCTACGATCGATAATAGTCCAATCCCAAGCGGGAGAGACCAGTGAATAAAATTAAGTTCAAATTTGAGACCAATATAACTGATTATTACTAGGAAAGCGCCGAGGTAAGCTGATATGTATATCGCTTTTTTCATTGTTAACAAACCACTTAAAGCTTAAAATTACAAAATACGCTCTTTCAATCCAATAAAATCGACTGATTTAATCCCAAAACTTTACAACCCTTTGTATCATCCAAAAAGCTGCAATTGAACCTATTGCGTAGGCAGGGACCTTTTTTACATAAGCTGGCCATTGCTTTTTGAGGTTTAGAATTTGAAGCAGCAGCAAGACAACAACCACAAACATGATTTGTCCTAATTCAACTCCTACATTGAAGAAAGCTAAGGCCAAAGGAATATCTTGTTGTGGGAGTCCAATTTCAGATAAGGCACCTGCAAAACCAAAGCCATGGAGCAGGCCAAAACTAAAGGCAACAATCCAGGGTTTACGACTTGTTAAGGTTTGTTTCCCTTCCATATTATGTACTAATTCTACGGCCAGAAAAACAATACTTAGAGCTATAACAGCTTCAACCGGTGCTCCAGGAAAACTCACGTAACCCAATGCCGCAAGACTTAATGTAATACTATGCGCCACCGTAAAGGCTGTAATTGTTTTTATTATTTTCCATTTGCCCTGCGTAATTAAAATGAGTGCCAGTACAAATAATAAATGATCAATGCCTAATAGAATATGTTCTATTCCCAGTATGGTATACGTCTTGATCACATCATATGAACTGGTTTGGCCAGGTATGATTTGTGAATCCTTGTCGGCTTGTAGCATGAAGCTTGCTTTTTCACCGTTTAGATAAGATATCGTTACCAAAACATCAATTAGGGTCTTATTTAGACCTTGAATAGAAAGCATCTGACCTCTCAGAGGCTCTGTTGAACTAATACTGTAGTAGTAAATAACTGATCCGGGAATCTGATTTGGATTCTTAAGGGTTTCAATAGTAAAGGATTTCGGAAAAACGGGTTGAATCCTGGGCACTGCATCCCCCATACTAGGAACCTTCCAAAATACTTCATAACTTGTTTCTGAAACCTGTATGATTTGTAAATAAGCCGGCCTTATTTCATGTGCCTTGACCAAGGAAGGTGTCAAAATCAAAAACATTATAACCAGAAAGAAAGACTTCAGTTTTATTTTGTGATCCAGTTTATCCATCAATATTGTTTACTTCATTATTTTTAAGAAATTCAATAAAACTATCATCGAACTTATCAGGATTCAAATCATATTCTATATTGTAATTTTTACGAAATTCTTCAAAAATCATTTCATTCATCTTTTTCTGGTTTTCGTATTCAAGATCACGAAGTACATCAGCCTGTATATCATTAAAAGGGATTGGTGCTGACTCTTTTTTGTCAGCGATAAAAACGAGGTGGTAACCAAATCCCGATTGGATAGGGCCTGTCCATTGGTTAACTTCGATTTTTTCAAGTTCATCAGTAAAATTTAATCCTAACTGACGATTCAACTCACTTTCATCTACTGACTTAAAATAAAAAGGGAATGGCATCTTATCACCTAAATTTTCGGCCATTTTTGGGTCCTGCTGCGAAATACTTTGCAGCATGTTTTTGGCTTCTGCTTTAGGATTATTATGATAGTCAAGACTATAAATTATTTGATATAATTCGTATGAATTTTGGCTCATATAAGATTCGATATTATCTTTATAAAAAGCCAGTATTTCATCATCATTAGGCTCGTTTAAACTCGCAATGTCACTGGATAGAAATTGCATTTTTTGCGACAAGCGTCTTTTAATTATTTCATCATTATGATCAAGATTCATCTTAAGTGCCTCTTGATAAAAAATTTCTTGTTTGATGTTTTGAAGTATCAAACTCTTTAATTCTTCATCAGTTGGTAACCGCTTCCATTGCATTTCCCAACTTGCAATGATATTGTCAACATCAAAATCATTGATCACAATAGTTTCTTCATTAGTCTGATCATTTGAAACGATTCCATAGATAATGAACAAGCCAATGCCCATCAATAAAAAATGAAACAAGGGTTCTTTCAATAATTTTTTCATATTGATCTAAAAATTTGATGACTTAAAAATAAGATATTCATGATAAAGATCTCTCTTAAAGAATCTTTTATTTCTTGGGACTATACCAAATAGGACTGGACCAGGCTCTTTCAACTAAGGTCTTCGGGACCGTTTTGGGAAATTTGACACCTTCTCTTATTTCATCATATAAATTCCAGCGGGCAGTGGGTAATTGCAATACTCTGGCATAATAAAACGCTTTTTGTGAGGCATCGAAATCGGGATCTGTCCAAACTGTCAAGAGTTGGGTACTGCCTTTGTCTCTATTAAAATCACCTGTTTTTAAATCTACAGTTACATTTAAGGGGCTAACGGTTCCATCAGCTTTGATCTCTCTACTGTCAGAAACGGCCACATTATAGATTTTTTCTTTCATTTCTCCACGATCCATCCATCCTTTTATGATCTGAATTCGATCCAGCCCCGGACCTATAGGATCTTTGACTGCCCAAACTATAAATTGTGGATTTTTTCCAATAGCGTTGGTTAAGTTTCCACCCATTGGAACGCCTTTGGCATAGCCATCTTCAACAAAGGTATTGTCACTATATGTAGTGTTAAAATCATAACCACCAAAAAGGCGCACTTTCATTCTGGGACCACTTGTGGCAAATGTTTCTTTATTGTATAATCCATCCCAAATGGCCTCACGAGTGTTGGATTGTGCCCAAACACCTGTCAGCGCTCCGGGATTAATGTCGTAAGCCGTTGCCCAACCATCGATTGCTTGCTTGGTGCGATTTTCAGCAGTTTGATCTGCATAGCCGTGACTGCCAACAGCGTAATTATCTTCTTCTACATTACTTGGTGTTCCATTATGATTATCAGTGCCGCCAACAAATCCATATTTAAAAGGGTTTACACCCAATTCTTCTTCATATTTAAGACCTCTTTCCAAACCGTAACGAACATAATTCCTCTTTTCAAATTTCCGTCCACTATAATCTTGAATAGAATAGGCCATCTCAAAATCAGCAAATTCATCATTTGGCCAAAATAGAGGATGTACTTCAGAGTTTCCTTTAATCTGCATCATTTCTATTAAGGGTTCCATTTTTTGACGCATATTGGCATATTTCTGACTTATCGGATTTCCTTCAATATCTGTTTCGGGAAACATCATGCCTTTACTTCCGTTTGAATTATGGGGGATGGCTAATAAGGTTGATCCTTGATCTATTTGCAGCTGCATCCAGGCCCAAAGCTTTTGAGGGTCCCTGCTGTCATTAGCACTGAAGGGGATTTCAGGAAGAATGGTATCTCTAAAAATCACATTGCGATGCAAATTACCAGCGTCAGGAGCCGAAGTCCATTCGAAGGCATGAAGGGTTGTAAATTCGCCTGGTCTGTTGTATTTTTCTGTGGCGATAAAATTCTTACGCCAGCCTGACATGGTTGATGCTTGTCCCTGATAAAAATCCGGGTGCGAAGACCCTCCCGTTCTGGCAGGTGTAATCACATATTTTACAAATAAGGCCATGGCATCTTCATAATTGTCGGCTTCGCGCATTTGCTTGGCTACGGGATCATCGTAACCAGGTGTACCTTCATTCATTAAGGTATAGGTTTCACCAAGATATTCGGCATGATCGGAAATCGCACAAAAATCCAAAGGTCGTTTTAATTTATGAGGGCTTCCATTGGCAATCACTTCTTCTCCAAGGGCAAAACGATACGCATCTTCCGGCGTCAGTCGATTACCTCCAATAAAAGCATCCATAGAAGAGCTCGTATGTACATGAGTCTCTCCAAAATAGGCATTTTTAAGTGGGTTTATTTTGATTTCTGCTTGTTCCATGGTCTCAGAGGATTGAGGGAGTTCCTCTGTTTTGGGTGTTTTTTTACTACAGCCAACAAAAATGACCAAGAACAATATCAGGGGGAAAAGTTTCATCGTCTTATATAGAAACTTATTCTTATTTAGTCTAGTGATTCGATAGAATACTAAAGTAAATAATTTTCTCACTAAAAAAGTTATCATTTGTTAAGTTGTTGTTTATTTAATTTTTTCTTAATTCTAGAAAATGAAACAGCGGTAATACCCAGGTAGTTGGCCACATATTTATCATATGCGTCTTTCAGAAAATCAGGATTTTTTTCTAATAAATCGAGGTATCTTTCTTCAGAATTCATGGTAATCATGCTATTCACTCGATAAGTCAATCTTAATATGGCTTCTTTCAAACTATTTAGATATAATTTTTGTACTCCCTTGTGTTCATCTGCAAGTTTTTCAAAAGATCCTATTGAAAACATTAAAACCATGGTCTTATCCATGCTCATAATTGTTAACTTTTGTGGTTGACTAGTGAATAAAGCTTCAGCATCCCCTACAAATATGCCTTTAGATCGCAACAGGATATTCTTTTCCTGACCTTCATTGTCTATGACAAAACCTCTCACGCTACCTTTTAGGACAAGGAAGGCCTTTTTCAACATGTTACCACCATTTAGGATAATGGTCTTATTTTTATATGTCTTGAATTCAGAAATAGCCAAAAGGCTTTGTAATTCACAGTCTGACAAATCTGAAAAATAAGGCCTGATCGACGATGTCAATTCATTGATTTCCATGTAATCGTATTTGGTTCTAAAATAAAAAAAAGATCCCATGTTCTGAGATCTTTTTAGAGATAAAAAAAATTATAGTGTTAAGGCGTGTACCAAATTGGTGATGTATAGGCTCTTTCAGTAGTTGTCATCGGAGATTCCTTTGGCATTTCAACCCCAAACCTTTTTGCATCATAGGCTGTCCATCGAGGAGTAGGAATTTCAATAACCCTGGCATAATAAAAAGCTTTTAGTTTTGGATCAAAATCAGGATCCTTCCAAACAGAAAGAAGTTCTGCCCTTCCGATAGAATTTGACCAGGTTGCATTCTTTACATCTACAGTATTACCAACGTCTGGAAGCATTCCATCCTTGCCAGCTTTTCTCTGATCCATATCACTCCATACCACATTATATACTTTTTCATGGGTTTTACCCGACTTGTCTAACCATCCTTTAACAATCTGAATCCGATCTAAGTTTCCACCATATGGATCTTTTAATGCCCCAACTAAGAAGCTTGGAGATTTTCCTTTAGGAGCTGTATACATATCCCCGCCCATAGGAACACCCTTTGAATACCCGATTTCAGCAGGTAATCTATTGAGGGCATCCTCTTTTGTAAAATTCCATCCACCAAAAAAGCGAACAAGGATCCGAGGACCAGTAGTGGCATAAACTTCTTTTCTGGCCATGGCATCGAATAGCGCTTCCCTTGTATTTTCTGTAGCCCAAACACCAGCATAGCCAGAGGCTACCAATTCCCAATCCATTACTTTATTTCCTTCGAATTCAGCTACAATCCCAGTTGCTCTATGGCCACTTGGCTCATTTCCAGAATGTTTTCCAAAGAAATTGTCTTCTTCAGCCGTTGCAAGACTCGTGTGTGAATCAGTAGATCCTACAACTCCAAATTTATATGGATTGACACCTAAGCTCTCTTCCATTTTTAATCCGTTCTTTAAGGCTTCCCTGGCATATTCATATTGCAGCATGTCATCGGTCTTAGCCACACTTAAGTTAAGATTACCTTTTTCCCAGTTTTCATAATCTGCAAATTCATCATTTGGAGAAAGTAATGGATGTGTCTCACCATCTCCTTTAATTTGCGTGATTTCATATAATGGCTCCCACTTTATTCTCTGTTTGGCATAATTACCATCTAAGGCCTTGCCGGTGGCCGGGTTCACTTCAACAGGAAACATGATGCCATTACTTAAGTTTCCGTTATGGGCTAAAGCAAGAACATCTCCACCTGTTTTTTCTTCATAGCGTTCCATCCATTTCCATAGATCTTCAGGATTAAAACTTTCACTTGTGGTATAAGGAAGCATTTGTTTGGCTATATCTCCATTGTTACGATAGAGTACATTTCTGTGTAAATTATTTCCGTTTTCTGTAGAGGTCCATTCATAGCCTATAATTGATGTAAAGGTTCCTGGATCATTATATTTTTCAGCTGTTTTGATATATCGTTCCCACACCGATTGACTAAAATCTTCGTCTAAAAGAATAGGAGGGATCTTACCTAAGGCAAAGCTATTGATGATATCCATTGTAGCTAATAATGCCGTTTTACCTCCCTCATTTACGCGATTGTGCCAATCTTTTACAACTGGGTCTTTCATCAAATTAGGATTACCTTTTATGATTTCATTCATGGCACCCATTCCATCTGAATGGTCAGCTACAACAAGCCAGTCAAGAGGCCTTGATAGTTTAATCTTTTCACCATGTGTTGCTGTTATTTCTTCTCCACGAGCTAGTTTATAAGCTTCTTCAGGCCCCAGGACAGTCCCAAAGGCTCTGGCATCCAATGAATTACTTGTGTGTAAATGCGTGTCGCCCCAATACACCTGTGTGGGGAAATGCCTTCCTGCATAAGGCGAATACCCTTTCTTTTTATGGATATTTTCACCTTCTTTCATGTCCATTTTCATTTCGCCTACTTGTTGACCAAAAGTAAAGAAAGGAATGATCAAAAGGATCAAAAATATAGATTCAAGATTTTTCATAATTTACTTAAATTAAGATTAAGAGTTTGTTCTAATATGTAGGTGAATACCAAATTGGAGAAGTATAGGCACGCTCAGTAGAAAAAAGAGGAACTTCATCTGAGAGCTCTGCACCAAAATTCAATTTGTCATATAGGGTCCATCTGGGAGTTGGGATTTCAATAACTCGAACATAGTAAAAAGCTTCCAGGGCCGGGTCGAATGACGGATCTGTCCATACTTTTTTCAATTCAGTTGCTCCAATGGAATTATCCCAGGATCCGTTTTCAAAATTTATGGAGTTTCCAACAGATGGAACTTTACCATCTTTGCCTGCTTTTCTTTCACCGCTCCACACCACATCATATACTTTTTCTGCCAGGCTTCCATCCTCATTTCGCCAGCCTTTTACAATCTGGATTCTGTCAAGACTTCCTTGATCCGGGTCCATTAGGGCGTAGACCATAAATGTAGGAGGTTTACCCTCTCCTTTTGACAGATCACCTCCCATAGGTACTCCTTTTTCATAACCCAGTTTAACCATCCCATTTGAAAGGTCTTCATCAGAGTAATCCCAGCCACCAAAAAATCTCACTTTCATTCTTGACCCTGTAGTTGCATAGGTTTCCTTTCGCATCATCGCATCCCATAAAGAGGCCCTGGTGTTTTCATGTGCCCAAACGGCTGCATATCCTGAGGCAATAGTTTCCCAGGTTGCTACTGTTCCTTTTTCAGAATGAATAAAAGGGTGATTCCATCTGTCTTTTCCGGGTTCAACATTCGATGCTTTTCCAAAGAAATTATCATCATCTGCAGTAGCAAGTGAAGTATGAGAATCCGTACTGCCTATTAATCCAAACTTATATGGGTTGGTTCCAAGTTCATATTTGTATTTTAAACCGAGTTTGAGCGCTGAACGAGTGTATTCGTATTGTAACATGTCATTTGTCTTTGCCTCACTCATGTCAAGATTTCCCTTATCCCAGTTTTCATAATCAGCAAATTCATCATTAGGTGAAAGGAATGGGTGCGTTTCTCCATCTCCTTTTATTTGAGTTGCTTCGTACAAAGGTTCCCATCGAGCTCGCCTATCAACATAATTTTTATCATAGACCTCGCCAGAAACAGTTGTTTCGGCAAACATCATTCCATTACTTAAATTACCATTATGAGGAATAGCCAAAACCTTTCCTCCTGTGTTCTTCTCATAACCTTCCAGATTATCCCACAATCTTTCGGGATCAGAACTATCTTCATTGGTAAATGGTAATTGTTTAATTGCCACATCTCCGTCGTCACGATAAATAACTACTCTATGTAAGTTATTTCCTTTTATAAGTGATGTCCATTCATAGCCAATAAAGGCAGTGAATTTTCCTGGATCGTTATATTTTTCGGCAGCATCCACTACATTTTTCCAAACAGGAGTCATCATGCTTACATCGTTTGTTTTAAAAGGCATTTTTCCTTGTGAAAAAGTTTTAATGATATCTATGGCAGCTTCCCCGCCATTTCCTTCATCAATCATTTTCTTCCATTTCACGGATTCTTCGTATTGCATCACATGATCTTTTCCGTCCATAAGGTCCGGGAAGAATCCCATTCCGTCAGAGTGATCTGCAACAACCAGAAAATCAAGAGGTTTTAATAATTTAGTTTTAATTCCAGTTGAGGATGTAACTTGGTCGCCTCTGGCAAACTGATAAGCCTCGTCCATTCCTATTCGATTACCAAAAGCTCCGGCATCCATTGAGAGGTCTGTGTGAAGATGGGTGTCTCCAAAATAGACCTCAGTAGGATATTTATCGTTAGCTTTCGTTTCGTTAATCGATTCTTGATCAAATTCAGGAATATCCTTTTTTTGTTCTATTTCACAAGAGAAAAGAAGTAATAAACTAAAAATAAACAGGAGATTTTTCATGACATAATGGGTTAGGGGTCTAATCACTTTAAATTTAAGAAAAAATATTAAGAAAAGAAGGTTAGAATGAATTCCTTTTAAATAGTATATGAATCGGGTTTCTTCTTATTTCATCTGATAATTTAAGTTTTCTCATGCAATGAATAAGTAAATAAAAGAGGGGATTTATGCTTACTTTTGATGCTCCCTGAAATTGTAAATTATGAAACTCGTATTTGCTACCAATAATAAACATAAATTAGAAGAAGTTAAAAATCTTTTAGGAGATTCATTTAATCTCATGACGCTAAATGAAATTGGTTGTCATGAGGATATCGAAGAAACGGCAACAACATTAGAGGGAAATGCTAAAATTAAATCAGATCATGTAAAGCTGCATTATGGTTATGACTGTTTTGCAGATGATACTGGTTTAGAAGTGGAAGCATTAAATGGGGAACCAGGCGTTTATTCGGCCCGTTATGCAGGTGAGAACGCTACTTTTGATGATAACGTTCAAAAAATGCTCAAAGCCATGTCTGGATTTAAAAATAGAAAAGCAAGGTTTAGGACAGTCATCTCCTTAATTCTAAATGGAGAACAATTATTTTTTGAGGGAATTTGTGATGGTCATATAGAAGCATCATGTTCAGGAGAAAAGGGATTTGGATATGACCCTATATTTAAACCTCTAGGCTTTGACAAAACTTTTGCAGAAATGGATATAGAAACAAAAGGGCGTATTTCTCATCGTGGTTTAGCGGTTCAAAAACTGGTAGCGTATCTTACAAAACAAGTTCAAACCTCAAGATTAAAATAAGGTAATTTGACCTTCATCTTCCTCTTCATTATCATCTGAATCAGTATCTGATTCTTCTTTTTTATTTACATCCGGGGCCTTAATAATTTCCTCCTCGACCAACTCAACTTCTTCAAGGACAGGTTCATCATAAGCTAAAGGCTCAAGTAAATTTATGTCTTTTATTTTCTCTGTAGTTAGTTGGTTTCCAAGTGCTTTAATCCCTTTTACTGCAATAAATTCTTCAAAGTTTATAATTTCGTTTTCAAGACTTCTTTTAGAATAAATGACTTCTGCCATCGGTCTGTAGTCCATGGCAACAATCATCAATTTTGATGAGGGATGTTCCGTAATAAATTTTTCTTCCCGATCCGGATGCTCTATCATAAATCTTTTGACATAATAGCGTTCTCTTTCACCATCATAATAAACCACTGAAATGGGTTTATTAGGTTTCCATTTTTCCAAGACGATCATGTCAGAATCAAAATGGGTATTCAGGTTTGGAATGATTGTTTTTAAATCGCCTTTTTGGTTGATGATGAGCAAGCGGTCATCCGCCGTAAATTCACCAATCAAATCACCTCGGTCATCTACATTAAGGCGTTGAACCGTTTCATCAAACCATATTTTTCTTGGTTTTAAGGTAGAAACCCCTTTTTCTTTTAATTCAATTTTTCGAATGGGGTATTTTGAAACCATATTTCCTTTACTGCCCCTTCCTTTAATACTCAGATCAGCGAGGTCAATATCCCATTTCAACTTTTTAATAAGCCCAACAGGTCTAAGGTTTATAGTTACCACTTCAGCCTCTCCATTTGGATTCGCTGTAAAGTAAAGTAGCTTAGAACCTTTTGCACCTGTCGTTAGATCATATTCTTTATCTCTGGTGATTGATGTTACTGAAAAACGTTTCATAAAAGAAACACCTGTTTTACCATCCTTGTAAATCAAGTTATAAATAGTTCTTTTATCATTCTTCTTGAAAACAGCAGCATGAATGATGTTTTTACCTACAAATGTTTTGCTATCCACCTTAGTGACAAGCATTTTGCCATCATTTCTAAAAACGATAACATCATCTATATCAGCACAATCTGCAACAAATTCATCCTTTTTTAAGCTTGTACCAATAAACCCTTCGGCGCGATTCATGTATAGTTTCGAATTACGCATGACTACTTTTGTCGCAACGATGTCTTCAAAAATTCTGATATCAGTTTTTCTTTCTCTTCCTTTACCAAATTTTTCTTTGAGATCTTTAAAATAGTTAATTGCGTAATCAATAATATTTGCCAAATTATTCTTTACAGCCGCGATTTTTTCTTCAAGACCTTCAATAAACTGCTTGGCCTTATCAATATCAAATTTGGATATTTTCTTAATTCGAATTTCAGTCAGTCTCACGATGTCATCCTCTGTGACAGCCCTTTTCAGATGCTTAATATGTGGCTTTAAGCCCTTGTCTATTGCTTTGATAACGCCTTCCCACGTTTCTTCTTCTTCAATATCACGATAGATTCTATTTTCTATAAATATTCTTTCCAATGAAGAGAAATGCCATTGCTCTTCTAATTCGGCCAATTGGATTTCTAATTCTTTGGTCAGCAGGTCAACCGTATGATGCGTTGAATGTTTAAGAGCATCTCTTACTCCGATAAAGATAGGCTTGTTATCTTCTATAATGCAGCATAGAGGAGATATGGAGACTTCACAATTCGTGAAAGCATAGAGCGCATCAATAGTTTTATCAGGTGAAACACCACCAGGAAGTTGAATCAAAATTTCTACATCTCTCGCTGTATTATCTTCAATTTTTTTGATTTTTATTTTTCCCTTCTCATTGGCCTTAAGAATTGATTCAATTAAAGAAGAGGTGTTGGTTGCATAAGGAATTTCAGTAATGACAAGCGAAGTTTTATCTTTTTGAGATATCTTTGCCCTAACGCGCACTTTACCGCCACGTTTGCCTTCATTATAATTACTTACATCAGCAATCCCACCAGTAAGAAAGTCTGGGAAAATAGAAAAGCTTTGACCTTTTAGAATTTTAATGGAGGCCTGAATTAATTCATTAAAGTTATGCGGTAAGATCTTAGTAGAAAGACCAACAGCGATCCCTTCAGCGCCTTGTGCCAGTAGCATTGGAAATTTTACCGGTAAATCTATAGGCTCTTTACGTCTACCATCATAGGAGGCTTGCCATTTTGTAGTTTTCGGATTAAAAACCACTGTAAGTGCAAATTTTGACAATCTGGCTTCGATATACCTCGAAGCGGCAGCGCGATCACCGGTGAAAATGTTACCCCAGTTACCCTGCATGTCGATCAAAAGTTCTTTTTGGCCTAGCTGAACCATTGCATCAGCAATACTAGCATCCCCGTGAGGATGGTATTGCATGGTATGTCCAACAAGGTTTGCTACTTTGTTATAACGACCATCATCAAGATCTTTCATAGACTGCATGATCCTTCTTTGAACAGGCTTGAATCCATCGTTAATACCCGGAACGGCCCTCTCCAGAATTACATAAGAAGCATAATCAAGAAACCAGTCTTCATACATACCACCAATCTTGGTGATTGTTTCTTCGTTTTGATCGTTATTTTCTTCTATCTCTTCGTATTCAGCCATTGGATGCTTAAACTAACAATGATTTGATTTATGACTCTTCTATAATATCTAATTCAACTTTGAGATTGTTGATGATGAATTTTTGTCTTTCAGGGGTGTTCTTGCCCATATAAAATTCCAGGAGTTTCTCAATCGATGTTTCTTTATTGAGCATTACCGGATCCAAACGAATATCTTTTCCAATAAAATGGATAAATTCGTCAGGAGAAATCTCACCTAATCCTTTAAATCTGGTTACTTCAGGTTTTCCTCTTAGCTTATTCATCGCAGTTTGTTTTTCATTTTCAGAATAACAATAATGCGTTTCTTTTTTATCTCTTACCCTGAATAAAGGGGTTTCTAAAATGTATAAATGTCCTTCCTTGATAACCTCCGGGAAAAACTGAAGGAAAAATGTAATCAATAATAATCGGATATGCATACCGTCAACATCTGCATCTGTCGCAATGACTACGTTATTGTAACGAAGGTTTTCAATGCCGTCTTCTATGTTTAAGGCTGCCTGAAGCAGGTTGAATTCCTCATTTTCATAGACAATTTTCTTACTCAACCCATATGAATTAAGCGGTTTTCCTTTTAAACTAAATACCGCTTGTGTATTGACATCTCGAGATTTGGTAATCGATCCACTAGCCGAATCTCCCTCAGTAATAAAAAGGCTGCTTTCTAAACGATCATTTTTTTTCATGTCGTTTAGATGAATTCTGCAATCTCGTAATTTCTTATTGTGAAGACTCGCTTTTTTAGCGCGTTCTCGTGCAATTTTTCTGATACCAGATAATTCTTTACGCTCCTTTTCTGCCTGCACTATTTTTCTTTGGATATGCTCCGCAGTTTCAGGGTTTCTGTGTAAATAATTATCCAGCCTCCTTTTAACAAAATCATGAATAAAGGTTCTGACAGTTGGTAAGCCGCCACCCATTTCAGTTGAACCTAGTTTTGTTTTGGTTTGACTTTCAAAAATAGGTTCCATCACCTTGATACTGATGGCACAGACTACAGATTTCCTTATGTCTGAAGCGTCAAAATTCTTACCAAAAAATTCTCTGATTGTCTTGACAATAGATTCTCTAAATGCATTTTGATGTGTACCACCTTGAGTTGTATGTTGTCCATTCACAAAAGAATGGTATTCTTCACTGTATTGAGACTTGCTATAAGTAAGCGCCATTTCAATGTCATCTTCCATTAAATGGATAATTGGAAACAGTTTTGATTCTTCGTTGATGTTTTCGTCCAACAAATCTTTTAAACCATGTTCAGATCTGTACTTTTCACCATTAAAAATAATCGTCAATCCGGTATTCAGATAGACATAATTCTTGATCATCTTTATGATATACTCATTTCTGAATTTGTAATGAGGAAATATATCCAGATCAGGAACAAAAGAAACCTTGGTGCCTTTTCTTAAGGTAGAAGCTTCTTGTGGCAGGTCATTTATGAGATTGCCTTGTTCAAATTCAGCGATCTTACTGAGGTTGTCTCGTACCGATTGTACTTTGAAGTAGGAGGAAAGGGCATTCACCGCCTTGGTACCAACACCATTCAGTCCTACAGATTTTTTAAAAGCTTTTGAGTCGTACTTACCACCAGTATTCATTTTAGAAACAACGTCTACAACCTTTCCCAATGGAATCCCACGACCAAAATCTCTAACCGAAACCTGGTTATTTTTTACAGAAATTTCTATTGTTTTTCCTGAGCCCATAACGTACTCATCAATAGAATTGTCTAGTACCTCCTTGATTAAGATATAGATACCATCATCAGGAGCCGATCCATCGCCCAGTTTCCCAATATACATACCCGGACGCATGCGAATATGCTCCTTCCAGTCTAAAGAACGAATATTGTCTTCTGTATATGAAGTTTGGTCTGACATTAAGAATTTTGGATTAACTAGCGTCGCTAATGTAGTAATTAAGGCCTAAATATAAAATAGTAGTTTAAATTTTTATTAACACAGTAATTAAAAGTTTCTTTGATATATTATTTGTTATTTTTACTGAGACTAAGCCAAAAGAAACGATGAAAAAACACATTCCAAATCTATTTACACTACTGAATCTGTTTTCAGGCATGATTGCCGTGATTATGGCCGCAACAGATGAACTTATTTTGGCCGCCTTTTTTGTTTTCCTGGGTATTTTCTTTGATTTTTTTGATGGATTTTTTGCAAGGAAATTTAAAGTAGAAGGTGAATTAGGAAAGCAACTTGATTCTTTGGCCGATATGGTTACTTCTGGGGTCGTTCCAGGAATTATAATGTTTCAAATGATGCTGTACGCCACCAAAGGAAAGTGGTTTATGGAATTGAGTTGTGAAACCGGAAGCTGGCAGGATTATCAAGAAACTTATTATTATTTTATTCCTTTTTTGGGATTGATCATCACATTAGCTGCCGCATATAGATTGGCAAACTTCAACATAGATGAGAGGCAAACCAGCTCCTTTATAGGATTGCCAACTCCTGCATTTTCAATTTTCATCATGTCAATGCCTTTGATTTTGTTTTATTCTGAGAATATGTTTTTTATTGAGTTGCTTCAGAATATCTATGTTCTTGTGGGGATCACATTAATTGGAAGTTATTTGATGAATGCAGAAATTCCTCTTTTTTCTTTAAAGTTTAAAAACTATAAATGGAGTGGAAATGAAGTGAAGTACGTTTTCCTATTGGCAACAGTTGTAATGTTATTCTTGTTAAAAACAGTTGCCATTCCACTTACTATTATACTCTATATTCTGCTTTCTATAATTGAAAATAAATTGCATAAAAAAAGAGGTTGACATTTCGCTAACCTCTTTTTTTATGCAATTTAATTGTAATTATTTATTCTTTTGGTTTAAATTTGAAATTTTGTCCTCCAACAGAGGCTTCAAACATTAATCCACCACTGGTTTGTGTAAAAATTGCCATGCCGTCTTTCCATGCTACATCAACAGAAGCACCTTCAGTAATGGCTACAGCTGAGGCTTGTCCATTGAATTTTACTTTCTTATTGGTAAATTTCTTGTAGGCTTCTTCGTTTTCAAAGAAAATGACCTCTTTATATTGTTGACCTCCCAATTGAAAACCTATAGTTGCCTGACTTAATGTAGATTGACCGGTTGGAACGTGAGCTTTGTAAACAATTCCTTTACCTCCGGCACCTCCAACGCCAATAGCTCCTTTGGTCACTTTTGGGAATACAGCGTATCCATAAGATTTATCCTTGAACGATTGAAGTTTAGGTTGTTTTTTAATCATCTCAACCAATGCAGTATCTGCTTCTTTTATTAGATCCGCTTTCCATCCGCCTACTTGAGCCTGAACAGCTGTTGCAGCAGTAATTACAAATGCTATCAATACAGTCTGTATTGTTTTTAAGCTTATTGTTTTCATAAAAATATAAGTATTAATTAATGTTAGGCAAATTTAACATATTACGCGTAGGCATAATATTTTTTTATAATGTTTTTTAATACTGAAGATTGCTCTTATTAGGTTAACCTTTTTCAAATCAAAATGTTAACTTATTTGAGGTTTCTCGCGTCTTAAAATTCATTCGAAGACCTTTATTAAATTCAAAAAAAATATATGCCCTATACAATTTATTAGACTTTTTTCTGTTATTCTGTTTGTTATAATGATATAAATCCTCTCCCTGTTTAGTCATTTTTTTTTCAACGTTATCGTTTAAATAAAGAAATACTATGAAAACAGAATATCAAACCAGAATGCTTAGGCTTTTATTTTTTGTTCTAATAATGATCTCATTCTTAGGTCATTCTCAAACTTCAATTCCATTTTCGAAAAGATATGAAACACAAGGAATCAATGGAGATTTGACTATTATAGGTAATTCTATACTAGGAGAGTCAAGAGACATACCGTACAATGGTTCTGATCAGAATAATACCATCGATATGGTATTTGTTGATATAGATAGTGACCCATCAACATTTAATTCAAGTAGTGCTAGGTTTACGACAAGCACTTGTAATAGAATTATTTATGCTGGTTTGTATTGGGGAGCAATAGCTGCTCCAGAAAATTTAGAGCCTGATAAAATAAAATTCAAAATACCTGGTGAAGCTTATTTAGATATAGAAGCTGATATGAACTTAGATTTAATTTATTACAAAGATGTAACCGATATTGTTACTAGTAATGTTTCAGTTTCTGGTGATTATTATATTGCTAATATAAGTTCTTCAGAAGGAAATAATTCCTCAGGAGGTTGGTCTATGGTAATTGTTTATGAAGATCCAAATGAATCAAGAAAGTTCATCTCCACATTTGATGGGTTTTCAGTTGTTTCTAGATCCCCAAATGATGTGGTTGATTTCCGGTATAGTGGTTTTACAACACCTCCTTCCGGGCCGGTTGAAGGAAGGGTCGGAATTGTAGCAATGGAAGGAGATTTAACCAGAGTTGGAGATGAATTGCTTTTTAAATCTGATGGAAATACTAATTTCACACCTTTATACGATGCTGAGAATGAGGTTGATAATTTTTTTAACAGCAAGATAACCAAAGATGGGTCTCAGGTTCTTGATAGAAATTTAAATAGCACTAATACACTTGGTTGGGATCAGAAATTATTAAATCTATCTGACATTAATGTAGGTAACACGCTGATTGGTAATGGTGAAACAGGTGCAACCATAAGAGTTAATAGTAATGATGGCACTGATTGGATATATTCCTTTTTAAATACGTTTGCGATAAATATTATCGAACCGAATCTTCAAGTTATTACAAGTGTAGAAGACACTTCAAACAATGCGATAACGCATCAATCACCTGTGCCACTTGGATCAACTGTGTGGTATAATATTGATTTTCAGAATATTGGAACTGACAACGCGCAGAATACCTATATTCTAAACAGTTTACCGATTAACGTAACCTTAGACGAAAATTCTATCACCTTACCTGCAGGAGTAAGCTATACTTTTAATCAGGCTTCAAGGGAATTAAGATTTAACATAGACAACACACTAGTTGAAAGAAAGTCACTTTCTTCAGTACATAGTATTAGATATCAGGTAACGGCATCAAATGAATGCTTTGACTATTCAGACGCCTGTACGAATTTATTGGAAAACAATATCAGCTCATATTACGATGGCGAAACTTCAGGTCAAAGTGTATCTGATCAACCAGGCTTAAATGGTATCAATGGTTGTGGTCTTGGAAGTGTAGGATCAATGGATCTTTTCGTAGACACAAGTTCTTGTTCATTTGACAGTGAATTGTTTTTCTGTAATAACAGCCTGACCTTTTCAGGAGATGATGGATATGACACCTATATATGGACGGATGAAAACGGAAATGTTATTGGAAATGCCAAAGAAGTGACTGTAACCGGAGCGGGAGTTTATACAGGCACACAAAGAAGAACAGGATGTACCGAAACAATCAGAATCGTAACTGTTTTAGGACTTGATGTAACTGTTACACCTGCTGATGCTTTATGTAAAGATAGTAATGGAAATGTTGAAATCAAGGTAAATGAGGATTCCAGTTCTTATACATTTGAATTAATACAAAACGGCAGTGTGATCAATTCTATCGTTAAAACAAATGATACACATGTCTTCACAAATCTGGATATAGGAAATTACGAGGTGAGATCAACTAATGCAGATGGATGTTTTGATGTTTCTGGTTTTTCTATCAGCGAACCTACTTTATTAACTTCAACTTCGAGCAAACAATACAACATAACAGTCTGTAATGGAGAAATTATGAACGGTAGCCTTGAAGCGGCCGGAGCAGGAGGTACACCTCCTTATGATTACAGTATAGACGGAGGAAACACCTATCAGTTAGAAAATATTTTCTCAGTAGCCACAGAAAGAACTTATGATGTTACCGTACGTGATGCAAATGGATGCACATCAGTAACTAGTGTTGCCGTTGGGTTTGATCAGGAGATTGAGTATAAAATAACTCAGGAGGATGTTATTTGTGTCGGAGAAAAAGATGGTAGAGTCAATGTTGACTTGACCAATGATCAAGGCTATGACGTGACTTATAGTATGGACGGTACAAATTACAAAGCAGCGCCAAGTTTTACTGGTTTGGCTAAAGGAACTTATGACATCTGGATTAAAAAAGAAAATGCTTTTCATAGTTGTGTGTCACAAAAATCTGTAGAAGTAGAACAGTTGATTTATTTGGAACTGAAAGCAGATACTGATTTTAGTTGTCAGGGGGCTAGTAATATCATCATGGCATCAGTTGACCCGATTTATCAAAATGATGTGACGTACACCTTAGATGGTAATCTAACACAAGAATCAGGCATATTTGAAAACGTTTCAAAAGGGACGCATACCGTTTCGGTTACACATAAAGAATACGGTTGTACCGATGCGCCGATTGAAGTTCAAATAGAAGCATATACGCCAATCGCTTTTAATGTGGTGATGACCAACCTAAATGAGTATAGCGTTGTGGCTACTGGAGGAAGACCAGATTATGAATACAGCTTGGATTCAGAAGATAATTTTGGAAGCAACAATGTATTGGATCTGAATAGTACCAGAGAAACGAGAGATTATAAATTTTATGTAAAAGACCAAAGAGGATGTATACAAGAAAAAACAGTCTTTTTAGAATTCTTAGATATTGAAATTCCTGATTTCTTTACACCTCAAGGGGATGGAATTAATGATACCTGGTATCCTATTAATATCGAGATCTATCCACAAATAACCGTTAAAATATTTGACAGATACCAAAGATTAATTGCAAGCTATGAGGGCAATAGGAGGAGCTGGGATGGAAGTTATAAAAGCAAACCATTACCTAGCGGGGACTATTGGTACATCGTTCGTTTGAACGAAGCATCAGACAACAGAGAATTTAAAGGGAATTTCAGTTTAGTTAGATAGTAGTTATGAAAAAGTTAATCATAGTAGTTATATTATTCGTTACAGGATGGGCTAATGCTCAGGAGTTTAAATTGACTCCTTATACCCAGTATCTAGTTGAAAATCCGTTTTTGATTTCTCCAGCTTATGCGGGAGATAGTGATATGAACCGATTGAGATTTACAAGTGCTTTCCAATGGGTTGGCCTAAGTGATGCGCCAAATACACAGACTTTATCTTATGACGCCCATATTCTGGAACGTTCAGGGATAGGAGGAGTGCTCTTTTTGGATAAGAATGGAAACACATCACAAATTGGAGGGCAATTGTCATTTGCGCATCATTTGACCATAAATGCTGCAAACTTGCAATATATTTCCTTCGGACTTTCTTATAAGTTTACGCAATTTAAAATTGACGTTTCAGATTTTGACAACCCGAATGATGATCCAAATATTGGTGCTGATGTATCATCACACAATTCAAATTTTGATGCGGCATTTCTATATAAAATTGAAGGGTTCTATTTTAGTTTTAATGCATCTAATATTTTGAATAAAAATGTAAAGGTCTTTGATGAGTCAGAACCTAAAAAGCTGAGAAATTATTATATCTATACGGGTTATGTATTTGAACTTAATCAAAGTGACTGGGAATTGGAACCATCATTGTATTTTAAATATTTCGAAAGTGATGGCAGATCAATTTCAGATATCAATATTAAAGCAAAGAAAAAAGTCGATGACGGTTACTATTGGGCGGGCTTTAGTACGCGGTTTTTAAATGACCAAAGCTTTGAGCCTCTGGCAATTGTGCCGCTTTTAGGTATTAAAAAGAAAGAATTTTATGTTGGATATGCATTCCAATACAATATTAATGAAGCAAATGAGTTAAATCATAGTGGGACACATATGTTAACACTCGGATATGATTTTGAATCTCGAAGAGGAAGTCCCAGATGGTAATGCTAGAAAAAGAAAATTGTTTAAAAGAATATAAATTTTGGAGCTATGAAAAAGGTAAAAATAATCTTGTTTTTAATGTTGTTTGTTATATTAAGTTTTTCAACGTTTGGCTAATTTCAAATGAAATTAATAAGATCAACTCCCCACTAAAATATTTGTCTAACATTTAAAAGAAACCACTAATCATGAAAAGTTTTAAAATCATCATCATGTTTTTTGTCTTTACGCTGTTAAGCGTTCAGGGTAGTTTCGCTCAGGAGGGTAAAACAGCTGAAAAAGAAGTTCACAAAACAACAAAAGAGAAGACACCTAAACAGGTAAAAGAATCATTGAAAGATTATTCAAATTATAAGATATCCAATGAAGTGACCTATGTCACAAAAAAAGATATCAATGTCTATAAGTTTAAAGTAGAAAAAGGAACATGGTCTCATTATTTATTAATCAATGAGAGCGGTAAAATCATAGGAATAGAAACAGGTGAACATTAAAGCTTAAAGTCATCTGGAAAAATTTTTAATAAATTTTTCAGATTTGTTTGTATGTATGCCCTATTACCAGTCGGTAATAGGGTTTTTTTTATAAGTCGAGTTTTCTTTTGTGTTCTTTTAATATAAAACTCTCTCCCAAATACACTTTTCTTACCAACTCATCATCGGCTAATTCCTTTGGCGTACCTTCTTTTAATATTCCTCCTTCAAACATTAAGTAGGTTTTATCGGTAATGGCTAATGTAGCATGTACATCATGGTCTGTAATTAAAATTCCGATATTACGATCCTTCAAGTGTGCCACGATACTTTGAATGTCTTCCACAGCTATGGGGTCAACCCCGGCAAATGGCTCATCAAGCAGAATAAATTTCGGATCAGAGGCCAGGGCTCTGGCAATTTCCGTTCTTCTTCTTTCTCCACCAGATAAAAGATCGCCACGATTTTTTCTTACATGCCCAAGGCTAAATTCATCTATAAGTAATTCCAGTTTCTCCTTTTGTTCTTTTTTATTGAGATCAGTAAATTGTAAAACCGACATGATATTATCTTCAACCGACAATTTTCTAAATACAGAGGCTTCCTGTGCAAGATATCCTATTCCTTTTTGTGCTCTCTTGTACATAGAATCGTTTGTGATTTCGACGTCATCAAGAAAAATTTTTCCTTCATTTGGTTTGATCATCCCAACGATCATATAGAATGAAGTTGTTTTTCCAGCGCCATTTGGGCCCAACAGTCCAATAATTTCGCCTTGTTCTACCTGAAGAGAAATGCTTTTAACCACCTTTCTGTTCCCGTACATTTTCATTATGTTGTCAGCTCTTAAGATCATAATTATTTATTGGGTTTGTATTTATCATTAAGCCCTTTTCCAGCTTCGATCAAGGGAGTTATTTTCTTGAGTCTATCTGATTTGGTCTGTTCCTTCTTTGCGCTATGAATATATTCAATATACTCCTTCTGTCTTCCAGGAGTTAGTTTTTTAAAAGCTTTGAACATTGAAAGGTCAGCGCTTAAAAAAGATTTCAGTTCTGTTGGAATCACAACCTGCTTAACGGGTTTACTTATATTTACCTTTAAGCCTTTATTTTGATTGTCAATAGTTTCCTTAAGATAAGCTGCCAAGGTGGATTCATTAATCTCTTCAAATTTTTTAAAATGAATTTGCCGCATAGCTTTGGTTTTCCCTTCCTGCGCATTGTGCAAAATTCTTGCCTTGTCATTCAATAAGGCCCCTTGAAAAAACCAAAGGCCTACGTGATTTTTAAAGGCGCCAATACCAACTAAATTCTTTTGCTCATAAACATAAGTAGGTATTCCCCATTTTAAAGTTTCCTCAAAGGCTTCATTTTTAACAATCCTTCTTAACTCAACAAGAATGTCTTTGAATTTTTCATGTTCATCGATATAAGCTTGTATTTGATTATCAAGGTCCATTAATTACTTCTTTGCCAATGCCTCTTCACTTTCCTTTTTTTGTTTGTTCACTATAAATTTAGATATTTTTATACTTACCTCATATAAAATGATCATTGGGATAGCCACGATCACCTGGCTAATGATATCCGGAGGCGTAATTACGGCAGCGAGCACTAAAACAAGTACCAGTGCATATTTACGGTAGGTCTTTAGAAATTCAGGTGTAACAAGCCCCATTTTTGTTAAAAAGTAAATGATTATTGGTAACTCAAAAATAAAGCCTGCAGAAAGGCAGGAAGCCTTTAAAAGTCCGGTATAGGAGCTAAGGTCGAAATTATTCCTGACTTCTTCAGCTACACGGTAACTACCTAAGAAATTGATTGATAAAGGTGTGATAACATAGTATCCGAATAGAATTCCGAGGAAAAACAGAAAGGAAGTAATAATGATAAAACTCCTGGCATTCTTCTGTTCATTTTCATAAAGAGCAGGCTTGATAAATTTCCAAACCTCCCAAATGATGTATGGAAAGGCCATAACGAAACCGAATGCTATAGAGGTCCAGATATGTGCGGAAAATTGCCCTGCCATGGTTCTGCTTTGCACGATAAATGGAATTTCATCAATGCAAAGTCCATCTGTTCCAAAACTTTTTGAAACCGAACATAAAAACCTATAAGTAAAGAAAGAAGGGTCTTTTGGCGCTAATAGAATGGAATTGAAAATAAAATCTTTCATCATAAAGGCCACCATACCAAAGGCGAAAATTGCCAGAGAAGACCTAACTAAGGTCCATCTTAATACTTCAAGATGGCCTAAAAAAGACATTTCTTCCGTTTGCTCACTCATAGTTTATTTTTTTGAATAACAATAGGGGGTCTAAAATAAGACATTCTAGAATCTAAATTAAATGATTCCTTCTTTTAATAAATCATGAAAATGCACTACTCCAGAATACTTGCCATCGTGGGTGACCAGGATTTGTGTAATGTTGTTTTTTTGCATGATGTCTAAAGCATTGACTGCCATAGTGTCTGAACTCACAGTTACAGGATCTTTACTCATGATATCTTTTGCCTGTAATTTATTAATATCAGCTGAATTCTCTAACATTCTTCTTATGTCACCATCAGTAATAATCCCAACGATGATATCATTTTTGACAACCGCAGTGGTACCTAATCTCTTCTTAGATATTTCAATAATTACATCCTTGATCGGTGCTAGTTCTGTTACTTTCGGAACTTCATTATTTTCGGCCAGTTCATTGACTCTCAGATATAATTTCCTTCCTAAGGTTCCACCAGGATGGTATTTGGCAAAATCACGGCTAGAGAAATCTTTTAAATTTAACAAACAAATGGCCAGCGCATCTCCTATAACCAATTGAGCGGTTGTACTGGTAGTTGGCGCCAGATTATTTGGACAAGCCTCTTTTTCAACAAACGAGCTTAAAGTGTGATCAGCATGTTCGCCTAAAAAAGAGCTCTCATTTCCGGTAATGGCTATTATTTTATTACCATAATTCTTGATCAATGGCAGGAGTACTTTAATTTCAGGTGTATTACCACTCTTAGAAATACAAATCACCACATCATCCTTTTGTATATTTCCAAGATCCCCGTGAATGGCATCTGCGGCATGCATAAATACGGCCGGTGTGCCGGTAGAATTCATGGTTGCTACGATTTTTGATGCAATATTGGCGCTTTTGCCTATTCCGGTAACGATAACACGTCCTTCAGAATTATAAATGGTCAATACAGCTTTTTCAAAGTCTTCATTTACAAGTGCTGCCAGCTGTTTTATGGCTTCCGCTTCAATGAGAATTGTATCCTTTGCCGTTTGTATTATGTTTTTATCCTTATTCAATATTTTGTATTTATTTTGTCAAAATAATATGTTATATTTATAGTATCATTGAATTTAATTAAACATTTGTTAAATTCAATCGTTAAAACTCCCCCTCAATAATTTTGGCATTAAAGTTGCAAAAATATTCAAAAATAGATTAAAACGAGGATGAAAGTAACAAAAATTAACTTACATGAATATTTGAAGAAATATTTTGGATTCAGTAAGTTTAAAGGTTTACAGAAGGATGCTATAGAAAGTCTAATTGAAGGAAACAACACTTTTGTTGTAATGCCTACAGGTGGAGGAAAGTCATTAATATATCAATTACCCGCACTAATTCTTGAAGGAACGGCTGTTGTAGTATCTCCTTTGATAGCCTTAATGAAGAATCAGGTTGATGCTATACGAGGGATATCATCCGAATACGGTATTGCACATGTGCTAAATTCTTCCTTAAATAAAGGAGAAATTGCCAGAGTTAAAAGTGATATTGAAAATGGCGTTACTAAATTGCTTTATGTGGCTCCCGAGTCTTTAACAAAGGAGGAAAATATTGAATTCCTTAAAAAACAAAAAGTTACTTTTTTTGCTATAGACGAAGCACATTGTATATCTGAATGGGGGCATGATTTCAGACCTGAATACCGAAACCTTAGAAATATAATTTATAAAATCGGTAATTTTCCGATTATAGGCCTTACTGCTACAGCGACACAAAAGGTGCAGGAGGATATCTTAAAGAATTTGGGTATCAGTGATGCAACAACTTTTAAAGCTTCTTTTAACAGGGCTAATTTGTTTTATGAGATAAAGGCAAAAACCAAAGACGTTGAAAAGGATATTATACGGTTTATAAGAAATTATAAAGACAAATCGGGTATCATTTATTGCCTGAGTCGTAAGAAAGTTGAAGAGATAGCTCAAGTGTTACAGGTTAATGGCATTAAAGCCGTTCCTTATCACGCCGGGCTTGACGCCAAGACAAGAGCTCGCCATCAGGATATGTTTTTGATGGAGGATATAGATGTGGTTGTGGCCACCATAGCCTTTGGAATGGGGATTGACAAGCCAGATGTAAGGTTTGTTATTCATCATGATATACCAAAAAGTTTGGAGAGTTACTACCAGGAAACCGGAAGGGCAGGTAGAGATGGAGGAGAAGGATACTGTTTAGCCTATTATTCTTATAAGGATATAGAGAAGTTGGAAAAATTTCTGTCTGGAAAGCCTGTGGCCGAGCAAGAGATTGGTAATGCTTTATTGCAAGAGGTTGTGGCATATGCTGAAACTTCAATGTCAAGAAGGAAATTTTTACTGCATTATTTTGGAGAAGAATTTGACGAGGTGAATGGTGAAGGTGCTGATATGGATGACAATGTTAGGAATCCTAAAAAAACATCTGAAGCACAGAATGAGGTTGTCACCCTATTGGAAGTAGTTCAAAAAACAAAAGAAGAATACAGGTCAAAGGAGATTATTAACACTTTGATAGGTAAAGAAAATGCGCTGCTTATCTCGCACAAAACACATCTGCAAGCTATTTTTGGTGTAGGTAAAGCGAAGCCAGAAAAGCATTGGATGGCACTGATCAGACAAGTGCTTGTTGCTGGGTTGTTAAAAAAAGAAATTGAGCAATACGGTGTTTTAAAATTATCAGATAAAGGTGAGGCATTTATTAAAAACCCTCATTCGTTTATGATGACTGAAGACCACGTTTACAGTGCTGAGAATGATGCAAATATCATTACGAATGCAAAAGCCTCTGGAGGTACAGTGGATGATCAGCTCATGGGATTACTTAAAGATTTAAGAAAAAAAGTAGCAAAGAAGCAGGGTGTACCGCCTTTTGTGGTTTTTCAAGACCCATCTCTTGAGGATATGACACTAAAATACCCCATTGATATTAAGGAACTGGCAAATGTGCACGGTGTTGGTGATGGAAAAGCCAAGAAATTCGGAAAGGATTTCGTCGATTTAATTGCGACTTATGTGAAGGATAATGATGTGGTAAGACCTGATGACCTGATCGTGAAAAGTACAGGGGTTAATTCTGGCTTAAAGCTTTATATTATCCAGAATACTGATAAAAAACTACCTCTTTCTGATATTGCCCATTCAAAAGGTCTTGATATGTCAGAACTGGTCAAAGTGATGGAACAGATAATTTATTCAGGTACAAAGATAAATATCGATTACTGTATCAATGATTTGTTAGATGAAGACCAGCAAGAAGAAATTCTTGATTATTTTATGGAAGCGGATAGCGATAGAATACAATTGGCTCTTGATGAATTTGATGGTGATTATGATGATGAAGAGTTGAGATTGATGCGAATTAAATTTATTAGTGAAGTTGCGAATTAAGGAAAAAGACAATTAAAAATTTATATTTATGAGTGAAGACTCTTCTGATAAGGCATCTGTTGGTGCTAAAGAAAAAAATCTCAGTTCAAAACGTTACGAAAAAGAATTAGAAAATCTACAAATTGAGTTGGTAAAACTGCAGGACTGGATTCAAAACCAGGGATTAAAAGTGGTGGTCATTTTTGAAGGTAGGGATGCTGCAGGTAAAGGAGGGGTAATCAAAAGGATATCACAAAGCCTTAACCCAAGGGTATGTAAAATAGTAGCATTAGGTACGCCTTCAAGTAAAGAAAAAAGTCAATGGTATTTTCAAAGATATGTTCCTCATTTGCCCAGTGCTGGTGAAATGATTCTTTTTGATCGTAGCTGGTATAACAGAGCAGGAGTTGAACATGTGATGGGTTTTTGTAATCAGACTGAATACAATGAATTTATGCGTTCTTGCCCTGAATTTGAAAGAATGCTTATCCGTTCAGGAATTATCTTACTCAAATACTGGTTTTCAGTTTCTGATGAAGAACAGGAAAGACGCTTTAAGTCAAGGATAAATGATCCAATGAAGGGATGGAAACTCAGTCCAATGGATCTTAAATCTCGTGAACATTGGTTGGAGTACAGTAAAGCCAAAGATGAGATGTTTAAATATACGGATACCAAACAATCTCCGTGGTATGTTGTTCCCGCTGATAATAAAAAGAAGGCCAGATTAAATTGTATCAGTCATTTACTGAGCAGTGTTGATTATAAAAAAGTTGAAAGAGAAGAGATTATACTTCCTCCCAGAAAGGATGATAAAGGTTATATCAGAACACCATTTGCGAACCAGACCATTGTGCCGCAAAAGTATTGAATTATAAACTTAAAAAAGCGACGGCAAACCCTATAAGGATGGCTATAAATTTTTGAAGATTAAATTTGTGGTTTTCAGAACTTTCAAATAAAATCGCAGTCGAAATGTGCAAAAAGACACCAATAATCAGTGCATTGATCTGATCTTCATATAGGTGAATAACTGAAAAATTACTGGAAACCCAACTTCCTAGAGGGCTCATTACGGCGAATAAAAACAGGAATAGAAAAACCAAACCTTTTGATAAGGAAGAGTTTTTTAGAAAAACTGCTAAGATGATGGTTATCGGCAATTTATGAATTACGATTGCATAGAGAAGATTTGTATTTTCTTCAATTCCTAGAGGCATGCCTTCAAGAAAAGCGTGTAAGGATAAACTACCTAAAAGCAACCAAGGAATATTTTTTTCAAAATCGTGAGAATGGATATGCCCGTGTTCTGCTCCTTTAGAAAGGTATTCTAAAGCAGTTTGCAGAACGATTCCCAACAAAATAAAAACACCGATATGCTCTTGTTGACCACTAAACACCTCTGGTATAAGATGCAGAACTGTAACTGATAAAAGGTAGGCACCACTAAATGAAAGAAATAATTGCAGGTGTTTTTTATTTGGATTCATTAATTGAACCAATATAAACCCAACAATTACTGGTATGACTAAGGCTATATATATCATTGCATGATCAATATTAACCTGTCAGAGATCTCCGCATCGAAAGGATTCAATTCATAGTCACCAAAAACATGCTGAATTTCTAAACCTGCAGCCTGTGCAAATTGTTTCATTTTTTTTAGATCAAGCGCCTGAACTTTCTCCATATAATGATGAACCTCTCCATTATTAGTAACATCAATTTCTTTGATGATGAAGCTTTCAGTTACTCTTTTTTTAATTAAAAAATCCACTCCTTTTTTTCTGATCACCTGCTCTGGAATCAAAGTACTGACCACTTTATGTAAATTTAGAAAATCTACGACTATGTGACCATTCTTATTGAGTGCGTTTTTAAAATTTTCTAAAACTTTAATATTTGTCGATTCCTGATTAAAATAACCAAAACTTGTAAAAAGATTAAAAATAGAATCGTATTTCCCATTTAAGGGATTTCTCATATCGTGAATTTCAAAAGAAAGACCTTCTTTTTGAAATTGTTTCGCATGCATGATGCTGTTCACAGAAAGATCGGCTCCTGTAGCATCAAATCCCTGGGAATTTAGAAACAAGGAATGCCTTCCTTTTCCGCAGGGCAGGTCAAGAATCTTATCTCCCTGAGATAAATTTAAAAACCCAATCAAATTGTTCATGAACAACTTAGCCTCATCATCATTCCTATAATCGTATAGTATATGATAGAAGGAAGTATCAAACCAATTTTCGAACCATTCTTTTTCTTTCTCCATAATTTTAAGATCACACAAAAATAGAAAATAATACCATTTGAAAAGTAAAGATTTAGTTTTTGTCAGAATTGTTTACTGACTAATTTCTTTGCTGTATTTTTGTAACATGAATGAAAACTACGATATGTTGGCCAAATGTCTTTTTGGCTTCGAAGAAGTTCTTGCAAAAGAACTAAGAAATTTAGGCGCTCAAAATATAAAAGAAGGAGTTAGGAATGTTAAGTTTAAAGGTGATAAAGGCTTTATGTATAAAGCGAATTTGGCACTTAGAACAGCCATCAGGATTCTTGTACCCATTGAAACATTTATGATAAGTAACGAGGATGATTTATATAACAATCTGTCTAAAATTTCTTGGGAAAAATATTTGGATGAAAATTCAACTTTGGCTATACATTCGTCTGTTCATTCTGAAATATTTTCTAATTCGCATTATGTTTCTTTGCGAAGTAAGGATGCAATCGTTGATTATTTTAGAAAAAAGTATCAGAAAAGACCAAGTATCGACACAAAACATCCTGATGTGCAGTTTGATATCCATCTTCAGAAAAACACATGTACTGTCTCTTTAGATAGTTCCGGTGAATCATTGCATAAGAGAGGTTATAGAAGTGATACCAATATCGCACCGATTAATGAAGTGCTCGCAGCTGGTTTGGTTCTTTTGACGGGATACGACGGTACTCAAAATTTTATTGACCCTATGTGTGGTAGTGGAACGATCTTGATTGAGGCGGCCATGATAGCAAATAATATTCCGGCTAATATAAACAGACCAGAATTTTCATTTGAGAAATGGAAAGACTTTGATCAGGAATTATTTGATTTGATTCATGACACACTTTTAAAAAAGGTCAGAAATACGGATAAAAAAATTATAGGTTTTGACAAAGCCCCATCTGCTATCCGTAAGGCTCAGAACAATATTGAAAACGCCTCTTTAGAGGAGTTTATCAAGATTGAAAGAAAAAATTTCTTCGAAGAACTTAGCCCGGTTGAAGATAATGTTATCGTTGTGTTTAATCCCCCCTATGGGGAAAGACTTACGGTGAATGTACCAGTGTTTTACCGTCAGATAGGGGATACCCTAAAACAACATTATACTGATACTTCTGCCTGGCTCATCACCTCAGATTTTGAATCGGGTTTAAAAAATGTTGGTTTGAGAACTTCTAGAAAAATAAAGGTATTTAATGGAAAACTTGAATGTAGATTCGTTAAATATGAAATGTATGCTGGAAGTAGAAAGGCAAGTAAGCAAAAATGATAGTTATTACAGAAATTAAGGCTGAAGACACCTATCCCATTAGAAAAGCTATTTTGAGGGAAGGCATGACTTTGAGTCATGAAATGATTGGAGATCATGAAGCTGAAACCTTGCATTTGGGCCTTTTTGAATCTGATGAATTAGTTTGTATTGGTAGTTTTATGAAGGCTTCAAAAGAAATATTCAAAGGTTCACAGTTTCAATTAAGGGGAATGGCTTCAGCAAAAACGTCACAAGGAAAAGGATATGGTAAATTATTATTGCAAGAGGCAGAACTTCGACTTGAACAACGAGGTATAGATGTAGTTTGGTGCAATGCCAGAATAGTTGCATTGGATTTTTATAAAAAAATGGGCTATCAATTAACAGGTAATGTTTTTGATGTAGACCAGGTAGGGCCTCATTATATGATGTTTAAAGAATTGAATTAAGTTAGCCGCCTGACCCACAAAGTAAAATTTTCACTTTGTAACTCTAAGAATGAAGAACTAAGTAGCTAATCAAATGAAAGGCGTATTGTATATTTTGAAAAGAAAACACTTCATTTTCGCTTCTATACTCTTTTTTGTATTCACAGTACAAGGATCAAATTTAAAAGTATCCGACACATTAATTACGCCTTCTCAAATAATTGATTCCCTGCTTTTGAGTGAAAATCTTGATTGGTCTGTGAGGCTCGTCTCAAATTTTAAACAGCAACAGTTTCGATTGAGCAATGAAGACAGTCGATTATTATACCTACCTAATAATCCATATGGTGTTGGTTTTGGGATTGCGAATCAAAAAATGGTCATAGATGTGGTATTTAATCTTAAAACAGAAGATGAAGACCACACTACAAAATTTGCTGCTGAAGGAGCAATAATCTTAGCGAAGAACTTGTTCGGGTTTGCAATTGAAAATGTAAATGGGTACAGCGTTTCAAGTAAGCAAAATGAAGAAGAAGAATTTAGGCGCGATATATCAATGTCGTCGATTGGCCTTGAATATATACGTGTTTTAGGTAAGAATGACATCACAGTACGAGGCATGAAAGCTGGGTTGCCAGACACGCATAAAACCCTTGTTTCTTATGGCTTAGGAGGGTTCTTATTATGGAGAGATCTTGCTGCCGATGCTTCCATTATACCCGAGGCTGATCAGCAGTATTTCAATGAGCAAGCCGAGATTTATGACATATCCGGATTTGGAGTAGGTATCTTAGGTGGTGTCAGTGCCTATTTTTCTTTACCCGCTCATTTTTTTGCTACTGCCTATGTTGCACCTGGTATTGGAATGGAATATAAATATGTTAAGACGGAAAGTGGTAATTATATTCCTTCAAATCCGCTGCTGTTTAAAACTGATTTTTTTGCATCTCTGGGATATAACAGAGAAAAATTTTACATTCATTTCACCTTTGGTACTGACTGGTATTTAAGTAGTCTGGACTTTGATAATGACATATTTTTGAGTGTTACAAAGTCAAAATTTGTAGTGGGATATAACATTGGTAAAGTATTTAAAAAAAAGAAAGCATTTTAGCACGTATTATGATAATTCACTAATGATGAGGGTGTATTGAACAAATTGTGGAACTCAATTTTTTTTAGAAAATACTGCTAATTTAGGTCCAAAAAAAAACCGCTAACATATGTTGCGGTTTTTTCTATCTATCTGTAGCGAGATCGGGAATTGAACCCGAGACCTCCGGGTTATGAATCCGACGCTCTAACCATCTGAGCTACCTCGCCATAATTCATCAAAAAACCTTAAAAAGGGCTTCTTGATTTTGAGTTTGCAAATATAAAAACAAATTCATTTGCCACAAGTAATGAGAGCGAAAATATTAAAATAAAAATAATTTTTTTTAGAAATAGATATTCTATATATTGCTTCCATAAAAAATCAAGAATGTCAAGTAAAATAAGAATAGACTTAGAGTTTCCTATCCATGCTTCTCCTAGTTTTTTGTATCAGTATATCTCTACTCCTGATAGCATGGGAGAGTGGTTTGCGGATAATGTAAATTCTAGAGGAAAACAATATACCTTTATATGGAATGATTCTGAGGAAGTTGCTGATAGAATTTCTCAAAAGACTGATGTTTACATCAGATTCAAATGGGAAGAAGATGATGATGATGACACCTATTTTGAATTGAGAATAGAAGTTGATGACCTTACCAAAGACGTTTCTCTGCTGGTAGTTGATTTTGCGGATGAAGATGAAGTAGAAGAATCGAAAATGTTTTGGGAAAATCAGATTTCTGAATTAAAACATGTTATCGGAGGATAATAGTTTGTATAAATAATAAAAAAGCCTTGATCTATCAAGGCTTTTTTTATTTTTGCATTTTTAAAGTTATTGGGTCATGGTCAATCAGAATGGGAGTATCTTAAAATTGAATGAATTAAAGCTAAGTCATGAAAACAGAGCCTTTAAGTATGGTGATGGCATTTTTGATACCCTAAAATTTGAAAACAATACCCTTTATTTTTTGGAAGATCATTATTTTAGATTGATGTCATCGATGCGTATGTTAAGGATGAAGATACCTATGGATTTCACCCTTGAATATTATGAAAAACAAATAAGACTAACACTATTGGCTAATGATCTAAATGAGTCGGCTAGAATCAGAGTGAATGTATTTAGAGTAAACGGTGGATTGTATACACCAGAATCTAATGAGGTCAATTTTATAATAGAGGTAAAAGCTTTAAACCAAAAGAATGTTGAGCAATTAGAAATCGAGCTGTTTAAGGATTTCCCACTTTCATCTGGATTGTTATCAACGATAAAAACGAATAACAGGATTGTTAATGTGTTGGGAAGTATTTTTGCGAAAGAAAATGCTTATCAGAATTGCATATTAATTAATGAAAAGAAAGAATTAGTTGAAGCGCTTAATGCCAACATTTTTTTAATAAGGGGCAATGAGGTTCTTACTCCTTCACTAGAGACCGGATGCATTAATGGTATAATCAGAAAAAAGATAATTGAAGGCTTGAAGAAGCACCAAACTTTTACAATTAGTGAATTGAGTATTTCACCTTTTGATTTACTAAAGGTTGATGAAGTATTTTTGACCAATTCAATCAATGAAATTCAATCGGTACATAAATATCGCAAGAAGGTTTATAATAGTGAAAAGACAAATGAGTTAAAAGAGCTGTTTCATTCAGAAATAAAAAAGCAAATTAGTTTAAGCTAGGATCTTTTGGCGCATTGGCCCAAAGTTGATAAATCCCGCCAAATTTTAATAATTCATTTTTCCAGAAATTACTATGATTGATGTTGAAGAGATTCTTAAATTTATTTTCTACGATTAACCAAGACGTAGTTTGTAATTCCTCTTCAAGTTGCTTTTGGCTCCACCCGGAATATCCCAAAAAGAACCTGATATCTTGTTTTGAAAGAATTTCATCTTTCAAAAGTGATTGTATGGCTCTAAAGTCACCACCCCAAAAAATCCCATCTGCAATTTCAATACTGTCAGGTATTAGTTCAGGAACTTTGTGCACAAAATAGAGGTTATCCTCAGAAACAGGTCCACCAAAATATACTTTTAGAGTAGAGTCAATATCAGGAATGAGGTCACTGATAGTATAAGGCGAGGGCTTGTTGAAAATGAAACCAACTGAGCCACCTTCATTATGCTCTGTGAGAAGTACAACGGATCTATTAAATGAACTATCACTCAAAATAGATGGCTCTGCAATGAGTAATTTACCTTTAGTGGGTTTTAAAGTTGTCATAATAAATTGGTTGTGATTAAATGTACAAAAAATAAGTTAATAAAAAAACCCTCTAAAATAGAGGGTTTTAAAATTATTTTTTTGAAAAATTCGATTAGTTCACTGACTCTTTTAATTCAGATCCCGCTTTAAATTTTACCACTTTTCTTGCAGGTATTTTAATAGTTGCACCAGTTTGAGGATTTCTTCCATCTCTTGCAGCTCTATCTGAAACTGAAAAAGAACCAAAACCTACTAAAGATATTCTACCGCCTGTCATTAATTCACCTGTGATACTTTTCATCATAGCGTCTAAAGCTTTTCCAGCAGCAGCTTTTGAAATTCCAGCATTTGAAGACATTGCTTCAATTAAATCTGATTTGTTCATAATTTAAATTTTTTTAAAATTGGTTAAATATTCGTTTTTTTGCCTTTCAATAGCAGAACAAATATAGATTTTATAAGGGTTTACGCAAGTTTTAGTACTTAAAAACAGGCATATTGTTGATAATTAAGCTGAATTTGTTGATAAACCCATGAAAATTTCTGCAAAAAGAGGCTAAGTGCTTATATAGATTGTGTTTAGAACACTTTTGAACCATTGTAAAATTCATATCCGTTGAGCAAGCTAATTGTTTCCATTCTCCTTTTACCTGCCAACTTCAAATCTAGGATTTCAAAGAAACCTTCTTTCAGTGCAACTAATATTTTCTTTTTAGAAATAACTAAATGTCCAATAGGATATTGGTGAGATTCTTTTGAAATGATTCCATCATAGATTTTGACTTCAATTTGCTCCTTATTGTTTTCAAGAACAGTCCAAGCACCAGGATATGGATTAAGGCCTCTTATATGGTTATAGATTGACTGGGCTGGATTATTCCAGTTAATCCTGCAATTCTCCTTATTGAGTTTTGGTGCAGGTCTAAAAGTCCCGCTTTGTTGTTTTAGAGGATTTATATTGCCGTCCTCAATCATTTCTACGGTTTCTACAACAACATTACTACCCAAGGTCATAAGTTGATCATGCAGCACTCCAACAGAAGTCGTAGGAGCTATTTCAATTGTTTCTTGTTTTATGATGGCACCGGTATCAATATCCTCATTGATAAAAAAAGTGGTAACGCCAGTTTTTGTGTCACCATTTATAATAGCCCAATTAATAGGAGCAGCACCCCGGTAGTCAGGAAGGAGGGAGGCATGAAGATTAAATGTACCATGTTTAGGCATGGCCCACACTTGTCGTGGAAGCATTCTGAAAGCCACAACAATCTGGAGATCAGCCTCAAGTTTTTCTAATTCATTCAGAAAATCAGGATTTTTAAGATTAGTGGGCTGCAATACTTGAATTGCATTGGAAACGGCATATTTCTTAACCGCAGATTGATTTATTTTTCTTCCTCTTCCAGCTGGTTTGTCTGGAGCTGTGATAACTGCAATGACATTCTTTTTTGCTTTTACAAGTGCATCGAGCGTAGCTACTGCAAAATCGGGTGTGCCCATAAAAATGATACGGAGATCTTTCATTTGTTGAGATAAAATTTATTTTGCAAATCTAAATCTATACTCTTTTTTTCCACTAATATTTCAAGAGTTTTTATGATTAGTTTTTTATCCAGCTTTAGATATTCACTTATCTCATTGATACTTAAATTATTGTGATGACCTAAGATGTCAATAATACTTTTAGAGATGATTTCTTGATCTAGTTTTAATTCAGGTTTACTTTTAAGACAAACGTCACATTGACCACAAGGTTCACTTAGATTTTCAGAAAAATAATCGAGTAGCAGTATTTGTCTGCATATAAGATCATTTTTCAGCATGTCTTTCAAAACCGATGCCTTTTTTAATTTAGAATTGTTGCGATTCTTTATATGATCGCTTATGGAATGGTAAATAAAATTATCCTCCCTTGGTACAAGAAACTTAATCGTCATATGATTACTTGCTTTTTTGTAAATAAGCACCTGATCCGTTTCAAGCCTATTTAAAATCTGTGAAATTTCCTGCTTTGTCTTATTTAATTTTTGCGCAATGAATTTTTCATTTATTGTAATGAACTGATCATGAATTCCACCATATGATCTTAACAAAATTTGAAGTACTTGTGATGCATCACTATTGCTTCTTTGTGCATGATACAGATTGTCAGATTGATCAATAACCCGAATTCTTGAATTTTTACTAAATCCTTGATCTAGAAATATGATATTCTCATTGTGTAAATGATTTAAAGCATAATACACCTTATTATAGGTGAAGTGATATCTGGATGAAAATTCCTGCATATCAAAATCAAACAAGTGTTCGTTTACTTCACCCATGCCAATTTGATAATAATCATTCAGTTTTGTGAAGATTACTTTACAATCCTCAGGACTCACGATAGATTTTTCAATTAAACGATCACTTTCATAAAAACTGTTATCATTATATAATAAGTAGGCCCATGCTTTTTTATCATCTCGTCCTGCTCTGCCAATTTCTTGTATGTAATTCTCAATACTATTGGGTAAATGCGTGTGAATAATCAGTCTTACATTAGACTTGTCTATCCCCATTCCAAAAGCATTTGTGGCGACCATTACTTTACATGACTCTGATTTCCAAAGTTGAAAAGACTTGCTCTTTTCTTCGTGTGAAAGCCCTCCGTGATAGTAAGTCGCTTTGATGTTGTTATGTTCCAATAATTGGGCATAGTAAATCGCATTTTTCCTAGATCCGACATAAATAATTGACGGCTCATCTATTGACTTCACAAGCTTAACCAGTCCCTGCCTGATATTCTCTGTTTTATGAATTCTAATGCAAAGGTTGTTTCTATAATAAGATCCTTTAAACACCTTGGCATCATGAAGTTGAAGGTTTTCTACAACATCTTTTTGAACTGCGGCTGTTGCAGTGGCAGTTAGTACAATTTTGGGCGTATGGGGATGCAACGCTGTTAACAAAGGAATTTTTAAATACGCCGGTCTAAAATCATGTCCCCATTGTGAAATACAATGAACTTCGTCAATAGCAATTAAATTTAAATGCAGTTGGCCTATTTTCTCTTGAATGAATTCTGATTGTAATTTTTCAGGGGATACATATAAGAATTTATAATTGCCATGCTCTAGATTATCAAAAGCAATTATAGTTTCATGTCTGTTGAGTTTAGAACTTAATGCCAAAGCTTTTATACCTTTCTCCTCAAGGCTTTTTACTTGATCTTCCATTAGCGCTATCAATGGCGAAATGACAAGACATATTCCATCATTAAGCAGGGCAGGGAGTTGGTAGCACAAAGATTTTCCTGCTCCAGTTGGTAGTAAAACAAAGACATCTTGATTGGCCAAGACGGCATTTATGATTTCTTCCTGAGGTGCTCGAAAAGTGGAGAATCCCCAATGTTTTTCTAATAACTGTGTTGCTTTATTCATATGATTATCAGAGGGATTTTAAAATAAAGTCCACTCTTGAACTGATGCTGCCTTCAGGTACTGTAATAATACTGTAATCCATAGCTTCATATGCCCTTATCAAATTTCGATAAATCACTAAAGATTGTTCAAAGGATTCATAACGCTCATTATCGGTTTTATAAATACCCTTCCAGGGAGGCATCATAAAAATAGTTGAATACCTATATTCATTACTTTTTTCAACGTATTCAATTGGATAGTCCATCCCAATATAATCCATATAACCATGAATATCAGGGATGCCTCTGTCAAAAAAAACAGTACTTGAATGGTGTAAATCAGCTTCTTGATATTGTTTGATTCTTCCTTTTAATAAAAGTTTACTGAACAACAAAGGATCAGTCAGAAAAAGTTGATCTATTCCAGACTCTTGTGCCTCTTTTGTAATAGTTCGTGAAATTTCAGGCATACAAGTAAACTTCATTTTTTCCAAATGATCAATAACTGTTGATTTTCCTGTACCAGGCCCTCCGGTAATTACTATTTTTTTTTGCTCCAAGTAATGAGAATTATTCTTAATACAATTCCAAAATTAAGAAAATAATAATTGTAAATTTGTACACTTTTGAATTCAAAATTTTAGGAATGAGTAAGGAGTCGGATTTTTATGAGAAATTAAAAAAAAGTTTGATTGAAACTACAGAGTTTCCAACCAAGTATATGTATAAATTTATCATTCCAAGCGGAGATGAAAAATTTAAACAAATAGAGAATATATTTGATAATATGGGGGCTGTCATAAATTCTAAACCATCAAAAACAGGGAAATACACCAGTTTGACGATTTTAGTTAAAATGAAGTCACCAGATGATATTATAAATAAATACCAGGAAGTCTCAAAGGTGGAAGGCGTAATATCTTTGTGATATTTTTAACAAGCCAATTGAAAAATATAAAATATTTTTGACCGTTTTAGTAGATTTATCAAGAGAGAGGAAACATTTGAAAATGAGGATAAAAAAAGTAATGATCTTATCTGCCATTCTGATGAGTTGTTTTGTCAGAGGACAGCAGGATGAAGACAAGAAACTTTTTAGTGTAAACGGTACTGATGTTTATGATTCAGAATTCGTTCGGGTTTACGAAAAGAATAAGGATATCGTTGTTGAAGACGAGCGTAAAGGCTTTGATGATTATTTTGATCTTTTTGTTGATTTTAAACTAAAGCTTGCGCAGGCTCGTGAAATGAAGTTAGACACGGCGAGTGCTTATATTTCTGAATTAGAAAAATATCGAGAACAACTTATCCAACCCTATTTACAAAACCCAGAAGCTACAGAGGATTTAATTAGAGAAGCCTACGAGAGAACAGTTACTGAGGTTGAGGCTAGTCATATTTTGGTTCGCTTAGAACCTGATGCCAGCGCGATAGATACGTTGAAAGCTTTCGATAAAATATCCAAAGCTCGAAATGAGATTGTAAATGGTGCGCATTTTGACAGTATTGCCAGAATGTATTCTGAAGATCCATCAGTTCAAATGAATAATGGAAGTTTGGGATATTTTTCCGCTTTTTCTATGGTTTATGCATTTGAAAATGCGGCGTACCAAACTGAAGTTGGTCAAGTTTCAAAACCTTTTAGAACCCAATTTGGGTACCATATAGTACAGGTTAATGATAAGAGAAAATCTCCAGGAGAGGTTCAGGTAGCACATATTATGGTTAAAAATGATAGTACAGACCTGAATCAATCCAAAGATAAAATCTTTGAGATTTATCAAAAACTTGAACAGGGAGGAGATTTTGCGAATATTGCCAAAGAACATTCCGATGACCTTAGTTCTGCTCAAAAAGGTGGCGTATTGCCCAAATTTGGTCCAGGAAGAATGATCAAGACATTTGAGGACATTGCTTTTGCCCTGCAAGAGGAAGGGGATTACTCTTCTCCTTTTGCAAGTGATTATGGATGGCACATATTAAAGTTGCTGGAGAAATTTCCAATTCCAGCATATGAAGCGTTACATGAAAAATTAGAATCAAAAGTTAAAAACGGCAGTCGTTCAAGTTATGTAGAAAAGTCATTGGCACGTAAGATTTCAGCAGACTATAAGGTTGTTACCTATAAGGCTAAATTACAATTATATCCGAGCATAAGAGATTATGAAAAGAGTGAGGATACGTTGTTAAGAGTGCAGGATGTCATTTATACAGGGGATGATTTTTTTAACTATGCCAAGGATTTTCAAAAGAAAACAAAAGCGGAGTCTTATGATGACTTTACCAATGCAAAGATCATCGATTATTATAAGAGTCATTTGGATGAAACCAATAAAGAATTCCGTTTGACATACCAGGAATACCAGGATGGGCTATTATTGTTTGAGTTAATTCAGAAAGAAGTATGGGAAAAATCTGAAAAGGATACCATTGGTCTGCGGAATTATTTTAATGATCATAGAAATAAATATAAATGGGATACAAGGGCAAAGTTAACCATTGCTAGTTGTACACAATTGGAGAAAGCAAAACTTGTTAGAGAATTGCTTATTCAAAATACAGAAACAGATTCAATTAAGAATTCAGTGAATGAGGGCGCAAGAATTCACGTCTTATTTAGTAAAGGGACATTAGAAACAGGTAGTTCTAAATTACCTGCCGATTATTCATTTTCTCAAGGCGTTTCTGAAATTTTTGAGGAAGAAGCAGATAATTTTACCATCATAAAAGTAGATACTATATTTGCCCCTGAATTGAAGGAATTAAAAGAGACCCGAGGAGAGGTAATGAATGATTATCAAAATTACCTTGAGTTACTATGGGTTGAAGAATTACACAAAAAGTATCCGGTGAAAATTAATCAAAAAAATTATAAGGAACTTAAGAAAAGATACGTAATTGAATGAAAAATAGTCTATTAACATACTTAATATTATTGATAGGTTTAATTAGCTGTGAGCAAGATGCACCTGACCAGAATGCTGTTGCCCGGGTCAATGATAAGTATTTATCTAATACAGAATTAGATGAAGCTATGCCCATTGGGCTGGCTATCGAGGATAGCATTCTTTATAGAAATAACTATATAAAAATCTGGGCAACTAAAGAGCTTTTATTAGAAAAAGCAAGAATCAATGTTGAAGATGACAATGGTGAAATAGAGGCTTTAATTTTAGACTACAGGAGAGAGCTTTTGATTGATCGTTATAAAAAAGCCTTGTTGCAACAAGAGTTAGATACTGTGATTACTGACAGTGATATCAATGACTATTATGAGGCGAACAAGAATGTGTACAGACTAAACGAAGATTTAGTGCAGCTTAAGTATATTCATTTCAATAAAGATATGAGTGACAAAAAAGAGCTTGTTAGGTTATTCAAGTCAGAAACACCTGAAGATTTAGAAGAATTGATTGACAGGGAGCTGGAATTCTATTCTTTTTCATTCAATGATAGTATTTGGGTGGCCTATAGGGATGTAGAGAAAAAACTTGCTTTTTTAAAGGAGGAAAAAAACATAAAAAACAAACAATATATTCAAAAAGAAGATTCATTAGGAGTATATTTGCTCGCTGTTAAGGACTTGCGTCGAAGAAATGAGATTGCTCCATTGAATTATGTAATTCCAACGATTAAACAGATGATTCTGCATAAAAGAAAGTTGGAGTTGATGAATGAAATAGAAAAGACAATTATGGTGGATGCCATTAACAATAAACAATTTGAACAGTATTAGAATGAATAGAATTATAATGATCGTGATACTTGCCTGTGGTTTACAAATGCAAGCACAGGAAAAGTTAAAAATAGACGGAGTTGCTACAGTTGTTGGTGATAACATTGTTCTGGATTCTGAAATAGATGCCTTTAAACAAGAATTGATTCAACAGAGTGGCGGACAGATAGAGATATCTGACTGCGAAATGTTGGAGCAGATTATGAACAGAAAATTACTGGCACATCATGCAGTTATTGATAGTGTCATGGTAAATGAAGGAGAGATTCAACAGCAGGTTCAGCGTAAGACAGATTATTTCACCCAACAATTAGGATCAACAGAAAAGATGCTTGAATTGTATGGCTTTGATAATATGAAAGATTTAAAAGATGAGCTTTACAGAGTAGAGAAAGAAGGCTTGTTGATTGATAAAATGCAACAGCAATTAACATCTGATATTGACATTACTCCTGAAGAAGTAAAGCGCTATTTTATTAGTCTAGAGGAAGAAGGGAATTTACCTGAGATTGGGGCTGAGATAGAATTGTCTCAGATTGTTCTGAATATCGAACCAACTAAGGAAGAAATTCAAAAAACAATTGATCGGTTAAAAGAACTTAAAAAGGAAGTTGAGGATGGAGGTAATTTTAAGATGAAAGCTATTTTATATTCGGATGATCCTGGTGTAACTCAAAATAGTGGCTTTTATAGTATTGAAAGGAACAGCCCTTTTGTAAAGGAATTTAAAGAGGCTGCTTTTAGTATGGAAGAAGGCGAAATTTCTCAGCCCTTTAAATCTGATTTTGGTTACCATATCTTAATGGTTGATAAAATAAAAGGAAAACAGAGAGATGTTTATCACATTTTAATGCAGCCCAAAGCTGATGATGCAGCGGCAGAGCAAATAAGAGATTCTCTTACTAAATACAGAAGGCAAATTTTGAAATTGGAATTACCATTTGATGAGGCTGTTATCAAGTATTCTCAAGATAAAGATACACGAATGAGTAAGGGAGTGTTGATGAATCCTGTTTCTGGAGACACGCATTTTGATTTGACAAGAATGGATCCTGAATTATATGCGAAAGTTAGTAATTTAAAAGAGGGAGAGATCAGCGAGGTATTTATGGACGAGACCAGACAAGGTTTAAAAATGTATAAAATTCTTCTGTTAAAAAGCAGAACAGAGGCACACACTGCTGATTTAGCCCAAGATTATGTTAAGATCATGGAGTTGGCGCTACAGAAGAAGAAAACAGAATCCATTGAAAAGTGGTCATCCGAAAAAATAATGGATACCTACGTTAATATAAATGATGTTTACACCAGTTGTGAATTTAAAAGTAACTGGGCCAAAAACTAAATTATGTCTGACGTTGCCAAAATCAATGCACTTGTAGAGAACTATTCCCTTTTAAAAAAGGAAATAGGAAAGGTAATTATAGGTCAGCACGATGCGGTTGATCACGTACTTCTTTCAGTGTTATGTGGAGGGCATTCTTTGCTCATCGGAGTTCCGGGACTAGCAAAGACATTATTAGTAAACACGGTTGCCAAAGCCTTAGGTTTAGATTTTAAGAGAATGCAGTTCACGCCAGATTTAATGCCCTCGGATATATTAGGAAGCGAGATTCTTGATGAGAACAGGCAATTTAAATTTATAAAGGGCCCCATCTTTGCCAATATCATTTTAGCTGACGAGATCAACAGAACACCTCCTAAAACACAGGCTGCTCTTTTGGAAGCCATGCAGGAAAAATCTGTAACGGTCGCGGGGCATAGTTTTGATTTAGATTTGCCATTTTTTGTTCTGGCTACACAGAATCCTATTGAACAAGAAGGAACGTATCCACTTCCGGAAGCCCAGTTAGACAGATTTATGTTTAGCATTTATTTGAATTACCCCACTTTTGAAGAGGAAGTAATTGTAGCAAAGAATACAACCAATGATGAGGATTTAATCGTAAACCCTGTTTTCTCTCAATCAGACATTATTGAATACCAACATTTGATCAGAAGAATTCCTATTGCCGATAATGTAGTTGAATACGCAGTGAAATTAGCAACACGTACCAGGCCATTACAGGAAAACGCACCTGAGATTGTGAAAAATTATATTGACTGGGGAGCGGGTCCAAGGGCCTCACAAAATTTGGTGCTTGCCGCAAAAGCTTATGCAGCGATTCACGGTAAATATTCTCCTGATATTGCAGATGTGCAAGCCGTTGCGCATGGCATTTTGCATCATAGGATTGTAAAAAACTATAAAGCAGAAGCTGAAGGTATTACAGAGACTCAGATTATCAACACACTTCTTTAATTTAACGCATTGTATCTAAGCCGTTTAGGTAACCTTCATATATTGTCATTAAGAATATGTTTACAGCTATTGTTAAAACAATAATTTGTTTGTATATTTGCACGCCTTTTGAGCGATTTCAGATTTACAAAAGGTGTAGCGAACTAAGTAATCATTTCTCTTAGTGTTTTAATCGTTTAGAAATCTGTAAGGCAATAAGATACAAAGTACAAGACACTATGTCTAAACTACAAGAAAAAATTGATCTATACACAGGCGCAGCCGAAAAACTAGGTATAGAATTAAATGCAGACCTTTTTAAATTAGTAACCAAAGGACTTGGTCCTTCAATCTACAAAGAGGATGCTGAATTGGTTTCTTCATCAAATAAAGATGAATTAGAAACAATCAAAAAAAACTTTCTAATCAAAAAACTTGGTCTTGACAAGGACGATGCATCTTTAGATGAGAGTATTTCTAAAGTAATCGAAACTATAGGAGCAAGCAACAGAAAAAAGTATCGCGCTTTGTTTTATTATTTATTGGTAAAAGAAACAGGATCAGAAGCTGTTTATGCTGAAGCCAAAGAAGATGCTAAAGAAGTTGCTCCGGCAAAAGTTGAAAAGGAAGTGAAAGCTGAAAAAAGTGCTAGTAAAAAAGTTGAAAAAACAAAAAAAGAAGAAGTGATAGAAGAAAAAGTAGCAGATAAAGCTGCAGCCCCAGTGGAAGAAGTTAAAGAAACCACTGCTGTAGTTGAAGAAAAAGCTGAAACAGTTGTTGATGCCGGTAAATTCTTAAGTGATTTTGATTGGCAAAAATATGAAGAAGGTATTGAAGCAGTAGACCAAATTCAATTAGATGAGTTTGACAAGGCTTTAGAAAATACTGTAGGATTTGTAGAGGAGCGTCAAGTAATTGACGGAACCGTAGTTCGTATTACTGATCGTGAAGCGATCATCGATATCAATTCAAAATCTGAAGGTGTTATATCTTTAAATGAATTTAGATATAATCCACATTTAAAAGTTGGAGATACTGTTGAAGTAAAAGTTGATAAACTTGAAGACAGTACAGGTCAATTAGTTCTTTCTCATAGAAAAGCGAGAGTGATCAAAGCTTGGGACAGAGTTAATAAAGCGCACGAAACGCAAGAAATTGTTACAGGTTATGTGAAGTGTAGAACTAAAGGTGGTATGATCGTTGACGTATTCGGAATCGAAGCATTCTTACCAGGTTCTCAAATCGATGTGAAACCAATTAGAGATTACGATCAATTCGTAGACAAGAATATGGAATTCAAAGTTGTGAAAATCAACCATGAATTTAAGAATATTGTTGTTTCTCACAAAGCACTTATCGAAGCGGATCTTGCAGAACAGAAAAAAGAAATCATTGGTCAATTAGAAAAAGGTCAAGTATTAGAAGGTGTTGTTAAAAACATTACTTCTTACGGAGTATTTGTTGATCTTGGTGGTGTAGACGGATTAGTTCACATTACTGACCTTTCTTGGAGTAGAATCAATCACCCAAGTGAGATTGTTGAATTGGATCAGAAATTGAATGTTGTAATTCTTGACTTTGATGATGAGAAAACAAGAATTCAATTAGGATTGAAACAATTGAGCAAGCACCCATGGGAAGCTTTAGATGAAAATCTTAAAGTAGGTGATAAAGTAAAAGGTAAGGTTGCTATTATTGCAGATTATGGTGCATTTATCGAAGTAAGCGAAGGAGTAGAAGGATTAATTCACGTTTCTGAAATGTCTTGGTCAACTCATTTGAGATCTGCACAAGATTTCGTTAAAGTTGGAGACATCGTAGAGGCAGTTATTCTTACACTTGATAGAGAGGAAAGAAAAATGTCACTTGGTATCAAACAATTACAACCAGATCCATGGACAGATATCACTACTAAATACCCTGTTGGTTCTAAGCACACAGGTACGGTTAGAAACTATACTAACTTTGGTGTATTTGTTGAATTGGAAGAAGGAATTGACGGTTTGGTTTATATTTCTGATCTTTCTTGGACTAAGAAAATCAAGCATCCATCTGACTTTGTAAAAGTTGGAGACAAGCTTGAGGTTGAAGTTCTTGAATTAGATGTAGAAGGACGTAAATTGAATTTAGGTCATAAACAAACTACTGAGAACCCTTGGGACAAGCATGAGGCAACATATACTATTGATTCAGTTCACACTGGTACAGTGAAAGAAGTGAATGATAAAGGTGCTATTGTAACTTTTGAAGATGGTGTTGAGGCATTTGTTCCTGGACGTCATATGGAGAAAGAAGACAGATCTAAAATTGTAAAAGGTGATACAGTTGAATTTAAAGTATTAGAATTCAATAAAGAATACAGAAGATTAGTTGTATCTCATTCTGCTATTTTCAGAGCACAAGAAGAAAGAAATATCAAAGCTGTTAACAAACAAGCTGATCAGGTTGAAAAAACAACCTTAGGAGATATTTCAGGTCTTGCTGATCTTAAAAAGAAAATGGAGTCTGGTAAAAAATAAGATTTCCATTTAAAAATAAAGAACCGTTCTTATTTTGATTTTCAAAATTTGAACGGTTTTTTTATTGCCTAAATTTAGTTAAAAGGTATATTTGTAACAGCTAAAAAAAAGACCAAATGACATTAATAAAATCTATTTCTGGTATACGCGGAACAATCGGTGGTACTACTGACGAAAACCTGACTCCTCTTGATGCAGTCAAATTTGCTTCGGCCTATGGAGCTTGGCTTCTAAAAAGAAATACAGCTGGAAGTAAGCTAAAAGTAATTATAGGCAGAGATGCACGTATTTCAGGAAAAATGATCAGCAGCCTTGTTTCAAACACATTAGTTGGTTTGGGTATTGACGTCATTGACCTTGGTTTATCAACAACTCCTACAGTTGAAGTTGCCGTCCCGCTTGAGAAAGCCCATGGTGGCATTATTGTAACAGCCTCACACAATCCCAAACAATGGAATGCTTTAAAATTATTGAATGAAGCAGGAGAGTTTTTGAACGGGGAAGAAGGAAACCTAATATTAGATCTGGCGGCTTCTCAGGATTTCGATTATGCAGAAGTGGACGATTTAGGAGTATACTCAAAAAATAAAAACTACCTCAAAAAACATATACAGGAAGTATTAAATTTACCTCTTGTTGATGTTGAAGCCATTAAAAAAGCAGGGTTTAAAGTAGTCGTAGATGCCGTAAATTCAACCGGCGGAATCGTTATACCTCAATTACTGGATGCTTTAGGAGTTCAGTGTATTAAATTATATTGTGAACCGAATGGGGAATTTCCTCATAATCCGGAGCCCTTGCCAAAACACTTAACTGAAATTTCAAAATTGGTAGTTAAAGAACAGGCTGATTTAGGGATTGTAGTTGACCCAGATGTAGATCGTTTGGCAATTATAAATGAAGATGGTAGTATGTTTGGTGAAGAATATACATTAGTGGCCTGTGCAGATTATGTCTTGTCAAAAACTCCTGGGAATACAGTCTCGAATCTTTCGTCTTCGCGAGCTTTAAGAGACGTGACTCAAAAACACGGTGGTGTTTATGAAGCCAGCGCCGTTGGAGAAGTAAATGTGGTAGCACTAATGAAAAAGAATAATGCAATCATTGGAGGAGAAGGAAATGGTGGAATTATTTATCCATCTTCTCACTATGGACGAGACTCATTAGTAGGAGTAGGTCTGTTTTTAAGCCATTTAGCACATCTTAAAATTTCATGTAAAGCCTTGCGGGATTCATATCCTTCTTACTTTATGAGTAAGAATAAGATTGAATTAACACCACAAATAGATGTTGATAGTATTTTGAATGCGATGGCATCAACTTATAAAAATGAGGACATTAGTACTATTGACGGGGTGAAAATTGATTTTGAAAATGAATGGGTACATTTAAGGAAATCGAATACAGAGCCTATTATTAGAATTTATACTGAGAGTAATTCACAAGAAAATGCGGATGCTTTGGCACAGCGCATAATTGATGAAATAAAAGTAATTGCCAAGATATAATTGGTATTTAAGAGAGCGTCATGAGTTTAGAAGCATATTTTGACAAGTTTCGTAAAGAAATCATCGGTATTGATGAAACTTTTGAAACACCGTTTGGAATCCAAAAAATGATCTATGCAGACTGGACTGCAAGTGGAAGACTTTACCGACCGATTGAAGATAAAATGCTTCATGAGTTTGGTCCATTTGTGGCGAATACGCATACTGAAACTACTTTTTCTGGTTCTGCCATGACCCTTGCTTACCACGAAGCCAGGCAAATTATTAAAAGGCATGTGAATGCTGGGCCTGATTGTGCTTTAATTGCAGAAGGAACCGGAATGACTGGTGTTATCAATAAGTTTCAAAGAATACTTGGACTAAAGGTCTCCGAAAACCTTAAAGACTTGGTCGACTCCATTCCTGAAGCAAAAAAACCAGTTGTTTTTATTACGCATATGGAGCATCATTCTAACCAAACCTCTTGGTTAGAAACAATAGCTGATGTTGAGATTATTCCTTGTGATAATACTGGCTTGGTTGATTATGATAGCTTGATCGAACTGCTTGATAAATACAAACACAAAGAGATAAAAATTGCATCGATTACGGCTTGTTCAAATGTAACGGGTATACAAACAGATTATCACCGAATCGCTAAAATGATGCATCAAAATGGAGGTGTTTGTTTTGTAGACTTTGCGTGTTCGGCACCTTATGTAAAAATTGATATGAATCCTAAGAATGAGGATGAACGTTTGGACGCTATCTTTTTTTCTCCGCATAAATTTTTAGGAGGGCCTGGTACATCAGGTGTCTTGATATTCCATAAATCTCTTTATAAGAATATGATTCCGGATAACCCTGGAGGAGGAACGGTGAACTGGACCAACCCTTGGGGAGAACATCGATACCTTGATGACATTGAAACACGAGAAGATGGAGGAACCCCAGGATTTCTGCAAACGATTAGAACTGCCTTAGCCGTTCAGTTAAAAGAAGAAATGGGTATTGAAAAAATTCATGACAGAGAGAATGAAATTATAGCCCAGGTTTTTGAAGAATTGAAGCCGGTAAAAAATTTGAATTTATTGGCGGCTCAACACAATGACAGGCTAGGGGTGTTTTCATTTTACATTGACAATTTACATTATAATTTGGGCGTAAAGCTTTTGAATGATAAGTTTGGGATTCAAACTCGTGGTGGCTGTTCTTGTGCAGGAACCTATGGACATTTCTTGCTTCATGTTGATCAGAAACAATCACATGAGTTACTTGAAAAAATGGATCAAGGCTGCCTAATCGAAAGGCCAGGTTGGATTAGGATGTCAATTCACCCGACCACTACAGATGTTGAAGTGAGCTTTATCTGCCAAGCGATTAAAGAAATGGCTGCTAATTTTGAGGAATGGTCAAAAGACTATGCATATGACTTGCCAAGCAATGAATTTTTGCATAAGTCATTTCAATCCAAAGAAAAGGAACTTGTGAAACAATGGTTTAATTTGAAAGAATAGAATTTGAAGGCTTATGTAGCTTTATTAAGATCAATTAATGTTTCGGGTCATCATATAATAAAGATGGCAGATCTGAAGGCGTTACTTGCAAGGCCCGAATTTCTGAATCTAACTACATATTTACAAAGTGGGAATTTGGTTTTTGAATCTGAGATTGAAAGCAATGAGTCACTTGAGATCCTGTTGGTTGAGATAATCAAAGAACATTATGGCTATGATATCAAAGTGAAAGTGTATGATGCTGCTGCCTTTCAAGAGACTTATAAAAAAAACCCGTTTCTGGCGATTGAGCAGATTGATATTAAAAAACTCTATTATATCCATGTCTTAGGAAAGGCAGATAAAGCTACTTTCGAAGCAATAAAAAGCAAAGGAAATTTTCCTGAAGAAATGTTTTTAATAGACAACACCGTCTATGTTCATTATTCAAATGGTTATGGGCGTTCTAAAGTAACAGGTAGCTTTTTTGAAAAGAACTTAAAATTATTTGTCACGGCTCGGAACAATAATACCATGAAGAATCTATTAGAAAAAATAGAGAATCTGAAAAGATAAGAGATTAACCCTTTGGGTCACTGTCTTTGGTTTCTCGCATGAATTTAAATCGTTTATGACTCCAGAAATAGTATTCAGGCGCTTTTCTGATATGGGCTTCCAGCTTCTTCATAAAGAGATCTGTGATTTCAAAATCAGGAATCTCACGAGGATTTTCACTTAATATTCCCATTTTTGTTTCATAGAATCCGCGTTTTATTTTTGTGGTTTCTATATACATCACGGCATAGTCATATTTTTTTGCCAACATTTCAGTACCGGTTATTACTGGCACTTCTTTACCAAAAAACGTAGTCCAATGATACGCTTTGATCAATTTTGGTGATTGGTCAATCAGCATTCCATAAACAGTCTTATCTCCTTTTGCATCATTCTTAGCCAATTCAGGAATTATTTGTTTTGTAGGTATAAGGGTCGTATTGAATCTTCCTCGTGATCTCACGATATAATTATTGAAATATTTGTTCTTGACTTTTTTATAAGCAGCAAAACCCTTGTGTTGCACCCGAAGATTCAGGCTAAAGAGCCATTCGAAATTCGCGTAATGTGAACCCATTAAAAGTACATTATCATTCCTGCCCATAAAAGCATCCAGCTCTTCCTGATTCGTTAATTTAAAGCGTTTAAGGATCTCTTCATTAGAGATGGTAAAAGTCTTAATCATTTCCATAAAGATATCGAGGAAGTGATGATAGAACTCTTTCATTATTTTTTTCAATTCTGTATCAGATTTTTCCGGGAAAGCAATTTTCAAATTGCCCATGACCGTTTTTTTTCGATAGCCAAGAATATAATAGATAATTAGAAAAAAGAAATCAGAAACCAGATACAATATTCTGAACGGAAGTATAGAAATTAATACAATCAGTGGATAAATAAGAATGTAAACAATAAGATGTATCATATAGAAAGCAAATATCGTTTTTTAGTTGTGATATTTGAGAAAAAAATGAATAATACGCAATGGACTTTATATAAAAGAATCAATTAGTTCCAGCTCTCTAACCTTTCTGCTCTGGTTTTTTACCCATGTGCTTAAATCGTTTGTGGGTCCAGAAATAATAAGCTGGATTTTTTCTGATTTGTTTTTCAAGTTCAAGAATATAATGATCGGTTATTTGGTTTAGTTCAACTTCTTCCGGTTTCTCTTCTAATAAAATAAAAGTAGATTCATAATACCCTCTTTTTACTTGTTCTGTGTGAAAATATAATACCGGTAAATTGAGTTTACGGGCAATGATTTCTGGCCCGTTGATAATGGGAATTTCCACACCCATAAAAGTGCCCCAATATTTTATCTGTTTCAATTTGGGTGATTGATCTGCTATAAATCCATAGGCCTGATAATATTCGTTTTTCAAATTGCTGAGAATATAGGAGTAAAATTCTTTTGACCTAACAACCGTTACGCCAAATTTGTTTCTATTTCTTTTAAATAGATTGTCAATGTATTTGTTGGAAATTCTTTTATAGGCAACACTTAGATTGTATTTTATACTTGTTTCTACAACAGAAGAAACCCATTCCCAATTTGCATAATGTCCGGAAAGAATTACAACGCTTTGATTATTATCGTAATAAGCATTTGGCAACTCAGGATTTGTTAAAATAACTCTTTGTTTAAGCTGTTCCTCAGAAATCGAAAAGGATTTAATCGTTTCCATAAAAATATCTGCAAAATGCCGATAGGATTTTTTCATTATTACATTCAATTCTTCCTTTGATTTTTCTGGAAAGGCAATACGCAAATTCTTCATTACTATCTTTTTCCTATAACCAACAACATAATAAAGAATCAGAAATATAATATCAGAAATAATGTATATGACTCTAAACGGAAGAATCGATGTCAAAAATATGACTGAATATAGCAGTATATAAACAAGAAAGTGGATCATAATAGCAGGTAAATAAATTTCATCTCCGTATATAAGCAGGCAAATATCGGGAATATTTTGTTTTTTATCATAGGAAAAAAAACAAGTATCATTATCAAATCATTCAGTATTAATTGATAAATTCGTGAGCGTTTACTTAAACGCATCCACATTATTAAGAAAAAAGAATATCTATGAATATGAATCCAGCAGTATTGCTAATCATTATTGCAAATGTCGCCATCTCTTTTAAGGGATTTAAAGACAGAGGTTTCTTCGAGCAATATAAGTTTCAAGTAGGACCGATAATTAAAGGTGAAAAAATTAGAATTTTGGCTTCTGGGTTTTTACATGTTGATCAGTCGCATTTATTTTTCAATATGCTAACCTTATATTTTTTTGCAGATCCTGTTATCAATTATATTGGCATCCCTAAGTTTTTAACGGTTTACTTCGGATCATTATTAGCCGGAAATTTATTTGCATTAAATTTTCATAAAAAAGAACCTTATTATAGTGCCGTTGGCGCATCTGGGGCAGTAATGGGTGTCTTATATGCTGCCATTATGTTGAATCCTGGTATGAATTTATATATGTTCTTTATACCAATACCTATTCCAGCGTATATTTTTGGAGTTGGTTACTTATTGTATTCAATTTTTGGAATGAAGAAGCAATGGGGTAATATTGGCCATAGCGCACATATTGGTGGAGCTATCGGAGGCTATATTTTATCTATTTTATTTTACCCAAGTATCTTGGAAAACAATAAATTAATTGTGATTTTATTGGCTGTGCCAATTGTATTGATGTTTATTTTCAAAGACAAACTTGAAAGGAATTAACGCTGTATAATCAAATGTTCACGTTTAACATTTATGTATCGTATCCCTAAAAATATGATCATGTACAGTCACATTGATATACAATATATTATGATTCATTAGGGTGAAAGATCATGACCTTATAATCATAATAATTTATGACATATTATAAATTTTAATTTCTCTTATTTCACTACATTTGCCGAACATTTCAAAAACCTGTGCAGACAATTTACAGATCCGACTAATAAGAGGCGTCTGATCACTATCAGGTAAAAAAAATAAAAATGGAAGAAAAAAAATTCGATCTTAATTCTTTGATAGGATTCGTGCTACTAGGTGCGATCATGATATATTATTTTTATACCAATCAGCCAACACAAGAAGAATTAGCCAAGCAGAAAATGGAGCAGGTTCAAGATTCAATTGATAAATTGACTCCAGTTGCCGAGCAAAATGATGTGATGTATGAGAAGGTGGAACAGGCGCCAGTTAACCCATCTGACTCTGTTGCTTTATCTCGCGCTCAAAATAGCTTAGGTGCATTTGCCTATAGTGCAGGTTTACCCTCAGCTACAAATGCTACCACGGTAATTGAAAATGAACTGGTAAAAATAACCATAAGTAATAAAGGTGGTCAGATTACCGAGGTCCTTTTGAAAAATTACCTAACCTATAATAAGTTGCCTCTTTATATTATTAAAGATCAAAATGCCTCTTTGAACTTGTCATTTGCAACCCAGGATAACAGAAATCTTCAAACGAAGAATCTATATTTTGAACCAAGTTTAAGTAGTAATGGTGACAACCAGGTGCTCTCAATGAAATTGAAAGTAGCTGCTGATCGTTATTTGGAATATCGATACGAGCTAAAGCCTGATGAATACATGCTTGATTTTGCAGTTAGAACGCAGGGTATGGAACAAGCAATCAACACTAGCCAAGCGATTAACCTTGATTGGCAATTAAAAAGTTTTAGGACTGAAAAAAGTGTCAAATACGAGAATCAATACACTGATCTTCGTTATTTGGAAAATGGGACGTTTGAGTACATGAACGCCATGAGTGATGAGGATGAAGAAGATGTAAGTAATTTAAATTGGGTTGCTTTTAAGCAACAGTTTTTCACTTCGGTTTTACTTGCTGAAGACAATTTTGAGTCGGCAAAGCTGATTTCAAAGAACTTGGTGGTCAACGAAGATATAGATACCATCTACACAAAAAAATATGAAGCATATATTCCACTAGTTGCTAAGAATGGTGAATTAGATTACAACATGAACATGTATTATGGACCTGTTGATTATACTGTTTTAAGCAAATACGAAGGGAAGCAATTAGATAGAATTGTAAGTTTAGGATGGGGAATTTTCAGATGGATCAACAAGTTTGTATTTATCCCTGTATTTAGCTTTTTAAGTTCATTCATCGGTAATTTTGGAATTGTTATTATTTTGATGACAATAGTTGTCCGAATTATTATGTCTCCAGTAGTTTATAAATCTTATCTCTCAAGTGCTAAAATGAAAGTTTTAAGGCCTGAGATGCAGGATATAAATGAAAAACTTAAAGGGAAAGAAAATGCCATGAAGCGCCAGCAAGAAACAATGGCATTGCAAAGAAAAGCTGGAGTTAACCCGCTTAGTGGATGTATTCCGGCATTGATTCAAATGCCTGTATTCTTTGCCTTGTTTAGGTTTTTCCCATCAAATATTGATATTCGTCAAAAAGGATTTTTATGGGCAGATGACCTTTCAGCTTATGATGAAGTCTTGCAATTACCATTTAAGATTCCGTTTTACGGTGATCACGTGAGTTTGTTTCCTATTTTGGCATCTATTGCCATCTTCTTTTATATGCAAATGACCCAGAGTCAACAAATGAATATGCAGCAACCACAACAAGAAGGTATGCCTGATATGCAAAAGATGATGAAAATGATGATGTGGTTCTCACCAATCATGATGATGTTCTTCTTTAACACTTATGCGAGTAGTTTGAGTTTGTATTATTTTGTATCCAACTTACTTACCATCATAATTATGTTAGTGATCAAGCACTTCATCATTGATGAGGATAAGATTCATGCAAACATCCAGGAAAATAAAAAACGTCCTGAAAAGAAGAAGAGCGCCTTTAGACAAAAACTTGATGATGCGATGAAACAAGCGCAGGTTCAACAAGAAAAACAGAAAAAAGGAGGAAGATAAACGTGTAGCTGTGTGAGGTAGTTACCTAATATACTATTCGTAATTAATTTAAAAGCCCGTTAATTGAATTTATCAATTAACGGGCTTTTACTTATGTACTGATCAAAAGAAATGGATTTTTATTTCTAGCAGAACGATTTTCTCAAATCCAATCTCATTTTTCAGAAATCATCAGCTTTAAAAATCTGGCAAATACATTACCTCCATTATACAATGAGTTGATGTGTATGTGTTCGTTCTTTCCATGAACACTTCTTACTTCCTCTGTGTCACAATAAATGGGCAGTGTGCCGTAAGAAGGAATATTTTTAGCCCTAAACCCACCCAAGTCATTCGTGTTTGGCATCATCATGTTCATAGTGGTTGCAGTTGGATAGTTTTGCTCAATAGCAAGGGCCAGATTTTTGCGATACGAAGTCTCAGTATTACTAGGTTCAACATGAGGGCTTGATTTAATCACCTTTATTTCTATATCCTCATTCTTGAGTTTCTTTCGAATCATAGTTAAAAATTCCTGTTCATTTGTATCAGGCAGTAAGCGACAATCTAATTGAGCACCGGCCACTGAGGCGAGCTTGTTTACAGCCTTACTGTTGCTATAAATATTGGTTAGGGTTATGGTGTTCGTAAATAATGAAAAAAGTTCAGGATGTGACCTGAGATTTGGCACCACGATTGGTCTAAAAAGCTTGGGATGTTTCAGGATCATTTTTTTCCCTCCTTTATGAAATGAGGCCATATCCTTTAAGAATTGCGTGTTGATATCATTGAAAATTGCCTTAGGTTTTTTTCTTGTTAACCTATGGAGTGCCGCAACCAGCTCTTTATTTGCATAGGTTTGCGGTGTTATAGAGCCATGACCATTTGTTTTTGATTCTAATACCAGTTCTAACCACAAAGGTTTTTTTGTAATAATTGAAACGCCAAAAACAGGATAGTCGAAATCACCTTCCATTAAAGACGTTAATTCAGAGGGTCCTTCCCCCAGAACAACAGCAGCATTCAATTCTTCATAATGGTGTTGGATTACATAACTTATACCTCCTGAACATTGTGTTTCTTCACATGATACTGCCAAAAAAGTAATATTGAATTCACTATCTTCTATATCGTTCTCATCAATGAATTTTAAGATGCCATATAATTGCATCATAGCCGCTCCTTTGTTGTCAATTGAGCCACGCCCATAAATAATACCGTCTTTAATTTCACCGCTATAGGCTTCATGTTCGTTTCCGCTACTTTCAGGAACTACATCGATATGGTTCAGAAAAATGATATTGGGTTTATTTGATGTCAATGGAAATACAGACGCTGCAAAATTATACTGACCATCTTCATTCCCGAAGTCTGAAATATGAAGCTTATTATTTTCACAAACTTTTTTAAGAAATTCTCCAGCTTCTTTTTCTGCCCCACTAATAGACGGAATTTGAATATATTGCTGAAGAACGGTCTCAATATTCACTAGCTGGCCCAGGTCAGATTTTATCTGCATCTGCTGTGCATAAAACCAAAACTGGCACATGATCATTATGAGAGAAAGTATAGCTTTCATAAACTGCAAGATAAAACTCTTCTTTTGATTTGTATTGTTTAAAAAAAGGATATTTAAAAGAAATATTTTCAGATATTTGCAGCCATCAAGCGCTTAGGCGCTTACATATTCGCAATAATTAAATATTACATTATAATGAAACCTAGTATCCCTAAAGGAACGAGAGATTTTTCTTCTACTGAATTGGCTAAAAGAAATTTTATTTTCGATACAGTTAAAAGAAGTTTTCAATTATATGGTTTTGAGCCCATAGAGACACCATCTTTCGAGAATTCAAGTACCTTGATGGGGAAGTATGGAGAAGAGGGGGATAGATTGATTTTCAAAATATTGAATTCAGGAGATTTTCTGAGAAAGGTTGATGAAAATCTATATGCAGAAAAGGATTCAAAGAAAATTACTTCCAAGATTTCAGAAAAGGCATTACGCTATGATCTGACGGTACCCTTTGCACGTTATGTTGTTCAGCATCAAAATGAAATCGTCTTTCCGTTTAAAAGATATCAAATTCAACCCGTATGGAGAGCCGACAGACCTCAAAAAGGTCGATTCAGAGAGTTTTTCCAGTGTGATGCAGATGTGGTAGGAAGTGATAGCTTATGGCAGGAAGTTGAATTTGTGCAATTATACGATGCTGTGTTTTCTGATTTGGGTTTAAAGGATACGGTGATTAAAATTAATAACAGGAAAATTCTATCAGGAATCGCAGAGATAATAGGAGCCAAAGACAGATTGATTGATTTTACAGTAGCCCTGGATAAACTTGATAAAATTGGTATTGACGGTGTTCTTAAGGAAATGAGAAATAAGGAAATATCTGAGGAAGCCTTAGATAAATTGATGCCTTTATTTGAGCTGACTGGAAGTAATCAAGAAAAAATGAGTGCGCTAAGTGATTTACTGTCAGAATCTGAAGAAGGTTTGAAAGGGGTTGCTGAATTGAGTTTTGTGATGGAACAAATCGAAAATCTAGGATTAACTTCATCAAGCTTAAAACTTGATCTTACCCTGGCGAGAGGATTGAATTATTATACTGGTGCTATTTTTGAAGTAGAAGCAAATGGGGTCCAAATGGGTTCTATAGGTGGGGGAGGCCGTTATGATGATCTTACCGGTATTTTTGGATTGAAAAACATGAGTGGAGTTGGGATTTCTTTCGGACTTGACAGAATCTTTTTAGTCATGGAAGAATTAAATCTTTTTAATAACGCTCCAAACCCAAGACCAGATGTTCTTTTTATCAATTTTGGAGAACAAGAAGCGGCATATGCGATGAAATCGATGAAGTGGCTGCGAAATGAGGGAATAAGGTCAGAAATGTACCCTTCTGCGGCAAAGCTTAAAAAGCAGATGAACTACGCCAATAGTAAGGAGGTTCCTTTTGTAGTCTTGGTGGGGGAAGAAGAAATCAAGCAAAAAACATTTAAGCTGAAGAACATGGCCTCAGGTGAACAAGTTACTTGTAATCAAGAAGAATTAATACGACTAATCGGATCTTAAAAGAGAATTATTCACGGCAATATTGTATTTTTGCAGATTAAACGAAATAGAGCATGTTTGAAGGAAAAAACGGTAAGTTAAACGATATGATTGACGAAATAGGTGATAACCATGTTTCAGGTTCAGCAAAGAATCCAGTTAGAGAGGATGCCTTTGATCTAAGTGAAAAGGAAAAAATTGAATTGATTGAAAAGGATTTCACACATATCCTTCATACCCTTGGTATGGATCTTACTGATGACAGTTTAAGTGGCACACCACTTAGAGTTGCCAAGATGTTTGTGAAGGAAATTTTTGGCGGCTTAAATCCTGAAAGAAAACCAAAATTATCAACTTTTGATAATAATTATAAATATGGAGAGATGTTGGTTGAGAAAAACATCACTTTGTATTCTACCTGTGAGCATCACTTGTTGCCAATTGTGGGTAAAGCCCATGTTGCCTATATTTCAAAAGGTAAGGTAATTGGTCTTTCAAAAATGAACAGAATCGTTGAGTATTATGCGAAGCGTCCTCAGGTTCAGGAAAGACTTAATATGCAAATTGTGCAGGCACTTCAAGCGGCTTTAGGCACTGACGATGTTGCATGTATTATTGATGCCAAACACCTATGCGTAAATTCAAGAGGTGTTAGTGATATAGCAAGTAGTACTGTAACTTCTGAATTTGGAGGAAAATTCAAAGAAGATTCTGTGAAAAGAGAATTACTGGATTATATTAAACTTGATACCAAGTTTGAGTAAATAAAGCTTATAATTTTTGTAAAAACGCCAGGGTATCAACGTCATCAGCGTAATCCCAAAGTTGTGGATTTTGCGTTTCTCCAAAGCCTATCATGTTGTGATGTTCGGATTTCCCTACAAGGCACTGTATAGATTCTTTGTCATCAATTAACTTTTGTTCTAAACGTTTTTCGTTTTTATAATACTCAAAGAATAAAGTGGCGATAGGAGAGGCATAACTTTCATCCTCTTTTAGCATAAGGAAGCCATTTTCTAATAATTTATACTGACTCATCAAATAGACCGCTTTATTGTAGTCGTAATTATTGATGTATTTATCATAATTAAGAACCACCTTATAATCATAAATAGCCGTAAAAAGCTTATCAAAATCATATCCTTCAGGAACAAATATTTTTGAAACACTCCTGCACCCCAATCCAAAATACCTAAAGATATCTTCTCCTAGATTTTTAAGATCTTCATGAGATTCATTACCAGTTAAAACAGCAGCAGAATTTCTATTGCGCCTGATGATATGTGGATATTTTCCAAAATAATAATCGAAATATCTGGCTGTATTATTGCTGCCGGTTGCAATCACAGCATCAAAATCACCCAACTTATCGTCGGTAAAAACTATTTTTCCTTTAAAACCTTCCTCAACGTATTCAAGGTATTTGGCAATTAATGGTAGAAAATAAGAATCAGAGCTTGATTGCTTTACAATGATGTCATGCCCAGAGATCAATACAACAAGAAAGTCATGAAAACCTACTAAAGGTATGTTACCTGCCATGATAACTCCTATTTTTTTTGTCTTAATATTTTCTAATTTATAACTTGAGACCCATTTATCTAAATCATTCTTATTCAGAATGTTAGACCATTTTGAAAAAGCAGTTAGCACATTGTCTTTGGTAAACCAACCATTAAATTCAGAAGCCCTGTTTAACTGCATGTTAAAAGGTTCAAAAAACATTTCATTTAATTCAATGGCATCATTTCTGACAATTCCATCGACTTGAAATTGTGATAAAAATGTACCAAGTTTCGTAAATGCCTCTATTCTTTTTTCGAGCTTCATTCTATATAGGATAGTAAATGGGTAAACATTATATTTGTGGCGCAAATTTAGTTAAAAAAATAATGGCAATAATCATAACAGACGAATGTATAAATTGTGGGGCATGTGAACCTGAATGTCCTAATAATGCGATTTATGAAGCAGCTGAAGAATGGAAATATTCAGACGGTACAGAATTGAGCGGCGAGGTAGTTTTACCAAATGGTAAGGAGGTAAATGCCGATATAGACCAGGAGCCTGTCAGCGATGAAGTTTATTATATCATACCTGATAAATGTACCGAATGTAAAGGCTTTCATGATGAACCTCAATGTGCGGCTGTATGCCCTGTAGACTGCTGTGTTCCGGATGATGAGCATGTAGAGTCTGAAGATGTTTTACTATCTAAAATGAGATTTCTTCACAAGGAGGACTAGCTGTTTTCTAAGTAAATACTATTTCTATGAGAAAAATTACTTTTCTGCTTCTTTTCCTTTCTTTACAAGGGTTCTCGCAATTCAACAAAATGGATTCCTTAGGGAGTTTTTATGTAATTGATTATAAACTGGTATGGCAGAAATGGTATGATATTGAGGATAAGGCTGAATTCAACCGTATGTTAAAGAGCAACGAGTTTACTTCTGATCTTGATATTTTAAAGTTTACTACTTCGACTAAAACAAAGCTTTTTAGGTTGAGTGGCAATAATCTGCCTGAATATGCCCAACACGATTATGAGGCTTTTCTTTCAGTAGATTATATTAAAGGGCGCTACCGTGTCAGTGTCAAGCAAATTGTTTTTCCGGATTTTGTAGAAAAAACATATTACAATGGCATGAGAATGGATAATCCTCGTGGCACATTGGAACAATACAACATGCGTAAAGATGGACGAATCAAGCAAACCACCGGCACTATGAATGTACTATACACTTTTGATTCAGTGTTCTCACAAATTTTTGACCCGATGGGAGGGGAGTCTTATGAGTAAGACATTTTGCTCACCCTATGTTTTCTCATCACCTCGGAAGTGAGCACCTCACCTCCGAGCGGCTCGCGCTTTTTCCTCCATTGGCCTTAAACTATAATAGATAAAATCGTTAACGGGTGTTTCTATGCCTAATTTATCACCTTGATGTACAATATATCCGTTAAAATTTTCCAATTCACTGGGTTTACTTTCCATCATATCGCGCTGTAAAGACATCGTGGTATTATAGTCAATGGCGTCAATTATTTTAAAACAGTTTTTGATGTCATCCTTTCCGATATGAATTCCTAGTGCTTTACCCACATTAACAACTTCTTCTGCTGTTTCCAGTAGTTTTTCTCTGATAAAAACATCCTCTCGCATCACGCCTAATACACTTCTGGTTAAGGCACCCATAGCACTGATCGAGGAGATAAATAAAAATTTCAGCCAAATATCCCGTTGGATATCCGAAGAGATATTGTTTTTGAAGCCTGACTTTGTAAAGATCTCATGTATCCGGATAACTCTTTCACTTCTTGAATTATCCATTTCGGCAAAAAGTATCTCAGGCTCATATCCAAAGTGATCAATTATCCCTGGGCTTTCAATTTTTGCCACAATCCTGCAAAGACCTGCTAATACTTGATCAGCGCTGAGGATATCGGCCAATCGATTTGCATTATCAGCTCCGTTTTGAAGGGGTAAAACCATGGCGTCTGGTTTTAGCAAGGTTTTTATTTTATGAGCAATACCTTCAATCTGCCAGGATTTTACACTGAGAATGACAAGGTCTGCTTTTTTGATGATGTCATAATTATCTGTTGCATTCGGATAAACATGAAAATCACCTAAAATACTTTTCACCTGTAAACCTTTGTCTTGTATGGCCTCTAAGGTTTTTGAACGGACAAGAAATGACGTATCATAACCAGCCTTAGTCAATTTTCCTCCAAAATAACCGCCTACACCGCCGGCTCCAATAATTACAATATTCATACAAAAGTTTTAAGTCTTAAAAATAATTCAATTTTGGCATATATAAAAGCAGCGTTATGACCTAAATCAATAATTCGATTGATCCTGATCATTGATTTTCATTTTATACTATTGTAAATTATTTGCCAAGTATTACATTTGATATTAGCGTTTTATGGAAACCAACTTAACATATTTTGATAAGTACGAGCTTGAACAAATAGAATTGTATCATTATTTATATGATTTAAATACTGAAAAGATGAATGTTGGAGAAGAAATCAAGCTAAAAGAAATGAATAAATCTTGATACGTTCAATGTAATTTAATATTCCATTTACCCACAATTAACAAATGATAAATAAATTTGAATCTCTTTCAAATATTTTGAATTTGTATGAGTTTTGTTTCGATTGGCCGGCATGATATTGTTGGCCTTTTTTTTATACTTCTTTTTGAATCAGGAGATTATCCATTATACTGAACATTTATTTGTATTTTTAGATTTAAACTTTTCCTTATGAACCAATTAAATAGAAGAAACTGGCTTAGAACAGCTGGTCTTAGCACTGGAATGCTGATGCTTGGAAATACAAGTGCTTTTGCCTTGAATCAATCAGAAGAGCTGTTTTTCAATGATGAACTTATAATGCTCAATGCCAATGAGAACGCTTTTAGTCCGTCGTTTAGAATTCAAAATGCAATTAGTGAAAATTTTGATTTGGTCTGCAGATATCCTTTTCGGATACAGGATGAATTGATTGATGCTATAGCCGCCAAAGAAGGAGTTCCAAGAAGTTACGTTGTAATTACCGGAGGGTCTACAGAAGGACTAAAGGCAGCAGGTCTTATATACGGAAGGGATGGTGGAGAAATAATAGCGGCAGATCCAACATACCAATCACTTCTTTCATATGCCGAAAATCATGGCGCTAAAATTCATCGTGTTCCATTAAATGATGCAATGGAACATGACCTTGATGCGATGGCCAATAGAATAAATGAAAAAACGCGATTAATTTTTATATGTAATCCTAATAATCCAAGTGGGACTATCATAGATGCCAATGACATGATTGATTTTTGTAAATCTTATGATCACAAAGCTGTCATATTCAGTGATGAAGCATATTACGATTATATTACTGAACCCGATTACCCTTCTATGATAGCGCTTGTTAAGGAGGGACGTAATATTATCGTTTCTAAAACTTTTTCTAAAGTCTATGGTCTGGCGGGGCTCCGTGTAGGATATTTAATCGCAAAGCCGGTAATTGCGATGCAATTAAAGAAATCTGTAATGGCAAATACAAACGTGCTAGCCATTAAAGCTGCTCAGGAAGCGCTTAAGGATGATGATTTTTACAAATACAGCATTGCAAAAAATATGGAAGCCAAATTGTTCTTGTATAAAACCTTAGATGAACTTGGTCTTAGGTATGTTCCTTCACATGCTAATTTTGTGTTTTTTGAGTCTGGCAGGCCTATTTCACAATTACAGGCCCAAATGAAAGCGGAACAAATTTTAATTGGCAGACCATTTCCGCCTTTAGACAAGTGGGCGAGAATAAGTACTGGAAAAATGGAACATATGAAACAGTTTACTGTGGCCTTAAAAAAGGTGCTGTCATAGAATAGTTACAAATTATTCTTTAGAAAGATAATTATTAAAATTACCTGTGTAGAATCTGGGGTGGAATTCAAGTCCTAAACTATCTTTTTGAATTGAATCTTCCCATAGTAATTCCAAGCCAAGTTGTTGATTTATTTTAAAGGAATCATAGCGCATGGTATAAGAGCAAAATTCATAATCTGTATTAGCAATATTTTTGAAAAAATTCAGATACTGATGTGCTAAATAAAAAACATTATCATTGCAATCTGCAGTAAAATCATAATTAAAAAAAACTGGTTTTTCCTGGGTTTTGTAATTAACAAGATCTGAAACCGTAATTTCTGTATCCCTTATTTCCCGAGATTTTAATTTTAGATAAACGTCATAGCTTAGTGGTAAAACAATGCTATGCCCAGAATAGTTTTGAAAATCATCCATAATGATCAGATTCAGTTCTGGTATCAGCTCAATAGCCCTTGACAAAACATTTCTGGAAATAAGATCCTGGTTGTTTTTTTGAAGCAAAAGGTCTTTTTTTAATACTTCCAGGTCGGATTCTAATTCGATGGTTCGAATTCTTTTCGAAAACTCTTTCATTCTATCTTTTAGCCAAAATGCATTCGGTAAGTCATTGTTCAATTTGTTGAGTGCGTATTTTCGTATCCTAAAATCATAATAAGTAGGGATGGGGACGTTTGCATTTAAATTTCGAATGAGTTGATATGGCAGTAAGGTTTCTTCTACGATCTCCTTCTCTTTGTCTGGTTTAATGAGTGTTATATCTTTTTCCCAACGCTGTATAGTGCGTACATCTACATTTATCAAAGAAGACAAATCCATTTGAGATAAATCATGCTCTTGTCGATAATCAATAAAAAGTTCACCTATTGAAAAGTATTGTTTCATAAACGCTTTCTTAAGACTTAAAAATAATCATTTTTATCATATCCTCAACGTTCTGACGATAACGTAAGAAATCCTGTTAAAACTCAATCTAAATCATAGCAATATGTTAATGTATTTGGTTATTATGATCGTAAGTAAAAAACTTAATTGATTATGGATTAAAAGGTTAGACAGCAGTTTTAAAAGTTGAACAGAATTATTACACTTTTCAAGTTCGGAAAAAAAACGCTTGCTAAATGAGTTAAAAAAACATAGAATTATTAACAAAAACAAGAGGAAATTGAACCTGATTCCACTCCTTTTAATCCATAATTTTACTTGTATTCTATGCTCAAAGACCTTAGAATTTAAGGGGTTAGAATTTATTGAAACACATAAGTTGTTGATTAAGAGTCTGTTTAATGAATTGGTCTTTTTTGTTCATAATTCTTAAACATTTTTAATGTGTATTTAGTACATAATAGAAAAAAATTCGTAATTTCGAGTTGCGTTTCAAAATACTCGGGGGAAAAGTTTTGAAACTAACCTAACCTGATAGATTTTTCTATCAGGTTTTTTTGTGTACATAATCCAAATTTTACTTGAACAACTAACGCTGAAAGGAGAATTTCGAATTCCGACCGGGTGGGAGGTGAAGGGTTCACCTCCGAAGGGTTCGCAAAAAAAAAGGTTGCACATCCATTCTGATGTACAACCTTATATTATGAAGTGTTTTATGCTGGATTAGAACAGTTTCTTATAGTACTGATCTGCCATTCTATGACTTGTGAATTCTGGAATTACGTCATCAATACCATTAAATACAATTTCCTGCCATTTTTCAGGCTTATCGTAATAGGTTGGGATCACTTCGTTTTCAAGAATATCGTATAAATTATCAGCGTCCATTTTGTCTTGATCCCAATGTGGTAATTTGTAATCTACTTCAGGAAGTATAAAACTGTTTTTACCATTTTTTTGAAATTCAGGAATCCATCCGTCGTTGATTGATACATTTACTGATCCGTTCATTGCAGCAGTCATTCCGCTGGTACCTGAAGCTTCACGTGTAATTCTAGGTGTGTTTAACCAGATATCAGACCCGTTTTTTAGTTTTCTTGAAAGGTCCATTTCATACCCTACAAGAACTGTCAAGTTTGGCTTTTGCTTTGAATAATTTACCAAGTGGTTAAATATATCAATGGCATAATAATCATAAGGATAAGGCTTTCCTGCCCAGATAATCTGTACGGGGTATTTTTCGTTTGAAATTAACCTTTCAAATCTTTGAAGGTCATGAAGTAGGAGGTCGGCTCTCTTATAACCTGCAAAACGACGTGCCCAAACAAAGGTAAGTACTTTAGGGTCCATCTTTTTATTGGTTTGAAGTGCTACCTCATTAAAAAGATCTTGTTTTAATTCCAGTTTTCTTTTTTGATATGCTTTTACCTGCTTTCTCTCCCAAGTCCTTTTGATGACTTTATCTTGCCAAAAACTCTGATTCTGGGCATTAGTGATAGGAATAATATTACAAGTTCCAGGGTAGTCTTTCCACATGTCTTTAGCCACTTTTGCATGGAGTTTAGACACGGCATTGGCTTTTTTCGCCATTCTTAAAGCAGCAACAGTATAATTAATCATACCGCCATTTACCATTTCTTTTTGCAACTCATCTTCTGACAAGTTTCTTCCGAAGAATCCACATCTGTTTAAATGACGTGCTTCTCTTTCTTCATTCCCGGCCTTTTCAGGTGTATGTGTTGTAAATACCAACTGATTCTTTTTAACACCCTGATCTCTTAAATAGTAAAAAGCAGGAAGTCCGTGACCTTCATTCAAGTGATAAACATCTGAACCGCCTAAAGCTTCCACAACTTTGGCTCCACCCACACCTAAAATGATACTTTGAGAAACGCGAGTTACTTCGTTTGCATCATATAAATGATTTGTGATTGTTCTGGATAAATGGTCATTACCGTCTACATCAGTGCTCAAAAAGTACATTGGGACTGTTCCAAATATTTCTGGCTTAAGTACATAAGCTCTTACTTTAACATGTGGATTATCATGTAACTTAACCTCTACTTCAATTCCAGTATCCTCTAAGAAGTCAAATACTTTCTCATTAAAATCTGCCTTAAGTGTTTGGTCATCATTTCTATTTTGATCGTAGTAGCCATATTTCCATAACATCCCGACGCCGATCATATTTTGCTTTAGCTCAAATCCTGAACGCATATGAGAACCAGCTAAAAAGCCAAGTCCACCTGAATAGATATTGAATGCTTGGTCTATACCAAATTCCATACTGAAATAGGCTACCCTTTTCTTATATGCAGCAGCAGGTTTATAAGGATGGTACCAAGTGCTGTATTTATTTTCTGTGATTGTTTCCATGTTTAAAAAAAATTAAGTTGCAAATATAATGAATAATGTAGTATCGATATATATATTCTTAGAGAGAATATTTAGTTAAATTTTTAATAATAAATTAATTTAGAGCATGCTAGAACTCCTTTAAATGCTGAAGAGTTCAAAAGAAGGAATTGGTTTATGTTATTAAGAAAAGATGTGAAAATAAGATAAGCATTCAAAGCAAACCAAATTATCAATACAACAGCGGCCTAGATTTTAATATTTTTTAATCTTAATGCATTGGCAATAACAGATACTGAACTGAAGCTCATGGCCAAAGCTGCAATCATTGGCGATAAAAGAATACCAAAAATAGGGTAGAGTACTCCAGCTGCTACAGGAACACCTATCGTGTTATAGACCAATGCAAAAAATAAATTTTGCTTGATATTTTTCATCACTTGATGGCCTAAATTCTTTGCTTTTACAATCCCTTGAAGGTCTCCTTTTACTAAAGTAATAGTAGCGCTTTCAATAGCCACATCAGTTCCGGTACCCATGGCAATTCCGACATCACTTATTGCCAGTGCAGGTGCATCATTGATGCCATCTCCAGCCATAGCCACTACATGACCTTGACTTTGTAATTTTTCAATTTCTTTCAATTTATCTTCTGGTAAACAAGAAGCTCTATATGATGTTAATTGTAAGGATTCAGCAACGTATTTAGCCGTATTCTCATTGTCACCTGTGAGCATAATAACTGCTATTCCTTGATCTTGCAGTTCTTTGATTGCTTTTGCACTGGTATCTTTAATAGGATCACTTATTACAGCAAACCCTCTTACAGAGCCGCTAATACTTATAAATGAAACGGTTTTCCCTTGCTTTTGAAAATGTGCAGCCTTATCATGTTGTTTCTCAGATAAACCAGCTCCTACAGATGCCATCATTTTATCATTTCCGAGTATTATTTCCTTTCCATTAATAAGGGCCTGAACTCCCATGCCAGTAATTGACTTGAATTGATCAGCCTCTAACAGTTTTATATCCTTTTTCTTTGCGTAGTTTACAATGGCTTCTGCTAACGGATGCTCACTCATTTGATTTAATGATGCCATGTATAATAAAATTTCACCCTCCTCATATCCATTATCAAAAACAGCGATCTTTTCAACAGAAGACTTGCCTTTTGTAATGGTTCCGGTTTTGTCAATTATCAAAGTGTCAATTTTATCTATTTTTTCCAATGCTTCAGCATTTTTGATCAAAACGCCACTTTGTGCGCTGCGGCCAACACCTACCATCACTGACATAGGGGTTGCAAGCCCTAAGGCGCATGGACAGGCGATAATTAAAACCGCAATTGAATTTACCAGGGCATATACATAAACAGGATCAGGACCCCATATGGCCCAGACGGCAAAAGTGATCACTGAAATAGCCACCACGATAGGTACAAAATAAGCCGACACTTTATCTGCTAAATTTTGAATGGGAGCCCTGCTGCGACTTGCTTCGTTTACCATTTGTATGATCTGCGAAAGCAATGTGTCGGCTCCAATTTTTTCAGCCCTCATCAAAAATGTTTGGTTACCATTTATGGTACCGCTGTTAACAACATCGCCTATACTTTTTGAAACAGAAAGTGGTTCACCTGTAACCATAGATTCATCGATGATGCTACTCCCTTCTATGATAATACCATCAACAGGAATTTTGTCTCCGGGTTTAACCCTTAAAACATCTTGTAATTGAATTTGATCTGTTCCAATTACTTTTTCTACACCATTCTTAAATAAATAAGCCGTATTTGGCGCAAGTTTTAATAATTCTTTTACCGCGCTATTGGTTTTGCTATGTGCCCTTGCCTCAAGAACTTGGCCCAATAATACCAAGGTAAGAATAACAGTTGCTGCTTCAAAGTATACATGCACTGTTCCATTTTCAGTCTTAAACTGTTCTGGAAAGAAATCAGGGAAAAGCATTGCAAAAACGCTAAATAGCCAGGCAATTCCGGCACCTATCCCAATTAGGGTAAACATATTTAAATTCCAAGTCATTATTGACCTATAGGCTCTCTGGAAAAACATCCAAGTTGTATAAAACACAACTGGAAGCGATAGCAGCAATTGTAACCAATTCCAATATTTCTGGTCTAATAACTTAAAAAGTGGATTATCAGGAATCATCTCAGACATTGCAATCAAAAAAATTGGCAATGTAAATGCAACGGAGATCCAGAGTTTTCTCAGTAATTCCAGGTAATTTTTTTCCTCTGCGCTTGCATCTGGTTCTATTAAAATAAGATCCATACCACAAATAGGACAGGCTCCAGGTTGGTCTTCAATAATTTCTGGATGCATTGAACAAATATATGAAAGAGCCGAAGTAGGGTTTAGCTGAATTTCTTCTACCAGGTCCATCCCACATACCGGGCAATCTCCAGCAGCATCATAAATTTTTTCCCCTTCACAATGCATGGGGCAATAAAACTTTCCTGTAGTACTTCCTTTCTTGATTTCTGGTTTTTGGGAGGTCTTATTTAAAGATTCTCCAAAAGGATGAATTGTATAAGCAGCACCATCGTTTCTAAGTGCCATTTTAAATTTATCAATTGAAATCGGGCTTATAGATTCGATCTGAGCAGATTTTTTATCTAAATCTACTTTGACAAACTGTACATCTTCAACTGCAGATAATATTTTTTCAACATGGTTTTTACAACCATTACATGACATGCCTTGTATTTGATAACTTTCTTTCATCATTAATGATTTACATAATGAATCATGGATGTTTGATAATTGTTTTTAGTTACATGATCTATCGAAGATAGAAACATTAGTCTTATAACAATATATCAAGAAACTCAATGCGTTGAATCATTTCAAATTCAAAACTTTCCATGAATGACGGGATACTAAATTTTCTGCAATTTATTGAATTGTTCTTGTTTAACAGCACTGATTTTCATTAAAGCTAATTCATATAGTAATTAGCTGGTTCGTTATGATTCAATATGCGAAGTAGATGAAAAACTAATTGAGATTTTCAGATCAATTAGGTTTTATCGAAATAAATTAATGAACAATTGTGTAAAAATATAGCAGATTGGTAATGATTAAATCAACCCTCTTTGCCTGCAATAGCTGAAAAGAGAAGCTGCACTAGAACAGCTGGATTTCTTAAAAATATTTTTTCTGTGCGTTGCAACGGTATGACTACTGATAAACAGTTTTTTTCCAATTTGAGTATTGCTTATACCGCTGCAGATTTCCTTAATAAGTTCAAGTTCTCGCGGTGAAAATGTATTGATATATTTTGTGGCAACAAGGTTCTTAAAATTCAATCTATTTGCTGCATCTGCCTGCAGTGTCCAGGCTAAATTAGATTCGGGTGATATAAAATTAATATCTATAAACTTTATCAAAAGCTTGGTTAGCTGATTCTCGTGACTTTCCCAGACACTGATCTGACAGAGTGTTTTAATAAAAGACCCATTATTTTTTCGCATTTTAAAAGTGATACTCAGCGACGAAAAATCTTGAATCAATAGATTTTTTTTACAATAATCAAGATATGTTTTGCATACGTGCTTAACATGGAAGAGATGATCCTTATCACAGATCGCTTTTAAATCCTGTAATGACTTTGGCGCCTTGGAGTAGCCTAGCAATTTGCATAAACTTACTTGATTAGAAAGAGATCCATTTTTCAAGTCAATGATGACAGAAGTCTCGTCTTTAAAATGATTTACTTGAGAATGAGAGTTAATTTTGTTTAAATGAGACACCCTTCCCTCAATGTTAATTAGAGGTTCACGTTCTCTAGCGTCAAATAACTCTATTGCTGTTGAATGGGTTTTGTCTTTCATAAGTTCATCAAGAATTGATTTGAAATGAAGACTTGGGATTTCCCTAATGCTGCACTAAAAAGCATGAGGGAATGAAATTACAACAGAATTGGAAAACCCCTTGTGTCTCGCAATGCAAAGGCATTTCGATCCTTTTTCCTAATCATAAAGGGTTATATAACTTACCTTATTGATCAAAGCTTCAGTTCAAGTACCAAAAATAGTTTGAAAGCATGATTACACCTTACGGGATGCCGTAAGCCATGAAGAAAAATAATGTATTGTGTTTGAAATTAGATAAGACCCAAATCTTTAACCTTTGCTACCAAGTGTATCGCATTATTAGCCTTAAATTCTATTTTAAGTTTATTGAGTCTTTTTTCAATAGAACTAAGACTTGAGGGGCTGATATTATGGTGTTTAAGTTCTGTACTGATCTCTTCCTGAGATTTTCCTTTAGAGAGTTTTTCGAGCAAAATCAAATCAAACTCTTGCACTTCAAAATCGTGTTGAGGATGCAAAGCGTGGCTAATATGATCAGATAAATAAACCTTATCCATAAAAACCTGCTCCACTGATTTGGCCAGATCTTTTAAGCCATGACGCCCCTTGCAAACATAGGCATTGATACCTAGCTGTTGAATCATTTGTCTTACTTTTTGAGCCCGATCTTCAATAGAATACATAATAACTTTTATATGAGGATAATCCCTTTTAATTAGTTCAGCCAGCGCATCACCTGAAGTTATTTTTTGAGCGCGATGATCCTTATTAAAAGAAAGGTCAGTAATGAGTAATTGAAATGGCTGTCCATCAAGCTCTGCCTTTTTTATTTTAAGAATAGCATCATCACAATATTGCACTTGCTGAATTTCAGAGACACCGAGTTCAGACAACGTCTCTACAACGCCTTTGCTGATATCATCCATGTCTTCTGCTACTAAAACTTTACTGAACATAACTAAATGATTATAGTTGTTTTAAATCCTTTACCTTTTTCAGATTGCAAGGTAATCTTTCCTCTCAGGCTGGTAATACGGTTTTCCGCATTGAGTAAACCATTATTCTTTTTTAACTGGCATCCAACGCCATCGTCACTGTATTTTATAAGAATTTTATTTTTCACTTCATCAAAGCTAAGGATCACTATTTGCGCCTCGCTGTGTTTTTTCATATTGGTCATCAATTCTTGAATCACTCTGAATATGGCCGTTTTTTTTAAGGAATTGGTTTTTTTCCAGGATACTTTTTTTAATCCTTTTGTAATGATATTAACCTCATCACTTTTATAACTCATTAATAAATCACTGAGTAATTCTCCAAAATCCTGTTCAAGGTCCAAAGCATTATTTTCTCTTGATATGTCACGTGTCTTGTTGTAGATACTGTCTAAGTCATTAAGTAAAGCATCTCTTTCAGTAGGTTGTTTTTCTAATTTAGTCATGACCTGGTATAAATCATTGGCCACTTCATCATGTACCTTCTTTGAAATCCTTGACTCAGTGAGTACCACTTCTTGCAGTTTTTCTTTTTGGTACCTTTCTCGTGAAAGCAAGAGAATGAATGCAAAAACAAAGATTGAAATAACACCAATTGCAATATAGACACTATTCATTCGCTTAGATTTCTCGAGGGCCAGTTGTTCTTCTGCACTTCTGGTTCTTAGCATCTCATTTTCAGCCCTGTTTTGAGTAGCATCGAATCGAATCTTAGCATATTTGTTTGACAATTTATTTCTGACTTGTTGTATACTATCGCTAAGTGACATATACGCTTTTGCATAGCTGCTGTAGATCGTAGGTTGATTTTCGTATGAACGCATTAATAGATCTAAGGCCCCTAACTGATCATCAACATCATCTGATTTCAATGTCAAATCATGCATCTTATTCGCATGTTCTCTTGCCTTAGCCAGATCTGTTTCCAAATAGTACTCGGTCAAATGCTCATGACTTGTAATTTGGCCTGAATTATTGTTTGCTTCTTCTCTCAATAAAAGCGCTTTTTTCATCCCAATTAATGAAGATTCATTTTTGTTGAAGAGCCATTGGGTATAACTAAGGTTATCCAAAATTCGGGCATATTCTTTTGTGTCATTTACTATTGCTGGTTCTGCTATTATCTGTTCATAGAGTCTAATGGCTTCAATAAATTCGCCTTTAATTCGTTTAATATTTGCAATGTTATTAAGATAAATGTTTCTATGCTTTATATTATTTGTTGTTTCGATAGCCAGCTTATACCAATATAAAGATTCCTCAAATTGATTTTGCTTTTTACCATTAATAGCTATACAATTCAAAATACTCGCTTTGGAAACTTCTTCATTCGTGTTCTGTAAAAAAGTAAGGCCCTCAATAGCGATCTCATCGCTTTGAGTATAGCTTCCGGCATCAGACAGTAAAATGGCCATATTTAGCAATGTTCGACCAGCCTGGGCACTATCCTTTAAGGCTTCATGTATTTTTTTTGATTGGTTGTAAAAATAATATGCCGAATCTTTAAGAGAAGCCAAATCATTATAATATCCTAATTTCCAATAAGCTTTCCCGATTCCAACTGAATCATTGATATTTTCGACTATACTTAAAAGTTCTTTGGAATATAAAATAGCACTATCACGTTGCTTTAGTTTATTATGCAAAAGGGTCTTGCGATGCAATGCGAGGATCAACAGACTATCTGAATCTTGTTTATTTGCCAAACCATAGGCACGGTTTGCTGCACGCAATTTAGACATATGATCAAATGAAGTATCCTTGCTTTGTACATAAGCATCATTGAATTTTTCATTGAAACCAAGTACTTCTTTTTTGTTTTCTAGTTTTGGTTCATTTTGGCAAGCAACACAGAGAATGCAAAGCAATAATAAATTCAATTTCAGAAAATGATGCATAGGATATTTTTATAGCGTGGCTAATATAAAATAAATGTTTACAATGATATTGTTAATTGGCATTGAATATTTTTGTTTTTTTGCTATTCATAAAAACGTAAATTTTGATATTAGTAGTAGCCGCCATTATTAAAAAACAAAATAAGTATTTGATTGCCAAACGAGCATCACATAAGGCACACGGTGGAAGGTGGGAGTTTCCTGGAGGTAAGATTGAGGAAGGTGAAACACCTGAAATTGCTTTGGAAAGAGAGCTCTTTGAAGAATTAAATATTAAGACTAGAATAGGTCCGTATATTATGAGTGCAATCCATGATTATAAGCGTTTTAAAATAGAATTAATGGCCTATGAAGCAACTCATTTAAGTGGTGAATTCACCTTGTCTGAACATGATGAAATTGCCTGGGTTACCGCTGCTCAAATGAAGGCTTATCATATGTCAGGGGCAGACCTTCCTATTATTGATCATCTAATTAGAAATTGAAGAAATAGGTACAAGGCTCAGGATGGTGATTTATTACCTTTTTATGCTTTTAAAACCGCTAATTAGACCTATATTTGCACGAAATTTCAAGCGCCTTATAGTATTAAAATCTTTCCTGAATATAAGCTCCAATTAAACCCGTTTCCATGCAAACTAAATTGATCTGTTCTGATATTGACGGAACCTTGTTGAATAAAGACCGTGAATTATCTACAAAGACCATTGCAGTGATTAAAGACATGGCACCTATTCCATTTATTTTGATCTCTTCAAGAATGCCTCAGGCTATGGAACATTTACAGGAAGAATTGGATATTACACATCTGCCACTGATCTGTTATAACGGTGGATTAATAATTGAAGGGGAAGAAGTAGTTCACAGTACAGAAATAAATTTGGATATTACCAAGGCCTTGGTCGATTTTTGCTCAGACACTGAAATCCACAGTAGTTTGTATCATGGCAGAGAATGGTATGTACCGGGAATGGATTTTTGGGCCAATCGTGAAAGCAATAATACAAAGGTAGTGCCTGTATTACAGGCAATCGAGATGACACTTGAAAAGTGGAAGTCAGAAGGTAAAGGAGCACATAAGATCATGTGTATGGGAAAACCAACAGAACTTGATTCTTTGGTTGCTTTTATCGAAAGCAATTATAATGATCAAATTATTGGTTACAGATCGAAACCAACTTATCTCGAAATTTCTCCTAAAAGTATTTCTAAAAAAACATCCTTAGAAACTCTGTTAAGTCTTCAATACCCTGAATTAGGACTTCAAAATGTAATGGCTTTTGGTGATAATTACAATGATGTGGATATGTTGAGTGCAGTAGGAGTAGGGGTTGCAGTTGAAAATGCTATTTCTGAAGCTAAAGATGTCGCTGATCATAAAACAGCTTGCAATATTGATGATGGGGTTGCCATGTTTTTGGAAGGATCGCTTTGTTCTTAATTATTTTTTTCAATATCAGACACAATTTCCTGAGCAAGATTTATTGTAGTTGCGTATAGATTGCGAAGCCGCATCGATTGAAAGCGCCTACCAAATACCATAACCTCTAATTGTTTATCAGAGAGTAAGCTCTTTTCATCAATTTTTGCTATACTTCTAGGGTCATCTTTATAAAATTCTGTTTGCCTGGGCCATGGATTTGTTTTGTTGTAGATCCATGAATAATTTTCTTTTACATAAGGTTCATACATTAGTTTGATATCTGTATTGGCATTTTCTTCCCTGCTAATTAATTGTTCGATATGTCTGTAATAATTTAATATTTTCACCTGTAGTTCCTCATTGATATAGGTTATTGAATTTGAATTGATAAGTGCGTCAATTCCACTTTTATTGACCTCAATATTATGTTCTAGCATTAAGGAAAGGATATACATCTGAATATTATCATCAATTGGTTTTAAGGTTTTAAATTGTTCTAAAGCAGTGTTACTGAAAAGGATGGCAGTGTCTGAAATGGACAGGAGATTTTCTGCCTGTTTCAAGTCGTCTTCAAGATTCAGTTTCAAAGTTGCTAAATGTTTATTTGCTTGGTCTGCATTATTTTTGTTCTGATTCCAGTTATTGATTTGCAAGGCGATTAGGATACCAATAACTACAAGTATGATCTCTCCAATGGCATATCTCATATACTTTATAGGTCGGTTATCATCTGCCATTTTTTTACGGATTTTTCTGAAAAAGGGGATCATGAACTTTGATAGTTTAGTGATAAATATAAGGATTACGACTAATTCTTGCTTCTCGATATTCATGAATATTGAATATTTTTCTCATTTCATGCATGCAGATTGCATAACTAAAAGTTGAGATTACCATAAATTAGTAGCAATTCAATCATATATTTGTAAAGAAAAACCGTAACATGAACCAGCAAGTTATTACCAGCCCGGATAAAGAGTCAACAGTAGTTATAGATCAAGGAGAGCTTGTTAGTTACAGTAAGTTTGGAGAAGAACTGATACACCAAAAAGGAGATAGAGGATGGGGCAATGCTGATACAGAGATGTTTCCGATCATTGGCCCAACTGAAGCCAATAATTTTAAAGTAACAACTGAAAGGGGTGAGGCTATTCAAGATCAACATGGACTATTGCGTGAAATGGCATATGAAGTGGTTGATCATTCCCGAGACACTTTGGTTTGTAAAAAGGTCTATAAAAAGAACACTAAAATTGAGAATTCGAAGTATCCGGCTAAATCTTCAGAACAATGGCTTTCCTGGCCATATGACTTTGAATTTAAAAAAATATTCAGTCTTAATGATGAAAAATTAAGCATTGAATTTGAGGTCGATGGTGAAAAAGGGATGCCTTTTATGTTAGGGTATCATCCTGCTTTCAGGCTTTCAGGCCATAATACAGAAAAAATAATGGCCAATGACAAAGAGATAAAGCTTCAAGACGTTTTAGATGCAGGAGCTATTGCCTTTAAAGTATTGGATAGCTCTGAAATCAAACTAATCAAAGAGCAAGGGTATCATATCCAGCTCGAAACAGAGGGGTTTCATAATTTTATGCTCTGGACTGAAGTTAAGGGAATGCTTTGCATAGAACCTATTACCGCTTATCCCTATACTGCAGGTAAACTTCTGGATAAATCCTTGTTTAAGGCATGTGATGGAACCGCTCATTTCAAAGTTAATATAAAGCCATTTAAGTGATCCATACACTTTTGAGTAAATAAGCTTTCAGCCGATATTATGGTTTACAATTTTACTAAATTGCCCTATAGCTAAATCTATATTATGAAATCAACACAATCCTTTTACAGTTTAATGTTTATTACATTATTCATCTCCTTTACGGCCTTTAGTCAATCAGATAAAGAGGTTGATCTGAAAGCTCTTGATGCCTATTATGCCAAAATGGTTAAAGACTGGGATCTTCCTGCTGCATCGATAGGTATCGTTAAAGATGGAGAATTAATTTTTACAGGAAACTACGGCGTTCTGGAAACGGGTAAAAAAGGTGGACCTGATGAGAACACTTTATACGCCATCGCCTCTAATTCTAAGGCCTTTACTTCTGCCATTATTGGGATGCTTGTACAAGAAGGAAAGTTGAAATGGGATGATAAAGTGAAAAGCCATTTGCCCTATTTTGCAGTTTACGATGAATGGGTTAGCGAGCATGTCACCATCCGGGATTTGTTAAGCCATCGGGTAGGTTTGGGTACTTTTAGCGGTGATAATATCTGGTATAAATCAGACAAATCATCTGAAGAAATAATAAAAAGCATCAAATATGTACCCAAGGCCTATGATTTTAGAGCTGGCTATGGCTACTCTAATTTAATGTATATCACGGCAGGGGAATTAATCAAAACAGTAACGGGGAAAAGCTGGGGAGAAAATGTTAAAGAACGAATTCTGATTCCATTAGAGATGAACCGAAGTATCACATCTTTAAATGATTTAAAGATTAAAGGTAATTATGCAACACCTCATAAAAGAGAAAAGGATGAAAATTTTGCCATTGACTGGGTTGATTGGGAAGAGGTTGCTGCTACCGGAGGACTTATTTCAAGTGTTTCTGATGTATCTAAATGGATGGTCTTTAATATGAATCATGGCATACATAAAAATGATACACTTTTAACTGCTGCCACCAGAAATATGATTTGGACACCGCATAATAATTTTAGTATTGACCATACTAAGCCGAATGATTTTGGGCGCCAATTTAGCGGATACGGTCTTGGATGGGGTCTAAGTGATTATCATGGAAAGTTACGCGTAGGACATACTGGAGGTTATGATGGCATGATCACAGCTGTGACGATGATTCCTAGTGAAAACCTTGGAGTTGTTGTTTTGACCAATGGAACAAAAAGCCCGATTATGGCAGCGACTTATTATGCGCTGGATCAATTCTTAGGGATTGATGGAAAAGATTGGTCGAAAAAGCATTTAGAACGCACTAATGGGCGGCAAGCAAAAAATGACAGCAGAATCGCTGACCGAATAGCTGCTCGTGTATTAGATACCAAACCAACGTTGGATGAGAAAAAGATTCTGGGAGATTATTACGATGATATGGTAGGCAAAATAAGTATTAGTAATGATGGCGATCGTTTAAGTTTAAAATTCGAACATCACCCTTTGCTTTCAGCTAAATTGACGCATTGGCATTATGATACTTATGAAATTCACTGGGATGAAGACCAGGCATGGTTTAGTTTTGGAACGATCAAAATTAATGCAGACAATAACCTTAAAGTGAAGGGCTTTGAATTTGATGTTCCGAATGATGATATCTTTTTTTACGAATTAAAACCAAAAAAAATAAATTGATGGTATTGTAGTTATTGCAATTTTGAAGCAATCTCTTTGGCATTGCGAACGGCACCTTCCATATACCCGGGAAACGCAGAGGCCGTTTCTGTACCGCCTATAAAAAGCCTTTCCTTTAAAAATGAATTTCTATATAGTTGATGCCCATTATTCTGATGCGGAAACAAATGGCCTTCATAAGGTGTATAAGTAAGCGTTTCATGTTGCCATATGAGCTCTTCATAGTTCAAATAATTTCTAACCCTTTGGCCATAGTACTTTTCAAGTTGTCTCATGATTAATTCAAGCCTTTCTTCCTTAGATATTGAATAATAAGCATTATTCAAAAAGCCTTTTAAAGCAAATCTATCTTGTTCAAAATTTGAATGATCATACATTTCGGTTACAGGACCTTGGTTACTAAAAATGGTACTGCTCAGCTTCATTTCATCCCAAAACGCATCCGAATAACTAAGTCCTATTTTAATTGATTCTCCCATCCAGGTATGGGTATTCTGTGCTATTTCATGAAGCTCTTCTGGTAATGAGGGACTAACTTTTATCGTATTAAGAAATAGAAAGGGTGGAAGTGTTGATACCACATGTTTAGTTTTGAATACGCCTTGATTTGTATTTACCAATAGAAAATCTTTACTTCCCTCAATGCTTTTTACCACGCAGCCCATAATTACATCTGTAGTTTTGATCTGTTGCGCTAAACTATTGATTAATAAATTGCTCCCTCCTTTGATTCTATAACTGGGTTCTTGATTTTGTGGTAAAGGCACAAGTTGGTGAGGGCTGTTTGTTGTTGGCTCATAAATGGCTGTTTCACCTAATTTCTGTTCAAATATATCAAGTTTTAGTTCCTTTAATAAAGCTAATAGTTGGCTGTGTTGCGGGCTGATCCAAGTAGCACCCATTTCAAGTGGCGTCTCATTATTACTTACTGTTAAAATACGTCCACCCGTCCGATTTCTCCCTTCAAGGATACTAATTTCCAAGCCTTTTTCTTTTAGATAATAGGCCAAAGCTAATCCAGTCAATCCTGCTCCAATGATCAGTATATCTTTCGTTGTGTCTTTCATGAGTGAATTTTGAATCCTAAAAGTAAGGCCTTAAAAGTATCAATTATTAACAACATTGCTCCACGTTTTCTAAGCGTCTATTCTTCATGTAATTACAATATAAGCAGAAAGATGTCGTTTTAATCCAAAATTTAAATGATTGGTTCGATTCGGTTCTTTTCCCCTCAGAGATATTTGGATTGGGCCATGAGTTTAAATTTTTTTATTCCTCAATTATGATGGTGTATTTTTGTCTGTCAGAATCCTTTGCAAAACAAAAACCGTCTCCGACCCCCGAAATAACATGAGGGAGTTTAACTTTTATTTTAAAGGTGTAAGTTCCAGCTTCTGTTGGTTTCCCAAAAATTTCAAAAACCCGGCCATCACTTCTGTAACCCAAGCCTGCGGGAAGATTTCCCGTCATGGAGAACTCATATTCAAAAGTTTCTTCATCTGCATTTTGGATATAGGCTGAAATAATCTCAGAATAACTGGATCCTACTTTACCAATTAGCATGTTTTTCCTTGGAAGTTTAGGGACAATCTTATCATTGCATTCAAGCAATTCATCAGTTAGCATTTCACAAGAATAGGAAAATAGTAAAATTGGCAAGACAAGAAGAAGTCTTTTTCTGAGGAGGAGCCGAAATAACATAATTCATAAGTTTATAATAGCTGCTAATTCAAATTCTGTGCCAAGCAAAATTCAAATTGTTTTTTTTATCTTTAGCCATAGCATTAAGCTTACTAAAACGCCTTAGATGAAAGATATCAATACCTCCATTTTTAAAGTGGACAGCACTATAGAATTAAATGTACTTCCAACTAAAATTAAATTGGAAACAGATACGAAGGAAGTAGAAAAAGAATTAAGACGGGTACGCAAAAAACTAGGTAAACTTCAAGACACTTTATATGCCCATGGAAAATATGCAGTATTGATATGTATACAGGGCATGGATACCGCAGGTAAAGATAGTATGATCAGAGAGGTGTTCAAAGATTTCAATTCTCGTGGAGTAGTGGTGCATAGTTTCAAAGTGCCAACCCCTCTTGAATTGGGTCATGACTATTTATGGAGACATTATATCGCTTTACCTGCTCGGGGTAAATTCGGTGTTTTTAACCGAACACATTATGAGAATGTTTTGGTTACAAGAGTGCATCCTGGTTATATCATGGGTGAGAACATCCCGGGAATCAATTCAGTTGAAGACATTACAGAAAATTTTTGGGAAGAGAGATTTGATCAGATCAAAAATTTCGAAGACCATATTGCAAAAAACGGAACCATCATTTTCAAATTCTTTTTACACCTTTCAAAAGAGGAACAGAAAAACCGTTTAATAAGGCGTTTGGAGAAAGAGGAGAAGCATTGGAAATTTTCTCCAGGTGATCTAAAAGAAAGGAAACTTTGGGATCAATACCAATTCTGTTATCAAGAAGCGATTAATAAAACGTCGAAGCCTCATGCCCCATGGTATACAATTCCTGCTGATGATAAGGCCACTGCCCGCTATCTTGTAGCCAAAATCTTATATGATACGTTGAAAATTTATAAAGACATCCAGGAGCCTGATTTAGATGATGAAGTGAAGGCAAAAATAAACATGTATATTCAGCAGTTGAATGAAGAATAATATGAAGATGAATATTATTGAACAAGAATTAAAATGTAATTGATTATGAATAAAATTGTTTTTTACCTATTGATATTGTTAGTAATTGTATCATGTAAGCAAGAGAAAAAATCAAATGAATATATCGATTCTCCTATAGATGTTCCGTTACCTATTGAAACTGAACTTCAGTTGGAGGAGGAAACAGAAGCCGAATTGCCGATTGTACCATTGGCTTATTTAAAAGCATATTCAGGGAAATACGCAACTCAAGAAAATCTATTGACAAATGGAGTCTTGTCGCAAAGACTTCAGAATTTGGAGCGGTTTAATTATAAAGCGCTGATACAAAATTATAACACAGAGACAAGCCTCGTTATCATAGACAATATTGTTCATATGAGTGGATGCAAACAGCACAATTGCCCGAGTAATGCCTATGACTTTTTTATCGATCTTGACAATGATAATATAAATGTCTTTTATTTTAGAAGTAATATGTTGCGTGTTTATCAGGAAAAGGGCTTGATCGAACTTCCTGCTGAGTTTGCAAAGGACTTAAATACTAAAAAGGACAATGCAGGGATCGGAAACCCGGATTCTATAGAGTCAAAATATGAGCTATAGAAGGTGTTGGTAGCAAAAAAGAACAGATAAAATTTTTGATTTCTCATATACTAAATACTGATATTTAGAGTTTTAAATAGAGGTGCACCTCTTATTCGCGCCTTTATTGTTATGAATATACTTCTCTTAATAGATGTTGGAAGCACCATTCTAGTGATCATTACGATGATCCTATGGATTGCTATAATGATCGAAAAATTCATACATCCTGCTTATAAGGATTTTTTCAGAGGAAGCCGTTTATGGCCTAATGATGAAGATGAAAGACGGCGAATTAAAAAATGTATTCAAGGCGTAGGGTTATACTATTTTACAGCTGTCTTGGTCTTACTTTTTTCTCCTGCAATGGCATTAATTATGGGATTTGGAGGCATTTTTTACACGATCGTAATTTATTATTGGCTGGTGATCGTCAATAGACAGAAAAGAAATTAGTTCTACATTATTTTTTAGGATTCAAAGTTGCGTTTTATAAGGCTTTGATTGTCTTCATTTTTTAGATACATTTATTGTTCAAGATTTAATTAATCAAACAACACCTTTAATATGCCAGCATATGTTGTGGTTTTTAATTATTTGTAAACAAATCAAGAATGCATTATTCAAGAAGAACATTTGTTCAAAAGGCAACATTAGCATCTACTTCACTTCCTTTATTGCCCCTTACGTCTATGTCACCATTATTTGAGGAGCATAATGATACGCTTGATGTGAGCATATTTTCAAAGCATTTGCAATTTTTAGATGTAAAAGAAGTGGGGCAGGTTGCAGCTGAACTCGGATTTAATGGTATTGATTTAACTGTGCGTCCAAAAGGGCACATATTACCAGAGGATGTTATTTCAAATCTCGCACCAGCAATTCGTGACATAGAAAGATCAGGATCATCATGTAAAATGATTACTACGGCCATCGATAATGCTAATAAAACCGAGGATGTAGACATTATTAAGACTGCAGGTGACTTAGGTGTGAATTTCTACAGGATGAATTGGTTTAAATACCATGAGGGTATGAGTATGGTTGCGTCATTAAACCTATATCAAGAAACCATTCAAAATCTAGTAAAGCTTAATAAAGAACATGGTATCACGGGCTGTTACCAAAATCATGCAGGTACTAAAGTTGGAGGCTCTTTTTGGGAAATTCAAAAAATGCTTGAAGGTATTGATCCAGATTATCTAGGTGTACAATATGATATTCGCCACGCAGTAGCCGAAGGTGGTTTTTCTTGGGAAAACGGACTACAACTTTTACATCAAAAAATTAAAACCCTTGTATTAAAGGATTTTAAATGGGCAAAAGTAAATGGTGTATGGGAAGCCGTTAATGTACCTATAGGAGAAGGCATGGTTAATTTCACTAAATATTTTCAATTACTTAAGGCCTACAACTTGAACCCGCCTGTCTCCTTGCATTTGGAATATCCTCTTGGAGGTGCTGAAAAAGGTAAGTTTTCAATATCAGTTGACAAAAAGATAGTTTTTGATGCCATGAAAAAAGATCTTAGCAGCATAAGAGAATTATGGGCTAAAGCTTAGTATTTTTCAAATATTTTTTGCTGTTTTCTCCTGTTTGGAGGTTTCATGTTGTTAGCTAACAATTTGACCGGCTCTGTATCTTGTTTCCAAATTCACTTCATAAATAGACCTTTACTTAATGAAAAATTTGATTCAAATTCTGACTTAGGTCATATTCTATAACTTGTTTATGCCCTAATTTTGTAAATCGATGATGAAGCTTTTAAAGAGCGTTTTAACTCCTTTCTTTTTGAGCATAAGAATTTGAATAGTTTATGAAGCATTCAGGGGCCATATCAAAAATTACCAATTCAACCATTACGGTTTCATTAGAGCCTAATATTAATTGTGAGGGCTGTAAAGCGAAGGCCGCATGTGGTGCATCAGAATCTAGTTCCAAAGAAATTGAAATTGACAATCCCAATCTCATCCAGAAACAAGCAGGGCAAAATTTTGTATTAAATGAAGAAGTAGCTGTTGTATTAAATGAAGAACTTGGCTTGAAAGCCGTGTTTTGGGCTTATTTGTTTCCATTTATGCTATTGGTAAGTGTATTAGTTATAGCCTCATCGTTCTTTTCAGAAGGGCTGGCAGGTTTAATAGCACTCTCAGTGCTGATCCCATACTACATTACATTGTATATATTGAATGCCTTTTTCAAAAAGAAATTTAAAGTATCAATCCTAAAAATGATTTAAGATGATAATATCGATTTTATATAGCGCTGTACTTCTTGCCTCAATAGGCATCGTGGCAGCTGTTATATTATACGTCGTTTCCAAAAAGTTCTATGTTTATGAAAACCCCTTAATAAGTGAAGTAGACGAAATTCTCCCTGCTGCTAATTGTGGTGGTTGTGGTTCTCCGGGATGCAAGGCATTTGCCGAAAAACTAGTTAATACTGAAGATATTTCAGAGTTGTTCTGTCCGGTAGGAGGTAATGATGTAATGAAACAGGTTGCAGGGCTTTTAGGGAAGGAAGTAGCAGAAAAGGATCCAACCGTAGCTGTATTACTATGCCAGGGAGGATGCGATGTAAGGCCAAAAACTACCATTTATCAGGGGCCTCGCTCATGTGCTATTTCATCACTGGTTTATGGTGGAGAAACAGATTGCCAATATGGTTGTTTAGGTGATGGCGATTGTGTAGATGTCTGCGATTTTGATGCCATGTATATGGATGAAGAAACTGGCTTGCCAGTTATTATTACTGATAAATGTACATCCTGTGGTGCTTGTGTAAAAGCTTGCCCAAGAGATATTATCGAAATGCGACCGCTCAACAAAAGAGATTTAAAAATATTTGTTGGTTGTCTTAACCAGGATAAAGGGGGAATTGCCAAAAAAGCCTGTAATGTAGCCTGTATCGGCTGTTCAAAATGTGAAGACATTTGTCCGAAAGATGCCGTTGTTATGACAGATACATTGGCTTATATAGATCCTGCTTTATGTACCTTATGCAGAAAGTGTGTTGAGGTATGTCCTACACATTCAATTATTGAAACAAATTTTCCTCCCAAAAAAGTTAAAATCCCAAAGGATAAAAAGCCGAAAGTAACTCCTGCTAAAAAAACAGAAGTAAAACCGGTTGTCAAAGCCAAGATTGAAACGAAAGCTGATGTAGAATCTGAAAAACCCAATATAGATGCTTAAAACATTTCCAAAAGGAGGAATTCACCCAGCTGAAAACAAGATTACTTCGTTTAAAGCTATAAAAAGAATGCAGGTACCTAAGGTTGTATACGTACCGATTGCACAACATATTGGTATACCCTCTGAAATTGTGGTAGATCGAAAAGACAAAGTTGAAATTGGTCAGGTAATCGCAAAGTCAAGCGGATTTGTTTCTTCCAATATACATTCTCCAGTAGCAGGAACTGTGACCAAACTCGATATGATGGTGGATAGCAGTGGCTATAAAAAACAGTGTATTGTAATCAGAACCGACCAAAAGAACGAATCGAATTTTGACATACAAGATTTCCCATTAAAAAAGGAAATCACTATGGATCAAAAGGATATTCTACAACACATTACAGACTCTGGAATTGTTGGTTTAGGGGGCGCAACTTTCCCATCTCATGTCAAATTAGACCTTAAAAATGACAATCATGTTGATTGCCTTATCATCAATGGTGTTGAATGTGAACCATACCTTACTGCTGATCACAGGCTCATGCTTGAAAAGGGAGAAGAAATTATTGTTGGGATACAAATTCTTATGCAGGCATTACATATTAAAAGTGCCATAATTGGAATTGAAAACAACAAAAAAGATGCGATCAAAGTTCTTAAAAACGCAGCAGCCAGTGATGACAGAATCAAAGTAGCGGCATTAAGAGTAAAGTACCCTCAGGGGAGTGAGAAGCAACTCATCAAATCAATTTTGAAAAGAGAAGTTCCAAAAGGGGGGCTACCGATGGATGTAGGCGTAATTGTGCATAATGTTGGAACCATTTTCGCTATTTATCAGGCTATTCAATATAACCAACCCTTAATTGAGCGTGTTGTAACAGTTACCGGTAAGAAAGTAGAGGATGCCTCTAATTTCTGGGTTAAAATTGGGACACCTATAAAAGATTTGGTCCAAGAAGTTGGCGGCTTGCCAGATGGGACAAGAAAAATTGTCAATGGAGGCCCGATGATGGGTAAAGCCATTAAGAATACAGATGTGCCTGTTACCAAAGGAACCTCTGGAATATTGATTATTGCTCAAGAGGAGGCAAGCAGACAAGAATCTAAAAACTGCATTCGTTGCAGTAATTGTGTTTTTGTTTGTCCGATGGGATTAGAGCCTCATTTGCTGATGAACTTATCTGAGAAAGGATTGTATGAACGCGCTTCAGCAGAAGATATCATGACCTGTATTGAGTGCGGATCTTGTAGTTATGTATGTCCTTCACACAGACCTTTATTAGACTATATCAGATTCGGTAAAAATATTGTTAAGAAACTACAAACTGTTAAGAATTAAGATGGTAGACGAAAAAATTATAATATCAGCCTCGCCACACGTACATTCTGATAAAACATCAAAAAAGGTGATGTATGATGTGCTCTATGCTTTGATTCCGGCTTTTATGGTTTCCATATACGTATTTGGATTAAGTGCATTGATCATGACTTCAGTAGCTGTGATTTCCTGTATAGCTTTTGAATACCTGATTCAGAAGTTTTTATTAAAAACAACCATTACAATAACTGATGGTTCGGCCCTGATAACCGGTATTTTACTAGCCTTTAACTTGCCTTCTACACTTCCGCTTTGGATGGTAATCATAGGAAGTTTGGTTGCGATTGGGGTTGCTAAAATGTCTTTCGGAGGCTTAGGATTTAATATTTTTAATCCTGCTTTGGTAGGTCGTGTATTTTTATTGGTATCATTTCCGGTGCAAATGACTTCATGGCCGACTCCAGTTGAAAACAACACAAGTTTATTTGATGCCGTTACAGGAGAAACTACACTGGGTATTATTAAGGAAGGCCTAATGTATGGCGAAACCATGTCAACACTTTCAGATAAAATTCCAAGTATGATGGATTTATTTCTGGGAATCACAAGCGGTTCTGCCGGAGAAATGTCTGGCTTGGCATTGATAATTGGTGGAATATACTTATTGATTCGAAGAGTCATTACATGGCATATACCTGTCACTATTCTTGCTACGATGGCTGCTTTTACCGGAATATTTTGGTTGGTAAACCCAGAGATGTTTGCTAATCCATTGATCCACATCCTTTCAGGTGGTGCTATTTTAGGAGCTTTTTATATGGCAACAGATTTGGTTACGAGCCCCATGACAAAAAAAGGGATGGTCATATTCGCAATCGGTATCGCCGTTATTACGGTTGTTATTAGATTGTATGGCGCTTATCCTGAAGGTATTTCATTTGCCATACTCATCATGAATGCCTTTGTACCGCTTATAAATACATACTTTAAACCAAGGCGTTTTGGTAGTAAAATCACAGCAAAAATCGTGTAATTATGACTAAGAAAAAATCCACATTTATAAGTATGACCCTTACACTTTTTGCCATTACTCTTATTGCAGGTGTTTCGCTGGGCTTTATAAATGATATTACCAAAGGGCCCAAAGAGCAAGCCAAATTGGCCCGTAAAATAAATGCTTTAAAAAATGTGCTGCCAGAATTTAATAACAATCCCGTAGAAGATGTAAAGCGGATAAAAACTGATTTGGCTAAAGACAGTATTGAGATCTATGCAGGCTTTTTAAATGAAAATCAATCAGGAACTGCAGTTGTTGGATCGTCCGAAAAGGGTTTTAGTGGTTTGGTAAAAATAATGGTTGGTTTTAATCCAGATGGAAGCATCAAAAACATAGCAGTTCTCGAACAAAAAGAAACACCCGGTCTGGGAACCAAAATGAAGGATGAAAAATTTATCAAGCAATTTAGAGGTAAACATCCGTCATCGTATAATTTAAAAGTCAAAAAAGACCAAGGTGATGTTGATGCATTAACTGGAGCTACAATAACAACAAGGGCTTTTGGTGAAGCCGCCCAAATGGCATATGATGTATTTGTAGAAAATCAAAAAACAGCTAAAAACTAAGCATAATGGCAGCAGAAATTAGTCATAAACAAAACTTTTTAAAAGGAATAATAAAGGACAACCCTGTTTTCGTAATGCTTCTGGGTATGTGCCCAACTTTGGGTGTTACCTCATCGGCATTTAATGGTTTGGGTATGGGAATAGCCACATTATTTGTGCTCCTGATGTCAAATATTGTTGTCTCTCTTGTAAAGTCTCAGATTCCAAGTAAAGTGAGAATCCCTGCATTTATTGTCATTATTGCATCGTTTGTAACGATTGTAGAAATGGTTTTAGAAGCATTTATTCCATTTTTATATGAACAGTTAGGAATTTTCATTCCTTTAATTGTAGTGAACTGTTTGATACTCGGAAGGGCAGAAGCCTATGCTTCCAAAAAAGACCTTATGTCGTCAATAATTGATGCTTTGGGTATGGGAATTGGGTTTACGATTGCCTTAACCTTGCTTGGAGCAGTTAGAGAAATACTAGGAAGTGGCAGCTTATTCAATTTGAAAATGGTTTCAGAAGATGCGAGTACCTTAATTCTGTTTATTCTGCCTCCAGGAGCTTTTATAGCCTTGGCTTATCTCAGTGTGCTATTTAATAAAGTATCAATTAAAGAAAACTAGAACATGGAATATATTTTAATTCTTATAACAGCAGTTTTTGTAAACAATATTGTACTCTCACAATTTTTGGGAATATGCCCTTTTTTAGGCGTGTCAAACAAGGTTTCAACTTCTGTAGGGATGTCAGGAGCTGTTTTGTTTGTCATGACCATTGCGACCCTTGTTACCTATTTACTACACGAATTTGTTTTAGTACCAACCGGTTTAGATTATTTACGTACGATCACATTTATTTTAGTTATCGCAGCATTAGTTCAAATGGTAGAGATTATGCTGAAGAAAGTAAGCCCGCCATTATATCAGGCTCTAGGTGTGTTTTTACCCTTAATTACAACAAATTGCGCAGTATTGGGAGTCGCTATTTTAGCTTTAGGCTTAGAAAGCGGAAACCTTTTAAAGGCAGTATTCTTCGCCATAGCGAATGCTATTGGTTTTGCATTGGCACTGATCGTTTTTGCGAGTGTTCGAGAGCAGTTAGAATTAGCGGATATTCCAAAAGGAATGAAAGGAGTTCCTATTAATTTATTGGTAGCAGGTTTGTTATCACTGGCATTTTTAGGGTTTACAGGGCTGGTTTAATTTTCTTTTCAATTGGTACAAACCTAATCAACAAGTAGCGCGATCACCTTGTAACTTTGTGGTGATGCTTTACTCTAATTACTTTTCTTCATTTACCAAAGACAATGGACCTCCTAACTTGAACCCTGATCAGTTCAGGCGCTTGATGAATATCATCTATTTGGAAGGTGTTATAACGGGCATCAGAAGAATCAAGGACAAGGAGAAAACCCAACCTTTCAAATACGATATTTTAATATTTAAGCATGACAATGTGCTGACTGACCTTACAGGGAATTTAAATCCGAGAGAATTATTAAGGGAGATGTATATGTTATCTAGAAATTGATGTTACGCATACGTTTACGACACAATAAGTCGTAGCGATATCCCTTATGTAAGTATAATTTTGAGGAATCAAATATGACATTAAGATGGAAGAAGGATTTTTTAATATACTAGGCATAAGCGGTGCTATTTTTGTCAGCGCAATTTTAGGGTTTAAACTATTATTGAAACTTGTTAAATACACGCAAGATTATAAAGAAAAAAATGCAGCCAAGATTTAGAAAATCACAGTTGTTCAATTGCTTCTTGTTGTTGCAATAATTTTCATGAAGCATCCATAGAATAATGATAGTTTTTTTAATTAATTATTGTATCTTCGATCGGCTTAAAAATTTTCTGAGGGGATCTGATTTAAGCTACATACATTACGAATTTAATACGTATCAACCCAAGTAATTTTTTACTTGGGTTTTTTTATCACCCATAAAACATTATTTTTATTTCTGCATAATATGATGGCTATATATTGATAATGGTCTCATTTATGCTAATGAGTTTATAATTGACATTGCAAACCAGATACATAATTTTGAGTTGTTTTTTAAATACAATAGATGTGATTTAATAAGACTAAGTTGTCTTTGCATTATGATAACTGAACACGTATTATATTTGACTTATGGAATTATTCGATTTAAAAGGTAAGATAGCGCTTATTTCAGGAAGTACACATGGCCTTGGAATGGCTATGGCTAAAGGACTAGGCCTTGCTGGCGCCACAATTATAGTGAATGGAAACTCATCACAGGAAAAGATTGCCAAAGCGGTAAAATATTATGAAGCAGAAGGGATAAAAGCATTTGGCTATAAATTTAATGTGGCTAATGAAAATGAAGTGGTAGATGCAATTACTAAAATCGAAAGTGAAGTTGGTACTATTGACATATTGATTAATAATGCAGGTATCATAAAACGAACTCCATTGGTTGAAATGGAAGTTGCAGATTTTAAAGAAGTCATTGATATTGATTTGGTAAGCCCTTTTATTGTCTCCAAACATGTTGTAAAAGGCATGATTGCAAGAAGACAAGGAAAAATAATCAATATTTGTTCGATGATGAGTGAATTGGGTCGAAATAATGTTGGAGCCTATGCGGCAGCTAAAGGCGGGTTAAAAATGCTAACTCAAAATATGGCTACAGAATGGGCCAGACATAACATTCAAACAAATGGAATTGGTCCTGGTTATTTCGCAACGGAGCAAACAAAGCCAATTAGGGTTGACGGGCATCCGTTTAATGATTTCATCATTAATAGAACTCCTGCTGCAAGATGGGGTGATCCTGATGATTTAGCGGGAACGGCTGTTTTTTTATCATCCAAAGCCAGTGATTTTATAAACGGTCAGGTAATTTATGTAGATGGAGGCATACTTGCTACAATAGGAAAGCCTTCAAATGAATTATAATAGAAATGAAATTATTTTCTCATGGTTTTCATAAACTTTTTCATTTTGCTTAATTGTCATCTGAATAAACATTTTGGTCAAATAAAAATATTTTTGTAATATTGATTATTCCCTTGATATATAAGTGATAAGAAAATTTAATCTATCTAATAACTTCTAATATGAAAACAGAATTACATGATGATTTAAATCCAACTAAAAAGGTTGGTAGTTTTGCAAGAAGGAGTTACAAGATTTATTTAGAGCATTACAAATCTAGAAATTTAACCCCTACTTTAAGCATGGATGAATTTTTCGAGAATTATACATCAAATTAATACAGTACCCTCTACTTTCCGTACTTGAAATCTTTGGCATATTTTACATCAAAATGTGTTTACCACCGCTTAGTTAAAAAACGAGCATTACGATTCAAATGGTAAACTGCTACCTAACGAAGGTTTTATCTAAATTTGCGATACATTATTAACAGGATATTGATATGTCAATTGAAGAAATTGTTGGAGAATACACAATAATCGGAACCAACCAGGATGCGGGTGATAACACCTATAAAGGATCACTGAATTTATCACTTGATTCTAACAATAGAATTGTTGCAGAATGGATCATAAACCATAATCAAAAGCAACTTGGTACGGGCTTTTTTAAGGATGATATTCTGGTCGTGAACTTTCATTATCATGGGGACGATGATCATATTTATAAAGGTGTTGCAGTGTATAAATGTATTTCTAGAGATATACTTGATGGGTTTTGGTCTGAAAAACATGGCGATCCGCTTTACATTGGTGAAGAAAGAGGCTTTAGGATTAAGAAGGATAAAGATTTGGTTAATTAATCCTTTGTGACTGTGTATTTCACCTTGTTGCAGTTTTATTTACAATTTTTATAAAGCGGATAATCATCTTATTAAGATAAAACTTTCTGTGATAAAAGTGTTTGGCTTCCAATGTGTTAGACACAATAATAAATGATTCTTGCATGAAATGTTCACTGGCACTCAGATGTAGTTTATGGACGTATAATGGGTTCTGTAGCTGTTGCCAGCTTACATGCAAACGAACAGTTTGTAATTGATCTGGAGGCTGCAAAACAAGAAATTAAAAATAGTAGCGAATAATCAAAATATAATTTTAAAAATATCTAAATTTATAGGAGCAAAGCAGTGATAACAATAATATAAATCGATGAAAAAACCAGCCGTATTTATTTTTACAGTTTTACTGATGCTTCAAATTGACACTATTTACAGCCAATATTGTGTGCCATTTGAAATTGTAGAAACGGACTTTCAGGTAGAAACTAAATTTGTAAACGTTGAAGCAGAGTGGTATCCCAGTTGGATTAAATACAATAACGATAGCATCGTGTATCCCGAATCGCTTGAACCTTTGGTTAAATGGAAACATCCACATATGAAGGATGGTCTGCCGAGTGCGATGCACGAAGATTCTTATGCTTCAGATATCAGTAATTTGCAAGGACCCGTTCCTGAGAATGCTAAAGTTCAATACTTTCAGGTTAAAGAAAAAGGAGATGAATTTTCAGGCATGTGTCCTTCTTTTGCCTTTGTGGATGAATTCACCATGGTAACTTTGTCCTTTGGCAGGAAAAACACCACTTTATTGCTTCTCGATATACGTGATACGATTAAAGTTGTTGACGCTATTAAAATCCCCGGAAGAGGGCATAAGGCTATGGAACTGGCCAGTAAAAAGGCTCGCATGGCTTTATTCAGAAATACTTCAGGAGGGGCTTATTTTTTTCTTTCCAAGAACAATGAAGTTATCATTCCAGGGCCAGAATACAGTATTTTTTATATTCCGATTGAAAACAAAAAATTTGTCAGAGACAGAGCGCTATCTTATGATATTCTGGAAGAAATTGAAAAAGGGGACCTTTTTATTGAAGGCATTTCTGCCAAGGAGGGACGTAACAAATTAACAGCGGTAATGCCCGATGCACAAGGTAATATCTGGTATACTTCGAAAATGGGTATCATTGGTGTCATCGATTTGCAAGGTTTCAAAAAGGGGGATTTTAAAGATAAAGGATTGTGCCCTAAAACCTATTCCTTCTATATAGGGAGCTTTGGCTTGTTAAAGAAGATTGAACATTTCTTTGGGAAGAAGTACGAACGGCTTGAAGATGTAGAGTTTTACAGAGAAGGGATGTCTGATGAGGAGTACAAAAAAGAATTTCGGGATTTTTTTATGATGGAACCTGAAACGCGCGAAGAGATACAGAATTCTTTTTCGATTGGGCCAGATGGCGTATACATTGTTTCAAATATTGCCTTGTATAAATTTAGGTTTAACGATGAGAAAAAGACCATAGAAATGGATGCCAACTGGAAGAAAACCTTCCATGATCAAGGAGATCAGATCTATCCCAATGACGGGACTCAAAAAAAAGGACAGTTAAATGATGGTAGCGGCACAACACCCACATTGATGGATGATCGGTTTGTCATTATTGCTGATAATGATGCACGGCAAATTAACGTGAACATCTATGCACAAAAAGATGGCCACCTTGTTAGCCGGCACAGTGTGTTCGCCAAAGACAGTAGCGCTTGCGAAAACTCAATAGTAGCCTATAAGAACAGTTTGTTTATAGGTAACACGTCGAATTATATTGATCCGTTTGACTTTAATGATACGCCTGGCGGAATTGACCGTTTTGATTATAATGAACAAACAGGGAAATTTGCAAGGAAGAAAGATTGGCCCATAGAGCATATCGATGCCAAAACGGCAACGCCTAAAATGTCTACTGCAACAGGTGTTATCTATGTTTATAATCGAGAAGAAGCATCCGATGATGGGCATCATGATTGGCAAATGACGGCGATAGATTATGAAACAGGTAGGAAAGTTTTTTACTTACGGCCCGAATTTGAAAAAGGTGAATTCAAAGAAAGTATCTCGTTTTTGATGAAATCGTTTTCAATGGGTTTAAAGAATTACGATCAGAAAGTATTCAACAATATATGGGCTACGTATACTTTTGGCCCCAATAATAGTATATTTATTGGTGCTTACAGGGGATTCTTGAAATTCTCTTCAGATCCAAAACCAAACTAGCTGCTTTCATTTGTAATGGTGTTAAGCAAATACTAGTATCATAAAACTATCCTAATGAAAAAACTATTTTGACCTGCTTTCAGATTAGAATATTAATTTTTTGCTCTTTTTTGTGGATTCAAATGGAAGGGCAGGAATTAGAGCCCAGATCTATCACTAATTTGCCAGTAGGATCCAATTTCGTAGTAGGTGGATACGGATTTTCTCGTATAAACACCTTATTAGATTCAGCATTCCCTATTAAAGAAATAGATTCAAGAGTACACACAGTGGCGGGTGCTTATGTACGGTCTATCAACTTCTTTGGTTTATCGTCGAAAATAGATATCATCGTGCCCTATTTCGCAGGACATTATGAAGGTGAGTATCAAGGGAGGGAAATTGGCATAAACCGCTCGGGATTTGGGGATATACGCATGCGATTCTCTTTTAACTTTGTAGGGTCAAAGGCTATGGATGCGAGCGAATATCAAAAGTATTCACCAGATTTTGTTTCGGGATTAAGTGTTCAGGTTATAGCCCCAACCGGATTTTATGACAGCCAATATTTAATCAACATAGGCTCAAACAGATGGGTGATAAAACCACAATGGGGTGTGGCTAAAAATTATGAGAAATGGATTTTGGAAGGGTATTTGGGCGTCTGGTTGTTTGGAGAAAACAATCATTTTCTTGAAGGAAATTCATTGGAACAGGAGCCATTATTTACAATTAAAGGACATGCAATTAGAACCATGAAAAGTAATAGATGGATGTCTTTTAGTGCAGGGTATGCAGTAGGAGGTAATACCAAAATCAACGGAACACTGAGGGAAACACAAATATCAACCCTGCGTTTGGCATTTATGTATGCACTTCCTATATCAAAAGCAGGCAGCTTGAAGTTTTCGGCGATATCCGGAATTCGTTTTCAAAAAGGGAGTGATTATAACAGTCTTGCGGTTGCCTACCAATACAAATGGCTGGATAAAAAAGAAATGCTTAAACTAAAATGAGAATGGAAAAGCCTTTTTTTGTTTAAATTGTTGACAATCTCTATATTCACAGATAATACAAGTTATTTTAACCTGATAACAAATGATGCAATAGCTTAGTTCGCATTTAACAATGGAATGAGAATACAAATACATATGAATTTAGAAACGATTAGAAGCATTGACTTGACTGATTATAAGACACTTGTTTTCTTGTTCTTGATCATCTTTTCAATCATTCTATTAAGATATGTGGTTTTTTCTTATTCGTATTATTTCTTGTTTCATGTAGTTTTAAAAAAGAAATACGCAGACCGAGTGCTGCTGACAGAGTTACCATCTGCTGATCAAATCAAAAGAGAAGTATGGCTTTCTCTTTATAGTACTTTCATTTTTGGGTTAATTGGGCTAGGTCTATTAGCACTCTGGAAAAATGGATATACCCAGATTTATTCAAATATAACTGACTTTCCGCTTTGGTACTTTCCGGTTAGTATCATAGTATTCATGGTTTTACATGACACCTACTATTACTGGCTGCATAAATGGATGCATGACTTTAAGTGGCTGCGCCGTTTTCATTTAGTTCATCATAAAAGCATCAATACAACGGTGCTTACTTCTTTCTCTTTTCACCCTGTGGAGTCTTTTTTTCAGGCTATAATTTTGCCAATTTTATTTATGCTTATTCCTATGCATCTTATCGCCATTCTCATCATACTATTGCTCATGACCATTTCGGCGATTATCAATCACGCCGGTGTAGAGATATATCCAAGGAATTCTTATTTTGATGGATTTCGAAAATACATAATAGGGGCCACACACCATGACATTCACCATCGTCATGCTAAAAAGAATTTTGGCTTGTACTTTACCTTTTGGGACCGGTTTATGAAAACAGAGTTTTGATTTTCAATATTAATAACAAATAGAATATTTTTATACCTTATAAAAAATAATGGAAAATTTATATACATATTCGCTAACTGTTTTTATGAGCTTTTTCGCAATTATGAACCCAATAGCAAACACACCAATTTTTATAGGACTCGTTAAAGGAGAAAGTAAAGAAAATAAAAAAAAGGTAGCTAGAGTCGCAACAATTACAGCGTTTTTTATAGTTACTTCTTTTGTTCTGGCAGGAAAATTTATTTTTGAAGCATTTGGACTTACTATTCCAGCATTTAAAATAACTGGGGGTATTCTAATATTCTATGTCGGGTTTGAAATGTTAATGTCTCAAAAGTCTAAAATTCACGATAGTAGTAATTCTGAAGCAAATATGGGTATGGCAATTTCACCTTTAGCCATTCCTATTCTTGCAGGCCCAGGAACTATTGTAACAGCAATGAATAGCGTTACAAATGCAAGTTTTATTCAGATAGGCATTGTTATTGCCATTTTTGCCTTAATGATTGTTCTGACCTATTTAGCATTTATTCTTAGTGACGTCATAGTAAGAAAAGTTGGGTCCAATTTAATTTCTGTTGTCGGAAAATTAATGGGATTAATCCTTGCGATAATTGGAACGGGAATGGTCACAGAAGGGATCAAATTAAGTTATAACTTATAATACTGAAGGATATCCTGAATATCCTCCATGTTGAGAATGAAAAGACCTAATCCGTCTAGCGACGGATTGCCTTAACGGATTACTTACGTGATCCTGAATGCCCTCCATGTTGAGAATGAAAAGACCTAATCCGTCTATCGACGGATTGCCTTAAAGGATTACTTACGTGATCCTGAATGCTATCCATTTTGAGAATGAAAAGACCTAATCCGTCTAGCGACGGATTGCTTTTTTATTTGTCGAACCTTTAGGCAAATGAATTTGCCACGGTTTCTCCAAATAAAAAAGACCCGCAATTTGCGGGTCTTTTTTCATTCATCTGTGATCGCGACAGGATTCGAACCTGTGACCGTCTGCTTAGAAGGCAGATGCTCTATCCAGCTGAGCTACGCGACCATTTATTCTTTTGCCTTTGATAATTGTGAAATTACAATACAGAATCTCCTTATCTTAAGCGGGTGCAAATATAAACGGACATTCCAAATAAAACAAACTATATGTTATAATTTTTTGTCGAATTTTCTCTCTAATTGACTGTCAATGTTTCAGGTTGAAATTCAAAGAAAAAAAAATTACTATCTTTGAAGAATTAATCATAATCCCCCTCGCTATGATAAAGCCACTACTATTGCTGTTGTGCATCTTATTTATTCCTGTCACGCTAAGTGCCCAGGTTCGCATTACAGAAAAAAAAGTTGAAGAAGTTCTTATTCAGCTTGAAAACGCCGAAGTTGATATTATTCAAGTTAAAACCATGAGAAAATGGAAAGCACTTGAATTGAGCCATGAGATGAAACCTCAAATGGATTATAATATTGTTTTGGTAAAATATATGTCTAAAGGATCAAAGAGAACGGTCATTATAGATCGAAATCTTGTTCCAATCAGATATGACTATCTGGATAGGATGGAATGATTCTTTTCGTATGAAACTATGCGTTTTACTTAATTAAATTCTAAATAAGTTACAGCAGTATTATTCTTTTAGGTTGTCATCTGCTTGATCTAAGGAATAACCTTTCTGCTCGTATACATATTTAATGAAGAAAAACGAGAAATATAGTCCAACGATTCCAAGAAGCATAAAAGCCACTATTTCTAGTCCATGAATCAATCCAGCAATTGAAAAAGTTGCCGTTATAAGTATAATTGCGGCAATAATTCGAAAGTGTTCTATTTTTGACATAATTACTTGTTTGATACAATAACGTAATAATATGGGCAAATAGTATGCCGCTACGTATTACTTGTTCACAAAGTTTAGTTAATAACTGTCACAATTATGTGGGGTTTTTATATAGTTTCAGCACTTCAATATGATAAATGTCATAGTGCTCTTAAACTTTAAATGATACATTTGAATGTGTCTTAAAGGTTTTTGAGGGGAATATTTTTAAGTTCACACACAAGATTAAAACTCGACCAGAAGGTCCGAATAATGTATTTTATTCGGACCTTCTTTTGTTTGTAATCGATACTTAAAAAGGCGTTACCTCATATTTGTTCAACTTTAAAAGATAAAAATTGAACATTTTTTAATAATATTATTGTTTTGTTCATATATTATAGTATATTTGTTAAACAATAAATTAAATAATGAGCGTTAATAGTTTTCAAATAAATAGTCCCATTTTAAGATTACAACGATTAGACATGTTAGTATCTTTAGAGAACTATTCGTTCATTAAAATAAATTTCTTGAATAAATCAGGAAATTTTAAAAATGGGTTTGATTTTAGAGATAATTTAATTTATTCTTTGTTTTATGGTCTTTTAAGCGTTTTTATAACTGAAAAAATTTTCAATTAAATGTCGCATAGTATAGATTTCATAATTTGGTTTTGGTTTGATTTTTTCACAAAGAAAGATGATATTAAACTGATTTCATTTCCTAAAAGAGTGCATAGTTGAGACTAACCCATAATGTTTCAACATTGCACTTTTTGATTAATAATAAATAATAATAGATAAACAAAATATCATGAACATTCTATCAAACTACCGTTTTTTAATCCTTTTTATTTCATTGATAACCTTGTCCGCATGTAGTAGTGATTCGGGTGACATTGAGGTTGATCCACCAATTACCCCAGAAATACCTGAATTTGAAGGACGCATAACCGTTTATAACCTTGCGCCAGCTTCAGAATCAGAAATTTCGGGAACTGCAACTTTTACTGAAAACGAAGACAATTCAATTACTATTGACTTAGATCTTGCAAATACGCCTTCGGGTGAACAACTTCCAGCTCACATTCATGTTAATTCAGCAGCAGAGGATGGTGAAATAGTATTAACCTTAGGGCCTGTAGATGGTTCTACTGGAATGAGTAGTATTACGATCAACGCTTTCGATGATGGAACTGCAGTAACTTACGACACACTTATTACTTACGACGGTGCTATTAATGTCCATCGCGATGAAGGAGAGTTGTTCTGGACCGTGATAGCTCAAGGTGATATTGGTGAAAATGTACTTACCGGTGTATCGAAATCATATGATCTGAATGAAAAAATGGCACCTGGTATCCAAGGTACAGTTACTTTTTATGAACGTCTAAATGGAGAGTCTTTATCTGTTATACAATTAGTTAATACACCTGAAGACGGAGTTCACCCAGCGCACATTCATAATGGCAATGCCTTAGAAGGAGGAAATATAGCAGTTTCTCTGAATCCAGTGGATGGAACATCAGGAACAAGTAAAACAAACATAGCGCAATTAGATGATGGCTCGTCTATATCTTATGATGATTTAATAGAATTTAGTGGACATGTAAATGTTCACCTAAGTGCCGAAGAACTAGCAACAATAGTGGCGCAAGGAGACATAGGTGGAAATGAACTGTCCGGAACGCAGATGATGTATATGTTAGGAGAAAAAGATGCTCCAGGAATTTCTGGTATGGTACATTTTTACAAGAGAATGAATGGCGAAACCCTTGCCATGCTTGAATTAATGAATACTCCTGAAAATGGGGTACATCCTGCTCACATTCATAATAACTCCGCTGCAGAAGGCGGAGGAATCGCTGTAAGTTTTACACCGGTTGATGGAACAACTGGAATGAGCTACACAAATATTGCTGCGCTTAATGACGGTACTGCAATCAATTACGAAGGATTAATGGACTTTGATGGATATATTAATGTGCATTTAAGTGCAGAAAACCTGGCTGTTATAGTGGCCCAGGGAGATATTGGTCAAAATGAATTAACAGGTATGTCAATAATATATGACTTAGGCGAAAAAGATGCTCCCGGTATTTCAGGAATAGTGACTTTTTATGAAAGAAAAAGTGGTGAAGCATTAGCTATGCTTAATGTAATGAATACGCCGGCAGGTGGTGTTCATCCAGCTCACATTCATAATAATTCTGCCGCCGTAGGAGGAGGGATCGCATTTTCTTTTAATCCAGTAAATGGAGATACAGGAATGAGTTTGACGCATGTAGCACAACTTGATGATGGAACTTCTTTTACATATGATAATATTGAGTCTTTTGATGGATATATTAATGTGCACCTAAGTCCTGATAATCTTGCAACTATAGTAGCTCAAGGCAATATAGGATCAAACCTGAATGATGATGGAGGAGAAGGTGAAACGGTTACCTATTCAGTTGGTAATACCGGTTCAAGTGCCTATCTCTTTACGGGTGCTGATTTAAACAATGAGTCAAATCCTGACTTCACATTCAAAAGAGGTCAGACTTATGTATTTGTTGTAAATGCTCCTGGTCATCCATTTTTAATAAAAACAACGGCATCTTTAGGAACTGGTGACACATATGATGATGGTGTTGCTAACAATGGAGCAGCCACTGGAACAATAACCTTTACAGTACCTATGGATGCGCCAGATACACTTTTCTATATATGTGAATTTCATTCGGCAATGGTCGGTACTATTAATATAATCGATTAACATTCCCCCGAGTATGATTGATTAATCCCCCTGATAATTTAAAAAACCCGGTTTATCCGGGTTTTTTATTTAACTATCTTTACAAGAAATCATGATAAAATGACTAATCCAGTAATACAAATTACCCCGCTTGGCTTTCCGTGGGAAACGAGTGATCCCTTCTTGTTTTGCGTACACCATGAAGATTTTTATCCAAAAGGGAACAAGAAGCTAGGGCCAGATGTCTCTTTAGAAGGACGCAACTTAGGCAATGACTTTAACATTAAAGATGGGTTTAGGATGTACCACGGCGAAACAGTACCTGGATTTCCAGCACATCCTCATCGTGGATTTGAGACCGTTACAATCGCGAAAAAAGGTTTGGTAGATCATTCTGATTCGATAGGAGCGGCCGGAAGATTTGGAAATGGTGATGTACAGTGGATGACAGCTGGGCGAGGAGTGCAACATGCCGAGATGTTCCCGCTATTAAATCAAAAGGAAGAGAACCCCTTTGAATTATTTCAGATTTGGTTGAATCTTCCAAAAGTTAAAAAAATGGCTGATCCTCATTTTGCTATGCTGTGGAAAGAAGACATTCCAGTTTATGTTTATAAAGATAAGAATGGGTTTGGCACCAAAATAGATCTCATTGCAGGTCAAATGGAGGGGGTTACGGCTCCCAGTCCAGCCCCTGATTCCTGGGCGGCTGACCCAAAGAACGAAGTCGCAATTTGGACTATTAAGATGGAGGCGAATGCAACTTTTCAATTGCCAAAGGCTTCTGAAGGCATCAATAGACGCTTATATTTTTATAAAGGCGGCGCTATGAAAGTTGCAGATAAAGACATCCCAACATATCATGCAGCAAGATTGCAAGCTGAAGGTGAAGTAATGTTAGAGAATGGGGAGGAAGATTCTTTTTTACTTCTTTTACAAGGCAGGCCCATTGCAGAAACTGTAGTTCAACACGGACCATTTGTTATGAATACGGCTCAAGAAATACAAAATACGATGAATGTTTTTCAGGCAACGCAGTTTGGTGGATGGCCTTGGCCCACTTATGATCATGTGCACCCTCATCACGAAGGACGTTTTGCAAAATTTGCCGATGGAACTTTAGTTAAAAAATAAAGCTCAAAAGTGATAAAGTAAATTTTTTTAATTTTTTTTCCATTATGGGTTGACTTTTGTCTTTTAAGCGCACTAATGGATACTTAAATCAATCAAAATAAAGAAACTTTTCCCCCGAAACCCCTGTTAAAGCAGGGGTTTTTTTATTTTTCCTTATAGATCATTATATGTAACATTTATTACTTTTTATATGATTTTTATCACAACTTTTATCTGAATATATTTTTAATTTTACCTTGTCGTGATGTAAAATTTGAATTATGAAAACTTATAATAAATCTTGGAAACAAAAAGTTGAACATAAAATAAGTAACGATTGGACTTCGTTTTCTAACCCTATGAGTTTGAAAATTGAGGAAGATAATAGCAGTACCATTTTCATTTCTGCATCCTTGGAATTCACTAACCTACATAAAAGAGAAATAGATAAAAAACAACAAGGTTCTTTGTACTATAAAATTTTGGTAAATGACCAAGAGCTGGTTGAGTACCATGTTATAGATCCTTCGAATGATAGAAAGCATTCTGATGTTAGCCTCCATGCGGTGTCTCAAATACCTGCTGGAGAGAATACCATAGAAGTATTCTATAAAGTTTCAAAAAATAGTTCTTGGGAACTTTTAGGAAATCAAAGTAAAAGACATTTGAGTGTTTTGTCTTTCCCACAAAGCTAACGAAAGACCGATTATCCATTTTTTTTGATTTTTATTTAACAGAGCATCCCTGTCAGAATGTCTATATTTACATTGTATTTAGCCGATTGAATCATAAGATAAAACATAATCTATGGCTTGTTTTTAAAGCTCTAGAAGTTCAATCCAGCAATATGTTAATTTGTTTATATGGAAGGATTTGATATTGTAATGGTTATTGCCATTATTCTCTTCGCCAGATTAGGAGTGCGTTTGGTCACTGAGTATATCAGGCTTAAAAAAGATCAGAAAAGTAATTCAAATCAAGATTGATTGGCAGTTATCCTTTCAGTGATTTTACCACCAATATATGCCATTGGTATATAAGCAAATACAATATCAATTACTGCAAACCAAGTAGGCCCCGGAATCATATAGTTGACCATAATTCCTCCAATTAAAAATAATATACCAACCACTAGCGCAAATTTCATTTTGTTATTAAATGCAACCAAACTAGCTACAATGCCACCTGCTAAAGTGCCTAAGGCGTGGGCTAAAAACGGGAAAATAAAATATTCATAGGATAAGGTGGGCATAACAGCCACTAAGGCCTCCATGTTGTCGGGGTCAATTCCTTCGATCGGAAGGAGTGTATGACCAGCTTTGATGAGTCCCATATTGACAATACTACCAACCACCCATCCTAAAATAACAGCTAAAATATTTTTAAGTATCGGATTCATGTGCTTTGTTTTCTTATCGTAAATAACATTTTTCTAGGACATATTAGAAGTTTATTCATCTTGATGAGCCAGAAGATTAATATACTTAAAAAAAATTAATTGAAGTCAGCGGTGTATAAATCAATGATTAAATGTTTTTTTTTGTTTAATAAATTGTAATTTAGTAGGGTATGGGCATGTTATTCTTTTTCTTTTTGATTTTACTGTAAAATTTTATTAATTTCAGGAAATATTAAATTGACAAAACAATTCGATAAAGAATAGATGCTATTGGTATATAAATAGATGCCATTCATCCTAATTCGATTCATGTCATATGAAATAATATTTTAACTTGTATCATATTAATAATTTAAACCTTTATAAAAATGAAATTAGTAGTTAGCGAAATAAATCATTATTGGGTTCACTTTCAAGCCGGACGTACTAAGAGCAGTCTGTTATATCCAAGAGCAATCATAAAATGCTATCATGATGATGATTATGTATTACAGGCAAGTTTCTATCCTGACGGTAAGAGCCTTCCTGAAAATTATCATGATGTTAATTCTAAATTAGTGTATTTGCGCTATCCAATGTCTATGTATGCAAATGTTATTGATATACTTAGAAATGAAAAACCAGTTTACTTTAGTTATTCTGAAAAAACAAATCTTGGTTATATAAGAACAGGTAAAGAGCCCATTGGTGAAGGAGAAAACGACGCCGACTTCTTTTAGGAAGAACATCGTTCATATTTATCATAAACTACTTTAGCTGTCTAAATAAATTCTTTTAAACATAAGAATTCATTTTGCTAAAACAATAAGGCCCAGTCACAATCTGTTGTGTACTGGGCTTTGTTGTTTTGATTTTAATAATTTTAAGCCAGAGGGTCTCTTTTTTTACCCTTGAATAGACCTACATTGATGAGTTGTGATCTTAATCCTAATTTTGCGGGCCAGAATACTTTTCTATAGTAGAATGAAACAGCTCTTCTGCTAGCAGGGATGCGCCATCCAAATGATTCATCTAACGCAACAATGCATGGTCTGCATATGCCACATGGTTTTTCGTTTTGAGTAGGGTAGTGGCAAAACCAGGTCATATTCATGATATCCTGCCAACCTAGATCATTAGAAATCTTCCTCATTTTAATTTTAGTAAGCTCCATTAGGGGGAAGGTAAAATATTTAAATATTCGAAAATCATCTAAAGCCATATGAATTGGGTCAATAATAAAGCTTTCCTGTCCACCAATCATGGCTTTCTTAAGTAGGGGCTTAAGATTAAAATGACTTGGATCTGGATTTTCATGATCTTGAACAGAAAGTTGCATTTGGGTAATATTTTTAGAACAACAGAATCTTGCTAGCCATTCATATTGTGTGCCGACATGGTATTTATTCAGTATAGATCTATACGCATCACTGATTTCAGAATTTGGAGGGATGTCTCCTACAGCATTGTATTGAGTTGGTTTTAATAATTCAGCAGTAAAAGGATGGTTTAAAAAAAGATAATTTTTAATCTGCTTCATGACTCTTATTTCCTTTCCTGTTGAAGGACGCTTCTCATGAATTAAATAATAGGGGCTAACCTCACATTTATAAATTAGCAATAGTTGTAATAGTTGAAAGGTAGAATCCCATCCGCCTGTCCAAAGTAAGTTCACTTTTTTATTTTCCATCTTGCATAGCATATTGAATTCACAGCACTTAGATGGTAAATTTAAAGTTTATTTTTTTATTTCCGATTCTTGAAAATTAGTGCTTGCATTAAATTTAAAACCAATTGTATTAAAATTGGCAGCCATAATGGCGCAAAAACCCACCAGAAAGACCAATGAATAACAGCAAAATATTTTAATAGCGCAAAAACAATAGTTAGTATTGACGCGGATACCATAAACCAATTTTTGTCTTGTAGTCTTATCATTGTATTCAAATAAAATGTACTACAAAGTTATAATTATAAAATTCAAGTAGATTGATTTAAATCAGTCGGGTTTGTTCCACCACACCCAAACATTGAATGTAGTTTTTCCAAAAAACCTGGTTTAGAGTCATATTCAGCCTTAGTATGCCTGGAGTCGATTCTGTTAAGACAACAGCCCGTATTTAGTAAGGATTATTTAGTCTTTCAACAATGATCCTAACTTATTCTTTAGCTCCAGCATATCATGTCTCAGTTCAAAAAGTTCTTGAATGCTCATGCCTTTAAACACAGTATCATTCATTCCCTCATATCTGACGTACAAATCTATAGTTTCTCGATCCATAAATTAGATAACGAATTTTTTCAAAAAATAGTTTATTGCGAATTAATATGGCCTCAGATTTATGACATTGCAGGTCGCACAAATATCATTGGTGTGTTATTAATTTTGATAGTTATTGGAGCTCATAGAAGATATAAACGTAAGCGTTGCGTATATTAGATATTCAGGTCACTATATATACCCCCGTTAAGATTATTTTTTGAAGGGGTTTCTTTTGCTGATAATTCTCATGCTTTATTATTTATGGTCATTCTACTTTTAATGTATGAAAAAAATCAATAATAAAACAATTGGATACTTGTTCATAATTGCAGGGTTTTTGATCATAATCACAAACGCAATTCAATATTTTTTCAGCAATTATTCAACACTTTTAACTACAATGACAATAGGTCTTTCCCTTGTAGTTGTCGGCTTATTTTACTCTAAAAAAGAGAAGTAATAAGGTCATTCAGACCACCATGCCAAAACTGCATTCTCTTGGTGACCTGAGTCACATTATGTTATGGATTTATTTAACTATATTTGATAGTAAGGTTGGATATTTTGAGTTGATCCATCCATTTTACAATATCAGTTTTTGAAAAAATCCCCTGTTTTTAAAAACTTTCTCATAGGATATTGTTGAAAAACCCGAGTGAAATCAATCGCTCGGGTTTTTTATTATATACTTCCTCTAAATAGATTATTTCGACACATACTTAAACTTGTCCTAATTCTTCATTTCAAGAAAATATGAGACTTCATTACTTTAGTTGTTATTGATATTTGTATCGAAAATAAATCTTAACGATATGAAAAATTTAAAAATTATTCTAAAAAATCATTCTATTCTAGTATTAATTGTTTTGACTGTAATGTGTAACTCTTGCATAGATCCTGATGATATTGAATTTAAGTTTGGCGACACAAATTATGTCGATGAAACATTTTTTTCACCGCCCAATTGGATTATTGGCAAATGGGAAGCCGCTCCACTAAATGATTTAGGCGAGAAGGTTGTATTTGAATTTACTTCAGATAATATTATTGACCCCTTTTATGGGGATCGTAACGAGGTGATCAACCTTCATAGGAGTTTAGGCTTGAGAGCAAATGTCGATGAAACAAAATCAGACATCATGTATGACATGATTATTTATTGGGGTATAGATCCTTACAGGTATTCGTTTCAAAAAATTGATGAAAACACCTTGTTTGTTAAAGAAGGTTTCATAGATGGACAAATCGAGCTTAAAAGGACTGAATAATATCATTCACAGGAATGATCGATTTTTAAGCATTAATTTGTCAATAAATAGAAGTGGTAGGTGTTAGTACAACCTGTTAAAACTAGCTTTTAAGAATGCTGACATTAATAAAGGTCGCTTTGTTAAATAGTTGATAAATAAAAAGAAAACTCAAAAAAAAGTGCGCATGACTGGACTCGAACCAGCACGTCCTTGCGAACACAGCCCCCTCAAGGCTGCATGTCTACCAATTTCACCACATGCGCATTGTAAGTAAATACAAATCTAAAAAAAAATCCGTCAGAAGACGGATTAATTATTTGAACTTTTAGTGACCTGGCTGGGGCTCGAACCCAGGACCCTCTCCTTAAAAGGGAGATGCTCTACCAACTGAGCTACCAGGTCAAATAATTCGGATGCAAAGATACATGGTATTATTAATTAAACAAGCGTTTTTTTTAAAAAAAAATTAAAGATATTTGTCGGCAATTTACAACACTATGAATCAGTAATTTATGAAGACGGTACTTTTAGGATATATGGGCAGTGGAAAATCAACAGTGGCAAAATTGCTTGCAAAAGCCTTGAATCTGTCTTTTACTGACCTCGATGATTATATAGAAAAGAAGGAAAAAAAGAGCATTAAAGAATTATTTAAGGCTAAAGGAGAAATCTATTTCAGGTTACAGGAAAGCAAATATTTAAAAGAAGTGTTAGAAGATGCCAGTCCGGGCATTATAGCGCTAGGAGGAGGAACACCCTGCTATGCAAATAATATGGAATTGATAAAACAATTTTCAGAGTCTTTTTATTTAAAAGGCAGTATTGCAACAATTAGTGAAAGACTGCAATCCGAAAAAAGTCAGAGGCCCTTGATTGCTGCCTTAAACGAAGCGCAATTAACTGAATTTATAGCAAAACACTTATTTGAAAGAAGGGCTTATTATGAACAAGCTTCTAAAACTGTTATTATAGATGGTAAATCGGCAGAAGCGATCAAAGATGAATTGTTAATTGGTTTAAAGACGATTTAAACTATTCTAAGAAGGCCTGTGCTTCTTTTCCTTCAAATTCCACACAGATGTGCTCTTGCATAGATGTAGACAGTGAAATGCCCTTAAAATCGGCTTTGATGGGATACTTTTTGTGATTTCTATTTACCAGAACCACAGTTTTAAAACGTTTTAAAGGTACTTCCAAAAACAATTTGGCGGCATAGATCAATGTTGTTCCTGAATTCAACACATCATCTACCAGGATTAAAGACTTATTTTTATACTCCGAAGCAGGTATGCTCGTCGTAATTGTTTCAAGTGGTTTCTTTTTATCGATTATCACTTCACATAATACCACATCAATAGGTGATATCTTTTCGAGCGCCTCCTTAATTCTTTTGGCAAAAATAAAGCCATTCTCTTTGATACCAGCTAAAATGACCTGTTTCTCACTGATATTTGATTCATAGATCTGGTACGCGATTCTTTTGGTCTTGTGTTGGATCTGCTCATTACTAAGGATAATCGTTTTTTGCATCTGGAATTAATTTACTTTCTCAAAATTAATAAAAAGTTCTTTCCCTTGCCTAGGTTTTATAGAATTATAACAAGGAGCCAGGGTCTTAAGATGAAATCGTTTTTTAAAGTCAATGGTATAGGCATCCTCACTCCCTCCAAAGGGAGGCCCGATATCATCAAGTCTAAAATCAAAAAGCAACCCTACAAGCTTTCCGTTAAGCTTAAGTAAGTCTTTCATTTTGTCAATATAATTGACTCTTAAAGAAGGGTCTAAGGCGCAGAAAAAAGTTTGTTCAAAAATTAAACCGTAGCTACCTTCATGGGTAAAAAAGTCTTCTTGTAAAATTTTGTCTTTAGGAAAATCAGGAACACTTTTCTTGAAATTATCAAGTGGCTCTTTGGCTATATCCACAATGCTGACATTCGTAAAACCTTGTTCAAATAAATAAGCGGCTTCATAGGCATTTCCGGCTCCAGGAATAAGAATGGATACATGTTTATCTTCTAATTGATCTATGTACTCCTTAATCGGTGTAGAAATAGCACCAATATCCCAGCCAGTTTGATTTGACTGGTATTTTTCACTCCAAAAAGATTGGTCAAGTTTATCCTTCTTCATCATTATAGGTGTCAATATCTCTTCGGTCTTTTTTGGTAGGTCTTCCGGCGCCTTTCTTTCTGTAGTAATCTTTAGAGAACTTTAAAATATCCTGATTTTCAAAGGCTTCTTTTGGCGTAACGTCCTTTCTGTAAAGGTCAACCAGCTTGGCGCCAACTCTGTTTGCGGGTACGTCAATAACTACCATCTCATAGTTGATTTGATTCTTACGTATGGTAATTTTCTCCCCTGAAAACACATCTTTTGATGGTTTTACATTGGTTCCATCTATTTTTATGTGCCCCTTTTTACAAGCCTCTGTGGCTATACTTCTCGTTTTATAATAACGAGTACACCATAAATACTTGTCTATTCGCATCGTTAAAAAATATAAACTAATCTTTCAATTGTTTTTTAATAAGATGGTTAAAATACATTTCATTGCTAAATCTATCTTCTGGAAGGGTCATTTTAATTTCCTTAGCCTGAAGCTGAAATTTCGATAAATTCTGTTTTGAAACAATTCCTGCAATATCATCTAGGGCAACTTTTAACATGGCTTCATTTCTGTCACCAAATGGTAAAACGTTATTCCAGTTAAATGTGTCATCAATTTCAATGTCAGGTTCAAATCCCTGAATATAGTCGCTTCCACCATCCTTATTAAACACTTGAATACAAATGGGCTGCATGGCGTACTTATGATTTGGATTCGCATTGTCTTCACCTAAAAAATCCATTTCTCGTGGTGTGTCATATAATGTGATTGAACCTACATTTTTCCCTTCTGTTTTTGTCCCTATTAATTTAACACTAGACATATAAGGTCTCAACCCATTGATCAATAACTCACTTGCAGAAGCTGTAGAGCCAGTAGTTAATACATACAAGCGATCTAACGTATTTAATCTGTTAATTGGCTCTTCTCCAATAACCTCTAAGTCTGTATTTTGAATTTGAAGTGTGTTCTCAAACCTATCGGCAGAATTATATTGGGAGTGCTTTGCGTTAAATTTAGTTTCGTAAAAAATACCATTTGCAGCCTGAGCATAAATCATACTGGCCAGATAGGTTGTTGCCAAACCTGAACCACCTCCATTAAATCTCAAATCAATTACAAGTTCATTGATTCCTTCACTTTTGAAAGATGCAAAAACAGCGTTTAATTCATCATTATACGAATCTGCAAAAGAGTTATATAAAAGATATCCAACTTTCTTTCCACCAATATCAGTAAATACTTTCTGAAAATGAACAGGATTGGCAGCAACCACCGCTTTTGTCATGGTCTTGTCAGCCAACTGAGTTAAGACTCCGTCATTTTCTGAAACAAAAGAAAGTGTAACAGTTTCATTCGAAAGGCCACCAAATGCGGCATCTATATTTCCTTGGTTTAGCACAGTTCCATTAATTCCATTTACAATATCTCCTCTTTTCATTCCAGCCAATTCAGCAGGAGAATTTTGTTCAACCAATAAAATTGCGATTACAATATCTCCAGCTTCGTTTATTTGAATGGTGCGTTGTGTAAAGCCAAATCTAGTTCTGATTCCTTGAAAAGCATTGTTTTGAGCCACATAGTCATCTATAAACCATGAATACCTGTCTATAGCATTTTCATCGCCAACTCTGATTGCATGATTATAACACAAATCATAGAAAAGGGTTCCATAGTCCGTATAACCGTTTAAAAAGGTATAATACTCCTCTAGATCATCATCTTTACTATCTGCAAGCTTGTCCGAATCCAATTGCCAATTATACCAGGAATTCATTCCTTGCCATATAAAACTATTGATTGGATCATCTAGCGTAACCTTATCTGTTGTAGGAGGTGTTACAATAATTTCGTTCGAATCACTACAACTTGTAAGCCCCAGGAAGAGCAGGGCGAAGGCCCACATTGGTAAATATTTCATAGTTTTTAACTTTTTTCTTTTCTATAGGACGTAAAAATAATGCTTTTTTTACTTTTTTTTTGAAATCCTTGTAACAAATAAGAAGATGTGTCGTGTTAAAGGTGTAGCAAGATTTGATAAATTGCTCTATTAATTAGAATTGATGAACCAAAAGGAATTTCTAGAAACGGTTTTACCCTTTAAAGACAAAGTTTTTCGTTTAGCGAAAAGGTTGTTAGTATCTTCAGATGAAGCTGAAGACGCAACACAAGAGTTATACTTCAAGCTTTGGAGAAACAAAGAAAAGATTGAAAACTATGATAATGTAGAAGCTTATGCCATGATGATGACAAAAAATTATTGTCTTGATCAGTTAAAATCAAAACGAGCTTCAAATTTAACACTGGTTCACAGTAATTATAAAGATGAATCTGAAACACTTGAAACAAATGTAGAATTCAGAGATAGCGCGAGTATCATTAAAAAAATGATGAATGACTTGCCAGAAAAACAAAGAATGATCATACAGTTAAGAGATATAGAAAATTACGAATACGCAGAAATAGGAAAGATCATGAACATGGAGCCCACAGCAATTAGGGTAGCCCTGTCAAGAGCGAGAAAAACATTAAGAGAGAATTTTATTAAAAAACAGAATTATGGAATTGGCTAAAATCGAAAATTTATTAGAAAAATACTTTGAAGCAAAAACCACCATACAGGAAGAGGCTGTTTTAAAAGAATACTTTGCACAAGAAGAAGTTGCGGCTCATTTAGTTGAGCATAAAGAAATGTTTAATTTCTTTAGCGACAGTTCACTAGAAACTTCTAATAGAACAATAGAATTAACTAGAAAAAATGAAAGAATAATACCTCTTAAATGGTTGTCAATAGCAGCCATGTTGGTTTTCTTTATCGGAATTTATTCGATTTACCAACAAAATGAAACAGAAAAAGAAGAAGCCAGATTGGCTTATATGGAAACCCAGAAAGCCCTTGAATTGATTTCAAGCAGTTTAAATAAAGGGACAGGAGCAATTGCTCATCTGGATAATTTTAACAAAGGTACGGATGCAATGGCCCAGCTTCAAACCTTTGGGGATGCACAAAAGAAAATATTCAATTAATAATCTAATAAACAATAAAACAATAAGATCATGAAAATCAATAAAATCATTTTAGTAGCAGTATTGGTGATGTCTGGATGGATTGCCAACGCTCAAGCACAATTCGATAAGTTTGAAGACATCGACGGCGTAACTTCTGTAGTCGTTACACAGAAAGCCTTTTCATTAATGAGTAAGATAGGATCTGAATCAGACGAAGAGTATATGGACCTGATCAAAAACATTGAGTCTTTAAGAGTTTTTGCCACTGAAAGTGCAGAGGTAGCAATTCAAATGGAAAAAGCAGCAACAAGTTATTTGAAGTCAGCCAATCTTGAAAAGTTGATGACAGTGAAAGAAGATGGTAGCAACATAACCATTTACGTAAAAGAAGGTAAGTCAGAAGATTTTGTGAAAGAACTGTTTATGTTTGTCAAAGACAGCGATAAAACTTCAAAAGAATCTGTGATCATTTCATTAACAGGTGACATAGACCTAAATCAGATTGCCAAATTGACCGACAAAATGGACCTACCTGGTGGTGAACACCTTGAAAAAGCAAGTAAACAATAAGCGATATATTATGAAAAACACAATCAAAAAACTCTCCTTTATAATTATAGCTACAGTTTTACTTGTAGCCTGTAATAAGCAAGCCACAGTGCAGGAATACTATGTACAGAAACAAGAAAGCGATAATTTTATAGCCATAGATCTTCCGGCCAGTCTTTTAAAAGTGGAAGAAGGCGCTTCTGAGGAAACAAAGAAGACCATGGCAACGATTAAGAAACTAAACATTCTCGCCTTTAAAGTAAATGAGACGAATGCAGCAGAATATAAAACTGAATTAGCTGAAGTTAAAAGTATCCTTAAAGGGGATAATTATACTGAGCTCATGCGCATGAAGCACGAAGGAATCAATATTGTAATTAACTATCAAGGAACTGATGATGCCATTGATGAATTTTTGCTCCTGGCCTCGGATAATGAAAAAGGATTTGCCCTTGCCCGCATATTGGGTGACAAAATGCAGCCGGAAAAAATAATGAAGATGGCTGAAGATTTTAAAAATATAGATAAAGAAGGAGCAGGTGATGCTCTGTCACAATTATCAGACCTCTTTGGAGATGTGAGTATGTAATTCTTTATTCTTTTAAATACCTTAAGCCGCTTTAGCAATACTAAAGCGGCTTTTTTTAACCATATTTTAACGTGTCCTTTACTTTATATTCTTATATATTTGCCGCTCAAACCGTTAATTTTAAAGAATATATGAGAATTCAATTATTATTGCTATGTTTTTTCCTTAGTATTGGCTTGTCTTTTGCGCAGGAAACAGATGAGATAAATTCTGAATACAGAGCTGAAAGAGAAAAACTAAGTAATTTGGTTCACACCAAATTAAAAGTGAGTTTTGACTACGCTAAGAGTCAAATGCCAGGAGAGGCCTGGATCACTTTAACACCACACTTTTACAATGTTAGTGACCTTGAGTTAGATGCTAAAGGGATGTTGATCCATGAAATCACCTCTAATGGAAAGGAGTTGAAATATGAATATGATGGAAGCATCTTAAATATTAAGTTAGGAAACACCTACGCTAAAGGTGAAGAATACACTGTATATATAAAGTATACCGCCAGACCTGAAGAAGTAGAGCAAGAAGGAAGCATTGCGATTACCAGCGCTAAAGGCTTGTATTTTATTGATCCGTTGGAAACGAATCCTAATAAACCTACTCAAATCTGGACACAAGGTGAAACCGAATCAAGTAGTTGTTGGTTTCCAACTATCGATGCTCCTAACCAAAAAACATCACAGGAGATCTATATGACTGTGCCAGATCAATATGTTACTTTGTCAAACGGACTTCTAAAAGAACAAACCAAGAATAGTGATGGTACACGCACAGATTATTGGAAATTTGACAAGAAGCACGCTCCATACTTATTCTTTATGGGAGTTGGTGATTTCAGCATCGTAGAAGACAAGTGGAAAGATATTGCTGTAGATTACTATGTTGAAAAGGAATATGAACCCTATGCAATGGGAATTTTTGGGCTAACACCTGAAATGATAGATTTCTTTTCTGATTATACAGGGGTTGAATATCCATGGTCAAAATACGCACAGATTATTGGACGGGATTATGTAAGTGGTGCTATGGAAAACACAACTGCTGTTATTCATGGTGAAATGGCTTACCAGACTGCTAGTCAGCTGGTAGATGAAAACAGCTGGGAAAGTACGATTGCACATGAATTATTTCACCATTGGTTTGGTGATTATGTAACAGCTGAGAGCTGGAGTAATCTAACCGTAAATGAATCTTTCGCTAATTATAGTCAATATCTTTGGTATGAATATAAATATGGTCGTGATCATGCTGATTCACACAGACTTGATGAAATAGAGGGCTATATGACGCCTGATAATGAGTTAAAAGACTTAGTCCGTCATCATTATAACAGCAGAGAAGATATGTTTGATGCGGTGTCTTATAACAAGGGTGGCGCAATACTGCACATGCTTCGCAGCTATTTAGGTGATGATGCTTTTAAAGCAGGGATCAAGCAATATTTAAATGACAATGAATACGGAACAGGAGAGGCCCATCAGTTGCGTCTGGCCTTTGAAAAGGTTAGTGGTAGAGATCTTAATTGGTTCTTTAACCAATGGTATTTTAGCAATGGACATCCAAAGCTAGAGGTAAAATATGTATATAGCGAAGAAGCTAAGATTGTAACGGTTCAGGTTGAGCAAACTCAATTGAATCTATTTAAGTTTCCTTTAGCAATAGAAGTGTTTGAAGGAGATAGCCCTAAGCGATACGAAGTGTGGGTAGATGAAAAGAGTAAATCCTTCTCATTTAAATACACAGAAAAGCCAGATTTAGTCAATGTTGATGCTGACAGAACGCTTCTTGCTGAAATTACTGACGAAAAATCTGTAGAGAACTTAGTTCATCTATACAAAGTTGGTAAAAAATATGAAGATAGAAGAGAAGCAATTGAAGGCTTGGCAAGTGAGCAAAGCAATGAAGAGGCTTTTAAAACGATACAAGCTGCCCTAAGTGATTCATATTATGGATTAAGGATCATGGCAATTGAAAAAATTGATTTGTCGAATGACAATGCTAAAAAAGCCATCAAAACAATTGAAGGTATGGCTACCAATGATAAAAAGACCTTGGTTCAGGCCAAAGCGCTGAAAAAACTTTCAGAACTTGACGATGAAAAATACCTTGACCTATACACGAAGTCTTTATCCAGTCCTTCTAGCGCCGTTAAGGTGAGTGCCTTAAAATCGTTGTATTGGGTAGATAAAGACGCTGCTTTAACATTTGCCAATTCTATTACTGATGATTTGGAAAAGGAAAGCTTAAAAGAGGCGTTAATACCCGTATTTATAATGGATAAAACAGAAGCTCAGGTGGCTTATGTTGCTGGTAATTTGATTTCTGGAATGTTCTTCTCTGAGGATAATGAGATTCAAAACATTTATAAAGATGGTTTTCAATGGGTAGCTGGTAGTTCAGATGAAGAAGCCACGCAAAATTTAGTAGACTCCTTTGTTTCACTAGGTACACAGTATGCACAATATGGAGCTGATAAAATAGCTGTTCAGGTGATGCAGCAGGTTCTTGGTGTAAAGCAAGCTTCAGATTTCGAAAATAAAGAAACGTTGATTAAAATTGTAAAAGACGGAATCGCAAGTCTTGAGTAAATAAATATGCAACAAAGATTTTTAAGAACCCTCAGGAGTATTACTTCTGGGGGTTTTATTTTATGTATTCTTTAAAAGTTCCGTCATTAAAGAAGATGACAATCCTTTCTATCTTTTTTGAACTAGGTGCTGTAATTAAGTTTTCAGCACTCATCGTAAGATCAACAATATTCTCTTCTTGCTTTGTTATCTTTTCTGAGGCAATAGGAGAGGGCTTATCATCTTTCGGAAAAGTTCCCTTGCCATTCAGGAGCCAATACAATTCGACATCTTCAAACTCTTTAACAACCTTCAAAACAAAATCCAGACTCGGCTTGTTTCTTCCAGATAGCAAGTGGGAAATACTAGACCTGGGAACCTGAATTTTATCTGCAAAAGCAGCAGCCGATAATTGGTGCAAATCCATAATAGTTCTTATCCGGCCTGAAAATTCTGAATTGTTTATCATTGTAAATCGTAATAATTTTACAAATGTAAATATTATGATGATAGCTTCCTAAACATCGGATCAATAAGTTATTTAAATTCAATTATGTATTTAAGTGATACGTTAGTATAATACACATTAAACAATGATATACAGTGTTTTAATATAAAATATAATTAACAATAAATATATGTTATACTAAGATAATTACAATGTATTTAAAGGCATGTGTTACGTTTACATTTGTAATCAAATTAATGAAATATATTGTTTACAATTGTAAATAACTATTTGTTTACATTTGTGAAATGAAAAAAATTGACATTGAAAAGATCACATCCTGGTATAAGGAAAATCATGTAGTCGGGCTTGATGATCGTTACCTAACGTCAGATAATATAAGACCGCATTTGACTGCTTTAAATGAGCTTTTTAAAGTTGAGAAGATTGGCGAGTCATTTGAAGGTAGGGCTATAAATAAAGTTATTTTTGGTAGGGGCAAGATTAAAATATTTCTCTGGACGCAGATGCACGGAAATGAATCGACAGGTACAAGGGCTCTTCTTGATCTGATGGAATTTTTCACCAAGCCTGAGGCTGAAGCAAATCTTGCAAACTATATTTTAGAGGCTGCTACGATATATTGTATACCTATATTGAACCCTGATGGCGCTGTGGCTTATACCAGAGTAAATGCTCAGGGAATTGATTTAAATCGCGATGTAATAGATAAAAAAGCCAAAGAAAGTCAATTGCTGCAAGATTGGCTGAAGAAAATAAACCCGGATTTCTGTTTTAATTTACACGATCAACGGACCATATTTAGTGTAGCTCCTCATAATAAAACGGCAACCCTTTCGTTTTTAGCCCCATCAATTGATGAGAAGAGGAGCCTGAATCAAGGCAGAAAGGAAACAATGACGGTGATAGCTGCTATGAATGATTTATTACAGCAGTTTATCCCCGATCAGATAGGCAGGTATACCGACGAATTTTATCCTACAGCTACAGGAGATAACTTTCAAAAGATGGGTCATAATACCATTTTGATTGAATCGGGTCATGCTAAAGGTGATTATAACAGGTATATATCAAGGGAGGCAACGTTTATGGCATTACTTGAAGGAATGAGATGTATTGCTGCAGGATTAGGAACGGATAATCATTTGAGTTATTTAAGGATTCCTAATAACGAAAAGAAATACCTTGATGCCATTTTTAAAAATGTAAGTGTTGCTGGAAGAAAGACTGACATTGGCGTGCTATTTATTGAAGAATTAGTGCAAGAAAAGGTCTGTTTCCGACCAAGTATTGATCAAATGAAAGACCTGGATGATTATAATGCAGATGAAATAATCAACGGAGAAAACCTTGATTTCGAGAACAAAAACGCTGCAGAGAATTGGCTCAAAAATAGATTTAATTAAATATAGCCCATTAAAAGGCAATCTTTTTTAATAAAAAGCGTATTTAATTTACAAATATTTATCATATTTGCAAATTAAACAAAACATTGTACTTATGTCAAAATTCAAATTGGATGAACTTGATCATCAGATTTTAGAAGCCTTGATTGAAAATGCCAGGACGCCCTTTACAGATATCGCAAAAAACTTGTTGGTTTCAGCAGGTACGATTCATGTTAGGGTTAAGAAAATGGAAGATGAAGGGGTTATAAAAGGGTCAACCCTAAGTGTTGATTATAACAAGATGGGTTATACATTTATAGCCTATGTAGGATTGTTTTTAGAGAACTCTTCAACAACTCAGGCAGTCATAGATGAAGTTAGAAATATAGCTGAGGTTACAGTAGCGCATTTGACTACTGGTAAATTTTCTATTTTTTGCAAGATTAGAGCAAAAGATACGATGCATGCCAAAGAAATTATTTTTAGACTTGACAGGATTCAAGGGATCAAGCGAACTGAAACATCTATTTCATTAGAAGAAGTGATCAACGATAAGAAAAGGTTGATGCATCAGATCTTTAAAGAAATTGCTTTCTAAAAAGGAAACATTAAAAAATCAAGGTCCTCCTCATTATTATTTTAATGAGGAGGATTTTTTATTTAATATGATTGAAAGATGATAAATTATTCGATATTTGGGTAATTATTCTATCGATTATATTTCCCTATGAACTTTGACTATGACAGCCCGCATCTGAAGGATACAAAACTTCTTGATCTATATAAGGCGATGATAAAATCGCGATTGATTGAAGAAAAAATGCTTATTCTCCTGCGACAGGGAAAAATCTCTAAATGGTTTTCCGGGATGGGGCAGGAGGCAATTTCTGCTGGGGTGACCTTAGCCCTGCAGCGTGATGAGTATATCCTTCCAATGCACAGAAATCTAGCAGTATTCACCTCTAGAAACATCCCATTGCACAGACTTTTTTCTCAATGGCAAGGTAAGGCTGGTGGCTTTACTAAGGGTAGAGACAGATCCTTTCATTTTGGAACCCAAGATTACAAGATTGTTGGTATGATATCGCATTTAGGGCCTCAATTAGGCGTTGCGAATGGAATTGCTTTGGGTCATTTGCTTAAAAAAGAGAAAAAAGTTACCGCTGTCTTTTCAGGAGAAGGAGCAACCAGTGAGGGAGATTTTCACGAAGCATTGAACGTTGCCTCTGTTTGGAATTTACCGGTCCTTTTTTGTATTGAAAATAATGGCTACGGCCTGTCAACACCTGTTGCTGAGCAGTTTAAATGTGAGCATATCGCAGATAAGGGTATTGGCTATGGAATGGAAAGTCATATCATTGACGGAAATAATATTGTTGAAGTCTATACTAAGGTAAGTAGTCTGGCAGAAAGTCTCAGGCAGAATCCACGCCCTGTTTTATTAGAATTTAAGACCTTTAGAATGCGGGGCCATGAAGAGGCCAGTGGCACCAAATACGTGCCAAAAGAAATATTAGAAAAATGGGCTTCAAAAGACCCAATTGAAAATTTTCAGGCTTTTCTGCGAAAGAATGACATATTAACAGAACTTGATGAAGTAAAGATAAAAGAAGGATTTATACATGAAATCAGCAGAGACCTGGATAGGGTTTTTAGCGAAAATGAGATTGAATCTACTTTAGAAGATGAATTAATTGATGTGTTCAAACCATTTGAAGCAGAATTGATTGAACCTGAGGATAAAAAATCTCGTATCAGACTCGTGGATGCAATTTCAAAAGGCTTGTTTCAGAGTATGGAACGATTTGATGAAATGGTTATTATGGGGCAGGATATTGCATCGTATGGCGGGGTATTTAAAATTACTGAAGGGTTTATGGATGCCTTTGGTAAAGATCGTGTAAGAAATACGCCAATTTGTGAGTCGTCTATTATTGAAGCTGCTTATGGATTATCTGTGAACAATATTAAATCTGTAGTTGAATTACAATTCAGTGACTTTGTGACTGCTGGATTTAATCCGGTAGTAAATTTATTGGCCAAATCTCATTATCGATGGGGGCAGGCTGCAGATGTTGTTTTGCGTATGCCTTGTGGAGCAGGTGTGGGGGCAGGTCCTTTTCACAGTCAAACTAATGAGGCCTGGTTTACCAAGACGCCTGGTTTGAAAGTTGTTTACCCGGCATTTCCAGCAGATGCCAAAGGCTTGCTTTGTGCCTCGATAGAGGATCCTAATCCGGTTATGTTTTTTGAACACAAGCAATTATATAGATCTGTTTATCAGGAAGTACCAGATTCTTATTATACGATTCCACTCGGCAAGGCAGCTTTGATTCGTGAAGGAGACGAAGTGAGTATTATCAGTTTTGGGGCCGGAGTGCATTGGGCTTTATCCAGTCTTGAAAAAATGGGTGTTAAGGCTGACTTAATTGACCTAAGAACTTTAATGCCTTTGGATGAAGCTTGTATTTTTACCTCGGTAAGAAAAACGGGAAAGGTAATTATTCTTCAGGAGGACAGTATGTTTGGCGGTATCGCTTCTGATATTTCAGCCATGATTATGGAAAATTGTTTTAAATATTTGGATGCCCCTGTAATGAGGGCGGCATCTCCTGACATGCCCATTCCTTTCGCCAAAAACCTGGAAGCTCTTTATTTGCCCAACCAAAAGTTTGAAATAATGCTAAAAGAGATACTTGATTATTGACTTCATTTGGAAAGGTTTTAAAAAGAATTATTTCGTAAATTTGAGATTCTAATTAAAACTAAAAACTTATCCGATGAAAAAACTACTATTCTTCTCATTGATTCTGCTGCTTGTCAGTTCTTGTGGCTCAACTCAATCAAATACAGAAGCCAAACCCAGCAAAAAAACCTTAAAAGGGACATGGGAAATTACAAACATTAAATTTGTAGGAGAACAAGGTCTGTACAAAGCAAACCTCTTTGATATGTCTGATTCAGCTTGCTTTAAAGGTAGTGAGTGGGTATTTATTCCGAATAATGGCTCTGGAAAGTACTCTATTAAAGAAGGATCTCAGTGTGAAGCTGTTGCTACAAGGATTCATTGGTCTTTTTATGAACCAGGTGATGGAACTTATCAATTTCAATTCAAGTATGTAGACGAAAAGAATAAACCAATTGACGCTGCAAACCGTGGCTATCGATCAACGATAGATTCGCTTGAAGAGAATACAATGCTTATGAGAGTAAAAACCACTCATGAAGGAAAAGAGTTTGACGTAGTATTGACATATACGAAGGTTTCAGAAGATTTCGCTTTATAAAAAAATAAAAAATGTTGAAAAAAATTAAAATATACGGATTGTCTTTGGTAGTTATTCTATCATTGAATTTAAGTTGTACAGCCATTCAAAATTCTAACAAAACCCAAAGGGGAGCTGGAATAGGTGTTGCAGCTGGAGCATTGGTCGGAGGGCTAATAGGAGGAAATATTGGTGGCGCATTGATTGGTGCTGCTATTGGTGGCGCTGCTGGAGGCCTTATTGGTAACCAAATGGATAAACAAGCAAATAAAATTGAAGAAGCCGTTCCTGGTGCTGAAGTAAAGCGTGTAGGAGAAGGAATTCAGATCATTTTTGATGACAAGAGTGGTGTTAATTTCGGTTTTGATAGTGCAGATTTAACTGCAGAAGCAACTAAGAATCTAGATGCAGTGGCAGAGATATTTATGGAATTTCCTGATACCGAACTCATGATCGAAGGTCATACAGATAGTGTGGGCGATGATAATTATAACTTAAAATTATCTAAGAGAAGGGCTGATTCTGTTGTAGCGTATTTGAAATCAAAGGGAGTTGCCGGTAACCGATTTAAGGTTGAGGCCTTTGGTGAAACCAGACCAAGATTTGACAATAAGGATAAAGAAGGTCAGGCAAAGAATAGAAGGGTCGAGATTGGTGTTGCTGCAAATCAACAAATGATAGAAGATGCTAAGGCGCAGGCTGAATAAAATGACGGACTCTGTCCTCTGTTTTATATAATACTTTAACTAAAAGATGATTTTAATTAGCTTAGTAAGAATTCATTTTATTTTAGTAGCTCTGTAATGAGTGGGGCAAACTTTACATCCAATATAGGAGCTGTGGTCTTAGCGGCTGGAGCTTCTAGTAGGATGCAAGAAATCAAACAATTGCTACCCTGGAAGAAGACAAACTTACTCAATCATGTCATAGGGCAGTTGAAAAGTTCAGATGCATCTCATATTTATGTTGTCATAGGTGCAAACCAAGATGAGATATTCAGCGAGATAGACACTACAAATATAACCGTGCTTGTCAACGAGGATTGGTCATTGGGTATGGGTACGTCCATCTCCGTCGCGGCTAGTCATATAGAGAAAATCTCAGCCCAGTATGACGGATTGTTACTCACAACATCTGATCAACCACTTATTGAGTTAAACACCTATAACAAGCTAATAAATAGCAGTATAAATCACGATAGGATTGTTGCGTGTTCTTATGCGAAAGGTTTTGGCATACCAGCCGTTTTCGGTAAAGCATATTTTACTGAATTGAAATCATTAGGTGAGGATATTGGCGCAAAATCAGTGATAAAGAATCATCTCAATCATTTGGTTTTAATTGAAGATCCTCAGGCTGAATTCGATTTGGATACAAAAGAGGTGTATGATAAATACCATAATATATATGGTCGATAAGCATTCGAATCGCTTTATAAATGATTGCCTTATAATTAAATCTAAACTATAAATTTGATAGCATTACTTGAGAGTTTTCAGATTTCAGGCTTTGACTTGTTTTTAGCGTTTTCAGCAACTTTACTTCTGGGCATTGGAAAATCTGGCATCAAAGGATTAGGGGTCGTTATTGTTACCTTAATGGCCCTGGTCTTTGGAAGTAAGGCGTCAACTGGAATCTTAATGCCAATGATGATTACTGCAGATATTTTTGCAGTTATTTATTATCACAGGCATACACAATGGGTCTTTTTGAAGAAACTATTACCTATGATGGTGGTGGGGGTGTTACTTGGTGTTTGGTGGGGTAATGATATTTCAGAAGAACTCTTCAAACAGATCATGGCCTTCTTCATCTTGGCTACGGTTGTCATCATGATCTGGATGGATCGAACAAAATCGTTTGGAATCCCCAGGCATTGGGCATTTTCGAGTTTTATGGGCCTTTTATCAGGAATTACGTCAATGATTGGTAACCTGGCAGGTTCTTTTGCCAGTATTTATTTATTAGCTATGAGGCTACCTAAAAATGAATTTATCGGGACGGCAGCCTGGCTCTTTTTTATCATTAATGTATTCAAACTTCCATTTCATATTTTTATTTGGAAAACGGTTGATGCACAAACTTTGCAATTGAACTTACTTCTTTCTCCAGCTATCGTAATTGGTTTTTTTCTTGGCATTAGATTAGTTAAAATAATTCATAATGACCTGTATAGAAAGCTTGTATTAATTGTTACTGCAATTGGCGCTTTAATTATATTGTTTAAGTAGATACCGATTATATCCTACCAATATCAGTAGATTTGGTATAAGTTTTTGTGAGTACAAATCATTACATTTGAGAGAATTTATATAAAAATCTAATTTGTAAAGCGCATAAATGTCTACATCAAAACAGCCTCAAAAGAAAGTTAAATCAGCAGCGCTATCAACCAAAGAGGTTATTGGTTATGCGGTAGGCGATGCCGGTTTTAACTTTTACTGGATCATAATTGGGTCTTATCTATCTTATTTTTACACCGATATATTTGGTATCTCAGCCGCCGCAGCAGGAACCATGTTTTTGGTTACTAAAATTGTTGACGCCTTTACTGATCCGGCAATGGGTGCAATTGCTGACCGTAGCAACTCAAGATGGGGAAAGTTCAGGCCTTACCTGCTATTTGGAGCGCTTCCAATGGCAGGGGCTGCCATACTAACCATGAGTACACCTGACCTGGGAGATACCGGAAAAATCATATGGGCTTATGCAACCTATACGATGATGATGCTTTGCTATACCATATTAAGCACACCTTATTCATCTTTGGCAGGAGTCATAACTGCTGATGCCACTGAGAGAAATAAGATTTTTGGCTGGCGTTTTTTCTTTGCCTATTTCACCGGAATTATCGTTGGCGCGTTTACACCGGGGCTAGCTGAGTATTTTGCGAACGGAAATGAAGCATATGGCTGGAAAATGACAATGGTACTGTATTCTTCAGTTGCCACGATTTTATTTTTAATCACGTTTGCCACTACAAAAGAGCGCATACAACCACCTAAAGGACAAGACACTAAACCGATTGATGACATCAAGGACCTTTTAAATAACAGACCATGGATCATCTTGTTTATTTTGGCCATGATCATTATGATGACCATCGTATTTAGAGGAAGTTCTGCAACCTATTATTTCAAGTATTTTGTTGAAAGACCTGATTTGATGGGCGCCTTTATTGGTGTTCAGATGGCGGCCTATGCTGTTGGTTGCCTGCTATCACCATATCTGACTAAACTTATGGATAAGGCAAAACTATTGATGTTACTCATGGGAATTGTCGGTACTTTAAGTGTCGTGTTTTCATTTATTCCTAAGCCGTCAACAGTTGGAGTGATAACAGTTAATAACAATCAGGCAGTGAGTATAAATGCTTCTGATCTTATGGAAAATTCAAATGACGTAGCGGGAAGCTATAAATGGGTTGAACATCAGTCAGGTGTTTTTTGGTTCATTAAAGATTATATTACTATTGGTGACAGCTCTGATCATTTAGAATTGGAAGCCATTGCGGATGGAGCAGAAGGTAATCGGGTGATAAGTGTCTATAAGCTTGATACATCAGGCAATGTGATTATGGATAGTTCAGATTTTCCAATTGAACTCAAGTTGATGTTTTTATTAAATGTATTGATCAGCCTTGCTTTGGGGCCAAAATCACCAATTGCCTGGTCAATGTATGCTGATGCGGCTGATTTTAATGAATGGAAAACAGGAAGAAGGGCAACTGCCATGACCTTTTCTGCCGCCACTTTTTCACAAAAACTTGGTGGAGCCCTAGGTTCTGCCGGTATTTTATGGGTATTGGCCTCAATGGGTTATGCTGCAAATCAAATACAAGAAGGAGCCTCATTGACCGGAATTGTTTGGTTGCAAACCTTGGTTCCGGCTTTCTTTGCTTTTATAGCCATTTTTGCCCTTAAATTTTATGATTTAAACGGCAAGAAATTAGAAAAAATACAAAAAGAGCTCAGCGAAAGAAATTCTTAGTAAATCAATTTTAATAATTCAAGAAAAATTTCAGCATGTTACTAAAAACAACTGATAAGGGTGAAAGACTGAATCTTTATAGCCCGACAGCAATGCCAAAGGCTGCAGCCTTTCTTTGGAACACTAAAATGATGATTCACATGAATTGTCGGGGTTTTGCCGTTTCTCAATTTATGCAACCCGAACCTGCAAAATATGCTCATGCTCCAAATTTGGAAGCAAAAACGTTTATGCAGCCTGAGCAACCTTACTTTGCGCATCATGCCGGGCGGTTTTGCTATTTCAAAGATTTAGATCATGATGATTTGTTTTCAGTACCACATGAACCTGTCAAAAGTCAGATGGATGAATTTTGTTTTTCTGCAGGACAGAGTGATATATACTGGCTTCTGAAAAAAAACGACCTTGAAATTAAAATGCAATTGAGCCTCACTAAAAATGATGTAGTGGAATTGTGGTCGATCAAAGTAAGGAACAAATCCTCAAATAAAAGAAAAATACAGTTGTTTCCTTATTTTCCTGCGGGTTATATGTCTTGGATGAATCAATCCGCTGAGTATAATCAAGAGCTTGAAGCCATTGTTTGTAGCAGCATATCACCTTATCAAAAATACCAGGATTACGATAAAGTTAAACACTATAAAGACAAGACTTTCTTATTGGCCGGAACTTCACCTGATGCCTATGAAACAAACCAGGAAGCCTTTGAAGGAGAAGGCGGTTTACATAACCCGGCTGCCATACAAGACGGCGGCTTACAAAACGGTGAGGCACGTTATGAGACGCCTGCCTGTGCGATGCAGTATAATATCGAATTATCAGCCAATGAAGAAAGGGAATTTAAATTTGTCTTTGGCCCGGCTAAGGATAACGCTGAAATCAAAAGGGTTAAGAATCAATATCTGAGCCAGGTTGATGGTTTTTCAATTGCCCAGAATGAGTATGATGCATATATAAAAGAAGGTAAATCTTGTTTAAAAATAAATACGCCAAATAAAAAGCTTGATAACTTTGTAAACCATTGGCTTTCAAGACAGATCTATTACCATGGGGAAACTAATAGGTTAAGTACTGATCCTCAGACTAGAAATTATTTACAGGATAATATGGGTATGGGCTATATCAAACCCAATGTAACCAGAAATGCCTTTATAACAGCCTTAAGTCAGCAAGAATTCTCAGGCGCCATGCCTGATGGCATTTTAATAGAAGAGGGTGCCGAACTTAAATATATCAATCAGGTGCCACATACAGACCATTGTGTTTGGTTACCCGTTTGTTTAAAGGCCTACTTGGATGAGACCAATGACTATGATTTACTCAAAGAAGAAATTGCTTTTGCGGATAGTGATGTAAAACTCAGTGTTGCGGAACACATCAATAAGGCGATGCACTGGTTACTAGAAAACAGAGATGATCGAGGTTTGAATTTTATTAATCAAGGTGACTGGTGTGATCCAATGAATATGGTGGGTTATAAGGGTAGAGGTGTTTCAGGCTGGCTAACACTAGCTACTTCATATGCGATTCAAGTATGGCTTGATATATGCGAAGTACATCAAACAAAAACAGCTAAACCTCATTTCTTAAAAGCCATAGACAGTTTAAATGAATCTGTCAATACCTATTTGTGGGATGGTCAATGGTATGCGCGTGGCATTACAGATGATAATGTGGTTTTTGGTGTAAAAAATGATCATGAAGGGAGCATCTTTTTGAACCCTCAGGCATGGTCACTATTGTCTAATGCAGCTGATGCCGGTAAAGAAAAGAAACTCATTCACGCAGTTGAAACAGAATTAGAAACGCCCTATGGCGTTGAAATGCTCAGCCCTTCATTCACTGCCATGAGAGAAGATGTGGGCAGGGTGACACAAAAACACCCGGGTTCAGCTGAGAATGGTTCTGTGTATAACCACGCCGCTTCATTTTATATCTATGCACTTTATACCAAAGGTTATAAAGAAAATGCCTACCGATTGATAGACAAGATGATCCCGGGTGAGGAGGGTGATCTGATACAGCGTGGGCAACTTCCTGTGTTTATTCCTAATTATTACCGTGGTGCCTTTAAGCAATTCCCTGATACAGCAGGCAGATCGAGTCAGCTTTTTAACACAGGAACGGTTCATTGGATCTATCGCTGTTTGATAGATGGCCTATTTGGATTAACTGGTGAGCCATCAGGTTTGAGAATTAAGCCTCAATTACCCAATGACTGGAATGAGGTCAGTGTAGTTCGTGTTTTTAGAGGAGCCACCTTTCATGTTGTAGTACAGCAAGACAAAGAAGTTTCTGGTCTTCAGGTTTTTCTGGAAGGAAAATTACTAGCTGACAATTTGATAAGCGATTTTTCAGAAGGAGATATCCTGCATGTTGAAGTTAAAACACCTGTTGAATCAGCGCAGTAGCAGTTTCAAATTCATCTTGAGTAAAATGGGATATATTTCAGTTTAAACCCGTTGATATCAATTAAGTATACCTTTATAAGACAAGACGTGTTGTAGAGCGAATTTTATTTTCATACTTAATGTTTCTTCTTAATTTTAAGGCAGGATGCTAATTATGAATTATAGACGACAGCATATTTGTCATAATAAATAAGGTGGTATTCGAATAAATTAAGGAATCAATTTTTAATAATTAAACAAAAAAATAATGAAACAAGTTAGCTTAATTATGTTGCTGGTATGTTTGGGTTTAGGACCTGTATTAATGGCGCAAACAAGTTTATTTAATGGCAAAGACCTTTCTGGATGGGTGCCTTATGGTACTGAAAAATGGTATGTAGAAGATGGATTGTTAATTTGTGAGAGTGGCCCGGATGCGCAATATGGTTATTTGGCAACAGAAAAACATTATAAAAATTTCGAATTAAACCTGGAGTTCAAACAGGAAGCTGATGGCAATAGTGGTGTATTTATCAGATCAACCATCGAGGGTGTTAAAGTTAGTGGGTGGCAGGTAGAAGTGGCCCCAAAAGGGAAACATACTGGAGGTGTTTATGAATCTTACGGAAGAGGCTGGTTGATCAAACCTGAGGCTGAGAAGGAAGAAGTTCTAAAAGAAGGTGAATGGAACAAAATGAAAATTGTGGTTAATGGAGACACTTTAACTTCTTATTTGAATGGTGTTGAGATGATTACGATCACAGATGCAACAATAGGCGCAGGTGAAGGATCTGTAGCTTTACAAATTCACGATGGAGGTGGTATCAAAGTAAAATGGAGAAATCTAGTTATAAAGGAATTGTAATTTTGTAGTAATTTTAAGTTATTTTGAGTAAAATCCTCGAGGCAATCGCTTCGAGGATTTTTTTTATATAAATTTACTACATTCTCTTATCCATGATCCTGTTAATTCTTTAAATCTCGAATGGTCACTATCATGGCTAAAATCAATAGAATATTTCCAATAATGCCTGTATATGATCCATTTTGAAGATTGTCAAAATCCAGTTTTGAGACATTGACAATCAAAAGAATACTACTCACAATAATGGCAAAGTATAATATGTATAATTTATTCATTTTATTTTATTTAAAATAAGGTGTGTTGTTGGTATAATCCCGGATTCGTGGTAAAATCAAATCTGGGTTTTACTGATTCGGCATGCAGCCAACTTTGCATTTCTTCCTGGCTGTACAAGGCAAAAGGCATTCTTAATTTTGTATTGTGAATTTCTTTCATGACGCCTTGGGCTTCTGTGGTGACAACGGTATAGGTTTTTGTATCTGCCCAATGATCGTATAAACCTGCCAGTGCAAAAAGTTCATTATCAAATCCAATCTCATATTTAATTTTAGTGTTGCCAACATGCTGCCATTCATAAAAACCATTAACGAGAATCAAGCACCTGTTATTGACTATATTCTTAAAAGATGGCTTTTCTTCTAAGGTTTCAATTCTTGCATTCAATGTATAATTTCTATTCCAGGAAGCATCAGCCCAATAGGGTATAAGCCCCCATTGGTATAATTGAATTTCATGTTCCTCCTGATCAGTAATCACCGGGGTTTTTGGGAAATCGAAAGCTTTTATCACTTCGCTCGGATCAAATTGATCTAAACCAGTAATCTTGGCATCAAAATGCCTTTTTAATTCTTCTTTCTTTTTTGTGATTTTCGTTTGGTAACACATATCGCCAATAACTTAAAAAAAATCTAATTATTTACATTTGAAAATTTACCTGCTCTTCAAGGGCAACAAATTTACTTTCATTCTTGTTTCTGAATCCTCTTAAAATTCTTTGCACATCTCTATTGTCTTTTTTAAGAATCAAAAATTCTTTTAATTCTAAAAGCGAAGAAATCTGTTGTTCCTGGTCAATATATCCAAATCCCTGGTAAATGCCGTTTTCAATTAGAACGAATGCCTTTTCTTCATTATGCCTTCCTTTTTGCGGGATGACATAACTCTTGCTGTCATTGCTCATATAGGCTATGGCCTGAGAAACCCTGTCATTATAGGAAGCTATATCTTCTTCTCCACTACATATTCCTTTACATTTCTTAATTTGATAATGAAAGCAAGAATTCACATTTGATTGTAAATGACAGTACTTAGGGCAAAGTTCAAACTTTTCACATACCTGTTCCATAAACAGCCTGCTTTCAGTAGTATTGTAAAACTTAGTGATAGGGTTAGGAACACTTTTTAAACTGTTCCAAGCTAAATGTATCAAACCAGCTCTATCCTCATAACTGAATATTCCATAGCCTTCATTATTGCGTCTTTGAGCCCGATTATATACCGGATAATGATGTTTAATCTCTGATGATTCCAATAATAAGGCCAGTAATTCTGAGCCGGTTACTTCAAAAGTGATGTTCACCGTTTGTTGGCACATGGCCACTTCTCGGTTCTTTTTATCATAAAAATGACTTAATACTCTTTTCTTAATATTCAGTGCTTTTCCAACATATATAATATCATCCTTGTTGTCCCTAAAATAATAAACACCGGTTCTTTCTGGTATTTGATCAAAAATTGACTTGGCCAAGCCTGGTGGCAAGGTTGCTTGCCGAGATCCTGGCTTTAAAAAGGATGAAAAAACGCTTTGATCAGCATCTATGTTTAATAGTTTTTCAAAAAGTATGGTTGTAGCTCTGGTATCACCCATGGCTCGATGGCGGTCATTGAGCTGGATACCAACTGAATTGCATAATTTCCCAAGACTGTAGGAGGGAAGCCCAGGAATCAATTTTCTTGAAAGACGCACCGTACAAAGTTTCTTCCGTCTAAACGGGAAGCCCAGATCTGCGAATTCCTTATGGATTACATTATAATCAAAATTGACATTATGGGCCACAAAAATGCAATCACTGGTTATTTCAATGATCTCTTTGGCTATTTCATAAAACTTAGGTGCATCAGCCACCATATAATCATTGATGCCCGTTAACCTTGTTATGGTATGCGGAATACTCCGTTCCGGATTAACAAGACTCTCATATTCCTGAATTACCTTCTGGCCATCATGAACAAGAATTGCAATTTCAGTAATGCGATTGCCTTGAATACCCATACCCGTGGTTTCAACATCAATAATGGCGTATTTATTCTCTTTGATCTCCATAGAATTAAGGCAAATTCATGATAAATTATTTTCCTTCTAAATTAAGAAAGATATTTTTTACTTAAATTGAATTTTTAAATAATCTGAAAAGTATTTCAATTTTGGACGAACATTTTTTTCAATGCCCTTATTGTTGGGAAACCATTTCAATGCTTATGGACCCTTCAAGTCATGAACAGCAATATGTTGAAGACTGTGAAGTCTGCTGTAATCCGATGGAAATCAATGTAAAGTTTCAAGACAATGAATTGGTGTCATTCGAGGTTAAGAATCTAGAGCAATAATCAGTGATCAAACAGGCTCTATGTCAGTTTTGAAATCACTTTTTCACGCTGGCGTTTGTTATCTAGTCTCAAGTAAATTACAATCAGAATTGACAAAAAACCACAGATCAAGAAACCAATAAATAGAGGTAAAGCCCTTTGGTCAACAAATTTCCCAATGTAAATGCTAATGGGTACGGCCATCATAGTAGATAAAAACCCTGTAATGGCAGCTCCAATTCCAGCAATATGACCAATGGGTTGCATGGCCATAGCTCTTAGATTACCAAATAAGAAACCAATAGCGAAAAACTGCATGGCGAAAAAGGCCAATAGTACAATGACGTTTGGATTAGGCGTATTATAAAATAGGATCAAATACAATAAGGATATTCCGAAAAAACTAAACAGGGAAATATTAATAATGCGTTCCATCCCATATTTTACGACTAGTGTTCCATTTAAAAAAGTAGCAGACCCGATAGATACCGCCAATCCGGCAAAAATGAATGGAAATTCCTCTTTTAAGCCATATTGCGCATGAAATATCTGTTGGGAAGCACTTAAATAAACCATGAATGAGCCCGTCACAAAACCTGAAATAATAGTGTATCCAATGGTTTTTTTATGTTTTACCAGTTCTCTTAAACCATCCGGAAATATATGTGAAGTAAACTTCACTCTTTTTTCAAGGGCCAGTGTTTCTCCTTGTCTTTTCCAAAACCAAAAAGAAACCAAAATGCTGAATATCAATTGTATATAAAATATAGCTTGCCAGTTATAGTGATCCAGCACAAATTTACCCATAGCCGGAGCGATAATAGGAACGAGGATAAAAACTACTGTGATAAATGACATAATTCTGGCCATATAGTCTCCACTATACGTGTCTCTTACCATGGCAATAGCGATGGTTCTTGGAGCCGATAAACCGACACCTTGTAAAATTCTGCCAAATACCATCCAAAAAAGGCTTTCAGAATTAATGCAAATCAAACTAGCAATGATAAACACAGTAAAGCCCATGTAAACAACTGGTTTTCGTCCTAAACTATCTGAAATAGGTCCAAAAAGCAAAGGGCCAATTCCAAGACCCAGAAAGATCATCGTGATCAATAACTGTGTATCACTTGACTTAGTAGTGCCAATAGAAAAACCAATATAATCTAAAGCGGGGAGTAGCGCATCAATAGCCAAAGCCACAATTGACATCAGGGAGGCCATCATGGCAACAAATTCGAATTGTGAAGCTTTTTGATTTTGCATCCGGCAAAAATACGCCAAATTAATGATACGATTGACTAATGAAATATGATTTAATCAAATGCTAATACCAGTTCCCAATTGCCTAAGCATTTCTTAACATACAAGAGTATTACAGTGTTTTGATCCACTTTAGCATGGAATCCATGTATTTAGGATGCAAGGATTGCCAATAAGGAAAATCAGTATTATCAAGTTGCATCATAGCATGATTTGCTCCTTCTAATTCTGTGTATTGATTCTTTTTGTTTCCTTTCTTTCCAATTGTTTTTTCAATTATCTCAAGGCTATTTAATTGAATAATCTCATCTTTTGATCCTTGAATAAGCAGCATAGGAGATGTGTTATGTTCAAAATAGGGTAGCGGTGAATAGTCTAGTTTTTTATCGAAATCTACCTGATCTAACTCGGGTATCCAGACTTTATCAAACCAAGTTTTAGACTTATTTACTTCAATTTTTTTTTCTAAATCTTCTCTTGATATAATCTCTGCTATATATTGAAAAACAGCACCTTGTAATTCTGAAGCATCAGCAATGTCAGCATTCCCAATAACTTCGGCATTTCTGTTTTTCCAATAGTTAAGATCACTTTCCCAGAGCGTAGAAGCAGGGCAACTGACCACGATACCAAAGGCTAATTTGGGTTGTTCTTTTAGTATATAAGGAATCTTTGTACCACCTTGACTACTACCTTTTATACCGATGTCGGCAAAATCTATTTTTTCTGATTGATGCAAAAATTCCAGGGCATGCAGGTCATCGGCACAAAGCTCAGGTATGGAAGACATTTCCCAATTACCATCCGAAATACCAGTCCCACGTTTATCGATGTGAAAGCTAATATAACCGGCTTTGGCCAATAGCAAGGCCTCAGCTCTAGAACCACTACGATCTTGATTACCCGAAGAAGTGACTATATAAATGGCTTTACCATTATGATTTTCAGGATAATAGATGGTGCCATAAAGCAATAACCCCTCAGATCTAAATCTAATATCCTTGGATTTGAAAGTAGCAGATTCTGTCTGATTTTCTTTTTTGAGTTTCAAATCATACGAATTACCATCAACATGAAGAACAGTCAATAGCTCATTGTTCTTATTTAAAGTAGAACTGAAATCATATCTGTAATAATCACTTTGAAGGGCAAATTTCAAAGTATCGTTTTCAACTTTAATATCACCAGCAGGAATACCAAAAGCATTTTGGCTTAAACTATTGAATTTAATTGCATAGAATTCATCAGTTGCTTGAATATCAAATTCTACATCAGTTTTAAATTTACCATGCTTAAAAGTACCAGTATACAAACCGGAAAAATCATTTCCTTGAGCAATAATTAATTGAGAAAAAGAAAAAAGAAAGAATAGATAGATGTATTTCATTAACAATTGATTCTGTTTATACGACTTAGTTTTGTGTAAAAAGTTACAAAATGTAACCAAAAGTTTCAGAAAGGAAGTTATGGATTAAATAAATATACCTTGGGCAGGGTATGGTTTCACATATTCTATTTAACATAATATTAATTATAGAACATTTGTAGTAATTCTCGTATAGCCGTATTTACGGCTATTTAATATAAAATCAGTTCTGTCTCCTTTAGGAACAGAACGGCACCGATTTTATGTTAAAGGGAATTACGGGATTGAATCACTTTATAAACTTTCTAGATCAAAATTCTTATAGAACATTTATAGTGTTTACCGTATAGCGCTTTTTAGCGCTATTTTACATACGGCATAAAAAGGAAAGATTGAGAATCTTTACTTTTTTGAGCGAGCTGATGCGGCTGGCAAACATTTCTAATTTTTTTTTGAGTTGATTGATCTGTTTTCAGTTATACTAAATTCCTTATAGAACATTTATAGTATTTACCGTATAGCGGCTGAAAGACGCTATTTAATATAAAATCAGTTCTGTCTCCTTTAGGAACAGAACGGCACCGATTTTATGTTAAAGGTAAATACGGATTCCTATCCTCAATTCGAATCCGAACAACAATTCCTTATAGAACATTTGTAGTAATTCTCGTATAGCCGTATTTACGGCTATTTTATATACGGCATAAAAAGGAAAGATTGAGAATCTTTACTTTTTTGAGCGAGCTGATGCGGCTGGCAAACATTGCTCGTTTTCCAAAAGCAATCTTTGATATTCTATTTTTATCTTTTGTCTTGAAACAAAAGAAACAAAAGTTCAAGGCTGCAATTGAACTAACAGCCCTTACTTTATAAATACCGAGTGCGGTTGGGTGATTTCCTTGAGCATCTCTTCGGAACTACCCAATCTTACTAAGTATTTATTTTGAAAGTGCAGCCATTTCAATTGAGGCCGGGTTTAGATTCATATCATATTAGTTGTATAGTATCTGATACATTGTATTCTACGTAAGATTAGATCTCTTAATTTATTGGGATTTAGTAATTGTCGTGAAACTCCCGTATTTGAATAAATATACAGGAAATAAAATTCTGCGCGATTCTCATAGATAGTTGGATTAGATAAAATTAGAGACAGCTCCATTTGTCCTGTGGCATGGTTAAATTGATCATTAAGATAATTTCTAATCGTTCATCGTGAAGAGCTTTGAGTCACATAAATTGTAATATTGGTCATTATTAATAGTGCTCACTTATTCTCACCTTGAGATTAATTCATAGTTAAACTTATCTAAAAAAGAATGAACATTCATTTTTATTTGTATCTTTGTACTCTAGATTAAGATCACATGGCTAAACTTCAAAAGAGCATAGACAAGAGAAACGCACTTATAAAAGCAACCATTGAATTGGTGAATAACAATGGTTTTCATGCAGCTGCCATGAGTAAAATTGCCAAAATGGCAAACGTCTCTCCTGCTACCATCTACTTATATTTTGAGAATAAGCAAGACTTGGTAAATCAAACTTATATCGAAGTCAAGGAAAAGTATACGCAGTACGCTTTTGAAACATATGATGAAAATATGGCTGTTGAAGCCGGTTTTCAAATCATTTGGAATCGAATTGCAGAATTCAAACTCAAGGAATCTGAAAATGCATTCTTTCTAGCCCAATGTGATAATACACCTATGATTGATGAACAAAGTAGACAAGAAGGTATTAGACATCTTCAACCCCTACTCGACCTTTGGACGCGTGGTAAAAAGGAAGGTATCATAAAACCATATGCAAATTACATCTTATATGCTTATTCAATAAATCCTTTGTCATTTTTGATGATGGCGCAGAAACAGGAGGCATTTCAATTAAATCAAGACCATCTTGAAGATGCATTTCAGGCAGCCTGGAACAGTATAAAAAAATAAAATAAGCTAAAAAGAAAGGATCATTAAACAATCAAAAATGAAAAAAACAGCCATAATATTAGGAGCCACAGGCTTAACAGGTTCAATTCTTTTAGAAAAGCTTATAAATGATGATCGCTACACAACGATCAAACTTTTTTCCAGAAAAGAATTAGGTGGGATGCCTTCGAAAGTGAATCAATATGTTGGCAATTTATTTGAATTAGAAAAATTTAAAGTCGATTTTACGGGAGATGAAGTGTATTGCTGTATTGGGACAACAGCTAAAAAAACACCAGACAAAGCGGTATATACAGCCATCGATTATGGAATACCAGTTGCAGCCGCTAAACTTTCAAAAGAAAATGGAATACCTACATTTTTAGTTGTTTCAGCGTTAGGTTCTAATGCAAATAGCAGCATCTTTTACAACAAAACAAAAGGTGAAATGGAGCGTGATGTGCTTTCAGAAAAAATTCATAACACATTTATATTGCAACCATCAATTATTGAAGGTCAGCGAAATGAACAACGAATTGGGGAGAAAATTGGTTTGGCTGTTTTCAAATTGGTTCAACCTTTATTCTTCGGAAAATTAAAAAAATATAAAATTACTAAAGCGGAACATATTGCTCAGGCCATGGTAAATTTGGCAAATACACCTTCAAACAAACAAAGAATAGCTTCACATGACATAGAAGCATTAGCAATCAATACGAATCTATAAAATAACATACCCATGAACAAAGCAATTTTATTAGAGAAAAGACCAGTTGGTTTACCTCAATTGTCCGATTTTAAATTTGTTTCAAATGAAATTGAAACGATAACAGAAGGAGAATTGTTATTAAAAACAACCTATGTTTCTGTGGACCCTTATTTGAGAGGAAGAATGAATGATGTCAAATCATATATACCGCCATTTGAATTGCATAAACCCATTTCATCTGGGATTATTGCTGAAGTAATTGATTCTAAAAACACTGCATTTAAAAAAGGTGATTTTGTATCCGGAATGTTAGAATGGAAAGAGTTTCAAAAATCTAATGGAGAAGGTTTGATAAAAGCAGATGCTTCGAAGGCACCAATGTCAACCTATTTAGGTGTTTTGGGATTAACTGGTTTAACTGCCTATTTAGGTTTGACCGAAATAGGAAAACCGAAAAAAGGTGAAACAGTTGTAGTTTCTGGAGCGGCTGGAGCTGTGGGCAGTATCGTTGGCCAAATCGCTAAATTAAATGGATGTAAAGTTATTGGTATTGCAGGAAGTGATGAGAAAGTAGCCATGTTGAAATCTGATCTAGGATTTGATGAAGCTATTAATTACAATACAACTAAGAATATGGCAGCAGCCATTAAAAAGGTGGCCCCCGATGGTGTAGATATTTATTTTGACAATGTTGGAGGTCCAATTTCTGATGCTGTTTTATTAAACATTAATCAATTTGCACGTTTTATTATTTGTGGTGCCATTTCTATATATAACAATACAGAATTACCAAAAAGCATTAGCGTTCAACCATTTTTAATAAGGAATAGTGCTTTGATGCAAGGTTTTATTGTTTTCAATTATGCTGAAAAATACCCGGAAGCCATCAAGCAGTTATCACAATGGCTGGCAGAAGGGAAATTAAGCTATACAGAAACCATTGTTGAAGGTTTTGATGCAATTCCTCAAGCATTTTTAGACCTTTTTGAGGGCAAGAACAAGGGTAAAATGCTCGTAAAAATTTAAAGAACACATTAAAAATCAATATTATGAATAATTTCGATTTTCAAAATCCAACAAAAATATTGTTTGGTAAAGGGCAAATAGAAAAACTCAGCAATGAAATTCCAGAAGGCGCAAAAGTGTTATTGCTTTTTGGAGGCGGGAGTATTAAAAAAAATGGCATCTATGAACAAGTTTCAAAAGCACTCTCAAATTTTGATGTTATAGAATTTGGAGGAATACCAGCTAATCCAGAATATGAGGTTTTGATGGAGGCTTTAGATATTATTAAAGCTGAAAAAATTACATTTTTATTAGCTGTAGGTGGTGGATCTGTAATTGATGGAGCAAAATTTTTATCAGCAGCAGCCTTATATGATGGTGATGAGCCTTGGGATATTTTGACCAAAAATAAACGCACCATCAAAGGAATGCCTTTTGGTACCGTACTTACATTACCTGCAACAGGTTCAGAAATGAATTCGGGTGCAGTGATCACTAGAAAAGAAACCAAAGAGAAATTTGGTATGGGTGGTCCTGGTTTATTCCCGCAGTTCTCAATTCTAGACCCTGAAGTTGTAAAGTCGATTCCACAGCGTCAATTAGCAAATGGTTTGGCAGATTCATTTACACACGTTTTAGAACAATATATGACCTATTCTGTGGAAGCAACATTACAAGATCGTTTTGCTGAAAGCATATTGCAAACCATTATTGAAGTTGCTCCGGCTATCATAAAAGATCCTTCAGACTATAAAGCGGCTTCCAATTTTATGTGGAGTTGTACGATGGCCTTAAACGGATTGATTCAAAAAGGCGTGCCCTCAGATTGGGCTGTTCATGCAATGGGGCACGAATTAACCGCATTATTTGGTATCGATCATGCACGGACCTTAGCCGTAATCACACCAAGCCATTATAAGTATAACTTTGAAGCTAAAAAAGAAAAATTAGCGCAATATGCTGAGCGTGTCTGGAATATTACTGAAGGAAGTACAGACGATAAAGCCTACGCTGCGATTGAAAAAACAACTGAATTTTTCCATTCTCTAGGAATAGAAACAAAACTATCTGATTATACCAAGGAATATGAAGGAACTGCAGAAGAAATTGCAAAACGTTTTACAGACCGTGGTTGGTTAGGATTAGGTGAACATCAATCGTTATCACCAGATAAGGTTGAAAAAATTGTAAAAATGGCTTATTAATATTTAACATAATATCTTATAAATCATTAGGATTAGAGGTTGCTATGATAAATAACCTTCTGAAAAAGATTCAGAAGAATTAACAGGATTATAAAATAAAAACATGAAAATATTATTTGTATTAACATCTCATGATCAATTAGGAGATACAGGAAAGAAAACAGGATTTTGGGTGGAAGAATTTGCCAACCCATATTATACATTATTAGACAAAGGGGCTCAAATTACAATTGCAACACCTAAAGGAGGTGCCGCACCAATAGACCCGAGTAGTGACTCACCGGATGCTGCCACTGAAGACACAGAACGTTTTAATAACGACGATGAAGCTAAAGGAAGTATAGCCAATACTAAAGTTTTGGCAGACATGAATCCAGACGATTTTGATGCTGTTTTTTATCCAGGAGGACATGGCCCATTATGGGATCTAGCAATCAACACGGCTTCGATTGCTTTAATTGAAAAATTTAATAGTCAAGAAAAACCAATTGGCTTTGTATGTCACGCGCCAGCAGCTTTAAAAAATGTTAAGGATGCAAAAGGAAATCCTTTAGTAAAAGGGAAAAAGGTAACCGGATTTACAAACACCGAAGAGGCTGCAGTTGGCCTTACTGATGTTGTTCCTTTTTTAGTAGAAGATATGTTAAGTGAAAATGGAGGAATCTATTCTAAAAAAGACGATTGGGCAGCTTATGCTATTCAAGACGGAAATCTAATTACGGGTCAGAACCCTGCTTCGTCTGAGTTAGTGGCCGAAAAATTGTTAGAGAGTTTAAAATAATTCTTTTAAACCATAAATGAAAAAGGTTGTCTATAAAAGACAACCTTTTTCTGTTTTAGGATTATAAGATATTCTTATTAGTCACTAGTTTATCCAACCATTTTATGAGTACTTCTTTTTGAGGGTTTCGCAACTTCTTTTTACCAATAGTAATTGTTGGAAAATTAAGTTTTCCATTTTCATAAAGTCCACGAAGTGCTTCCGCATTGGCTTTATCATGTTCTACATCTAAAAATTCATAGGCAAGCCCCGTATCATCTAAAAACAATTGATAATATTGTGTTTTATGACATCTTGCAGCTCCATATAATTTTATAGTTGGCATAGCATCCATTTGAAAGTATTTATGTTAAATAATTCCTTATCCCATAACTCGCTAATACGCCTTCTCCTGTTGCTGCTGCAACCTGCGCAATAGCACCTTCTCTACAATCTCCAGCTGCAAATATTCCATCCACAGAAGTTTGAGCTAATGCAGATGTTTGGATAAAGCCGCTGTTATCTAAATCAACAACCCCTTTAAAGGATTGGGTATTTGGAATCAAACCAATAAAAATAAAAGTACCATCTGCCTTGAGTACAGCTTCTTCACCAGTTTCGTTATCTTTCATTAGCAAACCTTCAAATAAGCCATTTTCATTTGGAACAAATGCAATTGATGTTTTATTCATATAGGTCGAAATATTATCGATAGTTTTTAATTTTTCGATGTATGTTTCTGAGGCTGAAAATTTTTCAGATCGATGTACAATCTTTACACTTTTACAAAAACCAGCAAGAAATATCCCTTCTTCTAAAGCTGAATTCCCACCGCCTATTACAATAATATCTTTATCTCTATAAAAAGCGCCATCACAGGTAGCGCAAAAATGAATTCCAGAACCGATTAATTCTTCTTCATTAGGAATTCCTAACATACGATATGTAGAACCTGTAGATAAAACCACTGTTTTTCCTGAATAAGTAGCTCCCTTAGTTTGAATAGAAAACAAACCATTTTGCTTTTCTATGCCAACAACTTCTTCCCCAGTTTTAATGGCAGCGCCATAAGTCTTGGCTTGCTCTTCCATTTTTTCCATTAATTTAGGACCAGAAATGGATTGAAACCCAGGATAGTTCTCTATTTTTTCGGTTAGAAAAGCATTCCCTCCTATGGTTGATTTCTCGAGAATTAAAGAATCAAATCTGTCTCTTTGCGCATAAATAGATGTTGTAAGACCAGCTGCTCCTCCACCAATGATTATTGTGTCATAAATTTTATGTTCTTTCTCGATGTTTATTGAAAGAAGGTCTGTTAATTTTACATTATCAGGATTGGTATACGGTACATCATCAATCAAGATGGTTGGAATAATTCTTTTTCCGTTATTGATTTCTTCAACTTTAGCAGTTGCCCATTCATAGGCATCCACATCAATAAAATCGAAATGAATACCATTATCTCTTAAAAAACTTTTAGCCCTTCTGCAATCCGGACACCAATCTGCTCCAAACAATTGCACCCTTCCTACTTCATTTATTCCTAACAATGAAGCAAGTTCAATATTATCAGGATTGGTATAAGATTTACCTTTAAGAATGAGCGTTGGAATGATCCGTTTCCCATTATTAATGGCTTCAACCTTTGCTGTTGCTTCTTTATCCAAATCAACATCTATGAAAGTGTAGGCAATATTATTTTCTTTTAAATAGGCTTTGGCCCTTCTGCAATCTGGACACCAGTCTGCTCCATAAAGTAAAATATCTATCATGGTTTTAATTTTTTAATTTATCACTGTGAAGCTTGCGCAACTTCGCTAATTTTGGTGTTATAACAAAACTGCAATAGCCTTGTTCTTGATTGTTTCGATAATAATCCTGATGTTCTTTTTCGGCTTCAAAAAACACATTTAATGGCGAAATTTCTGTTACAACCGGGTTTTTATAATATGGTGTGATTTCTTTTGAAACCACTTCAGCAATTTCCTTTTGAAGCGCGTTGTGATAATAAATTACCGAGCGGTATTGCGTACCGCGATCTGCACCTTGCTGGTTTAAAGTTGTTGGATCATGTGTTGTCATGAAAATAACTAAAATATCCTCATAGGAAATCACATCAGCATCAAAAGTTATCTGAATCACTTCGGCATGTCCAGTTAGGCCCGAGCATATTTCTCGATATGTTGGATGACCAGGAACATTACCTCCTGAATATCCTGATACTATTTTTTCAACTCCTTTTACTTCTTGAAATACTGCTTCAGTACACCAAAAACAACCACCTCCTAAGGTAGCTACTTGTATATTTTTATTTATCATGACTTTTTTCTTTTTCTAGTTGCATAGATTCTGAATTGATACAATACCGTAACCCGCTTGGCTCTGGCCCATCTGGAAATACGTGTCCTAAATGTCCATCACAGGTATTACATTGGACTTCAACGCGAACCATACCAAAAGTTGTATCTCTTTCATATTTAATGGCATTCTCTTTAATAGGTTGCGTAAAACTTGGCCAACCAGAACTTGAACTAAATTTAATTGTTGAATCAAACAAAGGTGTATTACAACATATGCAGTTGTATTTTCCTGCGTCATGAATACTACAGAGTGCCCCACTATGTGGTGCTTCTGTACCTTTTTGTCTTGTAATTCTGAATTGCTCCGGACTTAATAGCTCGCTCCATTCAGCCTCCGTTTTTTCAACGCGTCTGTCTGGAGCTAGGTTTCCTTTTACTGAAAAATGAATCACTTCTTTCCAAGTTAGCATAATCTATTCCTTTCTTAAGTTTAATTTTTAATGGCATAAAAGCCAAATTCATTTCATAATGCTGACTTAGTCGGTAATTTACCGATACCTTTCTTCATATAAAAAAACACTTAATTCAGTACGTTTTTGTGCATATGACAAGGGTAAATAACGATTAAATTAAACCAAAAAATTTCGTTTTAACGACCTGCAGAATATTTAAAACACATTCCACTCCCCTCTCAGATAGTCATCTGAAAACATACAATTCCTTTTCTTATGGTGTTGACCTGCTTTAGTATAAGCGAAGTAAAACAACACGTTTGGTTTTATATCCAATAGAAAAAGTCACTTCTCTTATTAAATTGGTCTGCAGGTAGTATATTTGCTTAATTATCATGAATACGACACCGAACCATTATTTCTATAATTCATATGCCTTTTAAAAAATTACATCCTGAAATAAAAGAGAAACTAGAGGAGCTAGAAATAGCTACTCCTACTCCTTTTCAGCGAAAAAGCATTCCTGTCGTAAAAAGTGGCGCCAATGCTTTTTGCGCGGCTTCTAAAGATAGTGGAAAAACGACTTCACTTATACTTACTACTTTGCAAAAATTAAAATGCGAGGCAGTTGGAGATATGCCAAGAGCTGTGGTTCTTGTAGAAAATAAGGAAAAAGCCCTGGAATTATATGAAGCTTTTTTAGTATTTACCAGATACAAGTCCTTACGGGTTTATGCTGCGTATGAACAGCTTCATATTGATGTGCAAAAATCAGAAATATTTGAAGGTATTGACATCCTTATTTCTACGCCTGCCTCAATGAAAAAGTTACTCTTATCAAATGGAGTAAGTACGTCTCAATTAAAGATACTTAGTATTGATGACGCTGAGTTTCTAGTTCAGCCATCAGCTTATACGGCAGTTTTGTTGATTACCCAAAGTATTGGAAAATGTCAATATGTGCTATACTCAGAAAAAATGCACCCTATTCTAAAACGCTTTGAATCCAATTTTATGGAATACGCTGCAAAAGTTACCGTTTAGGATGCCAATGATGTATGACCAGTTAAATGCAACAACTTTAAATTTACAGAGCAAAACATGATAATACCTAAACTGCATTATGTTTCACAGGGAAATTCACCAAAAGAGCATTTGGATAATATTCAAAAGGCATGCACATCAGGTGCAGAATTGGTGCAATTAGATGTAAAAAATGTTTCTGAAAAGAAATTTTTAAAGTTGGCCGTAGCCGCCAGAGAAGTCACTTCTCATTATCAAACCAGATTAGTCATTAGCCATCATTATAAAATAGCTAAAGAAGTAAAAGCCGATGGTGTCTATTTATGGCAAACTGATTCCTGCCCTACTATAGCCAGAAAGCATTTACACAGCTGGCAAACCATTGGAGCAGCGGCAAATACTTTGCAAGAATGCGAATCATTAATTGCTAAAGAAGTCGATTATATTAGGTTAGGCCCCTTTAGAATAACTGAAACTAAAGACAACTTAAGTACTGTTTTAGGCTTGAATGGTTATACTGTAATTCTTGAAGCTTTACATACTGATACACCTATTCTTGGGGCTGGAGGAATCACAACAGAAGATGTTACAGCCATATTAGAAACAGGTATTTCTGGAATTGCCGTATCAGGAGAAATTACCCGAAATTTCAATAGTATAAGAACGTTTAACCAATTGCTAGTCGCATCGTCAACCGAAGAAAAACCTTATACTTTTCAATAAAAGCAACTATTTTCTGATGACGTTCAACTCTACTCAAAACGTGGATTTTAGTGCATGACTGTATTAAGAGCTTCATAATTATTTCTTACATTAGCTTAATTATTCTAACCCAATTATTTGGTTAAAACTACTTCTTATGAAAATTAAATCGCCTATTTTAAGCCTTTTTATCCTGGTGTTCTCAATGTTTATGTTTGTTTCATGCGCTGAGAAAAAGGCTGAAAAAAAATCTGAACCTATCGAAGAAACCAATGCCATTGTTGAATATAAATGCCCGATGGATTGTGAACACGGAAAAACATATCATGAAACGGGAAACTGTCCGGTTTGTAAAATGGACCTGAAGGAAGTTGATGCTAGTCATGCCGAGACCTGCAAGAAGCACAAAGATGGTAATTGTACTTGTCAAGGAAATAAGTGTAAATGCAAAGACTGTAAAGAGCATGCTAAAGAAATGACTTGTGAGCAACACAAAGACGGAAAATGTTCATGTGAAGGAGATAAATGCAAATGTAAAAATTGCAAAGAACACGCTACGGCTATGACCTGTACTCAACACAAAGATGGTAAATGTACTTGTGAAGGTGATAAGTGTGAATGTGCTAATTGTGCTGAACACTCCTAAACCCATAAGAAACCCTGTACTAACGAATAGTAAAAGGTGTTTCCTGCTATGCTTAAGAAAATATTTAGAAGTCTTTTCAAAATTTTCGGTGTACTAATAATTATTATAACATTAATAATTTTTGGAGCATCCTATTATATCGAGAACCATAAGGAAAGTTTGTTAGACTTTATGGAAGGAAGCTACAGCGATAATTATTATGGTAATTTAACTTTTGATGATGTTTCCATAAATACATTTAAAAACTTCCCTAACGCTGCTGTAACCTTAAAGAACTTTGCGATTTCAGACAGTATTTCAAATTACAACTATGGTAGTTTGGCCTTAGAGCAAGTGTTTTTCACTATTTCTGTAAGAAACATATTCGACAAAAAAATCCAATTCAAATCATTGCAAATCCGCAACGGTGATTTAAAGCTAATTAAAAAAGAAAAACATAAGACACCATTGCGTAAGCTATTCTCCAAGCGCACTAATGACTCACTTGGTATTGCCCAGAATTCCAACACATGGTTTTTTCATAAAAATGTGAACGTATTCGTTCATAACGTGCATGTTTCATTGGAGAATCAGGTTAAAAACAAAAGAATAAACTTTTTAATAAATGAATTTGATTCTCAATTATCCTTTACAGATAGTATTATTTATGGTGATAATAAATTGAATCTTGAGATAAAAGAATTGGGTCTAAATGTAAAGAATGGAACTTTTTTTAATGGTACTCAGTTGAGCGGTGATTTCCCCTTAACTTTCAATAAAGTAACTGAGCAAATATCGACTCCTTTTTTTGATTTAAACATTGACAATCAGGCGCATAAGCTAAAGGTTGATATCAGCACTAGTGATCAAGGGAAATTCAAAATTGCCTTAGAAAATACTGCTACAGATATAAAAAAAATTAGCCACTTCCTTAGCCAAAATATTGAAGAAAAATTGCAAAATTTCAAAATATCTAAACCCTTTTATACCTATGCAGAAATTGAAGGAGGCTTAGGACCTGGAAGCCTTCCTCTGATTAAAATTAATTGCAGAACTAAAAATAATGACATTTTCATTAATGATAGCACGCATATAAAAAATGTGTCTTTTTCAGGTGATTTTGTGAATACGATAGACAAGCAGATGCCAATGGTAATCGGCCAAAAAAAAGGCTTTCAGATTCATGTAGATAGTTTAATTGCTGACTTCAATAATTCGTCAATAAACATCAATCATATTCAGGTATCTCATAAATTTAATAACAAATACCAAACAAAAAATAATAATTGGTTTCCAAATATGGATAGTCATATTATAATTGAAAATGGTGATTTTATGATGTTGGATACCCTAAAGAATAAGCGTATATCTGGCTATATTAATGAACTGAACACAAAACTTAATTTTAATAAGAACACCATCAACTCATCTATTCAATTGGATATTCAAATGAAAGAAATGGGCTTGAACCTTTCCAATGGAACTTTTTTCAATGACGCTCATTTAGTTGGTAATATGACATCGACTTTTAATAAGTTAAGCAAACACATTGAAGTACCTTTTTTTAAGTTAAAAATTGACAAACAAGAATTTAATGTAAAGGCGGACATAAATACAAATAATGCCGGAAGTTTTATTTTTGTTTTAGAAAATCACCAGACTAAATTTAAAGAAACAACCTCACTCCTATCTCAAAACATTCAAAGAAAACTGAACAGCTTTAAGGCTTCTAAACCTTTTTACACCTTTACTACTCTAGATGGAAGCTTTGAACGAGGGAGTAATCCTTTGGTATCAATAGATTTTGAAACATTCGACAATAACATTGTCATAAACGATACTATTCATTTTGATAATGCAAATTTTTCTGGACAGTTCAGCAATAGAATCTATGATGATGAACGAAGAAAATTTGAGAGTAAAAAGAATCTAAAAATAAAATTCAACGACTTAAAGGTCGAATATGACAGCATAGCCTTGAATTTCAATTATGCAACATTTTTAAGTACACCAACAGTAAAAAATTATATAGACTATGAGTTTACTGTAAAAGAACCTGCCAACGTTTTAAACTCATTTTTTAATAATACCAATTTTATTTTTACAAAAGGAACGCTTGATTTTATTACCAGCTACAAAGGTGAAATTGATGAATTAAGCTATTTGTATTATAATTCGAATAGTAGTTTAAGGCTTCTAGAAAGTAATATTTTACACAACGCATTAAATTTAGAATTTCCAATCGATACGCTTCAGGTTAAAATTGTAAATACAAATGGTTTTCTTGAAAATTTGGTTATTCCTATGAATAACACAAAAAACAGTTTGCATTTTAAAGGTGAAATTGACAATGTAACTTCTTTAATATTTGAAGACGGAGATGCAGCTAAAACGAATCTTGAGATGTTTTCAGATCGCATTATTTGGAAAGACTTTTTCGCCATGTTTAAGGCCCTTAAAAAAAGTAAAAATAGAATTGATGAAGAAGGGAAAACGGTACTTTTTAGTGAAACCATTAAAGTCATTAAGCAAAAGTTTAACCCTACATTTAATTTACTGATAAATAGTTTTAAATATGATGATACCCAAATAAACAATTTGACTTCAGAAGTCTTATTGTATAATGAGCATGTGTATTTAGGCAAAACTGGATTCAATTATAGAGAAGGTGAAGTATCATTAGAGTTGGATTTTGATATTTCAAAAACCGATGAATCATTGTTTGATATAAGTCTTGAGTTTACAGATATTGACTTGGAGCCTTTTTTAAAGGAGTTTGATTATTTTGAAATCTCATCTTTACAAAATGCAACAAAAACTACTGGAATCATTTCTTTGGACACAGGGATGTCGGGTGTAATACATGAAGTTAACGGGCTAGACACGAGAAGTTTAAAGGGCTATATAAATTTTGATTTAAGAAAACTTGAATTAAGTGATTTTGAGCCTATTCAAAAAATTGGAGATAAAATTTTTAAAGATAAACGCCTTGAAGATATTAAGTTTGCAGATATTTCACAAGAGATATACATTGCCGACAGAACAATAGAACTGCCGAGAACCGAAATACAATCTACTGCTTTTAATTTATTTATTGAAGGGCATTTTAATTATGATGACAACACAAACTTTTGGCTATCTATTCCGTTGGCTAACTTTAAAAAACGAGATATAGTTACTATTCCCGATAAACAAGGGTTTATTAATTCAGGGAAAAAAGTTTTTATTCAGGTTAAAAATAATGAAGACGGCGAATTAGATTACAAACTGCACCTTTCAAATAAAAAACTATATAAGGAAAGAGGTAATCTCACCCAGTATAGAGAAAATCATAAGAATAATCGGAAATTAAGAAATCATAATGAGAAAATGAAAAGAGTTAAAAACAGAGAATTAAAAAGACTAGAATGATGCTATTTTAGCTTTTATTTCTGGCTGATCTTCGTCGAGTTCTAATGACTTCTCATAGGCTTTCTTAGCCTTTTTTCTTTCACTGATTGCAAGATAAACATCCCCTTTTCCTTCATATAAGACTGCTGAATTAGGAAATCTGCTTATTCCTTTGTCATAAATCAGTAAAGCTTCCTCAGCATTATCATTTTTCAAATAGTAAGAGGCGAATCGATCTAACCAGAAATCTCGAGAAACCAACTCCAGGAAATCATCAAATTCTTCCATATATGAATCAAAACGTTCATAATTATCTTCATTCATGGCATTATAAACCAAAAAATGCTTTGTTTCTTTATGGATGTCAGTTGGAAGGTCATAGCGTTCTCCTCTTTTTTTATAATAGGCCCGTAATGCATCTAATCCACCGTATTGATCATAAGCTTTAAGACTTCTCAACCTGATTGGTTTATAGTCATTAAAATAATCACTCAAACCCTCATGAATTGTTTTAAGAGGTGTTGTATAATGATCTTCTCTATCCAAAACTGTATACCTCCAAACTTGTTCTGTTTTTATGGGTTGTTCAATTATTGATAAAAAAGTGCTGTCTTGAGTAATCCAATGTTCTTCTGGCGCTGCTGTAACCAAAAGAAATTTATTTGATTCAATAGCATCACTCTTTAATAACTTTACTTTTTCCATTCTTTCATCCGTAGCATGTGTGGGGCTTGCTAAAATAAAAGCGCTAAAAAGGTTATTCTTTTCTGTGAGGACCTCAAATCCCAAGCCAGCGGCCATTTCCCAACCAAAATAGATACGTTCCTTTTCCTTTTTTGTTCTATAAGTGGCATCGATATAAGGTACGAGTTCAGTTTCCAGAAAGCCGAGAAAACTATCTGATTCCTCATAAAATAAAACCCTTCTTTTCTGTCTGTCTGTATTAATTCCTACAACAATAAATTTAGGCGTCTTATCTCGAAAAGCCAACATTTCTTTATAGGCTATTCCAAGCATAAAATATTCTTGTCCGTCTAAAACATATAGCACTGGGTAGCTTTGTTCCGACACATCATAATCATTTGGTAAATAGATTTTTATAGTTCTATCTTGATTTAAAATTAAAGATTTAATCGTATGATTAAAACCTATAGTAATTTCAGAATCTTCTTCTTGTGCAAAGCTGTTTATACTTAAAAAACAGCATGCGAGTACAATGATTAATAGTTTCATTTAATTGCTTGGTTTAATGATAAAGCCCAAATGTAAACGCTTGAATTCTCAAACAATCACATTTGAACTTTTTTACCATTTATTTAACTTTAAATTACCCTTATAGACTTATTATATTATCTGTAAAGTTTTCATCAGACCTTGTTCCATATGGATCTATAGCAATATACTTAGGTAGTTCTTTTACAATGATCTTAATGATTGTTTCTTCTTTATTAATAGTATTTGATTCATAATATAGAAGCGTACTATCATCTTTCACAATAGAAGGATGTGCTGTAAATACTCCGATTTTAATGGGTTCATTTATAGCTATTTCCTTGATTTCTCCAGTATCCAATGTTTTAAAACGTTTTGCTTTGACTTTTGCAGTAATCTCATAAGTTCCATTCACTAATACTTTATAAGAACTATCTTCAATTCCTAAATCATAGGTAATCACTTTTTTAAACCAATCATCAATTAAAATATGTTGCTCTTGAGATGTTACTTTATAGAGCTCTTCTAAAAACTCAATAGAAGTGGCATCTAATTTATTTTTATTTCGGTGTTTGTCTGTTATGGTTTTCAAGACATAATTTACTTGCTTCTCTCCTATTAAATCTCTTAAGGCCAACATTACAGTTAAAGCCTTTCCATAAGAAATATAGCCTTGACTTGTTACCTTATAAACGGGAGGTTCAAGTTCGTTTGCATAAGACCTTCCTGTAAAATAGCGCCTTCTAGAGTCTTCGTTCAATGTAAATATTGCTCTTTTTCCGTACATCTTTTCTAGAACTACCGCTTCTGTATATTTTGCAAATCCTTCTATTAATAAAGAACCTCCAGCTACAGGTTTTGCAGATAAAGTATGGCCCCACCATTGATGTGCCACTTCATGAATCGTTCTTTTGGCCACTAAATTAAAAGTCTCTGGATTACTTTGGTCGGTCAAATACAATCTGTCTTCTACCATTGATATCATACCGGGATGTGCAAATCCACCAAAAGGCCAATGTGCAGGAATTTCTGCAATTCTGATATGACCAAAATTGTAGGCGCCAAAGTTTTCTTGACAATAATCTAAGGTTTGTTTTATGCTGTTTTCAACGTTATCAATATTAAAGTGATGCTTGGCATCATAATACTGTTCTATTGCAATTTCGTTATGTATAGTCTTCTGAGTTTTATACTTCGCTGAAAAATAGGCGACTACTGGTAAAATTTTATCCTTGGATTTATAATGGTAATAATTTCTTTCATTTTCAGACCACGCTTTAATTAAGCTGCCAGAGCTTAATGCCGTTTGACCTTTTTCAGTAGAAATAATTGTTTCAAACCTGATTTTTTCATTTTTGACATCTTCCATTAAGACATGCGCATCGGTATTATTCTCTTCTACTCTTTCGGGTAAACCTCTTTTTTGGCGTTCAAAACTATTTGTTATTTCTAATCCATTACCATAACCTAAAACAGGTTCAAAATTTCTATCACTTATATAGCTTCCGTTTTTAACAATCGAATTGTCTTCATCATAGCCTTTTAATGACTTCTCAAATTCATAGCTGAATTTCACAGAATCATTTGGCTGTAATGCTTTTTTGAACTGAAATAAATAAGTGCTAAAAAAGCTATCATGCGCTACCAAATCTGCATTTTCTATGGCTATTTTTTCTAAAGAAATTCTTTCGTGAATAAAAACTTTTGACAGTGGTTTGTCACTTTTATTTTTCAATATATAATGGGCCTTTACCGTATATTTTCTTTCATTTGGATAAAGTGCTACTTCTGTTTTTTTAGAGGTAGCAATCGGTCTTTCTAAGATTTCATATTGTTTAAATTTACGCTCATAGTTTTCTCTAAAATCCAAATCATCATTACTGGTTTCATAAACAGACAGGATGTTTACATTATAAAAAACCAGACTTCCTGCTCCAATAAATAATAGCATTAAAAATGTAAAGGCAATTTTTTGCAACGCCGACCATCCATATTTTAGTTGTTTTAGTTTTGTTGAAAAAGGAGCAACTACGCCTCTATTCCAAATTTTAAACGAAACAATCACTAATAACAATCCCAATGCAAACCAAAACAGAGCCAAGTGATCAAATAAAATTGAATCGTCACTGAATCCATTCATATTGTTATACGTTACTCTTGGCATAAAACCAATACTTGTTAATGGATGTTCTAATCCTAACATGCCTGATTTCAAACTGAGAATAACGATTAAACCAAATATTCCCATTCCCATGTATTTATGTTGCACCAGATTATTTACAAATAAGGCTATCATAGAGTAGACTACTAACTGAACTCCGTAATAATAAAATAATGAAGCATATAAACTAAATTCAAAGTTTGAATAGTTTAAACCTACTTGAAACAGCATACATATGATGATTCCAGTACTCATTAGAATTATGGGTAACAACAACAGGGCACTTAATTTTGATAAAAAGAAAACCCAATTCTTACCAGGTGTCGCATCAACAATACTATTGAAATTTAAATTGCGTTCTTTCCAAACGATTTCTGAACTATAGAACGTAATGAGGATCAAACTAAAAATTGATAGTGGATCGACAAATAAATCTAATAACTGATTAGTAAAAGGATAAACGCTCACACCATATTGACCTCCGCTAATAACAGTTGAATATAATTCTGAAAAGACAATAAATAACCACATTAATAAGACCGCAATAAAGGGCAGACTTCTAAAAACATTTTTCAACTCTATGCTTAATAAAGAAAAGAAGGCATATCGTTGCGCTTTAAAATTATGCAATGCTTTGATTGGTTTGTAAGTCAATAATTGTTGTTCCTCTTTATTAGCTTGGGGTTCTTTTTTAACTTTTTTAGTGATTTTCCTAAATGAAAACAGTTTATAGGTTACTAAAAGAAATCCAACAGAAACAAGCATCCAAATAATTCTATTCATTAGAAATATTCCTGAAAAAGAAAGCAATTGTGTATTCTTTTGAAAAGGTGTCCAAAACTGTGTTTGTTCAAAAAATGCGGCTATTCCAAATGGGTCTGCAATTGCTGCTATGACCATGCTTTCTGGAGAAGCCGGAACAGCTTGTGCCATTAATGGCGAATTTAAAAAGATAGAACTCACAAAATATAGCATATAAACAAACACGGCACTTACATAGGTTGCTGTACTATTTTTAGTTAGTGTACTTACAGAAAAAATAATTGTAGAACATATAAATATATTAGGAACAACAATGTATAGCCAAGGTTGCAAATAGGTCATGAACTGAAAATCTGCGATTCTTGCTGTATCTAAATTAGAAGTAGTAATTCCCAAAAAATATCCAAAAAGAAAAGGCGAAAATGCAAGAACACTAAAAATGAATGTTCCTATAAAACGACTCCAGAAATAGTGACTCTTTTTAATTGAAGAACTATAGATTAAACCCTCCAGATCATATTGTTTGTCTCTAAGCATAGCGCTTATGGCAAAAAACATGGTTATAAATACACTTGCCAGCGTAAGGATATTTGTATAAAAATATACTTGATATACAGCGTTAAAGTTAACACCTGCAGGTGCAAAACCTTGTCTGCCTATAAATACGCCTAATGCTAAAAACAAAAGGGCGAATATGGGAAAAGCGCGTTGTTTTAATTGATAATAAACTTCAAATTGGATTAATTTTTTAAACATAATTTATGCTTTTTGTATTACTTGATTAAACAATGTTGTGAAGTAATAATCTTCTAAATTTGGTGTTATCATTTCAAAACCTGCCTCAGGTTTGTTATCAGAAAGGACCCTGATTTGCGTTTCGCCAGAAACCAGCTTTGTGGAGATTACATCAAAGGTTTTTTTATAAACATCAAGATTTGCTTTAGGAATAATCTTTGTCCAAATTTTCCCTTCGATGCTTGCAACCAGTTCTCTTGGATTTCCTTCTGAAATGATTTCACCATGAGCAAGTATTGCCATTTTAGGACATAAATTTTTTACATCTTCTACTATATGAGTAGATAGAATAACAATGACGTTCTCCCCTATTTCACTGAGTAAATTTAGAAAGCGGTTACTCTCTTCTGGGTCTAAGCCAGCTGTAGGTTCATCTACAATAATCAATTGTGGATTGGCCAAAAGGGCTTGAGCAATGCCAAAACGTTGACGCATTCCACCAGAAAAAGTATAGACAGATTTTTTTCTATGTTGGTACAGGTTTACCTGTTGTAATAAAGCATTCACTTGATTCTTGCGCTCCTTTTTATCTAGAATACCTTTAAGAATGGCTAAATGATTGAGTAACTTTTCTGCCGAAATTTTTGGATAGACCCCAAATTCCTGAGGTAAATAGCCCAAATTCTCCCTGACATATTGAGGATTCGAGATAATATCAACATCGTTAAATATAATGCTGCCTTCACTCGGTTCTTGCAAGGAGGCAATGGTGCGCATTAAAGAAGATTTTCCTGCTCCGTTAGCTCCCAATAAGCCAAACATACCGTTTGTAATTTTTATAGATATACCATCAATAGCTTTTACGCCATTGGGATAGGTTTTACTTAGATTTTTAATTTGTAAAGTGTTCATATAGATTGGTTTATTTTATGTTTAATTGACATTATTAAAACGTCTTCTGATATTCCATTTATAACCCATTGTGTTTTGATTTGTGCGTGTATTCATATTGCTATATATAGTTTTCATAATGATTATTTTAATGTTCGAGACAAACATATGGGCATTGTTTAGGCTATCGAATTATTAATGACAAAGAGGATATAAATGAGCTTACATGATCTTATAATCAGGCTCAATTGAGTTCATGCAGAAAAAGTGCTGGTTCATGTCAATTATCATAGTGTCTGCCAATTTAGTTGCCCAGAACAGATAACATATTTACTTTTGACCTATGATTCAGTTTTTGAAAAAATACAAAGCGTTTTTTATTGGATTAATTATAGTACCAATAATAGCTGTACTAGAATATATTGGGGTTTTCATTATTCCAGAAAATGGGCAATTAGAAGTCTTCTTCGTTATTATTTTTTGGTGGTTATTAATTTCATTACCAATACATAACTGGAAATATTTGAGACGGTATAAAAAATCCTTTTTAAGAATTTCATCTCTATTGCTGTTATTCCTTACAGCGCTATTTATAGATGGCTTAATGGATATACCAGACAATCCAATAACATTTGTCCTTTTAATGGGATTCTGGCTTGGCTCTGTTTATGTTTTGATTCCTTCGTTTATTAAAAAATATTGGAAATTGATTCTAATTATTTATGGACCACTATTTTTATATTTCCTTTATTTAAGATTGTTTTCTGGTGATGTAGAAGCCTATTTAGAAATTAAACAAGATTTTCCTTTTTTCATATTCTTTTTACCGATTCCAGTACTATTTCTTGTTTGGGTCTTTGAACAATGGAAATGGATACAAAACCTGAAGGCAGAAAAATCAAAGTCAGAATTAGAAATGCTGCAGGCACAAATTAATCCACATTTCTTTTTTAATACATTGAATAATCTTTATGCCTTGACCATTAAACATTCGGATAAAGCACCAGAAGTCATTTTAAAATTATCCGAAATGATGCGCTATACTATTTATGAAGGAAAAAAAGATTTTGTTCCTATTAAGGACGAGATTGAATACCTTTCCAACTATATTGAATTGCACAAAATAAGGTATCGCAATAAAGTTGATATCCAGTTTAATCATGATATTGAGAGCAACATTGAAATTGCTCCACTGTTATTTATCATTTTTTTAGAAAATGCTTTTAAACACGGTCTTGAAAAAAATCATGAAACGGGTTATATTCACATGAATTTAGAAGGTAACACTCAGCAAATTCATTTTAAAATTGAAAATAATTTTGAGTTGGAGAAAGAAGATGACACAACTGGTATCGGCTTGACTAATTTAAAAAGGCGCTTGGAATTGACCTACCCAAATAAGTATGAATTGAAGATAACAACCGAGAATAAAGTATATGTTGCCGACCTTAAAATTAAGCTAATATGATGAAGTATATTATTGTTGATGATGAGCCTTTGGCACATGATGTTATAGAATCCTTCTGTGAATTATTGCCCCATTTAAGTTTAGAAAAACACTGTTATAATGCTATGGAAGCGATGCAGTATTTGAATAACAATACAGTAGATTTCATGTTTTTGGATATCAATATGCCAAAGCTAACGGGCTTTGACTTTTTAAGGACGCTTACGAATCCGCCTAAAATTATTGTGACCACTGCCTATAAAGAATTTGCTTTGGAAGGCTATGAACTTAACGTTTCAGATTATATATTAAAACCTTTTAGTTTTGATCGTTTAGTGAAAGCGATAAATAAAGCCATTAGCGAGGTGCCAAAAAATGTACATACTACAATTGCCCCAGACTCAAGTGAGGTTCCTTCAAGATTATTTTTAAAGGGTGATAAAAAATACCATCAAATTCATTTGGATGACATCTTATATATAGAAGCCTATGGTAATTATTCTAAGGTATATCTAAAAGATGAAATGATTGTGAGTCATGAGAAAATATCTCATTTTGAAGAGCTGTTAAATGCCTCTAACTTTTTGCGCGTTCACAAATCATTTATTGTGGCCATTAACAAGATCAAATTTATAGAAGGTAACCGAATTTTAATAAATGACCATAAAATACCAATTGGTCAAACATATAAAAGCAATATTAATAAGCTTTATAACAGCTAATTATAGCTTCATCTACGGTCTGCCTCACTCCTACAGATAAAAAGATCACCTGTACAGTATATGGTCTTTCTAAAATAAAAAAACCATCTATTTAGATGGTTTTTAAAATTGCTAAATGCCTTATTTAAGCTAAACTTACTTTTACCGCACTTAATCCTTTCTCGCCTTGTTCAACATCAAATGTTACATTGTCGTTTTCTTTTATTTGATCAATAAGGTTTGATGTATGCACAAAAATTTCTTCATCAGAGTCTTTAACCGCTATAAATCCAAATCCTTTTGCGTTATTGAAAAATTTCACTGTACCTTCTTTCATAATAGTATCTTTATTAGTATTCATTAATTTATTAAAAAACTGTTTTATCATTATTCTATATTTTAATTTATTCTCGAATTCATCTTTTATATAATACTTGCTTTTGGTTTTTCCCCTAATAAACGGAGCATCTTCATGTGATCTAAAATGGCATGAAAAATTGATTTTTTAACATGATATGGCATACCAAATTCTTGTGCTGTATCTGACACTATTTTTGTTAGTTTTTTATAGTGTACGTGACATACATCTGGCAGTACATGATGCTCTACCTGGTAATTCAGGCCACCAATAAGCCAAAATAACAGGTTGCTTTTTGGTGAAAAGTTACTGGTGGTAGCAAATTGATGTCCATACCAATCATCGTCCATAACACCCATTTTATTGGGAAGCGGAAACTTGTTAGTCGGCATAATATGTGCAATTTGAAAAACAATACTCACTAAGATTCCAGTCACAAAATGCATGCATAAAAATGCCAATAAAATAAGCCACCAAGCTTGTGGCAACATAATCATAGGCAATATGAGTGCATATGAATAATACAAAATTTTCCAAGCTGTCATGCTCATTAGTGCTTTGTTGTATTCATTTTTCTTATCTAAAAACCCCATGGATTTAAAGCGTTTTAAACGCACAAAATCTTTACTGGTAATCCAAAATAGCGTCGATATCGCATAGATAAACCATATATAAATATGTTGAAACCGTTGTATTGAATTGTGTTCAGCATTTGGGGAAAATCTTAGAAAAAATGGGGTATTAATATCATCATCTGCATGATCTATATTGGTATAGGTATGGTGCAATACATTGTGTTGTATTTTCCAAACCCTTGCATTGGCTCCAATAAGATTTAAGGTATAGCCTAAGAGTGTGTTTATTTTCTTGTTTCTTGAATACGAACCGTGTATGGCATCATGCATAACGCTCATGCCGATTCCTGCCATTCCCAATCCACTTAATATATACAGTAAAAAAAGAGACCAAACGGTTGTCGCCATTCCTGAAGCGAGCAGAATTAATGGTAAAAAAAATAAGGCCAACATAAATACAGTTTTAACAACCATAGTTGAATTGGCATTTCGACTTTTGTTGTTGGTCTTAAAATATGTATTTACCCTGCTTCTTAATGTTTTTGAAAAGTTGGAATTTATGTCTCTTGAAAATTTTAGATTTTCGATGTTATTATTTTTTATTTATTCTTGCTACTTCAATAACCCTATGATTTCAACTAAGAGATTTTTGTACAATTCTTAACTAAATAATAATGCATAGAAGCTTTTTGACGAATTAGACCTATTGGACTAATGCATGTCTATAAAAAAAATGAAGAAAGCGAAAGGCTGATTAAAGTTGTAAGAAATTAAAAAAGAAAGCCGTCTAAATAATTTACCCCACAAAGGTACACTAAATTAGTGTGGGCCTTTCTAATAATGTGTTAAATAATTGATAATCAATTTCATACTGTTTGCAGGCCTTCCCATCCAATACTACAGTCATTTTTGAGCAATAGTGTTACAAGAGATGAAATTTAACAAGAGATAATCCGATATATTTCAAACGGCTATTAGAAGAAATTCAAGTAAACAACTAAAAAAAGGAGCTTATATTTAAATAATATAAACTCCTTTTTTTTATTAAATTGAATTCTTAATACTAATTTATCGAAATTAAATTTACTTCAAAAACCAGCACTGATCCACCGGGAATACCATTATAGTCACAGCTTCCATAGGCTAGATGAGCTGGGATGAGCAATAAGCCGCTACCACCTTCTTTAAAATATTGAATACCTTCTGTCCAACCCGGAATTACACGATTTAAATCAAATGAGATACCATCTTCATCACTTTGATCAAAAATATCACCATTAGTGAAAGTTCCTTTGTAAGCTACTGTTACATTAGAATTTTGGGTTGGTTGAGCCCCTGTTCCTGGTTCATCAATAACATAAAACAATCCTGAGCCAGACTCAGAGGCATCTAAATTATTAAAATCTATAAATTCAATTATTTCCTCTTCATTTTCTGCTCTATAATCCTTATCTAAACAATTTTCGTCATCATTACACGATATAAAAAGAAGAACAAAAAAGGCAATAAAAAATGGTTTCATATTTAGATATTTTTTTATTTAATCCGCCGAAACTACAAAATAAAATATTGTTAAATGTTAGAATTAACCTAAAGTTTGACTTCGTTTTCTTTCAGCTGTAATTGACTGATATCATTGGTCAATGATCAAATTTAAATCCAGTTTCTAATTGACTGAAACTAAATTAACTTCAAAAACCAGCACGGAACCACCAGGAATATTCTGACTCCCAAACCTACCATACGCTAAAGATGAAGGTATCAATAGTTTTCCCTTACCCCCTTCTTTAAAAAACTGAAGCCCCTCTATCCATCCAGGAATAAAATTGTTCAGTTGTGTGGTGATACCATTTTCATCGCTTTCGTCAAACACATCGCCATTCGTAAAATATCCTTTATAAGCAACTGTCACAGTTGATGTCTCTAAAGGGAAATCTCCATCTCCCTGTTCATCAATAACATAAAACAATCCTGAATCACTTTGAACAGCCTGTAAGTCGTTATCAGAAACATATGCTAAGATTTCAGATTTATTTTCAGCGACATAATCTATCAATTCAACTTCGAAAATAATAACAGAGCCAGCAGGGATTTCACCATAATCGTTACTTCCATAAGCCAAATGTGCCGGAATTAGCAACATACCGCTTCCGCCTTCGTTAAAAAATTGCAGGCCTTCTACTAAACCTGTTATTTCAGATTGTAAATTAATTGAGACCCCTTCTTCATTATTCTCTAAAAGAACTTTGCCATCAGTTAGCATCCCTTTATAACGCAATGAAACATCCGAGGTTATCGTAATTTCCGTCCCCTCACCTTGCTCATCTACCACATAATGCAGGCCTGATCCTGTAGCCTTGGCATCCAAATTGTTTTGACGAATGTATTCTTGTATTTCTCTTTCGTTTTCTGCTTTGTAATCAACTGATATAGACTCTTCGTCATCATTACACGATATAAAAAGAAGAACAAAAAAGGCAATAAAAAATGGTTTCATATTTCAATTTTTTTTAATTATGGCGGCAAATATACTTAATTGTATTTGTTGTTAATTAAAATTTGCGTTAAAATAAACACAAGATTATTTATAGTCTCCAAGTGATATCTCTTACATTAGCTATTCATGGATTTAACAGATAAAAACATACAACTGCAATATCAAGGATATGTGAACACGCCCTTATTATGGCAGCTTAATTCGCTTTATGGCTTGAAGCAGTTTGAGTTTTCTGAATCTTCAAAACAGATATTTCCAGATAGTATTCCTGAAAGGATGCGACTTGGAAATCGAGTAGAGAAATTTGTTTATCATGATTTGAGACATAACCTGAATATTGAGATGCTGCTTGAAAACCAACAAATTCAGGATGGGAAGCTTACCATAGGTGAGTTAGACTGTGTTTTAAAACAAGACCACCTTCCGATTCATCTGGAAATTGTCTATAAATTTTACCTGTATGATCCTGAAGTAGGCAGTTCTGAACTTGAGCACTGGATCGGGCCGAACAGAAATGATACCTTGCTCAAGAAGCTCAATAAATTAAAGCATAAACAGTTGCCGCTACTTCACAATAGGCATACAAAAGAAGTTTTGAATAAAGTGAATCTGCTGGCTGATGAGATTAATCAAAGAGTCTATTTTAAGGCTCAGTTATTTGTGCCTTATCAGGCACATGTTGAATTCGATCAATTAAATGAGCAGTGTCTAAAAGGTGTTTATATTCATGCCTCAGAAATTGAACAACTATCAGGTTGTGAATTCTTTATCCCAACTAAGGTTGATTGGCTTCAAGAAGCCAGACCTGAGGTTGATTGGATGCCTTTTATTAATTTCAAGGAACTTATCAAGCCTATATTACATGAAAAAAGAGCTCCCTTGTGTTGGATAAAATTCCCGGATGGTAAACTTCAGAAATTTTTCGTGGTTTGGTGGAGCTAATCATTACAGTTTTAATACGGCACTGGCAACTTTATGGCCGCCGTCAACATAAGTATAAGCTTCTACAATCTCTGAAAATTTAAATCTTCTTCCGATTACTGGTTTGATATGATCCAGTTCCACGAGTTCAGAGACAACTTTTAAATCTTCTTTTTTGAAAATTGCCACCCCGGCAACTACTTTTTTAGATCCTGAAATCGAAGTAGACATGACCTGGCTATATTCTTTTAATCCTGCTGCGGCCAATAAGATTGTTCCATTTTTATTCAAAGAGGCCTTACATTTTGAAAACTCAAGTTTACCGACGGTATCGTAAATAATATTATAGGTTTCAGGATTTTCTGTAAAATCTTCTTTCTTATAATCAATGACATGATCAGCACCCAGAGATTTGACTAATTCAACATTCGAAGTACTACATACCCCGGTTACTTCAGCGCCAAAATATTTTGCCAATTGAACCCCATATACACCCAAGGCACCGGAAGCACCATTGATCAGAATTTTTTGTCCTTTCTTGATTTTTCCAAAATCCCTGAGATATTTTAAGGAGGTCAATGCACCAAATGGTATCGATGATGCTTCTTCATGAGAGACCTTTTCCGGCTTATGAACTATTGCCCCATTCTCTTTGATCACGAGATACTCGGCGTGACATCCGAATCCTTCCTTTGATCCGAAAACGGCATCGCCTTTGCTGAACGCTGTTACCTTGCCCCCCGATTCTTCTACTATTCCCGAAAACACTACACCCAAAACAGGGTTTTTAGGACCTTTAAATCCAAACATTAGCTTTGTTATAAATTTAAATCCAAAGGGGACGTTCAAACCTCTGATTCTTGCATCTCCTGAGGTTACAGGTGTTGCTAGAACCTTTACAAGAACTTCATTTTCTTTTGGAATAGGCTTCTCGATCTCCTGAATTGTAGCTACTTCAGGAGGACCATATTTCTTTGTAATAATGGCTTTCATAATCCTTTGACGTCTGGTAAGTGTTTTTGTTACAACCATATCCCATGATATTTTCATTTAAATTAGTAAATTACTCATCCAAACTGATTGGGTCCTATTTATGATCAACGAACCAAAAACCATTAAAAAATTCGGAACCTTTGGAGGTGTTTTTACGCCTACCCTACTCACCATATTAGGGGTGATCATGTACCTGCGTTTGGGCTGGGTAGTGGGGAATGCCGGCCTTCTCGGAGCCTGGTTAATCATTATTATTTCTTTTCTAATCACTTTATGTACAGCACTTTCGATGTCGGCGATAACCACAAACATACGGATTGGTGCCGGGGGTGCCTATGCCATTGTATCTCAAGCCTTAGGCCTTGAGGTTGGTGGTAGTTTAGGAATTCCGCGATACATTTCACAAGGCCTGGCCGTTACCATGTATATTTTTGGTTTCAGAGAAGGCTGGTTAGGTATTTTCCCCGAACACAATGCCTTTTTGGTTGATATTAGTGTATTTGTAATTCTCTATACCATAGCCTATATCAGTGCAAACCTGGCCATTAAGACACAGTTTATCATTATGGCTATCATTGTCTTATCCTTGATCTCGATTGCCGTTGCAGCTTATGATGGTTCTATGACCATTCCTACAAGTGAGGCATTAAGTTGGGGATCCTTCAAAGGATCCATAGAAAATGATTTTAGTGGCAGTAATTTCTGGATTGTATTTGCCGTATTCTTTCCGGCAGCCACGGGGATCATGGCCGGGGCCAATATGTCTGGTGAATTAGAATTTCCAAAAAAGAGTATTCCCAGTGGAACCCTTTGGGCCATTGGCGTCAGTTTTGTGATTTATATGGTACTTGCCTTCTGGATTGCACGAAGTGCGACTGAAAATGAACTACTAAATGATTATTATATCATGGTTGATAAGGCCTTTTTTGGCCCGCTGGTTATTGCCGGAATCCTGGGAGCAACTTTTTCGTCAGCTTTGGCTTCGATTGTCGGTTCCTCTAGAATTCTTTTTGCCATGGGTGAACATCAGGTACTGCCCTATTCTAATTTTTTAAAGGGTCAAAGTAAAAATGGTCAGCCCAGAAATGCCATGATCGTTACGGGTATACTCATCTTTTCAACCTTGCTGTTAAGAAATATTAATGCTGTTGCTCCTTTGGTTACACTGTTTTTTCTCATCACATATGCCATGATCAATATTGTAGTGATCATCGAGCAAAACCTCGGATTGATCAGTTATCGTCCGGTATTTAAGATTCACAGGTGGGTACCATGGTTCGGATTGTTTTCGTCTGTATTTGCGATGTTTATCATAAATCCTGCCGTTAGTTTGATCTCTATCATGATCGTTTTAATGGTGTATTGGTATCTCCAAAGACAAAACCTGGAAACACCCTTCGAGGATGTTAGATCAGGTTTATTTGTTTCCTTTGCCGAATGGGCTGCCAAACATACATGGGGCATGAAAAATATGCAGCAAAGGGCATGGAAAGCCAATTTGATGGTTCCCGTAAGAGATATCAGTGGTTTAAAAGGAAACTTTGAGTTTTTAAGAAATATTGCCAAACCCAAAGGCTCTATCAAATTATTAGGAATAGAACCTTTTTCAGCCTCGAGCTCCCTGGCCTCAGAGTTAGAAGCCATTTCAGCTGCATTCAGACAAAAAGAAGTGTTTTCATCTTCTTCGGTCATCCATACCCAGGAATTTGCCAAGGGTATTAATTATGGGAATCAGGCCCTTCAAGGAGCCTTTTTCAGGCCCAATATTGTCTTTTTGAATTTGCAGGACCACGATAATTATGAAACCGAACTCAGGCCGGTTATGAAAGAGTGTATTAGGTTAGAAATTGGTGTTTTGTTGTATTTATCTCACCCTACAGCCTTATTAGGGCAGCGTAATACCATTAATGTATGGGTAAGTGACAGGCGTGGTAACTGGAATTTAGGATGGGATATCGGAAATCTAGATCTTTCGATACTAGTGGCTTATAAACTGAAAATGAATTGGGGCGCACGTATCAGGCTCATCACAGTGGTCAATAATCCGGATGAAGAAGAGAATGCGAAAGAATTCCTAAATACTTTAACGAGTCTGGCTCGATTGCCGCAAACCATGACCGAAGTGTATGTTGGCGATTTCTATACAGTTGTGAAAAATGCCCCAAATGCCGATCTCAATATTTTTGGTATGGATGAGGATCTCAAGTTTGAGTTTGTGAAAGAAATGTCACATAAAACAAAAAGTTCTTGTCTTTTTGTAAGGGATTCGGGTCATGAGAGTATTTTAGCTTAAAACGCTATAAAAGTGGCTCCTCACTTCTTATTTATTAAACCAATAGACAAGTTTGACCGTTAAAGATTGAGTTGTTTCTGTATAAGGAGGTAGTTCATCGTTATAAGTATATACTATGAATAGATCAGATGCAGGCTGGTACCTCCATTGAAAACGTGAATTCAGATTAAAATTTTTGGACTGTTCATTATACTGAAACAGGGTAGCAAAAAACAGTTTATTGGTAAAAGTAATATCTGCTTTAGCACCTATTAGCCAAAAGTCAGTTGTATTCCAAGGTGCAGGCATCTCAATATTATTATAGCTAATTACCGAACTAAGACTCACATAGGGTTGAAACCTATAACCCAACTCGTTATTGATGCTAGTCCATGAACCGTCTTGATAATAGCCTCCAAATCTGGTTCCGATGCTATAAGTAAACATACTTTGCGGCTTTGAATTGTAATTCATTCTCAAAGCATTCCAATGGTGTTTTGAACCAGCCGGTAATTCTGGTTTACCAGTACCTGTAGGATCGAAAGGTTCAAGGAGTTCAACATATTCATCGATAAAGGTCAAACGAAATGAACTTCGATTTCTGAAATTGAAATAGTATTGAAGTAAATTTAAATAGTCGGTATTCTTTAAATCTTCATCGAAGTAAAAAATACTGGTCCATTTTGGGCCATGACTTAAAAGCGTGTTATTCTTTTCAGGATAAAACAAATAGCCTACAAAAGGATTCGCTTTGAAATAGCCCGTTCGAGGCACAAAACCTACCTCAGCTCGATAATCATCGGCTACATATTCTTCCTTAAAGCCAAAGTTCCAGTTTTGTGTTTTGTATTCAATATTAGCCGCTTGTGAAAATCCATTACCTTCATCATCAGGTGAGAATGATTTAAAAACAAAAGCCTTACCCGTCCATAAATTATTGTAGGAGGCCAGGTTATATTCCAGTCCCAGATTTCGGTTGAACTTAGGGTATAATTCTCTGTACTCTTCTGTATCCATGGGATAAGATGTAGATTCCTTGTTTACAAACATCAGCCCGATACTAGATTGACTGAACACTTTTCTCTGAAACGTTAGTGCTGCAAAATTCTGACTTGGCAAACCTGTTTCTTCATCACTGGCTGTCTGCATATCCATGAGGCCCATACGCCAGTTTTCATTCAAATTACCACTTACCCTTACCCCAGCATGAATGGGTACATCCAATCCAATTCTCCTTGAGAAAAACGGTCTGATATTAGCATAACCAAAACTGGCAAACAAATCAGCATTTTCAAGAAAGAACTGTCTTTTTTCAGGATAAAATAATTCGAAGCGATCAAGATTAACAATTTGCTGGTCTACTTCAACTTGTGAAAAATCAGGGTTAATTGTCAAATCGAGGTTTAATGATGAAGTCAAGGCAAATTTTACATCACCTCCTATTTTGGTTTCGTAATCTGTTTTATTACCATCTATATTATCAGCATTGACACTTCCTAAAACATAAGGAATTAAAGAGAAATTTACACCTGTAGGTGGTGGTGCTTCATCCCAAACTAAAACACCTGAATAGGCCAGAGTGGATGTTGAAAATTGTCTTGGAACAGGGGTCCAGCTCGATTTTTCACTAGTTTTAAGGTCAAGTCTGCTGAAGTTGATCCCCCACTCCTTTACGTCTTTTTTATACCGTATAGATTTAAAGGGTATCGCCATTTCCACCACCCATTTATCCTTGTCTTGTTTCACTTTAGATATCCATTTGCTATCCCAGTTAAGATCAACACTACTCCCGTTATTCATAGTGCCGTCCCATTGAGCTCCAGCTGCGTTGGCACCAAAAGAAAATCCGGTGGTTTGGTTGTTAAACGGGTCTAAGAACAATAAAAAATTATCATTTTTCCCAAAAGAAAAATCCCTTCTTAATGATTCTACATAATACGGGCCTGGTGGATTGTGATAGAAGATAGCTGCCAAATAAATGTGCTTATCATCGTAACACATACGAACTTCTGATTGTTGTTCCGCTTTACCGGTATCTTCAGGTAATACCATAAAAAAATCATCAGCTACGTCTGTTTCTTCCCAAGCCTGTTCGTCAACAACTCCATCAATCGTTATAACAGCACTGGTTTTTCGAATAGTAAGTCGGTAATCAGCATTCTTTTTTTGCCCTTGAATGGAATACGAAAAAATAAAAAAGAATAGAAAAGCTATAAAAGTTTTTGCTTTTGAGAAGCATAAACACCACTTGAAAAGCTGGCTGAGATTTGTGCACTTTATAAGGCCATTTGAATAATTGCTATTCATATATCCTAATTAAATTTAAGCTTAAATATAGTGAATTAATAAGGAGATTATCCTCATAAATTACAAGGATTTTCAGTTGATTTTATTACTTTTAAAATGTGATGACCGTTTTACCGATTGTTTTTCCAGACTCTTGCATTTGATGTGCTTTTTTTAAATTTTCAACAGTAAAACCTGCTAAAGAGGTTGTTAATGTTGTTCTCAAAACTCCTTCATCTAATAAACCTGATAAATGATTCAGTATTTCATGTTGTCTTTCAATGTCATCAGTTGTATACATTGATCTCGTATACATAAATTCCCATGAAAAAGATACGCTTTTACTTTTCAAAAGATCAAGATTCAATGGTTTGCTGCTCCCTGTAATTGAAACAATGTGCCCCTGCGGTTTTATAATATCAGCTGCAATGTCCCAATATCCTTCCAGGTCTACAAAATCGAGTATATAATTTACTTCACTATGCCCTATTTCTTCCAAGCCTTCTTTTAACTTATGATGATTGACTACAAAATCTGCCCCTAAATCTTTGCACCAGGCTATTGAATCTGGTCTTGATGCTGTGGCGATAACAGTTAGGTTTCCTAGTCTTTTAGCCAATTGTATAGCAATTGAGCCAACACCTCCTGCTCCTGCCAATACCAGAATTGATTTGCCTTTATCGGTATAAGGATTTACTTTTATTCGGTCAAAAAGAGATTCGTAGGCAGTCAAACCGGTTAAAGGAATTGCTGCTGCTTCAGCTATGCTTAGGTTTTTAGGCTTGTTTCCTACAATCCTTTCATCTATTAATTGGTATTCAGCATTGCTCCCACTTCTCATAAGGTCTCCCGCATAAAACACTTCATCGCCAACACTGAACAGTGAACAAGTATCACCAACTGCTTCTACAATTCCTACAGCATCCCAGCCAATTACTTTGGGTGTATCCAGAACACTGTCTTTGGCCGCACTTTCTCTAATTTTAAAATCCACCGGATTCACTGAATTTGCCTGAACTTTAACCAATAAATCATAACCTGATGCTACTGGTTTTTCAGTTTCAAATTCAATAAAACTATTTGGGTCTGAAATGGGTAGCGATTGTTTAAATCCTATTGCTTTCATCATCTTGTTTTAATTCAAATTAGTAATTAAAGTATTTTCTCAGTATTTGATGGCTAGAAGTTATGACTTTTTCGCTTAAAAAAAACGCAGATTTGATTCTATGTTCATTGAGAAATGACAAAGAACGCTGCTTACTTATTTTGAGGATTTTTGACCTTCAAAGAGGCAATGAATAAGAAAGCGAGAAATGCCAGTGTGACATAACTGATATAGCTGTAAGAACCAAATTTTGTAAAACAGAAACTAAATAAACTAGGTGCAATGGCACTTGCGATGACTAAAAAACTCATCACCTTACCAGTAATAGCGCCTAAGTATTTTCTACCAAAATAGCGAGGCCAGGTTACCGCATTCACAACGGCAAAAAGTCCGCTAAAAACACCTAAGCCCGTTATTAAGAGATATACACCCCAGGTGTTGGATAGAAACAATAAACCTAAGGACGCCAAAACACCACTTAATAACATGAGGTATAAGAAAATTTTGTGGTGAATATGATCACTTAATATATTGCACAGCGTGGATACTGAAATCGCAATGACTGAAATGGGAACAAAAATGGCTATGGCCTGTGACCTTGAATAATCCTGGCTTCCAAATATGGATACAACATGAAAGGTAAATCCGGTAATAAAAAAACTATTGAAGGCTAATGTTAATCCAAACATCCAAAAGGCCCTGGTTTTTTTTGAGGCTTCAAGTGTAAACTCTTGGGTGACTTTTTTAATATCCACCTTTTTCATAGCCTTGAGGTAACCATCAGGATTCATATTAAAATCTTCAGGTCTGTTCCGGTACAATTGGAGAATACAAAAACTAAAAATAAACAAACTAACGGCCATTATTTGCCAACTCACTTCCCAGCCATGGTCTTGAATCAGCTTGTTGATTAAAATTGGTGAGCTAGAAAAACCCAGGCTTACACCAATACTACTAATCGAATTCACCTTTCCTCGGTTCTTGTCAAACCAGATCATGATCATATTACGCGATGCCATGGTTAAAACCCCTTGTCCGGTAAACCTGATGAAAAAAAATAGAATAGTCATTAAGGCAAAAGGCACCATCCATGAATCAAAATCTAAAATAGCTTTGATACCTTCACTTATTTCCACTGAAACAGAACATAACAGCAACGACACGCCCAATAAAAATGCTGCAAAGAAGGCAACATATCTGGCTCCATAGATATCAAATAACACGCCTGCTTTAGACACAAAAAAAGCACTTATTAGTGTGCCAATCATGTAGGCATTACTAAACTGATTTCTACTTAAACCTAAAGCATCTTTAACGGGGTCAGTAAAAACTGATACGCCAACCGTTTGACCGGGAATACTTGCAAGAACACCTATACTCCCAATAAAGAGTACAATGTAACCATAAAAGAAAGGGAACTTCTCAGGATTAATAAATGAAAATTTGTTTGATTTTGACATGAAATTTTAATCATTCAAATGTAAAGGATTTATGAAGAAAACTGCAAGAAATCTATAGTTATTCAGCCACTATCCACCTAAGGTTTAGACATGCCTTATACGCTTCAATTGATCCTGAAACTGATCTGCAATAACGCTAAGTTTTGGATCAATATACTTCGTGCAAAACGGTTTTGACGGGTTCTTCTTATAATAATTCTGTATCGCTTCAGGTGAAGGCCTGAATAATTTAAATGGATGTACTTCAGTTATCAGTTTATGATCAAATTCAGGTTGAAACGATGAAATTATGGATTTAGCTTGTTCTTCTTGTGATCCTGAAAAGGTATAAACCGCTGAGCGATATTTCTTACGCATCGAATGCTTAGAGCTGCTTTTATGCGTATGCAAATGAACCTCTATTAAGGTAGTTAGCGAAATGTCATCCTCTTTATAATGAACGATAACCGCTTCAGAAAAAGCACTATGGGCGTCAAACGAAGCAATCCAGCCTTGCTCAACTTTTATAACGCCATGTAAAGCCTGAAAAACCGCTTCGGTACACCAATGGCAACCACCTCCAAATCCAATTTTAATAATTCTAGCGTCCATCTTCTATAATCTTCACTTCTTTTAAAAAACCAATTACCTTGTCTGGAGACATTTCACAAGGTTTAATGTAGGTTTTGTCTTTACACATATAATAGTTTAAGCTAATAAAATCAGTGCCTTTTAATTCCTTTCCATAAATCTTAAAAGATTTTCCATCATTAAAAGTTTGCTTTGTGATACCGTACTTTATATTGCAAAACATTCCTTGGGTATAGCCCTCAGGAATTTTATCTATAAGACTGTCTAAAGAAATCATGAACTGCAAGAAAGCATCGAACAACCAACTTTGTTTCTTGCCCAGTCAGGCCTTTTTGCAAACCATTTTTTATGTTCAAGTTGTTCCTCATAGGGTTTTTTTAGCAAATCAAACAATTCCTCTATCACTCCATAATCGCCTTTATCAGCAGCATCAATGGCCAATTGAGCCATATAATTTCGAAGCACGTATTTGGGATTAACCTGATTCATGCTTTGTTTTCTCTCTTCATAAGAAACGGTTTCCAATTTCAGTCTGGATGCATAGGCTTCAAACCATTTTTCCCATTCTTTTTCGATAATTTTAGTTATTTCACTAGGTACATAAAAGGCATCCGCAATAATTTCAAGTCCATTTGAAACTTTTTTAGCGCCAAACTGACTTAAATTTCTAAAGAAAATACTCATGTCAGTTTCTGTTAGATGTAAGATTTTCTCCAGATCTTTAATCAATAATGCATCTGCCTCGTTTTCTTGAAATAAACCGAGTTTAGTGCGCATCATATCATTGTATTTTATCATATACTTTTTTCCATAGGCAGCTAAAATAGTTTCCAGCCCACTCGCCTCTTCAATAAGGGGGTAAAGGGCATTGGCCAGCTTATATAAGTTCCATTGAATAATTTCAGCTTGAGTTCCAAATTTGTAGCGTTTAAATTCTCTGTCTGTTGTATTTGGCGTCCATCCAAAATCAAACCCCTCTAACCATCCATATGGGCCATAATCTATGGTAAGACCTAAAATAGATGTGTTATCTGTATTCATAACACCATGAACAAATCCAACACGTTGCCAATGCACTACCATATCTAAATTGAGATTTACCACTTCATTAAAAAATGCCAAGTAAGTCTCTTTAGATGGTTGCCCAAGGTGAGAAAAGAAATGTTTAATGGTATAATCAACCAATGTTTTTAAGGTTTTAACGTCTCCTTGAGCTGCTAAAATCTCAAAATTTCCAAAGCGCAAAAATGTAGGCGCAATTCTCGATACAATAGCTCCCTTCTCATAGGCCGGGTTTCCGTCGTAAAGAACGTCTCGCATCACCTTGTCTCCTGAGAGTGCTAATGACAAGGCTCTTGTACTTGGTACGCCTAAATGATGCATTGCCTCGCTGCATAAATATTCACGCACAGATGATCGCAAAACTGCCAAGCCATCGGCTGTTCTAGAGTATGGAGTTTCCCCAGATCCTTTAAGCTGCATGGCCCATCGTTTACCCTGGTGCGCTACTTCAGCTAAATTAATGGCCCTTCCATCACCCAACTGACCTGCCCAGTTTCCAAACTGATGCCCACCATAACACATGGCATAAGGATTCGTATTGGCTAATACAGTATTTCCTGTAAATACGTTTAAAAATGCTTCACTCTTTGCTTCTGCTTCAGACATGCCTAAGGCTGATAGCATTTCCGGAGAAACATGTATCATTTCTGGTTTAGAGGTTTTCTTAGGCGTCACGAATGAGAAACAAGCCTCTTTTACCTGTCTTCTGTTATTTTCAAGAATTGGGTCGGCCGGTAATTCTGTATTAAATGTATCTTTTATATGTAAATTCATATTATATATTTCCATTGATTAAACTACATTCATAGACGTAATTTATACTATTACATTACGCTATAATAATGCCTTATAAATCTTTTCTTTAACAGCTGCTAATCCAGGTAAACAGGATCTAAATTTTTGGTAACCTTCTTGACCAAATGACCTACTGTTAAGCCTTGAACGATAATCGAAAAAACAACTACAACATATGTAATTACCAAAAACAAATCTCGATGCATATCTTGGGTAAGTCCTAAAGCCAGCGCAATTGAAATCCCTCCTCGCAAACCGCCCCAAGTCATGATCAGGTTTGTTCTTGGAACAAAATCCAATTTCTTTTCAAAGAATTTTACAGGAAGAATGAGAGATAAATACCTGCAAATCAAGACCACCGGGATCGCAATGATTCCAGCGATAAAATAATTCATTTCAAATGAAAGCACCAGCATTTCCATACCGATCAATACAAATAAAATGGTGTTCATCAGTATATCGATCAACTCCCAAAACTTATCTACATAATTCTCTGTTATTTTTGACATGGCTGAATTTCTAACCGTATCATTTCCTACGATTAACCCAGCGGTCACCATAGCTAACGGAGCTGACAAATGAAGCTTATGAGCTAACACGGTTCCTCCCATCACAGTGGCCAACGTGATAATTACTTCAATATCATAGTCATCGATAGATTTCATTAATTTAAAAGTGATCCACCCAAGAACCAGACCCAGAAAAACACCTCCAAAAACCTCTTGACTGAACAATTTAATAACATCAATGGTATCAACTTTTTCCGTTCCAAATTTTGCAATATTATAGATCGTAAGAAAGACGACAACTCCCACGCCATCATTAAACAAAGATTCCCCCACAATTTTAGTTTCCAGTTTCTTAGGTGCCCCTGCTTTTTTTAATATACTCAAGACAGCAATTGGATCTGTCGGAGAAATCAATGCACCAAATAGCAAACAATAAACGAGTTTGACTTCCATGCCCAAAAGTGGCAGCAGGTAATACATTGAAAAACCCACCAGAAATGTTGAAAATAACACCCCCAAAGTAGAAAAGGCAAATACAGGCCATTTTTGAACCTTTAACTGGTTAAAATTGGTGTGCAAAGCTCCTGCAAAAAGCAAGAAACTCAGCATGATATCTAAGAGTACCTGCTTAAAATCTATATGTGTAATGATGTATTTTTCAGCATCCAATAAAGCTGAATTGAAATAACTTAAGGCAAATACAGCCATCGTGAAAAGAATAGTAATCAACATCAAGCCAATCGTATTAGGCAACTTTAAGAACCTAACATTGATGTAGCCAAAAACAGCTGAAACGGTGACTAAAATTGAAATGATAAAAAAGTAATCCATGGCATATATAATTATCAACACAATTTAACCCATTCCCATAAGCCAGCAAAAATTATTTAGTGAACAAGCGTTTTTTCATAGAATCAAGTTTTTTAGCTAAAGATTTTACTATTTACTGACTTTTATTCTTATTTTTCACATTCTAAAACTAAACGATGATCATGAAAAATTTAATGAACAGTAATGCACTAAAATTAGTAACGCTCTGCATAGCCATTTTCAGTACTATTAATGCTGTAGCCCAGGATCAATTTGGCGGGCTAGCACTATACACAGTAAGAGATGCAATGGCTGTTGATGCCAAAGAAACACTTAAATCTGTAGCCGAAATAGGTTATAAAAATATTGAAGCAGCAGGTTATAAAGACGGAAAGTATTACAATATGTCTCCTGAGGACTTTAAAAATTATTTAGCAGAATTGAATTTAACTCCTGTCAGTACGCACCAATCTGACATCAATATTGATGATGCAGATACGATGTTCGCAGATGCCAAGGCAGCAGGATTTGAGTATTTTGTTGTGCCAATTCCTCCTATGGGATTGTTTAAATATTACCAGGAAACCCAGAGTATGGGAATGACAGGTGGCGCAGAGAACCTTGCTGAGATTCTAACTACCTTAGGTAAGAAATGTGAGAAAGCTGGTTTAAAATTGTTGTACCACAACCACGACTTTGAATTTATGAAAGATAAAGATGGTGTGGTGGTTATCGATTATTTACTAGAACACTTAGATCCAAAATATGTAAATTTTCAAATGGATCTTTACTGGGTGACAAAGGCTGGAGCTGATCCGGTAGTATACTTTAATAAGTATCCAGGAAGATTTAAATTATGGCATGTAAAAGATATGGATGATCAAGGAAGGTTTGCACCTGTAGGTAATGGGAAGATCGATTTTGCTAGAATTCTCAAAGACAAAAAGCTCTCGGGTATGCAATATTATTTTGTGGAGCAAGATAAAACCTTTGATATGGAACCTCTTGAAGCGATAAAAATAAGCCACGAAGGCATTAAGAAAATTGGATTTAAGTAAATCTAATCACATATAATAGAAAAAAGTAAGCAGGTATTGGTCATCAAGACAGTACCTGTTTTTTTATGTCAAATTTTAGGTGTTGGGATTCAACATCTATTCTAATAATAGAATAATCTAGTTAGATGATATTAAAAATGACGACAGCATAAAGATAAAAACGCACAAAACGCAGCAGTCCGAAAAGCAAATAATGTTGGAACTTATATTGTATCAACCCTGCAGCAATACTAGTCATGGAGAAAGGAATAGGTAATAAGGCGCCTACTACAATTAAAAAACCTCCCCATTTGCGAATCATTTTTACATGTTTATACATTTTTAATTCGAGGTACTCATAAACTTTAGGCATTTTTGCAATGGCCCTTCCTATGAAATAAGAAATAATACCTCCTAAATAAGACAAGGCTGCCAGCATTGACAAATAGAAAATTGGCATTTGTGTTTTATCTGCCCAGGCTATAAAAATTTCAGGTGGAATTAATCCCAGAAGAGATTCAGAAGCAAAGAATACCGACAATATGGCGATAGGGCTATATGTTGTAGTAATTGATGTAAATAAATCATCAAAGTCTATCACAAAGGCATGAATGATCCATAAGGATACGATAAATGCAACAATAGGCAGAACAGCCTTCCCTAAACTTGACCTTACAAAAGCATAAAAGCCAGTATATGAATAATACTGGTGAAGTAATCTGATCCTTGATTTTTTTACACTTTGTTTAGGCATTGTACTCATCACTGTTTGAAACCTCAATTTTAAAGAATTGCAAAGATAAGGCATATTCATTATTTGAAGAACATCTTTGGTCTTCTTAACATATTTATAAGACATTTATTTTATGAGAGTGATTATTAGGTATTAAAATGCTTCACTTCTTTGCGAAAAGTTCAAGAAATTCAGGAAGAAACAATCACTTCAATAAAATTTTCATTGAAGGATTGCCTGTTTTCAATTATTGACTTATTTTACAGAAAATTTGAAATATGGTTATTTTTGTAGATATGGATGATGTGATTGCCGACACCTACGGGAAACACATAGAAATGTATAACACAGAGTTTAATAAAAACCTTCCTCTAGCTCATTTTAAAAGTGGTGAAGTTTGGCAAAATGTACCTGAGATGCACCAAGACAGTATTCGTAAGCATGCACGAACAGATGGTTTCTTCAGAACACTCAAACCCATAAAGGATAGTGTTTTGGTATTAAAGGAAATCTGTCAAAAGCATGAAGTTTACATTGCCAGTGCTGCCACGCAGTTTCCAAATTCACTGCGTGAAAAAAGTGACTGGCTTGATGAGTATTTCCCTTTTATCAGCTGGCATTACCGAATCATGTGTGGTCATAAATTCATTTTAAAAGGTGACCTGCTCATAGATGATCGTACACTTAATTTGGATAAATTTGACGGCAACACCCTTTTATTTAATTCCCCGCATAACGCCCATGACAACGGGCATGAGCGTGTAAGTAGCTGGAATGAAGTTGGCAACAAGCTATTATAAGCTATTGATTAATACAATGTTTCCCTTTTTCCGGCCACTGTCAACATATTGATGCGCTAAAGTAATTTCTTCAAGAGCATAACTTTTATCGATCCAGGTTGTTAAAGATCCATTTTCTAAAAAGCCCTTTAATTCTAGGAAAAGAATTTTAAGTTCAGGTATTGGCTTCAACCCTGTGGCTGAAAATTTAGCTTTTTTTCCTCCAAGGATTCCAGTTTTTATCATCTGGTATAATAACGGGAGGCCAAGAACCGGAGATATAAATTGCCCTCCTGATGTCAATGCTTTCTTGCATGCTGAAAATGACAGGGTACCGACGGTATCATAAATGATATCATACAACTCGCCTTGTCTAGCAAAGTTAGTTTTAGTATAATCGATTACATGATCAGCGCCAAAATTTTTGACCAAATCAATGTTGGAAGTGCTGCAAACACCAGTCACTTCAGCCCCAAGAATCTTTGCAAGTTGCACAGCAGCGCTTCCCAAACTTCCAGAAGCACCATTGATCAATATTTTCTGGCCCGGTTTCATATTCGCAATACTTTTGAGGAAATTTATTGAAGTTAAAGCCCCATCACAGACAGGTGCGGCTTGAGCAAAAGAAATGTTTTCTGGCTTTTTAAGTACCACTCCATCTTCTGGAACACAAACATATTCGCAGTTTGTTCCGGGTCCGAGTACAATTTCTCCAAACACAGCATCTCCAATGCTGAATGCGCTTACTTCTTTTCCGGCAGAAACAACAATTCCTGAAAACCCTGTTCCAGGAACTGGATTTTTGGGTTTGGTCAGGCCAATAAATAACCTCCCATAATATGGTTCTCCTTTTCTCATCATGCTATCAGCCGCGGTTACACTTGATGCTTTTATCTGTATGAGTATTTCATTTGCATTTGGTATTGGTTTATCCGTTTCTGTTAGTTTTAAAACTTTTGGAGATCCGTATTGCGTTGTGATAATTGTTTTCATGTTTTTGTTTTATAAGATTTGTCATTTACTATTTTAGAAGTTTTTATCGATTCTAAAGAAATGATGCTAAACTGTTGATGATATAAATGATTATTGAAATTAAAATGCTGATCATGATATGTAACTGGATTAAATAAACTTCCGTTTGAGTTTACAAAGATGCGATCAGAAGCAGTGCCGGTCGTTCCAGTTTTAAAATCAGAACCAATTTTATTTCAAAGGAATTGAGCTTATACTATGAGGTATCCTATTACTAATCAGCAACTAGAGCACTTTTAATTAAAACAAAAATTATAATAAAGGTCTTGGTATGTTATTCGAATTGTTTTAAAATCAGAACTTAAATCGCTCTAACTTGATTCCAATATGCCTTGGGAGTGATTCCCATATTTTTCTTAAAAAAAGTATTGAACACAGTTTTAGAATTAAAACCGCTATCATAAGCAAGAGCCAAAATGGTTAAATGCTTTTGAGAAGGATCTTGAACCTTTTCTTTAAAAGCCTCTAAACGGAGTGAATTGATGTATTCAGAAAAATTTTTCTCAAGGCCTTCATTTAACAATTGTGACACATAATTAGGAGGAAGCTCAAGTGATTCCGCCAAATGACGCAATGTAAGGTCTTGGTCTAGAAATGGTTTTTCATTTGACATTATTGATTCCAGCTGCAGTATATATCTATTGAGTTCATCCTTGCTAAATAATGTTTTTTTGTATTTTCTTTTTTCGGCTTGAAATTTTGTAGCCGCTCCTAATGCATTTCTCATAAGGGTTTGAAACTTCTTATGTTGATGCAAGGGTTTTAAAACCGGTTCTGTATATAGCAATAGCATCATAGGTAATCTATAGCTAATTCCCTGTTCAATCAATCTAAAAACAGCTTCGTATTGCTTTAAGATGGCATTGATCAAAATTAAAAAGTTTAAAGCAGCTCCCATAGATTCAGACTCCAGATGCGATTCAAGCTGATTCATTCCAATTGCCACTTCTTTATCATTGTTTAAAGCAGCATAAGCCAAAGTGGTTCCACCTAATTTTGTGAGGTCTGCAGCATTATTGTTAGTTAATGATTGAAAATATACCAGCCCTTTTTCAGGACTACCCGATAAGACATAAGAAATTCCAATATAAAGTGGTGGAAAGGGTAAATCAGTCTTTAGGTCTAAACTTCTGAAAAGCCAATGAATTGCCAGTTCATATTCTTCTTTTAAATAATATAGAAATCCTTTATAATGGACATTCATTGCCGATAGAGGCGCAATTTCTAAGGCCTTATCGAGATAAACAGCTGCATCATCTAGCTTTCCTTCAACGGTAAGGAAATTGGCTAAACTCAAGTACATTTCATCTGTTGGTCTGATTGCTATAGCCTGATTGACGTGTTCATAAGCTTTTTTAAGGTCCCAATTCTGATAGCAAGATATCCAAGCCATATTTAGTTGGGACTCTGGCAGGTTTGGATCTAACTCTAGCGCTTTATCAAGAAATGGTTTTGCCTGCATAAAGGCATCTTGGGCAGGCATCAAGCCCATTGTTCCAAGAAAAGCAAAAGCCTGGTTTACACCTAGATATGCCAAAGTAAACTGCTCTTCTTCCTCAATAAGATCCTTAAAGATGGAGATGGCTTTTTCAGTCTCAGGCAAAGTCAACTTCATAAGGTGAAACTTTGCTTTTAAATAAAGCTTATAGCTGTTTACTGATATATCGAGCACATCAACCAAATGGTCTTCAATATCAAAGTGACCAATATGTTCTCTGAGTCGGTCTGCTATAAAAAGACTGATTTCATCTTGAACAGCAAAAATATCTTTTATAGATCTGTCAAAAGTTTCTGACCAGAAATGAAAATCTTCTTCTACATCAATCAACTGAGCAGTAACCCGAATCAGCTCTCCCGAAAGGCGAATGCTGCCTTCTAATATGATGGCGACTCCCAATTCATTACCTATATCGCGAATCGGTAAATTTTTATTTTTAAAAAAGAAAGAAGAAGTGCGCGAAGTAACCTTTAAGTCTTTGATTTTGGCCAAGGCATTAATGATCTCTTCTGTCATGCCATCACTGAAATATTCATTCTCCTTATCAGAACTCATATTTACAAAAGGCAATACTGCTATCGATTTATTCATGTTTTACCTTCTGATTCTTTAGTAGTTGGATGTCAAAAGCTCGGAATGCTTTATGCATGATACAAATATATCAAATAACGGGCGATATAAATATCTTGAACCAGAATCAAACTGATATACATTTTTAAAAAAGATTGGCTATATTCACCCTCTTATTAGAATCTAAAGGCACAGAGGCTTATGTCTGCAAAAAAGAAGTTTGGAACTTTTGCAGGGGTGTTTACCCCATCCATTTTGACAATACTTGGTGTTATCATGTATATGCGACTCGGTTGGGTTGTTGGTAATTCAGGACTCTTCGGAACGATCGCCATAATTATTATTGCACATATCATTGCTGTTACAACTGGTCTAAGTGTTTCTTCGGTAGCGACTGACAAAAAAATTGGCGCTGGTGGAATCTACTATGTACTCTCCAGGAGTATGGGTATTCCTATTGGCGGATCGATCGGTATTGCCATTTTTATCGGGACTGCCTTTTCCATATCCCTTTATTTAATAGGATTTTCTGAAAGTTTCAACAGCTATTTTGACTTGGGTATGTCAACCAACGACTTTCGTATAACTGCTACACTAGCGCTATTATCATTAACAGTATTGGCATTAATCAGTACTTCAGTGGCCTTAAAAGCCCAGTTTTTTATACTTGCAGCGATCTTGATTTCATTGGTATCTATCTTTTTTGGGTCAACAGAATTTGCTCCTGAATCAGTTAATTTACTTCCTTCTGAAGGCTCAGTTCCGTTGGAGATGGTCTTTGCCATATTCTTCCCTGCGGTTACTGGATTTACAGCTGGTATTGCTATGAGTGGTGATTTAGAAGATCCAAAGCAATCCATACCCATGGGTACGTTAATGGCTATTGGCGTTGGATTATTTGTCTATGTGGCTTTGGCTATATTTCTTGCCTTTGCTGTAGACCCAGCCCTATTGAAAAGCGATTATAATATTCTCATGAAAATTGCCTTGTTTGCTCCGGCTGTTGTGGCAGGAATTTGGGGAGCAACTTTGTCATCTGCCATTGGTGGTATTCTTGGAGGCCCTAGAATTTTACAAGCCATGTCTATTGATTTGGTCACACCAAAAATATTTGGCAAAGGAAAAGGGAAAAATAACGAACCTGTCAATGCCTTGTTTCTTGTTTTTTTAATTGCCGAAATTGGTATATTAATTGGAGAACTAGACGTTATAGCCAGACTGGTTTCAATGTTTTATCTAACAGCATATGGCTTTATCAATATCTGCTATTTCTTAGAAAGTTGGGCCAACCCTGATTTTCAACCTTCTTTTAAGATTAAACGATGGATTGGATTAGTCGGTTTTATGGCCTGCTTCGCCGTAATGTTCAAATTGGATACAACAGCCATGTTAGGTGCTTTGGCAGTAATTGGGGCCCTATTCTTAGGTTTGCAGCGTAAGGAAGTCAAACTTCAATCGAATGATGTATGGCGAAGTGTATGGGAAAACATTGTCAACAAAGGGCTAAAGAAAATAGATTCTAATGCAGAGGAGAATTCTAACTGGAACCCCAATATTATACTGTTTAGTGGGCAGAGCGATCATCAGCGTTTTTTATTGGAATTAGGAAAAACTGTTTCAGGTAGAACAGGCATGGTAACCAACTTCAAACTAATAGTTGATAAGGATGATGACAAACCTCTAAAACGAACCGAACAGGTCGTTATGGATGTTAATTTTAAAGAGTTAGGTATTTTTGCAAGGCAATTAAAAGTGAGTAATATTTATGAGGGTATTACCAATATAGCCTCCACTTTCGGGTTTTCTGGTGTTGAACCCAATACCATTATGATGGGTTGGCCCAAAGGCTTGGAAAACTCTAAAGAATATTCCAAAATGACCCAAACTTTGCTCCATTTGGATTATAACTTACTCTATCTTGATTTTGATCTTAAAACGAAATTTGGCAATTATAAAACTGTTGACCTCTGGTGGCGTGAAACGGATAGCAAAAATGCTGAGATGATGTTGAATATTGCACGATTTATTATTGCCTCTCCTAGATGGGACAACCCACATATTAGGGTGCTATTTGTCAATAATAACAATGTGGAAAGTTCAGTTATAGAAAATAAAATTCATGAGCTAGTTGAAGATCTTAGAGTAAATGTTGTGATCAAAATCATTAATAATGCAGTTGAACAAAAGGCGTTCTATGATATTATTGAAGAAGAATCTTCAACAACAGATCTAACTCTAGTGGGAATTCCAAACTTTCAAATAGAAAAACAGGCAGAATTTGTATTGAAAACAAACCATTTGTTTGAGGCCATAGGTTCTACCCTGTTGGTTAAAGCTGCAAATAATTTCAATGTTTTGGATCTGAGTTTTATTGACGAAGAATGATATTGCTATTTTTAAATCTTTATTAGAATGCTTATTAAAGGTCAAATTAAGTATATTCACATTGCAAAACTTGATGACTGACTTTAAGACAAAATACGGACCATGGGCCTTGGTTGCAGGAGCATCCGAAGGATTGGGAGCTGCCTTTGCAGAGGCTCTGGCTGAACGGGGATTGAACCTTATTTTGATAGCAAGGCGATTGGATAAATTGGAAGACCTGGCCCAACATATAAGCAACTTATATTCGGTCGAAACTATTGCTCATTCATTAGACCTAGCAGATTTTAAAGCAGTTAAAACTTTTGTAACACAACGCAAAGAATCTATTGGTTTACTGGTCTATAATGCGGCATATTCACCTATTGGGTATTTTGAAAATATTTCGGAGCAAAGCCTTGAGCAAATAGTTGATGTCAATATTAAAGCACCCCTGTTACTTTCAAAACTGGTATCTACACGAATGATTGAAAGAAAGAAGGGTGGAATCGTTTTGATGGCTTCCCTTGCCGGAGCTCAGGGAAGCCCAAAAATTGCCACCTACGGCGCTTCAAAAGCATTTAATTCTGTTTTTGCAGAAGGACTATGGAATGAATTAAAGAAGTATCAAATCGATGTGCTTGCCTCTTGTGCAGGTGCCATTTCCACTCCCGGTTATAAAAATGCCCAAAACACAAAAGATGCGCCGGGTACGCTGTCTCCTCAGCGCGTAGCAGAAGACACCTTGAAAGCACTTGGTAAGGGCCCGATAATTATTCCTGGTTTCACAAATAAACTAGCGTATTTTTTTATGAATCGCGTATTTCCAAGAAAATGGGCTATTTCGATAATGGATAAAAACACTAAAGATCTAACATAATGACACAAGCACTTGGTTTCTTTACACCCTGGATCATCTACCTGCTCATAACTTTTTTGCATTATTTCATGCCTGGACGCTGGGTAACCGGCTATGTAAAACATGCTGAGACTGGCGAATTATTGAGGTATAAACTAAATGGGAGATTGGTTTTATTCACTTGTATCTTGCTCTGGCTTTTGGTGGGTTTTATGGGCTGGGTTCCTTATGACTGGCTCTATGCAATCAGATGGTATAGTCTGGCCGGTGCCTTTGTTTTTGGGTTGGTCTTTTCTTTATGGATTGTATTACCCTATCCTTCAACCGGAAGATCCTTGTTATTGGATATATTTTTAGGCCGACTTGAGAATCCACAATATAAAAATGGGAGAATCGATGCAAAAATGTGGTTATATCTTATTGGAGCTGTAATGCTTGAATTAAATATATTGAGTTTTGTTGCCCACCACTATGACGTTTTCGGAACTATTTCACCTGGCTTATTACTTGGTGCAGCCATGTTGACCTATTTTATAATTGACTATTTAAGTTTTGAAAAAGTGCATTTGTATACTTATGATTTTTTTGCAGAGCGTGTAGGTGTCAAACTGGGATGGGGCTGCCTGACCTTCTACCCTTACTTTTATCTGATCGTTATCTGGGCGACTGTAAATTTACCTGATCCAAAAACTCCTTTATGGGTACTTGTTTGTTATACGCTTCTTTTTTTACTGGGCTGGACGCTGGCTCGTGGGGCAAACATGCAGAAATATTTTTTTAAGACATCTCCTAAGAAAGCATTTTTAGGCATCAAGCCTGAAACCATATCTGACGGAAACAAAGTATTATTGGTGAATGGTTTTTGGGGCCTCAGTCGCCACATTAATTATTTGGGAGAAATACTAATGGGTACCGCTATTGCTTTGATCGTTGGTTATCCTGGAGTATTATGGGTATGGTTGTACCCTTTGTATTATGTTGCTCTTTTACTGCCAAGACAATTAGATGATGACAAAAGATGCGCCACTAAATATGGCAATCTATGGCAAGAATATACTCAAAGAGTTAAATATAAGATCATTCCGTATCTGTATTAAATACATTCCTTATCTACTTCCCTTTTAAACCTTCTAAACGTTCTTTATGAGCATCAGAACCCGATAATTCATAGGCCTTTGTTACATTCTTTAGTGCATTCTCTGTGTCGTTTTGACTTTCATAATAATCAGCCAATGAATCATAGGCATTCGCATCATTAGGAAAGTATTCCGTATTCAATTGAAAATACATAAGGGCCTTGTCAAAATTTCCCATATCCATACTCATATAGCCACTCATATTGAATAGAAAATTAGGGTATGGAGCCACAGCGTAACCAAAGTGCTCTTTTAGTTTTTTCTCACGACGTTTGATTATCTGGTATAAAACATCATTTGGTGTTTGCGGATCATTAAACTTATTAATATCCTCCATTTGATACCATGAAAATAGCCCAATCATCCCATCCATTATTGAAGGTAAAGGAATGGTTCCATGCAGGTCATTAGGATAAAATTTCCATTGAAAATTTAGTTCGTTCTCTTTATTGGCCTTCATTATTTCCGACATTTCGATAATGGATCTGGCAAACAATGTATATTCCGTAGTGTCTTTCATCACATTATCAATCGTAATATCGGTGTCAGCCATGTGCAATTGCCCCCCTAGCGACACAAACAAAGACTTACCTGCAAAACTTTTTTGACTTAAAATATCTTTTGATTCCTTAAGTAATTTCTGTTGATCCCAATCCATACTTGGGTCAATCGCAAGATAATTTTCGAATAATTCAGTATGATTCAATAACATATTCACGGTAAAAAGCCCACCGTATGAATGTCCTATCAATGTTCTGTAATTTGTCACAGGATAATGATCCTCAACAAAAGGAATTAATTCTGACTCAATGAATGAGGTAAATTTATCTGCTGCTCCATTTTCTTGATTATATGCCTGCCCTCTTCTTTCAGAAAGTTCTGAGGTAGTAAGGTCTCTGGTTCTGCTTTCAGCATTTGAAATACCAACAAGAATCATATCAGGCATAAAACCTCCACTATAAAAACTGTGAACAGTTTGCAAAGCATTAAGCATAACATCTCCATCCAATAAAAAGACGACAGGATATTTAGTGTCACTACCTTCTACATAACTGTCCGGAAGCACCACATAAAACTCTCTTGTCTCGTTTAAGACCTCAGAGTGAACACTGTCTTTAAGTCCAATCTGAATAAGATAATCTGATTGAGCCTGACCTTTAAGGCTAATAAATAAAAAGGCGATAATTGTTGATAGGAGTAATTTCTTGATCATAAAATTAGGTTTAAAAGAGGTTTGTTTATAAAGTTTTTGAAAGAATCAATAATTGTGCCTAAATCTAAAACCACGAAGATTTTATCTTTTTTCTCCAGTAATTTGATTTTTTCTTGATCTCCTTCTAACCAGAATTTAACTTAAGAGTGCAATTAGATAATGTATGGGTTTGAGTTTAATTTGAAGCAAGTTAGCGTAACTTTGCATTAGATGGAAATACAGGCAAAACATTATAAAATATACAAACCTTTTGGCATGTTAAGTCAATTTCACTCCAATGCGCCAAAAGAAAAATATAAGAAACAGTTTTTAGGTGAACTTTATGATTTTCCTGAAGGGATAATGCCTGTAGGAAGGTTGGATGAAAAATCAGAAGGCCTGTTATTACTGACTACTGATGGTGAATTATCATATCAAATAAATAATTCAGGTATAGAAAAAGAATATTGGGCCCAATTAGATGGAAATATCACTGAAGAGGCAATTGAAAGACTCTGCAGAGGAGTTGATATTGGCTTACTTGGCAAAATTTACAGAACAAAACCCTGCAAGGCTCAAATACTTGATCAAGCACCAAATTTACAAGCGGCGTCTATCAAACTTCGAATTGGCAGACATAGACCTAGTTCCTGGATTAGTATCATCTTGACAGAAGGAAAATTCAGGCAAGTAAGAAAAATGACGGCGAGTGTTGGTTTCCCAACTTTAAGACTGGTGCGAAGTCGCATTGGCAATATTCATTTGAATGAATTATCTCCTGGTCAAATTGAAAGTATCTCTATAGATATGAAACAAGTCTAGGAAATTAAATCAATGAAGCTCCACACAGTAAATACTATTTGATATCAAGACTGATTCTATGTCTTGAGCAATGTTTGATTTAGAGTCAACTCTAAGTATATGATCGCGATCTTCAAAATCGAAGTCAATTTGAACTATGTTATCAAATGAATCCAAGAGTGATAATACCTCCGGTTTTTGAAAAGATTCAATATCAGTCTTGAATATTGAAATTGTTGATGTTCTAGGGTTTATTTCCACCATGATGGGTCATTATTTGAGTTATTCGTTATTTTAATTTCTTCTCCTATTCTAGGAGTTATAAGATTTACATTGAGTTCTTTTGCTTTTAATGAAATCCTTTCAACAGGTTCCGTCCAGCTATGCATTCCTAGTTTAAAAGCGCCCCAATGAATCGGCATAACCATTTTAGCCTTGACGTCTAAAGCAGCTTGTGCTGTTTCTTCAGGAAACATGTGAATTTCAGACCATAGCTCATTGTATTGTCCACATTCCATCATAGCAAAATCAAAAGGCCCGAACTTGGCACCAATCTCTTTAAAATGAGGTCCATAACCGCTATCCCCACTAAAAAAAATACTTTCCGATTCAGACTGTATCACCCAGGAACTCCACAGCGTATTCGACCTGTCAGTTAGCCCTCTTCCAGAAAAATGTTGCGCCGGAGTACAGGTAAATGTTAAATTTTCAACTTTCGCTTCCTGCCACCAATCTAACTCTATGATACGATCAGAAGGAATATCCCATTCAGCCAAATGTGCGCCTACTCCTAAAGGAACATAAAACATATTTACTTTGTCCTTGAGCTTTTGTATCGATCCATAGTCCAGGTGATCGTAGTGATCATGGGAAATTAATACAGCGTCAATATTTGGTAATTTTTCAATTTCGATAGGAAGCTTTTTACTGAATCTGTTTGTGCCTAACATAGGGTGCGGAGCCGGAACTTTGCCGAACATGGGATCTATCAAAATATTTGTTTGCTCCATTTGAATTAAAAAAGTAGAATGCCCAAACCATATCAATCTTGTTTTATCCTTGTAAGTCACAATATCCAAAGAGTCTATGCTTTTAACCAGGATATCATTTTTAGGAGTCGTATTAGGAATAGGGTTAAAAAAACCCACCAAACTCTTTCTCATATCAGAAAAACTCATATCTAGCTTTACATCCTGCTCGTTCACAAATTTTCCTTCTTCATAATTATCCGATTTAACATAAATCGCCTTTTGCTCTTTTGTAGCAGAACCGCCAAATTCAGGACTGAAATTAACAAACAAAACTATTGTCAAAAAAAGTAATAGCAACAAACTCATTATAATTAATCCCATCTTTTTAAGTATTTTAATCATGCTTTCTCCCTTATTGCCGAACAATTATTCGATTTTGTGTCAAAAAATTTTAACTTTTAATAGCGTCCCACATCAGTGAAAACATTAAATCATTATCTTTTTTATTCAATTTCAATTTATTGCTTAGAATTAATTTGATCGTTTCAGACATCATTGAACCAATCACCGCTGATAATATTTCATTATCAACATTCTTAATCAAGCCCTCTTTTTTGCCAAGATCCAGCAATGAATTTGCCATTTGAGCCTTTTCATCTTTTATTTCACTTGGAATCAATTTATAATAAGGAGATTGTTTAACCTGATGCAAGAAACTCATTTCTTTGCTATGGTTAATACCGAAATCAAGCCAGTAAAGCCAAACGGATCTTAGTTTTAGTTTATACGGAAGCCCGTCTTTCACTTCTTTGTTACTGCTTTGTGAAACATTCTTTATAAGTTTAGTAGCAATTGAAACAATAAGATCTTCCTTGTTCTTATAATAAACATACAATGTTGAGGGAGAAACACCAACCTTTCGAGCCAGTTCCGCCATTTTAACACCAGCAAAACCTTTATCAAATACAATGTCAATTGTTTCAGTAACAATTGATATTCTTTTGGTTTCATCTTTGAGTTTCATTTGGCAAATATAAATAATTAACCGAATATTTATTCGATTAATTATAATTTGTTAAATAACACTTACACGAACCTTCTTTTTCTTGAGTCTGGTATTATTTAGCTCAGAAACCAATTGAGCTGCTAACGTAACCGGGACAGCAACAAAAGTACAATCCTGCTTTAATTCGATTACTCCAAGCTGGTCTTTATTAAGGTTACCTTGCTTAAAAAATAATCCAGCAATATCTCCTTTCGAGATTTTATCCTTTCGGCCTCCCGATATAAATAGGGTTTGCCAATATTGAGCCTTCTTCACCCCCTCCTTCAATGTCTTCTGTACTTCTACATCCTTCATAAAGTCTGGTAAATACTCTTTTTCCCAAGCCAAGACATAGGCGGTTCCTTTTGCATTAACCCTTGCAGTTCTACCATTTCTATGGGTAAATTCTTCCTTCATTCGCGGCAGTTCATAATGAATGATGAACTTCAATTCTGGAATGTCAATGCCTCTTGCAGCCAAATCAGTAGCAACAATTACCTGATACGTTCCGTTCCTGAATTTTATCAAAGTTCTTTCTCGGTCCTTTTGTTCCATCCCTCCATTAAAACAACCATGACTAATCTGGTGCTTCTCTAAATAATTACTTACTTCCTGAATACTATCCTTCAGATTACAAAAAATGATACCAGGCTGGTTTCCCAGATGAAGTAACAATTCTAATAACTTTGGTAATTTATTTTTCGATGAGGATTCAACCCTTTTAACCACAAGTTTAGACACAACATCTTTTAAGTAATTAATAGTCTTTGGATTTTTAAAAGCTACAAATGGTTGGATATCTACCCCTTGAGTAGCCGATGTCAATATCCTTTTACGAACACTAGGCAGCTCTTTTATGATGGCTTTCATTTCTGATTCAAATCCTGTTTCTAAAGATTTATCAAATTCATCCAAAACTAAGGTATCAATATAATAGGTTGAGAACCTGTTACTACGCACATGATCATTTATTCTTCCGGGTGTTCCAATCAGTATTGCAGGTTTGTGCTTTAGATCAATCTTATCTTTTGAAACCGCTCTGCCTCCGTAAACTGCGTTGACCTTAAAACCTGAACCCATCTCTCTGACAACCTGTTCGATTTGAATAGCTAATTCTCTGGAAGGTACCAATATGAGTGCCTGTACCTCTTTGCAATCTGCATCTAAAGCTTTTATTATTGGTAATAAAAAAGCTAGTGTTTTACCAGTTCCTGTAGGAGACAGTAATATTGTATTTTCATTTGTTTCTATAATAGGAATAGCTTCCTTCTGCATCTTATTCAACTCATGTATCTTGAGTTTCTCGAGAATAGCCTGTTGTTCTTTGATAATATTTGCCATGGGTGTGTCTGGTAGAAAATATTTTATTTTCTTTTATTTACAATTGGTGGTTTAACCTTATTCTTTAAATGATCTGCCAAGATCTTGTCTACTAACTCATCTTTGGTAAGGTGATGAAATACAGTGTGGATCTGGCTCCTGAATTCAGGTGAAATTTCACGGTTTGGTTTGCTTTTAAATATTTTTTTTGCCCATAGCAAAGCATTGTTTTCTTCTATATTTTTAGCAGCAGCTTTTTGGTGCTTTGTAAAGCTTAGACCAAGCTCTTTTTCGAAATCAGGAATTTCAATTTCCTCTTCTTTCTGGATTACACTCAAAGAAAAACCTTTTGCTCCTGCTCTGGCTGTTCTACCACTTCTATGCACATATGTTTCATAAACAGCTGGTAAATGGTAATTCACTACATAAGAGATTTCCTTAACGTCTATTCCACGAGCTGCCAGATCTGTTGCTACCAGAATATCGATATGTCCTTCTCTGAATTGCCCCATAATTCGATCGCGAATGCCCTGACTCAGACTTCCATGTAGTGCTCCTGAAGAGAATTTATTAATCGCTAAATTTTTGGCCAATTTATTAACAGCTGCTTTGGTTTTACAAAATATGATTCCTCTTTCTCCTTCTCTTGAGCTTAAAAAATGCATCAAAACATCCAATTTTTCAATAGGCTCTACTACTACATATTGATGATCAATCCCTTGATGTCCAACAGTATCCATGTCAGCACTCACCTGGGTAATATGTTTTGACATATAATTTTGAATCAACTGTTTGATCGTGCCTGGCATGGTTGCGGTAAAGAGCCATGTTCGTTTCTCTTTAGGAAGTGAAGTGAAGATCTCATCTAGCCCTTGTTTTAATGAGCCAATCATTTCATCAGCCTCATCGAGAACCAAATAGCCTATCTGGCTCAAATCAACAGCACCTCGCTTCATTAAATCAATTAACCTTCCTGGTGTAGCAACTAAAATATGAGTCGCTTGAGTCAAACGCTCAATTTGTGGTTTAATCGGAATTCCTCCACAGGTTGCTGCTATAGATAGCTCAGGCATATTACTGGCATATGACTGAAGATTTTGAAATATTTGTTGACCTAATTCACGGGTCGGAGCAAGTATCAAAGCCTGTACATTAGGTTTAGTTGCATCTACTAATTGTAAAAGAGGCAAACCAAAGGCTGCGGTTTTACCTGTCCCTGTCTTTGCCAGACCAACAAAGTCTTTTTTTTGTTCTAAAAGAATAGGGATCGATTTTTGTTGAATATCAGTAGGAACATCTATTTTTAGTTCTTTCAAACTTTTTTGAAGCGCTCCATTAATACCAAGGGAAGAAAAATTTGGTGACATATATTTATTTTAGGCAAAGATAGGTAGCAGAATCGAGTCAATCACATTGCATCGATAAAGATTTACTGTATAAAAAAGGCCCCTTAAAAAGGAGCCTTTAGTTATGATTATCTAAATCTTCGTTTGACATTCCAATTGACTGCCTTCGCGTTGCTAAAGTAAAGTGTCTGAACACCCTCCTTTGAGCTTACCATTGTTTTAATTTCGTTAATTTTCATAGGTTATATAATTTGAGGGCGCAAAATTACTATAAATATTAATATAAACAACAAAAAATAATAATATTTATTATAAAATATTTCAACAAGCTGACAGAGACAGCTTTAACAAGCATTAAAAAGCCTTAACAAGCAGTAAAATAAGGTTTTTTTACTTCCTGAAAATTAATCAACATATACAATAATACCCCGATTAGCACAGTAATTAACACTAAAATAGACTCTTAATTCGGTGTGTTTAATTTTTTCTGTCGCAAATTCAATCACAGCCTTATGCATTTTTTGTTCGATTTACTGATGATTACCATCATTTTAAGTCTCATTTCAAGTATAAAAAATCGCAGATCATTTGCTTGCTTATATTCATCAAGCTCAGGCTCATGTTGATACAGCTGATTCATTAGATAATTAATCTGATAACTTGTACCATTCAATATCTTGAAGGTTCTCACGTCTCCCCTTGCTATAAACTGGATAGTTCTTTACAAGGTAATTCACAATCACTTCCTGTTGCGCTCCTAATTCCCATAAATTTTGTGTTTCTTGCATCCATCGAATAGTAGCATTCCACCGTTCTTTATTCATTCTGTTTTGAATAATCAATTGGGCTGAATGACAAGCGGTGCAATGTGCAACAACAACCATTAGGCCTTCACCTTCTTTTAATCCGGTACGCACATGAATCCCGTTTTCAATTTCATTACTAGTGAAGACAGGGTCATTGGGGATATTTTGAGGTTTATTATTGGATTGAACATACAGAAATAAACCCCCAACAAACAGAATTAGCATTCCGATAACTACAATAAAACCAAAAAGCTTCCTTTTGTTTATCGAATCAAGGTCATGATTTTTATTTCTATTTTCCATAAATTCCTTACACCACTTTTACTGCTATTCTATGACAGGCGTTATTCAAGTAGCCTTTTGGGTTCCAGCCTGGAACAAGCATAGGTTGAGCAGTATTTTCAGTATCGATAGCCCTTGCCCAGATTTCATAATAACCGGCTTGAGGAAATTTGATTTGAGCCTTAAAATGTTGCCAGGCCAGTCTATTTATTGGTTTTTCAAGTGTGCATGCTTGCCATGTAGCTCCAAAATCAATTGAATACTGCATTTTGGCGACCTCTAATTCTCCGGCCCAGGCATGCCCTCTAATATTTAATTCTTTTGTCAAATTGAATACTGCTCCCGATTTAGGGTATGTAATCAACGATTTTACCGGCATTGATTCAATAATCTTCATATCCTGCTCTGGCACATCTTCACCAGGAGATACGTTATATTTAGGAACTCTATAAGAAGTTCCTTTCATTTTCGAACCATCATGCTCCTTGTTTCTCACACTAATTCTATTGATCCATTTGCCTGATGCCGACGCCGGCCAGCCACCTGCTATCAAACGAAGAGGGTATCCATGAGCCAAGGGTATAGGCTTATCATTCATCATATATGCAATCAATGTTTCATCTTGAATTGCTTTATCAAGCGGAACACCTCTTGAAATAGGCTCTTTATTTACATCTCCGCTTAAATGTACATCCGTGGCATGATAACCAATATATACGGCATCTTTTTTTATCTCAACATCTTCCAAGATATCCTTTAACCTGATACCCGTCCATTTTGCACAATGAACAGCACCAATGGTCCATTGATTACCTTTTGCTGGCGGATCAAACTCACTTCTTCCGTTTCCACCGCACTCCAATGTCACCTGATAGGAATAGCTTTTAAATTTGGTTCTGAGCGTTTCTAAAGAATAGGATTTAATTGCACTTACCGACTCCCCATCTATGGTTAACAACCATTGATCTGTGTTAATCTCTTTAGGGATAAGGCCGTTATTTCTAATAAACATTTTACTGTTGGGCGTCACCTTATCATCTAATAGATGTGCCTGAGCTTCAATGTTAAACGGTCTGTTATTCAAAACGACCATTGAACTGTCAAGCCCAAATAACTCGAAAGGATCAGGATCTTGAAATGCAAGAATTTCATAATCTTTAGGCATCTTTGCGGCAAAGACTATTGGCATACCTGCAATCGATGCCAGGCTGCTATATCCTGTTTTTTTTATAAATGATCTTCTTTTCATATCAATACTAATTCCATATTCTTATATAATGAATCCTAATTCCATTGCATATGAGATCGTTCTTTCCAATAGAAATTTGATTCAACTGCATATTCTACAAGGGATGCCAGTTCCTGGTCTTCAAGTTTAAACTCCCTCGATTTCAGATTTTCAGACAATTGACTGGTATTTGACGCTCCGCTAAGAACAATATTCGGTTGAAGATGATCGATAATAAACCTCAATGCAATTGCATCTACTGATACCTTATATTTTTTCGATAAGCGCTCCAAATAGGTATAGAGGTTTTCATAATGTCTATACTTGCCATTCCTAAAAAGCCTGCCATTGGCTAAAGCCTCTTTTATGATGACTATTTTCCCTGCTTTTCTAAGTTTCTTAAGCAAGTCATGAGTGCTGGTTTCTAATATATTATAAGTAACCTGAAAGCTTTCAAAAAGCGATTCACTGTTGATTTTTATCTGTGAAGCATATTCCAACACTTCTCCTTGATTCGGGCCACTAGTCGAAATTCCGATTTTCAAACCTGTCTCCTTTTTGATTTCAAAAAGTTTTTGCAAGACCTCCTTGTTATCTAAAATACCGCTTTCAAAAGTTGCTGAGTGGACCTGATACACCTTCAATGCCGGTAAAAGACACTTTGAAACAGACCATTGCTCAATAAGTTTATGAAGAGAATGTTCTTTGATTTCGTGAGGCCCTTTGTATCCTAATTCCCAATTCGCCACATAAGTATAGCCCCATTTTGTGCTCAATGCTAAATCCTTGTATGGATGCTGTCTAAACCATTCCTGCAAGAACGCTTCCCCCTGCCCATAAGAAGGGGCCGTATCAAAATGACGAATCCCTTGCTCATAAGCATAGTCCATAACCTTAATGGCATTCTCATGGTAAAATGATTCGGATTTATTCGAGTCCGCTTCAGTTCTTATATTCAAATATTCCGGCCTGCCTATAGCTGCCAAGCCCAATCCTAATTCAGTCTTTATCAATTTATGATGTTGGTTTTAGTTTTATATACCTTGTTCTTTGTCAAGTCTAAATATACAATTTTATTAGAGTTTTGTATGGTCGCTATAATAGTGACCTTGGCTTCTATTATCACTTTAGACTATGACATTTTCTTTGTGAATTAATTGCATAAAAAAAACCTTAACAAAATTGTTAAGGTTTTTTACGGTGGAATTAATTTTTGTTCCATACATCATTTTTTAAGTTAGAATCAATATTACATTTTTCTAATAACCGTAGTTTCTGTAATTTGACCATCTGATGCGCTTACTTTCTCTAAAGGTTGAAAAATTTGTAAATCTTGTTCCATTTGATGCGTTACTGTCGATTGTTGTTTTCATGATATATATGTTTAATTATTATACTGCAAATGTATATGACGAAGGCGTATTGGTAAATTCTGACTTACCGAACTGTAGATAAACAATGACGAATTGTAAAAATTGGCCTTCTCCCTGTCTAAATCGAAGAAGGCCCGTTATTAAAATCCAATCTAAAAGCTTCCAATCATTATAAATACTGCTTAACAATCAATCTATTTACTCCTATAGCTGGTCACTGCTGTTACCCGTGACATTGCATGAGCGATAATTGCGGTAGCTAGCTAACATTTGGGTTAAAGAACAAAAAAAACCACCAGAACTGAACTGGTGGTCTTATCTAACTATCTGCTTTAAGAGTTTATGAAATCTCTATAGTCCTGGCTGGCTTTGGCTTGGCCTCTTCCTTCTTTGGAATGCTAACGGTCAGAATCCCATCAGTATAACTTGCATTTATCGCCGTGTCATCAACTGTTTCAGGCAACAAGAAGGTTCTTTTAAATGAAGCATAGACAAATTCTTTCCTTGTATAGTTCTCCTTAGTATCTTCCTCAACTTTAATTTCAGCAGCAATAGACAATTCTTCATTCTCAAGTCCGATAATAAAATCAGTCTTTTTGAATCCCGGAACAGCCATATCTAGTATATAAGCTTCGTCTGATTCTATAATATTCACTTTAGGATTTGACAATCCTTTATTGAAATCTTTACTTTTTGCCAGTTGCAGTTCATCATTGAATAATTCATCCATTAATGAAGCCCATCCTCCGTAGTTACCTAAATTTCTTTTATCTCTTTGAAGAATGTTTCTGTTTTTTGTAAGCATTAAATTGTTCATTATATTTTTTTTAAAGGGTTTTACTTAATAATTGTTTCCGAATCAATGATTGCAAATGCAGGACCAAAAATGTTTTCAGCACTTTATGGTCAGCTTTAGAGCAAAACAAATGCCATAATGACACTTATGACTAAAATAAAGCGTCATTATGGCATTTATCATCATACTTGTTCATCACATTATGAAAATGCAGTCGATTTCAATATGTATTATTTAAATCAAGTAGGAACCTGTAATTTGAAGATGGCAGATTAATATAAAAACTTGATAAATTATAATTATCAATTATAACTAGAGGTATTTCTTCCACCAGGAATTTGATGCCAACTGTCCGAATTCAATTATTTCACCTGGTGCTGGGCTTAGGTATTGTTGATTGTTAACTTCTGATGCCTTTACAAACCGATCTATTGGGTCGGTCCAATGGTGAAGTGCCAGACTGAAAGCACCCCAATGAACAGGAATGGCTTGATTAACCTTTGTATCAATTGCAGCTTGCACTGCCTCTTCAGGATACATATGAATTTGATACCAACGCTCATTATACTGTCCGCACTCGATAAAACCCCAGTCAAAAGGTCCGTATTTCTCTCCGATTAATTTGAAATGTTCATCATATCCCCCATCACCACTCCAGTAGATGCTGTGCTTTCCAGATTTCAAAATCCAACCACCCCAAAGTGATTTTGCACGATCAAAAGCACCTCTTCCTGAAAAATGTCTTGAAGGTGTGAAAATAAAATCAATGCCAAATAATTTATGCTCTTGCCACCAATCAAATTCAGTAATATGCTTACTATCAACTCCCCATTTCAATAAATGCCTCCCAACTCCCAAAGGAACAAGAAAAGTCTCCACCTTGTTTCGGAGCAAACGCATACTATGAAAATCTAAATGATCATAATGGTCATGGGTCATTAAAATAAGGTCTATAGCTGGTAATTTCTCAATCAATTCCAGACAATTCGCTGAAAACCGTTTGGTTCTAATGGGCCCGACTGGAGAAGCATCCTGACCAAACATCGGGTCAATCAAAATGTTTTTATCATTTAGCTGTAATAGCAAAACCGAGTGACCATACCAAATAAACTTAGGGACTCCATCTTTATTGAAATCAGATGCTTTGAATGGAGCAATGGGTATCAGCTTCTTTGGATCCCTGGCTTTACGACCTTTTACATTTTCCTTTATAAGACCTGGTAACTTAAAAAGGTTCATATCCATAGTCGTTTTAGAGAGGTTTTGAAATGTGCCTTTTTTCCAATGTTCCGATTTACGAAGTGATACTTTCTCATCCTTCTCTAGTTTTCCCCCAAACTGAGGATTCTTTTTTAGATAAAAATATCCAAATGGCAGGCCGAAGCCTAGTATCAACAAAATGACTGATGTTATCATGAATTTAGTCTTGCCACATTTTATTGACAGGAAAAGCAAACATATTGAAAAGCAATGGAATAATTCTACAGGATTTATCTAATTCATGTTATATCAGATAATATCTTTAAGTTTGTATCAAAGCGGTTAACTAACCTATTAGCACTTATATTAAAATGAAAAAACTTAACAAAAAATATTTAAAAGGAGACCTTCAAGCGGGACTAGTCGTGTTTCTTGTGGCATTACCACTTTGTCTAGGAATTGCTTTAGCAAGTGGTGCCCCCCTATTCTCAGGAATAATATCCGGAGTTATTGGTGGTATTATTATCGGCTTCTTTAGTGACTCAGAATTAAGTGTATCTGGTCCGGCAGCAGGATTAACAGCTATTATACTTGCCGCCATCGCTAGCCTTGGATCTTTTGAGACTTTTCTTTTAGCTGGAGTTCTGGCAGGAATAATGCAAATAATCCTTGGTTATATCAAGGCCGGAGTCGTATCAAATTATCTGCCTTCAAACGTAATTGAAGGAATGCTGGCTGCCATTGGGATTATCATCATATTAACCCAATTACCACATGCCATAGGCTATGATGTTGTTAATGAGGGGGATTATTTTCATATCAATAAAGAAGGAAACTATGATATGTTTCCAACCATTATTAAGGCCATTAATTTTATGCATCCCGGTGCCGTTATTATTGTCATAGCCTCTTTAGTGGTTTTAATAGCTTTCGAAAAAATACCTTTTTTAATCAATTTAAAAGCAATTCCCAGCGCACTGGTTGCTGTTTTAACTGGAGTGATCATAAATGAAACCTTTAGATTTACAGGGTCTACTTTTCTTGTTGGACCTGATCATTTGGTGAGTTTACCGATACCCGATTCTATGTCTGCCTTTCTGAGTCAGTTTAGTCTTCCTGATTTTAACCAAATAACAAATAAAGAAGTTTGGATTGTTGCGATGACCATTGCAGCTGTTGCAAGTATAGAAACCTTGCTTAGTATTGAGGCTTCAGACAAACTTGATCCCTTAAAAAGGTACACCAACACCAACAAAGAATTAAAGGCACAGGGAATAGGCAATATCATTAGCTGTATGATAGGCGGTATCCCTTTGACCTCTGTGATTGTAAGATCATCTGCGAATGTGAATTCAGGAGGTAGAACTAAAATTGCTGCGATCTCTCATGGTATATTTTTAATGCTGGCCGTGTTATTAATTCCAATGCTTTTAAATAGGATTCCTTTGGCTTCATTAGCGGCCGTATTGATTGTGATTGGATACAAGCTTGCGAGCCCCAAGGTTTTTATGCACATGTGGAAGAATAGCAAAAAGTTCCAATTCATTCCTTTTGTAGTTACTGTGGTTGCTGTAGTATTCTCGGATATCCTTATTGGTGTAGGAATTGGTTTAACAGTTAGTATATACTTTATTCTTAGAGGAAATTTAAAACTGGCCTACTTTTTTAAACAAGAAGATTATAGCGCTGATAAAACCATTCACATGGAACTAGCGCAAGAGGTTTCATTTTTGAATAAAGCAGCCATCAAACAAACTTTTGCTCATCTACCTGAAAACAGCAAGCTTGTTCTTGACGCATCACATTCTATTTATATTGATCATGATGTATTAATTCTGATAAAGGAGTTTGTTGAACTGGGTTGCAAAGAAAAAAATATTGAAGTCAAGCTAATGGGCTTCAGAAAGGAATATAAAATTGAAAATACTGACGTACACGTTACGAATGTTTTATCTGACAATGATAAACCAGTATCTCGAAAAGAAATCCATTCTGGTGTAAAAGTACCTTCTAATGCATTAAAGCTTGAAGACCTTTCGGATGACACCTAATCAATTATCGATAATTTCTTAATAAAAGCGCTCTGAAAAGAGCGCTTTTATTATATACTACAAGTTAGAAAGATAAGCACCGTAAGAATCTTTAAACTCAAAACCTTTTACAATCCTTTTCTTATTGAGCTTTTTATACGCTGACAAGGCCCAAAGAATAAATTCTTTGACAAAGAGTTTATCTCCAGCTTCTACCCCAGGCATATAGGTGTCGATCAATTCATCCAAGGCCCCAATAGAATTGAGCGCCTGCCCATAGGCTTCTTCAGATCCATCATCATACAATTCGAAGGAACTCTCTTCAAAAAACCATTGCAAGACACCATCATATGGGTCTTTATCATTTTCGTGCTTCAGTTTCTTTATCTTTGGGAAATACGTATCAAAAAGTGCTTTAGATGCATTCCCTATTAGCTGTTCAGCGACAAAAGCTGCTCCTTCCTGTTCACCTTCATAGACAAGTTCAACCTTCCCTATTATAGATGGTATCATACCCAGAATATCCGCATACCTAATACTTGTTTTATCGGCACCTGAAGCCAAACAGCGATGTTCTGCTGTACTTAAAAGGTTTTCATATGCCGTAATACTCATTCTGGCACTAATCCCGCTCTTACTATCTACATACTCACTTTCTCTGGCTTCAAATCCAATTTGTTCTACCAGATCTTTTGCCAACTCTGGCACATGAATATCACAAATTCTATTTTTTTGAAGTTTGGCTTCTTGGGCAGTAATGGTCTTAGCCACCTCTATACTTTTCGGATAATGAGTCAGGATCTGAGACCCAATTCTATCCTTCAATGGCGTAACAATACTACCCCTATTGGTATAGTCTTCAGGATTGGCGGTAAAGACAAATTGCAGGTCTAAAGGTAATCGTACTTGAAAACCTCTTATCTGTATATCTCCTTCTTCCAGTATGTTAAATAGGGCTACCTGAATTCTAGATTGAAGATCAGGAAGTTCGTTAATTACAAAAATACTTCGGTTAGCACGAGGAATCATTCCAAAATGTATCACTCTTTCATCAGCATAACTTAGCTTTAAAGTTGCCGCTTTGATCGGATCAATATCACCGATTAAATCAGAAATAGTCACATCCGGTGTTGCCAGTTTTTCATAAAATCGCTGCTCTCTATGTATCCATTTAATAGGTGTTTCATCTCCTAAAGATGCAACCTGTTCTTTTGCAAAATTACTTATTGGCCACAAGGGGTCATCATTGATTTCTGAACCATCAATTGCCGGGATATATTCATCCAACAACTGAACCATTAATCTGGCCAACCTTGTTTTGGCTTGTCCTCTTAAGCCCAAGAGGTTTATATTATGTTCTGATAGAATAGCTCGTTCTAATTGAGGAATTACTGTTTCGTCATAACCATGAATCCCCGTAAACGAAGCTTTCCCATCTTTAATGTTTTGAATTAAGTTCTCCCGCAGTTCTGTTTTAATACTTCTGCTTTGATAACCACTTTTCTTAAGTGCTCCTAATGTCTTTATACTTATATCCATTATCTAATTCTTTTTTTTCTGTTGTTTTCGTAATCATGAAATATCATCTCACCCAGACCATCAAGGCCGGTATAAAATGCTTTCCCTCTGTTAGACAAGGTAAACTCATCTATAAAGGTTTGTAAATAAGGGTCTTTGGCAATCATAAATGTTGTGATGGGGATATGCAATTTTCTAGCTTGTGCTGCCATTTGATAACATTTATCCACAATATATCCATCAAGACCATTACTGTTCTTATAATAACTACCGTCCTGCATTTTAACACAACTAGGCTTTCCATCAGTAATCATAAAGATTTGCTTATTGGTGTTCCGCTTTCTACGCAAGAGATCTAATGCCAATTGAAGCCCTGCAACAGTATTGGTATGATAAGGACCTACTTCCAAATAGGGTAAATCCTTCAATTTAATTGGCCAGGCATCATTTCCAAAAACCAGAATATCTAAAGTGTCTTTAGCATATCGTGTAGTAATCAATTCAGCCAAAGCCATGGCTACTTTTTTAGCAGGTGTAATTCTATCTTCACCGTAAAGGATCATACTATGACTGATATCAATCATCAATACCGTACTCATTTGGGCCTTATGATGTGTGTCTTCAACCACAAGGTCGTTCTCGGTCAATTGAAAATCGTCAAAGCCATGATTTACCTGTGCATTTTTAAGACTTTCTGTAATATTGATGTGCTCTAGCGAATCACCAAAACGAAACGCTCTAAGGTCTCCCGTATGCTCGTCACCCAAGCCGCTGGTTTTCGTTTTATGGGTCCCTGCTCCTTTCTTCCTTATCTGACCAAATATTTGATTCAGTGCATTTTTTCGTATCGCCCTTTCAGTTTTAGCAGTGATTTTTTTATCATAAGTCCCATCCGGTTTGATTTCTTCTTTTATATACCCCTTGGTTTTAAGGTCTTCTATAAAATCATCAATAGTGTAATTTTCGTCAGTAAGCTGGTATTCCTTATCGAGTTGTTCAAGCCAATCAATAGCTTCATCAAAGTCACCTGACGTATGCGTAATCAATTCTTTAAAGATGTCAAAAAGCTTATCAAATTGGCTTTTTTGTTCCTCTGAATACAATTCAAATTGAAAACCAGAACTGTTCTTTTGTCTTTTCATATTTTAGTCAAGATTTCATATTATAAATGATGTCTATGTTAAATTAAAGCAATTATTAGTAAACGAAATCACAAAATTGACATCGTTCAAAAGCATATGATTTAGTTTGGAGTGACAGGGAATTCAAAGGTTTTCAACCTCTATGATCAGTAATAAATTGAAAATTCCTTTTTCTTGATAGTCTCACAAAGATAAGGATATTTACTTACTTTCTTTTAAAGGACTATTGACCCAATACTTTTTAAACTCTTTTTCTTTATTGACCTCTGAAGCAGAAAGCACTTTATTTTTTTGAATAAAATTAAAAGTAGTGTCAATATCCAAATATTCGATGACCTCCTGGACGAAAATTTCTCTGAATTGTTTTAAAGTCAAAATCGGACCTTCATTAATCACATTTCCTTCTATATCGCGAACTCTTTGAATCGCATATACAATATCATTTATTATAGTGTTCCTGTCAATATTTTCAGTAAATGGGTATAACTTGATTTTCAAAGCCATTGGATTGATATAGGATATTTCTTTAATATCCAGTTTCTTGTTCTTATAAAAAAAAGCAATGGTTCGGCCTGAATTATCTATCGTCGAAAGATCAATTTCACGATTAAAAAATACTTGAAACGAATTTGAATCGAAATGATAAACTAAATCTTCAACCTTAAAGATTTCCTCATGCTTTACGTCAAAAAAATTATTAAAAGTCAAATAATTTAAATAATACTTATCATTCCGTTTTTTATACTCAACATTCACCTCGTATAAAATCGATTTACTTCTAACATCTTTTGTTGTATAATTAAGCCTGTGAATTCCATAATCATATTTTCCAATATAAATGCTCCCATTGCCTTTAAAATAGCGATCCATACTTTGTATACTTGAAATAAAATCTATTTTATAAATCGGCTCATCGTCCAAAAAAACGATTTTATCTATCCAGAAAGAATGCTGTTTAACAAAATCCTTATTCATTACATCAACAAAGGAGAATGATTTCTGATCGAAGTTTCGAATACAATTTCCTATATTCAAGAGATACAATTCATTACCGCCTAAAGGAGAAAACGTAACTCCTTTTAAGTATTTGACATTAGAATTATCATAAGGGACTGCCAAAAGCGTATCTATTGCAAAATTTCTATTCAAGTCATATTGAATTAAAGCAGCTTGATTACTGGAATCAAAAAACTTGTTTGTTCCAAACCCCGCATCAAAAACTTTAATAATTCCTTCATTTAGATTAACATACGACGCAGATTTCAAAGGGTGATCATTTTCCAATTGACGGGCATCAACAATTTTTTGATAATCTCTATAATAGGCTATATGTCCGAAGGGTTCTACAGGATAATTAGTGGGAATATTATCAATAGCCAATCTTACAATTTTCCTGGCACCGTATTGCTTTTCCTTTTTATCAGTCTTTAGAACAATTTCATCTAAAGACTCCAACTTTTGCAAAAGGGTCAACACAGTTGTTTTACTGGATTGTAACTCCCCTGCTCCAAATATTCGCGTCTCATAGCCTATACAAGAAATTTTAAGGGATTCATCTTGCTTTAAAAACTTTTTTGGTATCCTGAAATTGCCATTTTCGTCAGAAATAACACCAACATTAGCGTTTATAAGAATAATTGTTGCGAATACGATAGGGCGCTCATCTTCCTTATCAATAATTTGAAATACAGCAGTATTGGCATCTTGAGCAGTGATTCTGCTGCAAATTCCAAGTAGTAAAATAATAAAAACCCGGCCCATTGAACCCTGTAACATTCAATTTCATTTAGACTTAAAAGTAAATAATAAATATCAAAACGAAGACTATTGATGCTTTTTATGACATGAATAAATTCCCATTCTCATAAATTGAAAAAATACTAATCAACGAAATTAGCCTAAATATAAATCTTATATTCGTCTTAAAATTCTCACAGATGAATATTCTTAGAACTGCCTTATTATTGATTATTACACTCGTGGTTGTACCTGTATTTTCCTACTATTTTGGTACGCCATTAAATGAGATCTCAGTTGAGGCATTAACCCTGCTAGCTAAGATCTGTTTGGGAGCCATTATCTATTGTTTTATTCTTGGTGAATTAACAGGGAACAATAGTCAAGTTGATAAATTATGGAGTTTATTACCCATCGTTTATGTATGGATTGTAGCGCATTATGGCGGTTATTCTACACGTTTAATAGTAATGGCAACTTTGGTGTCATTTTGGGGAATAAGACTTACCTATAATTTTTCAAGACATGGTGCTTTTACAATTCGTTTCTGGGAAGGAGAAGAAGATTATAGGTGGGCCGTCTTGAGAGCCAGACCTGAGTTTCAGGCTAAATGGAAATGGACTTTGTTCAATCTGTTTTTTATTTGTGGCTATCAACAAATTTTAATTTTACTCTTTACTTTACCGATTATTATCGCTTTACAATTTAATGAAACACCTTTTGGTTATATCGACATTATCATAGCCGGTTTGATGCTATTCTTTATTATTTATGAGACGATCGCTGACAACCAGCATTGGAAATTTCAAAGTGAGAAATGGAAAAGAATAAATGCTGATGAAAACCTTGAAGGGGATTATAAAAAAGGCTTTCTCGATAAGGGTCTATGGGCCTTTTCTCGTCATCCTAATTATTTTGCTGAACAGGCTGTATGGCTTAGTTTTTATCTGTTTAGTATCTATACATCATCTGAATGGCTGAACTGGTCAATTGCAGGCAGCCTTCTATTGGTAGTTTTATTCCAAGGAAGTTCAAATTTTAGCGAAGAGATTAGCACAGAAAAATACCCATTATATAAAGAATATCAGAAAAGGGTTCCTCGATTCTTTGGCTTAAGAAAAAAGCAAAACGCTTCATCTACTAAAAGTTAAGGCTTCATAATTCAACAAATAAGTTGCTATTCTTTGTTTTTATAATAGTTCTGCAGGGTATAAAATGATTTTTTCTTTACACCTTGTTCAGAAATAAGTCCTTTCCTATTAAAATCCATTTGAATTTCCTTTAGGTGCCTTCTAGCTGATCTGAAGTCCATTAGAATCCATGGTGTTATGCCTCTTAAAAAATCGATATTATCCATCATTTCAAGGTTCGTTTTAAAGACATAATCCTGATATTCTTCGGTCCATCGTTCATCTTTATCACCGTGAAGTCCTGCAAGCGCACCCGCTCCTACCTCACTCATTATCATTGGTTTATTGTATAAATTTTTCCATTTATAATCTGAACATTCCTCAGGACTGTCAACATACCAACCGCAATAACTGTTAATACCAATTACATCTACTGCTTCCGCCAAAGGATCATCTATTACTTTGAATCCATCCTCTCCTGACTGTGTATCAAGTGCGGCCGTGATCAACCTGCTTGAATCCATTTCTTTTGCCTTCGAAATTAAGCTCTTTAAAAAAACATTACGATCATCACTAAGAGGCGTTTCATTTGCAACTGACCATAAAATGATTCCAGCCCTGTTCTTGTCTCTACTGATCATTTCTTTTAATTGGTTTTCGGCCAATTGGTACGTATCAGGATTGTCAAAAGATACGGTCCAGTAAACAGGAATTTCAGACCAAATCATTAAACCCATTCGCTCAGCTTCTCTTACCATTTTTTCGCTGTGAGGATAATGTGCTAATCGAACAAAATTACAGCCCAATTCTTTTGCCCAAGACAACAATGTCAAAATCTCATCTTCAGTGGTTACCCTACCTGTTTTATAAGGAGCCTCTTCATGAATGCATATTCCTTTCAAAAAGACAGAAGCACCATTTAATAATATGTCATAGTCTTTGGTTTCGATGGTTCTAAAACCAATACTGTCAATCAATTTATCATCATTAATTGAAAACTCAAGATGATACAGCTTGGGGTTTTCAGGTGTCCATAATTCTGGTTTGGCTTTTATTTTGAAAGAAGCCATGCCCTTTTCATCTATACTTAGGTCAATTTTCTTTTTCAATTCTGGAATGGATACACTCAGCTTGTCATTCTCGGCTTGCCCATGCACTAAAAACGTCCCTTCAATATTCTTTCTATCTGTTGACAGTTGTATTGAATAATCTTTTATGTGTGACTTAGGAAGGTTGATAAGGTGAACTGATCTGGTAATTCCTCCGTAATTCCACCAATCACTGTTAACCGTAGGAATGGCATCCTTAAGTCTTTTGTTATCTACCTTAACAACTATAAAATTATCCTTTTCTTTTAAACGCCCTGTCACATCAAACTGAAAAGGTGTATAGCCACCTTGATGCTCACCTAAATATTCACCATTTAAATATACTTTGGCTTCATAATTAACGGCTTCAAAATAAAGATAGGTTAGCTCGTTTTGAGCAGGATTATAATCAAAGGATTTCTTATACCAAATGGTCCCTTCATAATAGTAATATTTATCACCTTGTGTATTCCAATCTCCAGGCACTTTTAAAGTCGCATCGGTGTCAAAATCATACTCAATTAAATCTGAAGGTGATTTCATTTTTTTATTCTTGAAATACCCATCTTCTTTTGGAAGATATCTATGATTATAATAACCGTTTTCAAGTGGATCAACGATAATTTTCCAATCACCATCTAGACTTACTTTTTCCCTATTTTCAATATTTTGAAGCAGATTTCCGTTTAATTGACATTGAATAAGTTCTGCATAGCTCAACAAGATGAGTAATACAAAAAAAGACTTCTTATTTAACATAGTATCAGGCTTTGAGTATTTCTTCAATGGATTGCAATTCTTCATTTGAAAATTCCAAGTTGTCAAGTATACCAACCGCATCTTCAATTTGGGAAACTTTGCTCGCGCCAATAATCACGCTTGTAACCCTGGGGTCTCTTAAAACCCAACAAAGTGCCAGTTGAGACATTTTTTGACCTCTCTTTTCAGCTATTTGGTTTAAGGCTTTTACCTTTTCAATTTTATCTTCGGTAATTTGAGAACTTTGCAAGAATCCATGTGATTTTGCTGCTCTGGAATCTTTTGGAATTCCATTGAGATATTTGTCAGTTAATAATCCTTGAAATAGAGGACTAAACACGACTGATCCCACTCCATTTTTTTCCAAAACATTTAACAAGCCATCTTCAACCCATCTATTAAACATACTATATGATGGTTGGTGAACAACACATGGAGTGCCCAAAGACTTTAATATGTCAAAAGCCTGCTGTGATTGTTCAGGGTTATAATTTGAAATCCCGGCGTAAAGCGCTTTACCAGATCTGACGATCTGATCTAAAGCCATCATAGTTTCTTCAAGTGGTGTATCAGGATCAGGTCTGTGACTATAAAAAATATCAACGTACTCGAGCCCCATTCTTTTAAGACTTTGGTCACAGCTTGAAATTAAATATTTTCTAGAACCCCACTCACCATATGGACCAGGCCACATCATATATCCAGCTTTAGAAGTAATAATCATTTGGTCTCTGTAAGCAGCCAGTTCATCACGAAGAATTTTTCCAAAAGTCTCTTCAGCAGAACCTGGAGGCGGACCGTAATTGTTAGCCAAATCAAAATGCGTAATACCAAGATCAAAAGCTCTCAAAACCATTTCTTTAGCATTTTCATACACATCAACACCAGCAAAATTATGCCAAAGACCAAGTGATATTTTGGGTAAAAGCAGGCCGCTTTTACCACACCTACTGTATTTCATTTTCTCATATCTAAGTTCGTCTTTTTCCATAATTCTATTTTAATTTACTGGATAATCGGTGGATTTAACACATAAAGTACTGTACATTCTTATAAAAGTAAAAATAAGAATAAAAATGTTTAAATACGGCAAATTTCAGCAGTTCAATAAAAAACAGGGCCGAAGCCCTGATTTCATAAATCACTAAAAAAATAGCATCAATTATTGTGGTAATGCCTTGATATGAGCATATATCTTAACCCCATTTAATTCCATTTCCAAATCTTCATTTATCATTTTCACTCCTTTTACGTCATTTAGTTCTCCTTCTGGAGAAATGGCCTTAATGCCAATTTCTTTGCCATTTTTATCAACTGCCTTAATACTGATTAAATTACCAGCTCGACTGGTTGCCTTAACGTCTAATAAATTTTCATTTTTATCCATTGCTTTAATTACATATAAGGTACCATCATCACCAATTGCTCTAACGGCTGATTTCGTATTGTCACTTATAATAACTTTAACAGGAAGTTGAAGTGCATCACCAATAAAGGCTTTTATATCTAACATACTTCTTTGGTTAGAATTCTGTATTGCCTTTACATCAAAAATATTTCCTTCTCCATCTATTGCTTTCACATCCAAGGTGTGCCCCTCGGGATGGATAGCCTTTATATGCCAAATAAAACTATCAGATGAACAACCAGTCTGAGAGATGGCTTTCACATGCGCATGGATAAGCACACCATTAATGCTTGATTCGATAGGATCTTTAATTACTTTGACACCTTTAACATCATTCAACTTTCCTGTAGGTGAAATAGCTTTAATACCATAGAACTCCTTGTTCTTAGTAATGGCTTTTATATGTATGATATTCCCAGAATGACCTACTCCCTTAACATCGAGTATTTCTCCTTTGAGATTAATCGCTTTGATATCTAGAATTTCTCCATTTTTCGTTATTCCCTTTACAGGCATAAACCTTCCATCACTTTGTAAAATTTTTACAGGTATTCTCTTGCCTTGCATGATTATCTTGATATCCATCAAAGTAGTCTGGTCAGCATTCTGAATGGCCTTTAAATCATATTGATTTCCATTTGAATCAATTGCTTTTACATCAAGAAAATAGCCCTCAGGATGAATCGCTTTGACATGCCAAATGAGCTCCCCGCCAACATCATCACTTCTAACTGATTCGGTAATCATACTTGAGTCATTCAGTTTTGTAAAACCAAGACTTAAAAATCCGATGCAAAAAGTGGCCAGTAACCATAACCTTACTGAACCTAATTTATTCAAACTAGACATATTGTTGAAATTTTAATGAAAGTGAAATAAGCTTGTACCCCTATCCTAAAAAGTTAAAGGTTAGGTAAATACCATCATTAAAATTAGCACGTATTTAAACAGAAAGACATGACTTTTATCAGTAAATGAGAGAATATTAACTGGTTTCAGGTTAATATGTAGAATTCAAGTTGGGGCAGCCAGTGGCTCGAGGTTTTTTACAGAAAACATTGTATCCCAACGTGACTTGATGATTACCTCCGTTTGACAAGACAACATCTCCAATCTGGCTTGAATAAGTGTATGAAAACATAAATCGCTTGTGATTGATACCAATAATCGGGGTGATCATTTTAAAACTTTCAATGTTCGAATCAAAATTCTGGCGATATGAAAGGGCAGCCCAGATTTGACTTTTATTTCCTATGTTTTTATAGGCTTTAATATTGATGTCAACAAAGGCCTCTCCTGTATACTCTATGTATTGAAACATCAATGAAGGTTCAAATTGCAATTTTTTACCACGCCCCAAATAATAACCAAATGTGAGTAAGTACCTTCTTAAATTATCAGATTCAAACCTGTTATTCACAAGGTCTCTTGGAGTCATAAGGAGGTTTTTTACTGTAAAATAGCTAAAGGAATCCATATAGTGATAGCCCAAACCAAAATCAGCATTATAATAACCAGTTGACTCAACTCCTTGTGAAACAACTGGATCAGGAATATTAAAGTCACTTTGATCGATAGAGTTTTGACTAAACATAAACGAAAGTCCAAAAGACAATTGGTTCAAAGCATCCTCTCTTCCAAAATTGACATGATAGGCATATGTTGCTAAGAATCCTTGTTGTGCGTGATACCCATTTTCGTCATTAAAAGCAATCGCTCCAATTGCCATTTTTTCAGTTATCCGAGTATGGAAACTCAATGTTTGCAACGAAGGAGCATCTTCTACACCAACCCATTGTTGCCGGTAAGTGAACCTGATTTTTCCACAATTTCCAATACCCGCTGCTGCAGGATGTACCAAGTATACATTGTCTGATAAATAATCGGAATATATAGGAAATGTTTCCTGTGCAGTCATATAATGACTAGCAAACCCAATTATTATAATGATTAAAAACTTTTTCATAGACATGTAACTATCTTCTAATTAAACTAAAATGACCCGTATGAACTCTACCGTCTTCCAGCTGTACCCTGTACCAGTAATCGGCTGATGGCAACGGATTACCATTAAATAAACCATACCATCCGTCTCCTTCTGCATCTAGTTGGGCAAGCAATTTACCGAATTTATCATAGATATAAATTTTTGATTCTGGTTGGAAAGAAACACCAGACACTTGCCATGTATCATTATAGCCATCTGCATTTGGAGTAAAAAACTTAGGATAGCCAATCACAGAGACTTCTATATCAGTTGTTCCACAACCATTTTTATCTCTTACAAACACAGTATGGATCCCCGGTAAAACATCATCGAAAAAAGGTTCTGACTGAAAAGGTCCAAAAAAATTATCCAATGCATACTCATAGTCACCTATACCTAAATTTGTTGGGTCAATTCGAATCGAATTTGCTTCTTCACCATCCATTACTTCTATATCATTTTGACTAATTGTAGCTATTGATGATTCACTTACGTTTATGACTTTTTGATCAGACTTACAACCCAAGCTTGAAGTAGCTGTTACAGCATATTGACCTCCCATCGAAACAGTTATCGATTCACCAGTTCCTATAATTGATCCTGAGCTATCTTCCCACACATACGTATAAACCTCCTGAGCGTTAAAAACCGCTAATTCAATGGGATCTGAATTTAAACAATAAACATCCTCTGAGTTTACCTGAAACTCAGGCAAAGAATACACATACAATTCCAGAAATTCGCCCAGGCTGATACAATCACCATTGTCAACGCTTTCTATTCTTACATAGAGGCTTTGAAAATACGGAGTCTCATTTTTATAGTCAGTTTGAGGAAGAATTTCATTTTGCTCAAGGGTCGCATCATCTAAATTCCTGTAATACTGTACTCTCAGATTTTGAGGTGGTAATTGGCCCAATATAGACGCTGAAGCTTCTGTTAAATCAAATGAATATAATCCGTCATTCGCATTATCATCATCACAGGATTCTAATACCACAATATCGACCGGCTCTGTTGCAGATACCTTGAGATTCACAATACCTATATCAAAACAACCTTGCTCATTTTCTACTCTTGCAAATACCTGATCAGCAGTTTTATTGTTAAACGGAAAAGGTTCTAAAGCATTTAAAGCTTCCTTCGCATCTTCTTCTGTAAGGTGATAGGTAATTTTTCTTAATGGTGGTGGTCTTGAAACCGCTGCTAAAATCACTTTTTCAACCGTGTTTTTTATAAAAAGGTCATTTGCTTCATTTAGATTAAAGTCGGTATAGCCATCTGTAGGATTATCATCCTGATCGCAATTTTTCAATACCACCTCCTTCTCAATATCAGGGATTTCAAAAACAGTAGCTAAAACTAATTTACGCTCCCCAGTTGGGCAATCATTTTGAGATGCTAAAACAAAATAATCTTCGGTTGCAGTCAGATTAGGAGCATAAGTACTTCCTTTCCATACAGGATTCGTGCTGGTCTCAGATTCAAACCATAATATTTCGGAATCAACTGGCTGGTCATCTACAACAGTTGTCGTTGCTCGTAATTCTATAATTCCAGGCCCACATCTTGACCCATTAAACACACTGTCAATTTTATTCGTATAAATTCTTGTAAAAGCTGAAAAATCAGGTGCATCATCGGGTCCTCCATATCCGTATTCAACGATATATCCTTTGGGCTGATAATCTCCAGATGGCTCACCAACATTGCTTAAATCATTCCATGAGCCACGAATACCAACTCCAGGAGCTGTTACATGAGCATAATCTTCACCACCAAGATTATTAGGTTCATTTGTATTCCAGAATTCAAATGCACCATTTGGTGCACTTCCATTAGCATCTCCAATCCAGAATACGTCTCCTGCTTCAGGTCCGGTAACCCACTTCCATGTGCCCTCAATTTCAGCATCACTTCCTCCAATCCATCCAGCTCCTCCTGCTTGCTCTCCTGATAACTGCGCTTCTTCTCTAGAAGTAATTGTAGCTAAGTAGCCTTGAAGGCCATAATAATCTCTGCTTTCAGCCTGAGCCATTGCTTGAGTCCAGGTAATTCCAACAGCATCTATAAATTCATAATAATGTCCTGTAGAAGGAAGGTAGTTGGCATCTCCAATAGTTAAAGAAAAAAACCTTTCCCCTGAAAATTCTATATCTGTGTTTACAAAAACAACATCTTCAACGGCAGCTATTATATCACCTAATACAAGAGGGTCATTTGTTTTGCTCCTTAATGTTAATTTTGCAGTATTAGAATTCCAGGAAGCACGGATATTAGGTTGGTCATTTGCTAATTTGAGCAGATCTGTTTGTCTGTTATAACCTGAGGATATTTGTACAAAAAAGGCCTCTATCACAGTCTCATCAGGATTTGCAATGCTTATTTCACTTACTATCGCGATTTCAGATAACGGGCAGTAGAATTGATCCCCTTCTGCTGTAATAATAGGCGGTTCAATCCCAGTTTGAGCCATAGTAATAAAAGAAAACAAGCAAAAACTTGATAACAATATTCTTTCGTAGAAGGGTTGCATTTTCACAGCATTGAATAAAAACGCTTAAAAGTAGTGAATTGAATTAAAACAGAATATGATTTTAAAGCATATTCCTAATTAGCATGATAAGAATATGCTAATTTCGACTTTATTTGAGGCTAATTTCTTTAACGATAAGCTCGAAGGATTCTTCTCGTTTATTCCCAATTAAAAAGGCAACTTCCTCAATTTTAAGCCCTTCAAAATTTGAAACATTAACATCTCTTCCTCTAAATCGAGGTTCTAGACTTGCAAAAGGAATCGTAATTTTTTGCCACTTACCATTTGTAGTAAATGTATAAACATATGAATGGCGCTGGTCAGTGCTAGACTTTACCCTAAATTGATAGGTTTTCCCATCTCCTTTCAATTCTAAAATAAATGATTTATAAGACAAAAGTGATTTCTGCTTAAATTGATTCCTAATCATTGTGAATCCACCATTATTATCAGTAGAAACCTTTCCACTAAATACCGCCTTATGATCTATGACTTCAAAACGTCCCTTTGATAAACCACCCATTACCCCGTCATTCACAATCAACCACCCCTTTTCAGCATCATCATTAGAAAAATTAAAAAGATAGTCTTGAGCCTCCATCGAATTAGTCATACATAATAATATTAATAGGATTAACTTCATCATTATTCATATTTACCAAAAAGTTCAATGAGTTTGTTCGTGCGGTAATTGAAAATTTCTTTCAACTTTGGTTTTACCAATAAACCATGAAATCTATTTGCCAATAAGGGAAAGGGTAATTGATAATGAACGATATCAATCATTTCTGTACCTCCATTAATTTCTTTAACAAAATGTTTATGATGCCATAAAGCATATGGTCCAATTCTCTGTTCATCTACAAAATACACCATATCATCTACATAGGTTATTTCGGTAACCCAATTCAGCTTAAGACCAAGTAAAGGAGAAACCTTATAGCTAATAATCTGACCTGGAAACATATCTCCACCACCGGTTGAAATAATATTGAACCCCATATAGCCGGGTGTTATGATCTTCAGATTATCTGGGTTTGAAAGAAAATCCCATGCTTCATTCACACTAATAGGAAGGTTAATCTTTGCAGATAATTGATAAATCTGACCTTGTTTTTCGAAATCCATTCTTTCAATTTAAGATCAAAATCTATAATAGATTCATCTAATTTAAATGTTTTAATATTTTTTTGCTTAACGGCTTTGTGAGGGAGTAATAATAATCTATCAGTTTTCCATTTTCATCAATAAGATATTTTTGAAAATTCCATTTAACTGAAGAGTTACTTTTTCCGTTGTACTCTTTTCGGGTTAGCCATTTATATAATGGATGCTGATTTGAGCCTTTAACATCCAATTTCTCAGTGAGTGGAAACTATACCCCAAAATTCATAGAACAAAATCTTGTTATTGTCTCTGCATCACCAGGCTCTTGTTTTCCAAATTGGTTACAGGGTACACCAATTATTTGTAGTTGATCTGGATATAAGTCGTAAAGTTTTTGAAGATCTTCATATTGTTTCGTAAAACCACATTCAGAGGCTGTATTCACTATAAGAACTTTCTTCCCTTTGCAATTATCCCAACTAAAAACACCCCCTTGAAGGGTGTTTAATTTAATATCAAATATATGTTTAGGAATCTCGCTAATGCTCACCATTTAGATGGTTACATGCATTTTTAACCTAGACTCTACTTTCTTTTTAATTGCGGTCAATCTTTTCATAAGATCCATTAGACTTTGGTCCTTATTCACTTTATACAATTCGTTAAGATTCAAGATTAAAGTTTTGGCTTCTCTAGATGCCAATATTCTATCGTTTGTTGATTTCAAAGACAACTTTCGGCTTTCAAATTCTAAGGCTTGTGTTACAGCTTCCATAATTCGGGGGGATTAAAATTATACATTGTTAATATTATTATTGTTATAAATGTCGCTAATCTTCTTTAAACCTTTCAAAAAAAGTGCCAAAAAATTTCAACTTCACAAGTTAAAGGTAATTCTACATCTAATTAATTCCCTATTAATTTGATCGGAATTACTTATGACCAAATAGAATTTATCTATATCATTATATTTCAAGCCTATAATCGAAGGATCCATGGGCCTTGCAGCCCATAGATCCTTACCAAATTAACAAAAAACTCTCAATTGATGATTCATTATTATAGACTTGCAAATTCAAGTATTGTTAACTGGCATCTATGTATTTAACATTTATTTAACCAATTATAACGCTATACGGTCTCCTATTCTTTCATTTTGGACTTAAAAAAAAGCTTAATATGCTTATTTGACAGTGTCAAAAATGCGTTTTAATGTTAATTGAAAAAAATATGCTAATTAAAGTTGAAGCAACACTGAAAAATGTGCAACAATATCTGATACTTTTAATAAATTGTTTCTAGTATGAAATTGTACATGAATAATAACTATTTTTACCGCCAAAAAAAGAACTTAAGTTTAAAATTATTATGAATAAGCAAATGTATAAGGCAAATAAAATTTTAATAATAGCGCTGTTTTTGTTGAGTTTCTCTATCAAAGCACAGTCCCTTTCAGAATTGTATAATAAATCAAATCCGGCGGTAGTGGTAATACTTACCGAACAAAAGGAATTAGTTAGTTCAGGGAATGTTACCAAAACCGTAACTGCTGGAGGACTTGGTTCTGGATTTATGATTAGCGACACCCAGATTATCACTGCTGCTCACGTAGTGCAGGTAGCGGAAAAAGTCAATGTTCAATTCTTGGATGGAGAAATTATTCCTGCAAAAGTTGTGTCTGCTTATGCTACTGCCGATGTAGCTTTACTCGAGTTGATATGGCCTAGGAAAGATGCGGTAACATTAAGTTTCGCTGATTCAAATGAAGTCAAAATAGGTGAGCAAGTATTTGTAGTTGGAGCGCCGTATGGTTTAGGTCATTCACTTTCTTCAGGGTATGTTAGTGGAATTATTAATGACAGACATGATAAAAACCCCTTTACAAATTCAGAGTATATTCAAACTGATGCTGCAATTAATACAGGTAACTCAGGAGGGCCAATGATCAATATGAAAGGTGAAGTGATTGGTGTGGTTAGCAACATACTCACACAGTCAGGTGGATTTCAAGGTATTGGATTTGCCTCATCCTCTAATATCACCAAAGAATTGTTATTTGAGCAGAAAATCCTTTGGAATGGAACAGATTTGATTCCATTGACCGGGAAAATGGCACAGATATTTAATTTGCCTCAAGAAAGTGGCTTGCTTGTTCAAAGAGTCGTTAAAGTTTCTCCTTTTGGGATTCTAGGCCTGGAAGATGGTGATATTGAAATGACTATCAATGGAGAAAAATTAATAGCCGGAGGTGATATCATTCTTTCAATCAACGGAGTGAAGTTTGAGAACACAGATGAATCACTAGTTAATATTGCAAGAGTTATGGAGATCAAAGGCGAAAACCAAGCCATCGAAATTGTTGTCTTCAGAGCTGGAAAGAAAGTTACTTTAGGTCGTCAATAAAAAATATTTCAAGTTTAATAAAAAAGAGGTTTTCAAAAACCTCTTTTTTTATTTCATCAAGAACGAAATAACTTCATTTGAAAACGCTGCAGTATTTTTAGTGTCATTATGTGTTCCAGGAACTATTTTATAAAAGGCTCCGGGAATCTGTTCAGATAACTTTTTTGGATCTCCATTATCTTTGTCCTGATCTCCTGCGATTACCAACACATTAGCTTTGATTGTTTGTAGTTCTTTTATTGAAGTGACGGGTTGATATTCCTGTAAATAACCAAGAATCTTTGAATCAGCGCCTATTGACTTTGCATATTTTATGGCTCCTTCTGTTATATCATTTGGAGGTTCCTCTCCACTAAATGCTTTTTGAAACATAATGCGTCTAGACCAATCAGGGTTTGTAAAATCCAAGCCCATTCCACCTAATACGGCTTTCTTTATTCTAGGTTCATCAATCAATAGTTTTGATAAAACGATCGCTCCCCTTGAATAACCAACCGCCAGATAAGATTCTAATTTCAAGAAATCCGCAAGTGCAATTAGGTCTTTTATTTCAGCGTCATTAGCATAAAAAACAGCCTCTTGAGGACGGTCAGATTGTCCATTCCCTCTTAGATCAGGAATGATAACGCGATAACCATTTTCTGCAAGGTCTTTCGCTAAAACAGAATGCTTCCAAGAATCTCCTGAAGAAATAAATCCATGTATAAGAATTACCGGGATACCCGATCCTGTATCACTAAATGCTATTTTAGTACGATCAAAAGACTCAAATGATTTTTGAGCTTGTAATCCAGCGCTAAGTAAGATTATGTATAAAAGTATTTTGTTCATATTAGATTGGATTATTCTTTAATTTTTCCATTTGAAACTCAGGATGCGCTATTACTTTGAATCCCTTTTTAAGATAAAACTCATGTGCATCATGAGTTGCCAGTTTAAAAGTTTCTAAGTCCCTAATATCTTTGTGTTGCAAAATCTCATCCATGAGTAATGAACCTAATCCATTCCCTTTATATTCATCAATAATAAAGACATCCATCAAATAAGCAAAGACAGCGCCATCTGTTAGAACTCTAGCAAATCCAATTTGAGACTTACCTAAATAAAGTCCGAAACAAATAGAATTTTCGATACTGGTTTGAACGGATTCTTTAGTTCTGTTTTTTGCCCAATAAGATGACTGTAGATAGTTTGTGATGAATTGTAAATCCAATCTATTTTTATCGGTACTAATTTCAACTCCTTTCATAGTATTATTTCATAAAATTCAATCGACTTTGAGTCATTATTTTTTGGGTTCATCACAACCTTCTTTTCTTCTGGTATCCATCAGGTGCATGATTTTCCAACTACCTAAAGCATCTTTTGCTAAATGAAAAGCATCAACGCCACAATGACTGAATTCTGCACCAACATAGAAGGCGTAATCTGTCCAAACCTGGGCAATTCCGCCATCAACCATAACACTGGTATTCCATATTTTCTCATCCCAAATTTTTTCATGAGGACTCCCAATAGCTGTTAAAAAAGGAGCGAGTTCACCTTTTTTAAGTACCTTCTCTCCTTCCTTATTCGTATATGAAGTATACATTTGAACATCTTTTGAAAAGAGTGCTTTAACTTTGGAGCTGTCGGCCTCCCTCATCCCGTCAAACAGGTCATTGATCACTTTTTCAACAGCCTGTTTGTCTTTACCAAGATCAGCTTGTGCATAAATATCTGATCCAAATAAAATAAAAGCGAAGGCGAAAAATAATAGTTCAAGCTTTTTCATAATAGATAAATTATAGTTTAAATTAGTGCTTGCTCAAAGTTAACCAAATAAATAAATCATGAAATTAACCACCCTATTATCTTGTCTTTTTGTTTTAATCTATTCAGGTCTTTTGGCGCAATCAGCCTCATATCAGAAAGAGAAAGCCAGAAAAATTGAAGAAGGATCTCCCTTTACTAAAATCATTAACAGAGAATTACCAGCGACTATTGTCTATGAAGATGAAGAGATTATTGCCTTTGTTCCTTTAAAGGAGCAAGCAAAAGTCCATTTGCTAATTGTTCCCAAAAAAGAAATTCAAACATTAAATCAGGCAGACCAAGATGATGCCCTATTACTTGGAAGAATGTTATTATTAGCGGCTAAACTTGCCAAAGAAAACAATATTGACGCATCTGGTTACCGGGTTTCAATGAACATGAATGAGGATGCCGGCCAATCTGTCTTTCATATTCATATGCATTTATTGGGAGGCAATACACTGGGCCCAATGGTAGATCGTATCGATTAATCAGTATTTTTATCTTTTTTATTCTAATCCCTTATTTCATGAAACTAATGAATCAATTTCTGACTTATTTTTTAATTATTGCTGTTTCGTCATCGCTTTTTGCACAAGACAATCAATCGGTTAGTGAAGGCCCGTTCGATCAATTAATAATCAGAGGCGTAACCCTTATCAATGGAAATGGGGCACCACCAATTGGGCCAGTAGACATCGTCGTAGAAAAGAATATTATCAAAGAAATAAAAGTTGTAGGATATCCAGGTGTTCCAATAAATGCTGAAAACCGTCCTAAATTAAAAACTGGAGGAAAAGAGTTAAAAGCTGATGGTATGTATTTATTACCTGGTTTCATAGATATGCATGGACATATTGGAGGCAAGTCACAGGGTGCTGAATCCGATTATGTATTTAAATTATGGATGGCACATGGTATTACTACGATTAGAGAACCTAGCGGAAGAGGAATTGATTTTACTTTAGAATTAAAAAAGCAAAGTGAGAAAAATGAGATCATTGCTCCCAGAATTATTTCTTACACAGGATTTGGTCATAAAAGTGAAACATTTAACCCCCTCAATGATCAGAAAATCAATACACCTGAGTTGGCTCGAAAATGGGTAAACGCCAATGCTGATAGAGGTGCCGATGGAATTAAATTTTTTGGGGCCGAACCAGAAATTATGCAGGCGGCTTTGGAAGAAAATAAAAAATTAGGTCTTGGATCGGCTTGTCATCACGCACAGATGAGCGTTGCCAGATGGAATGTCTTACATTCTGCTCGAGCGGGATTAACATCAATGGAGCACTGGTATGGTTTGCCAGAGGCTCTTTTTGAGGATAGAACTATTCAAAATTACCCATTAGACTATAATTACAATAATGAACAACATAGATTTGAAGAGGCTGGTAAATTATGGGAGCAGGCTGCTAAGCCCTATTCTGACCATTGGAATAAAGTAATGAATGAACTTATTGAACTAGATTTCACCTTAGATCCTACTTTTAATATTTACGAAGCGAGTAGAGATTTGCACAGAGCGCGAAGAGCTGAATGGCACGAAACCTATACACTACCTTCACTGTGGAGATTTTACCAGCCCAGTAAAATTTCTCACGGATCCTACTGGCATTTTTGGGGAACGGAACAGGAAATTGCCTGGAAGAGAAATTACCAATTATGGATGACTTTTGTCAATGAGTATAAGAATCGTGGTGGTCGCGTTACCGCAGGTTCTGATTCTGGTTTTATTTACCAACTTTATGGTTTTGCCTACATAAGAGAACTAGAACTTCTAAGAGAAGCAGGTTTCCACCCTCTTGAGGTAATAAGGGCTGCAACCTTAAATGGCGCTGAAGCATTGAACATGGATAAAAAAATCGGATCTGTTGCGATAGGTAAATTAGCAGATTTCGTCTTATTAGATGAGAATCCATTGCAGAATTTAAAAGTTTTATACGGAACCGGGGCCATAAAACTGACTGATGAGAATGAAATTGTTCGAGTTGGAGGTGTTAAATACACAATCAAGGATGGAATCATCTATGACGCTAAAAAACTCTTAAATGAAGTTAAGCTCATGGTTGATCAAGCCAAAACGGAAGAGAATTTTATGATCATACAACCCGGAATGGATTAAAAATTCTTTTTTTTTATATTCTTCATAATAATTTTTTTGCTCCTATTCTATGATATAGCAACGATTCATAGTTAATATTTTGTTAATATAGTACTTTGTTTAGCATAGTACTGTAACAAAGTTAGTATTTGTGGCGTCTATATAGTAGAAACCAATTAAAAACAAGAATTATGAAAACCTTTTTAAGCACTCCGACAGAATCCGAATCAAGAAAGTACGTTACTTTTTCTAATTTTCGAAACACCAAAAGAATCAAATGGTCAGAATACAGAAATTTCGGTCATTAATCAAAAAATCAAAGTCTAATACTACAAACAAATTACCATGACAACAAATATGAATATATCTACAACACAGGCCAGAGAGCATTTGTATTTTAGCAATTATAAGTATACAAAAAGAGTTAAATGGTCAGAACACAGACATTATGGATTATAATAAGAGCATACCACCTTAGCAAAACCTATTCAACAATTTGGATAGGTTTTTTTTTGTTTTTAATTCCTTCAATTTATTGTATTAACCTCATTTTAATATTATTACCTATCTTTAAGATCAATTAACTTTAAATCTTATTTTATGTCTGAATCTAGCAAAAAACCTGGTATCTCTTTTTTGATAATCGGTATTGTGGCCTTAGTATGGAATCTTATGGGTGTAATGGCTTACTTAGATCAAGCCTACATGACTGAAGAAGAATTACTCGCAAAATCGGTAGCCGAACAAGCTTTATATGCCGATGCACCTGCCTGGGTTACCGGTGCTTTCGCTATCGCTGTTTTTGGAGGTGCTTTGGCAAGTATACTACTGCTATTGAGAAAAAAACTTGCAACTTTTGTATTTATCCTGTCATTTGCAGGTATAGTAGCGCAGATGAGTTATAATTTCTTCATGTCAGATGCAGCCGAAGTTTATGGCCCTGGAGGTATGATCATGCCGATAATGGTTCTGGTTATAGGTGCTTTTTTAATTTGGTATTCTAAAAAGATGGAACAGCAAGGCGTAATCAGCTAAATTGACAACAGTCAAAATCCTATAAAACTTATCCAATCTATTGGATAAGTTTTTTTTTATTCTCTCAATTTAAACTAAAAATTATCTTTCATTTTTATATTTTGCACAGCGAATAAATATTGCCAATGAAAGTTTGTATAGCAGAGAAACCTAGTGTTGCCAGAGAGATTGCCAAAATCTTAAAAGCCAATACCAAAAGAGACGGTTATTTCGAAGGAAATGGCTATGCCGTAACCTATACATTTGGGCATTTATGCACACTTTTCGAACCTAATGATTATAAGCCCTACTGGAAAAAATGGGATTTGAATAACCTCCCAATGTTGCCTGATAAATTTAATATTAAAGTGAATTCAGATAGTGGAATTCAAAAGCAATTTCAGATTATAAAAGGTTTATTTGAAAAAGCTGAAGTTGTAATCAATTGTGGTGATGCAGGTCAAGAGGGAGAGTTAATACAGCGTTGGGTAATGATGGAGTCCGGATTTACCGGAAAGTCTCAGAGACTTTGGATTTCATCACTTACTGAGGAGGCCATAAGAGAAGGGTTTAAGAATTTAAAACCTGCAAGCGACTATGATTCCTTATTTTATGCAGGGTTTTCAAGGGCAATTGGTGATTGGCTTCTTGGAATGAATGCAACAAGACTATACACCCTGAAATACGGAAAAAACAGACAGGTCTTATCTGTTGGCAGGGTGCAAACCCCTACCCTTGCGATGGTGGTTGATCGTTATCAAACTATTTTGAACTTTAAACCTGAGCCCTATTGGGAGTTACAAACTACTTATAGAGATACTCTTTTTAGATATGAAGAAGGGCGATTTCTAAATAAAGAGGAGGGCGTTTCAATTGCGGATAAAGTAAAAGAAGAAGATTTTGAAATTACGGCTATACAAAAGAAGAAAGGAAAAGAATACGCCCCAAAATTATTTGACCTTACAGGGCTTCAAGTCTATTGCAATACAAAATTTGGTTTAACTGCAGAACAAACACTTCAAATTGCTCAAAAACTTTATGAGCAAAAACTAATTACTTATCCGAGAGTTGATACTACCTTTTTACCTAATGATGTCTATCCCAAAATTCCTGGAATCTTAAGTAAATTAGCACATTACAAGAGTCTGACAGAAATACTGTTGACCAAAAAGATTAAAAAATCATCGAAAATCTTTAATGACAAAAAAGTAACTGATCACCATGCCATCATACCCACTGGAATGGAAGCATATCTTTCAGGTGACCAACAGAAAGTGTATGACATTATTTCGAGAAGATTCATTGCTTCGTTTTATCCAGATTGTGATGTTGCTCACACCCATGTACAGGGAGAAGTAGCTGAGATTCAATTTAAAACGAGTGGTAAACAAATTATTAATGCGGGATGGAAACTGGTATTCCAAGAAAACAATCAGGAAGCAGAAACTGAAAAATCATTATTACCTACTTTTGTAAAAGGAGAAAAAGGAAGGCATGAACCTTCTTTTCTTGAAAAAGAAACCAAACCTCCAAATCAATTTTCAGAAGCCAGCTTACTGAGGTCGATGGAGACTGCAGGAAAAGATATAGACGATGACACATTACGTGATGTGATGAAGGAAAATGGTATTGGCAGGCCTTCAACACGAGCCAGTATCATTGAAACGCTCTTTAGGAGAAATTATATCGTTAGAAATAAAAAGCAAATTTTGCCTACTTCAACCGGAATTGATCTGATCAATACCATTCAGAATCAATTACTTAAATCTGCTGAACTAACAGGTAATTGGGAGCGTAAATTAAAGGAAATTGAAAAAGGGGAATTCAAGGCTGGCTCCTTTATCAAGCAAATGAAAAATATGGTAGATCAATTGGTTTATGAAGTGAGATCAGACAATAGACCGAGAAGTATATCATCAGCTGACAAACCGATTGAGACAAAAGTAAAAAAAGTGAAAGTATCTGCCTCTTTTGTCGCAGGGCACACCTGTCCTAAATGTAAGCAAGGAACATTAAAGAAAGGGACAAAAGCTTTTGGATGCAGTCAATTTAAAGAAGGGTGTGACTTTTTATTACCCTTCACATTTATGGAAAAGAAAATTTCTGAAAAGCAATATATCCGCTTGGTAAATAAAGGTGAAACTGTTCTTTTAAAAGGCTTCAATCAGAATGGACATAAAGTAAATGGAAAATTAAAGTTAACAGACGATTCACATATAACCTTTATCGAAAAAGAAGAAAAACAACAAGTACAAAAAGAACTCTTATGTCCTAAATGTCAAAAAGGAAAAGTTCTTAAAGGCAGTAAAGCCTATGGCTGCAGTGATTTTAAAAATGGTTGTGATTTTATTTTCTCTTTTGATAAACTCAGAAACCTTGCAGCAGATAAAAAGCTTACAAAAGAGCTCGTGTACAACATCATTTCAGATAAAGCCAACTGGACCAGCTAGTCAATCAATGATGCTCCATTTAGATCAGTTGTTAATACATCACTCATATAATCAAAGAATGGTCGAAGCGCTTCAAATGAATCTTTAACTTCTGTGGAAAAATCACCAGCCAATACCTCCTTATCCGTAAATTTCCTCACAGCTACAAATCCTTTCTTGCGTATTAGGTCTATTGCAGGGTCATCTTTCTGAAACCCCTTAGGAGCTGTTTTTAATTCTTCTCCAACTAATTCACCTCCAAAATACTGAGTAAATTTATCTTCTTTTAATATTTGCCTTATTTCATCATCACCAAACTCAAATTCCTTTCTAATCCTGAATAGATCATCTTTCTCGGGAGCCCAAAAACCACCAGCCAAGAAAGATTCTCCTGGTCGTATTCTCAAATAGTAGCCACCTCTTAACCTACTGCCACTTCGACTAAAAGAACCTGCAAAATGAGGGTTATACGGTGTTTTGTCTTTAGAAAATCGAACGTCACGATAAATTCTGAATAATTTAAATTTTTCAATTTCATCGTTTGCTTCTAAGTTTTGCCTAACGAGTTCGTAAAATGACTTTGCCTCATTCTGAACACTTACAAACGCTTCCTTATGTTCGCCAAACCACTCTCTGTTGTTGTTCTTTTTGAGCTCCTTTAAAAAATTTAAAATTTCTTTCATAATTTACATTATTGTCATGTTTCAAATTAACCTAATTGATTTGGTCTTCTAAATTCAATTTTTACGGGCTTTTTGCCAATTCTGTTTAAAAATTGATAACAAGCTAATTATTAATAAAACAAAAACACTAATGTAAACAAAATTAGGAATTGGAACAGGATCACCTGTTGCATAAGAATGAAGTCCTGTTAAATAGTAATTAACACCAAATGATGTCATGGCAATAGAAAGAAAAGCAAATGTACTGGCCACACTTATCACAAGATCATTATTCAACTTAGGGATCAATCTCATATGCAAGACTATGGCGTAAACGATAATACTGATCAAAGCCCAGGTTTCTTTTGGGTCCCAGGCCCAATATCTGCCCCAAGACTCATTCGCCCATACACCTCCTAAAAACGTTCCAATACTCAATATGAACAAGCCAAGCGTCATAGACATCTCATTAATATAGGACAATTCCTTTATTTTAAGATTCAAAACTTTAGCGTTAGAAGAATTTCTAAAAATAATCAGCAACTGTGCCATGATACCCAATAAGGCTGATAAGGCCAGCGGTGCATAACTACTGATGATTGTTGCAACATGAATTTTCAGCCAATAAGACTTTAAAACCGGCATCAGATTGGTGATTTCAGGACTTAACCAATCCAAATAACTTACAAATAATAAGGTTCCGGTAAATATACTCGCCAATGGCAAGGAAAAATCTGATTTTCTAAAAAATGCCAATCCAAAAAACATGAGTGACCAGGCAACAAAAACAATCATTTCATAGCCATTACTCCAAGGTGGATGGCCCGCAATATACCATCTCAAAATTAAATTAAATGAATGGATTAAAAAGACAATAAGGCTGATAACCACCAGCAGATTCATCAGAAAACGCAGTATAGGTCTGTCAATGAAGATTCTTATAATTGCAAGAACAAGCAGCAGCATACCGATTGTAAAATAGGCTTGAAATAACCAAAAATTCAAATTCAGTTGGTTATACCATAATTCTGCCGAGATCCTTTCTTCTGATGGTATGATATCCGCAGCCAAAACATCTTGGTATTTCTTTATATACGCAATACTATCTTCTGCTTCAGACCAATCTCCTGTGGTCTTGGCTTCTTGTATATTGACAAAATATAAAGGAATAATTCCTTTGGCAAATCGAGCATCAGCTTCATTAAAATCTTCAAAACTATAATTTGGATTATACCATGTTTTTAAGGGGTCATCCTTTTTAGGAAATATTTTTAGATAATTGCCTGAAAGGACGTTAAACAATAAATTAAAACGTTCATCAACTTTCAGAATTTCTTTATCAAATTCACTCCTTTCTCCTGGTTTTTTTTCATTTGCTTTTAAAACAAAATCCTCAAGAATATAATCCTTATCCAAATCTAAAAGACCATTAAAAGGAACCAAACCATCATTATTCGTAAGGATTGATGCAAATACTTCACCTCCTTTTTTCTTGTCAATTTTGATCAACGGAATAGAATACCATTTTCCAGGATCGAGATGAATGGCCAAAAACACCTGATTCGCATCAAGCTTTACGTTATTACCCTTATAATAATTTTTTCTTGAAACCTTTCTTAAAAATTCAGAAGCCAATGTGTTTAACGGTTTAATCCTTCCATCAAGATCTTGTACCATTAATTTGCCAAAAAGCGCAGCATGCATTTTATCAACTCTTTGAGATATCAACACACTATCAATTGGCTGCTCTGATTCTATGCTTTGCGCCTGCGAGCTCAATGAAAAAAGAAATCCTATAACCAGGAGGCTTAGTGTCTTTGATTTTAAATTGTCTAATCTTTTTCTGACCAAATTAAATCTTGAGCCTTTTACAAACAAGGTTAAAAACATACCGAGACCCATCAAAATATATCCAATATAAGTTATAACAGTTCCGGGCAAATCTTTATTAATGGCCAATACGGTACCTTTCTCATCACTATCGTAGGATGCCTGAAAAAAACGATGCCCTTTATAATCCAACACATGGTTCATATAAATACGGAAGTCCTCCTTTACAGCACCATCAATAATAGTTACTTCACTAGCATAAGAAGACGGACTTGTTGAACCAGGATATTTTTCCATTTGAAAGTCTCTTAATTTTAGGCTAAAGTCTGTTTTCACAGCAAGAGCTCCATAACCAAGTTTTATTTCCTTGTCATGAACATAAAAGCTTTTGAATTTAGGTAAGTGTCCGTGTTTATATACCACTGCAAGCTCTTGTTGTTCTCCCTTCGACTCAATATCAAACACCAGTAAATCATCTATATTATCGTCATTATCCTTTGGTTTTTTAGATGCAGATTTCCAGACCAGCTTGCCATTCTTCTCATGCTTCACCGCAACAAACGAAAAATCATGAAAGCGATACAATGTGTTCATTCTTAAATTATAAGAAACATTGGCATCTAGCATTCCGGCGGCTTCAGTTGCCATGGTAAAAAAATCTATGTCTTCAGTGGATCGAATCTTTAGGCTATCATTCTTCTTAAAAATTTCTACACCACTAGCAACTTTTGATTGAAATGCAATCTCATGCTGATGCGTTCCAATTAATTTACTGCTTTCCTCTTGAATGTAAATAGTTTCTCTTCCGTTACCGGCAGCTAAAACCAATTCTATAAACTCATCTCCTTTTTCATTAGTTGCTTTAATGAGTTGCTCCCTGGCATCAGGAATAAATTCTTTAAATGATACAAAGACAGCTTCTCCGTCAATGCTACTTTCAATTTTAATATTGTTGTCTTTAATTGGAGAGAAGTAAATTTCTTTTTGCAAAATTGGATTGGCTTCCTGACCCACTAAATGCAATTGCAAATAGTTTTTATCAGAAATCATGATATTTGATGAAGCCCCTTCTCTGATTCTCATGATTCCCTCAAAACCCGTATAACGGCTAATTCCTGCTCCAACAAGAATTACTATAAAAGCAATATGAAAAAGCAATACTGGCCATTTCTGTCTGCGAAATAGTTTATACCTAAACATATTTGCGATAAAATTCATTCCTAACAAGACCATAACCAACTCAAACCACCAGGCATTGTAAATTACCGTTCGCGCCGTTTGTGTTCCAAAATCATTTTCCACAAAAGTCGCAGTAGCCATTGAAGCCGCAAAGACAAACAATAGTGTCAATGCCATTTTTGGTGAAAAAAGTATCGAAAGAATTGATTTCATGAATTATAGATATTAAAAACCTCATAGATAAATACCTATGAGGTTTGATAGTAAGGGTTTGTGAACCTTATTCTGTGCCCGCTGAACTTTGTTCCATTTTAGCCTCTCTTGCCTTGGCTTCTTCTAACCAGACAGGAATTACTTCCTTCTTAAAAGTTTCCTTTTCAGCTCTTAACTTATCCATGTCTAAGCCAATATACTTTTGAGCCTTTGCTTTTGAAGCTATATCCGGCATCTCAATAGCTTGATTATAACCTAATTCTGCCAATAATCTGGCTAATTTAATACGTGCATCCGACACCTTAGACATTCCTGTAGCATAAACTCTTGCGATTTCTACTGGAGAATGAAATGAACCACCATGAGAAGCAGCCCCATAATCCCATCTCCATTGTCCGTGTCTGATATCTTGTAATATCTCTGCCATTTGCGCTTCAGTTGCTCCTAATTCCCAGGCTTTTTGAGCTTCTAAATGAGCCAGAACAAGATCATCTTCTAAAGCCAATCTTGTTTCAGCAGATTTCTTTTGTCTCGAATATACATTTTCAATCAACTTGTTTGTTTCTTGTCTGTGACAAACCTGACAAGAATTAGCAACATTGTTCAAAGGCGATTGAATATGATGATCCGTGAATTTTTGACCTCCTTCACTCTTATAAGGCATGTGACAATCAGCACAAGAAACACCTCTGTCAGCATGAACACCTGTTAAATAGGTCTCATATCCAGGATGTTGTGCTTTTAACATAGGCGCCTTACTTAAAGAATGCGTCCAATCGCTAAAGCCTATATCATCATAATATTTTTCCATGTCATCAACCGAAGTTCCATTTTTCCAAGGGAATACCAAATAAGGAACGCCTTCTTTACCAGGGATATTCTTATTAAAGTAATATTCAACATGGCATTGTGCACATACCAAAGATCTCATTTCCTGATGCGTGGCATGACTAATATCTTCACCCATGGCTTCAAAAGCTTCTACAAGCGCTGGCCTTGAGATTTGTAAACTCATATCATTTGGATTATGGCAATCAGCACAACCTATATTATTTACAACCTCGCTCCCTTTAGAAGCCCATTTTCCAGAATAAAACTCGTCAATACCTTTTTCATTCATTAATCTAGGCACATCCGGACTCTTACAAGTCCAACAAGTACTTGGCATAGGCCCGTCATCTGGACCGGTTGGACCACCTGTTCTCAAAGAATTGCGGATATCATCAACTGCGTAATAATGTCCTCTTCCTTGACTGTAGTCTTTTGCAAAACCATATCCTGCCCAAAGAATAACCAAATTTGGGTCTTCTTCCAAAAGGTCAATCATATGACTGCCTCCTTGGTATGAAGCAAAATTAGTATCCAAAGTTTGCAAATAGGACTGGTACTCTTTTGGAAAGTTTTTACCCCAAACGTCATTTCGAGGTTCATTATCGCTGATTTCCACTTTAGGTGTATAAGCAAATTTGGCTTCATTCTTCCTGTTTATAACACTCGAAGCCAGCATTCCTAATAGAAACACCACTATGGCGGTTACGATAAATAAGATCCAATTTTTCATATTAATGATATTTTTATTTATTCATTTCAGTTTGTAACCAAGCTGGAATAACATCCTTCTCGGGGTCAGTTGGTATTGGTGCAAGGGTATATTGGGTGCTTGCCAGACCGTGCACCCTGCCATGAGGGACTTCTCTGTGACAATCCCAACATTTTCTACCGGTTCTGTTCTCAGCGTGATTGTCTAGCCAACTCGACAGTTTTACATCAGTAACCTGATCTGCATGACACCTGATGCAATTGTTGTGAACCACTTCTTGCGAAGCTTCCTTCATCTTAATCACCTGAGGTTCTTGGCGCAAAGTAAAAACAGTGGCGTGATAGAGACCATCTTTGGCTTTAAAAAAGTATTTATTAGCAATATTGTTGTGCGGAACATGGCAATCATTACACGAAGTTGCTTCTCTGTGCGAACTGTGCATCCAACTATTGTATTCAGAGGTCATCACATGACAATTGACGCAAGTTTTTGGATCATCTCCCATATAAGAAATCACCTCTGATTCCTTTGCTAAAAAAGTGGAAAGTCCAACGATAGTGCCAAATATGACTATGGCATATGGCAGCCATCGAGACTGGTATGGTAAAAATTTAAAAGACAATTCGTTTGGTTAATTTTAAGCTGTAAATATAATCAAATAGTATAAACCTGAGTCAGGTGGTAATAATTAATTTGAAATTTATGAAACTTACCTAAAACATTCGTTAATTTGTACTTTTAAAAATTAAAAATGATACAGTTAAGTGTCTAATTTTAATTTATAAAGAGAAAATAAAAAACTGATTTACATTTTTTTACAATACTCCAATTAATCTATTACATTATGAAGAAAATTTTAATAACCTTAATTTTAATTATTGGTACGGCGCATTTGTCTGCACAAGAATTAACAGTTTCTGCTCAATTAAAACCTCGTTTTGAAGCGAGACATGGTTTTGGCACCTTAGCCTCGCCTGATGATGAAGCAGCGCTTTTTGTTTCTCAACGTACGCGTTTAAGTGTAGATTTTACAACTGAAAAATATGAAGTTTATATGGACATTCAGAATGTTGGTGTTTGGGGCGATGTAAGCACCTTATCTAAAAGTGATAAAAACGGAACTTCATTTCATCAAGCTTATGGTGTATATCATTTTTCTTCAAAATTTGCCATTAAGTTAGGTAGACAGGAAATTGCCTATGATGACCAAAGAATTTTCGGAGCGGTCGACTGGGCACAGCAGGCCAGAAGCCATGATGCTTTACTTTTTAAGATTAAACCAGGTGAAAAAAGCAAACTTGACATTGGTTTTGCTTTAAACGCTAATGGGGAAACTAATTTTAAAGAGGATTATGCAATAAACCAATATAAGAGTTTACAATATGCCTGGTTCCACACTAATTTTACAGAGAATACTGGTCTCAGCTTATTATTTCTGAACAATGGAATGCCTTATAATAAGGTAACAGGCACAGATCCCGGAGGCGCCCCTGTTACAGAACAAAAAACAACCTATAGCCAGACAATTGGTGGGCGATTCACCTACAAAAGAAATCGCTTTAATTTCAATGCCGCTACTTATTTTCAGGGTGGTGAAACACCATGGAGCGGGTCTACAGGAACTCAAGATTTATCGGCCTACTACGTAGCAGCTGATGCAAGTTACAAGGTACTTGATGTTTTAAAATTAGGTGCCGGGTTTGAATTGTTATCAGGTAATGATCAAGATGGAGACATAACGAAAAATAATGCTTTCAATCCTTTCTATGGAACAAATCATAAGTTTAATGGTTGGATGGATTATTTTTACGTTGGTAACCACGCCAACAATGTGGGTCTTGTAGATATATTCACTCCTATTGTATATTCTAAAGATAAACTGCAATTGAGATTGATTCCTCATTTCTTTTCTGCCAACGGTACGATATTAGAGCCAGGCTTTCAAAAAGCTGATTCATACTTAGGTACGGAGATTGACTTTGACGTCAAATATGAATTGGTAAAAAATGTCAATATTTTTGCAGGTTATTCACACATGTTTGCCACTGAGTCTATGGAAATTATTAAAGGTGGTAGCAAGGATGAAACGAACAACTGGGGATGGGTAATGATTACTTTCAAACCAACCTTTTTCAAAAAGAAATTTGACGAGCCTAAAGGATAACAAACCTTTGCCATTTAAATAAACATGGATGAATAAGAAAGTATTGATCATTGGATTAATCTGGCCCGAACCAGAAGCAACTGCGGCCGGGACCAGGATGATTCAACTGATCAGTTTTTTCTTAAGTCATAAGTACGAATTGTATTTTGCTTCAGCTGCTGCCAGAAACAATTTATCATTCAGCTTTGAAGCGCTTGACGTCAAATGCCTTTCAATTGAACTCAATAACAGTGATTTTGATTCACAAATAAAAGACCTAGACCCAGGCATCGTTCTGTTTGACAGGTTTTTAACAGAAGAGCAATATGGATGGAGGGTGCAAGAAAATTGCCCAAAAGCGATAAGGGTCCTTGATACTGAAGACCTTCATTTTTTACGTAAATCTCGTGAAATCGGAGCAAAAAAGAACAGTTCCGATTGGCAAAACTATATACAGAATGATATTACGAAAAGGGAAATAGCCAGTATTTTCAGATGCGATGTTTCTCTCATCATTTCTAAATTTGAAGTTTCATTACTCGAAAAGTCCTTTCAAATTTCCCCATCCCTCCTATTTTATTTACCGCTATTAGTTGACTCAATTAAAATCAAAAAAATGATTGAGCTTCCTTCCTTTCGTGAACGAAAGCATTTCATGACCATTGGAAATTTTAAGCACAAGCCTAATTGGGATGCTGTCAGGCATTTACGTCAAAATATCTGGCCAACTATTAGTAAGCAGTTGCCACAAAGTGAAATGCACGTTTTTGGTGCCTACCCAACTGAAGCAGCCAAACAATTAGAAAGTAAAAAAGAAGGTTTTTTTATCAAAGGTTGGATTTCAGATAAAGCAGATGCCTTTACCAATTACAAAGTATGCTTAGCTCCTTTGCGCTTTGGAGCGGGTCAAAAAGGAAAACTTCTTGATGCCATGCATTATGGAACGCCTAGTGTCACAACATCTATTGGAGCTGAAGGAATAGCCGAACCTGAAAATTGGAATGGTTTTGTTACAGATAATGAGCAAGAATTCGCTGAAATAGCAATACGCCTATATTCCAATGAAGCCATATGGCTGAATGCACAAAATGCAGGTGAAAAAATATTGAAAACGAAATTTGATAAAAAACAATTTGAAAGAGAATTGCGCTCTAAAATTGAAAACATTCAATTAGAATTAAATGAACATAGATCTAATAATTTTATTGGATCAATGCTGTCACATCATAGCTTACAAAGCACAAAATACATGTCAAAATGGATAGAAAGTAAAAACTTATCCAACGATAAAATAGTATAACAGAAGCCCCCATCCTGTCATTAATAAAAGGCCTCCAACGGGCGTAACAGGTCCTAAAAATTTCATATTTAAACCCTTGGCTTTAGCATAACACAAAGCATAAATACTTCCTGAAAATAAAATCACACCTATTATAAAACTAGAAGCAATCATTCTTTCTATAAAAGGGATAAAGTCAAAATGAAATCCCAGAATAAGCAGCACTATTGTATGGATCAATTGGTACTTTACTCCGGTTTCAAAACTGTGCAAGACCTCAGGAGGTAAAACACGCTTTAAACGATGTGCCCCAAAGGCTCCGAAAATAATTCCAAAAAAACCAAAAATAGCAGCGAAAAACTTAACAATAAGGATCATATAATTCTATATTAGTATCAACTTGATAGCTTAGGAGCGACATTTAATATGGCTTCCTAAACTATTTATCTAACCTTCAACTGACTAAATAACGTTTATTTCAACTTAAAATTTTATCCATTAATTGTTTATATACCCTCCTCCTGACTTTTTCAAAAGATTCTTGCTTTAAACATTCTGAATTCTGCTAAATATGTGTGGTATAAATTTTAGAAATTCTTAACAATATTTCAATAAAATAGTCATTTTAATAGAATATTCGTTAAAATAAAGTTAATCCACTGATAAAACAGTAACAATTATTAGAAACTGATCGTCTATAATAATAGAAACCAACAAATATATTTATTATGAAATCAGATATAAACACATTCGCAACAGAGGAAAGAAGGTATGTTCAATTTTCAAATTTCAGGAACGCTAAAAGAATTAAATGGTCAGAACACAGACATTATAGCCATTAAAAGAATTATTAACTTAAAACACCTATAATTTGAAATATCTACAACTCATCAAAACATAAAGAAACCTTTCAAGAAGAAAGGTTTTTTTATGAGATTAACTGTGCATTATATCATTTTCGCAAAGATCTATAATATCTTCATGTATCTTTTTTATTCTCATTTTTGAAAAACCATTTTTCTGTAACAATTCAGGAGCCTCATAAATTTCTTTACAAAGGACAATCCCCTCTTCCAAAAACTGTTGTTTCTCTCTTTTTGTTAATGAGGTTAACACTGTAATAGGGAAAAGTCTTGATTTATTGATTCTATACTTTAAACTTTTGGTTTCAGGATAGTCCCAACTCACGAGTTGTAAACCTGCGCACTTCGCATAATCAATGGCATCAGAAGTAAATCTGGTGTTTGTAAATATCCATCCTTGATAATCTGTGAATTTATTAGAAATATCGGCCTGGAGCTGTCTTTTCACGTCGTTGAATCTGGAATGGATATACAGTGGAATTTTCACATCATTTGGTTTGCCTTGTCTATTATGGTATTTGCATTCAACGATATAACATCGATCATCTTTACAAGCCAACACATCTACTTCATGTGTTACACAATTGCCTTGCATGACCACACCTACCTCGGTACTGTATCCATCGTGTCTAAAAATATGGCCTATAAAGTTTTCAAAAGGAAATCCTGATGGGCCAAGTTCCATAATTGCCTTTTTCAATTTATAACGAGAAGCACTAGGCCTTTTTTTACTTTTCAGTAGCCTAAATGCTTTGTCATAAATGCTTTTAGTGGTAATACCAGGAAATAAGTCTTTTTCAATTTCATTTATAATACGCTCAATTAACGCATCATCAGCCTTGGCATTCTTTAATGACCTCTTTAACTTGTTTTCATCAAAATCAACTAATTCACCTGAATACTTCTTTACTTTAACTGATTTAACCATAAGTCTAATATACCAAGATATTTTCTTATTCAGGCTATTCGTTGTACTTTTGCAATTCTTAAAATTGTAGTGTAATATGAAGGATTTACCGCATTATTTTTATCAATATTTTATAAATCTTGGATTAACCGAGGTGGCCTCAAAATATCTGAACTTAGCCGTATTGTTAGTAATTGTGCTTATCATCATTATTATCTCGGATTTTGTTATCAGAAAGTTTTTATTAAACCTGTTTATTAAGTTTTCTGAAAATACAAAAACCCATTTTGATGATTATGTTGTCAAGAATAATGTTCCAAAAAATGTGGCTCATATCATTCCGCTCTTGATCGCATTGGAGTTTACCTCAATTGTGTTTGTTGATTTTGAATTTTTAGAAAATATTGTTTCTAAAGGGCTTCAGGTTTTTAGTATTCTATTGACCATTTGGATTATCAGAAGCTTCATCAAAGCACTACGTGACTATTTGAATACCAAGGAAAGATTAAAAGACAAACCAATCAATAGTTATGTTCAGGTGATTCTAATTGTGGTTTGGTCTATTGGATTGCTTTCTGCATTCGCCATAGTAACCGGAATTCCTTTTTTCAAGTTTCTCACAACTTTAGGAGCAGCATCTGCAGTGATTTTATTGATATTCAGAGATACTATCATGGGATTTGTAGCAAGTTTACAGGTATCTATCAATGATATGCTTCAGAACGATGACTGGATCACTTTTGAAAAATTCGGAGCCGATGGAAATGTAATAGAAATTAACCTGGCGACTGTTAAAGTTCAAAATTTTGACAAAACCATAACGACTATACCTACTTATGCCCTCATCTCAGATTCTTTTAAGAATTGGAGAGGAATGGAAGATTCGGGCGGTAGGCGAATTAAACGAGCGGTTATTATAAAGCAGCGTAGCATATGCTATCTCAGTGATTCAAAAGTAGATGAACTGAAACAAATCGATTTGATTGCTGATTATTTAGAGAAAAAATCAACAGATATAAGCAATTATAACCTTAAGAATAATATTAATAAGGACCTTCTAATTAATGGTCGAAACCTTACAAATATTGGGGTTTTCAGAAAGTTCGTAGAAAGCTATATAGAAAATCATTCGGCGATCAACAAAGACATGATGATCATGACCAGACAACTCGCTCCTACAACACAAGGTATTCCAATTGAAATTTACGCATTTAGTAAAGACAAAAGATGGCAGAACTACGAATATATAATGGCTGATATTTTTGATTATATCATCGCAGCCGTGCCTTATTTCGACCTTGAAGTCTATGAATTAGCCAGCGAGTTTAACAGTTCAAACTAATTAATAGCCCTTATTAAGGAATTTCAATAGAGTTGATGATAAAGTCAGCTACTTGTGTTTTGCCTTTTTCCTTAATCAATTCAAATTCATCATTACCTGCGTTGATAAAATCTTTCATCAAAGGTGAGGCAACATGCGGAAAAACACTCAAAGCAAAGATATTGATCATCAACTGCTTTGGGTTAATTTCTCTAATCCGTCCTTTTTCAATTTCGTTTTCTATCTGACTATAAAACTTTGACGGATCTGGCATTCTTAGGTTTACAATAAATTCTCTGGCAAAATCTGTCTTTGAATTCAATTTTCTAATCAATCCTAATGGAAGAAAATGGTAATCATTAATAAAATTCACATAGTCATTAATGAAATGTCGGATTTTTTCTCTAACCGGCATGTCACCATCCATAATGTCTTGAAGTTGAGGCGCAATTCTTCCGTATAATTCAAGAAAGACATATTTAAAGACGTCATCTTTATTATCGAAATAAGTACGCAGTTCTTTTTTGCTGATACCTGTCGCCTTAGCGATAGAACTCATGCTAGTTTGCTTAAACCCATTATCTTGAAATTCGACAATAGCAGCGTCAATAGCTTTTAGCTTGTTTGGGGGAAAATTGCTCATTTGTTTGTACGTGTATGTATGTTTGTATATATAAATGTAGAAAAATATTTTACACAACCAAAGAAATTAACTCGTCCTTAATATTAAGTTTTATATAATATGAGCACATTTTCTTAGGAAATAGTTATTGATCCATAAATAAATGACTGCCTCCAACTAGATATTTACCAATAGAATCAAGTCGGTCATGATTCTTGATCATGATGATATCTCCTGAGGTTTCTCCTGTTTCTACCTTTATTTTTTCAAGAGTATAGGTGTCATTTTCTCCAGATTTCATTAGCATAATATAAGTCAAGCCATTTTTCTCAAACACAGCTTTATTTAAAACCCCCATTCCGGAAGATTCATTTGTCAAAATTGATGCCTGAACGAACATGCCTGGAATGAATCCTTCGTCATGTGGTTCATCTATATGGGCATGTACCATTACAGTTCTGTCGCTTCCTATAGATTTTCCTATAAGATGTACACTACCTTTAAACTGTTTTGAACCTGATTCAGGCAGGCTAAAAAATACCGTTTGTCCTGTTTTAATTTTGAATACATCCTTTTCAAATATTTTTAATTCAAGATGTAAATGATCCGTATTAACTATGGCCATAATTTCGTCTGAAGAGGAAACATAAGAGCCTGTTGTGATATTGATGTCCGTAATATCACCTGAAATCGGTGCAAAGATATTTGAAACTGACGTTAAATTTCCAGACTCTACTTGAGCCGGATCTATGTGTAATAGTTCAAGTTTCTTTCTAAGACCTTTGTAAGTGGCAAGGGTTATTTTATAGTCACTTTCTGCTTTTAAAAATGATTTTTCTGATGAAATTTTTTCGTTGAACAATTCCTGTTGTCTATCAAAATTTGATTTTAAAAATACCAACTGTTCTTTGGCTTCCATATATTGCTGCTGAAGCTCAAGGAATTTAATATTTTCAATGCTTAACAATAATTGTCCCTTCTTTACCTGATCTCCAATAAGTAAAGGGGAATTCTTGATATAACCTCCTATTTGAGCACTAATTACTGCCCTTCCATTTGGTGGCACATCAATTACGCCAGTAGAAGAAATTCGTGTACCAAAAGAATGCGCTACTAGTGAGGTCATGCTCAAAGATTCATTTTTATATTGGTCTTTAGAGATCGTAATTACTTCCGTTTCGAAATTGAGCTTCTCTTTTTCCCGTATATCCGAACTTTCATTTTTGTTTGTTGATTTGGAGCAATTCAAGAATGTCAAAGCGATAATGATAATTGTATATAGTTTCATAAAATTCATTTACAACAACTTAAAGGGTTAAATAATTAATTTCCAGAACTATTTGATTATATGTATTCAGATTGTTTATATAATCCAGTAGTATTTCGAGCGCATTTTCCATACTTTGGATGTATTGAAAAAAATTGATCTCACCAGATTCATAGCTAATTTTTGCAGTTTTAAAAATCTCCTGAGATAGTTGCTCTCCTTCTTCTTGATAGTAGATTAAAGCTTCATCGTGTTTTTTAAGTTGCGCATATAACTCTGACTGTTTGGCCTTTATCCGAATTCTATACTCACTCTCCTGGTTATCCAAGACTTCCTGAGCGATTTTTGAAGCCTTGATCTTCGCAGCATTACCACTGAATAAAATTGGAATTTTCAGGCCTATCTGATAGCCATTTAGATTCTCATCTAAGCTAGAATTTGATCCAACAAAATAATTCAATGTAATATCTGGTAAAAGGCTTTGTGAGGCAACATTCTTTTGTGCGAGAAATAATTCTTTCTTATTTTTATAGTAATACAAACCAGGATTCTCTTCCAAACTTATTTGTTTGAGCTCTAATTTTATCAGAGGAACCTTTCTCACTGTAAATTCCTGATCACTTTGCACCACTTCCTTTAATCCCATTAGTGCCGAAGCTACATCTTGCTGTGATTGTTTATGCAGCGTCTGCAGTTGTTTTTGCTTCGCCTGTGCCGTAATTTTTTCCAGATAATTGGTATCACCTGTTTCAAACTTACGTTTGGCAGCATAGGCAAAAGTTCTATAAAAACTATCCAAACGCTGCAACACTATTTCTCTTTCCAATTCGTATTGCAAAAGATAAAACCTGGATAAAACTTTTTGCTCCAATTGCCTTTTTTTGATACTGTAGGAATTATGCTCCATTTCATACCTTGCCTTATTCACTTTTTTTCCAGCAAAATAACGTGTTGGAAAAAGGAAGTCCTGTTCTACTCCAAACACCTTCAATGGTTTATTATTATAGGCAATATTGTTTTCGTCATAGTGATAGTACAGTTGGGTTTTATCAAAAGTAAAGGCATCACTAATTAAAGCGTCTGCCTGATCCACTTGAAGTGATGAAGCCTTTAAACCGGCATTACTCTCTAAAGCTAATGCTGAAATTTCCTCCAGACCCAAACTTTGCGTTTCTTGTGTTACTCCATAAAAACTACTTAAACCTATTAATGTAATCACTAATAAATTTGAAGTTCTTGTTGGTTTTAATTGTAACTTTTTACTGAATATTGAATACAATAAGGGTAGTATAATCATAGTCAAAAGTGTTGAGGAGACTAAGCCTCCTATTACTACTGTTGCCAAAGGTCTTTGCACTTCAGCTCCTGCTCCGGTGGAGATGGCCATTGGTAAAAATCCAAGAGCAGCAGCCAAGGCAGTCAATATAACCGGTCTTAATCTCTCTGTTGTGCCCTGAATAATTATTTTATTTATATCTGTCATCCCATTTTGTTTTAATTCTTTAAAATGTTCTATCAGCACAATACCATTAAGCACAGCGATTCCAAATAAGGCAATAAAACCTACTCCTGCTGAGATACTAAAAGGCATGTCCCTGAGCCACAAAAGCAGCACTCCTCCTACGGCAGCCAAAGGAATTGCGGAGAAAATCATAAAAGCTTCCCTAGTTGAGTCAAAGGCAAAAAAGAGTAGCAGAAAAATTAAGGTCAAGGCAATAGGGACCGCAATCTTCAATCTGGCCTTGGCCCTTTGTAAATTTTCAAACTGTCCTCCATATGAAATCGTATAACCAGGTGGCAGCTTGATATCTCTTTCTATAAGTTGTTGTACATCTTCGATGACTGATTGTAAGTCACGATTTCTTACATTAATCGCCACAACAATTCTTCTTTTGGTATTATCTCTGGAAATTTTGGCAGGACCTTCGGTATAATCGATATTAGCCAGTTCTTGCAGAGGAACTTTAAAACCCAACGGAGTATCAATAAAAAGATGATGCAGATTAGAAATATCACCACGGTGTTTTTTATCGAGCCTTATGACCAGGTCAAAACTTTTTTCTCCTTCAAAAACTTGGCCAACAACTGCGCCCGCAAATCCCATCGAAATCATATCATTAACCTCTTGAATATTCAACCCATACCTTGCGATTTTATTTCTATCATATTGAATCTTCATTTGAGGCAAGCCTTCTATTTTTTCAACAATAATATCCGAAGCGCCTTCAATAGGTTGCACAAGCTTGCTGATCTCGTTTGCCTTCTCTGCCAACACATTCAAATCATTACCAAAAATCTTAATAGCTATATCTGATTTAACCCCGGTAATCAGCTCATTAAATCTCATCTCTATTGGTTGTGTGAACTCCAATTCCATACCTGGGATAACCGCAAGTGCTTTCTTAAATTCCTCAGCCAGTTCATCCTTTGTACTTGCCGAAACCCATTCCTTTTTAGGTTTTAATTTGATAATCACATCACTTTCTTCCATTGACATCGGATCCGTAGGGATTTCTGCAGCCCCGATTCTACTGACCACCTGGTCCACTTCTGGAAAATTTTCAAGCAGTATCTTTTCAATTCTTGTAGTAATTTCTATCGTTTTGGTTAAAGAAGTTCCGGTTTCTAATACCGGTTGTATCACAAAATCGCCTTCATCAAGGGTAGGTACAAATTCACCACCCATTCTCGAAAACAATGAAATGGCTACAATGAGCAGCAGCAAAGCCATAGCTATAACAAATTTTTTGAATTTCAGTGCCCAAACAATACTGGGTTCGTAGAGCCTCTTGATCAGGATCATTATTTTCTCGCTAATATGAGCTTTGTTTCTTTTTACAGGTTTTATAAATATCGCTGACATGACAGGAATATAAGTAAGTCCAAAGATCATGGCTCCAATCAAGGCAAAACTAAAAGTAAGCGCCATAGGTCTGAACATCTTGCCTTCAACCCCACTCAATGACAATATTGGGATAAACACAATTAGGATGATCAATTGCCCAAATATGGCAGAATTCATCATTTTGGAAGCTGCTTCAGCAGTGATTTCACTAATTCGTAATTTTTTCTCCTCCTCACCCAATGCCAATAACTCATTTTGGCTCGAAGCAAGTTTAAAAGCAATAAATTCAACAATAATGACGGAACCATCAATGATGATTCCAAAATCAATCGCTCCAAGACTCATTAAATTGGCATCTACATGAAAAATATTCATCAGTGAAATGGCAAAAAGAAGCGTCATGGGAATCATTGAGGCGACTACCAATCCTGACCTGAGATTGCCCAACAGTAATACAACAACAAAAATCACTATTAAACATCCAAGGATGAGATTTTCAGCCACAGTAAAGGAGGTTCTTTCGATCAACTCACTTCTTTCTAAAAATGCATTGATGACAACCCCTTCAGGTAAGGTTCCTGAGATTTCCTTTACTCTTGCCTTCACATCGTCAATTACCTTTTTTGAATTTCCATCCTTGAGCATCATTACTTGTCCAAGAACTTTCTCTCCTTCACCATTTCCGGTAATGGCACCGAACCTAATAGCACTTCCATATCCTACTTCAGCAACGTCTCTAATAAATATCGAGAGTCCGTTAACATTCTTAACTGATATATTCCTGATATCTTCAAGATCAGTAACAAGGCCCTCACCTCGTATAAAATAGGCTTTATCATTTTTTTCAATATAGGCCCCTCCGGCAATTGAGTTATTACTTTGCAAGGCCTTATATACTTCACTTGTAGTAATATCCATAGCATTCAATTTTTCTGTATTGATTGCTACTTCATATTGCTTTAAAAACCCACCCCAGGTATTCACCTCAATGACTCCTGAAATTCCAGACAGCTGTCTTTTAACGATCCAATCCTGGATAGATCGCAATTCTGTTACACTGTACTTTGACTCAAAACCTGGTTCTACGTCAAGTACATATTGATAGATCTCTCCTAATCCTGTTGTGATGGGCCCCATCTCAGGTTGTCCAAAACCTTCAGGGATTTTTTCACTTGCCGATAGAATTTTTTCAGAGATCAACTGTCTGGGTAAATAAGTACCCATGGCGTCTTCAAAAACAATGGTAACAACAGATAAACCAAATTTCGAAACTGATCTAATCTCCTCTACTCCTGGTAAATTAGCCATCTCCAGCTCTATTGGATAGGTTATAAACTGCTCGATATCTTCAGTGGAAAGATTTCTTGAAGTAGTAATAACCTGTACTTGGTTATTGGTAACGTCAGGAACTGCACCGATATGTATTTTAGTCAAAGAGTAGAGTCCAAAACCTATGACTAGAAAACTGAAAATAAATACGCTCAGTCTGTTGTTCAGACTAATGTTGATAATTTTAGAAAGCATAATTCAATTATTAGTTAAAAAATTGATGCAAAGAGCTCACGAAAGACTAATAATGTCGTGTAAAGCCATTTATCGAAGTACTAAATTATTGAACTATGCGAATTTTGGAGGTTGAAAAACGTCTGTATTCTCTAGAAAAGAGTAGGAGTTTTGGTAATAAAAATCAATTTTTGAATTTAGATTATTTATTGGTATCTCCAATGACAATTTATCAAATTGAATTAGGAGAATTTGCCCTGAATCTGAGCATATATTATGATTGAAGGGTAATCTTTGATGTTCTTTACTATCCTTTGGTTCTTCATTATGACTCGATTTTTTATCGCCATAATGTTTTGATATAAAAGCAAAAATATCATCACCGTATTTTTCTTGATGAAATTCCAAATGAGACATTAGGGTGTCAAGCTTTAAGAAATCTCCTGAATGGAGGTTAAAACTTTGAGCCAAAAACAATATGGCAAGAGATATGGAGCTTATTCTTAATAGCATTAAGCCGCGAAAATAACAACAATTAATTTAACTGTATAACAGTATAAATTTAAGATTTTATTACATGATATCGTGTCACAAATATAACATTTTACCAAATGTTCCTTTGAACAAAGATGAACTTTATCTAAATAATATGCTGATCTTTACTCGAAGTTGGCGCTTGTAGTCTTCCTCCAACCATTTCAAATAATTCTTGGAGCTTTTTAAAATACAAAATGAATATTGTTTGATTCTGTATTCAATTTCATCATTTAATTCTCTTGAAAGAATATGCGCATCAAAAACATCTTCACTGTTCTCCGCACAAATTTTTGCATGTTGCGCTATTGATTTTTCAAGAACAATTTTTGATTTCTGACTTGTATATATAGCAGCATCATATTCCTTTTTTACATCAAAAACAAAATCAGTCGATTTGGAGAACAAGGCCTTAGTGGCCTCAGGCATTTCATATTTAAAGTTTCTTTCAATTTCATCATCACTGATAAGATTCTCTAAAAAATATGAAGGGTTCTTAAAGATCAATTGCCAATCTACATCTTCGGTCCATAAACCGAATCTTGAAACATTGTTACCCAAATCTAGCACTGAAAACTCCTTCTTGTCATCAATAACCCTTGAACCCCTACCAATCATTTGAAAGTATAAGGCAAGTGATTTGGTCGCTCTGTTTATAATTATAGAATCTATCGTAGGTTCGTCAAAACCTGTAGTCAAAATTCCAACCGAAGTAAGAATTGCGTCTGGCGTATTTTTAAACCAACTCAAAACAGCTTTCCGCTCCTCTTTGGTATTTGTATTATCTATATAATTAACCTTGTAACCAGCTCTCTTGAATACTTCGTATACATGTCTTGAAGTATGGATACCATTATTAAATATCAGCGTCTTTTTGTTTTTACCTGTAGCTTCATAGGCTGCAACCAACTTCGATTGCATTTCACTTTTTGTATATAACTCTTCTGATGATTTTACAGTATAATCACCATTCGCACCAATTTTCAAAGTACTCAGATTTACATTATAGCTATAGGTTGTTGCCTGAGCAAGAAAACCCTGTTCGATAAGAGATGTGATCTTTTCACCCACGATAAGATCCTTATAGATCTCATGCATTGGTAAATTTATATTTGAACTTAATGGCGTAGCAGTTACTCCTAAAATAAAACAATTCTCAAAGTGCTTAAAGAGTTTTCTAAAGGAATTGTAATGCGCCTCATCAACAATCACCAAACCAATATCCTGTAAATCTGCTTTTTCTTCTTTAATCCTGTTATTAAGCGTTTCAACCATAGCGACGAAACATGAGTATTTATCCTCATTTGTCACTTCTTTCACGCTACTGTCAATTACTTTATTATTCACACCAAATTCAGTAAGCATATTTGAAGTTTGCTTACTTAACTCAATTCGATGTGTCAGAATTAAAACCTTATGTTGGTTCTTTTTTATATACCGACGGGCAATTTCAGAAAAAATTACTGTTTTCCCACCACCTGTAGGCAATTGATAAAGAAGATTATACTGATTCGGATTGTCATTTATTCTTTCAAAAATCTTGTCTATGGCACCATGTTGGTAATCATATAATTTTTTACCAATAATCTTTTCTTCGTTATCAAGTTTTGTGAGCACCATATATCCTTATAAATAAACCTTGCAAAAATACTCATTTAACTAGGTTCTATAGCAATTCTTTTGAATATTTTTTATTTAAACCTAGATATCGCTGCTATAAGTCTGATATATACAATTTTAACAGCCCTTATCTAAAAAAAAAAAGCCACTCTTAAACGAATGGCTTTCTAATTTTTTTAGATTATGCTGATTCAGATGTTGAGATTAAACATTCTCAGCTAACCAATCACCAACTTGAGTAGTTCCGTATGACTTTCCTCCATCGGCAAGGTCTTCCGTAACAATACCTGCGTCTAAAGATTTATTCACTACTTCTCTGATAGCAGCTCCTTCATCATGTAAGCCAAAACCTGTTTCAAACATCATAGCAGCAGACAAAACTGTAGCCAGCGGATTGGCAATGTTTTTTCCAGTAGCCTGAGGATATGAACCATGTATAGGCTCAAACAACGAAACATCCGCACCAACTGAGGCCGATGGCATAAGTCCCATAGAACCTGATATCACTGAAGCTTCATCGGTTAGTATGTCACCAAAAAGGTTTTCTGTGATCAACACATCATATGAATTAGGCCATTGCACAAGACGCATTGCTACAGCATCCACAAACTCATACGAAACTTCAACTTCAGGATAATCTTTTTCCATTGCCTGAACGGTCTCTCTCCATAATCTTGAAGTTTCCAGAACGTTTGCTTTATCTACGCAACACAACTTCTTACCACGGCTCATAGCCATTTCAAAACCTTTTTTGGCAAGGCGCTGTACTTCTTTTCTTGAATAGACACAATGATCATAAGCAGTGTTACCATTGTCTTCTCTTCCTTTTTTACCGAAATAAATACCACCTGTCAATTCTCTTAAAAACACCAAATCAGTGCCTTCAATTCTTTCTCTTTTTAAAGGAGATTTGTCAATCAAGGAAGGAAATGTAAAGGTTGGTCTTACATTGGCAAACAAACCCAATTCTTTACGCATTTTAAGTAATCCTTGTTCAGGACGAACCTTTGCAGAAGGGTCATTATCAAATCTTGGATGCCCAATAGCGCCAAATAATACGGCATCAGACGATGCACATATATCATGGGTCTCCTGAGGATAAGGGTCTCCAACAGCGTCTATCGCCGCAGCACCTGTAAGGGCTGGATGCCAGCTTATTTCATGATTGAATTTTTTTGCTATTGCGTCTGATACTTTTACAGCTTGTTCGATCACTTCCGGACCAATTCCATCACCCGCTAAAAGTGCAATTTTTAATTTCATATTATATATTTTATTCTAAATTATATTCAACATTTTTTGAGTTGCAACAATCGCTGAAACGGTTTGATCAGAATCAAGTCCTCTGGTTTTAAAAATTTTCTCACCTTGCTTCCAGGTAATCACCGTTTCACAAAGTGCGTCAGAATTAGATCCAGGAGGAATTCTAACCGCATAATCAGTAAGCGTAGGAAGACTCATTCCCTTTTCCTTATAGATTTTTCCCAAAGTATTCATAAAGGCATCAAATTGTCCATCTCCCTGGGCATTCTCCTGAATACTGTTACCATCAATTCTTACAGAAACAGTGGTTGAAGGTCTTAAACCCTTCGAGTGAGTCAATACATAGGAATCTACCACTACTCTTTCTTCTACTGAGTTACTGTCAAGAACATCTGAAATAATATAAGGCAGGTCTTCTTTTGTCACCACCTCTTTTTTATCTCCAAGCTCAATAATTCGTTTTGTAACTTTTGAAATATCTTCATCACTTAGGAACAATCCCAATTCCTGTAAATTCTTTTGAATATTTGCTTTTCCTGAGGTCTTCCCTAAAGCATATTGTCTTTTTCTCCCAAATCTCTCAGGTAATAAATCATTAAAGTATAAGTTCTTTTTATTGTCCCCATCAGCATGTATTCCAGCAGTTTGTGTAAAAACATTATCTCCAAGAACCGGTTTGTTTTCTGGAATTCTAAATCCCGAGAACGTTTCAACAAGTTTACTCACTTTGAATAGAGATTGTTCTTTAACCGCTATTTCGACTTCTGGTAAAAAATCATTTATAACGGCAACTACGCTTGCCAGAGGAGCATTACCAGCTCGTTCACCCATACCATTAACCGTAAGGTGCAAACCATCAGCACCTGCTTTTACTGCTTCCAGCACATTGGCTACGCCAAGGTCATAATCATTATGCGCGTGAAAATCTATATGCATTTCAGGATAACGTTCCTTTACTTGTTTTACAAAATCAAAAGATTCAGATGGTGTTAAAACACCGAGCGTATCAGGCAACAAAACCCTTTTAATGGGTTCTTTTGCCAGAAAATCGAGGAACTCAAATACATACTCAGGGGAATTCCTCATACCATTGCTCCAGTCTTCCAAATAGACATTAGTCTCTATCCCTTGCTCTAATCCTGATCTTATGCTTTTTTGAATTGCAGTAAAATGCTCTTGAGGCGTTTTCTTTAGTTGGTGTGTAAGATGATTCAACGAACCCTTTGTCAATAGATTCTGTACTTTAGCTCCAGTCTCATTCATCCATTCTAAAGACAAACCGCCATCGACAAAAGACAGCACTTCAATCTTGTCAATAAACCCTGCTTCCTTCGCCCAGTCAGTAATACTCTTAACAGCATTAAACTCACCTTCAGATACTCTTGTAGAGGCTATTTCAATCCTGTCAACTTTTAGCTCTTCTAATAATAGTTTAGCGATCGTAAGCTTTTCAGTTGCAGAAAAAGATACGCCATTAGTCTGTTCCCCATCTCTGAGGGTCGTATCCATTATTTCAATTTTACGTCTTTCTGACATGAGCCTTCTTATTAAAAGGGTCTTTGATCAGCAAATTGAACGATCTCTTCCTTCATATTCTGAAGATAGTCGATATCGTCGAATCCGTTGAGCATGTTTTCTTTTTTATAGCCATTGATGTCAAACTTTTCAACTGAACCAGTGCTCAATAAGCTTACTTCTTGTTTTTCAAGATCTACTAAAATTTCAGTGTTTGGATTTTTCTCTATTTCAGCGAATATTTCAGCCAGAAAAGATTCACTAACCTGCACTGGTAAGACACCTACATTTAGGCAATTACCTTTAAAAATATCTGCAAAAAAACTTGAGATAACGCATCTAAATCCAAAATCATATACTGACCAGGCCGCGTGTTCTCTTGAAGATCCAGATCCAAAATTCCTTCCCCCAACTAATATTTTTCCACTGTAAATCGATTTGTTTAAAACAAAATCTTTTTTTGGCGAACCGTCGGCATTGTATCTCCAATCTCTAAATAAATTATCGCCAAACCCTTTTCTCTCAGTAGCCTTTAAAAACCTGGCAGGAATGATTTGATCTGTATCAACATTCTCAATAGGTAAAGGATAAGCACTGCTTTTTAATATTGTAAAACTATCGTATGCCATTTCTAATTGTATTTCTTTATTGTGTGCAATAATTATAATAACTCTCTTGGATCAGTAACCTTCCCGGTAACAGCGGCAGCGGCAGCCATTAAAGGACTTGCCAATAAGGTTCTGGAACCAGGGCCTTGCCTTCCTTCAAAATTTCTATTTGAAGTACTAACTGCATATTTTCCGGCGGGCACTTTATCATCATTCATGGCTAAACAAGCAGAGCATCCTGGCTGACGTAGTTCAAAACCAGCTTCCTCCAAAATATCCAAAAGACCTTCTTTCTTAATCTGATCTTCCACTATATGTGAACCTGGAACTAACCATGCCGTAACATGTTCCGCTTTTTTCCTGCCTTTTACAATTGACGTAAAAGCTCTAAAATCTTCTATTCTACCGTTGGTACAGCTACCAAGAAAAACATAATCAATTTTCTTGGCCTTCATAGCCTCTCCTTCATTGAAGCCCATATAATTTAATGACTTGTCATAAGTAGTTTTTCCACCCGTAACATCCTTAGATAAAGGGATATCTTTTGAGATCCCAATTCCCATTCCTGGGTTTGTTCCAAAGGTGATCATCGGTTCTATTTCTGCAGCATCGTAGGTGAATTCTTTGTCAAAAATAGCACCCTCTTCCGTTTTTAAAGTTTTCCAATAAGCCATGGCACTGTCCCAATCAGCTCCTTTTGGAGTAAATTGTCTACCTTCAATATAATCATAGGTAGTTTGATCAGGAGCAATCATTCCTCCTCTTGCACCCATCTCAATACTCAGGTTACAAACAGTCATTCTTCCTTCCATTGTCATCTGCTCGAATACATCTCCAGAATATTCTACAAAATATCCCGTAGCTCCAGAAGTTGTCAGCTTTGCAATAATAAATAAAGCCACATCTTTAGGTCCTACCGCTTTTCCAAGGGTACCGTTAATATTGATACGCATCTTTTTTGGCTTCGGTTGCATGATACACTGTGTTGACAAAACCATTTCAACTTCAGAAGTACCAATACCAAATGCTATAGCACCAAAGGCACCATGTGTAGAAGTATGTGAATCTCCACAAACAATAGTTGATCCCGGTAAAGTAATTCCGTGCTCAGGCCCTACCACGTGTACAATTCCATTATTTTGATCTCCAAGACCCCAATGGCTAATGCCATACTTTTTAGCGTTTCTTTCTAATGTCTCTAACTGATTCGCAGATAAAGGATCCTTTACAGGAAGATGTTGATTTATAGTTGGCGTATTGTGATCAGCAGTTGCAAAAGTTCTATTTGGATAGATCACATCAATGCCTCTACTTTCTAAACCTAGAAATGCCACCGGGCTTGTTACCTCATGGATAAAATGACGGTCAATAAAAAATACATCAGGTCCATCTTTTATGCTCCTTACAACATGTGTATCCCAAACTTTATCAAATAATGTGTTACTCATAATATTTTAAAATCTAATTTTTTGAAATTTTGCCATAGGCAGATGCAAATTTATTTTTTTAAATGATTCTTTACTCTTCACATCTATATTTTTTTACAATGTTCAAAATCAATTATACAAGCTTTGTTCGTAGAATAAAATCCAAACTATACTGCAATACAATTCAATATTGTCATTATTTAATTTTTTAATTGTAATTATTAGTAAATCTTTAATTATTAAGGGTATTATTAGTTATAATACATTTAATTGAAATAATAATTCAAGTATACACGCCAATAAATTATTTTGTAATTAAAATAAATACGATTTTTAAGAATTAAATTATTGTATTTTTAGCCCACATTGAACGCTAAGCCAAATAAAATTCATCTTCAAATGAAAAAGACACAATTATCCCTTTTATTATTTTTTATCTCTTTAGTATTGACCGCTCAATCTCGGCCTCCCGAGAGTGAAAACAGTAGGAGAGAAAGAGCATTAAAAATTCATGAGTCGGTTATTACAATTGACACGCATAATGATATCAATATAGCCAATTTCACAGCGGAGAAGAATTACACTCAAGATCTGGATACACAGGTCAATCTTCCGAAAATGATTACTGGAGGGCTTGACGTATCCTGGTTGATTGTTTATACAGGTCAAGGGAGTCTTGATAAAAAAGGATATAAGAAAGCATACGAGAATGCCATATCTAAATTTGATGCCATTCATAGATTAACTGAGGTTTATGCAGCAGATCAGATTGAATTAGCGCTTTCTTCAGACGACGTAAAAAGAATCCAAAAAGAAGGAAAAAAAGTAGTTATGATTGGAGTTGAAAATGCATATCCAATTGGAGAGGATCTTAACAGAATAGAGGAATTCTATAATAAAGGAGCTCGTTATATGTCATTGGCTCACAATGGCCATTCTCAATTTAGTGATTCAAATACAGGAGAACAGGATAGTATTTGGCTGCATAACGGGCTGTCAGAACTAGGCAAAAAAGCCATTGTAGAAATGAACAGGCTGGGAATTATGATAGACCTCTCACACCCATCCAAAAAGGCAAATATCCAAATGATACAGCTTTCAAAAGCGCCTGTTATTGCTTCCCATTCTTCAGCACGAGGCCTAAGTGATGTGAGTCGTAATTTAGATGATGAAGTGCTCAAGATGATAAAGAACAATGGGGGTGTTGTACAAACAGTTGCGCTTGCTGACTATGTCAGTCTTGACAAAGTGAAAAGTAATAACGAAGCCAGTCAGCCTATTTACGATCAGGTTGCTAAAGAACTAGGTGTTCCTTACTTAACAATGACTCAAATCAGCAAATTGCGTGGTGAAGAACTTCATACTGCCTACAATAATTATGACATGATCATGAAAAAAGCCGGCCCTCTAAAAAAGGAAATCAATAAACAATTTCCCTTGGTGAATGTCAGAGATTTTGTTGACCATATTGACTATATGGTTAAACTCATAGGAGTTGACCATGTAGGAATCAGTTCAGATTTCGATGGCGGTGGTGGTATCCAAGGCTGGGACAATGCCTCTGAAACCTTTAATATTACCTATGAATTGGTAAGACGTGGTTATTCCGAAACTGACATTGCTAAAATATGGGGATTGAACCTTTTAAGGGTGTTAGACGAAGTTGACGCAATTGCCAAAAAATTAAAGGCCACAGAATAGCAAACTTTAAGTCTTATTTATAGCTTTTTCATAGTTTTAGAAAATTTTGTATCTTTCTGATAACTAATCCCCTATGCTATGTATAAAACTACTTTTCAAAATTTATTGCAATTTTTTATTCGATCTACAACCAATTTATGCTCATCAAGGAACGTGCTTGGTAAATTATTTTTAACTGTTTTAGTATTTGTTTTATCTTCTAATGGAATACCCGATTGGCAAGGAAATAAAAACAAATCTCTCGAAGACTGGACCTGGAAAATCATCAAGAAAAATGAATCAATTCCATTACCATTTCCTTTTGGTCCCGATATTCCTTCTCCTACTGATAATTGGTACCAAAGAGCCGGGCTACAAGCCCTTAATCACAAAGGAAAATTTTACATTTTTGGTGGACGTACGCCTTTACCCATACCTATTCCGGGAGCTAGCATCATACATGGTGATGTTTGGAGTAGTTCCGACAAAGGAGAAAATTGGGAAAGGATTCTTGAATCTAACCCCCCTACTCTAATTCCGGAGATTGGCCTTGTACCCTCTGACCCAAACTTCACCGAGCACTGGGCGAATCGTGCTTATTTTCAAGCTGTAAAAAAAGGAAGTTATATGTATATTATCGGCGGGCAAGATTTTACACTGGTCACAGTTCCGAATGAAGATTGGCCAGAAAATTGCCCGGATGAACCTATTTTTCCTGGTGGACCTATTGTACCGTGTGAACCAACTATACAGGTTCCTGTTTCTCAATTTTTTAATGATGTGTGGAGATCCAGAGATGGAGTGAATTGGAGACAAATGATTCAAAATCAAGCTATTGATTTAGAGGATGATAACCCACCCCATTGGGCCGGTCGTGCCGGATTGAGTGCCACTGTTTTTAAGGGCTATATCTATGTTATGGGTGGTTCTGTAAACGATGATAGCGCTGTTGTTATTGGTGCCCCTGCCCGTGAATATTTTAATGACGTATGGAGATCTCGTGACGGAAGACGTTGGGAAAGAGTCAAAAAAAATCAGGAAATAGATTCGGAAGATCCAGATCCAACCCATTGGGCTCAAAGAGCTGGTGGTATTGCTGTCGTTAAAGGCGGTTATATGTATATGGTGGGAGGAGAAGAAGGATTTACATGTACTCCAATCGACCCAACTCAACCTTTTTTGGGATTTGAAGAACCTTGTCCGCCCTACTTTAATGATGTATGGCGTACAAAAGACGGTGTTAACTGGAAACGAATGATTGATAATCAGGACGTAGATCTTGACAATCCTACTCATTGGTCTAAACGTCCGGGACACCAAGTAGTTGTCGCTCAAAACCAACTTGTTCTTTTTGGTGGATTTGGTTTAGGAGAGAATAAATTAGGAAATGAGCCTTCAAACCCATCAGATGTTTGGGTAAGCTATAATGGGGCGAAATGGGAAAAAGTCAGTGATGCACCATGGAACGCTGATGGATCAGAGGATATCAAATATGATTTTGATGCGGTTGTTGAAAAAGGATATGGTAAATTTTCAGATGCCATATATACTTTTGGTGGAGACCGAGAAACTTTTGATTTTTTCGATACAGAAAATTATAAAAACGTTGACAACGACGTATGGAAGTTCTCCTTGCCAAAAAAGAAGGAAGTAGAAGAAGAAATTGAAATAGTTCTTGCGTTACATCAGAATTATCCTAATCCTTTTAGTGAGTCTACAAACTTAAAATATACGATACCTAATCGGGCTTATGTTGCAATCAACATATTCGACAACCGCGGACGTTTCGTATCGAGACTGGTTGGAAAAACACAGAATGCCGGGGATTATGAGTCTACTTGGAATGGAAAAAATTATAAGGGTAAAAATGTTAAAGCAGGTTATTACTATGCTATACTTTGGAGTCATGGAAAGGCCGAAACCATCAAATTATATAAAAAATAAACGCTGATAGCAATTCATAAAAAACTTGTTAATGTCTAAGGCATTAGCAAGTTTTTTTTTGCTTCAATACCAGAAAGGAATCATCTTTTTAATAGATTATTGAAATTTTTTCCAGTTTTCATCTGCCTTCAAAACCAGTTCATCCGGTCCTTCTTCTATCCAGTCTTCAAACGTATTGTCAAAATAAGCATCATAAAAAAGATACAACTTGCTATTTCTTATCTCAAAAGTTTTTGGGTTTACCTTTACTTTTTCTCCCTTCGAGGCCATAGCATAAGCACACCAACCTCCGTATTGAGGAAGGAATTGCAAGGGGTCTTTCTTAAATTTATTTAAATTATTATCTGAAGAGAACCTATACGAAACACCTTTGTGCTCTGTGCTAAATTTGGATTGGCCCTTAATAGCTTTAGCATCAAAATACGCCACTACATCGTAACCTGCTGCGCCGTAATCACTCTGAATATTAACATTTTGCTGAGCTGACACACTTTGTATAACCAATAAAAAGACCCAAACTAATCTCATATTTTTATTTTTAGCTTAGGACGAGCGAGATTTAAATTCCTTGCAAGATTGCCGTTTAATATTCTGGCGTAACCATGATATGTGCATTATATCTTCCTGGAAACATCAACCATGGGTGGCTCGATTCGTTTGGTGCTAATGACAAGCCTGTGCTTTCTTGAGTCGCATAGGGTATATAGATTACATATCTGTACTTTCCATTGTCTATCACTCCTGTCTCTTCATTGAAATAAGCATTTTCTCCATAATAAATATGTAAGGTAGCAGGTGCTTCGGGCAATGCCATTTTTCCGGACGTTGCTTCTTCATCTCGAATCGTTTCCTTTTCTTCACGTGATTTTCCTTCTGCATTTAATTCGCGCCCTCTATCCATCATCGGTTCCAAGCTTTTATGATAACAAACAACCTGAAAACCGTCTTTTGCCGGATTATCAGCCACGCAAATAAATTCATTGTTTCCTTCTCGCAACATCATAAACTCACCTGACTCGCTATACCCATAAACCATGGCCTCTTCCCTAGCCTCTTGCGGCGCTGCTAAAATGGCAGAAGCAATTTGCTGATCAGGGCTTAATTTTTGATTTTTGGGAATGTCAAAAATAGAGGTCTCAGAGACTTCTTCTTTGTCTATTAACATGATTTCATTTTTCTTATATGAAGGTTTTGCACAACTCAATAAAAGTATGCTAAAGGCTAATAGGTAGGCGGCTAATTTCATGTGGCTTTGGTTAAAAATTTGATAAACGAATATACTCCTTTTTGAACTTTTAAACAACAATTGATAATCCGGGGAATTGTTATCAATACAACATGTTTTTAGCTACACAATAAATTGGAGCATCCTACGTTACAGTATTATTAAGTTCTTAACTTTAATAAAATTGCTAATTTTTCCTCTTAAAAAGGGATGATTACCAAAAAAGCCATAGCGAGCAAAAAATAGCCTTGAGGGGGGCTTATGATCAAACTAATAACATTTAAAATCTAAATGTTCAACTATTGAAACTTGCTATGGCTTTTTTTATTGAAATTTATCTTCTGCTTTTAGAGGCAGACTTCTAAACCTTTTTCCGGTTGCATTATAAACAGCATTCACAATGGCTGGCGCTATCACAGGAACTCCTGGTTCACCTATGCCCGTCGGCAACTCATCACTATTAACAATTTCAATATCAATAAGAGGAGCCTCATGAATTCTCAGCATTTGATAATCATGAAAATTACTTTGCTTAACAGCTCCATCTTCTACACTAATATCTCCATAAAAAGCCAAGGACATTCCAAAAATGACTGCCCCTTCTAACTGAGATTTCACTGTATCGGTATTGACAACGGTTCCGCAGTCTACTGCTGTAAAAACATTAATCACTTTCAGTTTATTATTGATCACAGAAACTTCAACTATAGATGCCACATAGGTATAAAAACTATAATGAATCGCTATTCCCATGCCGTGCCCTTCTGGTAAATCTTTACCCCATCCTGCATTTTTCGCAGCTATCCGCAACACATTTTTCAGTTTTGCCGTATCCAATTGATATTCGTTATCAGAGGGATATACCCTGTCAGAACCAATAAGTTCAAGCCTGAAATCCAAGGGGTCCTTTCCAGATGCTACAGCTAGTTCATCTGCAAAAACATTAATCGAAAAACCGTGAATAATATTATAAACAGATCTCAACCAGCCAATCCTAACATGAGCTTCAGCTTCTCCATTCTCAAACCTACTATGCGCTATTTCATAAGGCATATTGATCATTCCTTGTCGAAATTCAACACCAACACCATGCGTAATACCGGGTAGAAAAGTTGAAGCAATAGATGGATAAGCGGTTCGATGCAGCCAACCAGTCACTGAGTTATCTTTAAAAGAGGCTTTCATATACTGTGCACTAATCGCATGATAATAACTGTTTTGAATATCATCTTCTCTGGTCCAAATAACCTGTACCGGTTTTTGTTCCATCTTTGACAATGCTACCGCTTCCAGCACAAAATCTGGTTTTGACTTTCTCCCAAATCCACCGCCTAAAAAAGTAACATTTATGCTTACTTTATCTAAATCTATTCCTAAAAAGTCACTTACTTCCTTTCTCGTAACTTGAGGTGCCTGAACCGGAGCCCAAACTTCACATATACCATCATGAACGTGGGCTGTTGCGTTGGGCGCTTCCATAGGAGCATGAACAAGATGCGGCAATTTATATGTAGCCTCAACTATACGATCTGCATCCCTAAAAGCGCTTTGCAGATTACCTTCTTTCTTAATTAATTTAGCTTTTTTATGAACATTCGCGGTTATTTTGTCCATATATCTATCTGAAGAATAAGATTCGTTCTCCCCAGCATTCCAACTAACTTTTAATCTCTTTTGTCCTTCAATAGCTGCCCAGGTATTTGAGGCAATTACTGCTACACCACCTAGCGCACCAAATGGTTTTTTAATTCGATCAATTTGCCTGGCACTAATAACTCCTTTTACTTTTAAGCTAGCACTGCTATCAAAGGAATCCAAACTTCCAAAAGTCACCGGGCATCTTTTAATACAGGCGTAAACCATATCTTGGATCTTAATGTCAAGACCATATTTATTCTTCCCTCTGACAAAATCACTGACATCGACACTTTTAAGCCCTTTACCTATATAAACAAATTCTTCTGGTGATTTGAGCCTTGGCTTTAAAGGTGGTGTTTCCATTCTGGCAGAAACAGCTAAATCTCCATAAAATAACCTTTCATCGGTATCGGTTCTGATAACATAGTGTTGTTCCGTCTTACAAACATTCTCTGCAATTCCCCATTGCTTTGCAGCCGCAGATACAAGCATACCTCGAGCCATAGCTCCCATTTCTCTCATGGGTTGATAAATAGTTCTGATACTTCTTGAACCATCGGTATTTTGATTGCCATAGGCATCATCTCCTGGAGCCTGAACTACAGTAACCCTTGACCAGTCTGCATCCATTTCATCGGCAATAACAGATGTTAACGAAGTTCTTACACCCTGCCCCATCTCACTTCTTGATGCGGTCAAAATTAAATCACCATTTGACTTTAGTTCTACAAACAAATTCGGAGAAAAAACATCAGTATCATTTTTTAAAGTTTCCTTTATTTCATTAGAACCCGTGTCACAAGCAAGAATCAAGCCCCCACTAAGCAAACTGACATTTTTAATAAAATAACGTCTCGAGATTTTCGATTGCTTCATATAACTTCTTTGTTTTCTGGTTCTACATTCAATGAGGCTGCCAAATGAATCGCCTTCTTAATCCTGACATAAGTACCGCAACGACATATATTACCGCTCATTGCACTGTCTATATCATCATCAGTGGGTTGTGGCTGCTTATTGAGTAAGGCCAAAGCACTTACCACTTGCCCCGGTTGACAATACCCGCATTGAGGTACATTTAGTTCTTCCCATGCTTTTTGAATATTCGGGTTCAACTCAAATACACCCTCAACAGTAGTAAGGTTTTTACCCACAGCATTTGAAACAGGAGTAATACATGATCTTATTGGACTTCCATCCATGAGCACAGTACAAGAGCCACATACGCCCAAACCACAACCATATTTAGTGCCTGTTAGTTCAATAAAGTCTCTTAAAACCCATAAGATGGGCATGTCTGGAGAAACATCTACATTGTGCTGAATACCATTTATCACGAGTTGTATCATATGTTGTCTTTAAAGTTAAGTGTCTTTGTAAAGTTAGTATAATTGATTAATTTTGTAAATTGTGACAATAAAAATACTTACTTATTCTTCAAATTTCCCCATTATGATAAAACGATTACTTTTCTTACTATTTATTTTTACTTTTTCAATCGGAATGTCTGGTCAGGCCTCACAGGATGAACTCCAATTAATGCAGTCTCTTTACGGGATGGAAAAAAGGGATATAGTGAGCGAGTTTATAGAATTAAATGATTCACAGGAACAAGAATTTTGGCTTCTGTATGATGAATATGAAGAAAAACGTAAAGATCTTGGCACAGAACGTTTCAGATTGCTTACCAGTTACGTAGATGATTATGGTGAAGTTAAACCACAAGATGCGGATAATTTTATGAAGCAGGCCATTCCGTTAAGGATCAAATCTGACAAACTGGTTGACAACTATTACAAAAAAATTAAAAGCCGAACAGACCCTATTGTCGCTATGCAATTCTATCAAATTGAGAATTATTTGGCTGATGTGATAAGAATGGAATTACTGGAAGAAATTTATACAACAAAAAAACAATAACTAAAAACCCTTAAAATGAAAAAAATTACCTTATTAATTGCGGCATTATTAGTATTTAATTTTACTTATGCCCAGGATGTTACAACTGAAGAAATTCAAATGGTGCAAGAATTATTTGGATCAGAAAAAAAAGCCATCATTGAAGAAAATGTAGATTTAACCGGGGTTAATGCAGATTCTTTTTGGAAACTATATGACGAATATGAAAATCAACGTCAGGAAATTGGTCAGGCTAAACTTGAATTATTGCAAAAGTATACGATGAAGAAAGGTGCATTAACAAACCAGCAAGCTACTGATTTGATGACGGAAGCAGTTCCCTTAAGAACGGCTGAGGATAAATTAATCTTGAATTATACAAAAAGAATCGGGAAAGCTACAAGCCCACTGGTATCAGTTCAGTTTTATCAAATAGAACATTATATTTCAGATGGAATTCGCTTTTCAATCTTGAATAATATTGATTTTATCCAAGACAAAAAGTAAATTACTAGAAAAATATAACTATGAAAAAGATTGCTTTAATTATTGCTGTGATTCTTTTATGCGCAGTTGATACTTATGCTCAAAAGGTTGAGATCACACCTCAATATGGGTATCAGGTAGGCTCTAAATACAATTATTATGGAGGCTATCTAAAATTTCATGCTTCAGATCAATACGGGCTGACTTTTGGAATTAATGCTTCTGATGACGTCACCATAGAATTTATGTGGGCACAACAAAATTCTAAAGTAAGCGTACAGGATGTAATCTATTATCCACAAGAAACAGAAGTTTCGGATATGCAGGCCAATCATTATCAATTAGGAGCAATTCACATGTTTGGATATAGTGATGCCCGACCCTTTGCAGGTCTTTCTGCAGGTTGGTCAACCTGGAACCCTGAAGATTCTTTTTTTGATTCTCATACTACTTTTACACTTGGAATCACTGGAGGTTTAAAATATTTCTTCTCTGACAGAATTGGGTTAAGACTTCAAACGCAGTTACTCATGCCAATAAATTATGGTGGCTTCTACCTTGGAAGTGGCGGAAGTGGCGTTGCGGTTAGCGGTAATATTTTACAGCTTAACTTTAGCGGTGGTCTGATCATAGGATTGGGCGATTAATCCTAAATTAAAAAATTCTCATTAAGTCCTGCTTGGTATTTCCTCGCAGGACTTTTTTATTTATCTTTACTTAAAATAATTAAAACCCCCTTTTTTATGAAAAAAAACGAACTAATCACATTAATTTCAATGTGCTTATTGATGGTCGCATCCGTCACGGCACAAAAAAAACCGAACATCCTTGTTATTTGGGGAGATGATATCGGTCAATCCAATATTAGCGCCTATACAATGGGACTAGTGGGATACCAAACCCCAAACATTGACAGAGTTGCCAATGAAGGAATGATTTTTACAGATTATTATTCTGAACAAAGTTGTACGGCTGGTCGTTCTTCTTTTATAACAGGGCAAAGTGTTTTAAGAACAGGATTGAGCAAAGTTGGTATGCCTGGTGCTAAAGAAGGAATTAGCGAAAAAGATCCAACAATTGCTGAAATGCTGAAACCTTTGGGTTATGCTACAGGACAATTTGGTAAAAATCACCTTGGTGATCTTGACGAAATGTTACCTACAAATCATGGCTTTGATGAGTTCTTTGGAAACTTATATCACTTGAATGCCGAAGAAGAGCCTGAATTACCTGATTATCCAGATCCAGAAAAGTATCCTGATTTTGCCAAGAAATTTGGTCCACGTGGGGTTATTCACTCCTATGCTGATGGAAAAATTGAAGATACAGGGCCATTGACTAAAAAAAGAATGGAAACTGTAGATGATGAAACTGTTGCTGCAGCGGAAAAATTTATTAGAAACGCAGTTAAATCCGGAAAACCATTTTTTGTGTGGTGGAATGGAACAAGAATGCATTTTAGAACACACGTTAAAGATGAATTAAGAGGTGTTTCTGGTCAAAATGAATACGGAGATGGAATGGTTGAACACGATATGCATGTTGGTAAACTATTAGACCTCTTGGATGAATTGGGTGTTGCTGACAACACTATCGTTCAATATGGAACTGACAATGGACCACATAAAAATACTTGGCCAGATGCAGGTGTTAATCCTTTTAGAGGTGAAAAGAACACCAACTGGGAAGGTGGTTGGAGAACTCCTTCTATGATTAGATGGCCAGGACAAATTAAAGCTGGATCAGTATCTAACGAAATCATTTCTGGAATGGACTGGTTTCCTACTTTTGTTGCTGCGGCAGGTAATACTGATGTAAAAGCAAACTTATTAAAAGGGATCACTGTTAATGGCAGGTCATATAAAACGCATTTAGATGGTTATAACTTTTTGCCGTATTTAACAGGTAAAGAAAAGACCGGTCCACGTCAAGAGTTGTTTTACTTTTCTGATGATGGTGAATTAATGGCCTTACGTTATAATGATTGGAAAGTTATTTTTATGCAACAAACTTCTCCAGGAACTCTCGACACTTGGTCTAAACCGATGGAAACAACAAGAATTCCATTACTTATTAACTTAAGAAGAGATCCTTATGAATTTGCTACTATAACTTCAAATACTTATTGGGATTGGTATTTAGACCATGTTTTCTTATTACTTCCAGCTACAGCCTATGTTGGGAAATTTATTGAAACATTTAAAGAATACCCACCTCGAATGAAAGCTGCCAGTTTTAATCTTGGTGATACTATGGAAGCCTTACAGGCGCCTACAAGTAATTAATTATTCAATTAAAAAGGCAGTTTTCAACTGCCTTTTTTTTATATATCATATGAGACAATTTAGACTAATAAACTTTTTCACTTTTATCCTATTGGCGAGTATATTGTATTCTTGTAATACTGAAGTACAACAGAAGGAGACAAGTGATAATGTACAGGAAACAAATATAGACCCACTGCCTTCATGGAATGAAGGAAAAACTAAGAGTAATATCTTTACTTATGTAGAATCAGTTACTGATAAAGGAAGCACAGATTTTATTCCAATTAAAGATCGAATCGCAACTTTTGACAATGATGGGAACCTTTGGAGTGAGCAACCTGCTTACTTTCAATTATTCTTTGCCATTGACAGAGTAAAGGCAATGGCAGCGGATCACCCTGAATGGGCCAGTGAACAACCCTTTAAGGCCGTCTTAGAAAATGACATGGAATCATTGGCCAAGCAAGGAGAACATGGTCTCATACAACTAGTAATGGCCACACATGCAGGCAATACAACTGAAGAATTTAAAGCTGATGTGCAGGATTGGATTAAAACAGCCTTGCATCCCTCAAAAAAAGTTACTTATGATCAATTGGTTTATCAACCCATGCTCGAATTATTACAATATTTAAGAGCTCATGATTTTAAGACTTATATAGTATCAGGTGGGGGTGTTGATTTTATGAGAGCCTTTGTCACTGAAATTTATGGTATTCCAGAAGAACAAATTATTGGAAGCCGCATTAAAACCAGCTTTGATTATAATGATGGAAACCCTGTAATTAAACGTTTGCCAGAATTAGAATTTATAGATGATAAAGAGGGTAAACCTTTAAATATTCAAAAAATTATTGGAAAAAAACCTGTTTTTTCTTCTGGTAATTCTGATGGGGATTTACAAATGATGCAATGGGCCGCTTCTAATAAATACAAAAGTTTTATGCTCTATGTACATCATACTGACGCTGAAAGAGAATGGGCCTACGACAGAGCGTCTCATATAGGAAAACTTGACAAAGGTCTTGACCAAGCTCTAAAAGACGGTTGGACCGTAATAGATATGAAAAATGATTGGAAGGTTATTTACACTTTTGAGAAATAATACTATAAGATCAAAATATATTAAAAAAAAGGGGATGACTTTATTGTCAACCCCTTTTTTAATAAATCAACCTCTATGGTTAACCTTCAAATCCTGCTTGTTTGTGTTTACCATCACAATAAGGTTTGTTACTAGAGGCTCCGCATCTGCAAAAAGCAGTCATTTTCTCTTTAGTTACAACGCTTCCGTCATGAGATTTTAATTCAATATTTCCTTTGACCAACAAGGGGCCGTTTTTCATTAATTCTACTTCTGTTGCCATATTAGTTTTTTTTATTGATGATTCATTTTCTTCATAACTCAGAGCCCCGGAAGGACACAAGTCAATTTGTTTTTTCAGGTTCGCTGCTGGTGCATTCTCTGGTTTGATCCATGGTTTATCGTTTGGGTCATACACTTCAGGAAGTTCCTTTACACAAATAGCGGCATGTATACATTTTTTGGGTTCCCACAAAATAGTGAGATCTTCCTTTTTATATTTTTTAATAATTCGATTTGCCTCCATAATATTCAACAATTATTTTACTAAACGCATAGCTTTAAAACTGAATTCTCTCAAAGATAATCAATATCATTTAGAATATTCTTGAAAATGATTCTGAGACGAGCTGATGATCAATGATTCTTAAAATTATCATTCTTATGTTTTTTTATTAGAAAAGACTGTGCTTAAGGGTAAAAAAGATTTAAATCTATTATTTTTGAACCGCATAACTAAGGCCTATTATAATAAAACCGCATTTTTTAATTAGCTGTGAAGAACAAAGATTCAATAGTCACAAAGAATAAATTAACACTTTTCATTATATGCTAAGAGTGCTACTTGTTTTATTGTTTATATGGAATACATCGATTATTCGATCTCAGGAGAACGTGCCCGAAGATGCTTCTGTTAACAGTCAATTCTGGTTTGATTATAACACGAGATATAAATTGAATGACAAAAACAGCCTTGGAGGTTTTGCTGGATATAGAACCATCAACCCGCATCTTTTTGACAAATTAGTCATTGTTCCATCCTATGACATCATACATACTAAAAGCCCCAAATTCATAAAATCAGAAGAACCACTCATCTCGTCTTTTCATTTGGGAACTGGCTTATACTATACAAAGAATAAATTCGAACCAGATAATTTTGAATTTAGGTTAATGCAAGGATTGAAATTCTTCCTGCCATCTATCGATTTAATACCTTTAAAAACCTATATCCGTTTGGAAGAAAGGTTTCAAAAAACTTTCGACGGTTCAAGTTGGAGTTTTTCGGGTAGGTTTAGATTCAAAATTTCAACTGTTATTGAATGGAAAAAACACTTGTTATCCTTTAATAAGGGAATGTATATTCCAATGAGTGTAGAGTTTTTTTATAATTTACAAGAAGCTAACCGATACAATGATGTGATACGAATTTCGCCTGGTTTGGGCTATAAATTGAATGATAAATGGAAAGCTGAGTTTTATGTTTCCTATCATCTAAGTAATAATACCTCTGAAGACGATGAATCAACAAATGACTTTGTATTTAGACTAAGAATATACAAGTTAACCTCAGGTAAGAAAGAATACAAAATAAACAGTAAAGAAGAAGACATTAAAGAATTAATTGAATAACACGTTGATTATATCTTCTTTTAAACTCAGCAATTGATTAGGCTGGCTGTTGACTTTGCAATTCCTGCATCAGCTTATTCGATTCTTGTATTTTACCCAATTCCTTTAAAATTAATGCTTTCAAATATTTTACTTCCGGATTATTAGCTTCTAACTTCAAGGCATCATTTATCATGGATTCCGCTTTTAAGAAATCCTTTGTTTGATAATAAAAAGTTGCCAGGTTATACATTGAACGACTATCCTCAGGATTTAATGCTATGGCCATTTTTAAATCTTGCTCGGCCAGTTCATTGTTTCCAATTTCAAAATTTAGCAATGCCCTTAAATAATAAGGACGGCTGGCATTTGGTTCTTTATCCATCCAGGTGTTTAATGTTTCAAAAGCCTTATCTGTCTGGCCAGACATGCTATAGGCGGTTGCCAAATTAGTATAAACCGGGAATAACAAGCTATCCTTTTTTAAAGCAATTTCATAATGTTTTATTGCAGTTGTCACATCATTTGCCTGCATAAAGTAATCACCCAATTGCAAGCGTCCGGTTGAAAAATCTGCGTTACCAAAAAGCATTTCTTCCAATTCTTCTTTGGCCTTAAATAAACTCAATTTATCGGCTTCACTCCAATCCTCACCTTGGAATCCAATTAGCAACTGAGCACTTCCTATTCTGACCAGCCTAACCGAGTCAGTCATATGCTTTTTGGCAATCACAATTCTATCTTGAGGGTTCATATTTCTAAACTCCATCAACGCATTATATCTTACTACAGCAGAAGAATCATTTAAAGTGGCTATTAACGATTTTAAATCAGCCTCATTAGCAAAACTCAAGTTACTGATCACTGTGGACCTTGCAATTGCGGGATAGTTAAGATCACTGATGAATTCATTTAGCTTTTGTCTATCCTGCTGATTCAAATCGGTATTGGTACTCATTAACAAATAATCCGAAAAATGAGGTCTTCTTTCCTTTCCATACCAATCCACTACTTGCTGAGCGGCCCATTCTTCTGACTTATCTTTATGGCATTCATTACAAGCATTCGGTGTGCCATGACTTACGCTTTGATCTGGTCTTGGAACTCTAAAGCTATGGTCTCTTCTAAAATCGTTACCCATATAAAACCTGCCGGTCATATGACAATTAATACAAAGACTAGCTTCAGTGTTTTCTTTATGAAAATGATGTTTGGGAGATTCGTAGGTATCTGGAACATGACATTGCAGGCAAAGCTTGTTTCCCGTCATTTTTAATTTATTACTATGAACGTTATGACAATCTCCGCATTTTATGCCTTGTGCATGCATTTTACTTTGCAGAAACGAGCCATAAACATAATCCTCTTCTAGTATTTGTCCATCTAAATGGTAGTAGTCTGAAGATATATTTTGTACCAGATACTGGTCTTCAAAATTAAGTCCAGGAATCAAATCTTTAGTAAGTTTTACGCGTCTTGCATGACAAGGGGCACACATATTCATTTGTGCAGTCTGATCATTTCCGAGTACCATGTACATATTACCCTCTGTAGCTCCTGAATTAGCCCAATTTAAGTGTTGGGCTCCTGGCCCGTGACAACTTTCGCAGCTTACGTTGATCGATGAATATGTTGTGTGAAAAGAATCCTTCTCTACAAAATAATTTTTTTTCAAATTGGTTGAATGACATTCTGCACACATGGTATTCCAATTCTGCGCTCCCCTGCTCCAATGCAACCAATCGGTAATCACGATTTCATCACCTGCATATTGATGAAACCATTTTTTATCTAAAGTGTCCCAGGTGACTCTTAAAACCTGCTTCTTACCATCCTTAAAATCAATGATATACTGTTGTAAAGGGGTAAGACCAAAGACATAGGCTAACTTATACTCATTCACTGAGCCGTCCAATTCGGTCGTCCTTACAAAAAAATCAGACTCTTTCTTGAAAAAGAAATAGTTGACACCATCTATACTTGCTTCTGCATCATTAAAATCTCCTAATACAGTTTCATCTGAAACGGTTTGCATCGCTTTATCATGATGAGATCCCTGCCAATCCTTTGCAGCATCCTCATGGCATGAAATACAATTTTGGTCTCCAACATAGCCGTCACCTGTTACCGCTATCTGTTCAGATAATTTTTGATAAGGTTCATTATCGCTCGATTTCTTACAAGAAGCAAGGAAAATAAATAAGAGAGCCACATAAAAAATGGTGTTTTTCATAGAAAGATGATATGGAATGCTAAAATAGGTCATTCATAAAAAAAGACCTAAGAAATTCTTCAGGTCTTTTTGTTTGTCAATTTGCAATATGTTAGAAGATATGTAAGGGTGAAATAACACCTATCATAAATCTGCTTGTACTATAATCTTGCAATCCTACTCTTGATTCTGCATAACTTGAATAATCGTATTTCCTACCTACATAGGTGGCGAAAAATTTCAAATTAATGTCTTTCCACGGATAGAATTCAAGTGATGGAACTACTCCATAACCCTTTCGCCAATCATCAGTGGTTTTCTGAGGATCCACATCAGAAAGCCATTTCGCTGTATCTATAAATCCAGAGAAGCTAAACCCCCATTTTTCCGCAAAGCGATAATCAATTCGAGTCCAGTGACTGTAATAAAGCGTGTTCTGCAAGGCATACGGATATATATCATCAGGCACATCTCTGCTGATAATACCAGTTCTGTCAAGGTCTTCCTTACTCCATTTAAAATCATAGGCTATGGTCCATTTATCCAAAGTCAATAAATTTCCGAGCGCTATATAGTTTTTAAAAGTATCTTTGGCTTCATTAAATAAGGAATAAGACCATAAGGTGGTGAACTTTCCATCCCAAAACTTTCCACGCCAATTCCCTACTACTGCCAATGGAATATCTGACCCTTCTAAACCAGGAAGGCCTTGGTAAATTTCTTCAAAAGATTGCGTCCTGGAATTCAGAATCTGGAAGGAAAAACCATTCCGTTCTGTGGCCTGCCAGTACACGCCAACCCCGGTAAGAAAGTTATCTGCCTGCTCAATGATATCTGAATACTCAAAGATATCTATTGGATTCAGATCAAACTCAATACCTCCCCAATCTGCATAGGTCTTACCTAAAGTAAGATTCACCTTATCTGACAAGGTAAAAGTTAAATAAGCAAAATCAACTCCTTTAATAATCTTGTCTATTGTTTGCGGCTCAAAAGTACTTGTGTACCTGTGTCTAAATCTAAAATAGATTTTCTCATGCACATAGCCTTTGATTTCCAGTCTAAATTGTTCCACTCTAAATTTAGATTCCTGGTGTTCACCCTCGTAAAAATCACTTCTAAAAGCAATTTGAGTATTGGCAATCATGTCAACATTTTTCAACAATGATTGCTTACTTACGGGAATCAAGCTTCTGTAAGTATTGGTTGTATCAGACTGTCTGTTTTGTGCTTGCCCTACAAAGGCAAATAACAGTATAATCAAACCATATATAAATTTAAAATTTCTCATAATTGGTTTCTATATGATTAGTAAGTATAAAACAGTTTCTGAATATCCTCCAAGCTCCTGTCTTTTTGTAAAGCCAACATGAGTAATACCCTTGATTTTTGAGCATTCAACTCATCAGAAGCTATGGTTTTATTTTCATCATCATTAACTTCCGCATTTCTTAAAACATACCCTGTTGGCACTCTCGTGCTGCGTACCACAACAATACCACTTTCAGCTGCTTTTTTGCATGCTGCTAAGGTGGCTGCGTTCATGTTCCCGTTTCCTACACCTGCAATAACAATACCTTTCGCCCCTGCTTTTATTGATAAATCAACTAAATCTGCTGGTGTATCGACTCCTGAATAAATAATATCAACTCTTGGTAAACTTGTCACGCCATGTACGCTAAATTCACTATCAAGTCCATGAATACCATGTGGTTTGCTGTAAAATTCATGTCTTCCGTAAATCACTGCACCTGTTAAGCCATGCATGGGAGACATAAAAGTTTGGACAGAAGTTGTATTTGTTTTTGTGACGCCATGGGCTGAATGGATCTGATCATTCATTACCACCAGAACACCATGACCTTTGGCCTTAGTGTTAGCTGCTATGGCAACGGCATTATATAAATTTAAAGGACCTTCAGCGCTTACTGCTGTCGAAGGTCTCATAGAACCAGTCGTTACAACCGGTTTATCGCTTTTTACAACTAAATTTAAAAAGAATGCTGTCTCTTCTTGCGTATCGGTACCATGGGTGATAACTATGCCGTCAACATCATCTGTTGCCAAGAGCTCATTAATTCTATTGGCTAATTTTAACCAAATTTCAACGCTCATGTCTTGAGAACCTACATTTGAAACTTGTTCACCGGTTACATTGGCCAGGTCAGTTATTCCTGGAACAGCAGCTATCATTGTTTCAATACCTACTTGACCTGAGGTATAACCTGCCTGGGTTCCACTGTCAGCTGAACCAGCTATAGTACCTCCTGTTGCTAAGATTACAACATTTGGCAAATCTTTATTTTGAGCGAATGCAGATGGCGTTATGGCTAAAACCAATAACAACAACATGAGTTTGTTTAAAAGGGGGTGGCTTTTCATAATATTAAATTTTAAGTTTTTGATTAATGATTGTTTTATTTGTTTTCATATATAGATTTGTCAAGACCAGTCATATTTTCGGGTGACAATAATGTTTCTATTTGTTCTTCAGTGAGCAGTTTTTGCTCTCTAACTAATTCTAAAATTCCTTTTCCTGTAGCTTTTGATTCTTTTGCAAGTTCATCACCAACATGATGACCTAAAATTGGATTTAATGCAGTAACGATTCCAATAGTAGTTTCAAGGTTCCGTTTATGAACTTCTTCATTTACGGTTATTCCATCGATGCATTGGATTCTAAAAGCATTCATCGTATTGGTGAGGATTTTCTGTGATTCGAAAATCGAAAGACCTACAACGGGTTCATAAGCGTTTAACTGAAGATCACCATCAGAAGCCGCCATATTTACGGTTACATCATTTCCAATAACTCGATAACTAACAAAAGCCATCAACTCAGGAATCACAGGGTTCACCTTTCCTGGCATAATTGAAGAGCCCGGTTGTCTTGGCGGTAAATTAATTTCAAAAAGACCATTTCTCGGTCCGGAAGAAAGATTGATCAAATCATTTGAGATCTTGGAAAGGGTTGTCGCCAATGTTTTCAAGGCTGAGGAATAGACTACAAATCCTTGTAAACTTGATGTTGCAGCTATCATATCCTCTGCATTGCTAAGATCATATCCTGAAATTTCCCTAAGGTGCTTTATAACATATTTATCATAGCCTTCTGGTGCGTTCAACCCGGTACCGATAGCAGTACCTCCCATATTGAGCATCAGTAATGATTTACTTGCATGCTCTATATTGGAAATATCCCATTCTAACATTGCTGCGAAAGAGTGAAATTCCTGACCAACGGTCATAGGCACGGCATCCTGAAATTCAGTTCGCCCCATTTTTACAATATCAATATACTTATGACCCAAAGTTCTAAATGAAACTTTTAGTTCATTCAGCTCTTTTAACAATTTGTCATTATGCAACAACATCCCTAATTTCAAAGAAGAAGGATATGTATCATTGGTAGATTGCGACATATTAAGATGGTCATTTGGAGATATTTTGCTGTAATCCCCTTTTTTATGACCTGATTTTTCAAGCGCAATATTTGCCAGGACTTCATTGGCGTTCATATTTGTTGATGTACCAGCACCCCCTTGATAGAGGTCTATTGTGAACTGATCTAAATATTTTCCTGCGATTACCTCGTTACAAGCTTCTTCAATAGGTTTTAAGATTTCAGGTTTCATTTTTCCAGCATCAGTATTGGCCTGGGCGCAAGCCAATTTCACCATGCCCCATGCTTTAATAAAATCAGGGTAGTCATTAATATACTGGCCTGAAATTTGAAAATTTTCCATACCTCTGGCAGCCTGTGCGCCATAATAGGCATCTATGGGAACTTTAACATCACCCAAGAGATCTGTCTCAGTTCTAAATTCCTGAGCATAAGATAAATTTGTTAGTCCTGTTACAATTAGCAGCACTGATAGAATTGTTAATTTGTTAAATAATTTCATTGTGTGATTCACTAATAGAGGTTAATAATATATTTTAGGTTAAATAGGTAATAAGTAATGCGATAACCACTGCAGAAAATGTGGTAATAAGTCCTGGCAGCATAAAACTGTGATTTACCAGTCGGTTACCAATTTTTGTGGTTCCGGTTTGATCAAATGATATAGCAGCTAGTATGGTTCCATAAGTAGGTAAAACAAAGAATCCATTCACTGCTGGATAAAGTGCAATTAAAAGCTCTGCATCAAGCCCCAGGGCCAATCCAACGGGCATCAACGTTACCACCGTTGCAGCCTGACTAAATAACATTATCGACAAGGTAAATAAACCAAAACCAAACACCCATTGATAACCTTCTATGGCATTTGAAATACTATCAATAATTAAAATCCTGTTTCCTTCAAAAAACGAGGAGCCCAACCACGAGATTCCAAGAATTGAAATCAGCGCGACAATACCGCTCTTCATAATACTACCGCCTACTGCCTTGCCAGCATCTGCTTTAAAAATAATCATGATAAATCCTGCGATGGCTAGCATGATGACCATAATAGCGGGGCCCATACCAATCTGATCTTCTGTAAGCTGACCATCAACCATCCATTGATAAGTAGGCCTGATTTCAGGAAATATACCGATAATGACAACCATAATAATGGCTAAGAAAAACATCATTGTAGATCCCTTTGCTTTTCTTAAGGATGCCTTTGTAGGTTCTTCCGAAGAAGCCAAATCTTTTATCTTGCCATCCTTTAATCTTTGTTGATAGATAGGGTCATCGGCCAACTCTTTTCCTTTTCTATATACGCTAAATGAACCTATTATAACCGCAATTAATGTGGAAGGAATAATGACCATCATCATTCGAGGAAGACTCACTCCCATAACAGACAATATACCCAGCATGGCAACTGTAGCGGCTGATATAGGTGAAGCCACTAGTCCTTGCATCGCTGCTATATCAGTCATGGCAATAGGCCGTTCAGGTCTGATTCCTGATTTTCTCGATATCTCTGCAATTACAGGTAATAAGGCATATATTACGTGCTGTGTACCCGCTGCTAAAACCAATATATAAGTAACCAAAGGGGCTACAAAAGTGATATGCTGAGGGTGCTTTCTCATAATCTTCTCTGCAACACCAACGAGGTAATCAAGGCCCCCAGCTGCTTCCATGGTTGAGAGTGCAGTGATCACAGCTAAAATCATACCCAACACAATTATTGGGGGGCTTCCAACGGGCAATCTAAATGCGAAAATAAATATGACTAGTCCAATACCAGCAATGGTTCCCATTGCTATTCCTCCTATTCTGGCACCGATAATAATGATGGCCAAAAAAATGATCAATTCAATCCAGAGCATTTCTTTCGGTTTTAGTTAGATACTCACTAAAATACGAAGAATAACGGAATAAATTCAATAGACAATTAGGAACTATTCAATGCCACCTACAGGATAATGGGGTAAATCTTCACTTTTATTCTTTTTACGTAGGTCGGGTGATAAATAAAAGAATAATCGGATAGTGTGATTCAGGTCATACTGATAACCACTATATTTTTGTTGAAATACAGCCATGTAGCCAAAATCAAAAGACCATTCTTTGTTAAGTCTATGGGTCATCCCCACAAAAAGTCTGTTTTGATCAAAGGTATTGTAAACAATTTCCTCTCCAAAATGAAATAAGATTTCATCAGACAACACTAAGCGTGGCTTCTTTTCATCCTCAAAAACCCTGATTGCTGCTGAAAACAAAAACCTAACGCGATTTGAAAAACGAACTCGATCTACTGAACCATCTGGATCAAGAACCTCGTGCCATCTTTGTTCATTTCTTATCCGCTGAAGAAACCGAGTTCTTCCATTTTCGCTTCTCCAAAGAAATTGCTGATAAATCCTCTTTTCTAATGCGTAGTTAAACCCTCCGTCCAATGCAGGAGATGCCAACCATAGCGCTGCTGCTCCACCAGCCACTGACATTTTATCATTCAACCAGTATACACCACCCGCTCTAATAAAATAAAAGTTGGGGTCTTTTATAAAATCATCTCTTCTTATGTGAAAATCACCCATTGCTCCCCAATGGTCACTAAAACGCCAGGTTGAATTGATACTTGTCCAGAATTGCACTTGATTATCAATTTCCTTCTCTTCTTGAGCTCTTGCTGAGTAACAAGTAATAAGCAAAATTATGATTGTGGTTATTTTCTTCATAAGGAGCACAAAAATACGGAATAGAGACAGAAATATTCTCAATAAAAAGATGAATCTAAGAAAACGGTTTCGCTACTAAAATATTAGAATAAGGTTCATAAAAAAGGCCTAAGTAATTAAACTTAGGCCTTTCAAATTATTGAAAATTTTATCTTATTTTTTCAACTGCTTCAAAACCGCATCCGCATAAGGAGGAGCTACTTTTGAAATAGATTTTGGATCAGTAATATCAATTGCAATTACACCTAATAATTGCTTCCCTGGTTCCAAGTCTAAATTATAAATTACAGTTTCTAAGTTGTAAGTTTCTGAAGTATAAGTTCTGGTTTCTGAAGGAACATATGATCCACCATAACCGTAACCATAAGGAGAATATACACGTCCGTAATATCCACCGAATCCACCGTAATAGCCACCATAATAAGATGGGTAGTAACCACCTGAAACATAACCACCAGTTTCTGACGTTACAATTTCTTTACTCATGTCTTTTAAAACAGTAAGTACAACACCTTTATAGCCTTCATTCTTAATAATCTGAACTCTTTGAGCAATTTGCTCTTCAGTTAATTGTTCGTTCTGTTTCATTGCTGGGAATTTTTTATAACTCTCCGTTGCATCAACTCCGCCAGCTCTTAATCTTTCAGCAATTTCTTGCTCAAATCTTTGTCTTCCAACCATATCATCTGATCTGGCAATTACCAAAATTTTGGCACCTGCAAGAGTCTCTATTTCATCAGCCTTCCAAGAATCAACTACTTTAATACCTGAACAGCTTCCAAAAATTAATGCCATAGACAATAGCATTACAAATTGTTTAAATCTTTTCATATTCGTTTTAATATTAATTAATTTTAATAAGTGTTTACAAATATATATTTTTTTCAATGAAATGACTTGAAATACTCAAATAAACTGAATGCTGATTATCATATTTATTCTTTAGTGTAACCAATAAATCAAGGCTAATTCTTCTGTGCCTAAATGTTTTACAAAACACATCGATTATTTTCTAAAATAATATTGAAAATGTTTGCAGGATTCTATTCCATATAATACATTTGCAGACCTAAAAATTAGTTCTTTAAAATAGGAAATTGGAGAGGTGCCAGAGTGGTAATGGAGCAGATTGCTAATCTGTCGACGGGTAACCGTCGCCAGGGTTCGAGTCCCTGTCTCTCCGCATAAAATTCAAAAGATAATCGCTCGGGGTGTAGCGTAGCCCGGTTATCGCGCCACGTTTGGGACGTGGAGGCCGCAGGTTCGAATCCTGCCACCCCGACAAAGCAAAATCCTTTTAAACTGAAGTTTAAAAGGATTTTTTGTTTCCAGCCCGTTGAAAGTTCACTTTCATAAGGGTCTGGAAACAAAAAAGACTCAATTGTGAAACAATTGTAAAGGATTTTGCTTTGGCATCGTTCCCCATTTCAGGATCACCAACTGTAAGGAGGTAATCCGATTTGAGATTGGAGATTGTTGATTGGAGATTTAAGAGTTAAAGGCCTTATTACCCTCGTCACACCACTTCAGGATCACCAACTGTAAGGAGGTAATCCGATTTGAGATTGGAGATTGTTGATTGGAGATTTAAGAGTTAAAGGCCTTATTACCCTCGTCACCCCATTTCAGGATCACCAACTGAAAGGAGGTAATCCAATTTGAGATTGGAGATTGTTGATTGGAGATTTAAGAGTTAAAGGCCTTATTACCCTCGTCACCCCTTTAAGATCACCGACCGCAGGGAGCTAATCCGATTTAAGATTGTTGATTGGAGATTGTTGATTTAAGAGTTAAAGCCGTTATTAGCATCGTCCCCCCTTCTCAGGATCAACGCTGTTAATCGATTTAGAATTTCGAATGTCGAAGTTTTCTCCTTTACTTTCAACCATGCAACAGGACACCCTCAATAAAAAAGGCTACATCCAAACTTTAATTTATTTTCTAATTTTTACTAAAAATTTCAGTGGATTCCCTCTTTATCAGCTTTGTTTCTAATGTTATAGTTTGAGGTGCAGTTTCTTCCTTATTTTTAATGGCTATTATTTCTTTATAAAGTTGGTTAAATGCTGTTTCGCCCATAAGGTATCCTGGTTGATCAATCGTCGTTAGTGATGGTGAAATGACTGAAGACATAAACCAATTGCTAAATCCAATAATTTTAATATCCTCCGGAACCATAACTCCTAATCTTTTCAACTCGGTTAATGCTCCGATGGCAACTAAATCAGTATTGACAAAAATTCCATCCACATCTTTGTGATCTTCAATTAATTTCTTAGCACTTATTTGACCTGCTTCAAAACTCATATCTCCAAATTCACTCATATAAACCAATGAGGAGTCAAAAGGCAAATTATTATCGAGTAAGGCTTTTCTGTAACCAAGAAATCTATCAATAGAATTCAATGGTAAAAGGGCTCCTCTAAAATGGGCAATACGTTTACATCCAATATCTATTAAATGCTGAGTAGCATCATAAGCTGCTTTTCTATCGTCTATTATAACCTTCGAACAGCTCACCATTTTAGCAATCTTATCAAACATTACCAAAGGTTTGTTCAAGGCTATGACTTGATTTAAATGCTCATAGTCTGAAGTATTATTTGCTAAGGAAATTAGTATACCATCAACCCGTTGACTCAATAACAAATCTATTTGTTTCTTTTCTAATTCATAAGACTCATTGGATTGCAGAATAATCACTAAATATCCTTTTTTTTCGGCTTCGTTGACAATCCCTTTTATAATATTAGAAAAGAAATGATGGACTATTTCAGGAACTATCAAACCGATCGTTTTAGACTCCTTTGTTCTCAAATGAACGGCAAAGGAATTGGGTTTGTAATTTAATGATTTGGCTAAGTCCTTTACTTTTGTCTTTGTTTTAATGCTAACATCAGGATAATCTTTTAAAGCTTTTGATACAGTAGCCACAGAAATATTTAACTGTTCCGCTATTTGTTTCAAGGTAACAGGTTTCATAAAAACATTGATTTTGAATACCAAGATACAAAAAACGAAAACGTTTTCGTAAAAATCGAAAACGTTTTCGGTAAAATAATTGTACTCGTAAAATATATATAACTGTACATTGCTTCATGTTTCCCATAAAGGCCATATTGATTGTAGTAAATGGAAGTCATTCACTACTCAATATGGTCATTTTTAGATATACAAATAATCACTTAACTCTAAATAATGGTTGGTAAAGTAAAGCTAAGTTTCTGGCAAATTTTTAATATGAATGTAGGTTTCTTAGGAATCCAATTCAGTTTTGGTTTGCAGCAAACTGCAATTAATCCAATATTTTCATTTTTAGGAGCTAATCATGAAGATTTACCCTTACTAAATTTAGCGGGCCCCGTAACAGGTTTAATTGTCCAGCCTATAATTGGTGCTATTTCAGATAAAACCTGGTCTCCACGTTGGGGAAGACGAAAACCATTTTTTCTTATTGGAGCATTAATAGGTAGCTTGTGTTTATTTGCATTTCCTTTTAGTCCTACATTGTGGTTTGCCGTAGGTTTATTATGGATTCTTGATGTCGGGAATAATATGGCAATGGAGCCATATCGCGCCTTTGTAGGTGATAAATTACCAAATACACAGTTGAGTTTCGGTTACCAAATGCAAAGTTTATTTGTTGGCGCTGGTATTGTTTTAGCAAATGCTTCCATATTTCTTTTCCAAGATTGGTTTGGTGAGGTGGAAACAGCAAGTGAAACAGTAAAATCTATCCCTAAATGGTTGTATTACTCCTTTTTCATTGGGGCTGTATTATCTGTTTCTACGATTTTATGGTCAGTGCTGAAAACGCCTGAAATACCTCCTTCAGATGAAGAGATGGCAGATATTAATAAGCATAACGCATTACCGTTTATAGATCGAATAAAGACTCCATTCATAGAAATTGTCGATTCAATCAAAGATATGCCCAAATTTATGTGGAAGTTATCAGCAGTATACCTGTTTCAATGGTATGCCCTATTTATTTATTGGCAATTCATTGCTCCTATGTTCAAGGAAAGCATGGGTTTTAATAGTTCTGAAGCTTTAAGCCAAGCAGCAAAGATGAATACTACCTATAACTTATCTACAATTGTTTTTGCCCTAGCATTGGTGCCGTTAGCGCTTAAATTTGGCGGTAAAAAAGTATATGTATTCAGTTTGTTTTTAACAGGTATTGCAATGCTTTCTATACCATATATTCAAGATCCCCTATTGGTTATTTTACCAATGATACTTTTTGGTATAGGTTGGGCCGCTATGATGGGTATTCCTTATTCGATGGTTTCTAAAATAGTGCCTCAGGAAAGACGCGGTGTTTATATGGGAATATTAAATATGATGATTGTTATTCCTATGGGAATTCAGACATTGACTTTTGGGCCAATTGTAAAAAACTTGTTAGACAACAGTGCGGTTAATGCCATTCTATTAGGTGGCGTGTTTTTTATTATATCAGGTGTATTGGCATTGCGACTTAAAGAGCCTAACTCAATTGAGGAAAACGAAAATATACCCGTTTCAAATATTATTGATCAATAGATTCAATAACCTAAGGGCTAATTAAATTAAAAATAAGTTGATTAACATAGCGAATTCATTTTGAAAAATAAAGCAAGAGATATAGATATTTTATGTGTTGGCGAAGTGCTTATAGATTTCATTGGACATCAAACAGGAGTGCTTATCAATAACGCAAAAGATTACCACAGGTATTTAGGTGGTTCTCCAACTAATGTTGCTATGAATTCAGCAAAATTAGGCTTGAAGTCTGTAATGGTAGCTACTGTTGGTAAGGATGGTTTTGGAGAATATATTTTTGAAAGACTCATTGAAATCGGAGTAAATACGGATCATATAACTGAAATCGAGGCCAAACCGACAAGCGTTATTTTTGTGTCCAGAACAGACGGCACACCAGATTTCATACCATACCGTGAAGCTGATTCTCATATTACAGAAGCTCAAATTTCAAAAGACTTACTTTTAAAAACGAATATATTTCACACAACCTGTTTCGCTTTAAGTAAAAACCCTGCACAATCAACTATTTTAAAAAAGGCTGAAGAGGCATTTAAATTGGGATGCAAATTAAGCATCGATGTGAATTATGCTAAAAAATTATGGCGCAGTCAGGAGGAAGCTGTTCAGATAATTAAAGACTATTGCAAATTTAACCCATTAGTAAAGATTAGCGAAGACGATATGCTGAGACTCTTTGAGAAGAATCTCCCTCATGAAGAAATATTCAATTTTTTCCATTCTGAAGGAGTTGAAACTGTCTGTTTAACGCTGGGCAGTAATGGTGTTAAAGTATCAGAAAAAGGAAAAAAGATAATTCAATTGCCAGCAATAAAAATTGATGCCGTTCAAGACGCAACAGGCGCAGGTGATGCTTTTTGGTCTGGATTTTTATTCGCCTATATAAAAGAAAAACCTATTGAAAAATGTTTAGAAGTAGCTTTACAAATGGCAGCCATAAAACTTCAAAATGTAGGTAGGTTACCTGATAACATTAATATATTATCAGAACTTTTATAAATTCTTTAATGATGCAAGAAGATTTTACTATTAGCAAGGGAGTAATGTTCAATGCATATCCCGATAGCATTGGAACAAATTTAAGCGATTTGATTGACATGCTGAAAATGCCTCATTTTAAAGATGTGTTTTCGCTGTTTTATGTACTTCCAACATTTTTTAATAGCGATTTAGATAGAGGGTTTTCAATCGTGGATTACGATTTAAATAAAGATTTAGTTTCTAAAGAAAACTTAAAAGCATTTGAGGAGCTCAATATTCAGTTAAAATTCGATATTGTTTTAAATCATCTTTCAGTAACATCGCCTCAATTCAAAGATTTGCTGAAATATGGTGATAAATCAAAATACAAAGACTTCTTTATTAATTGGAATACCTTCTGGGAAGGAAAAGGTGAAATGGGAAAAGATGGTATTATCATGCCCCATGAACAATTTCTGAGTAAATTATTTATGAGAAAGTCTGGATTACCCGTTCTAAAAGTGCTTTTCCCTGACGGTTCAGAAAGACCTTATTGGAACACTTTTTACCAAAATATCAGCTATGCTAATCTCACTGAAAATGATTTAATAGATTTAAGTGGTTTGAGTCAGGAGCAAATTAATCTTATTTGCAGTAAAGTCAATGCAGCAATAGATGAAAAACAAGATCTTAACAGTGTTGATTTTGAAAATTATGATTATCTGAAAAATAAGATTTTACAAATCGTAAATCAAAAGCGCTCCTATCTTGGCCAAATGGATGTGAATGCCAAAGCTGAATTAGTTTGGGAATTTTATGAGGAAACCTTAGAAAAAGTGAGCGATTTCGGTTGCAAAATATTAAGGTTAGATGCTTTTGCATATTTGCATAAGGAAATAGGGCAGTCAAATTTTTTTAATAAACCTGGTACTTGGCAGTACTTAAAGAGAATTAAGAAAATAGCATCAAAGCATGATTTAATGCTCTTACCAGAAATTCATGCGGAATATGGATTGCATTTACATGATGAAGTAGCGAATGAAGGCTATTATATTTACGATTTTTTCTTGCCAGGATTAACCATTCATACTATAGAAAATGGTTCGAGCAAAGCACTTTTAACATGGGCTAAAGAAATCATTCGTAAAAAATATAAAACAGTGAATATGTTAGGCTGTCATGATGGGATACCTGTTCTCGATTTAAAAGGCAAAGAAGTCAACGGGATATACAATAATGGTTTACTTGATGATGTTGAGATTGAAGCAATTATGAATAAAATAATGGAGCGCGGAGGCCGGGTGAAAAATCTTTACGATCCATCAGGTAATAAGATTTCATATTATCAAGTAAACGCTACTTTTTTCAGTGCTTTGGGCGAAGATGAACGCAAACTATTATTGGCAAGAGCGATTCAAATGTTTATGCCTGGAATTCCTCAGGTCTGGTATTTAGACCTTTTTGCCGGTAAAAACGATTATGAAGCTGCCGATAAAGCAGCGGATTCGGGACATAAGGAAATTAACCGATCTACTTTAAATATGCAAGATATTAGAAACGGTCTTCAAAAAGATATTGTGATGAATCAACTGAAAATAATGAGGTTGAGAAACAACTCTGATGCTTTTTTGGGTTCTGTCACTTTTCATGAAACTTCAGATTGTGAAATTCATATCGAATGGATTAATCAAAATGAAATCGCAGAATTACAAGCAAATCTCAAAACCCTTGATTTTAGTATCAATCATAAAAAAAACGGCTTGATCAAATCAATGAATTTTTAATACATTTTCAAGTTGTCATCAACCATCCAACAACTGGTTTATAATGGAAATTTCATAGGCCAATTTGTTGTTATATTTGAAAACAGGTTTAATCTATAAATAATTTAATACTGGTTTTAGGACTTACATTATTTATTCAAAAATATTTTAAGACTGGGATTAAATTTATAAGTGTTCAACAAATTAATTCAAAAAGCATATGGTATCCACCAGGAGGTATCCTTATGTGAATTATCATCTTTTTGGAACTGTTCACTTTTGGTGCGGCCTTAATTTCAATGGCTCATTATAGCAGTCAAGAATTAGAATTATTTCATAGTTCAAGCCTGAAATTGAATACTGCATATGAAATGATAAACTCCTTCTTCTTATTAACCAGTTGTTTTTTTATGGCCGTTTCCGTTACAGAATTTAAAAAAGAGAACAAAACACAGTTTAAAAAACTCCTGCTATTGACCATGCTTTTTGGATGCCTTTTTTTAGGATTAAAAAGTTTTGAATATGTCGAAAAACTCAATGAAGCAATTACAATTGGATACAATACATTCTTTACTTTTTATTGGATGCTCACTTTGTTTCATGTGATTCATGTTATGGTTGGCTTGGTCATTTTAACCTCGGTATATTTTGGAATCAGCAAAGAAAAATCCAATACAAGTGTTGAAGATATTGAGGATAGCGCCGCTTTTTGGCACATGTGTGATTTAATTTGGCTGATGCTTTTTCCAGTAATTTATTTACTTTTTTAATATGAAAAACGCAGCAACAATAACTTGGATTATTTTAATAGTACTTACGATTACTTCGGCACTATTAACAAAGATTGACAGTAATTATGTTGTTTTCAGTATTTTAATATTATCAGCTTTAAAATTTTGAGCTGTGGCTTTTCAATTTATGGAAATAAAAAAAGCCCATGTATTTTGGAAAACAATAATTATTAGTTTCATTTTCCTATTTGGTGTCGGCTTATTGATTGCTCTATAAAATATAAAGGAGTTAAAAGCTCCTGTATAATGATGCTTATTGATCAATTTATTTTAATTTTAAACAGTCCTATTTAATTTCTTAAAATGCAAAAAAAGCTTTATTTAGATTATAATGCCACTACCCCATGTGATCCGGCTGTTGTTGATGCTATGCTCCCATTTTTAAGTGAAAATTTCGGGAATACCTCAAGCATACACCATTCGTTTGGGTGGCTTGCAGAAGAAGCTGTAGAGGCTTCTACTGATCAAATTGCCAATATTTTAGGTATTTCTCCTGATAACATTATCTATACTTCAGGATCAACTGAAGGAATTAATATGGTGTTAAAAAGCTTTTCTAATAAATATAAGCCATCGGGTTCTCATATAATTACTTGTAAAACTGAACATAAAGCTGTTTTAGACACTTGTGCATATATGGAAAAATATGAAGGCGTTTCTGTTACCTACCTCAATGTTGACACTTCGGGATTGATCAATCTAAACGATTTAAAAGCAGCGCTGCGGCCCGAAACAGTTTTATTAGCTATTATGTATGCCAATAACGAAACCGGCGTTATCCAACCTATACAAGATATCGCCAAGATTATAGCAGATCAGAACATATTCCTGTTTATTGATGCTACGCAGGCCCTCGGAAAAGTGGAACTCTACGATGCTTTGGAAGTTGCTGATTTTGCCTGTTTTTCAGCTCATAAAGCTTATGGGCCGAAAGGAATTGGCCTGGTTTATTATAAAGATAATAAGGCTAAAAAAGCTTTGCACAGTTTTATTCAAGGGGGTGGACAACAAAAAACCTTACGGGGCGGTACGATAAATACTCCAGGAATTGTAGGTTTTGCAAAATCAATTGAATTGAGCTGCGAGAACCTATCTGATGACATGATCAGAATAACCCAATTAAGGGATCAGCTAGAAGAAGGCCTTCTTAGAATTGAATTGTCTAGTTCTAATGGGCATTCAGCGCCCAGGTTACCTAATACCTGTAATATATCCTTTCCTTTTGTTAATGGAGCTGACCTATTACGAGCCTTAAGCAAAGATATAGCCGTTTCGAATGGTTCGGCTTGTAATGCGGCCTCTGAAAACCCTTCTCATGTGCTAACTGCCATGAGAATAGATCCTGACTTAGCCTTTTCATCACTCCGCTTTAGTATAGGTAAATACACATCTGAAGAGGACATTATTAAAACCATTAATATCGTAGACAAGGAGGTGAATTCACTTAGAGAAAAAAATATCCTTTGGGAACGCAGAAAAAATTAATCCTTTAATTTCTTTCGTGAATCGGTCCGTTTTTAAACTTAAGCATTCCTCCTCTTTTTCCTGAAAAAACGCTTATTATTTCTGAAAATATACTCATGGCTATTTCTTCCGGAGAATTAGCACCAATTTCTAAACCACTTGGGGCATGTATTCGCATCAAATCTCCTTTTGACAACTCAAGCCCCTCATCTTTAAATGAATCTATCATTTTATCAAAACGCTTTTTAGGCCCTAATGAGGCTATATAATTTGCTTGGCTATTCAAAACCTCCTTTAGGTTTTTACGATCAGTTTTAAAATCATGGGCCATTAATATTACTGCTGTTCTATTGTCTAATTGGGGGCGATCATTAAAATCTTTGTGAAAAATATTTGTTACTCCTTTGATCTTTTCCTTTTGAAGCTTCTGCATATTTCCGACCAAGCTTATTTCCCAGTCCAATACTTTTGCAAACTCCAACATTGGGTAAACATCATAATTATCCCCAAAAATGGCCAAATGGTATTGAGCTGGAATTATTTCAATAAAGACCCCGGCTTCTAATTCGCCAGAAGAGAAATGATAGCTGTTCGATTTATTTTTCTCAATAACCTCTTGAATTCGATCTAGAAGAAATAATTTAAAATCTGAAGAAGGCATATCATCCAAATCACCGCTTTCAATATCATAATAAAAACTACTACCCAGTTTTAAAGATTCTTGATCTGGGTCAATAGAAGTTATGGTAATGACTATATGTGACTTTCTATTTGATAAACATTTTTTTAAAATTTTTAAAGTATTCGATTCCTCATCAATTGGAGTCATCAATACATCAATAACACCATTACAACCTAAACCAATACCAATTTCATGCTCTTTAGACGTATCATAAGTAATCAAAGATGGTTTTTGCTTTAATATTGCCAGCTGAGAACGTTTTAAAGTATCACCTTCTAAACAGCCACCACTAATACCTCCTTCAAATATGCCTGATTCAAAAATAACCATCCTCGCCCCTTCTCTTCTGTAAGAGGAGCCTTCAACTTTTACTACTTGAGCAATTGCATATTTTTCTCTTGAAGATTCTTTCGCAGCAACTAATTCTAAAATAGTTTTAATTTCCTTCATAACTCATTTAGCTTCTTCTTTAGAATACTCTTTTTACCAATCAATTCATGATGAACAAATCAAAACCAAGTTAATTAAAATTTCCCATTTTCAATTAGAAAAACCCCTTGTTCTCTTTCTTTATCAAGGATTTGATATAAATTGAAATAAAACAACTTAAGTGCATCATAAACAATGATTTACAAATATATGATTCATTTTCACAGCTTTCCACCTAAGTTGAAGGCTAATTCCTTAAACAATTTTGGCGCTATTTAAAACACTGATAATAAGTATATTAAATTAATTCATTTAACTTTGTTCAACTTTTTACTATTAAAGTTAGACATTTTTGTATCTTTACACAAAATAAAACTTATGGCACGCAAGAAAAAAATAAACAAAGAAGATATTTTTTCATTTTATATGGACTATTATCTTGAAAATGGAGAGGCTCCAAAATCAGTCTATCAATTGTCAAAAGAATACAATTTCGATGAAGCACATTTTTATCAGTTCTTCGGTAATTTAAGTGCGATTGAAAAATCAATTTTTAAATCATTCTTTGAACAAACTATCGAGCTGTTAAATAAGAGTGAAGAGTACCTGACTTTTGATGCCAGAAACAAACTGCTCAGTTTTTATTATACTTTTTTTGAAATACTCACAGCAAACAGAAGTTTTGTTCTTAGTGTCTTGGAAAGGGATCAAAACAGCCCGCGATTTCTTAAAACAGTTTCTTATTTTAAGCCTGAATTCATAAAATATTTACAAACTCTTGAAATTGAAAGGCTTGATCTTAAAGGTGCTCAAATTGAAAAAATGGTTGAAAAATCTGTTGATGAGAGTCTTTGGATGCAGATGGTAATTTGTATCAAATTCTGGATGGATGACGATTCAGCAGGCCTTGAAAAAACTGACATTTTTATCGAAAAATCAATTAATACAGGTTTTGATCTGATCAATATACAACCCTTAAAAAGTGTTATTGATCTCGGAAAATTCCTGTTTCACGAAAAAATGAACATGAACTAATGAATACAATAGACAGAATTCCAATTACAAAAATTGAACGGGCATCGAACTTAGTGCATACAGGGGCTAAGGTTGGCGTAAATTATTTGAAATATTACGGAAATAAACTCACAGGTACAGAAGGTGAAGCCAGAGCAAAGTTAAATGAAGACAATGCTGAGGATATCTATGACGGACTAAAAAAATTAAAAGGAAGTGCCTTAAAGGTGGCGCAAATGCTGAGTATGGAAAAAAGTCTTATGCCACAAGCATATGTTGAAAAATTCTCCTTATCTCAATTTTCAGTACCTCCCCTTTCACCTGCTCTTGTATTGAGAACTTTTAAAAAATATTTCGGGAAATCACCCCAGGATGTTTTTGATTCATTTGATGCGACATCAGTAAATGCGGCGAGTATCGGCCAAGTGCACAAGGCTGTATTGAACAATAAAACACTGGCAGTTAAAATTCAATATCCAGGTGTTGCAAACAGTATAGGTTCTGATTTGGCGCTAGTAAAACCGATAGCCATTAAAATGTTTAATATAAGAGGTAAAGACTCTGATAAATATTTTAAAGAAGTCGAAGGCAAGTTAATGGAAGAAACAAACTATGATTTAGAGATTGAACAGTCTTTAGAAATTGTAGCTTCCTGTAAGCATATACCTAATTTGGAATTTCCAGATTATTACCCTGACTTATCTTCTGAAAAGATCCTGACCATGGATTGGATGAACGGAATACATATTTCAGAGTATGTGAAGCTAGTAAACGACCAACAAGATCTGGATCAGATCGGACAGGCTCTCTGGGATTTCTATATGTATCAAATTCATGTTTTGAAAAAAGTGCATGCCGATCCGCATCCAGGAAATTTTCTTGTATCCCCTGACAAAGAATTGATAGCACTTGATTTTGGCTGTATAAAAACCATTCCTGATAGTTTTTACCTGCCCTATTTTGAATTGGCAACCAATGAAAATTTAGCAAACCCAATCTTGTTCAAAGAAAAATTATATGAACTTGAGATTTTGCTGGCAGATGATTCCAAAGAAGAAGTTATATTTTTTACTGAAATGTTTCATGAATTATTAACGGTTTTTACGGAGCCTTTTCAAAAGGAAACATTTGATTTTTCAGATGACAGTTTTTTTAGTAAACTAAGTAAATTGAGTGAAAAATATAGCAAAAACACACAACTAAGAAAGATGAATGGCAACAGAGGTTCCAAACATTTTATCTATATGAATAGAACTTTTTTTGGGTTGTATAACCTCATGTTTGATTTGAAAGCAAAGAATGTTGCTATCAATAATTATAAATCGTTATGATGAAATATTTTGACAAAAACTATCTGGCAAATCTTGACCATCTCTACCGTATCAATATGGTAAATTCGAGTTCCGGCTTTAAATCAGCAAATCTTATTGCTACAAAAAGTAAGGATGGAATAAGTAATGTCGCAGTTTTCAGCTCTGTAATTCATTTAGGTTCAAATCCTCCATTGCTGGGGTTTGTAACAAGACCCACAACAGTCCCCAGAAATACCTATAAAAACATAAAAGAAACAGGCTTTTACACGATTAATCATGTGCATGAAGATATCATTGAAGACGCGCATCATTGTTCAGCTAAATACGATGAATCAATTTCAGAATTTTCAATGACCAACTTAGAAGAAGCTTATGACCATGCTAGTCTTGCGCCTTTTGTTAAAGGTGCTCCTGTTCAAATGCACATGCAATTTAAAGAGGAACATCATTTCAAGATCAATGGCACCATCATGATCATTGGAGAGATCATAGGATTATATATTAAAGAAGATCTTTTGAAAGAAGATGGATTCATAGATCTGGCTCAAGGAAAAGTCTCAGCCATTAACGGTCTCGACGGCTATACAATTCCGAAACTCAAAACGAGATTACCTTATCAAAGACCAAAAAGAACACGCCTAACAAAAGAAAAATTTGATCGAATCAATACTTAAAATTTTAACCAATGCTTTGCTAGTCTAAGACAGCATTAAAAAAAGACAGAAATGAAAACAAATGAAGCCTTATTACAAAAAAACAGTTCACCAGTTAAATCAATACTTAACCATGAAGAAATAGGTGATGACCATATGCTAACCGGCATGGATACTCCTATGAAACCCACAGCTTTTTTAATTAGTGACGAGGAGAAAAAAAAGAGAATAGCCTTTCATTTCACAGAAATTATGGACACCTTGGGTCTTGACTTAAACGATGATTCTCTGCAAGGCACACCTGAAAGAGTTGCTAAAATGTATGTAGAAGAAATCTTCTCAGGACTAGATCCAAAGAATAAACCGAAAATAGCCCTTTTTGACAACAAATATAAATACGAGCAAATGCTGGTAGAAAAGAACATTACGTTCTATTCAAATTGTGAGCATCATTTCGTTCCTATTTACGGAAAAGCGCATATTGCCTATATTTCTTCTGGTAAAGTTATTGGCTTGTCCAAACTAAATAGAGTGGTTCAATATTATGCCAAACGCCCACAAGTTCAAGAAAGATTGACAAATCAGATCGCTACCGAATTAAAAAAAGTTCTTCAAACGGAAGATGTAGCTGTCATTATTGATGCCAAACACTTATGCGTTTCTTCAAGAGGAATTAAAGATGATACTTCGGCAACAGTAACAGCATATTATGGAGGCGCTTTCAAACAACATGAGAAGATTGTAGAGTTGCAAAATTTTATCAATTCTTAAATAGAAAATTGTAGAATAATAGCCAAAACAGGTGAATTAATAGATGATTTATGAAAAAAGTTCTTGTAATTGGAGGAAGCAAAGGCATAGGCAAAGCCATTATTAAAAATTTGCAGGGTTCATGTGAATTGATCAATATAAGCAGGTCTGAACCTGTAGAATTTTTAGACAAAATTCAGCATTTCTCATGCGATGTTTTAGCTGATGAACTTCCTGATTTGGAGCAATTGGATGCTTTGATATATTGCCCGGGAAGCATCAATTTAAAACCTTTAAACAGACTTACAGAAACTGATTTTAAAAATGATTTTGAAATTAATGTATTAGGAGCTGTGAGGGTGATCCAGAAGTATTCAAAAATTCTCAAATCAGGTCAAGACCCTTCTGTAGTGCTTTTTAGTTCAGTAGCAGTGAAAATGGGCATGCCTTTTCATGCGAGTATTGCTGTGGCTAAAGCCGGTGTTGAAGCTTTGGTTCGTACCATGGGAGCTGAATTTGCACCCCATATTCGGTTTAATGCCATTGCTCCTACTATAACTGACACAGGTCTTGCAGACAAACTACTTCGAAACGACATAATGAAAGAAAAAATGCGTGATCGACATCCAATGAAATCCTATCTACAACCAGATGATGTTGCTGAGATGGTTGAATTTCTGGTGTCAGAAAAAAGCAAGCGAATTTCAGGTCAGATCATGGAGCTAGATTGCGGGATAGTAAGTTTCAAACTCTAGCCAAAAATTATTTTTGTGATACTACCTAAAGACCATTTGAGTTCATTCCTGCTTAGAAAATCATAAAAGTTGTGAGGTTAACATTGAGCGAGGCACTTCTTAATTCTTTTCAGAACACTGTTTTTTTCACAATATTTTATTAAAAAATTACCTCAATATTTAGTATCATTGCCCATGCAAAAATTTGTATGCACTTTTTTCTTATTCTGCCTGGGTATTACTGCCAATTCGCAAGTAATTACTGATATGCCAGCAGATAGTGTCAAACAAGATACGGTTCTTAGAGAGTTGCATACTAACTTATTTTCACTCAAAGGGCGAATCATAAGCATCGTAGATAAAAAACCACTACAAAGTGCCCATGTTGTCAATTTAAACTCCGTTCAAGGTACCATAACCAATACAAATGGTCAGTTTGAAATTCCTGCTGTAGTAAATGACACCGTTTTTATTTCATATATAGGATATCAATCTATAAAGTTGAAGATCACAAATGACTTGCTTAAAGGAAATGAACTCGAAATTGCAATTCATGAAAAAGTCGTGAATATTGAGGAAGTTACTGTAAAATCTCATAAGCTTATTGGCGTACTTGTAGTTGATGCAAAGAACGTTCCGCAAGATTCTTACAGTAGGATACATATTAATGGCTTACCACAGGCTTATGAAAGCGGCAGCACCTATAATAGAAATTATAACAGTGGTCTTGGTGCTATTTTTAACCCTGTTGACTTTTGGTATAACAAATTTGGAAAGAAGCCAAAAGAAATGGATCGTTTAAGAAAATTAAAGGAAGGCGACCAGATGAGAAACATGATGGAGCAGAAATACTCCAGAGAAATCATGATGGATTATCTTGATATGAGTCGTAAAGAATTAAATGATCTTTTATCAGAATGTAATTATTCCAATAGGTTTATCAGCAAGGCCAGTGATTTACAGATTATTGAAGCTGTAATTGAGTGCTATGAAAACTACAGAGCTTTGCAAAAAGGCCAGGTTAAAAAAGATATGATCCGAGTAAAAGATGCGTATTAAAAAAGGCCGGTTTTCACCAGCCTTTCAAATCTTATTTTAATAATTCTTCTTACTAATTATTTCCAAGAATTAACGGTAAACCATCTGAACCACCAACTACAACTACTTTCGTATTTGCTGATTGAGAAAGTTTAAGCGTTGCCTCAATTCCTTTATCCTGTAAGATTTTATCAGTTAAAGAAGCACTTAAAATTCTGTTTGCATCTGCCTTACCTTGGGCCTCGATACGCTGTTTATCAGCCTCTTTTTGAGCAATCTCTAATTTAAACTTATATTCTAAAGACGTTTGCTCTTGACTTAGTTTTCTTTCAATCGCGTCTTTGATCGCTACAGGCAAGGTAACATCTCTTACCAATACGTCATTAAGCTGAATATGCTGATCTTGAACTATCTTCTTCGTTTCATCAAAAATCTCTTCCTGAATTGCATCTCTTTTAGACGAATAAATTTGTTCAGGCGTATACCGACCAACAACACTTCTTGTTGCTGAACGCATAGCTGGTTTTAAAACCCTATCCAAATAATTGGTTCCTTTAGTTTGATGTAAAAATCCTAGCTCTGCAGTTACAGGCTGATACCAAGCTGTTGCCTCTAATTGAATATCTAGTCCATTTGATGAAAGAACCTTCATTTTTTCAGTTAATTCTTGCTGTCTTGTCTCATATACGATTACCGTATTCCAAGGTGCTACTAAATGAAATCCTTCACCCAAAGGCGGTTGATCTGTAACAACTCCTCCTGCAAATCTTTTCCAAAGTACTCCGGCTTCACCTGCATCAAGTGTAACGGTAGACTTCGAAATAAAGATCAATAAGATGATCCCGATAAAAACTATAGGCAATATCCCTTTTGGGAATTGTAATTGTGGTTGTTGTGCCATTTTTAAATATTTATATTAAATTGATTAACGGAATAAACTTTAAATCATTCCTCGATATTTTCGAAGCAGCCATTCCAAGCTCAAAGATAATACAATTAGCCCTAAAAGCCACTTCCAATCAATTAAAGAAATCAAATTATTACGCTCTTTTTGTACTGTTTTGAAAGTAGGATTCTTGAGCAGTTCTGTTTTTATTCCCTCAAATTGATCTTCATAAAATTCCATACCCTTTGATTGTCTTGCCAATCGCTCTAAGTCATTCCTATTCGGGCTTTGAGATTCTTGCTCTGAAGAAAACGGGACTACTAAAAAGGTTCCGTATTGTTTCTTATCTGCACCCAATTCCTCAACTGCAAACTTATAGCGTCCGGCAACTAAATTGTTGATTTCCAATTCATAAACATTATTCTTTATATAAAAGGGAATTCCTGCCACGCTATCATTTAACTGTAATGACAGTTTAGAATTTAATTCTACATTGAGATTGCTATCATAGTTTTTAACCTGAATCTTTATGGACTCATTTGCATTATAGACCGGTTCATAAAACAAGTCCATGTTTTGATTTCTATCTGACAATTGTAGATATTGCATTAGGCTGTTAAAAAAAAGATCGAATTTTTCAAACGATTTTTCATCACTAAAACTTTGGGCCCGCCACTTCCACATATTTTCACCAAAGAGCACGATTCTTTTAGCATTATTCTCACTAAAAGCAGTGAGTAATGGAAATCCGGTATTTACATCATTTATTCTTTGAGAAAGAAGGACTTCATGCTTGGCAATAAATTCTATTTCTCCAAAAGAAGTTACTAAAGGTGGGAAATTTTCATAACCAAGGTCTTCGGTATAAAACAGATTAAATTCATTTTGGAATAAAGGGAATACATTTTCAATAATACCCGATGTCTTTTTCGAAAATTTATTTTGGACAGTATTTAGAAAATTCCAGTCGGTATGACTTCCAGTAACCAATAAATAATTTAATTCCTTTTCTTCCAACACCTTCATTGCGCTTTCAAAACTGGCATCAGGCTGGTATAACAAAACAACGGAAGCATCATTTGACGTCGCATCAAATTCACTAATAGGAATTAAACTTGCCTTTCTTTGTTTATTAGATTCAATACTTCTTTTAAACATTCCAAGATCAGGATGTAAAACCTTGTAGACAATAGCAACTTCAGTTTGTTCATCCAGAATTTCAACTCCAAAATTATAGCTGTTATTCTGCAGGTTGCGTTCTCCTTCAAAAGGAATCAATCTCGCTTTATATAATTGCATACCTACCGTATCGGCAGCTAAGTAAAAACTAACATAAGCTGATTTTTTCTCTTTGCTAAAGGAAACAGGGCTACTATACATTTCTAAACCATTTCTTTCAACCAGTAACTTCGTTTTTATACGAGCTTCTACATTGGAATTTAAAAACAATTCGACCTGAAATTTGTTATCTAAAGAGGCATAAGCATTCACATTGACCCTGCTTATTTCTAGATCAGAATGCACAATAGTGTCACCTATTATTATCGGAAACACAGGGTTCTTCGAAAGCATATAGGCATAATTATTCCCAAAGGTTTGATTACCATCTGTTATTAATACAATCGGAGATGGTTGATCTGATGACAAGGCATTTAGCCCATCTACAACCTTATGAATATCTGTTTGATTTTCATCAAAACTCAATGTTGTATCAGTTGTAATACCTGAGCCAAAATTGAAAACCTTCAAGTCAAACTTATCAATAAGTTCTTGATCATTGAGAAACGATTGTCGAAACTCTTTTACCTTATCCTCTCTTTCCAAATAAGTGATCGACTTCGAATTATCAGCACCAAGAAATAAATTTGGCTTCTTAACTTCTGTATAATTCTCTTCAAATTTCGGATTGATCAGTAAAAGTAGAATGCAAAATAAACTAATGAATCTTAAAATAGATAAGACCTTTGAATCATTGTTTATTTTTTGCTTATAAAAATACTGATAATAAACAATGAAGGCCGCTATTAAGAGAGCCAATACACTCATAAACAAGCTCATTGTATTCATGTATTATATCAGAATTATAAGTTAAATTAAGGATGAAAAATATGTGTAAATATACTTTTAAAATTTAGGAATTTTATGATACAAAAAAGCAAACCTTTAATATAGGTTTGCTTCTTTGTAATATTAAATTCTATCTTATTTAAGTGAGCATACCTCCGTCAACATTTAAGGTCTGACCAGTAATATACCCTGAAAGGTCAGAGGCTAAAAATATACAGGCATTGGCAACATCTTCAGGAGAACCACCTCTTTTTAATGGAATAGCCTTTCGCCATTCATCAACTGTATTTTGATCGAGTTTGGCCGTCATCTCCGTTTCAATAAATCCGGGTGCTATAGCGTTACATCTTATGTTTCTTGATCCGAGTTCTAAAGCAACAGATTTTGTAAAACCTAAAATACCTGCCTTCGAAGCCGCGTAGTTGGTTTGCCCGGCATTACCCTTAACTCCTACTACCGAACTCATATTGATAATTGATCCCTCTCTTTGTTTCATCATTGGTCTGATGACTGCCTTTGTCAGATTGAAAACAGACTTAAGGTTTACCTCAATTACTTTGTCAAAATCTTCCTCTGAAATACGCATCAAGAGGTTATCTTTTGTGATTCCTGCATTATTGATTAAAATCTGTAAACTGCCAAAATCTGCAAGCACTTCTTTTACCAATTCCTGAGCTGCGTCGAATATAGCTGCATTTGACTGATAACCTTTCGCCTTAACGCCATAAGATTCCAGTTCCTTTTCAAGTTCCTTAGCAGCTTCCACTGAGGCATTGAACGTGAATGCCACGTTGGCGCCTTGTTTTGCAAACTCAACGGCAATTCCTTTACCAATTCCTCGAGAAGCTCCAGTAATCAAAGCCGTTTTATCTTTTAGTAATTTCATAATTTAAATTGTGATTTTCAAAATCAAAGATAATAATTTGTGTTTTAGAAAAACAAGGATTCAAAAAAAGAAAAACCCCACATTATATTGCGGGGCGCTCCTTGAAAGTTTTAAAATAATTTATTGTTTTACTTCTGTCTCTTTGTAGTTAAATAAATAGTCGATATCCATTTCATGAACCTTTCCTAATTTCTTTAAAGCCTCCATGTCAAGGTCTTTTTTATTTCCAATTACAGAAATAGAAAAATTTTGTCCTTTAACATTGGAATCAAAGAATTTACTTACGTCCTCCATGCTCATGCTTTGAATATCCTTATACATCTCTTCTCTGATATCATAGTCAATACCTCTTTTAAGCAAGCTCTCGTAATTCCAAAAAATATTTGATTTTGTAATACGTTGTGCAGCAATTTTCTTCAAAGCAGCATCTTTGGCTTCATTAAATTGCTGCTCATTTTTTGGCATTTCATTTAATAATTCCAACATGGCATCAACTGCTTCTGGCAACTTATTAGCTTGAGTTCCAATATATGCTAACATTCTGTCAGAATCTTCCTTCTTACTTGAAGGGTTATAGACTGCTCCTACGGCATATGCCAAGGATTTTGATTCTCGAATTTCCTGAAAAACTACAGATGACATACCACTTCCAAAATAAGAGTTAAACACTGCTGAAATCGCCATTTTATTCGGATCAAACTTATCTCCCTTGGCAATAAAGTATAACTCAGATTGTACCATGTCAAAATCGGCAAAATATACATTTTTACCAGTTGCTAATTGGTTATATTTTTTAGCCGGAGGATAATCCTTTAGTTCCTTTGAAACTTTATGATGCATATTTAACGAAGTTACAGCTCCATTTACATCATTCCCATAGTAGAAAATCCGGTGCTTAAAATTACTTAAATCTCTAATGATCTCAACCAACTCCGATGGATCCATCTCCATGAGTTCATCTGCATTATATATATCTCTTAATCTGGAATTTTCACCATATTGTGCGTAACTATTAAGTCCGTTTCTTAATACATTGGCTTTTTGCGTTTTTCCATCTGCTCGAGCTTTAAGAATACTGGCTACATATTTCTCATATGCCTCCCTGTCCACAACAACATTTGCCATTAAATGCTCCAACAGCTCTAGGCCCTTATCCATATTTTCCTGTAACCCGGAAATTGTAACATAAGACCGGTCACTTCCTGTATTCACACTATGATTTATTCCTAATTTATAAAGCTCTTGAGCAAAGGCCTCAGCGGAATACTTTTCTGTTCCTAAATATTCCAAATATCCAACAGCAAGCGATAATTTTTTATCATTGTCATTACCCATATCGAAAATAATATTCAAATTAAACAAGTCATTTGTTTTATTTATGATATACGACATACCTATTCCGCTGTCTAAGGTGTTTTTTTGAATTTCCTTCTTATAATCAACAAAAAGAGGTTTTAATTCTTCCGACTCCATAGCATTAAAACTTGCCATAAATTCTGACTGCTTACCCCTGTTCAATTCAATAGGTGTTATCTTCGGATTTTTGACCTTCACAATGTTCTTATCTTCTCCCATACGTTTATAAACCAATGCATAATTATCCTTAAAAAATTCGTTGGCAAAGGTTACCAACTCTTCCTTTGTTATTTTTCTTAGATCCTCTAAAAACTGCATTTTATCACTCCATTTTTCTTTATGAATAAAAGCTGAAAAATACATGCCCGCCAATCCGGTAGCGCTTTCATATTGCCTTGTTTCTCTTAGCTTTAAGTCATTAATAGTAGCTTCCATCAACCATTCATCAAATTCGCCTTTTTTTAACTTTTCAATTTCACCTAACATCAAATCTTTGACTTCATCCAAGGTTTGATCAGCTTTAGGAATCCCATGTAAATCTATATATCCATAGTCATTATTAAATGTAGGGTTTGTGTATGCATACTGAACTAATTGTTTCTGATTTAGGTTCAAATCAAAAAGACCAGCCTTCCCATTTGTAAGGATCATGTCTAATAAAGTGATAAATTTTTCATCCTTAGAACCCACACCATCAGTTCTCCAAGCAAGCTCTACACTTTCATTATTAGGGCCGAAAACCTCCCTTACAACTATGTCAGTCATGGGCTTTTCTTTCGGAAGCTCTGGGTGTGTAACTTCTTTTCTTTCCATTGTACCCAATGTAGCATCTACCATTTTAATCGTATTATCAAAATTAAGATCCCCTACCAAAACGACTGCCATGTTGTTCGGTACATAATATTTATCAAAATAATTGTTAATATCAACTAAAGAAGGGTTCTTAAGATGCTCGGAAGATCCTATAGCAGTTTGCTGGCCATAAGGATGCGTGGGGTATAATCCATCAAGTTTCGCAAAATATTCCTTATGAGGATCACTATCCTGAATACGGTTAAATTCCTCATAAACTGCCTCAAGTTCAGTGTGAAACAAGCGCAGCACCAAATTATCAAATCGCTCTCTCTCAAGAGTAAGAAACTTTTTTAGTTCGTTTGCTGGGATTTTATTGTGATATATAGTCTCTTCAAAACCTGTGTGTGCATTAGTACCTGTTGCCCCAATCGATGCAACCATTTTATCAAATTCATTGGCAACAGTAAATTTTGAAGCAACAAAAGAAATGCTATCAATTTGACGGTAAATGGCGTCCTTCTTTTCTGGATCTTTTTCAGCCCGATGGAGTTCGTATAGATCTGAAATTTGAGCTATTAAAGGCTCTTCGGCTTTCCAATTAGTGGTTCCGTAATGACTCGTTCCTTTAAACAGCATATGCTCTAAATAATGCGCCAAACCGGTACTTTCTTTTGGATCATAACTCGATCCGGCCCTAACGGCTATATAGGTTTGAATCTTAGGCTCGTCTTGGTTTTGGCTGAGATAAACCTTAAGACCGTTTTCAAGAGTGTATAATCTTAATCCGGAAGGATCATTTGTAACAGTTTCATATTTGAAACCATTTGCATCAGTATGCATTTTGGTTTCATAAGAGGATGAATCGCTAGCTTTGCTGCATGCAAGAGCTGTTATAATCATCAATAAATAAGTGAAATATTGTAATTTTTTCATTATCAGAAATAAATATGAGTTATGAAGTAAAAATATTAATTGTCAAGTTGAATAGCACTCCTTTTCAGTTAATTAAGATTTTTTTAACATATGTCGGAGATATAAAAAAAAGCCCGTCAACACTGACGAGCTTTTTTTGATTTATAAAATTTTGTTAGGAAAGTACCTCTACTACCTTTTCACCGATTTGAGCAGGCGATTCGACAACATGAATACCATTCTCAGCCAGAATTTGCATTTTGGCCTGAGCCGTATCATCTTTACCTCCTACAATGGCTCCTGCATGTCCCATAGTTCTTCCAGCCGGAGCTGTCTGACCTGCGATAAAACCTACAACAGGCTTTCTATTTCCATCAGCTTTAATCCAGCGAGCAGCATCAGCTTCAAGCTGACCACCAATCTCACCAATCATAACAATAGCATCAGTATCAGGATCATTCATCAATAATTGTACAGCTTCTTTAGTAGTTGTCCCAATGATTGGGTCTCCTCCAATTCCAATAGCCGTAGTGATTCCAAGACCTCTTCTTACCACCTGGTCAGCTGCTTCATAAGTCAAAGTACCCGATTTAGAAACGATTCCTACTTTACCTTTTTTGAATACGAATCCTGGCATAATTCCAACTTTTGCTTCACCTGGAGTGATGACACCTGGGCAATTTGGCCCAACCAATCTACAGTCTTTCGTATCAATATAAGCTTTCACTTTTACCATATCGGCCGTTGGTATTCCTTCAGTAATACAAATAATCACCTTAATACCAGCCTCTGCAGCTTCCATTATCGCATCAGCAGCAAAAGCTGGTGGCACGAAAATGATTGATGTATCTGCTCCAACTTGCTTAACAGCATCCGATACAGTGTTAAACACTGGCTTATCCAAATGTAATTGTCCACCTTTACCTGGTGTGACACCTCCTACAACGTTGGTTCCATAATCAATCATCTGACCTGCGTGAAAAGTTCCTTCACTACCAGTAAAACCTTGAACAATAATTTTCGAATCTTTATTAACTAAAACACTCATTCGTTTAATTTTATGAATTATAAATATTTAAAAGTATTTCAAATTGTATCCTACAAAAGTATATGAATGCAATGACTAATCCTTTTTTATTTTTTTATTTTTTCTATCAATTTTGGAAGAGATCTTATCATAGCCATTTCTCTGAATTTATCTCTCGCTTCTATTGCCGGAGATCCAAAATAAGCCTTTCCTGGTTCAAGATCCATACCTATGCCGCTTTGCGCATAAACTTCTGCTCCTTTTCCTATTCTTAAACCACTTTTAATCCCAACCTGACCCCAGATAATCACCTCATCTTCAATCACATTACAACCAGCTATTCCTACTTGTGAGGCAATCAGGCAATTTTTACCGATTACTGTATCATGCGCTATCTGAACCTGGTTATCAAGTTTGCTACCCCAACCTATTGTGGTATCACCGGTTACACCTTTATCAATAGTACAAGCGGCACCAATCTCAACATGGTCTTCAATAATTACCCGACCTACAGAATTTAACTTATCAAAACCATGCGGTCTTTTTTGAAAATAAAACCCGTCTGAACCTAAAACAGTACCTGCATGAATAATCACATTATTACCAATAACACAATGATCATAAATCGTAACATTTGGGTGAATTAAACAATTATCTCCAATTTTAACGTGATTTCCGATAAATACATTGGGTTGAATAACCGTGTTTTCTCCAATAGAAGATGAGCTCGAAACTGACTCACTTGCCGCTCGAAATGCCCTAAAATGATTTGATAATCGATTAAAATCACTAAACGGATCCTCTGAAATTAACAAAGCTTTCCCTTCAGGACAAGCTACCTCCTTATTGATTAGAATAATCGTAGCAGCTGATTCAAGGGCTTTGCTATAATATTTGGGATGGTCAACAAAGACAATATCTCCCGGCTCAACAACATGGATTTCATTCATTCCTTCAACCGGAAATTTCTCATCACCAACAAACGAAACATCTATAATTTTCGCTATTTCTTGTAAACCATAAGTTCTTGAAAATTTCATAGAAACTATTCTTTCACTCTTTCAATATACGACCCTTTCTCCGTATCAATCTTGATCTTATCGCCTTCATTTATAAACAAAGGAACATTCACCTTTGCACCAGTTTCCATCGTTGCCGGTTTAGTTGCATTTGTAGCCGTATTTCCTTTTAGTCCAGGCTCTGTATGGGCCACTTCTAAATACACATGAGATGGCATGTCAACTGACAATGGCAATTCATCTGAGGTTCTGGTAATAATCGTAACCACTTCGCCTTCTTTCAATAATTCTGGAGCATCCAGTGATTCTCTTTCCAAAGTAATCTGGTTATAATCATCTGTATTCATAAAATGATAGGTATTCCCTTCTGGATACAAATACTGATATTTTCTAGTTTCAACACGCACTTCCTCTAGCTTATGACCAGCTGAGAATGTATTGTCCAGTACCTTACCAGTAGTAAGACTTCTCAATTTGGTTCTTACAAAAGCCGGGCCTTTACCCGGTTTAACATGAAGAAATTCAATTACCTTATAAGTATCATTGTTAAAGACGATACAAAGTCCTTTTTTAATATCTGATGTACTTGCCATTTTTATTTTTTCTAATAATTACTAGTGTATCCTTTCATGATACCCCTTTGTGAATTGTTTATAAATGTAATCACCTCATCTCTTTCAGGACTTGCGTCTAATTCGGCTTCTAAAATTCTGGTTGCTTGGGTTGTGTTGTTATTTTGTTGAAACAGTATCCTGTAAATATTTTGAATTTCATTGATCTTGTCAGAACTGAATCCCCGACGTCTTAAACCAATTGAATTGATACCTACATAAGAAAGCGGTTCTTTCGCTGCCTTAACAAATGGAGGTACGTCTTTTCTAACCAGCGATCCTCCTGAAATCATAGCATGTTTACCTACGTGAATGAACTGATGAATACCAGCTAATCCGCCAATAATTGCATATTCACCGATCTCTACGTGGCCTGCAAGCGTTACACCATTAACAATAATAACATTATTATGAATGATACAATCATGCGCCACATGGGCAGTTGCCATAATCAAACAATCATCTCCAATCTGAGTCTTACCATAGGCTTGTGTACCCCTATTAATAGTAGCACATTCTCTTATGGTCACATTGTCTCCTATTACTACTAAAGAATCCTCGCCCTCATATTTTAAATCCTGTGGAATCGCAGAAATAACTGCTCCAGGAAATATCCGGCAATTCTTACCAATTCTAGCGCCTTCCATAATGGTAACGTTAGAACCAATCCAGGTGCCTGAACCAATGGTAACATTGTTATGAATGGTTGAGAAAGGTTCTATGACCACATTGGTAGCAATCTTTGCTCCCGGGTGGATATATGCTAATGGTTGATTCATCTGATTTGGATTAGTTTAATTTATTTTTCAGGATTTCTAGCTATCTGGGCCATTAATTCTGCCTCAACAACCAATTTGTTATTTGCATAACCATACGCCTGCATATGACAAATCCCGCGACGTATCGGCGCTACCAATTCTGCTTTAAAAGTCAAGGTATCTCCGGGTAGTACTTTTTGTTTGAATTTAACATTATTCATTTTCATGAAATAAGTCAAATAGTTTTCAGGATCAGGAACTGTACTTAAAACAAGAATTCCTCCACATTGTGCCATGGCTTCAACTTGAAGAACACCAGGCATTACCGGCGCTCCAGGAAAATGACCAACAAAGAAAGATTCGTTCATCGTCACATTCTTCATTCCCACAACATGGGTTTCTGAAAGTTCAATGATACGATCTATAAATAAAAAGGGTGGCCTGTGAGGCAATAATTTCATGATTTGATGAATATCCATCAATGGAGGCTTGTTAAGATCGTATTGAGGAACTTTATTCCTTTTTTCGATCTTGATCAACTTCATCATTTTTTTGGCAAAATTCGTATTGATCTTATGTCCTGGTTTCGTAGCGATTACCTTACCTTGTATCTTGGTTCCAATCAAAGCTAGGTCACCAATTACATCCAGTAGTTTATGGCGAGCGGCCTCATTAGCCCAATGTAAAGTCAAATTGTCAAGAATGCCATTTGGATTTACTTTTACCGATTTTTTATTAAAGGCCTGGCTCAATTTTTCCATGGTTTTTTCAGACAAAGGTTTGTCTACATAAACAATGGCATTATTAAGATCTCCACCTTTAATAAGGTTATTGTCAAGAAGCATTTCAATCTCATGCAAAAAACTGAATGTTCGTGCATCAGCTATCTCCGTTTTAAAATCACTTAATTTATCTAGCGTAGCATTTTGGGTTCCAAGTATTTTTGTCCCGAAATCAACCATAGTCGTTACCTCATACTTATCTGACGGCATAATCATAATCTCACTACCCGTTTCTTCATCTTTGAATGAAATAATATCCTTTACTTCATAAACATCTCTCTCTTCATCTTGTTCTACGATACCTGCTTGCTCTAATAATTGAACAAAATATTTGGAAGAACCATCCATAATAGGAGGTTCAGGAGCATTTATTTCAATGATAATATTGTCAATATCCAATCCAACAACTGCAGCTAATACATGTTCAGAAGTATTGATTATAACACCGTTCTTTTCAATATTGGTACCTCTTTGGGTATCCGTAACATAGATGGCCAACGCTTCAATAGCTGGTTGTCCTTCAAGATCAGTTCTGACAAAAGTAAAACCAGTATTTACTGCGGCAGGTTTAAAAGTTAATGAGACTTTATTACCTGTATGTAAACCTATTCCTTCAATAGAAACCTCTCTTTCAATCGTTTTTTGGTTCATACTTATTATTTAATATTTTGATTATCCCTTTGTTTTTCAAGTTCATCTATTCTCGAACTCCATTTTGGTAAATTTCTAAAATGCACATATGATTTATTAAAATCATTATAAGGCATCGCCGGACTTCCTTGAACAATCTCATTATCACCAATTGATTTCCCAATTCCAGATTGAGCCTGTATCCTGACATTATTTCCTATGGTAAGATGACCTACTATTCCAACTTGTCCGCCAATTTTGCAATCTTCACCAATCTTAGTGGACCCTGCAATTCCGGTCTGTGCCGCAATAACAGTGTTACTTCCTATTTCAACATTATGCGCTACATGAATCTGATTATCCAATTTAACACCTGATCTAATTATGGTTGAACCTAAAGTGGCTCTGTCAATTGTAGTGCCAGATCCTATATCAACATTATCTTCAATGATTACATTTCCTATTTGAGGTATTTTACTATAGCCACCTTTTTTATCCGGGGCAAATCCAAAACCATCACAGCCAATAATACTGCCAGAATGAATTGTACATTCATTTCCAATTATACAGTCTGAATATATTTTAGCTCCCGAAAAAAGAGTTGTATCATTCCCAATCACAACATTATCGCCAATAAAAACATTCGGGTAAATTTTGACATTACTGCCAATACGAACATTTTGACTCAAGTAACTAAATGAACCTAAATACAGATCAGCGCCATAAGAGGCAGTTTCGTGAATAAAAACAGGCTGCTCAATTCCAGATTTGTGAAGCTGAATATTATTATAATATTCAAGTAATTTGGTAAAAGCCATATACGGGTCCTCCACTTTAATCATGGTACTCGATACTTCTTTTTCAGGCACAAATTTTTCATCGACTATGACCACAGAAGCCGCCGTAACATAAAGCCATGAATTATACTTTGGATTGGATAAAAAAGTAAGAGACCCCTTCTCACCTTCTTCAATTTTTGAAAGCTTAGAAACCTCTTCTTTGGGGTTACCATAAACTTCTCCATTTAGGATTTCAGAGATTTGTTCAGCTGTAAATTTCAAACGTTGCGTTTTAATATGATAGTTGATGAATGCAAAAATACTAAAATTTAGCAATCCAAAGGAATTATCGCAATTTCTTTGGATAACAAAGAAAATACTTTCTAACGGTCAATGATAATGCCTGAATACTCGCACTATCTGAAGCCTTGACAATATCTTTTTGTTCTCCATTTTTATAAAGAATATTGATTTGCTCTGCTTCCGGGTTATACGCCTTATTACTAACGGTTCCATGATAAACAAGGTAATCCACTTCCTTATCACTTAAATTAAGTGCTGCCTTGACCTTTTCTTTTCTTTCAAGAATTTCACTCTTTTCAAACTCCTCATTTCGCATTTCTATTTTTGGGAGCCTTCTGTTTACAATAGATGTACATAAATAAGAAAGTATCTTGTCTTCATGATAACACCAGTCTTTAACAGCTGACATGACATCATAATCGTCGAGTCGGCTAAATGCTTCTATTATTGATTCGTCAAAATTATTTTCGTTTACTTCATTATCTAAAAAGACTTTTAAGGTGGCACTGCAAGGTACATCTTCACCTTTTATGATTAGCTCTCTCGCTCTTTCAATTATTTTCACCAATACTCTTTCAGCAACAATACCTGTTTTATGGAGGTATACCTGCCAATACATGAATCTTCTGGCCATGATGAATTTTTCAACAGAATAGATTCCTTTGAACTCCACTACGAGTTGATCATCTTTCACATCTAACATGGTAATCAATCTTTCTACACTTATGTGCCCTTCTGCAACCCCACTGTAAAAACTATCCCGTTTAAGATAATCAAGCCTATCCATGTCTAATTGACCGGATATTAATTGATTCATGAACTTTCTGTTATAGTCTCCCTTAAAAATCTGAATGGCAAGGTCAAGAGCACCATTAAAATCATCATTTAATATTTCCATAAACTTTAAGGAAACAAATTCATGACTGATACCTTTAATAAAGGTATGTTCCAAAGCATGTGAAAACGGACCATGCCCCATGTCATGCATTAAAATAGCAATAGTTAAAGCTTCCTCTTCCTCATCGCTTATCTCAACATTTTTCATTCTCAAGGTCTCTATCGCTTTTTGCATCAAATAAGTACAACCTAACACGTGATGAAAACGAGTATGATGTGCTCCCGGATATACCAGATAAGACAATCCCATTTGCGAAATACGCCTTAGTCTTTGGAAATAAGGGTGTTCAATAATCTTATAAATCAGTGGGTTTCTTACTGCAATAAATCCGTAAATTGGGTCATTAAAAATTTTTAGTTTTTTCAAAATATTAACGTTGATTTTTGTACTTTTCAGAATTAATTGCGTTCCTTGCGTAACAAGATTATCAGCAAAAATAAAGGTTTAATTTAATTAATCATAGATAATAGAATTAGAATGAGTTCAGGAAAAATACTTTGGGTTGATGATGAGATCCAACTTCTAAAACCCCATATGTTATTTTTAGAGAAAAAGAATTATGAAGTTATCCCATGTACCAATGGAGCTGATGCTGTAGAAAGCGTAAGTGAGGAGCAATTTGACATTGTTTTGCTAGATGAAAATATGCCTGGTTTATCTGGGCTGGAGACCTTGTCTCAGATAAAAGAAAAGCTCCCGAACTTACCAGTGATCATGATCACTAAAAGTGAGGAAGAATATATAATGGAAGAAGCTATTGGTTCTAAAATCGCTGATTATTTGATCAAACCTGTCAATCCAAATCAAATTCTATTGAGTTTGAAAAAGAATCTTGACAATTCAAGATTGGTTTCTGAAAAAACAACTTCTAATTACCAACAAGAATTTAGAAAAATCGCCTTAGATCTGGCAATGGTGAATACCTATGAAGACTGGATCGAATTGTATAAGAAACTGGTGCATTGGGAGATTCAACTAGAGTCTATCGCTGATATTGGAATGATTGAAATTCTCGAAAGCCAAAAAGAAGAAGCGAACTCACAGTTTTATAAATTTATTAAAAACAATTACAGCGATTGGTTTCACGGTGATGACCGCCCTGTTTTATCTCATACACTATTCAAAGAAGTCATTGCGCCTCAGATCGAAAAAGATCCTGGTACGCTACTAATCGTGATCGATAATCTAAGATATGATCAATTGAGGGTTTTAGAACCCATCATTAGTGAATACTATAAGTCTATCGATGAAAAATCATTCTTTAGCATATTGCCTACCGCAACACAGTATGCAAGAAACGCCATTTTCTCAGGGTTAACACCTTTGGACATGGAGAAAAAATACCCTCAATATTGGAAGAATGATACTGATGAGGGTGGGAAAAACATGTATGAAAATGAATTTTTCACCGCACAACTAAAAAGAATGAACCTAAACCTGGTTCATGAATACTATAAGATTACAGCGGTTCACCAAGGTCGAGAATTAGCTGCCAATTTCGCTAAAACGAAAAAGAATGATCTAACGGTGATTGTCTATAATTTTGTCGATATGCTATCACATTCCAGAACAGAAATGGATATGATCAAAGAATTGGCAAATGATGATAAAGCGTATCGTTCATTGACTTTAAGTTGGTTTAAGAACTCACCCCTTTTGGAAATCATCCAGAATGCTCAAAAAATGGGCCTTAAATTAATTATTACTACAGACCATGGAACCATTAATACTTCGAAACCTTCTAAGGTAGTTGGAGATAAAAATATAAGTTCGAACCTTCGTTATAAAACTGGTAAAAGTTTGAGTTATAATGAAAAGGAAGTCTATGAAGTAAAAGATCCAAAAGAAATTTTTCTTCCATCTTTAAATATCAGTAGTTCGTTCATTTTTGCAAAAGAGGATTATTTCTTTGCCTATCCTAACAACTACAACCATTTTGTGAAGTATTATAAAAACACGTATCAACATGGCGGTATTTCGCTTGAAGAAATGATTATTCCTTGCATGACTTTTGTACCAAAATAAAACGTAGCAATCACTTGATGTATTTTATTTTTACAATTAAAAACTCATTTGATTTGGCTGACTTACATTTTTGCTAATGAGCGATTCAATTATGCTCAATAAACTCCTTGAATTTTTAAGAAATTCATAGCCTGTATTTCAAAGAATTTTATCAATTTTGCATTATAAAATGTAAGCGAATCATTTAAACCCAAATTTGATGAAAAAACATAATTTTAGTGCAGGTCCATGTATTCTTCCTCAGGAAGTTTTGCAAAAGGCATCAGAAGCAGTTCTTAATTTTAACAATCTGAACCTTTCTTTAATTGAAATCTCGCACAGGAGTGCTGATTTTGTTGAAGTTATGGAACATGCAAAAGATCTTGTACTCGAACTTTTAGATCTTAAAGACAAAGGATATTCAGCCTTATTTTTACAAGGCGGTGCAAGCCTGGAGTTTTTGATGGTTCCTTATAATATTTTGCCAGAAGGCGGCAAGGCTGCATTTATCAACACGGGTACCTGGAGTTCAAAAGCGATTAAGGAAGCTGGCCTTTTAGGAGAAGTAGAAGTGATTGCTTCATCTAAAGATACCAACTTTAATTATATTCCAAAAGACTATACCATCCCATCGGATGCTACTTATGTTCATTGCACAAGTAACAATACGATCTTTGGAACACAAATGAAATCCTTTCCTAAAACTGATAAACTATTGGTTTGTGATATGAGTTCAGATATTTTTTCACGCAAATTGGATTTTAGTCAATTCGACCTTATTTATGCCGGCGCTCAAAAGAATATGGGACCTGCGGGAACAACTTTGGTAGTTGTGAAAGATGACATTTTAGGAAAAACCGGAAGAAAGATTCCTTCTATGTTAGATTATCAAATTCATATCTCAAAAGAGAGTATGTTCAATACACCACCTGTATTTCCTGTATATGTATCTATGTTGACTCTTGAATGGCTTAAGGGCTTGGGAGGCGTAGAAGGTATTGAGAAAATAAACGATGAGAAAGCAGGGATTCTTTATGACGAGATTGACAGTAACCCTTTATTTAAAGGAGTGGCGAATAAGGAAGATCGCTCAAATATGAATGTCACATTTGTCTTAACCGATGAAAGCAAAAAAGAAAAATTTGACAGTATGTGGAAAGAAGCAGGTATCAGTGGTATCAACGGACATAGATCAGTTGGTGGTTACAGAGCCAGTATTTACAATGCCATGCCTAAAGAAAGCATCCAGGTTTTGGTAGATGTAATGAAAGCACTTTAAAAATAGTATAAAAATTTAAATATAATAAAATGAAGGTATTAGCGAATGATGGTATTGCAACTTCAGGAGTTGTGGCGTTAGAAAATGCAGGTTTTGAGGTTATTTTAAAAACTGTTGCGCAAGAACAGCTTGCAGAATTTATTAATAAAAATGAAGTTGCTGTTCTCTTAGTAAGAAGTGCAACTACGGTAAGGGAAGCGCTTATAGATGCATGCCCTTCACTTAAGATCATTGGTCGTGGTGGTGTTGGTATGGACAATATCGATGTGAATTATGCAAGGAACAAAGGTCTTAAAGTAATTAACACTCCGGCTGCCTCTTCACATTCAGTTGCAGAATTGGTTTTTGCTCATTTATTTGGGATGGTAAGATTTTTACATGATTCTAATCAAAATATGCCACTTGAAGGAGATTCTAAATTTAAGGAACTTAAAAAGGCTTATGCCAAAGGTATTGAGTTAAAAGGGAAAACATTAGGAATTCTTGGTTTTGGCAGGATTGGTCAGGCCACAGCCAAAATTGGATTAGGTGTGGGGATGAAAGTTGTTGCTTTTGATCCTTTTATTGATTCAGCTAATTTACAACTGGACTTTTTTGATGGGCAGCACGTGAATTTCACTATTGACACAACTTCAAAAGAGGATGTGCTTGCGCAGGCAGATTTTATTTCATTGCATGTACCGGCACAAAAAGAGTATGTGATTGGCGCCAAGGAATTTGCCATCATGAAACAAGGTGCTGGGATTGTCAACGCGGCACGTGGTGGAGTAATCGATGAAATTGCACTTATTGCAGCCATTGAGGAAGGAAAAATTTCAAATGCAGCCTTAGACGTATTTGAAAACGAACCAAGTCCTGAAATTCAATTATTGATGAACAAAAACATTTCACTTACACCACATATTGGAGCTGCTACACAAGAAGCTCAGAATAGAATTGGTGAAGAATTAGCCACTCAAATTATTGAGATCCTAGCCTAGGTTAGTTCTTGAAATTATATTAAAATAGAGATTTATTATATCCATAATAAATCTCTATTTTTGTTTTAATCAACAATATCATACTGAATACTGTAATTACTTGATCTAATTATTAACCATGGCCAAAGTAAATCCATTCCGAGCTGTAAGATCTACAAGAGATAAGGTTGCCTTAGTAACTACACGCTCTTATGATATCTATAAAAAAAAGGAATTAAACGACATTCTCAGATTGAATCCTTTTTCTTTTTTACACATTCTGCGTCCAGGCTTTAAATTTCATAAAACTGTTCATGGGGCCAAACGTTTCAAGATGGTTCATAACAGGTATGGTGAATTTAAAGAAAATGGCATTTTTAAGAATGATAAAAAACCCAGCTATTACTTGCACCAAAAGTCTTTTAATGGAGATGTCTTTTGGGGAATTATCGGTTTAGCCTCTCTAGAGGATTATCAAAATGATGTGATAAAAAAGCACGAAAAGACTTTGAGCGAGAGAGAGGCACTATTTGGGAATTACCTTGAGGTTACAGGATTCAACGCCGAACCTGTATTGATAACTTATCCAGACAATGATTTTCTTTCTTCACTTATATTAAAATACAGAACGCTCAGAGCTGAATATGAATTTACCACAAACAAGAACAGAACACATCTTATGTGGTTGATCGATAATGAAGATGAAGTAGCTCAAATTTCAGATTCTTTTGCCAATATGCCTTCGCTCTATATAGCCGATGGACATCACAGAACCGCTTCTTCCAATTATTTGTATGAAAAAATGAAGCAAAGTGGTGATGAAAAAGCAAAAGACTTGTGTAAACATTTTATGGCCTATTTTATTCCTGAGTCAAGTTTGAGAATCACTTCTTTTTATCGATTTATCAATAATCTGAATGGCCTTCATAAACGGGAATTTTTGATGGCTCTTGATGAAAATTTCAGAATTCAAAATCTGGGGAAACAATACTATCAACCCTCAAAAAAGCATCATTTCTGTATGTATCTTGATGGTGAATATTACAAACTATACCTCAGAAAGTCATCATTCAATCCCAGTAATGAACTAGACGATTTGGATTCTCAAATTCTGTTCAAAAAAATTCTTGAACCTATTCTTGGCATCAAGGATCCTTCAACAGACAAAAATATAGATTACCTCCCTGAAACCGGCAATGAAATGCAACTGCAGCAACTAGTTGATTCAGGAGATTATGAGGTCGGATTTGGTCTGTTTCCTATTTCTGTTAAACAGCTTAAAACTGTTGCCGACAACAACCTTACAATGCCTCCCAAAAGCAGCTATGTCGAGCCCAAATTAAGAAGTGGGCTAACCATCTATGAATTGAAGTAATAATTGAATTAAATCATATTAAATGCTTGTTAAAGAGAACTTAGAGAATTTTAAATCAAAAATAGACCAAGGCGTAACGTTGGTTGCTGTATCGAAGACCAAACCTATTTCGGATATCATGGAAGCCTATGAAGCAGGGCAACGAAATTTTGGTGAAAATAAGATTCAGGAAATGGTGAATAAGTATGAAGCCTTACCAAAGGATATAAAATGGCATATGATAGGTCATCTTCAGCGTAACAAGGTAAAATACATGGCACATTTTGTCGATTTAATTCATGGTGTTGATAGCTTTAAAACGCTAAATGAGATTAACAAGCAGGCAAAGAAACATGACCGCATTATCAACTGCTTGTTGCAAGCCAGAATTGCTAAGGAAGAGACTAAATTCGGTCTTGAGTTTAGGGAAATAGAAAGTATACTTCAATCTAAAGAACTTGCTGAGCTGGAAAACATCAAAATTGTGGGCTTAATGGGAATGGCAAGTTTCAGCTCAAACGAAGAAGAAGTTTCCGCTGAATTTCAAGGATTAAAGGCCCTTTTTGACAGCATCAATGCATCAAATATTGAGCTAAAAATTCTTTCTATGGGCATGAGTGGTGACTATAAGATCGCTATTAAAAATGGGAGCAATATGATTCGCGTAGGGTCTGCGATTTTTGGATCCAGAAATTATATTGTTTAATAAAAAATACTAGAAAGGCATCTTTTCTAATGCATAATTTTAAACAATAACTCTTTAAGAATATCTCCCTGAGCTAAGTTTGAGGCACCAACACCCTTACTTTTCAAATCAGCCTCTCTTAGGCTGGCAATTACCTGAGCTACCTTCCTCATTGGGTAATTTCGCGCCGCTCTCTGGTACTCAGCAATAAAATACGGGTTAATCCTCAACATTTTTCCAACATTGATCTTGCCTTTATCTTTTAAACCGTGATATAACAACAGCTGGGTAAAAAAACTATTCAATAATGAAATAGTCATTATCAATGGATTACTCTTTGGATTTTGAGAAAAATACTGCGCTATTTGATTCGCTTTAACCAGCTCCTTATCTCCTATTGCCTTTCTCAATTCGAAATTATTGTAATCTTTACTTATGCCTATATTTTCTTCTATGTTTATAGCTGAAATAACAGAACCTTTATCTAATACAAGCGCCAATTTGTCTAGTTCGTTATCAATTTTTGAAAGATTCGTTCCGAGAAATTCCACCAACATATGTGATGCTTTTGGTTCTATCTGATAACCTTTATCCCTCAAATTACTATTGATCCACTCACTTACCTGATTTTCATAAAGCTTTTTACTCTCAAACAGACAGCCTACTTCTGCCACCGTTTTTGCTAATTTCTTTCGCTTATCAATGGTTTTATACTTATAGCAAATAACCAAGACTGTAGACGGCTGTGGGTTTTCAGCATAAGCCGCTAATTTTTCAATATTCCTCGATAGATCTTGTGCTTCTTTTACGATAACCACTTGTTTATCAGACATCATAGGGAAACGTTTGGCGTTTGCCACAATTTCTTCGATTGTAACATCCCTACCATAAAGCACCATTTGATTAAAGCCCTTTTCTTCTTCCGCCAATATATTGTTTTCAATATAATCAGATATCTTATCTATATAATAGGCCTCCTCGCCCATTAGAAAATAAATGGGCTTGGTGTTTTTCGATTTTATATCATCGACGATCTGTTTGATTCTATTCATAAATTATAAGAAGTTCCTTACTTTTACCTCATGATGATTCTCAATTTGCCAAAGTATTCCTTTCGGATCAAAAATAAAGAAAATAAGCTTTATATTTTTGACCGAGTTAGAAAAAAAGACATCGTTCTTACTGATGAAGAATGGGTAAGGCAAAACATTGTATCATATCTTCATGAACAAAAGAATTATCCCCTTTCTTTAATGGCTATTGAAAAGCAATGCATCGTAAACAATACGGTAAAAAGAACCGATATTCTTATTTTTGACAAGACCGGCTCGCCAAATATTATTGTAGAATGCAAAGCGACTCATATAAAAATCAATCAAGATACTTTTGATCAAATAGCCAGATACAATATGAAACTCAATGCTACTTATTTAATTGTTACCAATGGCCTGGATCATTTCTATTGTCAAATGAACCACGAAGAAAAGAAATATACCTTTTTAAAAGAAATTCCAAATTATTCTTAAAATTAAGGGCTTTTATAGTTTTGATTAGTGAAAAAAGCTATGTTTGCATTCTTTAAAATAATTATTTCTACCCACCTTGAAAATAGCAATTGTAATTTTAAACTGGAATGGCAGAGACTTGCTAGAAAAGTTTCTCCCTTCAGTTGTTGACTACAGTCTGGAGGATGCAGATGTTTATGTGGCGGATAATAATTCAAGTGATCAAAGCATTTCATTTCTTCAAAATAATTATCCCCAGGTTAAGATTATTCAGAATAAAATCAATGGAGGTTATGCAAAAGGATATAATGATGCCTTAAAGCATATTGAAGCTGACATTTACGCTTTGGTAAACTCAGATATTGAAGTAACTCAAAATTGGCTTAAACCAATCAAATCGGCATTTGAACAAAATAATACTACCGCCGTAATTCAACCTAAATTACTTGACTTTAAAGACAGATCAAAATTTGAATATGCTGGCGCCGCAGGAGGTTTTGTAGATTTCATGGGCTACCCTTTTTGCAGAGGGCGGATTTTTATGGAATTAGAAAAAGACCAAGGACAGTTCAACGATGTGGCAGATATTTTTTGGGCTTCAGGAGCCTGCTTTTTTATCAAGTCAGACATCTACCATGAGTTGGGTGGTTTCGATGAAGAATACTTTGCGCATCAGGAGGAAATCGATCTTTGCTGGAGAGTTCAAAACGAAGGGCATCATATCAAATACGTGGGGGCATCTGAAGTGTATCATGTTGGTGGTGCAACATTGCAAGAGTCTAATCCACAGAAAACCTATCTCAATTTCAGAAACAGCCTTTTTACTATTGCCAAAAATGTACCGAAACGATACGTTTTTCTGGTGATCTTTTTTAGATTGGTTCTCGATGCAGTAGCAGGCTTAAAATTCATCGTCGAATTAAGACCTATTCACACTTGGGCCATAATCAAAGCGCATTTGAGCTTTTACTGGCATGTCAGAAAAATGCTAAAAAAGAGAAGGGCTTTGTCTTTTAAACAAACCAATTATTTTTATTGTTTCAGCATCGTCTGGCAACATTTTATTCAAGGAAAAAAGAGATTTTCATTGATTAAATAATCTCTCCCATTACAATTTATCTATCCAATTAGGCTTTTTTATTAATTTTCCTATATTTGACTGCATTGCAATCTATTGATATTCTTATATATTCTATTAATTGGAACTGAAATAGGTCTAATAAAAATTGATATGTCGAGCTTTCAATTGATAATGTATGCAATGTTAATACATGAATAAATTGTTATGAAAATAAATTTTAAAACCAATTTTATTGTAATGGGCTGCCTTTTATTAATTTGCAGTTGTTTCTGGGCCTGCTCTTCGGAGCCTAAAAAGAAACAGATCATTTCAACCGTTGCCAAGATTCCGGATCCCATAAATTATGACCTGGATAGCATCGTAAATTCTGGTGTTCTCAGGGTAATTACCACCTACTCGCCTACTGGCTATTTTCTGTATAAAGGAGAAACAATGGGGTTTGAGTATGAAATGTTCAAAAGACTTGCTGACCACCTTGATATAAGCCTTGAAATTGTTCTTGCCAAGAATGTAGATTCTGTCATTTCTATGCTCAACAGAGGCGAAGGAGATATTATCGCCTTGGGTTATACCATTACATCAGATCGGAAAGAAGATGTAAGTTTTACGGATCCTTATATGATTACCCATCAGTCTTTAATTCAAAAGAAACCAGATAACTGGAGAAAAATGACGCGAGACAACATTAAGGATGCCATGGCTACTGACATCATTGACCTGATTAATGATACGGTTTCAGTAAGACAGAATTCTTCTTATTATTTAAGACTGAAAGAACTGACCAACGAATTAGGAGATAGCATTTATATTGATGTACTTCCTGGTGAAACGTCAGATGAACAAATTATAAAAATGGTTTCTGAAGGCGAGATAAAATATTCGATAATTGACAACCACAAGGCATCGATACATAAGAGCTATTTCCCAAACATTGACACAGACACTCCTGTGAGTTTATCTCAACGAATTGCCTGGGCTGTGCGAAAAACCTCTCCTGATTTACTTGCTATCATCAATAAAGGTTTAATCGCAATAAAGAGCAAGCCCGATTATAATATGATCTATGAAAAATACTTTGAAAATAAAAGGCAGTTTCACAAAAGGTTAGATAGTGAATATTATACCGGTACAACAGGTAAATTCAGCAAGTATGATGAAATGGTGAAAAAATATTCCGCTGAATTAGGTTGGGACTGGATCCTGGTCAAATCCTTGATTTACCAGGAGTCTATGTTCAACCCTGGAAATAAATCATGGGTAGGTGCCAGTGGCTTAATGCAGCTTATGCCTGCTACAGCTAAAGAAATGGGAGTCTCTAATATTCATGATCCGGAACAGAACATCAAAGCAGGAAGTAAGTACCTGGCTAGAATGCATTCTTACTGGGACCAAATCCCTGACTCTGTCCAAAGAATAAAGTTCGCAATGGCCTCTTATAATTGTGGTTATGGTCATATTAAAGATGCACAGAATCTGGCAATCAAATACGGAAAAGATTCTTTGGTCTGGGACGAAGGCGTTGATTATTACGTATTAAACCTTTCCAAAGAGAAGTTTTATAATGACCCTGTAGTTACCTATGGCTATGCTCGTGGTTATGAACCTTATGAATATGTCAAAGATATCTTTGAAAGGTATAAAAATTACAAGACCTTCGCCAACCAATAATCATTTAAGTATTTTTCATGAGCATCTTTGACTTTCTTGATCTCTTAGGAACTGCGGCATTTGCCATCTCTGGTGCCTTGTTCGCCATTAAAAAAAGAATGGACACCTTTGGTGTCTTAATCATAGCATTTGTTACTGCAGTAGGTGGAGGAACCTTACGGGATATTTTAATCGGAGCCGATAGCATAACCTGGATGAGAGATCTCAATTACAGTTATGTGATTTTAACCGCTGTCATTCTGGCCATCATATTCAGAAAAAAAATAGGCTACCTCAGTAAGTCATTGTTTTTATTTGACACAATAGGATTAGGAATCTTCACCATAATTGGAACAGAAATAGGCATACAAAACGACTTCCATCCTATTATCTGCGTTGCCTTAGGAACAATCACCGCTACCTTTGGTGGTGTTATTAGAGATACACTTAGTAATGAAATACCCTTGATATTCCAAAAGGAAATATACGCAACCGCATGTATAATTGGAGCTGTTACTTATCTGATCTTAGATAGATTTCAAATCGATCAAGACCTGATCCATATTTTAACCACGCTTATGGTGATTACCGTAAGATTAATAGCCGTGAAATTTAAACTCAAACTCCCTACTTTTTATAGTAGTGAAGTTTAATAGTCCCCTAAAGTTTCAGGGTTTTGAGCAAGTGCGCTTTCTAATTGTTCCGGATTGGGAGCTTTACCATGCCAGGCATGCGTACCCATCATAAAGTCTACACCATTACCCATTTCAGTATGCATAAGGATACAAACTGGTTTTCCTTTTCCTGTTTCCCTTTTAGCTTCTTTCAATCCTGCTATAATACTCTCTAGATCATTACCATTAACAACCTCAAGTACTTTCCAGCCAAAAGCTTCAAACTTATCTCTAAGATTACCAAGTGGCATAACATCATCTGTGGCGCCGTCAATTTGTTTTAAATTGTAATCAATGGTAGCAATCAAATTATCAACCTTCTTACCAGCAGCATACATAGCAGCTTCCCACACCTGACCTTCCTGCAACTCACCATCGCCGTGTAATGTGTAAACCAAATGTTTGTCGCCATCAAGTTTCTTAGCATTTGCAGCACCTAAAGCTACAGATAGTCCTTGCCCTAATGATCCGGCAGACATTCTTATTCCAGGTAAACCTTCATGGGTAGTTGGATGACCTTGTAAACGCGTATTAATTTTTCTGAAAGTTGCTAATTCTGAAACTGGGAAAAAGCCACTTCTTGCTAACACACTGTATAATACCGGAGATATATGGCCATTTGACAAAAAGAAGAGATCCTCATTCGTGCCGTCCATATTGAATTCTGAAGAATAGTCCATCACTTCTTGATACAAAGCAGTCATAAATTCTGTACAACCCAATGATCCTCCAGGGTGCCCTGAATTTACTGCGCTCACCATTCTAACAATATCTCTTCTAACTTGAGTAGAAAAATCTTTTAATTCATTAATTGTAGGCATCTCCATGTGTTTTAGGTTCGCAAAAATACTAAACTCAAATCAATATTTTTATCAATTGAATAATTATTTATAAGTTATGTTTCAAGCTAGAATATAATGCTAAACAATAGCCTAAATTGTATCCCGATAATTCCTCCAAATTCCCTATCCGCCAGGCAAAAATTGAATTAAAAAATAGGAGCTCGTAATGAAGGAGTTTATTCTGCGACTCATTGACCATAATTTAAAATATGTTTAACAATTGAACCAAAGAAAGTTAAACTGAAAAACATACATTTGTACGCTAAAAAAAACATAAAATGAAGAAAGTTATCATGCTACTAGTGGCGATCAGCCTTTTCGCCTGTAGTGAAGAATCAAATAAAACTTATGTAACGTTACAAGGAAACATAAATAATTCAGATTTAGACAGTATCCTGATTTTAGGTAAAGATTTTAAAAAGACTATTCAAGTCAATGAAGACGGGTCTTTTAAAGATACCTTAAAAGTTGTGGATGGTTTTCATGGTATTACTGATGGGAAGAAACAAGGTTTTTTATATTTAAAAAACGGGTATGACATGGAAGTTGAGATTGACATGGAGAAATTTCCGGAATCAGTTGTATATGAAGGTCAAGGATCAATCACCAACAACTACCTGGTTAAAAAAATTCAATTCATAAAGGATGAAAAATTAACAGATTATGCGGCATTTTTCTCTTTAGAAAAAGATGAGTTCGACAGCAAGTTAATTGCATTGAGAACAAGATTAGATGATATGTTAAATAGTACCGAGGGTCTAGATGAAGAAGTCATCAAAATAGAAAAGGAGTCAACTGATAAACTAATCAATTTCTTTGAATCAAATTATGAAAACGAACATGCAAACTATGTTGGTTTAAACGTAGGTGACCCTTCTCCAAAATTTAATTACCCAGATCAAAATGGAAATAACGTATCATTAGATGATTTGAAAGGAAAATATGTATATGTTGATGTATGGGCTACATGGTGTGGGCCTTGCAAAAAAGAAATTCCGTTTTTAAAGGAAATGGATGAAGCATATAAGGGAAAGAATATAGCATTCGTTAGTCTTTCTATTGACAAAATGGAGCACAAAGACAAATGGTTGAAAATGATCAAGGATGAAGATCTAGGAGGAATTCAAATATTGGCTGACCAGGATTGGAACTCTGAATTTGTAACAGCTTATAATATTAAAGGTATTCCAAGGTTTATCTTAATTGACAAAGAAGGTAATATTGTTAATTCTAATGCACCAAGACCTTCAGACCCAAATTTAAAAGAAGTTTTAAGCACACTTGCTTTATAAAACGCTTTCATACATTAGAAAAAAAGCCTTTGAGAAATCAGAGGCTTTTTTTTGTGCATGATTATGAAAGAACACTGTAATCAGATTTTGCCTTTTCTTACTTTGTTTAAAAAATGAACCTTTTGACATAAAACAAGTCAAAAAGTCATCTAAAACCCTCAATTTCAGTCAAATTGACATCAGAATAAGCAAACTATGATCTTGGAACGTATTTTGACTAATGCATGTTATACTTAAAACAAATATTATGAATTTTAATAATTTCACTATAAAATCACAAGAAGCAGTGCAAAAGGCGCAACAAATTGCACAAGGCTTTAAGCATCAACAAATTGAAAATGCCCATATATTAAAGGCAATACTAGAAGTTGATGAAAATGTAACACCATTCATTCTAAAAAAACTAGGAGTGAATGTTGAACTGTTTAATAGAACCTTAGATAATATTATCCAAAGTTTTCCTGTTGTTGAAGGAGGAGAATTAATGTTATCCAAGACAGCAAATAAAATGCTGATTGATTCGAGTAATATTGCCAAAAAAATGAAGGATGAATATGTGTCCTTAGAGCATTTATTACTGGCTATATTAGACTCTAAAGGTGATACGACCCAATTGCTTAAAGACAATGGCGTCAATGAAAAAGACTTAAAGAGTACCATTGACGAATTGAGAAAAGGAAATAGAGTTACTTCACAAAGTGCTGAAGAGACCTACAATTCATTAAGCAAATTTGCCAAAAACTTAAACCAACTTGCCAATGATGGAAAACTAGATCCGGTAATTGGACGAGACGAAGAAATCAGAAGGATTCTACAAATTCTTTCAAGAAGAACCAAAAACAATCCGATATTGATTGGTGAACCAGGAACTGGTAAAACAGCAATTGCTGAAGGATTGGCGCATCGAATTGTAAAAGGCGATGTTCCTGAGAACCTGCAAAATAAAGTTATTTACTCCCTTGATATGGGAGCCCTTATTGCTGGTGCTAAATACAAAGGGGAATTTGAAGAAAGGTTAAAATCTGTTATAAAAGAGGTTATTTCTTCAGATGGAGAAATTGTTCTTTTCATTGATGAAATCCACACCCTTGTGGGAGCTGGAGGAGGCGAAGGCGCAATGGATGCAGCGAACATTCTTAAGCCAGCCTTGGCCAGAGGTGAACTAAGAGCAATTGGTGCCACTACCCTAGATGAATATCAAAAACATTTTGAAAAGGACAAGGCCCTTGAAAGACGGTTTCAAAAAGTAATTGTCAATGAACCTGATACTGAAAGTGCCATATCCATCCTAAGAGGAATCAAAGACAAATATGAAACGCATCATAAAGTAGAGATCAAAGACAGTGCGATCATTGCTGCTGTAGAATTGTCTCAACGTTATATATCAGATCGATTTTTACCTGATAAGGCGATTGACTTGATGGATGAAGCAGCTGCCAAGCTTAGAATGGAGATTAATTCGAAACCTGAGGAACTGGATGTTCTAGACCGAAAAGTGATGCAGTTAGAGATCGAAATCGAAGCTATAAAAAGGGAGAATGATACCAAAAAATTAAAATTCTTAAAAGAAGAACTTGCCAATTTTAAGGAGAAACGAAATGAGATCAATGCGAAATGGACCAGTGAAAAAGAGATCGTTGACAAGGTTCAGTCAACCAAAGAGCGAATTGAAAAATTTAAGCTTGAGGCTGAACGTGCAGAACGAGATGGTAATTATGGTCTTGTGGCTGAAATCAGATATGGTAAAATAAAAGATGAAGAAGAGAAACTTCTTGTATATCAAAAAGAGGTCGAAGCTAATTCAGAGAATTCTTTAATTAAAGAAGAAGTTACCAGCGAAGATATAGCCGAAGTTGTAGCGAAATGGACAGGCATTCCAGTACAAAGAATGTTGCAAAGTGATAAAGAAAAATTACTTGCTCTTGAAGAAGAGCTGCACAATAGAGTTATCGGCCAGAATGAAGCTATTGAGGCAGTTGCGGATGCAGTGAGAAGGTCAAGAGCTGGTTTACAAGATGCAAAAAAACCAATAGGATCTTTCTTATTCTTGGGAACAACCGGAGTCGGTAAAACTGAATTGGCTAAGGCCCTGGCAGATTATCTTTTTGACGATGAATCGGCCATGACCAGAATTGACATGAGTGAATATCAAGAGAGACATGCGGTTAGCAGGCTAATTGGAGCACCTCCAGGGTATGTTGGTTATGAAGAAGGCGGACAACTCACTGAGGCGGTGAGAAGAAAGCCATACTCGGTAATTTTACTCGATGAAATAGAAAAAGCACACCCAGATACTTTCAATATTTTATTACAGGTATTAGATGAAGGTAGGTTGACTGATAATAAGGGGCGTGTTGCAGATTTCAGGAACAGTATCATTATCATGACCTCAAATATGGGAGCCCATATCATTCAAGAGAATTTTGAGAATATTGATATGGCAGCAAGAGACGCGGTGATTGAAACAACAAAAATTGATGTTATTGGTTTACTTAAGAAAACCATTCGTCCAGAATTTTTGAACCGTATCGATGAAATTATCATGTTCACGCCGCTTAATCAAGAGGAAGTGACACAGATAGTTCGCTTACAGATTGATGCTTTATCTGATATGCTAAAAGAAAAGAGTATAAACCTAAGTGCAACTGAAGATGCTATTTTTAGCTTGTCTAAGAAAGGGTTCAATCCACAATTCGGAGCAAGACCTATAAAGCGGGTAATTCAAAAGGAAGTGCTTAACAGTTTGTCGAAAGAAATATTAGCGGGTAAGATTATACCTCAAAGCAATATCCTGCTCGATGCTTTTGACGATGAGCTCGTCTTTAGAAATAAATAAAATGATTTAAATAAAACAAAAGGCCACTTTAGAAGTGGCCTTTTTTATTATAAGCTCCTGAACCTAAGGAATCATTATTATTCTAAAGGATTATTCTCTTTTTGGCAAATATTCAAATTCGAAATTGACAAGTCCGTAAATTTCATCTTAAAATAGTATTATCCTTGTATTCTTATTAAATTTGCATCAAATCTTGAGCATTATTATGAATATACAACCTAAATCAAAACGGTTCAATCAAAATATACTGACTAAATATCAAATTTACAATAGTATATTTATAACCCTTCCATTTGATAACATAAGGAATACGGGCGTATTGATGCCTCTTTTAAAAAGTGAATGTGAGAAAGGCTTTGCTAAAGGATTAACACCTGTTGAAATCATCGATAATTTTTTCACTAAGTACGAAGATAATGCCAAGGAAAGTGAAAAAATAGACATGCTTTTCAAGTTCATTCAATATATTGAAAGACAGGTCGTGTTATTTGATGCGATTGAAGATGCAGCATTTCCGATCATTCATAATATGGATGGTAAAGGAACGCTGAGAAATGCTAAAGAAGAGGCTTTTTCACAAAATAAGAAGGAAGCTTTACAAAATTATTTAGAAGCCTTTAAAGTGAGGTTGGTTCTTACTGCCCACCCCACTCAATTCTACCCTGGTTCGGTTTTAGGAATTATAACTGATCTGACCAATGCCATTGAAAGAAATGACCTTGTAAATATTAAAAAATTATTAGCTCAGCTTGGGGTAACACCTTTTCTTAAAGCGGAGAAACCAACTCCTTTAGACGAAGCCATCAATTTAATATGGTATCTCGAGAATATTTTTTATCATGCTGCCGGTTCTATTTATAATTATATTGAGAGTAATATTTACGAAGGCAAGGAAATTATTAATGAATTTGTGAGTCTCGGGTTTTGGCCTGGTGGAGACAGAGACGGTAATCCTTTCGTCACAACTGAAATCACTGAAAAGGTAGCAGAAAAATTAAGGCAATCTGTTATAAGAAACTACTACAGAGATATTCGTAAACTAAGAAGAAAATTGACTTTTAAGAAAGTCTCAGATATAGTTCTGGAAGTTGAGAATAAATTATATCGAAGCTTTATAGAACCTGATAAGATCATTTATTCGCAAGATGAATTGTTGAGCAAACTGTTTGAGATAAAAGAATTACTCATCAATGATTATCAATCATTGTATTTAACTGAGTTAAAGGATTTGATCCATAAAATTAGAATATTTGGGTTCTATTTTGCAACGCTTGATATCCGACAAGATAGCCGTATCCATCATCAGGTTTTTACAAACATTTCAGATACACTTGTCAAGGAAGGTTCTGATATATTTCCAAAAAATTACAGCGAACTTAATGAAAAAGAACAATTTGAAGTATTAGCAACTGTGAATGGTCAGATTACTTCTGATCAATTCAATGATGAATTGGTGGTTAAAACCTTAGGCTCAATTGAGGCCATTAAAAAAATTCAACACAACAATGGTGAAAAGGGCGCCAATCGCTATATCATCAGTAATAATCAAAGTGCGCTCAATGTCATGGAAGTTTTTGCCATGTTAAAATTAACGGCGTTTCACAATGAACTACCGGTTGATATTGTTCCTTTGTTTGAAACTGTAGATGATCTTAAACGATCAGCTGATGTCATGGAACAATTGTATTCCAACGAAACGTATCGAAAGCATGTTGAAAGCAGGAACAATAAGCAAACTATAATGCTAGGATTTTCTGACGGTACTAAAGATGGTGGTTATTTAATGGCTAACTGGTCAATTTTCAAGGCCAAAGAAGAGCTGACAAAAATTTCAAGAAAATACAATATCAAAGCCATATTTTTTGATGGTCGTGGAGGTCCTCCAGCAAGAGGTGGCGGAAAAACACATGAATTTTACGCTTCTTTAGGGCCAAGCATAGAAAATGAAGAAGTTCAATTAACCATTCAAGGTCAGACCATTAGCTCCAATTTTGGAACAACAGATTCTGCTCAGTATAACCTCGAACAATTAATTAGTTCAGGTGTTAGTAATGAGTTTTTTGATAGTGCCAAGAACACACTTACAGATGAACAAAAAGAAATAATGGATGAACTTGCACAGACAAGTTATGATACTTATAGTGCATTTAAAAACCATGAAAAGTTTTTACCTTATTTAGAAGGAATGAGCACCCTAAAGTATTATGCCAAAACCAACATTGGAAGTCGTCCATCTAAAAGAAATAGTTCAGCAAAACTAAATTTTAGTGACTTAAGAGCCATTCCTTTTGTTGGCTCATGGAGTCAATTAAAGCAAAACGTTCCCGGATTTTTTGGAGTGGGAACTGCCCTGTTAAAATATGAAGAAAATGGAGAATTTGACAAGGTTGTAAGCTTCTACAACAACTCCAAATTCTTTAAAAGTCTTATCGATAACAGTATGATGTCTATGAAGAAGTCATTTTTTGAATTGACTAGATATATGGAGAAAGATCCTGAGTTTGGTGATTTCTGGAAATTGATATATACTGAATTTTTAACGAGTAAAAGACTTGTTTTAAAATTAGGAAATCATGCTGAGTTAATGCAAAATCACCCAATCAGTAAAGCTTCTATTGAAGTAAGAGAATCTATTGTATTGCCTTTACTTACCATTCAGCAGTATGCCTTGAAAAAAGTACAGGAACTCAATCAGGACCCTAATGCCGATAAAGAAATGCTAGCTGTCTATGAAAAGATCATAACCCGATCACTGTTTGGAAATATCAATGCCAGTCGTAATTCTGCTTAATTTTTAATCGCCATTGCGTGAATTTAAAATAGAAAATATTGATCATGTTGCTATAAGGGCAAGTAACCCGGAAGAATCCATTAATTGGTATGCTGAAGTTATAGGACTGAAAGAACTTCGTGCGGAAGCCTGGGGGGCCTATCCGGTTTTTATGGTATCCGGAGAAACTGGAGTGGCTATTTTTCCTGCCGAGGGAAAAATGCCTTTTCCTGCGGAGAAATCAAACTTAACAGGAATTGATCATTTTGCTTTTAGACTTGACAATGAAAATTTTTTATTAGCCCAAAATACTTTTAAAACCTCTAATATTCCTTTCCAATTCAAAGACCACACCTATTTTCAATCTATGTATCTTAAGGATCCTGACAACCATACTGTTGAACTCACCACCCTTCTGGTTGACCCGAAGCAGTTCTACAAACTATGAATTCATAAAACTGCTGGTACGCATTATTTCTTAGTTTAAGAATTAGAATAGCTCACTAGAATAAAAACATTAACTTAATTAAAATAAATCCTTATGTGTTAGCGTTATAGGTTTCTATAATAACAATTGCTATAAAAAATAAGGAGTTATGAAAAAGATTTTTTTAAGTTGTGCATTATGTCTATGCATAATGTCGTTCTCTTCTTGCACTTCAAACGATGTAAAGGAAATTTCAGGAACAATTATCATCAAAGATTTAGGGTCTCATGTTTTCAATATTAATGCTGACAACATTGATGCCACAATAATAATGGCCGGGCCTCAGTTTGATAGCCCAATGATTTTTGAACATGTACCATTGTTTAGAACCTCTGATTACAATGCCAAAATAGAAGTCGACAATTCAGGCAAACTTAGAACTGAACTGCTCAATAATTTAGTAGTGATGTACGAAGTCGAAGCTGGTGAATTACCAGATCAACAGCTAAATCATCTAATGCGACAAGGTTTTATAAAGATTGAATGGACAGGTTTAAATTAATATTACCGCCTCCTAATCTCATTATCTCAGCTAATTTTATTTCATTTTGAATTGAATTCTTCACATTTCGAATAATTTTTATTTAGATTTGTCGAATGCAAAAGAATGTCAATATTCAAAATAAGAAAGCCCGTTTCGAGTACGAAATTTTGGACACCTATATAGCTGGTATCCAACTCACCGGAACCGAGATAAAATCCATCCGCCAAGGAAAGGCAAGGATTACAGAAAGCTTTTGTGAGTTTAATGACAGAGGAGAGCTATTTGTTATCAACATGTTTATCGAAGAATATAGTTATGGTAGTTTTTATAACCATAGATCTAAAGGAGAACGAAAACTGTTGTTAAATAAAAAAGAATTAAAAAAACTTCTCAAAGAGGTACAAAACGTAGGACTTACCATCATTCCTTTAAAGTTATTTGTCACTGACAAAGGCTGGGCTAAACTCCATATAGGGCTGGCTAAGGGTAAAAAACTATATGATAAAAGGCAAGTTCTTAAAGATCGAGACAGTAAAAAATCTCTTGACCGATTAAAGAAAAACTATTCATGACATTTAAAGACTATTTGATATTTTTTCGTTGGAAGAACATTTTAATGATTTTGTTAATTCAATATCTTTTCAAATACTTCCTTTTTGAAAAATTTGAAATTCAAGTTTCTCTCGATGACTTTCACTTCAGTCTTCTGGCACTCTCTACGGCTTTTATTGCCATTGCCGGTTATATCGTTAATGATATGCATGATGTGAAAGCAGACATCATCAATAAGCCTGAAAAATTATTTGTTGATAAGAAGATTACTAGAATTACAGCTCAATATCTTTTCATTGGATTCAATGCGGCAGGCTTATTATTAGGGATGTACTTATCTTATTATGTTGGAAACACATCGTTTTTTATAATTTTTGTACTTACATCATTACTTCTATATCAATATGCTAAGTATTTAAAAAAGAATATTTTAGTTGGAAATTTAATAGTATCTTCTGTGGTGCTATTTTGCATTTTAATGGTTGCAGTATTTGATGTTGGCCCAGCCACTAATTATTATAATCTTGAATCCCAACAACATGTTTTGCGCATATTTTTAATCATCGGGGTATTTGGTTTTATCCTTACTTTTTTAAGGGAAGTTATTAAAGATATTGAAGACATTGAAGGAGACAGGGCTATTGATGCAAAATCATTTCCAATTGTGCTGGGTACTAAAAAAACAAAAAACATTCTTGTTGCCGTGACGGTTTTATTTCTAATTTCATTGTCCTATCTATCTTACTTCGTCTTTGATAAAAGTAATTATTTAAGTTATTATCTTATTGCCTTAGTTTGTTTACCACTACTCTATTTTATCTTTAAACTAAATCAAGCGAAGACCAAAACTGATTTCCATAATTTGAGCACACTGCTTAAGATTATCATGCTGCTAGGAATGTTTTCAATTATTCTCATTTGATCATGTTGCAAAAATTGCTAAAAGACCGTCGGCTAATACTCGCTTCTCAATCTCCGCGCCGAAGTTTTTTTTTGAAAGAATTAAATTTAGAATTTGAAATTCGAATAAAAGAGGTCGCTGAAAACTACCCCATTCATCTCCAGGGAAAAGAAATAAGTGAATACCTGGCAAAACTAAAAGCTTCTCCATTTTCAGGAATATTAAAGGCGCAAGAAATCCTTATTACGGCTGATACAATTGTATGGCTTGAAGGAAAGGCCTTGGGCAAACCAAAGAATAAAAAAGAAGCTGTTGAAATGTTGAAATCCTTATCCGGAAAGAAGCATGATGTTATCAGTTCTATAGCACTTACAACGATTAATAATCAGATCATTATTTCAGATACCACCCAGGTAATTTTTAAGAAATTAACCGAGGAAGAAATTCATTTTTATATTGAAACATTTAAACCTTTTGATAAAGCCGGGAGTTACGGAATACAAGAATGGATAGGCTATATTGGAATTGAAAAAATCAATGGTAGTTACTTCAATGTGATGGGCTTTCCGGTTCAAAAATTTTACACGGCCTTGCATGACATTTAAATATTCAATAATCTGATTAAATTAATATTTTTACTAATTTAAATTGCTATTTTTGCCGCATTATAACCAATTGATATTAGCGTAGACACAGATGAAAAAATACACTTTTACAGAAAAAATTGATACTCGCTCAGGCTTTGGAGCCGGGCTTGCAGAATTAGGTAGAACCAATGAAAATGTTGTGGCATTATGTGCTGATTTAATTGGCTCTTTAAAAATGGATGAATTTATCAAAGAAAATCCTGAAAGGTTTTTTCAAATAGGTATCGCTGAAGCCAATATGATGGGGATAGCTGCTGGACTTACAATTGGCGGAAAAATTCCTTTTACTGGAACATTTGCTAATTTTTCTACTGCAAGAGTTTATGATCAGATCAGACAATCAATTGCCTATTCTGCAAAGAATGTAAAAATATGTGCATCACATGCTGGCTTGACTTTAGGTGAAGATGGCGCTACACATCAAACACTTGAAGATATTGGAATGATGAAAATGCTTCCAGGAATGGTAGTGATCAATCCTTGTGACTACAATCAAACAAAAGCAGCAACCATCGCTATAGCTGATTATGAAGGACCGGTTTACCTAAGATTTGGTCGTCCGGCAGTACCTGTTTTTATGCCAAAAGATGAGAAATTTGTAATTGGCAAAGCTATTCAACTTACTGAAGGTACTGATGTAACGATTATCGCGACAGGACATTTGGTTTGGGAAGCTTTACAGGCATCTGAGCAATTAGAAGCCATGGGAATAAGTGCTGAAGTTATCAATATACACACAATCAAACCATTAGACGAGGATGCAATATTAAAGTCAGTTGCCAAAACTGGCTGTGTTGTTTCAGCTGAAGAACATAATATTCTGGGAGGTTTGGGTGAAAGTGTTGCAAGAACGCTTTCTTTAAATAATCCGGTTCCTCAGGAATATGTTGCGGTTAACGACAGTTTTGGAGAATCAGGAACTCCTGCCCAACTTATGGAAAAGTACAACTTGAATGATAAAGCCGTCATTGCAGCTGTAAAAAGAGTTTTAGCAAGAAAATAATTTATATTTTTATGTTTAAATAGCCCCCCTATGAAAAATCTATATCTACTTCTTGTCGTTTTTTGTTTAACAGCTAGTGCTAATGCCCAGTTCTTAAATTGGGGTATTAAAGGTGGCGTGAACTACAACGAAAATGGTGATTTAAGAACCATTAATCAAGGTAATCCTATTTCATTGTCTTCAAATGAAGAAGTTGGTTATCACATTGGAATTCTCACTGAAATTAAATTACCTCTATTTTTATATATCAGGCCTGAACTGGTTTATACACATACTGAAAGTAGTTATATACTAGATGATGATCAAGGTACTTTAAAACTGGATAAATTAGAACTACCTGTTTTATTAGGGTTTAGGGTATTTAAAATTGGGAGATTCTTTTTTGGACCCAATTTTTCTTACATAATGAATACAAAACTTTCTGTACCCGAAAGCATAGAAGGCGTGTCTAACGTAAGTTCTGATGATTTTCTTGTTTCAGGACAAGTTGGCTTAGGACTTAACTTTGGAAAAGTTGGTGCAGATATTCGCTGGGAAACAGGTTTTTCAGATTCCGAAGCTAGTTTTATTCGTGACAGTACAGACCTTGATTTTGCCTTGGTTGACACCTCTCATTCACAATTTATTTTAAGTTTCTATTATAAGTTTAAATAAGCATTTTCATTAATAGCACCTTAGAAAAATAAGTGATCATCTTTTAGCGATTTCTTGACTAAAAGATGATAAAAATCTGTTCCTCAATAATATGTTTCTGTGCTTCTTAAATTAGTTCATATCTCATATTCTTAGATTAGGTATAAGAATAAAATGAAAATTCATACCGGAATTATCAAGATAATTGTATTTTTATTACTTCATGTAAAAGACGTTAAAATGAAAAATTTATTTTTAGTTGTGTTTGTAGTCGGGTTGTTGTCATCATGCGAGCCAAATGATCCATCGAAAGAAAATGTGCTACTAATTCAGAATTATATTCAAGCAGTTGAAAATTTGGATTATGATGCCATGAGCAATATTTTGGATGATTCCTATGTAGGAATTGGCCCGTCAAGAGGCGACTCCATTTGGAAAGAACAAGCAATCATGAACTGGAAATCTAACATAGAAAATCTCTATGAAAAAATTTCCTATTCAAAATCACAAAATATTGCGGTCAAAACACCCGAGGGCGAATGGGTTTCGAACTGGGCAGATTTGACAATTGTTTACAAGGGATCGAATAAAACAATTAGCATTCTGGCGAATACAGTCTATCAGATAAAAGATGGAAAGATTATTAAAAGTCTAACATTTTATAATGAGGCTGATGCTCTGGAGCAATTAGGATATGTGTTTATAAACCCTGAAGATCTTTAGAACCTTTTATTATAAAAAATTATGAAAAATAAAATTATATATACTTCACTGATTATTGGTGTATTTGGTTTCACAACTTTATCTGCTCAAAGTATTTCTAGCAGTCTGGGGCTTTATGTTTTCCCTGCTAACAATCAGAATGCAGCGACTCAGGAAGCAGATGAAATGGCATGCTTTAAATGGGCCAAGCAACAATCAGGTTATGACCCTATGAATCCAACTGTATACAAAGGAGCTGAAGTTGATAGATCAGTAGATGGGACAGCCGTTGGAGGAGCCGCTGTAGGAGCAGCAGGTGGAGCTGCAATAGGTGCAATTGCCGGTGATGCTGGCAAAGGAGCAGCTATTGGAGCTGTGGTAGGTGGCGTAAGGGGGCGTCGATCAAAAGTAGTCGGAGATGAGAGGGAGCAACAAGCAAATGATCAGGCAGCGAGCGCAGCAAGCCAAGCTGCAGCCAAAGATTATAACAAAGCCTTTTCTGTATGTATGGAAGGAAAGGGTTATACAGTCAAATAAAAAATTCCAAATCAATGAAAAAGACATTTCTCGTTACAGTTTTTCTTTTGATTAGCTTATCGATGCAGTCTCAGGTATTGATAGCCCTTCTTTTGGGCAAGTCTCTAAATACAGGTAAAATTGAATTCGGACTGGATGGAGGGGTTAACTATGCCAGTATCAGCGGGATGGAATCAAGTAGCTGGTATCGAAAATGGAACCTGGGTTTCTATTTCGATATAAAAATGAAAGAACAATGGTATTTTCATACGGGCGTGCTGGTTAAATCGGAACTGGGTTTGGATGATTTAGAAGAAAGAGATCTTGAATTTTTAAACGCAACAATCTATCCTTATGAAGGAGAATACAGTCAATCAATAAGTTATTTTTTGGTCCCTGCCCTCGCCAGGTATAAATTTGATAACCACATGTATGCTGAGCTTGGACCTCAGTTTGGTCTTGTATATAAGGCTAGTATTCAATTCAATTCTGACATTGATGGGATTTCAATTAACGCGACAGAAGATAATAGAGATATGCTCAATAGGTTTGATATGGGTTTGGCTGCCGGAGCCGGCTATAGACTATTAAAGGGTCTCGGATGGACCATTGGTGCTCGTTATTACTATGGCTTTCTTGATGTTTATAAAGACAAATCAGGAACCAAAAACAGTGCCTTATTTCTAAAATTGAATGTACCCATAGGTCTTAGTCAGGAAAAAAAGGATCAAGTCAAAAAATTTAAAGAGGCCAAAGGAGAGAAAAAAGCCGCAAAAAAAGAGGCAAGAAAAGAAGCGAAAGAAGGAAGCCAAGATGAAATAAAAGAAGACCAATAATGAATGATTTATTTATGACCATAGTTAAAAAAACTACTTTATTATTTTTTTTATCACTTCTAATTCCCGTAACAACGCTTTGGGGTCAATATGTAAACACCAAAGTAAAGACAAAACATGAGGCTTATAAGGATAGCCTGAAGCAGGTAGAATACGATTATATTTTCCCTATTCTCGGGCAAGGCGCCTATAAAAAAGGTTTTGACATACCCTACCCTGCTGGACTTATGGCTAACTTTATGTGGCTGCAGCAAAACTTGGTATTTGACAATATGCAATTAGGAGTTAAAACAGATAACGTGGACATACCGCTTACTCCTGTTGATTTCATTGAATTTGGAGAAAATATCAATACTTCTTATGCCTATAACGTAAGGCCTGATCTTTGGGTTTTACCTTTTTTGAATGTCTATGGCATCTTTGGAGGCGGACAATCGAACACTGAGGTTAATATAATAGCTCCAATCTCACTGCTTTCTATTGTTGATCAGGATTTAAGAACTGCAGGAGTCGGGGTCATGGGAGCTGGAGGAATTGGCCCCATTTGGTTCTCTGTGGATGCGAACTGGACATGGAGTAAACCAGAATTATTAGATAAACCCGTCCAGGTAAATGTTCTTGGAATACGATTTGGGCATACCTTTACTTTCAAGGAGAAACCTGAGCGAAATTTTGCACTTTGGGCAGGCGCCATGAGTATGAAAATGAGTTCTGAGACATCGGGTGAAATTAAGTTAATTGATGCCTTACCGCCAGAGGCCTGGGAGCGAAAAGACGAAATCGTGACAGATTATTACGATTGGTATGAAAATGAGGCAACTCCACCTCAGAAAATTGTTGCTGATCAGGTGCTCACCCCTATTGTAGAAAGAATAGATGCCGCAGATGGCAGTACAATTATTCGTTACGGCATGGACAAACAGGTCGAGCAACAATGGAATGGCACTATTGGGGGTCAGTTCCAATTAAATAAAAGGTGGATGTTTAGATCTGAAGCTGGTCTTATTGGTAATAGAAAGTCATTTTTAGTATCTATCAATTACAGATTTCTTCTATAAATCTTAAAATTTCCAAGTATAAATCCATTAATTTTCTGCTCTCCATTGACAGAAAAATGTATTTTTGATACTTAAAATTGTTTTAGAAATACTTCCCCTGCATAATTTTGCATAATGAGAAAATACATTCTATCTATACTACTGATAATCATAGGGTTAACTATAGTTGTTGTTAGTTACTTTAGACAAAACAACCCCACTTATGCTGAAGCTGCTTTCGCAACTCAGTCTGAAAAATTCGATTTGATTTTTGAAGAGTTTACTTCTGAGGTTAAAGAAAATATTTTTACGATTAAAAACAAATACCCAATTAAGTTTGCCCTGAAAGATTCCTTGGTATACCGTGATTTTTTTCTTGAAAGACTGAGCAATTCAGAAGCAATAAATTCTATTGGCTATTTTCAAGGTGATAATAAAGTTGTAATTCGTAAAGAGAATTCAAGTTATGTTATGGCGGTTGAAGGTTTAACCAATTCGGAAGTTGTTAAATGGGAAAGGTTTGAAAAAGGTAAGAAAATTGGTAGTTGGTATGAGAGTTTTGAGAAATCCATTTACAATACCAGCTGGTACCAAGACCTTATGAGTCAAAATGAACAGCTCACTTGGTATCTTCGAAAAAGTGTAAATATTGATGATGCCAATAATCGGGTTGAATTGTTTTATGTTGGGTATTCTTATATGTTAAATAACTTGAAGACAACTATTGTTTTAGCTTATTCCAAAGAAAGGTTATTCCAAGAATTTGGTTTTACATCAAAAAAGGTACATCCTCGTCTTTCTTTTATGAATGTTGATGGGAAAGAACTGCATCTCAATACAAATAAAACTGATCAAGAAAACGATAGTCTTTCCGCTCCTTTAATTGACAGTCTTCAAATTAGTATTGCTAATCATTTCAAGAATTTCAGAAACGTAGCCCAAGGATCTTTTAATTTTAAATTCAAAAACGAAGTATATTGGAATTCGTTTAAGCGACTTTCTGGAGAAAATGGTATCCAATATTATCTTTTCACAGTTCCTAGCAACCAATTACTCCCAAGTACAAATTCACTTTTTACTGATTACAGCTCTTGGTTTGCAATAGCTTTGATCATTATAGGTTTGATCATATTATTCATAAGAAAACGTTTCTTTTATTTACCGAATAAGATGGAAATACCGCCCGTAACGGAGTTATTGAAAGAAGATGAAAACAGGTACTTAGAGTTCAAATCTTCTCTTAGATGGGATTACAGACAAGAAAAAGTGAATCCAGAGTTGGAAAAGGTAATTATGAAAACGATTGCTGCTTTTGGAAATACTGATGGAGGTATTCTGCTAATAGGAGTTGATGATGATAAGAACATAGTGGGTCTTGAGAACGATTTTCAATCCCTCAAAAGAACAGATGCAGATTATTACGAAGTACACCTTAGAAATATCATGCATAAATTAATGGGCGTAAAATATGTTAGCAAATATATCAGAACCCAATTTGAAACCGTGGATGAAAAAAAAGTGATTTGTAAGATTAAAGTCATTTCTGCCAAAGAGCCCTTATATATAAAATACCCTAACAAGAATGGGCAACAAGAAGAGAAATTCTATGTACGAAGCGGTAATTCATCGCATGAAATAAAATCGATAAGGGAAATCAATGATTATATAAATTCCAAATTTAAATAATGTTTTGCTAGACAGTTGTAATATTAAACCCATTTATTATACCAGAATATTATGTCTGATATGCTTTATCGCCTTTAATATTCAATATTGTTTTGCCCAAGAAACAGTCGAAGAAATAGCCACTACTAGAGATACCCTTTCAAATGAATACATTATTGATCATAAAAAACAATTCAACGTTAAGCTTGAAGTTGGTAATGAAATTTCTTCGTTTAAACTTATTGAAAATAACACGGAAGTAGACTTAAGTCCTAGCCTGAATACCAGGTATGCAGTAGTTTTAAGTTATAAGTTTCTCTCAGTAAGAATTGGTATACGACCTAAAATATCCGATAGCGAAAAAGAAGAGAAAGGTGACTCTGACACCTTTAGACTTAGATTGCAACTTTTATTTGACAGCTGGAATCATGTTATTGAATACAATAAATACAGGGGTTTTTATGTAGAAAATTCGAGTGACTATATTGGCAATACAAGCGGCAATTATATTCAGTTTCCAGATCTAACTACACATGTAGTGTTTGGTTCTTCTGTCTACAAATTCAATAAGAACTACTCTATGAGAGCTATACAGTCTCAGACGGAGATTCAATCAAAAAGTGCGGGTTCATTTATGCCTGGACTAGCTTATACTTTTTATAGCATCTCTGGTACAGACAAGATTAAAAATATTGAAGATGGTGAAACAATCACTAGAGATTACTACAATGAATATAGAGGCGTGAACCTGGCGCTGCAATTCGGATATTATTACACTTTTGTTTTTCAAAAAAACTGGTTTCTAAATGGCTTTGGGATCCCTGCCGTAGGTGTTGACTTTTACTCGGTAGATTATAATACACCTGTGGGTCAAACTACAAGGAATTTTAAGGATTCCTTTTTCTCTCTTAGTTATGGTGCTGGAGTTGGCTATAACGCTAAAAAAATATTCTTTGGAGCCTTGTATAAAACCAGATTCTCGAATGAAAAATTTAGTTCCAGTCGATTACATATAATTCCAACAAAGGATGAGTTTAGTGTTTATTTTGGCTATAGATTCCGCGCCCCAAAAACGATCTCCAAACCGATAGATCTTATCGAAGATAAAGTACCCATCTTAAAAGATGATCACAATAAAAGGTGATGACGATTATTTTGCTACATTCACAACCCTTGTTTCACGAATCACAGTAACCCTTACCTGACCTGGGTAAGTCATGTCATTCTGAATTTTTTGGGTAATATTGAATGACAACTCAGCAGCCTTGGTATCATCTACTTTATCACTTTCAACAATTACACGAAGTTCTCTACCAGCTTGAATAGCATAAGCTTTTTGAACGCCGTTAAATGAAAATGCCACATCCTCGAGCTCCTTTAGTCTCTGGATATAAGAATCAACAACCTGTCTTCTTGCCCCTGGTCTTGCACCTGATATTGCATCACAAACCTGGATGATAGGCGCGTATAATGATTTCATTTCAACTTCATCATGGTGCGCTCCAATCGCGTTACAAACATCAGCCTTCTCGTTGTACTTTTCAGCCCACTGCATTCCTAATATAGCATGTGGTAACTCTGTATCCGTATCCGGAACTTTTCCTATATCATGAAGCAATCCTGCTCTTTTTGCAATTTTTGGATTTAGGCCCAATTCAGAAGCCATTACTGCACAAAGATTAGCAACTTCTCTAGAATGTTGTAGAAGGTTTTGACCATAAGAAGATCTGTACTTCATTCTACCAACAGTCTTGATTAACTCAGGATGTAATCCATGTATACCAAGATCAATAACAGTTCGCTTACCAACTTCTATAATCTCTTCATTGATTTCTTTACTCGTTTTTGCTACAATCTCCTCTATCCTTGCCGGGTGAATTCTTCCATCCGTAACCAACTTATGCAAAGATAAACGTGCAATTTCTCTCCTCACCGGATCAAAACAAGATAATATAATAGCTTCAGGTGTATCATCAACAATAATCTCAACCCCGGTTGTAGATTCGATAGCTCTAATATTTCGACCTTCTCTTCCAATAATACGTCCTTTAACATCGTCATTCTCAAGATTGAATACTGAGACACAATTGTCAATCGTTTGTTCAACACCTATACGCTGTATGGTATTTAAAACGATCTTCTTAGCTTCCTGTTGTGCACCCATTTTGGCTTCTTCCAAGGTGCTCTGCATAAACGACATGGCATCACTTTTAGCTTCCTCCTTTAAAGTTTCTACCAATTCCTTTTTAGCCTCTGTAGCTGACATACCTGAAAGTACTTCAAGCTGTTCAACTTGTCTTTTATGTAGTTTATCAATTTCAGACTTCTTTTTCTCAATGTGCTCCAGTCTGTTGCCTAGTTGTTTATTCTTATCTTCTAAGGATGCGTTTATTTTTTTATTTTTATCTAATTCTTGTGAAACTTTCGACTCTTTATCTCTGACTCTCTTCTCTGTTTCATTAATTTTTTTATCTCTTGAAATGATTACTTTTTCATGCTCAGATTTCAATTCTATAAACTTTTCTTTCGCCTGTAAAATTTTATCTTTCTTAATTCCATCTGCTTCTATTTTTGCTTCTTTCAATATAGTGGCAGATTGCTCTCGAACATTCTTAATTGTTGATGAAGCTTTCTTTTTCTCTAAAACTTTGGCAATAAAATATCCCAATATTAGGGCTACAATTGCTATACTTATTGTTGTTGCTATCATAATGTATATATAAAAAAAGCCTACATCGGCTACGGTTTTGTAAACTCCAATTAACAAGTTTAGGACTAACTTAAAGGTCAAGTATCCAATTTTAAAGTGATAAAATCACTTACTTAGGCACGCTTTCACTCTAAAAACTCATCCTTTTTAAATTGATAGTGTTGAGTTTAATAAACAAATAACTAATGTAGGCAGTAAATTGTTTTTTTAAAGAACTTATGCAAGATGCGAATCTAACAATTGATTCAATTCTAATAACTTGCTTTCGATTTGTCTCGAATCTTGACTTTCATTGACGTTTTTAACTTCCTTCTGCGATGCAAATTGCAAAGCACACATGGCTAAAACGTCTTGTTTATCTCTTACTTCATAATTCTGTTCAAATTGTTTCACCATTTCATTAATCTGCTTCACAGCCTTCCGAATACCTTCTTCCTCTCTCTCGTCTCTAATGGTAAGCGGATAAACTCTATCTGCTATGGTTACTTTTATCTTCAGATTATTACTCATTTTATTTTCTAGTCACTTAATTGAACAATACATTTATCAATTTCTCTGATCAAAGTATTTATTTTAAGCTTTGTTGCATGTTTGTCTTCTTTGCTGCCTACGATGGTGTTTGCAACTCGTAATGAATCATATTTTTTTTCTAATGAATCAATAACTTCCTGTTGCTTACTCAATTGTTGCTGAAGATTATTTTTTTGCTGCAATAATTTTAAATTCTCTTGTTGCAACATAGTATACTGACCCAATATTCTTGAAAGCTTTGCTTCCAGATTGCTCACTATATCAAATAATTTATTCATTAACCCAAAGAATCAAACAATTGCAACAAATTTAACATAGTTGGTCTTATAAAACAACTATTTTACAATAAATCCATAAAAAGTTAGACAAATTATTGAATCATAAACATTTAAAATTTTCATTTTTTTGTATCACCTCTTATTATTATTTTAGCCCAATTATGCGCAAAAAAATAGTTACCATTTTATTTTTGGGAATTGTTAATTTTATTTTTTCACAAAATGAATTACCTAAAGATTATTTTACAAATCCATTAGAGATACCACTAGTGTTGTCTGGTACATTTGGTGAACTAAGAACAAATCATTTTCATGCCGGTCTGGATATTAAGACTCAGAAAGTTGAAGGACATAAGGTACTTTCGTCTGCTGATGGTTACGTATCCAGGATAAATGTATCCTTATGGGGTTATGGCAATGCCCTTTACATTACCCATCCGAATGGCTACACGACTGTATATGGACATTTACAAAAATTTTCACCTGAAATAGACGCTTATGTGCGTAAAATGCAATACAAAAAAGAAAGTTTTTCAATTAGACTCTATCCCAAACCTGATGAGCTTATTGTGAAAAAAGGTGCCTTAATAGCACTCAGTGGTAATTCAGGAAGCTCAGGCGGGCCACATCTCCACTATGAAATTCGCGATGTAAAATCAAACATATTAAATCCAATGCTTTTGGGGATTAATGTGCCTGATCACAAAAACCCAACTATACAGAACGCATTCGCCTATTCTAAAAATGATAGTGCCCAGGTTAATCAATCATCAAAAAACGTACAACTGGTTTTTAGCAGACAATACGACGGAGACCTTTTGGCTAATACAATTTATGCGTTTGGAGAAATAGGTTTTGGCATCAATGCTTATGACCGTTTAGACGGAGCATTAAATAGAAATGGCTTGTATTCACTTGAAATGACTGTTAATGGAGAAAAAGTGTTTCAATTTACAGTCAACAAATTCTCGTTTGATGAATCAAGATTTATTAACTCTTATGTTGATTATGAAAGATTAATCACACTCAAACAAAGAGTGCAAAAATGTTTTGTAAATCATGACATGAATAATTTAAGCTTATACAAAAAGCTTGACAATAAGGGGTTTATTAATGTCAAAGATAGTCTTGAATATACGGTATCAATAATAGCCAAAGACTTTGAAGGGAACAAAACAAGATTGATCATCCCCATTAAGGGAAAAAAGGATTCCATAATCATTCCTAAGGTTGTTAAAAAAACACCTTACTTTTTTAAGGCCAATCAGCCAAATAGAATAAAAGATTCGGTAGTTACTGTAACCTTTCCAAAAAATATTTTCTACGAAGATTTCTATTTTGATTACACCAACATAGACGGCATTGTTAAGCTACACAACAGCAGTGTTCCTGTCCATAAAAGTTTTAGAGTCGCATTTGATATCTCAAACTACAGCGAGGATGAATTAAAGACTTTACACATTGCTAAGAAGAACAAATATGGCAAGTTGTATTATGTGAGCACCAAAAGAAAAGACAATACATTATACACTGTAAGTAAAAATTTAGGTGAATACACGTTAATGTCTGACAACGTGAGTCCTACAATCAGAGCTTTAGGCTTTAAAAATGAGCAATGGCTAACTAAGTTTACAACGCTAAAAGTGAAGATTCACGATAAGGGTTCAGGCATTAAAACCTATCGAGGTGAAATTGACGGAGAATGGATTCGAATGGCTCTTAACCCAAAAACCGGGACCCTGACCTACGATTTTAGTGATAAAAAACTGGAAGGAACCCTTCATAATTTAAAAGTAGTTGTGACAGATAATGTAAATAATTCCACTACATTTACAACCTCATTTAACAAGAAAAACTAATCATTGAGAATCCCTTGAAAGCAAAGTTTCTAATCTTTTTCCTTTTTAGCCTTGCCACCCAGTTACTATCTGGACAAACTGCTACCATCAAGGGTAAGGTTTTAGATAGCATCAACAATCCTATAGAGAATGCTACTGTTAGTATTGGAAATTTAGGGACTGTGACAGATGCCTCAGGGGCCTATGAAATCATCATACCTGCGGGCAAAAACATAACTATCAGATATGGTCATGTTTCATTCAATAGCTTCTCAAAAAATTTTAGAGTAAATCGAGGTAAGACGCTCTACTTTTCTCCTCGTTTGTACAGCAAAACGGAATCAATTGATGAAGTAATTATTATTGACCCAAGAGCTGCTAGTCAAGGCGTAGTTCCAATAAGTAGTGAAACAGCCAGGCTTATTCCGAGTGCCAATCAAGGTATAGAAAGTGTTTTAAAGACTTTGCCGGGCGTAAATTTCAACAATGAACTTAGTACCCAATACAATGTGAGAGGCGGAAGCTTTGAGGAAAATCTGGTCTATGTAAATGGAATAGAAATATACAGACCCTTTCTTGTTCGGTCTGGTCAACAGGAAGGTTTGAGTTTTGTGAATCCTGAGTTAACCCAAAATGTAGACTTTTCAGCAGGAGGTTTTCAAGCAAAATACGGCGACAAACTTTCGTCTGTTTTGGACATTACCTATCGCAAGCCATCTCGATTTGGAGCCAGTTTTGAAGCTAGTTTTTTGGGTGCATCACTTATGGTGGAGGGCTTATCTAAGGATGAAAAATTCAAGGCTCTGGTAGGCGCCAGGTATAGAAATAATAGTCTTTTTCTCAACAGCAATGATATTGATGCCAATTTCAATCCGAATTTTACCGATATCCAAACTTATCTTTCCTATGATTTTAGTGAAAAATTTTCATTGGATTTCCTGGGAAGCTACTCTGTAAACAATTATGATTTCACACCTATTTCAAGGCAAACCAATTTTGGAACCCTAACCAATCCCTTGTCATTAGTTGTAAATTACCAAGGTAAAGAAGAGGATAGATATGAAACCGCTTTTGCGGCGCTAAAAGGAAATTATCAATTTTCAGAAAACCTATCTGTCTCTTTAACCGCCTCGTCATACAATACTAAAGAGCAAGAATATTATGATATACTTTCTTCTTATGGGTTAGGAGATGTTGATGCCAATTTTGGTTCAGAAGATTTTGGAGGCACGAATTTTACTCAATCGATCGGTTCTCAACTTGATCATGCCAGAAATAATCTAAAGGCCCAGATCAGCAATATCAGAGTTACCGCTGATTGGAGAAAGAACACAAACCTTTTTGAATTTGGTGCCAAGTACCAATATGAAAATATTAAAGATAGAATCAATGAATGGCAAGTTGTAGATTCTTCCGGTTTTTCATTGAGACCACCTCATTTATTACCCAGGAATGATCAGCCTTACACGCCCTTTACAGGTCCAATTGAGCCATACATTAATGTTAATGCTACCAATGATGTAAACATCCAAAGGATATCTGGATTTGCCCAATGGAGTAAAAAATCGACAATTAATGAACATACGGTATGGTACAATCTAGGAGTTAGGGCACAACACTGGCAAGTTAGTGGTGTAGGTCTGGTTTCAGACAACCATACAGTTATTAGCCCAAGAGGTCAGTTTTCAATAAAACCCAATTGGGATAGTGACATGTTATTCAGGGTTTCTGGTGGTCTTTATTACCAACCTCCTTTTTACAGAGAACTTAGAGATAGCTTAGGCACGGTGCATCCTGAAGTAAAAGCTCAAAAATCAGTCCATATTGTTCTTGGTCATGACTATAGCTTTGGCATGTGGGGAAGGCCATTCAAGTTAATCAGTGAGGTCTATTTCAAGAACTTAACGGATGTGAACCCTTTTACGATTGACAACGTTAAGATCAGATATAGAGCTAAAAATAATGCAATTGCCTATGCAGCCGGAGTAGATCTGAGAATTCATGGTGAATTTGTCCCTGGTACAGAATCTTGGTTTAGTATAGGCTATTTACAAACTGAAGAAAATATTGATGACAGAGGCTATATTTCCAGGCCCACTGACCAAAGATTAAAGTTTGCACTGCTGTTTCAGGATTATGTTCCATCCGTGCCAAGTCTGAAAATGTATTTGAATTTAGTTTATAATACTGGAGTTCCAGGCGGCTCACCTTCTTATGCAGATCCGTATCTTTATCAAAATCGACTTCCTGCCTACTTTAGAACTGATATCGGGATTTCATATGTCTTTATCGATGCCAATAACCCTCCGAAAGCAAATTGGCAGAAAAAATTCAAACAGCTTTCAGCAGGTCTAGAACTCTTTAACATGTTTGATAACCAAAATACGATTTCGAATACATGGGTTAAGAATGTTTCATCTAATCGTTATATAGGCATCCCTAACTATTTAACCGGGCGCGTTTTGAACCTAAAAGTAGCCATGAGATTTTAAGGAACTCAGATACTTTTATCCATTTTTTTTTCTGAACTTTAAACCTTTCTCCTAACCACGAGTCTTAATACATAAACATAAGTGCTGAACGAAGAAGTTCTAATTGTAAAGCTTAAGGATCCCTTAACAAGGGAAGCGTCTTTTCGCACCCTTATTTCAACACATAAAGAGCGTCTTTACTGGCATATTAGAAAGATTGTGTTAAGTCATGAAGATACAGATGATGTGCTGCAAAATACTTTTGTAAAAGTTTTCAGGCATATCGATGGTTTTAAAGGTGAGAGCAAACTTTTTTCCTGGATGTATAGAATTGCGACCAATGAAGCCATTAGCTATTTAAATAAAAAAGCGAAGCATGCGGGTACTGACATACAAAGTTTTGGAGAACAAAGAGCCGAAAACCTTGAAGCCGATACTTATTTTGACGGAGATGAAATTCAATTACAATTGCAAAGAGCCATTGCAAAATTACCTCAAAAACAACAATTGGTTTTTAATATGAGGTACTTTGATGAATTAAAATATGATGACATGTCTGACATACTTGAAACTTCGGTAGGTGCATTAAAAGCTTCCTATCATCATGCAAGAAAAAAGATAGAGCTATACCTTACGAATGAAATATAATAATGGATAAGAAGGATAAAGACATACTAAATAAATTAGACTCAAGTTCTACTGGGTTCAAAATACCTGATGGTTATTTTGACAACTTAGAGAACAGATTGTCTGAAAAGGCTTTGACTAATGAACAATCAGATAATGAGAAGTCATTACATCAATTACACATTATCAGACCCAATGAGCTGAAAATAGATAGAAAGGAAACAGGATTTAAAGTTCCTGAAAATTATTTTGAACAAATAGAATCGAGATTTGACAAACCTGGCAAGGCTAATAAGGCTGTTGGAAAAGTGAGGACACTTAGGCTCATTTCGATGTCAGTTGCAGCTACTATATTGTTGTTTTTTGGAATTCAATTTATGAACGATACACAGCAAAGCGTGAATGTGGTAAATATTGAAAATGAGGAGATCGCTGATTGGGTTGCTGAAGATCTTATCACCTTTAACACATATGACATTGCCGAAGCCTTTAGTGATGTAGAATTGGAGCAAACATTATATACCGACGAAGCGGTTAATGATTATCTCGACTTTATGGATATCGAAAGTTTAATAATAGAAAATTAAAACAATGAACAAAGCATTAATAATGGCAGCTATAGCCCTAATGTTATCTACTGGACTTATTGCACAAGAAAGAGGAAAGGAACGAATTAAGGCATATAGAACAGCCTATATTACGCAAGAACTTGATCTAAGTTCAAAGGAAGCTGAAAAATTCTGGCCAGTATATAATGAGTATGACAAAAAAATATTCGGCCTAAGGGTGGTAAAGATGCGTGAGGAGAGATCTCGTATTAAAGAGTTAGGAGGCCCTGAAATGCTCAGTGATGAAGAGGCTTCTCAAACATTAAACACGATGCTTGCATCAGAGAAAGAGATAACAAAGACCAGAGAAGACATGTACAAAGCGTTGTCGAAAGTTCTAAGCCCTACCAAATTGTTAAAACTCTATCATGCAGAAATGAGTTTTAATAAAAGACTATTATCTGAATTTAAAAAGGGTAAGCAAGGAAATAAATGATAGTTACTATCAATTGACTAGGGACGTCTATTTATTGGCAAATAAACGAATATCATTTTCGCTAATAACTTCTTCTCCAAGTATAGTCAATCGCTCCACAACGTTTCTCAATTCCCTAATATTCCCAGTCCATTTATAGCTTTTTAATAAATCAATGGCTCCTTTTGTAAATGACCTTGTAGCATTCCCCTGTTGCGCCGCTATCATTTCACTAAAATGATCGACTAATAAAGGTATATCCTCTACCCTCTCATTTAATGACGGCACATTAATCAATATAACTGCCAAACGATGATAAAGATCTTCTCGAAACCTCCCTTTAGCAATTTCTCTTTTTAAGTTTTTATTTGTCGCTGCAATGACCCTGACATCTACCTTGATATCCTTGTCACTTCCAACCCTGCTCACCTTGTTTTCCTGTAAAGCTCTTAATACTTTTGCTTGGGCGGAAAGGCTCATATCCCCAATTTCATCCAAAAAAATAGTGCCCCCATTAGCGGCTTCAAATTTACCAGCTCTGTCTTTATTCGCTCCGGTAAATGATCCTTTCACATGACCAAACAATTCGCTTTCAATTAACTCTGAAGGAATCGCGGCACAATTTACTTCTACCATAGGATTTTTGCAACGCTCGCTCTTTTGATGTAACCAATGCGCTACCAACTCCTTTCCTGTTCCATTCTCTCCTGTAATCAAGACACGCGCCTCAGTTGGAGCCACTTTTTCAATAATACTTTTGATTAGGTTGGTCGCGTCACTTTCACCAATCATTTCATAACTTTTATCAACCTTTTTCTTCAACCGTTTGTTCTCGACAACAAGTTTCTTGCGATCTAAAGCATTTCGAATCGCATTTAACAAGCGATTTAAATCAGGCGGTTTCGATATATAATCAAAGGCACCAAGACGCATAGCTTCAACTGCGGTTTCCAACTCACCATGCCCGGAAATCATTATAAATGGAATTTCAGGCTTAAAGCTCTGTACTTTTGACAAGACCTCAACACCATCCATTTTGGGCATTTTTATGTCACAGAGCACAAGATCATAATCCTCTGTTTCTATTTTTTCAAGTCCTTCCTGCCCATCTGAGGCCTCTTCGACCGCATAAGTACTATTCTCGTTCTTAATGATTTTGATCAATACTCTTCTGATCGCATCTTCATCTTCAATTATTAATATTCTAGACATCTTCAATTATTCATTAAATGGTAGTTAATAACGAATCCACTTTATTAATTCTTTATAATTTATTTTTTTTCCATACATCAGAATGCCAACACGATAAATTTTGGCAGCAATCCAGACAGTTCCTAAAAAGCTCACCACAAGTAAACTAAGTGATATCAAGATCTGCCACCATGGCACGCCAAAAGGGATTCTCATTAGCATTACGATTGGTGAAGTAAACGGAATCAATGAAAAAATTGTTGCCACCGTTCCATGCGGATCATTGATCACTGTTGCAAATCCTATATAAACACCAAGCATCAATGGTAACATAATGGGTAGCATAAACTGCTGAGTATCCGTTTCATTATCCACTGCAGCTCCAATAGCAGCATATAATGAACTATATAATAAATAGCCCAAAAGAAAATACAGAATAAAATAAATGAAGGTACTGATAAGGGGTAAACTCATCAATTCATCAAAAATAAGCTGCGCATCATTTTGAGCAAGACGATCCATATGCTCTACTCCCAGTTGTTGCGCTCCAACACCATTTTGATGCAGGTCAACACCGAAAAAATATGAGCTCCCGACAAATATTAGTGCCATTAGGAATCCCCAGATTACAAATTGTGTCAACCCGGCCGCAGCAGTGCCTAAGATTTTCCCCATCATTAATTGAAAAGGTTTTACTGAAGAAATAATAACTTCAATTATGCGACTCGTCTTTTCTTCTATAACGCTTCTCATGACCATCGCTCCATATATAATAATAAACATCATGATCAAGTATCCTGCGCCCATACCTATCCCTATCTTAATGCCATTGATAATTTTTGACGATTTTACACCGCTAAAATTTGACATTTTTATATCTATATCCACTTTTGAATTTTCAAGTTTCACAAGATCAATGCCCAATAGTTTCATTTTTTCATTCTCGAGCTTCTTGTCTAGAATGGATTCTAAAGTTGAAATGGTGATCATGCTTGGAGAATCCTCTGAAAAGAATTGAACGTTACCCGCAATCTCATCCATATTCTCTCCTGCCGGTATATATAACAATCCTTCTTGTGAAGATTCACGGACAAGTATCTTTGCTTTATCAAGCCCAATCTCTGTTAAATTCTCGAAAATGATAGATTTATCTTTGTTAAAATCCTCGCCCACAAACACCCCTGAGTCATCTACAAAAGCAACGGTTCCTTTTTTCTCAAAACTATTCTTGGTCAACAAGGTTACAAGGGCAATCATTCCTATCATCAGAATAGGACTTAGAAATGTCATTACTATGAAGGTTCGGTTCCTTACTTTGGCCAGAAACTCTCTTTCAATGATTAGTTTTAATTTCTTCATTCAACTGTTTTGCATTAATTAACTATGAATTTTGATTTACAGTTTCAATAAAAATATCGCTCACACTTGGTATAACCTCTTTGTAATGTGTAATAGATGCTTTACTATTTAGGTATCTGATCAGATCTGATGAAGTATTACCATTATGTAATCTGATATTCAATTTTAGATCATCGTCAAGCGTTTTAAAGCTCGCAGGACTCACCTCAAATTTTTCTTTTAAGTCTAATTGAAGTGCACCTTTATCAATTGCAGATAGAGCCACTTCAAAAGTATTCGTTTTGAATTCTTTTTTTATATCCAGTAATTTACCATCCAGCACTTTATTCGATTGATGAATCAGCGCTATATATTCGCATAATTCTTCTACTGATTCCATTCTGTGTGTTGAAAAGATAATGGATGCCCCTTGATTCCTTAAATTGAGAATCTCATCTTTGATCAAATTCGCATTGATCGGGTCAAAACCGCTAAATGGTTCATCAAAAATTAATAATTTCGGCTCGTGAAGCACAGTAATTATAAATTGAAGTTTTTGGGCCATACCCTTTGAAAGTTCTTCAACTTTCTTATTCCACCAGGGCCCTATTTCAAATTTATCAAACCAATATTTCAATTTTTTCTTGGCTTCTAACTTTGACATACCCTTAAGTTGCGCCAAATAAAGAGCCTGTTCACCAATTTTCATGCGTTTGTACAAACCTCTCTCTTCAGGTAAATAACCAATATAATGGACATCATCAGGAGCCAAAGGCTTGCCATCAAACCAAACCAAGCCTTCATCGGGCATGGTAATTTGATTGATGATCCTGATAAAAGTAGTTTTGCCTGCACCGTTAGGGCCTAGCAAACCGAAAATGCTCCCTTTAGGTACCTGCAGCGAAACATTATTTAAAGCTTTAAAGGAACCAAAATTCTTTACGATGTTTTCGGCCACTAAAATTTGATCCATAGAAGAAATTTAAGAATTCAAATATAGTAAAATGAACGCCGAAAAAGGGATTAAATTATCTAGCTGAGCCGATCTAAGTATTTTTCACGAATTTCACGAACCATATCCACTGTCATATTCGGTTTTAGAACTCTTAGAACATCCGTTATTCCGTCCTTGTTGTATAAAATACCTTTGGCAATATCGTAATTCGTAACAGAAATATTATTTTTTATATCAAAAGTTATATCTCTAAATTCCTCCCAATTCATATATCTTGGAACCTCAAAATAATACCTGTCCTTATTATGCGGCGATTGGTAAATACCCTCCTCAACATCAACAATATTGAAAAATTTGTTAACCCTTATAATCGCATCAGTCCCCTTACTCAATTTAATATTTTTATGAAATTCGAAGCCGGCATCTCTATACGCAGTTTGTACTTTATCGATATTTGTGTAACGATCTATTCCCATGATACGAATACCACTGTATTTGTTTCTACCAATTACCACCTCGCATTTAGCTCCGTCTAAGTTGAGCTCATATTTATCATTAATCGTTTTTGTTGCCCTTAGTATTATTTCAAACGAAACAGGGTTTTTAGTTACTAAAACAATAGAGTTTGGTCGATTTACTTCAGTAAATCGACTGTAATAGGAAGCTAAAGGATTCGGGATATGAATAACAAATGTGCCACTAACCTTATTTCGTTCAATGGGACTGATGTTCTCCTGAAGGGTTATTTTCCCTATTAATTCGCGTATTTTCATAAAAATGATATTTGATTGGTTATTCTGTAGTTGCGTCTTCAATTTACAATATTTATTTTAAAAACTAAATTTTTTTTAAAATACTATGCATGCATAGTATTTTTTATTATATTTGGCATATGCAAAAAGAAAAATCAATAGATCACGCATTAAGAGCAACATGGCAAGCGGTTGCAAAGATCTATAATGAACAGGCTGCAAAACACGATAGTACCATGGCCATGGCGATGGCACTACTCTATATAGATGCCGAAAACGGCACACCTTCAACTGCTCTCGGACCTTCTATGGGCATGGAAGCGACAAGTTTATCGAGAACACTTAACAGTATGGAAGAAAGAGGTCTTATTTTCAGAGAAAGAAATCCTGAAGATGGAAGAGGCGTTTTTATAAAATTGACTGATTTAGGGATTGAAAAGCGAGAAATTTCAAAATCTTCGGTATACCAGTTCAATCAAACAGTTAAAGATCACATCGACCAGCAAAAACTTCAACACTTTTTTGAAGTAACTGATCTGATCAAAGAACTCATTTACGAAAAATCAATATTTAACGACTAAGAACTAAGCTATAATTAAATCTAATGAAGAAAAGACATATTAATAAGGTAGCAGTGATTGGCTCCGGAATCATGGGTTCTGGTATAGCTTGTCATTTTGCAAATATTGGTGTCGAGGTATTACTATTAGACATCATTCCTCGAGAACTAAACAAGGCGGAAGCGGCAAAGAAACTTACTCTCGAAAGCCCTCAAGTGCGAAATAGACTAGTTAATGATAGTTTAAAGGCTGCATTAAAATCAAAACCATCCCCTATTTATGATCAGGCTTTTGCCTCAAGAATAACTACTGGAAACCTTGAAGATGATATCTCAGAAATTGAAGATGCAGATTGGGTGATTGAAGTAGTTGTTGAAAGATTAGACATCAAAAAACTGGTTTTTGAAAAAATTGAAAAATTTCGAAAAAAAGGAAGTTTGATTACTTCTAATACCTCTGGTATTCCTATTAAATTTATGAATGAAGGCAGAAGTGATGATTTTCAAAAACATTTTGCCGTTACACACTTCTTTAACCCGCCCAGGTATCTAAAGCTTTTTGAAGTAGTACCTGGTCCATCTTGCTCTCAGGAAGTTACAGACTTTTTGATGATGTATGGAGAAAAGTTTCTAGGAAAGACAGCCGTTTTGGCAAAAGACACCCCTGCATTTATAGGTAATCGCATTGGCGTATTTGGAATAATGAGTCTCTTTCATATTGTGAAGGAAATGGGTTTAAGTGTCGAAGAAGTAGATAAATTGACTGGGCCGGTTATCGGAAGACCCAAATCTGCCACCTTTAGAACTATTGATGTTGTAGGACTTGATACTTTAGTCCATACAGCAAATGGAGTAGCTCAAAATGCACCTGACGATGAAATGCATGACAGTTTCGCTATTCCTGACTTTATCAACACCATGGTAGACAATAAATGGTTAGGTAGTAAAACCCAGCAAGGGTTTTATAAAAAGAGTGTGGATAGCAGCGGAAGAAAAGAAATTTTAGTGCTTGATCTCGAAACACTCGAATACCGAAAAGCCAACAAGGTGAAGTTTGCTACACTCGGAAATACAAAATCTATCGAAAAAGTAATTGACCGATTTAAAGTACTTGTTAAAGGAAAAGATAAGGCTGGTGAATTCTTCAGAAAAACGCTGTCAGCAATTTTTGCTTATTCTTCAAATAGGGTACCTGAAATTTCAGATGAACTTTTTAGAATTGATGATGCAATGAAAGCAGGGTTTGGATGGGAACATGGTCCTTTTCAAATTTGGGATGCCATCGGAATTGAGGAAGGAATAGCAATGATGGAGAAAGAAGGTTACAGTCCTAATTCTTGGGTAACAGAAATGCTGTCAAATAAGAACAAATCATTTTATACTATAGAAAAAGGGTCTAAGTTTTATTATGACCTCGAGACAAAAAAGCAAACCAAGATTCCGGGGCAAGATGCCTTTATCATTTTGGATAACATAAGAGATTCAAAAACGATCTGGTCTAACAATGAAGCTTCAATTCAACATTTAGGTGATGGAGTCTTAAACGTTGAATTCCAGTCTAAAATGAATACAATAGGAAGCGGAGTATTACAAGCCATAAACAAAGGAATTGATTTAGCGGAACAAGAATATGAAGCAGTAATTATTGGAAATCAAGCAGCAAATTTTTCAGTTGGAGCTAACCTGGCTATGGCATTTATGCTCGCCATTGAGCAAGAATATGATGAATTGTCAATGGCAACTCGAATGTTCCAGAATACTGTTATGAGATTAAAATACAGTTCTGTGCCCACTCTGATCACCCCAAGAGGGATGACTTTTGGAGGTGCCTGTGAAATGGGACTGCATGCTGATAAGGTTATTGCAGCTGCTGAAACCTATACAGGATTGGTAGAGTTTGGTGTCGGAATAATTCCAGCTGGTGCAGGAACCAAGGAAATGACTAAAAGAGTTTCCGAATTATGGGTAAAAGACGATGTCAAATTAAATAGACTTAGAGATGCATTTATAAACATTGCCATGGCTAAGGTTGCAACTTCTGCAGAAGAAGCTTTTGATTTAGGCTACTTTAAGAAAGGAAAAGACATTGTAGTTGTCAATGCTGATAGACAAATCGCAACAGCTAAAAGACATGCCATTCAAATGCTTGAAGATGGCTATACCCAACCCGTTAAAAAAGACGTAAAGGTGCTGGGTCAGCAGGCCTTAGGAATGTTCCTTGTAGGTACAGATAGTCTTGAAAAAGGGCGTTATGCATCAGAGCATGACAAAAAAATCGCAAACAAACTAGGTTATATTATGGCCGGTGGAGATTTATCAGAGCCCACAATGGTATCAGAACAATACCTCCTTGATCTTGAAAGAGAAGCAATACTTTCATTATTAACAGAGCGTAAAACCTTGGAACGAATAGAACACACCTTGAAAACAGGTAAACCTTTAAGAAATTAAATCATGAGAACAGCATATATCATAAAAGGATACAGAACAGCCGTTGGAAAAGCACCAAGAGGTACTTTCAGGTTCAAAAGACCTGATGAACTGGCCTCAGAAACGATAGAACATCTACTTAAGAATGTTCCTGAACTAGATGTTAAAAGAATTGATGATGTCATTGTAGGGAATGCAATGCCTGAGGCAGAACAAGGCCTGAATATGGGAAGATTGATCTCATTGATGGGTACTAAATCAAACGATGTTGCTGGTGTAACTGTAAATCGTTATTGCGCTTCAGGGCTTGAAACTATTAGCATGGCTACTGCAAAAATTCAAGCCGGAATGGCTGATTGCATCATAGCAGGCGGAGTAGAAAGCATGAGCTATATTCCTATGGGTGGTTACAGACCCGTTCCTAATTATAAATCGGCCAAAGAGGGTCATGAAGATTATTATTGGGGAATGGGACTTACTGCAGAAGCAGTAGCAGAACAATATAAGATAAGTCGTGAAGACCAAGATTTGTTTTCTTTTAATTCACACAAGAAAGCACTGCATGCAATCGACAACAATATATTTGATGACGACATTGCTCCTATCAACGTGGAACAAATATTTTTAGATAAGAATGCCAAGAGAACTGTAAGAAATTACACGGCAAAAACTGATGAAGGACCGAGAAGAGGAACTTCTGTTGAAGCCTTAGCTAAACTAAGACCTGTTTTTGCTAACAAAGGAAGTGTTACCGCAGGTAATTCGTCTCAAATGAGTGACGGAGCTGCCTTTGTATTAGTAATGAGCGAAGAAATGGTAAAGGAACTAAATTTAGAACCAGAAGCCAGGATGGTGAGCTTTGCTGCCGTTGGGGTTGAACCTAGAATAATGGGTATTGGCCCGGTAGCCGCTGTTCCAAAGGCGATAAAGCAAGCTGGATTAAAACTAAATGACATTGAACTGTTTGAATTAAATGAAGCTTTTGCTTCACAATCTTTGGCTGTAATTCGTGAACTAGGTCTTAATCCGGATATTGTAAATGTAAATGGAGGTGCTATATCCTTAGGACATCCATTGGGCTGTACAGGCGCTAAATTATCGGTACAGTTATTCAACGAAATGAGAAGAAGAGATCAGAAATATGGCGTAGTGACTATGTGTGTTGGTACTGGTCAAGGTGCCGCAGGTGTATATGAATTATTAAAATAAAAGTTTAACTCAATTGATATTTAAATAGAAAAAATTATGGAAGCTATAAAAGGAGGAGAATTTCTTGTCAGGGAAGTTAAAAAAGAAGATGTATTTATAACTGAGCAATTTAGCGAAGAGCAGAAAATGATGAAAGATGCCGTTGTTGAATTTATTGATCGTGAAGTATGGCCAATCAAAGAACGATTCGAAGAGAAAGATTATGCCTTGACTGAAGAATTAATGAGGAAGGCTGGTGAAATGGGATTTTTAGGAGTTTCTATTCCTGAAGTCTATGGTGGGATAGGAATGGGATTTGTATCAACGATGTTGGTAACTGATTACATCTCTGCCGCTTCAGGCTCTTTGGGAACTGCTTTTGGAGCCCATACAGGAATTGGCACCATGCCCATCTTTTTATATGGTACTGAAGAACAAAAACAAAAGTACCTTCCGGTTTTGACAGCTGGAGAAAAATTTGGCGCTTATTGTTTAACAGAACCGGGCGCAGGAAGTGATGCCAACTCAGGTAAGACTTCGGCCACTTTAACAGATGATGGAAAAAACTACTTGATTAATGGTCAAAAAATGTGGATATCCAATGCAGGTTTTGCTGAGATTTTCATTGTATTTGCCAGAATTGAAGATGATAAAAACATAACCGGTTTTCTCTTAGAATACGACAAGAATAATCCGAATGGAGTGAGTTTTGGTGAAGAAGAGAAAAAATTAGGTATTACCTCCTCCTCTACCAGACAAGTGTTCTTTAATGATACTAAAATTCCTGTCGAGAATATGCTTTCTGAAAGAGGTAAAGGTTTCAAGATTGCACTAAATTCTCTGAATGTGGGTAGGATAAAACTGGCTGCAGCTTGTTTAGATGCCAGTAGACGAATTCTTACAGAGTCTATTAAATATGCTAATGAAAGAATACAGTTTAAAAAACCTATTTCAAGTTTCGGCGCTGTTCAGTTGAAAATTGCTGAAATGGGAACACGAACTTTTATAACCGATGCCGGTTCTTACAGAGCTGCAAAAGACATTCAAAACTATATTGATGATTTACTTGCTTCTGGCAAGTCTCATCAAGATTCAGAACTCGAAGCTTTCAGCGAATATGCCATAGAAGCGGCTATTTTAAAAGTTTATGGTTCTGAGACTTCTCAATACGTTACCGATGAAGGAATACAGATTTTTGGCGGTATGGGATTTTCAAAGGATACTCCAATGGAGGCAGCCTGGAGAGATGCCAGAATTACCAGGATATATGAAGGAACAAACGAGATCAACAGGTTACTGACTGTAGGAATGCTTCTCAAAAAAGCTTTTAAAGGTGACATTGATTTATTGACTCCTGCTACGGCAGTGGGAAAAAGCCTTATGGATATCCCATCTTTTGATATTCCAGATTATTCTGAATTATTCTCAGAAGAAAAAGAAATGATTGACAAGTTGAAAAAAGCATTCCTAATGATTGCCGGAAAAGCGGTTCAGACATTCGGTATGGAACTTGAAGAGCACCAGCAATTGATCCTGGCTGCCGCTGAAGTACTTATTGAAATCTATATGGCTGAAAGTGGTATACTCAAAGCTGAAAAAGTTGTTTCGATGAAATCAGCTGATGAAGCTAAAGGTCAAATTGCCATGGCAAAACTCAACCTAAGCAATGCCGTTGGTATCATTAATGAAAAAGGAAAAGAGGCTATCGTTTATTTTGCAGAAGGTGATGAACAAAGAATGATGCTAATGGGGCTTAAACGCTTTACCAAGTACACCAATATCCCCAATGTAATCACTTTGAGGAAAGAAATTGCCGCCATTCTTATAGCTGAAAATAAATATTGTTTTTAGCCTTTAAAACCAGAGATGATTCATCTCTGGTTTTTTTCTGTTCAATAAATTTTCTTTATCGTCGTTATATAGACTATATTTGAAATTGAAATAGCTTAAATTATAATTCATGTATATCAAAATAATCCCCTCCATTTTGATGTCTTTGTTGTGCGCCGTATTGGTTGCACAAGAGGCCACTGAAATCTACTTATTTGATCTATCCGAACAGGACGATCAAATTACCATTAGTAATCCTATAAATATATCAAATAACCCGGGCTATGATAACCAGCCGAGTTTTACCGAAGATGGCTTGGGAATACTATTCTCATCCTTCAGGGATGGACAAGCTGATATATCCAAGTATTTTTTAAGCGAAAATTATAGGGTTTGGCTGACTAACACTCCAGAAAGTGAGTTCTCACCAGTTGCTGTTCCAGGTAAAAAAAAATATTTTACTTGTGTGCGACTTAACGAAGACGAGACCCAGTATTTATACAAATATGCTTTTAAGAAAAAATTGCCTGAATTATTGATTCCAGATTTGAAAGTTGGTTATTACCTCTGGTTCGATCCAAAAACTGTTATTAGCTTTGTCATTGATGACATTGAAACGTTGCAAGTGAGCAGTTTTAAATTCAAAATCAGATACCCTATCCAGAGTAATATTGGCAGGTCATTGCATAAAATTCCAAATAGTGCGGGACTTGGCAGTAACTTAATTAGTTTTATCAGTTTAGATCATGAATCTCCTGAAATCTACTCAATCGATCCTTTAAAAAGTACGGCTACGTATATTACAGATGCCTTACCCGGATCACAAGATGTCACCTGGACATCTAAAGGAACTATGCTAATGGGTAAAGGAAACACAATTTACAAATTTCATCCAGGCATTGATAAAGAATGGCAAGCTATCATTATTGAAGGAGATTTTATCATCGATGGAGTGAGCAGAATGGTAATTAGTCCAGATGGTTCAAAGTTAGCTGTTGTTGCTTCTGAACCTGCCATGTAAATAGCTTTATTTTTTAAATATTTCTTTCTATTGCTCTTTTTTATTTTGGCTGCGATTTTGTACTTTTGACAAAAACTTATTTATGCTAAAAGCAGGAGTATTGGGTGCTGGTCACCTAGGCAAAATTCATTTAAAACTTCTTAAAGAATCCTCAGAATATGAACTTATTGGCTTCTACGATCCTATAGAATCGTATGCCAAACAAGTATCAGAAGATTTTGGCTATAAGTTTGTAGAAAGTATAGACGAATTGATAGATATGGTGGATGTCATTGACATTGTGACACCCACTTTAAATCATTTCGAATGCGCAAAAAAAGCCATTGAAAAAGGCAAACACATATTTATTGAAAAACCGATTACAAAAACGGTAGAGGAAGCAGAAACTTTAAGAGACTTGGTTTATCAAATGAACGTGAGAGGTCAGGTAGGTCATGTTGAACGATTTAACCCTGCCTTTACCGCGGTGTCAGGCATGATACATAATCCTATGTTTATAGAGTGTCATCGTTTGGCAGAGTTCAATCCTAGAGGCACAGATGTGCCAGTGGTTCTCGATTTGATGATTCACGATATTGACATTATTCTAAGCGTTGTAAATTCTGAGGTTAAAGATGTACACGCAAGTGGTGTTTCAGTAATTAGTGACACGCCCGATATTGCCAATGCCAGAATTGAATTCGAAAATGGCTGTGTCGCAAACCTGACTGCCAGTAGAATTTCTATGAAGAATATGAGAAAATCAAGATTCTTTCAGAAAGATGCCTATATCTCGGTAGATTTTCTTGAAAAGAAAAGTGAAGTTGTCAAAATGAAAGATGCCCCTGAGAATCCTGATGATTTTGCTATGATTCTACAAAATGCTGAAGGCAACAAAAAACAGATTTATTTTGAAAATCCAAAAATCTTGCAGAACAATGCCATTTTGGATGAATTAGAATCTTTTGCATCGGCAATTAATAATAACACAACCCCCGTAGTCTCTTTAAAACAAGGTGCAAAAGCACTTCAAGTGGCTCAGCAAATTATTGATAGTTTTTAACCATGGAAGCAAAAGTTACCACAGAACACCATAGAGGAACGGCAACTATTTTTAAGAATTCATTTCTCGAAAGCCTTACCAAAACTTCTGTAAAACAAAATATACTTGTTTATGGAATGATTGTAGTATTATTGATTTACAATGCCATATTCATTCAAGAGATTGCACCGCTTATGTTTATGGGTTTGTTTGTATTTGCACTATTCTTTTGGACGCTTGCCGAATACCTTTTGCACCGTTACGTATTTCATTGGATATCAGAAAATAAATTTGTTCAACGATTTCATTTTGTGATGCATGGTTCTCATCATTTATATCCCAGGGATTCTGAAAGGTTATTAATGCCTCCAGTGCCTGGAATTATTATGGCTACTATCCTATTCTCAATTTTTTATCTCATCTTTACTATGATAGGTTATCCTCTTTATACTTGGGGCTTTTTTCCTGGTTTTTTTCTGGGCTATCTGTTATATTCATTTTTACACCGTGCTACACATGTGGTAAAACCACCAAAACGGTTTAAATACTTGTGGAGACACCACAGTTTACATCATTATAAATATCCTGACAAAGCCTTTGGTGTTTCGAACACTTTATGGGATAGGATATTTGGTACGATGCCACCAAAAAAATCATACGAATGAAAAATATCACAGTAGTTGGAGCAGGAACCATGGGGAACGGAATCGCACACGTGTTCGCCCAAAATGGTTTTCAAGTAAGTTTGGTAGACATTTCTGAAAAAGCGCTGGCAAATGCTTTAAGTAGCATCGAAAAGAATTTAGATCGTATGCTCTCAAAGGAGAAGATCACTTTAGAAGTTAAACAGGCTACTTTAAATAACATAAATACATTTACCGAACTGGCCGAGGGTGTTTCAAAAGCTGACCTTGTTATTGAGGCAGCTACTGAAAACATTGAATTAAAGAAGAAGATATTTTCGCAGATTGATGCTTTAGCTAAACAAGAAGCTATTTTGGCTACCAATACATCTTCAATTTCTATTACGCAAATAGCCGCAGTTACCGGCCGTCCTGATAAAGTTATTGGTATGCATTTTATGAATCCTGTACCGATAATGAAACTAATTGAAGTTATCAGAGGCTATTCAACTTCAGATGAAGTCACTAATTCAATAATGCTTTTATCTGAAAAATTAGGAAAGAGCCCGGTTGAAGTGAATGACTATCCAGGCTTTATTGCGAACAGGATCTTAATGCCCATGATTAATGAGGCCATCTACTCTTTATATGAAGGGGTTGCCGGAGTTGATGAAATAGATACAGTCATGAAACTGGGTATGGCTCATCCTATGGGTCCGTTACAACTGGCAGATTTTATAGGCTTAGATGTTTGTCTCTCAATTCTAAAAGTTCTTTTCGATGGATTCGGAAACCCAAAATACGCCCCATGCCCTTTATTGGTAAATATGGTAATGGCCGGTAAACTAGGTGTAAAATCTGGTGAAGGTTTCTATGATTATTCAAACTCGAGAAAAGCAGAGCAGGTCTCAAAACAATTTAGTTAAAATTCAACATAAAAAAAGCCCCATTAACTTGGGGCTTTTTTTTGTGCTTATAACCATCTTAAAAAATAATCCATCAGATCCTCTTTCAATTCATAATGCAATTTTATATAAGTTTTCATATCATCCTTCATTGAAGTTTGCTGATTTCTCAATCTTCCATCAAGTTCTTCGCTAAGATCAGCTGTAGCGATAATTTTTTTCTTCATTCTTATTCGTTGTAACATCCTTCCGATTACCTCTTTTTCACGGATAATTTTATTTTGAAAGCCTTCTAAAGGAGCCATGGCCTCGATTCCTAAATTTCGTCTTGCAATACTTTCAAGTTTCTTCTCAAACTTCTCCATCTCTTTTCTATGAAATCTTAATTCTTCCTTCCAAACCTTCAAATTAAACTTCAAATCGCTTAAATAAACTAATTTTGTCTCCATGGCCTTAAAATGTTATAATTAATAATACCATAAATTTCTTAAAAAAAAATGAGTATACCATTGATAAAAGTCATTTTTTTCAACTTATACTCACTTTTTTTAACTAAAATATTTGATATAAAAAAACCCTGCAAGTGCAGGGTCTTTTATTTTATGGATTTTAATTTGTGTTACTATCTTTCTTCGTTATCATCTTTTTTGTTCGCCTTATTCCAAATCTTGATTTCGTCTTCGTCAGTTATTCCGGATAATATTTCTACATTAATCCCATCTGAAATACCCAGATCCAAATCCTTTCTTTCAAATTCCTGTTCTCCTGTTTTCACCTCAACATATGGCGCTTCGGTTATTTTATCAAATTGTAAAAGCGCTTCTTTAATAGATAAAACACTATCTTTTTTCTCTAGCACAATATCTGCATTGGCACTGTATCCTGCCCTGACAAAAAACTCTTTATCCAAAGTGACATCTGCCTTAATTTTAAACTGTACAGCTCCATTTTCTTCAGTTCCTTTGGGTGCTATAAAATTCAATACAGCAGGAAATTTTTTCTTGTCAATTGCCCCTAGCGCTACTTGAATCTCAGATCCTTCTTCTAATTTACCAACTTCAGCTTCATCAACTTTACCTTCAAATATCATTTTAGTCATATCTGCAATTGAGGCAATAGTTGTTCCTGCATTAAAATTATTACTTTGGATTACCTGATACCCTTCTTTTACAGGAATTTCTAAAATCATTCCTGATGTAGTCGCTCTAATATTTGTATTCGCCGAACCACCAGAACCGGTATAACCTCTTCTTATAATTTCATAATCATTTTTTGCATTTTGAACATCTTCTTTTGCCTGATTATAAGCCAATTCAAAGGTTTCCATGTCTTTCTGAGATATAACACCGTTTTGAAACAGTTTCTGGTTTCTATCATAAACAGTTTTTGCGTTATCAAGCTGCAATTGGGCTTTATTAACCCTTCCCTTTGCACCTGTTAAGGCCTGTTCATTAGGTACAACTCTAACCTTTGCAATGAGATCACCTTTTTTAATGTCCGCTCCCTCTTCAACAAAGATCTCATCAATTATTCCTGAAATCTGAGGTTTAATTTCAACCTCCTCTAAGGGAATAACCTTTCCTGTTGCAACTGTTTTTTCAACAATAGTTGCTTTGAATGCCGTTTCAGTTTCAAATACCTCATTTGGTTGCCTGTTTTTCTTAGCAAACATGATTATTACAGCAATAAATGCTATTCCAACAATTGAAAATATTATTGTTTTTTTCATTTTAATATTTATTATTTGATTTGATTTGTTTTTTTACTCATCTCTTAAAGCTTCAATTGGTTTTATTCTGATCGCCCTGTTAGCAGGGATTAACCCGATCAAAGTTCCCAAAACGACTAAAGTTAAAAGAGCTGATAGGATTACATAAATTTCAACCGAAGAATTCAGCAAAACGGCATCTGGTCCATCAGAGACATAGTTTATTAAAAATACAACACCACCAGCTCCAATAATTCCAAGGATTCCTGCGAATAGTGATAATACTACTGATTCAATAATGATTTGCAGCTTTATTTCCCATGGCTTGGCACCTAAAGCCCTTCTAATTCCTATTTCTTTTGTTCTTTCTTTTACAGTAATCAATAATATATTACCAATAGCAAAAATACCTGCAATCAATGTTGCCAGTCCCACAAATACTGTCAGGAATTGCATTCCGGTTAAAAACCCTGTCACTTCCGCAAATCTTTCACCTAAATTAAAGCTCCCAAATGCCCTGCTATCTTCAGGGTGTACATCATGTAAATTCTTCAGTAATAATTTTACATCAGATTCAATCTGGCTAATATCATACTCCGGCTTACCAGTTATCACCATCCAACCAATATTATCACCTTGGTTAAAAACTTTTTGAAAAGTTGTAAAAGGAATATGAATTGCAACTGGTGGTCCCATATTAATATTTGACCTTTCAAAAACACCAACTACCGTATAATTAATCTCACCAATCTCTATCAACTCTCCAATAGGATCTTCATTTTCTTCAAACAAATCTTCATAAACATCTTGAGATATAACGGCAATTTTCTTGCTATACGTAATGTCGTTTTTATTAATAAACCTTCCGTACATTAATTTCTTCTTTGCCACTTTATCCACTAAGGGATAATCTCCTGCAACACCATAGTTTCCATCTAAAAATTTATGTAAAACAATTTGTTGATTACGATTCCTTGGCACTACAAAACCAATTCCTTCAACCTGCTCTTGAATGAGCATGGCATCACTTAACTTCAATCGCATAGGACGATTTTCTTGAAATCCATGAAAAGCCATCCCGGTTGATTGTCCCCAAACAAAAACACTGTTTGTAGCTAAATCACCTATGTTTTTATTAAACCTGTTTTCAAAACCTTTTGCTGTTGCCAACAAAGCCACTAAAATAAAAATACCCCACATTACTCCGATCATCGTGATGATGGTCCGTGTCATATTTTTTCGCAGTACACTATAAATTTCCTGCCAGGTATCAATATCAAAAATTGTTTTCATTTAGTCGCTATAGTTTTATCTACTATTATTAATCAAAACATTTTAGGTTTTAAGCATCGTTTAATGCCTCTATCGGTTTAATTTTACTTGCTTTTCTTGCGGGTATATAACCTGCAATAATTCCAGAAATAACCAGTAATACGGTTGCGAATATTACGATTCCTGTATCTACACTTGGATCCTTAATAAAATATTTTTCCAAACCGGGAGCGGCATATGCCAGTACCCCAATACCTATCAACATTCCCAGATAACCAGCTATTGAGGTTATAAATAATGATTCAAACATGATCATTTTTATGATTGAATTTGGAGTAGCTCCTATTGCCTTGCGAATCCCTAATTCTCTGGTTCTTTCCTTTACAATGTAGATCATGATATTACTGATTCCTACAATTCCGGCTATTAACGTACCAATACTTATAATAATGACTATCATATCCAAGGCCCCTGAAGTCTGTTTGGTTCCTTGAACGACCTCTGCCCTATTCATCACACGAATTGCGCGTACATCTCGGGGAGCCACATTAAATCGATCCTTTAAATCCTTGACTAAATTATTTCCAAAACTAATTGCCTCACTTGTTGACAGTTTTGAATTATATAAAATGTTGATCTGATCTACCTTATCATTGTTACCATATAAAGCCTGTGATGTTGTAATCGGAATATAATTCAGTCTTTCTTCATTGTCACCTCCTGGATCAGAAAAAACACCAACCACTTTATAGGCCAATCCTCCAACATTTAAGTATTTACCCACAGCGCTTACACCAGTAGGGAATAAGTCTTGTTTGGTCATGCGTCCAATTACGATAACCTTTGATTTTTTATTTAAATCTGATTTATTAATAAAACGACCTTCAAAAGGAACTGCTCTTTCTAAAAATTGAATTTCTGGGTCAACGGCAATCAATGAATAATTAGATTTATCATTCTTATATGAAAAATCAACTCGTCTTTCATTTCTTCTAATTATAAATTCAATTTCATCTTTATATTTCGCCTCAATATAATCGACATCATCGTTTTTAAATTCAATCCTTCTACCACTTTGATATCCGCGATATGCCTTTGATGTATTATTGGGCATAATAAAAATTGCATTCTCCGCATCTCTGCTAAAAAATGATGAAAAAGTGTTCTTCAAGCCATTACCCATCCCTAATAGAATAGTGAAAAGCATAATAGCAAAAGTAATTGTTAAACCAGATAAAACAGTTCTTAGTTTATTCTTACCAATGCTTTGAAAAATTTCTTGCCATCCGTCTAGATCAAACATATTTTAAGCTTCTGCTTTATTTTTCATTTTTTCATCACTAATAATAACTCCATCTTTCAATCGAACTATTCTGTCAGTTTCTGCGGCGATATCTTCTTCGTGTGTGATCACAAACACTGTCATTCCTTCATTGTTGATTTCTTTCAACAATTCCATTACAGCATGTGAAGTGGTCGAATCCAAAGCACCAGTTGGTTCATCTGCTAATACCACTTTAGGGTTGGTAACAAGAGCTCTCGCAATTGCGACTCGCTGTTTTTGTCCACCAGAAAGCTCACTAGGCAAGTGATTCGCCCATTCAGCTAATCCTACTTTTTCAAGGTACTCCATAGCAATTTTATGCCGTTCTTTTCTACCTACTCCCTTATAGTATAATGGCAAGGCAACATTTTCAAGTGCGTTTTTATATGTAATCAAATTAAAAGCCTGAAAAACAAATCCTAAAAATTTATTTCGTAATACAGCTGCTTTTTTTTCATCTAATTTTTCGATCAATTGACCGTTTAAATAATAATTTCCCTCGTCGTGAACATCTAAAAGCCCTACTATGTTTAGAAGCGTTGACTTTCCTGAACCGGAAGAACCCATAATAGAAACAAACTCTCCTTCTTTAATATGTAAATCCAATCCTTTTAAGACGTGTAGTGACTCATCTCCCATTGGATAAGACTTATGAAGATTTTCGATTTTAATCATTAGCTAACGGTATTTATTATTTAATCAAACAATTTGTAAACCTTATAAAACAAAGCAAATTCATTAATTTAGCAGTATGAGTGAAAAGGGTCAAAAAACAATCATCCTATTCGACGGTATCTGCAACTTATGTAATGGAGCTGTTCAGTTTTTACTCAAAAGAGATGTTAATGAACAGTTCTTATTCGCTTCCTTACAATCAGACGCTGCAAAAAATATTTTGTTACAGTATAATGTGAAAAAAATCAAGATGGATTCTATCATTTTTATCGAAGACGACCAGCTTTATCAAAAATCAACTGCTGTATTAAAAATTTGCAGGTATTTAAATTGGCCCTGGACCATGATTTCTTTTGCTGGTATCTTGCCCCTGCGATTTAGAGATAAGATATATGATGTAATTGCAAAACATAGATACAAATGGTTTGGTCGCAAAGATACTTGTACTATGATGATGCCCAAATATAAAAATAGGTTCATCTAATATGTAGACAAACCTATTTTTAAAATAATCCCCTTTTTTTTGATTCTAAAACTGTATCTATTCATATGGCGATGTCTAGATACAGGCAACACAAATTAATCAATAATTATATTTTTGAAATGAGTCTTTCTTCAGTGTATAACGGAATTTTGACTCTTGTTTCGGCCCAGGCAAGTATCATTTGCGTACCGTAATCTTTTGTTGTAAAACCAATAGAGAAGTTCTCTAAATTCTGCCCCTTAACAGCTGGAACATCAATACTGGCAATGTTATATTTTGGATCGTAAAAATGAGCTCCATAGGTATCAGTTTTACCATTCAAAATGACGATCCAATAATTCTCATTTGGAATCGTATACAACGAATAAGTTCCTGCTTTTACAAATTTGTTTCCAAACATTACATCACAATAAAACTTCACTTCAGTCGATTCATTACTTCCAGTATTCCAAATCTGTCCAAAAGGCACCTGAGTTCCAAAGACTTTAGTGTCTTCAGCTTTAGGTCTTCCGTAGATTACCTTTATTTGAGGTGCATCTTCAGACGCTGGTTTGTAATAAACAATGTCATGAGGATTCTGGTCCATATCATTGAATTGTTGTGCAACAACTTGATTGTTTATTAACAAGCCGAATGTCAGGGCAATAATTGCAGTGAGTGAATTGAATCTTTTCATTATTTCTTGATTTTTGTTGGGTTTGTAAAAACTAACTTAATAGTCCTTCGTTTATTAATTGTCTAATGCAATCTGCTGTTTAAGCACCGCTACTATCCTCGTTTTCATCTTCTGGATCTTTGTCAGAACCATCTACCATGTAATAAGCGTCTTGTTCAGCTTGAATTAATTTCTTCCTACTTGTTGATTTATGAATCGCCTCGTGATTCGACAGATCCAAAATTTCATATTTATTATAATCAGCTGTAGTTGTCAATTTGATCACATTCTTATCTGATTTTGCAATGATTTCAATCGCTTCATCTCCATTCGAAAAAGTGGCTATATTCCTTGTCTTTTCTTTTTGTTCGTTTTGAGCGAATCCGTTATAAGCTATGAACATCATTATAAAATTGAATATGAATTTTATTTTAGTCATCAACATACGTTTATTGTATGGCTCCAGATTGATTTTCCATACCATTCGTTATGGTTATGTCTGACGTGATAACAAAATCATCTGTATAAACCTTTAAGGTGTATGTTCCGTCTGTTAGCTTCGTCTTGTCAATATTACATACCTTCCCTTGGTTATTAGATCCGTGCAACAACTCGTGATTTGACGACTCTAAAATTTCATATTTATAGAAATTATCAGCTGAAGTTAATTCCAGGTTGTCAGATGCTGAATGGTCAGTAATTGTAATGGCTTCTTCACCATTTGGGAAGGTCGTTACATACTTTGTAACTTTCTCAGATTGTTTGTTTGTAGTTGATTGTGCATATGTTGACATGCTGATCAATGATATTACGAGTATTAGAATTATATTTTTCATGATATTTAGTTTAATGTTTAAATTTATTATTGGATACTTCCTTTTGATGCTTCGTCATTAGAGATTGTTATATCAGATGTAATTACAAAATCATCCGTGTAAACCTTTAAAGTATAGGTACCATCGTTTAATTTACTCTTATCGATCGCACAAACATTTCCTCTGTTGTTCTGGCCATGAACCAATTCATGGTTTGATGATTCCAGGATTTCATATTTATAAAAACTGTCTGCAGATGAAAGCTCCAGAGAACTTGAATTTGATTTGTCTGTAATGGTTATGGCTTCCTCTCCATTAGGGAAAGTTGTAACATATTTGGTAACCGTTTCTTTAGCTTCTTGAGCATAAGTTGTAAATCCAGTTAAAGCAATAGCGAGTATTAATAGTGTTTTTTTCATGGCGTTTTAATTTTATGATTTATGACTTGTTTATTGTACTTTATTTATTGGGAAGATAACTTTCTTGAATTCTACTAGACTATGATCTCAGATCAACTAAATCTGTTGGATCATCAGCATAATGCAAAGCATATTCATTATAAGAGAAAGCTCCTTCTACAAATTTACTCTCTATATCAAAGTTATCTGGAGCATCATGAACCAATTCATGGTGATTGAAATCAAGCTCTAATTCGTTTGTTACCTTTGTTCCAGTTAACAACATATCTATATTATCATCAACTATAATATCGTCTAATACAATAATGTATTCTGATTGACGTTCTATTGTTTCTGAACTAGAATTTGTAGTGTTTTTTGTTTCTTGAGCGAATCCTACTAGACTCACGAAGCTTAATGCGAAGAATAAAGTTATCTTTTTCATAATTGAAATATTTATGTTAATAATTAGCAATTCAATGTTTGCGTATTATTTCAAATTAGGAAAAATTGTCTATAAAGAGATTTAATAAAGTGGAGCTAAAATTTCTAAAAATTCTCAAGAACGGGATCTGACAAAAATTGTAGATCATTAATATGTTCGTGATGTAAGAAAGTAATGTTATCTCATATAGTATTATTAAATCGTATTGTTTGTTAAAGAATATGATTTCACTTGAAAACCATAGTTCAAATGTAAGTCACAAATCAAGTATCAAACAATAGATAAAAATGGGAATTTCAAATATCCCTGAAAACAACTAGATTTATATTTATACTTAAAAATATATTTAAAATATTGTAATTCAACTACTTAGATTAGTGCAAATACACATCACATCTCCTGAATTCAGGAATTTAATAATTAAATTATTTCAAAAGTTATTTTTATCAGGATCCTTCTAGAGGAAAATGGTTAATCAGAAAACACCAAAATTTGACGGATTTTGCTATTATTTTGCTTAGAAGTGATTTTTGAACTTACACGTATTTGTAGAAATTGATGTTTTTTTTGCAAAATTTATAAAGAAACAAGATTGTAGAACAACAAAAAAGGCCCGAATTTCTTCAGGCCTTTTTAATTTATAATTGAATATGTTTATGCTAAAACCTCTTGAACTTTTTCAGCTGCTTCTCTAAATTCAACCACTGAAATCACATCTAATCCGCTTGCATCAATCAATTCTTTGGCTTCAACAGCATTGGTACCTTGTAGTCTTACAATGATAGGAACCTTAATTGAATCTCCCATATTTTTATAAGCATCAACGATTCCCTGGGCTACCCTGTCACAACGAACGATACCTCCGAAGATATTGACCAGAATTGCCTTTACCTTAGGGTCTCTCAAAATGATTCTAAAACCAGTCTCAACTCTCTCCGCATCAGCAGTACCTCCTACATCCAAAAAGTTGGCAGGTTCACCACCTGATTGTTTAATAAGGTCCATAGTGCTCATCGCAAGACCTGCACCATTAACCATACATCCAACATTTCCATCAAGATCAACATAATTAAGACCAACAGCATTAGCCTCAACTTCAATTGGGTTCTCTTCTCTTAAATCTCTTAAGTCCTGGTAATCTTTATGTCTGTATAATGCATTATCATCAAGTGTAACTTTGGCATCAACAGCCAAAACATTGTCATCTGAAGTTTTTAAAACCGGATTGATCTCAAATAATGAGGCATCTGATTCTACATATGCTTTATAAAGTGCAAATACAAACCTTACCATTTCTTTAAATGCCTTTCCAGACAAGCCAAGGTTAAATGCAATTTTTCTGGCCTGGAAACCTAATATTCCAGCACCTGGATCAATTTCCTCAGTGAATATAAGGTGAGGTGTTTCTTCTGCTACCGTTTCAATGTCCATTCCACCTTCAGTAGAATACATGATCATATTCTTTCCTGTTCCTCTGTTAAGCAATACAGACATATAATACTCTTCAGGTTCATTCTCTCCCGGGTAATAAACGTCTTCAGCAATAAGAACCTGGTTCACCTTCTTTCCTTCAGCAGAAGTCTGAGGTGTTTTCAACATCATTCCTATTATATCTTTAGAAATACTTTCTACTTCCCCTAAATTCTTGGCTAATTTAACACCCCCGCCTTTTCCGCGTCCACCTGCGTGAATTTGAGCTTTTATAACCCACCAGCCAGTGCCAGTCTCAGTTGCTAATAATTTAGCTGCCTCAACTGCCTTTTTATGATTGTCTGCAACCATTCCTCGCTGTATCTTTACTCCGAAACTGTTTAAGATTTCTTTCCCTTGATATTCGTGTAAGTTCATTAATAAGTCGTTTATATATTGATGTTTACAAAAGTAAGTATTTAATTGAAATACAATCAAAGCCCATTCATTTTTTTTTATCCATTTTGAACTTTCATATTCTCTTGAATAAAGCTGCATTTTCACAATAGTTTAACAGTTTTTTAAGAGACAATTATTCTTGTGCTACATACATTCGCTTAGTATAAATCTATTCATTCATTCCCTTTTAAATGAGAAAATTTCTTCTCCTCCTTTGTTTTTTGTCGGTCATAAACAGCATGGCGCAAAACACAAAAAAAGAACTACAAGCTCAAAGAATTAGCGAAGCACCTGTTATTGATGGGAAACTTAACGAAGGTGCCTGGGAAGACGCCAACATTGCCAAAGATTTTGTTATGTTCAGACCCGGCGACGGTGATCCAGAACCAAAGAACCAAAGAACTGAGGTTAAAATCATATATGACAATCAGGCCATTTATATTGGAGCTTACTTGTATGATGCTAATCCTGACAAAATCATGAGGCAGTTAAGTGAGCGGGACAATCTAGGGACAGCTGATTTTTTTGGTGTTGCCATTAGCCCAAATAATGATGGACAAAATGAATTTGAATTCTTTGTAACCGCAGGTGGAACTCAAATGGATGCGCAGGTATCACCCGCTAATGGAGAAGATTTCAGTTGGAGCGAGGTTTGGTTCAGCCAGGTTAGCTTTGATGAAAAAGGATGGTATGTTGAAATGAAAATTCCCTATGCTGCTTTAAGATTCGCAGATGGTAAAGATATGACTTGGGGCCTAAATATGCATAGACGTATTGAAACAACAAGAGAGCAATATGTTTGGAACTATATTGACAAATCAACTGGCAGAATGACTCAATATGCTGGTATACTGACCGGCTTAAAGGATATTAAGCCTCCTACCCGATTAAGCTTCTCTCCTTTTACGTCTTTTGTACTCGATAGTAATGATGGAAATACTGATACTTCCTTGAATTTTGGTATGGACCTTAAATATGGGATCACAGATAATTTCACCCTTTTTGCAACATTGGTCCCTGATTTTTCTCAAGCGGGTTTTGACAATGTGGTTTTAAACCTTGGGCCCTTTGAGCAAGTTTTCTCTGAACAACGTCAGTTTTTTATTGAAGGTGCTGATTTGCTGGAAAAAGGTAATCTGTTTTTTTCAAGAAGAATTGGTAATGCCCCAGTTGGTAGTAGTGATGTTGAAGATGCGTATGACGAAGAAGAGATCGTGAGCAACCCTAACGAAGTTAAAGTATTAAATGCGGTAAAGGTAACTGGAAGGTCACAAAAAGGATTAGGACTGGCAATACTTAATGCTGTAACGGAGGAAACCTTTGCTACAATTCAAGATACAATAACAGGAGAAACATCTAAATTAAAGACCGAACCTTTGGCGAATTATAATGTTTTTGTTATTGATCAGGAATTCAACAAGAACTCTTCAATTGGTCTGGTAAACACAAATGTGCTTAGAGAAGGATCATTCCGAGATGCCAATGTGACCTCTTTGGTATTTCGATTGGCCAACAAGGCTAATTCTTATAGATTGAGTGGAGATGGAAGTACAAGCACTATTAATGAAGACGATAGCAACACAACAGGATTTGCCTCCAGACTTGAATTTGAAAAAACTGAAGGTCATATAAGGTATAGTTTAAGACACAGGTTTGCTGATGATAAATATGACAAAAACGATCTTGGGTTTCAAAGAAGTAATAATTACAATGATTTTATGGGGAATGTCTCCTATCAAATATTCAAACCTACTAATCATTTCAACTTTCTCAGGGTAAGTTTTTTTGCGGGACACTTCAGACGATTTGAACCAAGTGTTACAACAGGTAATTATATGGAGATCGATTTCTTTGCAACCAATCTAAAGCAATTGTCTTACGGTCTTGAAATTGGAACTAATTTAGGCGAAAGGATTGATTTTTTCGAACCCAGAACTGAAGGCCGCTATTGGATTCGAAATGGCATGTTTTCAACTGAAGGTTATTTTTCTTCAGATTTTAGAAAAAAAATAGCTGTTGAAGTTGGCATAGACTATCGGGCAAGATATGGCACAGATGAATATTCCTACGAGTTGGGCGTTGGGCCACGCTTCAGAGTAAATGACAAACTTGAATTCGGTTATGGATTCACTTTAGACAGGAGCTTTAATCAGCCTGGTTATGTTGATACATTAGATGATGATACCATTATTTTTGGTGTCAGACAAAATGATCAAATAGAAAATAGTTTTTCTGGTAAATACAATTTTAATGACAGATCATCCGTAAGCTTATCATTTAGACACTATTGGTCAACTGTAGCTTATCAAGATCAATTTTATGAGCTGGAAGATGACGGGTATTTGACCGAACATCCTTATGACGAAGAAAACGATCTGAATTTTAACAATTGGAATCTCGATTTAAGATATGTCTGGCAATTTACAAGAGGAAGTGAATTTGTCGCGCTTTATAGAAATACCATTCAAAGTGAAGATGACAGATCAGATCTTTCTTTTGGAGAGAATCTGTCAGATTTACTTGAGCAGCCTTATGGACATCTCTTATCCTTGAAATTGATTTATTATCTCGATTATAATAATTTAAAACATTGGATAAAAAAGAAAGATTCATAATGAATTTATACCTATTCCTTTTCACTCCCAACTCTTCCTTTAAATTGGATACTCACTAAAAAATTGTATTTTCACCAGCATATTTTATCAAAATGATCAAAGCTAAGAATATTCATAAATCCTATGGAGAATTAGAGGTTCTTAAAGGAGTTGACCTACATATTGAGAAAAGCGAAATCGTTGCCATTGTTGGCCCAAGTGGGGCTGGAAAAACAACACTTTTGCAGATCCTAGGAACTTTAGACAAACCATCATCCTCAAAATCTTTGTATATAAATGATACGGATATTCAGGTCCTTAACGATAAAGCCTTATCAAAGTTCAGAAATAAGCATATTGGTTTTATATTCCAATTCCATCAGTTATTACCTGAATTTACCGCTATTGAAAATGTTTGTATCCCAGGATTTATAGCCAATAGGCAAAAGAAAGAAGTGGAAATAGAGGCTGCAGAAATATTGAATTTCTTAGGTTTATCAGACCGAATTCATCACAAACCAAATGAGCTGTCTGGCGGGGAGCAGCAAAGAGTTGCCGTAGCGCGCGCTTTAATTAATAAACCAGATGTTATTTTTGCTGACGAACCAAGTGGGAACCTCGACACTATTTCTTCTAGAAACCTTCATGAGTTGTTTTTTACCCTTAGAGATCAATTTCAACAAACTTTTGTCATCGTCACTCATAATCAAGAACTAGCCGATATGGCTGATCGTAAAGTTGAGATGAAAGACGGCATTATCATCTAACAAAATCGGACTTACCATGTATACTGGAATCATCAGCGCCATGAAAGAAGAAATTCAGGCTGTTATTGAAGTACTTGAAATTGAAAGTAAGCAGGTCAAGGGCATGAGAACCTATTATGTGGGCAAACTATACGGCAAGCCTGTAGTTTTGGTTTTTTCACGTTGGGGAAAAGTGGCATCAGCAACAACAGCGACTCAATTAATAAACGATTTTAAGGTTGATCAATTAGTATTTACAGGAGTTGCTGGGGCGATTCATAAAGATGTTCAAATTGGCGATATTATAGTGGGTAAGCAGCTTTTTCAACATGATATGAACGCAAGCCCATTGGTAGAGACCTATGAAGTTCCGCTCTTGGGGAAAACTTCGTTTTTGACCAACCAAGCTAAAAGGGCAGATCTAATGGCCTCTTCTAAAAGCTTTCTCGCTGAAATAGAATTATTTCTTTCAAAAGAACTTTTAACCGAATTCAACATTATTTCACCGAAAGTAATTGAAAGTGATATTGCTTCAGGTGACCAGTTTATATCTAATAAAATGCAAAGTGATAAAATAAGTGAAGGCTTACCTACTGTAAAGTGCGTTGAAATGGAAGGTGCGGCAGTAGCTCAGGTTTGTTTTGAATACAATAAACCATTCTCAATAATAAGAACCATTTCTGATAATGCAAATAATAATGCCCATGTTGATTTCCCTAAATTTGCCCATGAAATAGCAAGTAAATATGCTTTGGGAATTTTAAAAAACTATTTATCATTACAATGATTAAGCTTACTATAGTTCAGTCAATTTTCGATCTCTTTTAATATAATGTAGCTTATCATCTTTTAAAATTTGTTGTCGATAACCAAATAAATGAAAAATCTGTTTTGTCATGAACCTTGCAATACGTGGGTCAACTATTAGCGTATAATTATTATCAGGATCTTTTTTTACCCCAGGAATCAAACGTAAAACATGGTTTATTTTTAATTTGCGAAGAGTCAAAGATGCCCCAAGCCAGAATCTTGATATTTTATTTAATATAAAAAAACCATCTTCTCCAAGCTTTTGATAAAGAGGCATAAATATCCTCCCTCCATCGGGTGCATATATCTCTACTCCGTCCGAAAGGGCAAGGGTTTGATTTTTGCTAATGGGCTCAAAATTTTCAAACCCTTTCAACATTTCAAAATGCTCCTTCTCAGAAACCTGATACCTATATTTAATTTCGAAAAACTGGTATTCACAGCCTAGATTTTTTAATACGTTTTCATAATGAAGGTAACCAGGAATGTTTGACGCCGCTACACATTTAGAATGAACCAAAGCCTTCCAAATAAAAGCTTCGCTACTAACAATCGAACTTTCGTCATGATGAGCCCCACCTTCAAAACCTAAAGCAATATGACCATACTCGTTGATAAATGTTAATAATGGTCCATCCAGATATTCCTCTATCCCCAAAACCACTGGAATAGGGAAATTTGCAGAGAATTTTCTGTTATTCAAAGAATCACTTATGGTAATAAATGGTACCGAAGAAGCAGAAGTAGTATGCAGATCCAAAAAATAAAATGGTCCTGGTTCTTTTAGTATTTCTTGGATTATCAGAAAAATATCTTTTTGTTCTCTTGACTCCAAATTCTTATGAGTCGTTTCATTTCTTAAATTATCTATGTCGCTGTTTCGCCAAACTCTATTAAGATCTTTATCTTCAAATCGAATTCCTTTATTCAAAGCATTGATATTGCCAAGTATGATGTGAAGGTTTCCAATAAACCTTACATTATCTCTTTTAATTTTATCAATTACCAATTGGGCGGCATGTACGCCTGCCTTTTCATTTCCATGAATTCCAGAAAAAATGACAACTGTTGGGCCATTATCTGTACCATAAAAACTTCCCAACACCCTGTTATCATGAGAAAAATGCAATACGTTTTTACTAATCGTTTTACTCATAATTTATGATGGGAGTAATTTAGAAAGATCATTTTTGGTCAAAATACCCACCAGATCTTCAAGTTCTATAATTGGTAAACACCCGATTTTGTTATCAATCATAATTTTGTTCGCCTTTTCAATTGATGTTTCAGAATCAACCGTGATGATGTTCTTCACCATAATGTCTTTGGCAACAATTATATTGGTATCCTGACCTTTTATTTCCAAAATATTTGTTTTGGTGATCAAACCTGTGAGCCTATTATTATCATCCACTACAGGGATATGATGAATGTTTCTCCATTCCATAATTTTAGCAACGAGTTCAACTAAGTCATTTTCTTTAACCACAAATACTTCAGTGGTCATGAATTTTTCCAGTTTGCTTATTCCAACATCTAAATTCAATACATGATTATCTTTGGCTATTTCCCATTCATGAACTGGTTTACCTGATTTTTGATTCTTGTATAGATGAGCTGTCAACGTAGCATTAGCAATGTCTTTGGTCATCTTGGTTTTCAAAATTCGGTTGCTGTATTTAAGCCATTGGGCTCCTGTATGTCTTGAAGAGGCTCTTTTTTCAATTATAGTAAGGTATTTATCAATATCTGCTTTATCTATTTTAGATTTTAACAAGCCATCACGAGCAATAGGAAGTAATTCTTCCAAGATTAGTCTGCGCGCTGAAATCCCTCTCCCAAACCAATTAAAATAAGTATTAATCCCTGTTCTTGCTGCATTTATAAAATTCCCTTTAACCTCATTAAACGGAGTTGACGCATCCAGTTTTTTATATTTATCCGGCATCCCCTGCATAACGCCTATCCAGAACAATGCATTAGCCACTTCATCTTTGACAGTCGGACCAGCCGGAATATACCTGTTTTCTATACGCATATGAGGAACACCATTGTTCTGACCATAACACATTCTATTCCATCTATAAATGGTTCCATTATGAATGCCAATTGCCTCCAGTTTCGGGATTTCCCCTCTATTGAGTTTGGCTACTGCATCTTCTTTTAAATCGGTCGTTAATAAGGGTGTATACCTAACAATATCATCCTGGTAAAGTTCAATTATTGAATTTTTGATCCAGCTACTACCAAAGGAGACTCTTGGTTTTTGTTCGCGAAGCAAGTACGATTTATTCCTTAAATCGACACTTTGCTGAAAAAGGGCAATTCTCGTTTCACTCCATAATTCTCTTCCTAATAATAATGGTGAATTGGCAGATATTGACAACACCGGTCCGGCGATAGCCTGTGCCCAGTTATACTTGTCAACCATTTCATTAACAGGTATTTGAAGATGAACTTGAAAACTTGTATTGCAGGCTTCAAACAATATAGATTTATGATTAAGAATCAGTTCATCTACCCCTTTTATTTTGAGCATAAAATCATCTCCTCTAATATCTTTCAATATTTTGTTCAGCACTTTATACCTTGGATAAGGCGTGATATTCTTGAATACCATATCACGCTTTCTTAGAGTGGGTAGAATTCCAGTAAGAATTATTTTAGTCTCGTCTATTTCATTGGCAATAGTATCTCCATGAGAAATAAGCTTGGTGAGATCTTTATCTATTTGAGAAAAACAATCATTTTTAAGCTCGAGAGGATCAAGGTTGATTTCTAAATTGAAAAGTGCCAGTTCTGTAGTAAAATGCCTGTCATTAATTTGTTCAAGAACCTTAATTGCGTTACAAGAAGGTCTGAAGTTTTTATCAACGAGACATAATTCCTGCTCGGCTCCAACTCTTTGGATGCCTTTTTCAAACATATCCTGCTCAAGCATCATTTCAAGTGCCTTTACATCATTTAACAAATGATATAAAAATTCTTTTCGTTCCCTTAAGCTTTCAATGGCTTTTACTGATTGCGAACCCATTCCTGGCATATTTACCTATAAAAATATGGTAAATCTCTTCAGGATTCAATGATTAATATCATGTATGAATTAGGCGCTAAGCTCTTGAAAAAAGCGGCTTATCTTTCATTAGGTCATTCACTTTTAATGCCACCGCTTCTAAAACAGCTTCATCTTCAAAGTTATTAATCACCTCATCAATGAGATCAACAATTAAGGCCATGTCATTTTCTAAAAGACCTCTGGTCGTAATGGCTGCAGTTCCAATACGTATTCCAGAAGTGATAAAAGGCGATTTATCGTCAAATGGAACCATGTTTTTATTCACAGTAATATCCGCTTTAACCAATGCGTTCTCTGCCTCTTTCCCAGTAATATTTTTATTCCTTAGATCGATAAGCATCATATGGTTATCCGTTCCACCTGAAATGATATGATAATCCTTGGCCACTAGCGCTTCTGCCATGGCAGCAGCATTTTTCTTTACTTGTATCTGATAATTAAGAAATTCATCAGTCAATGCCTCTCCAAAAGCTATGGCTTTTGCAGCAATAATATGCTCCAATGGTCCGCCTTGTGTTCCAGGGAAAACAGCTGAATTCAATAATGTACTCATCATTTTAACCTTTCCCTTAGGAGTCTTTTCACCAAAAGGATTTTCAAAATCTTTACCTAACATAATAATACCACCCCTTGGTCCTCTTAAGGTTTTATGGGTAGTAGTAGTCACAATATGACAATGAGGTATCGGATCGTTCAAAATACCTTTGGCTATCAATCCAGCCGGATGTGATATATCAGCAAGCAAAATTGCTCCAACACTGTCAGCTATTTCTCTAAATCTTTTAAAATCAATATCTCTTGAATAAGCAGATGCCCCTGCAATGATCAATTGCGGTTTAACTTCATTAGCTTTCTCTTGAATCTTATCATAATCCAAAACTCCGGTTTCTCTTTCAACTCCGTAAAAAGAAGGCTTGTATAATTTTCCAGAAAAATTTACTGTAGAACCATGTGTTAAGTGTCCACCATGTGACAGGTCAAAACCGAGTATTCTATCGCCTGGTTTCAAAACGGCCTGAAATGCAGCGGTATTGGCTTGTGAACCTGAATGAGGTTGCACATTAACATATTCAGCATTGAATAAAGTCTTCGCCCTATCAATGGCAATTTGTTCAATTTGATCAACCACTTCACAACCTCCGTAATATCTTTTCCCAGGATATCCTTCAGCATATTTGTTGGTCAAAATGGAGCCTGCAGCTTCCATTACTTGTTCACTAACAAAGTTTTCTGAAGCAATTAATTCCAAACCATTGGTTTGTCTTTCTTTTTCCTCAGATATCAGGTCAAAAATTATTTCATCACGGCTCATGAATACAGTTTTTATTATTTAGTTAAAATCCTTCACAAAAGTAATAAATTCATCCTTCATATATCAAGAAACTTCTATATTTGAAATGAAATAATTGTATTCTTAAATTCTGGATATTTTTTTATTAAATTCTCAAAAATCATGAAGATAACTGCTAACAATCCAAAGAGAAAATCCTGGTTACTTGTTGAAAAAAAATCAGACTTTCCTATTCAAAACTTACCTTTTGGGGTTTTTCTAACTAAAGATGACGTCATCACTATTGGAACAAGAATTGGAGACTATGCCATTGATCTTGCTGCACTGCAGCAGTTGGGATATTTCGAAGGAATTCCTCTAGCTGCTGATATTTTCATGCAAGACACCTTAAATGATTTTATTGCAGATGGTTTAACAACATGGCGCCTGGTCAGAAACAGAATTGCAGACATCTTTGATCTTGAGAATAAAAAATTACAAAACAACAAAAAGCATAGGCAGGTTGTTATTTTTAGTATTGATGAAATTGAAATGATCCTACCTGTTGAAATAGGTGATTATACTGATTTTTATTCGAGTAAGGATCACGCTACAAATGTGGGTACCATGTTTAGAGACCCTGAAAATGCCCTTTTGCCAAACTGGGTTCATATTCCGGTAGGTTATCATGGAAGGTCTTCATCTATAGTAGTTTCGGGTACAAAAATACGCAGACCTTTGGGGCAGACGATTCCTCAAGGGGCTTCAAACCCTGTTTTTGGACCTTCTAAATTATTGGATTTTGAAGTGGAAATGGGCTTCATCACCACTGATGCAAATAAACTTGGAAAGGCTATTGAAGTAGATGATGCCAGAAATCACATTTTTGGAATGGTCTTGCTCAATGATTGGAGCGCCAGAGATATTCAAAAATGGGAGTATGTTCCACTGGGTCCTTTTCTTGCCAAAAATTTTGCTTCTACAATATCACCATGGGTTGTCACCCTTGATGCCCTTGAGCCATTTAAAACAGCTGGTCCGGTTCAAGACCCTAAGCCACTTCCCTATTTAGTGGATGAGGGCCAAACAAGTTTTGACATTGAAATTCAAACTTATATCAAACCTAAAAAACAAAAAGAAACACTGGTCAGTAATACAAATTTCAAAAATTTATATTGGAGTATTGCCCAACAATTGGCCCATCAGACTGTTAATGGTTGTAATGTTAGAGCCGGAGACCTTTATGGAAGTGGCACCATTTCAGGAAAAGAAAAAACAAGTTTTGGGTCTATGCTTGAATTGACATGGAAAGGCACTGAGCCGCTTATCATGTCAGATGGTTCTGAAAGAAAATTTATTAACGACGGTGACACGGTAATAATGAAGGCTTCTTGCAAAAATGAAGACCTCAAAATAGGTTTTGGGGAGTGTATTGGTAAAATCAAAAAAGCAAGAACTTATCCTAAAGAAAAGCCTTAATGCTATTATAATTTGGGGATGATATCGAGTAAGGCGTGATGCGAATCATGAGCGATAACCTCTGCGTCTTTAACTACGATAAGCTGAGGAGATTCATGACGTATGGCCAAAGATTCAGCCAACCAATTTGACAATTCCCGCTCTCCCTGAATGTGTAAAAAGTAGTAGGATTCATCCCGTTCTTTTATTTGTTTTTCAAAACGGCTTAACACCATTGAACTGATTCCGCAGCGACTGCTATGTTTAAATATAAATACCGGCTTTTCAAGGGATAATTCAAGGATTTCTGACCATTGTTCCTTTTGCTCCAATCCAATTCTATTAGGTTGACCTTGGGTATCATCTTTTCCTGACTTAAAAAATTCAAACATAATTTTTAACCATTTTTAGTTAATTCAATAAGGGTAATCTCTGGCCATATCCCTACTCTTCCGGGAAAACCTAAAAAACCAAACCCTCTATTCACATATAAAAGTTGTTTCTTTTTCTTGTAAAGCCCCGCCCATTGAGGGTAAATATATTTGATTGGACTCCACTTAAAACCGGGTATATCAACCCCAAATTGCATCCCATGGGTATGACCAGACAAAGTCAAATCAATATGGACAGGATAATCTATGACTTTCTTATCCCAATGAGTCGGATCATGACTCAAAAGAACCTTAAAACCAACTTCTTCCTTACCTGATAATGCCTTGTCAAGATCACCTTTTTGAGGAAATGGCGGATTGCCCCAATTTTCAACTCCGTAAATACCAATAACATCCTCCCCTTTGGTAAGGATACTGTTCTCGTTATTCAACAATTGAAAACCCATTTCTTTCTGGTACCGATAAAGCAATTCCATATTCTCTTGCTTATCCTGAGCAGAATCCCATTTTTTATAATCTCCATAGTCATGATTTCCCAAAACTGAATACACACCATAAGGCGCTTTCAATGTCTTAAAATCTTCTATAAAAGGTAAAATCTCACGAGAATCATTATTGACCAGATCACCTGTAAAGAGTATAACATCTGCCTTTTGCTGATTGATCAATGCAATGCCATCCATAATAGCTTCTCTGCTATCAAAACTACCCGAATGAATATCTGAAATCTGAACAATTTTAAAACCTTCAAAAGCTTTAGGCAGATTATCAAAGGCTAACTTTACTTTTTTAACCCTGAAATCATACTTTCCTTTGGTAATGCCATATAACATGGATGTAAAAGGGATTCCGGCAAAAATCAACCCTGCCTGCCTTATAAATCCTCTCCTACCTGGTCTGCTGATCGTTTTTTTATCTGCTTTTATAAAGCTTCTGAGTATGTTAAATACATGTTCCAGAAATCTGAAAACATCTTCAAATAAAAAGAAAAGAAGCAATAAAATTTTAACAACTATAAGCGAAAAAAAGAAACCAATGGCTAGATTCGGTGCTAGCTCAACCTGTAAGGGTTTAACCGTAAAATAAAAGTATAAATAATAAAACCCGATATAGCTTAACAAGACAGATACGCCATAAGCAACATTTAAAAAAGTCTTCCATTTACTTTTCTGTATACTTTTACGCAGTGCTGAATAAACATAAGCATCCATCACCAGTAACACTATAAGTGTCCAGATAATGTTAATCGAAATATTCCTTGTCGACATCTATACTTTTCTTCTTTTCTTTTCGATTGAGATCAAATCAAGTTCTCTGTTGGTTTGTCCTGCAACTGAGGTGTTTTCCTCTGCTCTTCTGATCAAATAAGGCATCACATCTTTAACCGGACCAAAAGGAAGGTATTTCGCTACATTAAAACCTTGATCGGCCAAATTATAAGAAATATTATCGCTCATCCCGTATAATTGACCAAACCACAATCGGTTATCAGTTTTTTTATAGTTGGAGTTATTGATAAGATCCATTAATAAATACGAACTGTTTTCATTATGGGTTCCACAAAAAATTGACATGTCATCCAAATTTTCAAACATATAGGTAAGCACTGCATTAAAATTCTCATCAGTTTCAGCCTTTGTGGCACAAATCGGATCTGTGTATTTTTTTTCTTCTGCACGTTCTCTTTCCTTTTCCATATAAGCTCCTCTGACAAGCTTCATGCCAATTTTAAATCCTTTTTCCTTAGCACGTTGATGAAGTCCTTTCAAATATTCAAGTCTATCGTGTCTATACAGTTGTAATGTGCTGAAAATGATCACTTTTTCTTTATTGTATTTCTCCATCAATGATTCCATCAGCTCATCCACTGCATCTTGCATCCAGCTTTCTTCAGCATCTACCAGCAAGCATTCATCTTTATCATAACAAGCTTTGGCAACTTTTTCAAATCTATCAACTACTTTAGACCATTCTATTTTTTCCTCTTCACTTAAGGCAACATTTTCAGTAAGCTTTCTATATAATTCAAATCGGCCGAATCCACTCGGTTTAAAAACCGCGAAAGGCATTGCTTCCTTTTCATTAACAAAATTGATTAAGGAAAGTATTTTTTTCAGTACAAGGTCAAATTGGGCTTCCTCTTCTTTTCCTTCAACAGAGTAGTCCAAAACCGAATATACTTTCTTACTGTACATCCTTTCTATAATTGTCATACAGTCATCTTCACTTACTCCTCCACAGAAATGATCAAAAACAGTAGATCTGATCAATCCTTCAACAGGGAGTGACGATTTTAAGGCAAACTTTGTTACAGCCGTACCTATTTTTACCAAAGGTTCACTTTTAATCAGTTTGAATAAAAAATAAGCTCTTTCAAGTTCAGAATCAGATTTTAAACTAAAAGCAACTTCCGTATTATTAAAAAGTTTCTTCATGCTAATTTGTTTTTCGCAAAGATACCGAGAGTGATTTATTTTTTTCAATTATTTGACCGTTATTTGCATGATAAAATTTATTTTTATGCAGTCAATCTTATCTACGAATTACTATGTGCATTTTGAAGAAAGTGCCTACACTAATTTGGGTCAATATCTCAATGAAAATTTTCATTCAAAAATTTTTATTCTCGTAGATACAAACACTAAAAAGCATTGCCTTCCTTTATTTCTCAAAAAATCTGAACTACAGGCTAAAGCTGAAATTATTGAAGTTTCTGCGGGAGAGATTCATAAGAATATTACGACATGTAACTTGTTGTGGAACAAATTTTCTGAACTTGGTGCTGACCGCAAATCTATAATTATAAATTTGGGTGGAGGCGTTATTACAGACATGGGAGGTTTTGTAGCCTCAACATTTAAGCGTGGTGTGAAATTCATCAACATTCCGACTACCCTATTGAGTATGGTTGATGCATCAGTTGGTGGGAAAACTGGAGTTGACCTAGGGGCCTTAAAAAATCAAATTGGTCTTTTTAGCAATCCCGAAATGGTCCTTATTGATATGGATTTTTTAAATACCGTTTCAACGCGTGAAATGAAATCTGGTCTGGCAGAAATCATTAAATATGGTTTTACTTTTGACCAAGCGCTGTGGCAAACGATCAAAACATTCAAAGACCTTGACATGAGTGTTATTAAAAAATTGGTTCATAGATCAGTTGAAATAAAAAATGATGTTGTTCTTCAGGATCTCTTAGAAAATAGTTTAAGAAAATCATTGAATTTTGGCCATACAATCGGTCATGCCATTGAGTCGTATTTTTTAGAATCTCCGGATAAAAAAAGTTTGACTCATGGAGAGGCTATAGCCGTTGGGATGGTGATCGAATTGTATTATTCTTCAGTTGAGTTCAATTTCCCTTTACAATACACAAATGAACTCAAGTCTTTTGTTAATGAGTTTTATGGCACCGTAGCTATTGAAGTTGATGACATGCCTGACATTATCGATCTGATGAAGTACGATAAAAAGAACGTTAATGGAAAGGTGAATTTTGTGTTGCTCGACACCTTAGAACACTGTCAGTTAGATGTGCAATTAAGCACCGAAACAATACTTGAAGGATTGAATTATTATATGAAAAACTAAGTGGTTATCCTTATTAGAACCCATTCTTAATTACCCTTTCATACATACTAACATATTTGGGCAAAATCGATTCAATTGAAAATTGATGTGCACTTTCAAAGGCCTGCTTTTTGAACTTCTCAAGCCTTTCTGCATCTCTCAAAAGAAAAATAGCATTTTTAGCCATATCATCCACATCGCCAACATCGCTCAAGAACCCGGTTACTCCATGTTCATTAACTTCAGATAAACCACCCGTGTTACTTGAAATTACAGGAGTATGTGCTGCCATAGCTTCCAAGGCAGCCAACCCAAAACTTTCAGTCTCAGATGGCAAAAGAAACAAATCGGTCAAACATAAAATTTTTCTTATTTCATCACTTTTCCCCAGGAATAATACCTTATCCTTTACGCCTAGTTCTTTAGCTAACAAATCTGCTTTTTCTTTATCAGGGCCATCTCCAACCAATATAAGTTTAGATGGAATTTCCTTTTGAACTTTATGAAAAATACGAATAACGTCAAGTACTCTTTTAACAGGTCTTAAATTACTCACATGTGCCAATATTTTTTCATCTGAACTAGCTAAGGTATCTCTCATACACTGTTCATCACTCCATGAAGCCTGCTTTTCAAAATCTATAAAATTATAAATGACTTCAACATTCTTTCTGATATTAAACAAACGCAAAGTATCTTCTTTTAAACTATTTGAAACCGTCGTTACTGCGTCAGAATGATTAATGCTGAATTCAACTGCAGGCTTGTATACAGGATGGCTTCCCACTAATGTGATATCAGTACCGTGTAAGGTTGTTACAATAGGAATATCAATCCCGATATCTTTCAACATTTGTTTGGCCATATAGGCAGCATAGGCATGAGGAATTGCATAATGCACATGCAACACATCCAAATCATACTTTTCAACAGATTCTACTAATTTACTCGACAGCGCCAAATTATAAGGTTGATAATGAAATAGAGGATAATTTTCTACAAAAACTTCATGAAAATGTAGGTTATGAGTCAGAAAATTTAGCTTTACCGGTTGATGAGATGTAATAAAATGCACCTGATGTCCCTTTTGAGCTAGAGCAATTCCCAACTCAGTCGCTACAACACCACTTCCGCCATATGTCGGATAACAAACTATTCCTATATTCATATAATAAATTTTATGCTTCTAACAGACGTAAGAATCCATTTTACTTACGAATAAAAGCAATTTTATGATTTAACTATATCTTATTAACTCTCGCATTCACATCTAAAATCGGCAATTTGGATTGCAAGAATAATTGTAAATTCGTATTTGTAAAAATATGCTTTTATATGGAGTTTGACTATTTTTTATCATTGATTTCTAAGATCGAAGACACGCAATTAGGTGGTTTCTCCTCACATCAGAAAATGATTCCTAAAGAACGAAGACTTTTAAAAAAAATAGAATTAGAATCAGCTAACCCAAGAAAAGCCGCTGTGCTTGCCTTATTTTATCCTGATGAAAATAATTTGACAAATTTTTTACTCATAATAAGAGCATCATATGACGGAACCCATTCTTCTCAAATATCCTTTCCCGGAGGAAAATATGAACTAACTGATCGTCATCTTGAATTTACGGCCCTAAGAGAAACATCAGAAGAGGTTGGAATTAATATGGCAGCTATATCAATAAAAAGACAACTTACAGACACGTATATTCCTCCAAGCAATTTTCTTGTAAGCCCGTTCATTGGTTTCACAGATTCAAGACCTGACTTTGAAACAAACCATGAGGTTGAAGACCTTCTTGAAGTAAAACTGACTGATTTACTAAATGAAGATTCTGTAAATACTGAAAATTTATCGACCAGTTATATGAAAAACATTGATGTTCCTTGCTTCAATTTAAACAAAAAAGTGGTTTGGGGAGCAACTGCCATGATGTTAAGTGAAATTAAAGACCTAATCAAAGCAAATCTTCATTAATTTTTTTAAGTTTGTTGTGCAAAATGTAAAGAATGGCATTATTTAAGAAGGATGTATTTGGAAATAGTCTTTTTCTAAAAAAATCATTGATTCGTATTATGGGATTATTTTCTCATAGAAGGTATCGAGGGTTTAATGAACTGCATATTGAGGGGTCCGAAATAATTCGAGATCTCCCTGATAATAATGTTCTTTTTGTAGCAAATCATCAAACTTATTTTGCTGACGTAGCAGCCATGTTGCATGTTTTTAATGCTGCATTAAGCGGAAGAGTTGATACTATCAAAGATGTTGGTTATTTATGGCAGCCAAAATTGAATATTTATTTTGTGGCCGCTAAAGAGACAATGCGATCTGGAATATTACCAAAAATAATGGCCTATGGAGGGTCTATTTCAATCGAAAGGACCTGGAGAGAAAAGGGCAAAGACGTCAATAAAAAGGTGAAGTTATCAGATGTTTCAAGTATAACTACTGCTTTAAAGGACGGATGGGTCATTACATTTCCGCAAGGAACTACAACACCCTTTAAGCCAATTAGAAGAGGTACTGCTCATATTATTAGACAAAACAAACCGATTGTTATTCCTATCGTCATCGATGGTTTCAGACGGTCTTTTGATAAAAAAGGATTGATGATTAAAAAAAGAGGTATTCTTCAATCAATGGTGATCAAAAAACCAATGGATATCGATTATGAAAATGATTCAGTTGAAGACATAGTGGAAAAATTACAATATGCTATTGAACAACACCCTTCGTTTTTGAAGGTTCATAAAGTTGACGATTACCATAAAAGCGAAAAAGAACTCAATAAGAAGAGAGAGTTCTGGGATATGTATTAAAAAAAAACATCCACCATTGGTGGATGTTTTCTTTTATAATTTATGCCAACCAGGCCTTCAGCATCCATACTGTCTTCTCCTGCTCAGATATAAAATCACTCATCATTGAATTTGTTCCTTCATCATCAGCTTCATCTGACTGATTCAAGATCCCTCGTTCAATTTCTATCAAAGTTGTCAATGCTGTAACAATAAGTTGAAGTGATTCCGAATCATTACTAACATTTTTCCCAACTGGCACTTTAGCCAAACTTGAATAATCTTCAAATGTGTGCAATGGTGTACCTTCAAGCGTCAATATTCGCTCAGCGATCATGTCTATTTTCTCTTGAGAATCGGTATACAATTCCTCAAATTTGACATGTAATTCGAAAAATGATTTACCTTTAATATTCCAATGCAATCCTCTTAAATTCTGGTAGTATACCTGAAAATTAGCCAATAATTCATTCAAGTTTACTGTCAAGTCTTGTACTTTTACTCTATCTAATCCTAATATTGTAGTGCTCATAATATATACATTTAAATTTCTCACAAATTTCGATTAAAATTGATGTCGTTTTTAATCAATTTCATTGATTGTTTATATATATTTATCAAAAAAATTTATACTAATGACCATCACGCAATTAAAATATGTACTAGCGGTAGCAGAATACAAAAATTTTACTTTAGCTGCTGAGCATAGTTTTGTGACCCAACCCACTTTATCAATGCAGATTCAGAAATTGGAAGATGAATTGGATGTCACTATTTTCAACCGAAAAAAGAAACCCATTGAATTGACCTCTATAGGGGAAAAAATTATTCAACAAGCAAAACTCATCGTTGATGAAAGTGGTAGGATAAACGATATTGTAGATCAACAAAAAGGATTTATTGGAGGAGAATTCAAATTAGGAATTATACCAACAATAATGCCGACACTACTCCCTATATTTCTTAAAAATTTCATCAATAAATATCCAAAAGTAAAGTTGATCATTGAAGAATTGACAACTGATGAAATAATCAGGAAATTATCCGATGGATATTTGGATGTAGGTATTGCTGCAACACCTCTGGAAAATGAAGCTATAAAAGAAAGACCCATCTATTATGAACCTTTCGTAGGTTTTGTATCGAATGAGCATCGTTTGTTTAATCAGACGAATATTACTGAAGAAGACCTGGATATAGATGATGTATTATTACTTGAAGATGGGCATTGTTTTAAAAATAGTGTGATCAACATATGCAAAAACAAAAACAATCTGGATCATCATCCTTTCCAACTCGAAAGTGGAAATATCAGTACATTAATCAAACTCAGTAAAGAAGGACTTGGTATGACTTTAATCCCTTACCTGCATACGCTTGAACTTCCTGATCAGGATAAAAAATACCTGAGGGAATTTTCAAATTCAGTACCTGCAAGGGAGGTAAGCATCATCTACCATAAGTCACAGTTGAAAATGCAGCTTATAGAAGCGTTGAAAAACACCATAGATGGTGTAATTAGAGGTGCAATTAGTTTTCACGATGTGAAAATAATCAGCCCTCTTAACAAAAAACCTTTAGAAATTTAGTTTTGATTTTTGATTAGTGCCAAACTTGGATAAAGCTCCGGTCTATCTACGGTAAATTGTAACAACCAGATTCTTAATTCCTCGATTTCAAATGGTAATAATCTTTTCACAGCTTTTTCTAATTCCTTGCTAAACAATTCTACATCAAAACTAACTTTTTTCAAAACTGTTTTGCTGTAATCTAATATTGCTCTTGCCATAAATATCGTTTTATTAAATACAACGCATTCTTAGGAACACTTATTACAAATTAAGTAAAAAAAATCAATAAAATAAAAAAAATTTACTTTATGCTGAATATCAGCTACTTAACTTTTCTATTTTTGCTGATAAAGCAGCCGATTTATCAATTAAAGACACTTTAAGATTTTTTAAATGTGCCTTTTGATCAGCAACATCTTTCTGATGCAATTGAGCGATTAATTCATCAAAAGTAGTGATGGCTTCATCTATCACTTTTTCAGCCTTTAGCGAAACCTTATCATCTCCTTCTAACTGGCATACATAACAATCTTCAATGATTCCAGATAAAACATCATTTATTTCTTTTTTAAACTTTCTAATACTAGCCATGTTTTGTTTTTTTATAAATATAAATTAAATAAATGCATAATTCAAAACTTTGAACTACATCATTTCATACATCGATCTTAATTTTTCACGAGTTATCGTTTTCTGCCAATCTTTACCCAGCGCATTTTCCCAAAGCGGAACCAAACTCAAGGCTACGTCAATCATTGTGTTAAACTGATCATCCGTCAGGTCTTTACAAAGTCCTTTTGGAATATCGATTCCGTGTTTTTGAACCATCTGTTTAAATTCCTTTACCCCTTCAGGATAGAACTCCTCCAATTGATCAAACACAATACAGTTTCCTATTCCGTGTTTTGTACCCAAAAGATATGACAAGCCATAACTCATTGCATGTGCAACACCAACCTGTGAATAAGCGATACTCATCCCACCATGCCATGATGCCATCATCAATTTATCCTGAGAATCTTCATCGATACTATCTTTTTCTAAATATACTTCTCTACAAAGCTCTAAGGATTTTTCACCATAACTCTGACTAAAAGCATTCAAATAAGTTCCTGTTAAAGATTCAATACAATGTATATAACAATCCATACCTGTATAAAACCATTGATTCTTAGGAATTCCATCCAATAAAGAAGGATCAAGAACAACCTGATCAAATGGTGTATAATCAGAATTCATTCCCAGCTTTCTTTCAGGACCGGTTAGAACCGTAGTTCGAGATACTTCTGCCCCTGTACCAGAAATGGTAGGAATACCAACGTGATAAACACCTTGTTCTTTAACAAGATCCCATCCTTGATAGTCTGCTGAAGAACCGGGATTAGTTAACATTAAAGCCACTGCCTTTGCATAATCCAGAAGTGTTCCGCCGCCAATTCCTATAATACCTGAAGGAATTTCTTTAAATTCATTTCTAATATCATCCCTTATACCATCAACATAAATCGTTTTAGGCTCCTCATCGGCACTTATATAAATGATCTTATCATTAGCTTTCAACGGGATTCTTGATACAACACTATCCTGTCCTTTGAATACATCATCTACCAAAAAAATAAATGGTGCATGTTCTCCTTTTCTTATTGGCTCTAAAATTTCACCAAGTTGATTAAAACTGCCTCTTCCAAAAACAACTCTTGGAACCATAGGAAAGTTTCTAAAACTCATAGTATATTATTTTAATGGTTAATCCTTAATAAATTTGGCGGCCTTTATGAGGTCCTCCGGAGTATCAATTTCAATACCCATATAACTTGTTTCTACCATTTTAATCTTTTTCCCATACTCTAAATACCGAATACATTCTACTTTTTCTGTAGCTTCTAAAGCTCTCATCGGCAAATGGTAAAAATCAATGATTGCTTGCTTTCTAAAGGCATATACTCCTATATGTTCAAAATATCTTGCGCCAGCATCCTTATCTCTTGGATACGGAATAGGTGACCTAGAAAAATACAAAGCAAAATCATTATTATCAACGATCACTTTTACATAATTCGGATCTGTAATATCTTTCCAATCTGTAATCTCTTGCATTAAGGAGGCCAAATCAATTTCAGACGCATCCTCCTCTTTAAAGACATCAATAACCGCCTTTAAAGGTTCTTTTTTAACAAAGGGCTCATCGCCTTGAACATTCACAACAATATCAATAGCTAGGTTTTCAACAGCTTCAGCAATTCTATCAGAACCACATTCGTGCTCCTTTATGCTCATAATTGCCTTACCTCCTTCTTTTTCAATTACATCTTTGATTACCTCACTATCAGTAACAACATAAACTTCATCAAAAAGCTCAGTTGCTTTTGTTGCCAAGTAAGTTCTGACGATAACAGGTTTACCGCCCAGGTCTGCCATCAGTTTACCTGGAAATCTTGTAGCTCCGTAACGAGCTGGTATCATTGCGATTACCTTCATTTGAATTAGAGTATTGATTTTATAGCAGTAACCATTCTTTCTGCTCTATCCTTCACCTCATCTTCTGTCCACGACAGCTTGATAAGACAGGATATATTTCTTGACATGAAATCGTCTGATTGAGGAAATTCTTGATTTCTAATATTTTTCAAGCCTTCTTTTAATTGATCAGATAATGGAAATAAACTTTTCATATCTTTCAAATGATCCCATCTTCTGATATAATGCCAGTTATTATTATAATAATTCCAATACGCATCAATACCATGTTCCTTAAAAGCATCAACTACTTTATTCGAAAGTTCTGCGGTGGGCATGAAAAAACTCAAAAAACCACAACTATCGCCTTCCGGATCCGGAACTCTTCTGAAAGTAACTTCTGGAATTGAACTCAAAGCCTGCTTTAAAACACCGTGATTCCTTCTTTGTATCGCTATGAAGTCATCCATTTTGCTAATCTGACCTAAGCCTACAGCGGCGTGTAATTCAGATATTCTGTAGTTATAACCAAGTATTGGATGGGTTTCTGCTCCTCTATCACTTCCTAAATGATCATGCCCATGATCAGAGTATTGATCGGCATGTACGGCATAATCACTATTATTTGTGATTACCACCCCACCTTCACCACATGTAATGGTTTTTACAAAGTCAAAAGAAAAAGTACCAGCATCACCAATTGATCCTAGCATTTCTCCTTTATAGGAACCTCCAAAAGCCTGGCATGCATCTTCAAGTAAAAGCAGGTTATGCTTTTTACAAATCGCTTTTAAAGCATCTAGATCAGCCATAGAACCGCACATATGTACCGGCATAACGACCTTTGTATTTTCTGTTATAGCAGCTTCAACTGCTGCGGGATCCAAAGTTAAAGTATCATCTATTTCAACCAAAACTGGTGTTGCTCCTGAGGCCATAATCGACTCAAAACTTGCCACAAAAGTAAAACTTGGCATAATCACTTCATCTCCTGCTCCAACGCCCATAACGGCCAAAGCCACATTAAGGGCTGCTGTTCCACTACTCGTAAGTTGAGCGTGCTTTACACCAAAGCGTCGTTCCAGTTCTCTTTCTAATTCTTTGGCTTTCCAATGCCCATTTCTCATTCCATCAAATCCGTAGCGCATTAACACTCCATTCTCAAGAACATCATTTAATTCCTTTCTTTCGGCATCGCCAAATAACTCAAATCCAGGCATATTTTAATTATTTAAAATTGATTGTTTTAAAGGAAGCAAAGATAATTATTTCAAATGAATAAAACCGCTTTCCTAAGTATTCAAAAGCGAATTGGGAATTTTATAACATATCTAATAAAGACTTGACTTTTAGCTTTAGTTTTTAATACTCAAATAATAAAATTTTAAGTCGTATTCTCACATAAAAAAAAGATTTCTCCATCATTAATTATTATTTTTGTGGAATGGAAGCATTTATTCAAGGAATACCAAAAGCAGAATTACACTTACATATCGAGGGAACATTTGAACCCCAGCTTATGTTTGATATTGCAAAGAGAAATAGGATTTCAATTCCCTTTAACTCAGTAAAGGAAATCGAATTAGCTTATAACTTTGATTGTCTGCAAGACTTTCTTGACATCTATTATCAAGGAGCTGGCGTTTTAATCCATGAACAAGATTTTTATGACCTCACCTATAGCTATTTAGAAAAGTGTGCCAAGCAAAATATTCGACATGCTGAAATAATGTTTGACCCTCAAACCCATACAGATAGGGGTATTGAATTTAAAACGGTTATCAACGGGATTCATAATGCCTGTGTAGATGCCATGAAAAACCTTCAGGTATCTTCTCTATTGATCATGAGTTATCTAAGACATTTACCACAAGAGGCGGCTTTTAAGACCTTGGAGCAATCACTCCCATTCAAAAAACACATCGCTGCGATTGGATTAGACTCAAGTGAAAAGGGAAATCCTCCTTCAAAATTCAAAGATGTTTTTCAAGCCTCTGTCAAAGCAGGATATATTCCATTAGCACATGCCGGTGAAGAAGGAGATGCCGATTATGTTTGGGAAGCGCTAGACATTCTCGAGATAAAAAGAATAGATCACGGCAACAATTCTTTACAAGACGATGCACTTGTTCAAGAAATAATCAAAAGAAATATAGCCTTGACCGTATGCCCATTGTCAAATAAGGCTTTACAAGTAGTGCCTGAATTGCGAAACCATCCTTTGAAAAAAATGATGGATCTTGGAATGAAAGTAACCGTTAACTCTGATGATCCAGCGTATTTTGGAGGGCAACTAAATCAAAATTTTATTGAAATTCAAAAAGCTTTGAGCCTCACTAAAAAAGATATTTATGAGCTTGCCAAAAATTCTTTTGAATATGCCCTGTTAGATAAAAACACCAAGTTAAAATACCTAAACGAATTAGATGCATTTTATGCTAAAAACAAGTGAATTGAATTTTAGTTCAGTGAATTATTGATAGCATTAATAGATTCTTCAATATGTCTTTCGGCTTTTAGTTGGCTTTCGTACATAAAAACTACCGTTCCCTTTTTATCAATAACATAGGTAACTCTTCCTGGAATTAATCCTAAAACATTGGCTTTAACACCAAATAAGTTTCTGACTTCATTGTTTACATCTGCCAGCAATGTAAAGGGCAAATTGTACTTTTCTGCAAAATTCTTATGACTCTCCACATCATCTGAGCTAATGCCTATGACTTTAATATCTTTATCCGTAAATTCCTGATAAGAATCTCTAAAACTACAGGCTTCTTTTGTGCAACCCGGCGTATCATCTTTAGGATAAAAATAAACCACCATTGCTGTCTTTCCAATATAATCATCCATATTAAAAGAAGCTCCAAATTGATCCTGCAACACAAATGATGGCGCCTGATCCCCTACTTTTACCGGAGATTTAGGGCCAGGTCTGAAAGCAGCGAAAAGGGCAACACATGAAATCAAAACCAGTACCATATAAATAACTTTTTTCTTCATTATTCTCCTTTATAACTTACATAATTCCTAGGCGTTTCGTAAAGAATCACCTCCAATTCAAGCTCTTTATCAATTTTAGGGCGCAATTTATTCCAAATCACAACTGAAATGTTTTCAGCTGTAGGATTTAAGTTTTTGAAAACTTCAACTTCTTCATTTAGATTTTTATGATCAAATTGTTCTTCAATCTCATCCTTTATCAGGTCTTTTAAAACTTTCATGTCCATAACAAATCCGGTTTCAGGATGAATTGGTCCATTTACAGAAACAATTAACTCATAATTATGACCGTGATAATTTGGGTTGGCACATTTCCCAAAAACAGCCGCGTTTCTCGCATCTGACCATTCATTATTATACAAACGATGAGCGGCATTAAAATGGGCTTTCCTACTTACAGTTACTCTCATAATTTTACAAGTCTTTGATCATATTCATTAAAAATAATTTTAAACCACTCCGTATACAACTCAGGCTGTAATTGCATATCTTTTTTTACATCCTCCAAAGTCATCCATTTAAACGCGGCTGCTTCTTCAAGATTAACAATTGGGTCATCTTCATAATGGCCAATCATTACGTGATCTAATTCATGTTCGGTTAAACCATTGTCAAAAGATGCTTTATATACGAACCAAAACAATTCTTTTAATTCACAATTAAATCCCATTTCTTCTTGCAGTCTTCTCTTACCCGCTTGGATATTCGACTCACCATCCCTTTGATGACTACAACAGGTATTGGTCCATAAACCAGGTGAATGATACTTATCTAATGCTCTTTGTTGAAGCAACAATTCACCATTTTTATTAAAAACAAAAACAGAAAACGCCCGATGCAAAATGCCTTTTTCATGAGCCTCCATTTTAGCCATCAAACCTAATTGCTCATCAACTTCACTCACCAGTATTACTTTTTCTTCCAAAATTTTCTTTTTTTACAAAGTTAATTATTTACAACGTTCCATGAAAGTCTTCTTACAGCGATGTTTTATACATACCATTAAATTTTTTAAGAAAGCATTTTTTAATTCATAAACTAGCTAATTCTTAAATAAAATCAAACCCAGAATATTCGAATCATTTGACACATTGCTCTATATTTGTATACTGTGAAAATCGCATAACAAAAATGAAATTCGCCTTACAGTTATTCTTCCTATCCTTTCTCCTTCTTTTTTTAAACTGCAAAAAAGAAGCTTCGTCTGATGACAAATCAACTGTTGAAGAACCGGCTAATAATAATAGTGTTATAGAGCATGAAATTGCTGAGGAGAGACCTAAAGACTCTATAAATAGTAAAAATGTAGTTCAGTTCTTAACTTTATATGGAAATGAGAACAAACAGAATAGAGTTTTGATCAAAACGAGACTTGGCAATATAAAAATTCAATTATACAACGATACGCCGCTTCATCGAGCCAGTTTTATATTCCTAACAAAAATGGGCTACTTTGATACGACTTGTTTCTATAGGGTTGTTCCTGATTTTGTAATCCAGGGTGGTGAATCAGAACGATTGGACACACAAAGATATAAGGCGCGCTATGAGCGCTACAAGATTAAACCTGAATTCAGAGAAAATAGAAAACATAAATACGGAGCAGTAGCATTAGCCAGAGACTGGAAAGATAATCCGGGTAAAAAATCTACCGCATTTGAGTTTTATATAGTTCAAAACCGCAAGGGTGCGCATCACCTTGACGGAGAGCACACCGTTTTCGGAGAAGTTATCACAGGTTTTGAAACCATTGACAAGATCGTAAACCTAGAAGCTGGAAATGACGAATGGCCTTTACATGACGTTTTCATGAAAATAGAAGTAATAAATTAAATTACGCTTTCTGGTTCATTATTCAAGTTATCGAAAATCATTAGCTTGAATGTATTCTATAATTTACCCATTTCAAGTTTACTTCATGGCCTAAAAGCCGTCCTGTTTGGAATTATCCACACAAGACAATTCAAAACGAAAGAAAAAGATACCACTACCATTGAAAAATTCAAAAAATCGAATTCCTAATGGTCAATTTAAGGAGTTGGCTTATATTTGCGCACTAATTTTAATAGATGGATTTACTTCAGGAGATAGAAAAAAGACGCACTTTTGGTATTATTTCTCACCCAGATGCGGGTAAAACTACTTTGACAGAAAAACTTTTGCTGTATGGAGGCGCTATTCAGGAGGCCGGTGCAGTAAAAAGTAATAAAATCAAAAAAGGTGCGACTTCCGATTTCATGGAAATTGAAAGACAAAGAGGAATATCCGTTGCGACATCGGTTCTGGCTTTTGTTTATAAAGACAAGAAAATCAATATTCTTGATACACCTGGTCACAAAGATTTTGCTGAAGACACCTATCGTACACTAACTGCTGTAGATAGTGTTATTGTGGTCATTGACGTTGCAAAAGGTGTTGAAGCCCAGACTGAAAAACTTGTTGAAGTTTGTAGAATGAGAAATATCCCTATGATTGTTTTTATCAACAAACTTGACAGGGAAGGTAAAGATGCTTTTGATCTTTTAGATGAAGTTGAGCAAAAATTAGGTTTAAAAGTGGTGCCGCTGAGTTTCCCAATTGGGATGGGATACGACTTTAAAGGCATCTACAATATTTGGGGCAAAAAATTAAATCTCTTTTCAGGAGACACCAAACAAACGGTGTCAGAAGGAATTGAATTTACTGATTTAGACGATCCTCAACTAGATGAAATTATTGGGGAAACTGCCGCAGATACCCTAAGGGAGGAACTCGAATTGGTACGTGAAGTCTACCCTGATTTTGACAAGAAGGCTTATTTAGACGGCGCATTGCAGCCAGTCTTCTTTGGTTCTGCTTTAAATAATTTTGGAGTGAAGGAATTATTAGATTGTTTTATTGATATTGCTCCTTCTCCTCAGCCAAAAATGTCTAGTACAAGATTAGTCGATTCTAAAGAAAAGAAATTTACGGGCTTTGTATTTAAGATTCATGCAAATATGGATCCAAAACACCGTGATAGGCTGGCCTTTGTTAAAATTGTCTCAGGTGTGTTCAAAAGAAATACAAACTACTTACATGTTAAACTCGGTAAAAAATTAAAATTTTCTAGCCCCAATGCATTTTTTGCAGAGAAAAAGGAAATTGTTGAAGAATCTTTTCCAGGAGACATAGTCGGCTTGCACGACACAGGAAATTTTAAAATTGGTGATACACTTACAGAAGGTGAAATATTGGAATTTAAAGGAGTTCCTAGTTTCTCTCCTGAGCATTTCAGGTATGTCAACAATGCTGACCCGATGAAATCCAAGCAATTAGCTAAAGGATTGGACCAGTTAATGGACGAAGGTGTTGCACAATTATTCACCTTAGATCTAAATGGAAGGAAAGTCATTGGTACCGTTGGAGCGCTTCAATTTGAAGTGATACAGTATAGACTTGAACATGAATATGGAGCAAAATGTTCTTATGAGAATGTTAATGTTCACAAGGCTTGTTGGGTGGAACCTGAAAGTGAGAGTAGTGATGAATTTAAAGAGTTTAAGAGAGTTAAGCAACGCTATTTGGCCAAAGACAAAAAGGGTCAGCTCGTATTTTTAGCAGATTCTGCCTTTACAGTTCAAATGACTCAGGAGAAATATCCAAGCGTTAAATTGCACTTTGTAAGCGAATACAAGTAAAATTTCTGAACGTAATAACTTCTTCAAACTTGTTTGGCACAGGAATTGAATTATGAAATTCAGATTTTTTAGTTTTATACAGTTTACTAATTTTTAAACTTTTTACTATGAGGGCATTCGTTTTATCATCGATCATATTTTCAATGTTCATTAGTTCCTGTGGTTCCTCTTCGAGTAGCTCCACTTATCAAGATCCACATTCGAGGATGCATAGTAAAATGCACAACGAATTGTATCAAGAGGAAATAGAGAAAGAATTCAATAAACAAATCAATAATTTCATTGGCCAGTATGAAGGTACCCTTCCTTGTACGGATTGTGATGGAATCGAAATTCAACTTGAACTGTTCCAGGATTTCACCTTTCAGGGAACTGTAAAACAGGTTGGAAGCGATGCCAGTGAAAAGTTAAATGGAAGTTTCTCCTTAAAGGCAAATGGTATTGTTGAGTTAGACAAGGCTGTTGCAGGAACCACTTTCTTTCAGAAAATCAATGCTGATTTGATTGTCCTTGATCAAAATGCAAAGGAAATTATTTCAGTAGGCAACGATGCATATATCTTGAAACCTATTGAAAAAATAAAAGTAAAACCTTTTGAATCTGCGCATCCAAAAGCAGATTTTTTAAAGAAGAAATGGGATCAGGGTATTGTTTTTTATGCTATTGGCAATGAACCATCATGGTCATTAGACATTAAACGCAATGATTCCTTGATTTTTAAAGACCCTAATGGGATGGAACATAAATTTCCATTCACTAAAGCGCTTCCCAGTATTGATCCAAAAATTATAGATTACAGATCTTCGACCAAGGAGATGGAAATCGTCATTCAAATGGCTCAGAAATCATGTAATGATGGGATGTCTGATGATTGGTTTTCTTATCAAGTCAATATTAGCATTAAAGGTTCCAAGGAGAAAGAAAGCAAAAATCACCAAGGCTGTGGAGACTATGTTCCAGACTACAACTTAAACGGAAATTGGGGCGTTATAGAAGCCGAGGGGCTTCAGATAAATAAAAATAGTTTCTCGAACAAGGAGGCATCTTTATCACTAGATATGTTTAATCAAAAAGTTTCTGGAAATGACGGTTGCAATAACTTTCACGGACAAGTTAATTTTAAAACGGATCAGATTTCTTTTGGACCAACAGCAGGAACACTTATGGCCTGCCCCAACATGGAATTAAGCAGTAAAATATTAGGTTCAATTTCAGGAAGATCATTGAATTATACCCTTGAAAATGATCTTATTTTATATGAAGGGGATAAAAAAATTATGATCTTAAGACGCAAGGATTAATCTAACATCAGCTTGTATAATTCTTAGTTTTATTTCTATATTTACAACAAGTATCTCAAGACCAAATTACAAGCATGCAATCAAAAATCATTGCCAATGGAATTTTAAGAGCCTTATGGGTGATCGTATCGATATTGTTACTACTCTTTTTCCTCTATAAAATTCAAAGTGTTCTCATTTATTTGGTGATTGCCACAGTCCTTTCTCTTGTCGCCAGGCCAATGCTGAGCTTTTTAAAGGACCGGCTAAAATTACCAAACATTCTGGCGGTTGTCATTACCATGTCATTCTTTTTAATGGTTATCATGGGAGTGATTTCAATGTTTATTCCTTTGATTAAGGAACAAGGGCATAATATATCATTACTTAATACAGAAGAATTAAGAAGAAGAATTTTTAATTTGTTTCATGAGATCGATATTTTCTTTTCAGCAAGAAGAATTAATTTGTTTGGAGAATTAAAAAATATTGACCTTACTTCTAATATCTCCTCGATTCCGAGTCTTTTAAACTCTTTAGTTGGTGTAGTAGGAACCTTTAGCATGGGGCTTTTCTCAGTATTATTTATCACGTTTTTCTTCTTAAAAGACAACAAACTTTTACATAATGTTTTTGTATTAGTAACTCCAGACAGAAATGAGGATAAGATTTTAAATTCCTTGAAAAAGATCAATGATTTGTTATCGAGGTATTTTATTGGTCTGATTATCCAAATCTCTATACTTTTTGCTATCTATTCAATTACACTGCTGGTTTTCAATATAAAAAGTGCCGTAGTTATTGCTTTTCTTTGCGCTCTTTTAAATTTAATCCCCTATATCGGACCATTGATTGGAGGAATTTTAATGTTACTTTTAACCATGACAAGCAGTCTTGAATATGATTTTCAAACCCACATTCTGCCCGTTACGAGTTATGTTCTCTTTGGCTATATCATTGCACAGCTTATAGATAATTTTTTCAGTCAACCGATTATTTTTTCGAAAAGTGTGAAATCTCATCCGCTTGAGATCTTTTTAATCATTGTTATTGGTGGCCTTTTATTCGGCATTACCGGAATGATTTTTGCCGTACCGTCATATACCGTGCTTAAAGTGATTTTAAAAGAATTTTTATCAGACAATGAAATTGTCAAATCATTGACTAAAGGCTTAGACTAGTATGAATAATAAGTTGTTACATAAAGATGTGCAGCAATTTATTGACGATCATTTAAAAACTGACTTGCCTCAATTGATATTTAAGGGATCTCCCTTTGCGGATATCACAATACAAGAACTTGCTGAGCAGATCCTTGCAAAATCGAAGAGCCGCAGCAAACTTCCAACATGGTTTGCGACAGACAATATTTATTACCCGAAATCATTGAGTATTGAGCAGACATCCTCTGAACTTACTGCTGAATATAAATCTTCTTTGATCGCTGGAGATACCCTTATTGACCTTACCGGTGGCTTTGGAGTTGACAGCTATTGTTTTTCAAAAAAAATCAAACAGGTCACCCACTGTGAATTAGATGCTGAATTATCTAAAATAGCTGCTGATAATTTCAAAGTACTAGCGCAAAACAATGTTACTTGTCTAAATAAAAATGGTATTGAAGAATTAGCAGAGAATGAAACAGTCTATGATTGGATCTATGCTGATCCATCAAGAAGAAATGAATTAAATTCAAAAGTTTTCAAACTTGAAGATTGCCTGCCTGACATTGGCCAACACCTAGGCCTTTTGTTAAAACGTTCAGATCAGATAATGATCAAATTATCACCTTTACTTGACATTTCTTTAACCATAAAGAGTCTGAATTTTGTAAAAGAAATTCACATTATAGCGGTTAAAAATGAAGTCAAAGAACTTCTTATTTTGATTGAAAATAAGTACATAGGGCCCTCCAAATTAAAAACGATCAACATAGTTAAAAATAGTCTTCAAACCTTTGAAGGTTATTTTCCTTCAAATACCACTGCTACCCTAGCAGCCCCGAAAAAATATCTTTACGAGCCAAATGCCGCCATATTAAAATCCGGATTATTTAATGAAGTATCCAGTGAACTAGCTATTGATAAGTTGAATTTTAACAGTCACTTATACACTTCCGAAAGACTTATCGAATTCCCAGGCAGGAGGTTTCATATTGAATCGATATCGAAATACAATAAAAAACTCCTAAAGAAGAAATACCAGTTTAAAAGCGCCAATATTACAACAAGGAACTTTCATGATTCAGTAGCTCAAATTAGAAAGAAAACAGGATTTAAGGACGGAGGAAATGACTTTTTGTTTTTCACAACTGATCACCAAGACAATGCCATTGTAATTCATTGTAGAAAAGTTTAACAGTCGTCTACTCTAGTTAGAAGATTAATTTCTTATTTTTAATTCAGAATTTTCAAATCAAAACCATGGCCAACAATAATATTCGAGCACTTTCATCAAGAAAGGGGCTAGAAAATAACTTGTTTGAAAAAATAGCTGAATTGTCAAAGAGCGATTCAACAGCTGAATCATTTCAGGAACTTTCAAAACAGTTTATGATAGATGATTCAGTAGTCTTTGGGACTGCCTCATTCTATGACTTCATAAAAGAAGATGAAAGGAATAAAAGTATTCGGGTATGCAATGGTACAGCATGTATGGTTGCCGGAACCCAATCAAAAATTCAATCTTTACTGGAAAGTAATTTTGATCAGGATAAAATCGGTCATGTAGCCTGTATTGGTCACTGTCATTCAAATGGTGCCGTCATGTATAAAGACCATACTTATACGGTAAAATCAGATGCGCATTTTAAGGGAATTATCGCCCTGAACGACGCAGATAGACAGCTTGAAAATGTCTATCATATTGAGTCAAATACAGAGCCTGTTCTTATTGGAAAGATCAATGACATCAGCGCGTTCTTTAAGCTTGCTGATCAATTTAAAGCCGATAAAGAGACGATCATAGCAGAATTAAAAGATTCTAAACTTAGAGGAAGAGGTGGCGCAGGCTTTCCTTTCTGGTTTAAACTTGACGCAGTTGCAAAGGAAGTCAATAATCAAAAATATATCGTTTGTAATGCCGATGAAGGAGATCCGGGTGCTTATAGTGACATGTACCTTATGGAGCATCAACCTTATAAAGTGCTATTTGGAATGCTACTTGCCGGAATTAGTGTAGGAGCTGACACCGGAGTCATTTATATCAGGGGCGAATATCCTAATTCAATTCGGATTATGGAAAAAGCCATCACTTTTTTAAATGATCAAAACCTAATCGAAGGCTTTAAATTTAAAATCATAAAAGGCCAGGGCAGTTATGTATGCGGCGAAGAAACAGCTTTGTTAAACTCTATTGAAGGTCTTAGACCTGAGGTAAGAGTCAGACCTCCTTATCCCGCACAATACGGTCTTTATGGCAAGCCCACTGTATTGAGTAATGTAGAGACTTTTGCAAACATTCATTGGATATTGAACAAAGGCGGTAAAGCATTTGCTTCATTAGGTACAGCACAATCGTCTGGCACAAAACTGGTGTCGCTTGACAGTTTTTTTAAGCGCCCTGGAATTTATGAAGTTGAGATGGGTACACCACTGAAGGTCGTATTTGAGGAATATGGTAAAGGTCTAAAAGATGATATAAAAGCTTTTCAAATTGGTGGCCCGTTGGGAGGCATCGTGCCCTTGACAAAAATAAATGAACTGAACTTAGATTTCGAGTCATTGAATGATGCTGGTTTTTTACTTGGACATGCGAGCGTAGTTTCTATTCCTGAAAGTTTTCCGATGGTAAAATTTATCACACACCTGCTTAAGTTCACTGCAGAAGAAAGTTGTGGAAAATGTTATCCTTGCAGGATAGGATCGTATCGTGGCTTTGAAATGCTCGAAAAAGCACAAAATGAAGACTATAAGATTGATAGACAATTATTTGACGATCTTATTGAAACGCTTGAAATTGGTTCTTTATGCGCACTTGGAGGCGGTGTACCCCTACCGGTAAAGAATGCGCTACAATATTTCCAAACAGAGTTGAAAACTTATTTTCAATCCTAAACTTAAACGTATGAATGTATTTTTGAACGACATATCTCATATAGCAATTGAAAATGAAACCATTCTAGACTTTGTAAGAAGGATAGAAAGTCATAACGCCATCCCTACAATGTGTCAGGATGATAGACTTGATAACTTTGGTTCCTGTCGGGTATGTTCAGTTGAAGTTGCCCGCGAAAAAGGAGGCTTAACCAAAACAATGGCCTCATGTCATACGCCTGTTTTTGAAGGCGCCTATATCTACCATCAAACCGAGAAAATAAAAAGGCTGAGAAAGAACATTCTCGAACTTGTTTTGACAGATTATCCAACAGATAAGGTTTTTCCGGAAAAAGGAAAGAAAGCCACTGAGTTCCAAAAGACAATTGCTGAAATTGGCATACCCAATGTTCGGTACCCAAAAGGGAAGAACTCTTTTGATTTAGGCAAAGACAATTCCCATCCTTATATCAAGTCTGATTTAGCACAATGCATTAATTGCTACCGCTGCGTCAGAGCCTGTGAAGAAATTCAAGGAGAAATGGTCCTAGGAATGAGCGGCCGAGGATTTGCCACGCAGATTATTAAAGGTTTTGACACGAATTTTGATCTTTCAGCCTGCGTCTCTTGTGGCGCTTGTGTTCAAACCTGCCCTACAGAAGCACTTTCTGATAAGTTTTCTACCAAAACGCTTATTCCTGATGAAACCATCAGAACTACTTGCACCTATTGCGGCGTAGGATGTCAGCTTGACGTATCCGTAATTGACGGAGAAATCAGAGGAATACAAGCCCCTGAAACGGCAGAAGTCAACCAAGGGCACACTTGTCTAAAAGGGCGTTTTGCGTTTCAATTTTATAACCATCCTGACCGTTTACGCGAGCCATTGATCAAAAAAAATGGTGAATTTGAGGTAGTCACTTGGGAAGAAGCCTATGATTTTATGGCTGAAAAATTACTCAAAGTCAGAGATACTTATGGAAAGGATGCCATCGGTTGTATTTCATCTTCCAGGGCAACAAACGAAGAGAACTACCTGATGCAAAAAATGACCAGGGTAGCTTTAAATACGAATAATATTGATGGCTGTGCCAGAGTGTGCCATGCTCCGACAGCCTATGGAATGCAAAAAGCTTTTGGAACAGGTGCCGCAACAAATTCGATTGTAGACCTCGATTTAACAGACTGCATCCTTTTATTTGGTGCTAATCCTACTGAAGCGCATCCGGTAACCGGAGCAAAAATAAAACAATTATTCATGCATGGCGTGACCAGTATTGTAGTTGATCCTGTAAAAACAAGTTTAGCTAAACTGGCTATGTACCATCTCCAATTAAGACCTGGAACCAATGTTGCACTGCTTAACATGATGGGGCATTATATCGTTAAGGAAGGAAGGGTTCGAAATGAATTCATTAAAAAGTTCACTGAACAATACCAAGAATTCTACGACCACGTGATGACTTTAGACATGGATGAATTAGAAGAAATAACAAGCGTATCGAAAGAGCTTGTTCGCAAAGCTGCTCTTGCTTATGCGAATGCAGATAATGCGATGGAATTTCATGGACTCGGAGTAACTGAACATTTTCAAGGGAGTAAAACAGTAATGCTGCTATCAAATATTGCCATGATGACTGGTAATATTGGTCGACCTGGAGTAGGCCTTAACCCACTTAGAGGACAGAACAATGTTCAGGGAGCCGCTGACATGGGCGTTCAACCCCATCAGGGCGCAGGATATATGGATGTCAACGATCCGGATGTTAATAAATATTATGCTGAAAAATACGGTGTGGCCAGTATGCCCGAAAAAGAAGGTTTAAAAATTCCGGAAATGCTCGAAGCCGCTATTGCCGGAAAATTCAAGGCCTTATGGATTATGGGTGAAGACACCTTGATGACCGATCCCAATACCATGCATATTAGGAAGGCCATGGAACAACTTGACATCATGATTGTACAAGAATTATTCATGTCTGCAACTGCTGAAATGGCAGATGTAGTACTGCCTGCCAGCTCTTATTTTGAAAAGAACGGGACCTTCACAAACGGTGAAAGAAGGGTGCAACGTGTGAATAAAGTCATAGAACCAATAGGAAATACCAAACCCGACGGTCAGATGATCATTGACATGATGTTTAAATTAGGATATGAACAACCAACCGGAAAAATTTACGATGCTGAATTATTATTAGAAGAAATTTCAGAGGTTATCCCATTTATGAAAGGGATAAGTTGGAACAGATTAGGTACAAACGGGCTTCAATGGCCTGTCTTAGAGAATGGTTCCGACACTAAAATCATCCATAAAAATGGAAACTTTAAAAGAGGTAAAGGTAAATTTCACCATTTTGATTTTGAAGAGACGCCCGAATTGGTTGAACACCGAAGTAAATACCCATTCATATTGACCACAGCCAGACAGTTAGAACACTATAACGCAGGTACTATGACCAGAAGAACTGATAACCAGCAATTATCACCTATGGATTATTTAGAGATCAACCCATTAGATGCGGCTGATAAAGATATCTCTGCAGATGACAAGGTGCGCATATTCTCTGACAGAGGGAGTGTCAATATACCAGTCAAACTAACCTATTTAGTGAAACCGGGGGTTGTAAGAACAACCTTTCACCAACCTGATATTTTTATCAATATGATTACAGGAAATGTTGGAGATGAATACACCATGACGCCAGAATACAAGGTAGTGGCTGTTGATTTTGAAAAAATATAGTGTAAGCTTATAGGTCAATCATAAGGCCATCGTATGCTAAAAATACATTCGGAGGTAATTCATTTGAAACAACTTTATGAAAACCCAAAAGGCTGCTTATATGGGTTAAATACGCTTTTTTTGGCTTTATTTCATTTATAAAACTCAAGGCTTCGTCTACATTAAAATGTGTAGGGTGAGGATGTTTTCTCAGTGCATTCACTACCAGCACATCAAGGCCTCTTAATTTCTCTTTTTCTTGCTGACTAATTGTCTTCGCATCAGTGATATAAGCAAATTTCTCAATTCTAAATCCAAATATTTTTAAATTTCCGTGCATTACTTCTATCGGCTGAATAAATTTGTTTTTTAATTCGAAACCTTGGTTATCAATAATATTTAATGAAACTTTTGGCGCACCTGCATACCTGTTTTCTGTTGCAAAAATATAAGCAAACCGCTCCTTAAGGTTTTCAGCAACGGCAGTGTCACAATGAAAATCAACATGTCCGTTACGTTGTGAAAATGGTCTGACATCATCAAGCCCAGCTGTATGATCAGCGTGATAATGAGTAAATAAAATACCATCTAACTTATCAACTTCAGCTCTTAGCAATTGTTGCCTAAAATCCGGACCACAGTCAATGACATAAGAAGCATTCTCCCACTCTACTAAGATTGACGATCTTAATCTCTTATCTTTTAAATCTGATGACAGACAGACTTCGTGCTTTGATCCAATAATCGGAATACCTTGTGAAGTTCCAGTACCTAAAAAGGTAATTTTCATAAAAATATTATTTCCTGCTAATTTAACATTTAATGACAATAATTCTTAGCTAAAATAACCGAATAACCAAGATTTATTAATCTTTATTTCCTTTCTATGCGACTCTTCAAAATTTTTTAATAGATTCAATAATTATTCGACCGTATTGCAAGTAACAAAGTGATTTATATCAGTATTTAAGCTTATATTATGTTCTAAATTTATTGTGAAATCAAAACTTTAAAGATGAAATTAGGTATTCTAAAAGAAACTGAATCTAGTGAGAAAAGAGTTTCTATATCACCAAAAATAGCCAAGCAGTTAATAGAAAATGGATTTGAAGTTCTGGTTGAAGATGACGCCGGCTCTTCTTCCAAATTCAAAAACGCTTATTATGAAAAAGCCGGAGCTATAATTGAAAAAAGAGGTGCTGTTTACAAGAATAGCGATGTATTGATTAAAATAAATCCTTTTGATCAGGATGGATTAAAACTGGTTGATAAGCATCATATTCTGATTTGCCAGCTTTTTCACAAGTCTCATCCGGGAATCGTAAAACAAATAGCTGAAATAGGAGCCACTGTATTTTCAATGGATGCTTTACCCAGAATATCTCGTGCTCAAGACATGGATGTCTTAAGCTCGCAAAGTAATCTGGCCGGTTATAAAGCCGTTATCAAAGGGGCCTATGAAATGACAAAAATATTTCCATTAATGATGACAGCCGCCGGCACCATTACACCGTCAAGAGTGCTTATATACGGCGTTGGTGTTGCTGGCCTTCAGGCCATTGCAACCGCTAAAAGATTGGGGGCCATCGTTGAAGCCACTGATATCAGAATGGAAACAAAGGAACAAGCAGAATCACTTGGAGCAAAATTTATTTCAGTTGACAGTAATGATGACGCTTCTGAAAATGGTTATGCAAAAGCCGCCTCAGAAGATTATGCCAGACGGCAAAAAGAAGCGGTAAATGAATCTTTGTACAAAGCAGACTTAGTGATAACCACCGCCATGGTCCCTGGGAGAAAATCACCAGTTTTAATAACTGAAGAACAGGTTTTGGAAATGAAAAATGGTGCTGTCATTATTGATCTTGCCGCTGCACAAGGTGGTAATTGCGAGCTGAGTAAAATGAATAAACCAGTCGTTAAAAATGGTGTAAAAATTATTGGAACAACGATCGCTCCTGAAAGTGTATCCACAAATGCCAGTGACCTTTATGCCAAAAACATGTATAACTTTATCATGCTCTTAACTGAAAATAATGAATTTAAATTTGATTTGGAAGATGAAATTACGGATGAAACATTAATCGTTAAAGACGGCGTCATCAGAAAAACATAAATAAATAATTAAATATGAATGAGTTAATAGAATTAATTAGTGATAATCTTCAAATGATCTACATCGTCATTCTTATGATTTTTGTGGGTGTTGAAGTGATAGGACACGTTCCTGCTGTGTTACATACACCGCTTATGTCTGGGGCAAATGCCATTCATGGGGTTGTAATCATCGGAGCAATCTTAGTGATGTTGGGGGCTGAACCAGATAATATTTTGGCTTTATCCCTTGGTTTTGTAGCTGTATTGCTAGGAACTTTAAACGTGGTTGGTGGTTTTGTTGTGACCGATCGCATGTTAGAAATGTTTAAAAAGAAAAAGTAATGGAATATATATTCAGCCTTGAAATTATTTATTTGATCGCTTCGGTGACTTATATTTTTGGACTTAAAATGCTTGGGCACCCTGAGACGGCCCGCAAAGGAAATTTAATTGCTGCTTTTGGTATGACTTTAGCCATATTAGGCACTATTTTCCTGCATCAGGGTGAAGTAGCAAGTATTATTTATGTCCTTATTGTGATTGCCATTCTCATCGGAACTATAGTTGGATGGGGAGTCGCGAAAAAAGTTGGTATGACAAAAATGCCTGAGTTGGTCTCTTTGTTCAACGGGATGGGTGGTGCCAGTGCGGCGCTTATCGGTTTAATTGAATTTCACCATTATGCAGGTGACCAAATATCCATCCTTACAATTATTGCTGGGGTAATTATTGGTAGTATTTCATTTTCAGGAAGTATGATTGCCTGGGCCAAGCTTAATGGGACCTTAAATAAACCTTTACGGTTACCAGCCTATAATATTGTGAACAATACCATGCTAATTGCCATACTTGCGTTCGGCGCCTATATTGTTTACTCAGGTATTGATAGTCAGTTGTATTTATATATTATTTTCTTTGCTGCTTTAGCTTATGGTATTCTATTTGTAATGCCTATTGGAGGTGCAGACATGCCCGTGGTTATTTCATTATTGAATTCATTTACCGGACTTGCCGCTGCATTTGGCGGGTTCCTTTATGGAAATATGGTGATGCTAACCGGTGGTATTTTGGTAGGCTCTGCAGGTACTATTCTTACATTTGCCATGTGTGACGCCATGAACAGGTCACTGGCCAGCGTCATATTTGGCGCCTTTGGGGAAGGAACTGTAAACGCAGACCCATCTCAAAAATCGGCTCAGGGAACTGTTAAGAAAACCACACCTAGTGATGCTGCTATACTTATGAATTATGCGAATCGGGTAATCATAGTTCCTGGCTACGGATTAGCTGTTGCACAGGCACAGCATGTAATACATGAATTGGAGCTACTTCTAGAGAAAAAAGGAGTTGAAGTAAAATACGCCATTCATCCTGTTGCTGGTAGAATGCCAGGGCATATGAATGTATTGCTAGCCGAAACTAATGTAGACTATGATAAACTAATTGAAATGGATGACATCAATCCAGAGTTTCAAAATACCGATGCTGTTTTAGTTGTAGGAGCGAATGATGTGGTGAATCCAGCCGCTTATAATGATCCATCCAGTCCGATATATGGAATGCCAATTTTGGATGTGGAAAAATCAAAAAGTATCATAATCAATAAAAGGAGTATGAATCCAGGCTATGCCGGAATTGAAAACGAGCTATTCTTTAATCAAAAGACGTCTATGCTATTTGGTGATGCTAAGGACGTACTTACTAAACTTGTTCAGGAGTTAAAAAACATGTAACGCTCTTTTGAGGTAAAATACAACATGGTCAACTCCCTATAATTTTTGGAGCAAAATCTTTTTACTCATTAAATCTTGAGTATATTTGTTCAAAAAATAAGTAGGGATGAGATTTATCAAAGGTGATAAAGAACTTGAACATGTTCTTTCGGTTAAACAAAAGTCACTTCGTGTTAACTTGAATGAGCATATTTATGGGACCTTCGCAGAGATTGGTGCAGGCCAGGAAACTGTAAGGCATTTTTTCAGAGCCGGTGGCGCTTCAGGTACAATTGCAAAGGCAATGTCTGCCTATGATAAAGATTTTTCTGATGCCATTTACGGCATTGAAACAGATCGTAGGTATGTTACCGAATCACGTCTGAGAAAAATGCTGCATCATGAGGTTGAGTTGATTGAGGATCGATTAAACCGGGACAAACATCCCAACAAAATATTTTTCTCCTACGCCAATACGGTTACAACCATTGATTTTGCTAAAAATTTCAAAGGACATGGTTGGGTTGGAATACGTTTTCAAATGGATGCCTTAGAGGATTATAATGAAATAGTGCTCCATGTTCGTTTTAAGCAATCAGATTCGAAATTACAACAGGAAACACTTGGTACATTAGGGGCTAACCTAATTTATGGCGCTTTTTATCTCAACGATAGTCCAAAAGATCTTTTAAAGTCTTTTTACGATAATATTGATAGTGATACCATTGAAATCGATATGGTTGACTTTTCAGGACCAAGATTTATGTATGTTGACAATCGATTGATGAGTTTGCATTTACTTAAAAATGGCATGACCAATGCTGTGATGTTCGGCCCCGATGGAAATAACCTATTACCTGCTCAACAACTTTATAAGAAAAATATCTTGGCTTTAAGAGGCAGTTACAGACCGGTAACCAGGGTCAACATGGAAATTTATGAGGAATCGAAAAAAATGTTTTTCTCTGACAAAAGGGTGAATGAAAAGAATACCCATGTAATATTTGAAATCACGCTTGCCAATTTAAGATCAGAAGGAAAAATCAACGAAAGAGACTTTTTGGATAGGGCCGAATTATTGTGCTCCCTGGGTCAAACCGTAATGATCACGAATTTCCAGGAATATTACAAACTAGTGGATTACTTCTCAGAATTCACCAAAGCAAGAATGGGCTTGGCTATGGGTGTTTACAATCTGATTCAGATATTTGATGAAAAATACTACAGAGACTTAAGTGGTGGTGTTCTTGAAGCCTTCGGAAAATTATTTTACAAGGATCTCAAGATATACCTATATCCATTAAAAGACCTCGAATCTGGAGAAATCATTACAAGTAAGAACCTGAAGGTACATCCTAGAATGAAGGAATTATACAAATATTTCAAATTCAATGGAAGGATCGCAGATATTACAAAATTCGACCCTGAATTACTGGAAATATTTTCTCGTAAAGCATTTAAAATGATTGTTGATGGTAAAAGCGGATGGGAAGAAATGTTGCCAGAAGGAGTTGGAAAAATAATAAAGGATAAAAGATTATTTGGTTATAGTCGAAGGAAACACGAAAAAAAAAGTAAAACTAATTAAAAAAAGGGCGGTTATAACCGCCCTTTTTTTATGTTTATAACCTGAGTTCGAATTAAAATTTTAAATCGAACTCAGGTCTACAATATTTGTGACGTATGTTCCTTTGTTTTGACTTTCGTAATAATATCTTCTATGATACCATCTCCGTCAATTACAAAAGTAGTTCTGTGAATACCATCATATTCCTTTCCCATAAACTTTTTAGGTCCCCACACGCCATAAGCCATGATAACCGACTTATCTTCATCCGCTAACAAACTATATGGCAGCTCTTGCTTATTGCTAAAATTTAATTGCCTTTTTTCAGAATCGGCACTTACCCCTAAAATTTCATAGCCCTTACTTTGAAAGCTTTGATAGTTATCTCTCAAATTACAAGCTTCAACAGTACATCCAGGAGTACTTGCTTTCGGATAAAAAAACAGTACAACTTTTTTTCCTTTAAAATCATTTAACTCAATGGTTTTACCGTATTGATCAGTGGCTTTGAACTGAGGTGCCTTGTCCCCTATCTTTAATGTTGTCATTATTTGTATTTTTACCAAAAATACTGAAAAATGACTAAAAAAGAAAAGGTGCAATTTGTTATTGATACACTTGAATCACTTTATCCCCAACCACCTATTCCTTTAAAACATAAAGACCCATATACTTTGCTCATTGCCGTATTGTTATCAGCTCAAAGTACAGATGCTAGAGTCAATATAATCACCCCACTCCTATTCGAACGAGCTGATAATCCATTCGACATGGTAAAACTTAGCGTAGAGGAAATTAGAGACATCATTAAACCCGTAGGACTATCACCAATGAAGTCTAAAGGAATTTATGGACTATCACATATATTGATCGACAAATATGCTGGTGAAGTACCCGATCAAATTGAACTTTTAGAAGAATTACCGGCTGTTGGCCACAAAACAGCTTCTGTTGTAATGAGTCAGGCCTTTGGCGTTCCAAGCTTTCCTGTGGATACGCATATTCACAGATTGATGTATCGTTGGAATTTAAGTACCGGAAAGAATGTGGTTCAAACCGAAAAGGATGCAAGAAGATTGTTTCCAGAAGAACTTTGGAACAAATTACATTTACAAATAATATACTATGGGCGTGAATATTCGCCTGCTAGAGGCTGGGATAAGGATAAGGACCTTATCACGAATACAATTGGAAGGAAACATTTAAAATAAAAAAAGCTCTTAATATCATATTAAGAGCTTTTTCCGATTAATTCAAATGAAACATTAAGCTTTCTTTTTCCGTCTTGACTGACTTAATTGATTTCGAATAATTTAGTAAAAATGAAATCGATTCTGTACTTGGGTCAAGTTTTTCTTTGAAAAATCTTTCAGTGTAAAGTTTTGCCATAAATCTTATAATTTTTTAGGGATTAATAAGATAACGAACAAAAATAAATATTATTGCACAAAGAACAAAAAACTTTAAATTAGTTTGTTAAAATAATATTATTGTTGTCGATCATTTTCCGTAAGTTGATCAAGGCATACCTCATTCTACCTAAAGCTGTATTAATACTTACGTTGGTTTGCTCAGAAATTTCCTTAAAGCTCATGTCTTTGAAAATTCTCATCATAAGCACTTCTCTTTGGTCTTCTGGTAGTTCCTCAACTAGTTTCTTGACATCTTCATGAATCTGATCCTTGATTAATTTTCCTTCAGCACTTAATGAGTTGTCACTCAATACTGAAAAAATATCAAATTCATCTGTGTTTTGAAAAGTAGGCATTCTGTTTCCTTTTCTGAAGAAATCAATGATAAGGTTGTGAGCGATTCTCATCGTCCAAGGTAAAAATTTACCTTCTTCATTGTATTTACCCATTTTTAAAGTGTTGATCACTTTAATAAAAGTATCCTGAAAAATATCGTCAGCGACATCTCTATCTTGTACTTTAGAATAAATAAAACTGAAAATTCTTTGTTTGTGGCGTAGGATTAAGATTTCTAAACATCTTTCATTCCCAGCAATGTAGTTACTAACTAAGACGCTATCGTCTAATTTTTGATTGTGCATAATTCCCCTTTTTTAAGTGAAGCCTTTATACTATTCAGCTTCGTATTATTATTGTTATGAAAAGTAGAACTATACTATATGCAAAAATTTTAAATTAATAAATCGTTAGGGGAGACTAGTCTAAGTTTTCAAAAGTCTCTGGACAAATATAAACACATTTATTTCTTATAAACAAATTTTTTTGCAAAATATTTTATTTATTTTAACATTTAACCTGTTTTTTTTAACAAAAAAACCTCAGTATATTTGTAATCCATTCAATTAAAAACACTCGCAACCCCTTGAAAAATAACGATTTTAAAGATTTTATCACCATCACAGGAGCCTCTTTACATAACTTAAAGAATTTAGATGTAAAAATTCCTCGAAATAAGCTGGTTGTGCTCACAGGATTGTCAGGATCAGGTAAATCTAGCCTTGCTTTTGATACCTTATATGCCGAAGGTCAACGCAGATATGTGGAAAGTTTATCCTCATATGCAAGACAATTTCTCGGTAAATTGAATAAACCAAAGGTTACTTCCATTAAAGGTATCTCCCCTGCCATTGCCATAGAGCAGAAAGTAAATAGTACCAATCCTAGGTCAACTGTAGGGACATCAACAGAGATTTATGACTATTTGAAGCTTTTATATGCCAGGATTGGTAAAACCTATTCACCCATATCTGGAGAAGAAGTTAAGAAAGATTCAGTAAGAGACGTATTGAATTATATCAAGAATTTAGAAATAGGAAGCAAACTTTTACTTTTATCACCCATACATATAGATAAGGATAAAGACATTGACACCATAATTAATATATTGAGACAACAAGGGTTTTCAAGATTGATGGTAAATGATCAAATGATCCGTATTGACGATTTCAAATCAGCTCCTAAGCAAGATATCTGGCTAATCGTAGACAGAATTGTGGTGCAAGACGATGAAGATTTTTTTAATCGTGTAGCTGATTCTATTCAGACGGCTTTTTATGAAGGTAAAGGCGAATGCCTGATTGAAAGTGTTCAAAGTAAGAAAAGAACTCCTTTTAGTAACAAGTTTGAAAGGGATGGTATGACTTTCCTTGAACCGAATGTTCATTTTTTCAGTTTTAATAATCCTTATGGGGCCTGTAAGAAATGCGAAGGCTATGGGAATATAATAGGTATAGATAAGGATCTGGTAATTCCAAATACATCTCTTTCTATATATGATGATGCCATTCTGCCATGGAAAAGTGAATCATTTCAAGCCTGGAAAGATGATCTTGTATTGAATGCATACAAATTCGATTTTCCAATACACAAACCTGTATTTGAATATACGGAGGCACAGCATGAACTCCTTTGGAATGGCAATAAATACTTTAGTGGGCTAAACAACTTTTTTAAACACCTGGAAGAAAAAAGCTATAAAATTCAGTATAGGGTAATGCTTTCAAGATACAGAGGAAAGACTAAATGTTCTAGTTGTGAAGGGAAAAGACTTAGAACCGAGGCTAACTATGTAAAAGTACATGGTAAAGATTTGACGCAACTTGTTGACCTGCCAATTGATGAAGTAATTGAATTTTTTGCATCACTGCAACTTAATGAGTCAGAAAAATCAATAGCAAAACGATTATTAATAGAAATCAGGAATCGCCTGGATTTCCTAAATGAAGTTGGCCTTAATTACCTGACTTTGAACAGAAACTCCAATACACTTTCTGGTGGAGAAAGTCAAAGAATAAACCTTGCCACTTCATTGGGAAGCAGTCTTGTAGGTTCAATGTATATTCTCGACGAACCAAGTATTGGCTTGCATTCGAGGGATACTGAAAAATTGATAAATGTATTATTCAAATTAAGGGACCTTGGCAACACGGTGATCGTTGTAGAGCATGATGAAGATATTATGAAAGTGGCTGATCACATTATTGACATTGGTCCTGAAGCGGGTAGCTTTGGTGGAGAGTTAGTTGCCGAAGGAACGTTTAAGCAAATTATAAAAGCCGACACACTTACTGCGAATTATTTGAACGGTAAGCTAAGTATAGAGATTCCATCGAAGAGAAGGGTGTCAAAAAAGTCTATTCAGATCATTGGTGCAAGAGCTAACAATCTGAAAAACATCGATGTATCCATACCGCTGAATTCGCTAACCATGATCACTGGAGTATCTGGAAGTGGTAAAAGCACCTTGATCAGAAACATTTTATATCCGGCCCTCCAGAAAATTATTCATAAATATGGTGAGAAACCCGGGCAATACTCTGAAGTAAAGGGAGACATAGACTCGTTGCAAAATATTGAATTTATCAACCAAAACCCGATTGGGAGATCTAGCCGCTCTAATCCAGTAACTTACATTAAAGCTTATGACGATATAAGAGGCTTGTTTACAGATCAAAAACTGGCAAAAGCAAGGGGCTATAAAGCGAAATTCTTTTCTTTTAATGTTGATGGAGGAAGATGTGATACGTGCAAAGGAGAGGGCGAGGTGACCATTGAAATGCAATTTATGGCAGATGTGCATTTGGAATGTGAAACCTGTAAAGGGAAGCGCTTTAAAAAAGAAGTCCTTGAGATCATGTATGAAGGGAAGAATATTAATGACATTTTGCAAACAACAGTTGACGAAGCCATACTATTCTTTTCCGAACATGAACAAAATAAAATAGTGAACAAACTAATGCCACTGCAGGATGTCGGTTTAGGCTATGTGCAATTAGGACAGGCCTCCTCTACCCTGTCAGGTGGTGAAGCACAAAGAATTAAGCTTGCTTCATTTTTAGTTAAAGGCAGCAGTAAAGAAAAGACCTTATTCATTTTTGATGAACCTTCTACGGGACTACACTTTCACGATATCAAAAAATTGCTAAAATCTTTTAATGCATTAATAGACAAAGGCCATTCAATTATCGTTATAGAACATAATCTTGACTTGATCAAATGTGCTGACTATATTATCGATCTAGGACTTGAAGGTGGTAAAAACGGAGGAAACCTAATTGCTCAAGGTGTACCTGAGGAACTAATTAAAAACAAACAGTCATATACTGCAAGTTATTTAAAATCAAAATTGAACCTTTAATTTAACAAATCAAGTTTCTCCTTAGCTAAGACAAAATCTGGTTGGATTTTTAAGGCTTTGTTATAACTCAATTTGGCATCTGTAGGCTTCTCAAGTCCTTGTTCAATCAAACCTTTTAAATATGGAATAGCTGCAAGTAATTCTACTTGTTGCGTATGATTCTGATTGATATTAAAAGTCACTTTATAGTTTCCGGAATCATTTAGTCCTTCAACTTTTTTGATTGTAGTGTAGGCTTCAGGATATTGTTTCATTGCCAGTTGAAGTTTCGCTGTAGTATAACCATGGTAATTATTTTCTGACAGCTCAAATAACTCAGCATATGTTTCCAAACTTTTATCAATTGCTCCTAACGATTCTAATGATATTGCTTTTATTTCAAGAATCGGTTCATTTTTTGGATCTCTTTTTAGCACCTCATTAGCCATTAAAAAACATGATCCATATTTTCTGGATGAAAAATAAATGAATGCTAAACTATCTTTATAAGTACTATTGGCTCCTTCAAGAGCAATTAATTTATACATACTATAGGTTGCAACAGATGCATCTCCCATAGCTTTCGCATTACTTATGATTTCCTTTTCAATCTTTATCGTTTCCGCATTACCAGATTGAGCAAGCACAGAAAATCCTATCAAACTCACAAAAATAAAATTATATAACTTCTTCATTTTTCCTTAATTAAGACGGCAAAAATATTCAAAAAATTGGAATAATGATTCCTTATTCAAAAGATTAACAAACCATTAAGTTTAAATCAAAAAAAAACGTCCAATCAAATTGAACGTTTTTCACTCTGGGTGGAAGACCGGGCTCGAACCGGCGACCCTCGGTACCACAAACCGATGCTCTAACCAACTGAGCTACAACCACCGTGATAAATTGAATTTGCTTCACACAAATTCGGGTGCAAATATAATCTATTTCGCCACTTCTTCAAACAAAAAATAAATTTTTATTATTGATTTTATAATGATGAAAAAACGGCTGTATTATTTCTACAAATTGCATCTTAAGATTAAATTGAAAAAACATGATTTAGTCATACTTTTCATCAATTTCAGATAAGTTTATCCAGATGATCAACTGCCACAAATCTTTCTACTGTAAAGCCTTCAGCACTTTCTTTCCCAATAATTCTTCCTAAATCACTAGCGCGATAACCAATACTATCAAGAAAATTCTTACTGGAAATTGGTGAAACTGGCTCCTTGGAATCTGGATCATAAAACTGTGAAGAATAAGCTTTAACTGCTTTTATTTTAATGTCCATAAAACCTGTAACATCTACCACAAAATCAGGTTTCAGGTTTTCCCATTGTATATAATGATAAACCTGTTTTGGTCTCCATGCTTCCTGTGTCTTTTGATCAGAACTGGTTTCAATTTTTCTTAAGCCTGACAAAAAACAAGCATCTGACACTAATCTACTTCCTTTACCATGATCTATATGTCTGTCTTGGATCGCATTACAAAGCACAACCTCCGGTTGGTACTTACGTATTATTTCAATCACAGCTTTCTGGTGAATTTCATCATTTATAAAGAACCCATCCTTAAAGCCCAGATTTTCTCTAATTGTCAAACCCAATATTTGAGCGGCAGATGCCGCTTCTTTATCTCTAATTTCAGCAGAACCTCTGGTACCCAACTCCCCTCTTGTCAAATCTAAAACTCCTACTTTTTTGCCTCTTGAGATTTCCTTTGCAATAGTTGCTGAACAACCCAATTCGACATCGTCAGGATGTGCTCCAATAGCTAATATATCTAACTTTATCATATTCAATTATTTAATGCTTGTAAAATATCCTCAAGGATATCTTCCTTATTCTCTAAACCCACAGACAATCTCAATAAATTATCAGAAATACCTTGTACTAGTCTTTCTTCAGCAGACAATAAGGCGTGTGAAGTTAAACTTGGTTGAATTATTGTTGATTCAACTCCTGCCAAACTCATAGATGGCCTGATCATCTTTAATTTTTTCTGAAACGTTTTAGCTTCAAGACTATCATTGAGATCGAATGACAACATACCTCCAAAACCATGCATTTGTTCTTTTGCCAGTTGATGATTCTTATGTGACGTAAGCCCTGGGTAATATACTTTCTTGATCAAGCTATTTGTTGCTAATTTTTCTGCTATAAATTGGGCATTTTCGTTGTGTTTTTCAATTCTTACACCCAAAGTCTTGATACTTCTTTCCAAAAGAAAACACATAAAATCACTCAAATTACCCCCAAAACTTCTACCCGTATGCATCACTTTATCAACCACTTCTTTATTACCCGCCACAATTCCAGCGCTGATATCACTATGCCCGCTTAAATATTTAGTGGCACTGTGAATAGACAGGTCTATTCCAAAATCAAGAGGAGTTTGATTCAATGGAGATGCAAAAGTATTATCGATCATACTGACTATACCATGCTTCTTTGCAATAGTTGCGATGGCTTTAATGTCAGTAATATTCAGTAACGGATTAGATGGTGTCTCAATATAAATCACCTTGGTATTCTTTTTAATTTCCTTTTCAAAATCATTTACAGACAATCCTTTTGTAAAGGAATATTCTATCCCATATTTTGAGAATTCTTCAACAATCATGTGGTGACTTCCTCCATAGATTTCATTTTGAAAAACCACATGGTCTCCGCTCTCTAAAAAAGCAAACAAACTCGTGGTGATAGCAGCCATACCACTTGAAAACGGTAACGCACTTTCTGCATTTTCAAGCGCCGCAACTTTACTCGCTACAACTTCTTGATTTGGTGTATTAAAATATCTTGGATATCGTTTTTCTTCTACCTCCAAAAAAGGATAAGAAGTGGCCATATAGATCGGTGATATAGCCCCACCAAATTGTGTATCCTCGAGTTGTCCCTCATGAATGCATTGGGTATGCTTTCCTTTTAATTCTTTCATTCGTCAAATTTAATTTATTTTAATCTCCCCGTCAAATACAAATTGACTCCTGGACCTGATTTCATCCTTCCTATGTTCCATTCATAGCGATCTTGTTGAATTAAATCAGCTACCAATTCTTTCATTTCATCGACAGAGTAGGTCCGCAAGGAAGATACAATGCCATCCCATAAAACAAAAATAGGAACTAAAGGAATCAAATATGTAAAAAAGATTCTGCCAAGTTTAAAAGGTCTGATAAAAGGTGTAACCAACAAAACACTTATCGGCGAAAAGACCATAGCCAATATACTCGCTACACTCCTCTCCTGCCCTTCAAAAATTGCAATATTGCTTTCACTGTCAATTGCATTTTGCAAAATTGCTTTGGCCTCTTCAGGCTTAAAATGATGCAGTGAAAGAAATTGAGTCCTAAGTCCTTTCAATTCAGCTGGTACATTCCGGGCATCAATTGACACTGATTTGTATGAAAAAATATCGTTTTGTGTCTTGGTATATTCAAAAGCTGAGATATTTGGATATAAATCAGTCATCAAAATCTTCAAATCAGGATGTCTTTTAACCAATTCCTCACCTATATAGAGAAGGCCACCACCGCCTCCAGAACCAAGATCTACAATATTGTTTTCTTTACCAGCTCGGAGCATTTCATCTAAAATGCCAATTGATGGCTTGAATAATTTCGATTTGTTGGTTAGAAATTGCAAAAAATCAGTCATGTAATTTCTCAAAAAACCAGGAAACCAAGACTGATCTTCAAATTCAATAAGATGAATTCTTTTCATAAATACTAAATTAGAAACCTTCAGCGGCATCATCCCCTCTTTGATCAGCTCCTCCTTCTAACTTGCCATCAGACAAAACTAAAATAGCATCAACCTTGCCAATTATAAGAGATTCTCCTGACCTTGGGTTATAACCTTTAGCCCGAAGGTTTTGAAATGCTAAAGTATCAAAAGTTCTTTCAAATACAATCTCATCAGGCAACCATTGATGATGAAATCTACTAGAAGAAACTGCTTCACTCATTCCCATATCAAATTCAATCACGTTTAAAATCGTTTGAAATACAGTTGTAATGATGGTTGATCCTCCAGGGGAACCTACCACCATTAATAATTCACCGTCTTTTTCAACTATTGTTGGTGTCATTGAACTCAGCATTCTTTTTTCAGGTTCAATTGCATTAGCTTCTGCTCCGATAAGCCCAAACATGTTAGGAATACCAGCCTTAGCACTTAAATCATCCATCTCATTGTTCAGAAAAAAACCACCTTCTTCAACATATACTTTAGATCCGTAAGCCCCATTTAATGTCGTGGTTACGGCTACAGCGTTTCCATAAGAATCAACAATAGAATAATGTGTGGTTTGATCACTTTCTATGATTTCTATGTCTCCATGTGAAACTTCTGAGGAAGGCGTTGCATTATCCCATGAGAAACTACTCATCCTGCGTTCATTATAGGTTTTAGACCTTAAGGTATCTAAAGGAATTGTAACAAAATCAGGATCTCCAAGGAAGAAAGCCCTGTCAGCATAAACCCTTCTTTCTGTCTCTGTTAGCAATTGCACATATTTTTCTGAATTATGGCCTAAGCCTTTGATTTCAAATGGCTCAATACTTTTAAACAATTGTTCCAAACAAATTCCTCCGCTTGAAGGCGGTGGCATGGAAATCATCGTATACGATTTATAGTTGAATTCTATTGGATTTCTCCATACAGCACTGTATTTATTAAGGTCTTGCAAGCTTATGATTCCCCCTAATTTGTTAATGTGATTGACAATCATATTGGCAGTAGTGCCCGAATAAAACTCATCGCGACCATTATCTCTTATTCTTTCAAAGGTACTGGCCAAATTAGGATTTTTCAAGGTATCTCCTTCAAACCATTCTTTATCTAAGTATATTTTATCCCCATTTGCCTTTCTAAAATCATCTCTATAATAATTCAACCTTCTAGCCTGACCTGATGTCAATACAAAGCCGTTTTTTGCAAGCTCAATAGCAGGGTTGATCAAATCAGCGAATGGCAATGAGCCATACTTTTCATGTACTTTAAATAGTCCAGCAACCGTTCCTGGAACACCTATTGCCAATGCACCAAACCTGCTTTTATTCGGAATTATCTCTCCGTTTTCATCTAAATACATATCCCTGTGAGCCTTCAAGGGAGCTTTCTCACGAAAATCTAAAGAACCTGTCTTACCCTTATGATCTCTAAAAACCATAAATCCGCCACCACCAATATTTCCGGCAACAGGATAAGAAACTGTCAAAGAAAGGTCTGTCGCGATCATCGCATCAAAGGCATTACCGCCCTTTTTAAGAATAGATGCACCAATGGCCGATGCTTCTTGGCGAGCACTCACTACCATAGCGCTATCTGCAAGTTTTCCGCGCTTCACAGCATCCTCTATTTTAACATCTTTACATTGCGTAAAAAGCATTAAAAAACAGCTCAAGGCTGTTACTAATAGCAGGCTTCGTTTTGTATTTCTATTCATATTTTTTATCAATTTCCACTAGTTTATTATCGGTAAAAAGCACTAATTCGTCAAAAAACTCCCGAAAATCATTTTCAAAATCTATATAATGATCTTCCAAATCCTTTATAGCCAAATCCATGTGAACCCGATCCAAGGTGCGCCGATTCATTCCCTCCAGTACTTTTTGAATTCCTTCAAGCTTTGCATAACTCAATAACCAGTTATCTCTTATAAGGTATTTAGACATGTATTGTATCTTATCAGGCAATACTTCAAAATTCCGCGTAAGATTCGTATAAAAATTTTGTGTATACGTATCCAAAGGGAGCTCAGAATAATCTTTCCAATTCTTAGCTAAGAAATGATCGTAAAAAATATCAATAATAACACCTCGATAAAGACCATAACTATCATCCAGTCTTCTTTTACTTTTTCTGACAATTTCATGTGCATCCGTATATGAATCTATTTGCCTGTGTAATAATATTCCTTTTTGTAAGTCAGTTGGATACGTTTTATATTTATTACCCTTTATATGGTCAGCCATAAAATTGCCAATCGTAATCAATTCATGATCCCTCGATAAATATATATGCGCCAAATAGTTCATTCAGTAATTTCTGTTAAAAATAACCTTTTAAATATAATCTTTAAAATAAAGCGTGGTTTTGTTGATTGTAAGATTTTAAAATCGCTGATTCTTCAAAATTTTAATTATTTTTGTCAGGTCTAGGATGATTTCTCTCCTGAAGAAGGAATTGTACATGTATAATTCAACCTTATTTAGATCTTCTTAATAAGGTGTTCAATTCTAATTTTTATGTTAATAACAGATAATCAATCTTCAAAAGCTGCGATAGCTTTAGAAGACAAGTACGGAGCCCACAATTACCATCCACTTCCAGTAGTTTTACAAAAAGGGGAAGGCGTATATGTTTGGGATGTTGAAGGAAAAAAATATTACGACTTTCTCTCAGCCTATTCAGCGGTAAACCAAGGGCATTGCCATCCAAGAATTGTAAATCGTTTACAAGAACAAGCGGCAAAATTAACCTTAACTTCCAGGGCTTTTTATAATGACCAACTAGGGATTTATGAAAAATACATGAGTGAGTATTTCGGATTTGATAAAGTCTTGCCTATGAATACAGGTGCAGAGGCAGTAGAAACGGCCATTAAATTATGTCGTAAATACGCCTATGAAAAATGTGGTATTCCTGAGGAAAAAGCAACAATAATTGTTTGTGAAAATAATTTTCATGGTCGAACCACTACTATTATCTCTTTTTCAAATGATGAAACAGCAAGAAAAAACTTTGGCCCATATACACCTGGTTTTATTAAAATACCTTACAACGACGTTGATGCCTTAGAAAAGGCCATTAAAGAAAATGATCATATTGCTGGTTTTCTTGTTGAGCCCATTCAAGGTGAGGCCGGTGTATTTGTTCCTGACGAAGGTTATTTAGAAAAAGCTCATAAAATTTGTAAGGATAACAACGTTCTTTTTATTGCGGATGAAGTGCAAACTGGTATTGCAAGAACCGGAAGGTTGTTAGCTACATGCGGCAATTGTGATTGCGCAGATAAGAATTGCTCTGGAACTCCAGATGTAAAACCTGATATGCTGATTTTAGGAAAAGCCCTAAGTGGAGGAGCTTATCCAGTATCTGCAGTGCTTGCAGATGACCATATCATGGAAGTAATCAAGCCCGGAGTTCACGGTTCAACATTTGGAGGAAATCCTATCGCTGCAGCAGTTGCTATGGAGGCATTAGAAGTTGTGAGAGATGAAAACCTTGCCGAAAATGCGTTTAGATTAGGTGAATTATTCAGAAGTGAATTGAATGATTTTATAGCTGAAAATGAACTTGTCACTTTGGTGCGTGGGAAAGGACTTCTAAATGCAATTGTTATAGATGAAACCGAGGATAGTGATCTTGCCTGGGACATTTGTGTAAAACTAAAAGATAATGGCTTATTAGCGAAACCAACTCATGGTAATATTATTCGATTTGCACCTCCTTTAGTAATTAACGAGGAGCAATTAATGGATTGTGTCCGTATTATTAAGGAAACTATCTCTTCAATGTGATAGACTCATCTCTTTAAATAAAAAAAGCCCTTATCAATTAGATAAGGGCTTTTTTTATATCAAAAGAATATTTAATACCCTTCTGTAAGATGCTGTAATTTGACTTTATTTTCAATGCGAATCCTTTTTCCAGCTAAAGATATATAGCCTTCTTTTTTAAATTCAGATAATAATCTGATAGTAGATTCCGTTGCGGTACCAATTGCATTGGCAATTTCTTCTCTAGTAAGCGTCACAGATATATAACCATCATTATCAACTCCAAAGATTCTTTCAAAAAACAAAAGAGATTCTGCCAATCTCTCTCTTACATTTTTTTGTGCCATATTGGCGATAGAAGAATTTGCCTCATCGAGATCTTCAGCCAATGACTTGGTGATCTCCATGGAGAACTCAGAATTGTTTTTAAACAATTCAATAATCTCGTTTTTTGGAATAAAACATACATCCATCTCCTCAAGAGCGGTAACTGTAAGATGGGCTACAGAGTTACTAATCACTGACCTATGCCCTACCAACTCACCTCTTCTAATGAATCTTACAATCTGTTCCTTACCATTTGGAGCCAGCTTTGTGAGTTTACATTTACCATTTCTAAGGCAATAAACCCCTCTCAATGAAGTACCTTCACTGAATATGACTTCCCCTTTTTGAATGTGTAGTGTCGATTTCTTTTTAGCAATTGCCTGAAGTTCAACTGCAGAAACAGAATTCAATGAATTCAGATCTCTGATAACACATTTTTCGCATTCTTCTCTCATAAAAAAGGATTTATTTGTTGCAAATTTATATAAATTCTGACAGCATTCATTTTTTTATGTAATTTTTTTATAAGAAATTTACACACATTTCCTAAGCATATATGTCTAAAGCGAACTGCTTTCACTGCGGTCTTGATTGTAAAGCAGATAAAATCGAATTTGATCAAAAACCATTCTGTTGTAACGGATGCAAAACGGTTTATGAAATTTTAAACCAACATGAGCTGTCTTGTTATTACGATCTGGAATCTTCGCCAGGCTCAGTACCCATTGACATAAAGGGCAAGTTTGACTATCTAGACAATGATGATATTGCATCAAAATTGGTTGAATTTGATGACCTTGAAACCGCTGTTGCTAATTTCTTTATTCCGACGATTCACTGCAGTTCTTGCATTTGGGTTCTTGAAAATCTTCATAAAATAAATTCTGGAATAAAAGTTGCTCTGGTTAATTTTCCGAAAAAAGAAGTGAGGGTAACCTTTAGAAAGAGTGAAATTTCAATTAAAGAAGTTGTTGAATTGATCTCTTCAATTGGATATGAACCCTATATTAGTTTAGATAATGCAGAAATTAATGAGAAAAAGATAGATAGAAAGTTAATTTATCAGGTAGCGGTGGCCGGTTTTGCTTTTGGGAATATCATGATGCTTTCTTTTCCGGAATATTTTCAGATGGATGAGTATTGGCTCAATAGATTCAAGCCTTTTTTTAGAGGTCTAATGTTTCTATTATCATTGCCAGCCCTTCTGTTTTCTGGGCGAGACTATTTAATTTCAGCCTACAAAGGTCTTAGGCATGGTATTCTAAATATTGATGTGCCCATATCGCTCGGGATGCTTGTATTATTTTTCAGAAGTACCTATGAAATAGTGAGCAATACTGGGCAAGGCTATTTTGACAGCCTCACTGGTTTGATTTTCTTTTTGCTTCTAGGGAAAATTTTTCAACACAAAACCTATAGTTTCTTATCGTTTGAAAGAGACTACAAATCTTATTTCCCTATTGCCGTCACGCGCATTACCAAAGATCAAAAAGAAGAGAATATCAGCGTAAGCGAAATTGATAAAGGAAATAGAATTTTGATTCGAAATGAAGAGATTATTCCTGTTGACAGTATCCTTATTAATGGAGATGCTATGATTGACTATAGTTTCGTCACCGGAGAATCAGTGCCGGTTGCTAAAGTCTCTGGAGAAAAATTATTTGCTGGAGGGAAACAAACCAATGGCGCCATTGAACTCGAAGCCATTCAATCTGTTAAACAAAGTTATTTAACACAACTGTGGAGTAACGATATTTTTAAGAAAAATGACAGTAAAGACATCAAGACACTTACTGATACCATATCAAAACAGTTCACGATCATTATTCTTAGCATATCTGTTATTGCAGGAACGTACTGGTATTTTATAGATAAACACGCTGCCTTTCAGGTAGTTTCAGCCATTTTGATCATTGCATGTCCATGTGCCTTAGCCCTATCAGCTCCTTTTGCTTTAGGAAATATGATTAGAATTTTTGGGAAGCATAAATTTTATTTAAAAAACACTCATGTGATTGAAGCCATGTCAAAAATTGACAGTTTGGTATTTGATAAAACGGGTACTATCACTTCTAACAAACAAGCCCTAATCAATTATGTTGGAGAAGCTCTGACAGCAAATGAAATGGGGATGATCAGACATTTACTCAGATCATCAAATCATCCTCTAAGCAGAATGTTATATGAGCATATCCAAGAAAAAGAAACAGGGACAGTTTCTTTATTCGAAGAAATTGTCTCAAAAGGGCTCCATGGCAAAATTGATGATAAAGATGTGTTTCTAGGTTCTGCTGCGTTTGTAGGTCAGCATGCAGATCAGGGCCTTGACACGGTGATTCACGTGAAAATTGAAGAACAAATCAAAGGAAAATTCATTTTTAAAAATGCTTATCGAACAGGATTGAAAAATACGATTGATTCTTTAGAGAGAAATTTTGAGATTGCCCTGCTTTCTGGTGATAATGAAGGTGAAAAATTAAGCTTGGGCGAAATCTTGCCGCCTGGTAGCCATACACTTTTCAATCAAAAGCCTGAGGATAAATTGGAGTTTATCAAATCAAAACAGTTAGAAGGCCAGCAAATCATGATGTTTGGTGACGGATTAAATGATGCGGGAGCCCTTGCCCAAAGTAATGTTGGGATTGCCATTTCTGAAAATATTAATGTTTTTTCTCCAGCCTGTGATGGTATCCTTGATGCAGAAAACTTTAGACTTTTACCGAAATTTATTGAACTCACGCACAAGACAATGAATATTATCAAAGTGAGCTTTGCTATCTCATTCTTATATAATATTGTAGGACTTCTTTTCGCTGTGAGCGGAAACCTCTCCCCTATAGTTGCTGCTATCTTGATGCCAATTAGTTCAATATCAGTAGTTTTATTTGCAACGATTAGTACCAATTTTTTAGCAAAAAAAATACTATATTAGCGTAGCTTAAACCTGAGGTAAAATTTCAAAAACATGACATTTATCATGTTTCGACTTTTTATCTTTTTGTTAATTTGTTACAACTAAAAAAATCAGTAATGAATATTATATTCATGCTCATCATTGCAAGTCTTTTCATTGCAATCCTATTTTTTATTCTTTTCGTGAAATCGGTGAAAACCGGTCAATACGATGATGTATATACCCCATCAGTTAGAATGTTATTTGATGATGAATTGGTTAAGGACAAATCATCAGATAAAAAAAATAAAAAATCAATCAACTAATTATTAACTAAATTTTTCAAATGGAAAAAGAACAATTTTATTACGACAACAAAATAGTAAAAATGTTTCTTATTGCTACCATACTTTGGGGTGTGGTAGGGATGTTGGTAGGGCTTCTGGTAGCCTTTCTCTTTATTTTCCCTAATTACATGGAAGGTATTTCATGGCTAAGTTTTGGTAGGTTAAGACCTTTACATACAAATGCCGTGATTTTTGCTTTTGTTGGGAATAGCATTTTTATGGGGATTTATTATTCCATGCAGCGCCTTTTAAAAACAAGGATGTTCAGTGACACCTTAAGTAAAATTCACTTTTGGGGTTGGCAGCTCATTATTGTAGCTGCGGCGATTACACTTCCCTTAGGATTAACAAGTTCAAAAGAATATGCTGAATTAGAATGGCCTATTGATATTGCAATTACCGTTATATGGGTTGTGATGGGAATCAATATGATCGGAACAATTCTCAAAAGAAGACAACGACATATCTATGTTGCGATATGGTTTTATCTGGCTACCCTCATAACCGTAGCCGTATTACATATATTTAATAACTTAGAATTACCGGTATCTGCATTTAAAAGTTATTCCATTTATGCTGGTGTACAGGATGCCTTGGTACAATGGTGGTACGGACATAATGCCGTCGCCTTTTTCTTGACCACACCTGTTTTAGGTCTTATGTACTACTTTGTTCCTAAGGTGGCAAACAGACCTGTTTATTCTTATAGGTTATCAATCATTCACTTTTGGTCATTGATCTTCATTTATATCTGGGCAGGACCACACCATTTATTATATACTGCCTTACCAGAATGGGCGCAAAATCTTGGTACTGTATTTTCCATAATGCTTATTTTCCCATCTTGGGGTGGTATGATAAACGGATTATTAACCTTGAGAGGTGCCTGGGATAAGGTTAGAGAAAACCCGGTTCTTAAGTTTTTCGTCGTAGCCATTACTGGTTATGGTATGTCAACTTTTGAAGGACCAATGTTATCCTTCAAATCTTTAAATGCCATAGGGCATTACACTGACTGGATCATTGGGCATGTTCATATTGGTGCATTAGCCTGGAACGGGTTTATGGCAGCTGGTATTATCTATTGGCTTGTAGAGAAACTTTGGAAAACAGAGTTATTTTCGAAAAAGCTGGCCAATGTTCATTTTTGGCTGGGTACACTAGGTATCTTGTTTTATGCCCTACCCTTATATGTGGCTGGATTTACACAAGCTGCCATGTGGAAACAATTTAATCCTGACGGTACGTTAGTATACGGAAACTTCCTTGAAACGGTAACGCAAATCATGCCTATGTACATGATGCGTGCTTTTGGTGGAACCTTATATCTTGCAGGATTCTTATTACTTGCCTATAATGTTATAAGAACTGCTCAAGCCGGGTCAACAGTAGAAGATGAATTGGCAGAAGCAGCTCCATTGAAAAAAATTACTGCCAGACGTGTTGCTGGTGAAGGATTTCATACTTGGCTGGAAAGAAGAACTATCTTATTTAGTTTCTTAGTCGTCTTAGCTGTTGCCATAGGTGGTGCTGTTGAGATCATTCCTTTGCTTACGGTTGACTCAAATATTCCAAAAATCACTTCTGTAAAGCCTTATACTCCTCTTGAATTGGAAGGGCGTGATATCTATATCCGAGAAGGTTGTAACAACTGTCATTCACAAATGATAAGACCTTTCAGATCAGAAGTTGAACGTTACGGTGAATATTCTAAAGCTGGTGAATTTGTTTATGATTTCCCATTCCTATGGGGATCTAAAAGAACAGGTCCTGATGTACATCGTATTGGAGGCAAATACAATGACAACTGGCATTTCAACCATATGCTAGATCCCAGATCTACATCTCCAGGGTCAATCATGCCGCAATACCCTTGGTTAATAACCGATGATCTTGACATTTCAAATACAGCAAATAAGATAAATGCGATGGTGATGCTTGGCGTTCCTTATTCTCAATTTGAATTAGACAAATCAGTGTACTTATTGAAGAATCAGGCACTTGCAATTGAAAAGAATTTAAGACAAGATCCTGAGTATGTCAAAAACTATGGCAATGCTCATATAGAAAATAAAGAAATTGTGGCATTAATTGCTTATTTACAGAGATTAGGAACGGATATTAAAGCTGAAACAGCAGAAAATTAAACTTATGTTAAAGTATATAAAACATCACGTAGATACTATTTCAGGAGTTGAAATATATCCAATAATCTCGCTACTACTATTTTTTATGGTATTTACTACAATGCTAATCATTGTGCTGAACATGCCGAAAAAAAATATTGAAGAATTAAGTAATTTACCTTTAGATAATGATTTAAAAACTAACGATCATGAGTGATAAAAAACAACTAAGCGGTTGGAAAAAATTTCTCCAGTCTATGACCAAAGCCCATGATTTAGGGTCGGAGGAAGAAATTATGACCGACCATGATTATGACGGAATCAAAGAATTAGACAACGTACTGCCACCTTGGTGGAAATATGGATTTTATATTACAATTGCCATAGGTATATTCTATTATATCCAGGTGTTCACAAATGCTGAAGAATACAGCCAGGAAAAAGAATATGCTGCTGAAGTTGAAAAAGGTAAACAAGAGGTTGAAGCCTATAAGGCAGCTAACCCTGATTTATTCAAGCTTGACATTACCTTATTGACAGATGAAGTAAGTCTTGCGGCAGGAAAGGCAAATTTTGACACCTATTGTGTGGCATGCCACATGGCAGATGGTGGTGGTGGAATCGGCCCGAATCTTACTGATGACCATTGGATTCTTGGCGGTGATATGGAAAATATACTTAAAACCCTTAATGAAGGTGGAAGAGCCGGTAAGGGAATGATTTCTTGGAAAAATACATTTGATAATGATCAACTTCAACAACTTGCCAGTTACGTTATTTCGTTAAATGGCACGACAGCTGCAAATCCTAAAGCAGCAGAAGGTGATATCATTTGGAGCAAACAGTAGTCTCACGTTTAGTTCTCGCTTAGGTGAGCTACTGTGTTTTTGATTTTTTTAGTTAGTAGTAGAAAAGGCTACGCTTGTCCTGAACAGACATTGTAGCCTTTTCAAATACCCCCAACCTATGAATAATGACGAAGTAGAAAACTTTAGAGACAGCATTGCGACTATTGATAAGGAGGGTAAGAGAAATTTTATCCACCCAAAAAAGCCAAAAGGCCGGTATACCAATTACAGGAACTATGTGAGTTGGTTTTTGCTCGCCATATTATTCGGTTCGCCATTTGTTAAAATCAATGGTAATCAATTCTTATTATTTAATATTATTGACCGTAAATTCAATATTTTTGGTCAACCATTCTGGCCACAAGACTTCTATTTACTGGTCTTATCGCTTTTGGTCTCAGTAGTTTTCATCATACTTTTTACAGTTATTTTTGGACGTATTTTTTGTGGTTGGATGTGCCCCCAAACTATTTTTATGGAAATGGTTTTTCGTAAAATTGAGTATTGGATTGAAGGGGATCGAACCAAACAAATCAAACTGGATAAACAAGCATGGAATGCTGAAAAAATTGGTAAAAAAATAATAAAATGGACACTTTTTGCCATAGTCTCTTTTATGATTGCCAATGCATTTCTAGCCTACTTTATAGGTGGTGATGTACTTATTCAACATATTCAAGACGGGCCGGTAGCACATGTCGATACATTTGTAAAGCTTTTGGTCTTTACTTCTGTATTCTATTTTGTATTTGCCTGGTTTAGAGAACAGGTATGTATCATAGCTTGTCCTTATGGACGTCTGCAAAGTGTTTTACTGGATAATAAATCAATTGTAGTGGCATATGACCACAAAAGAGGTGAAAGCCGTCAAAAACTAAGAAAAAATGAAGATCGTGAAGAAAAAGAATACGGAGATTGTATCGATTGCAAACAATGTGTTCTAGTTTGCCCTACAGGGATAGACATTCGAAATGGAACTCAATTGGAATGCGTCAACTGCACGGCTTGTATCGACGCATGTGATTCAATAATGGACACCGTTGGTTTTGATAGAGGTTTGATAAGATACGCTTCTGAAAACAATATAGTTAAAGGAGAAAAATTTGAATACAATTCTCGAATTATAAGTTATATTGTTGTGCTCACACTTCTGTTTACGTTCTTTGTGACTTTATTGTTTCTAAGAAACGATGTACAGGCCAATTTTTTACATCTACCTGGTCAGTTATATTCAACTGAAGGAGAACAGGTAAGCAATGTATATACCTTTAAAATCATAAATAAGACGAATAATCCTTATCAGGATGTCAAAATTAAATTATTATCACATGACGGAGCTATGGAAGTTGTGGGTGGTCAAGTAAATATTCCGGAAGGAGGACTATATGAGGGAACTGTTTTTGTCAAAATAGACAAGGATAAATTGTCAGCATCTAAAGAGAAAATTAAAATAGGCATCTATTCAAAGGGTGAGTTAATAGAAGAAACCCATACCAATTTTTCTTCTCCATTACAGATTAAATAAGTTAAACCATTAATTAGAACGCATGAAGTTGAAATTTAGCTGGGGTACTGGAATATTTATTGCAATGCTTTCTTTTATGATTTTTATATTGTCTTTTGTATATAAAGCTGTTGCTGTAGATAAGTACCAACATGAATTGGTTTCAGAAGATTATTACAAAGATGAATTGCATTATCAGGAAGAAATAGATAAATTAAATAATGCAGGCAAACTCAATCAGGATATATTGATCAGAAATTCGAATCAAGGCGTTCATATCAGTTTTCCTAAAGACATAGATGAATCGAGTATAGAGGGTGACATTACATTTCAGCGATTATCAAATGAAAAACTGGACTTTACAGAGACTATTAAATTAGTGGATCATGAGCAACTTATCCCAGCAGAGAAAATGGTTTCTGGAAAATGGATTATCAAAATTGACTGGAAAACTGGTAACAATGAATATCTTTTTAAAGATTCCTGGTTTTATTAATAGCGACAATTATTTTATACACTGCACTCATATTTGGTCTTTTAGGTAGTTTCCACTGCATTGGAATGTGTGGGCCTATTGCATTTGTTTTGCCTATCCCTAAGGGTAACAAGTTCAAATCTATCTTTGGCACCGCTTTATATCATACCGGACGTATATTAAGCTATAGTCTGATTGGCTTGCTATTCGGTTTGCTCGGCAGAGGACTTTATCTCGCTGGGTTTCAACAGCGGCTTTCTATTTTGATCGGTGTTGTGATGATACTAATCATACTGGTTCCAACACGTATTTTGAATAAGTTTCATTTTACCAGACCTTTATACCTGGTTATTGGAAAAGTAAAAACCAAACTAGGACTTTATTTAAATAAAAGTTCCTTCAAATCTCTTTTTTTAATAGGATTCTTCAATGGGTTTTTACCATGTGGACTTGTTTATATGGCGCTGCTTGGTGCGATTTCAACGGGCGAATTACTTGACGGTGCAATTTACATGACCGTATTTGGGCTTGGAACCGTTCCACTTATGACCGCAGCCGTATTCTTAGGGAATTTTTTAAAAGTATCCGTTCGAAATAAAATTCAAAAAGCAATTCCTATATTTGTGGTAATAATCGGCTTGTTGTTTATTTTAAGAGGATTGGGCTTAGGAATTCCATACGTTTCTCCTACCGACAATCAATTACTTATTTCTAACAATCCAAATTCATGCGTAACTGAATAATTTATGAGTAAAAATCCTGACAAAAACATTACTGAAGCAGAGTTTAATACGGTTCATTCACATGCAGATCTATTAAAAATACTGGAAGATAAAGATAGCAATATCAGTTCCGTCTTGTCTAAAATTCAATATGAACAAGAGAAGGAAGACCTTCAGGTAGAATTGGTAAAATTGCAACAATGGATTAAAAAGAATAACAAGCGTGTCGCTATTATTTTTGAAGGCAGAGATGCTGCCGGAAAAGGTGGTAATATCAGAAGGTTTACTGAACATCTTAATCCTAGATCAATGAGACTGGTAGCCCTTAACAAACCTACCAAAGTAGAAAAAGGACAATGGTATTTCAGGCGATATATTCAACAATTACCCAATCCAGGTGAACTCGTTTTTTTTGACAGATCCTGGTACAATAGGGCTGTAGTAGAACCTGTTATGGGGTTTTGTACGCAGCAGCAATATGAACAATTCATGGTGCAATTACCTGAATTTGAGCATATGCTTTATGAGGATGGTGTAATCATCATAAAATTCTGGCTCTCTATCACAAAGGAAGAACAACTCGCCCGTTTTAATGCCAGAGAGGACAATCCACTAAAGCGCTGGAAATTTAGCCCGGTTGATAAAAAAGGGCAGGAATATTGGGATGACTATACCAAGTATAAAGAGCAAATGTTCAGTAAGACACATACTTCGTTCAGCCCTTGGATAATTGTCAAAACTAATGACAAAGAAAAGGCCCGATTAGAATGTATGCGATATGTACTGTCTCAATTTGATTATGACAAAAAGGATGAGGCTGAAGTCTCTTTATTACCCGATCCAAACGTAATTATGCGTTATTTCAGATCTTTACACAAATACGATTAATTTATTATGAATAATTTCTCTGAAAAAGAATTGAAAAAACTCAATTCAAAAAAAGGTCTATTGTCAATTTTAAGTAATGACGTAATCAATCTGCCTAAAACTATCAGGTATATTGATTATGAAAGACAATTAAAGTCACTTCAAACTGAGTTGATCAGGCAGCAAGCATGCATTATCGATAATAACATGCGTGTTATTGTTATATTTGAGGGTAGAGACTCTGCCGGAAAAGGTGGTGCTATCAGAAGAATTACAGAAAGAATTAATCCAAGGCATTTTAGAATTGTAGCCTTACCAAAACCAACTGAAGTTGAGCAAACGCAGTGGTATTTTCAAAGGTATATCCAACAATTTCCTAAGGCCGGTGAAATCGTGTTTTTCGACAGAAGCTGGTATAACCGCGCCGTGGTTGAACCCGTCAATGGTTTTTGTACCGATGAAGAGTATAAAATTTTCATGAAACAAGTCAACGACTTTGAAAGAATGATTACTGAATCTGGTATCTTATTGGTAAAGATCTATATGTCTATATCTAAAAAGGAGCAAGCCAAGCGCTTCGAAGACATTAGAAACAATCCGTTAAAGCAATGGAAAATGAGTAAAGTAGATGAGAAAGCCCAGGAATTATGGGATTCTTACACTTATTATAAAAACAAAATGTTTGAAAACACTAAAAACAATGGCATTCCATTTAAGGTGATTAAAGCAAACAGAAAGACCGATGCCAGAACTGAAGCTGTCGAGCATATTTTAGAAAGCATTCCTTATAATAAGGATAGAGAAATCTAAGATTTCTTCTTCGTTTTTCTGAACATAAAATAAAACCCAACCAAGATCATTGGAATACTCAATAATTGCCCGGTATTAAGGTCCCATTCACCTCTTTGGTCTACTTGCGCTTCTTTGAAGAATTCAACGATGAGCCTAACTGACCATAAAAACACCATAAACATACCAAAAAGATAGCCCAGTTTTTCTCTTTTATCTGTTTTCCAATAAACATACCACAATACAATAAAAGTAATCACGTAACCCAAAGATTCATACAATTGTGTTGGATGTCTAGGGAAATCTTCCCCTAGTTTTTTGAACACAAAACCATAGTCAGTTCCTGTTGGCTTTCCAATAATTTCAGAATTCATCAAATTTCCTATTCTAACAAAAACGGCCCCACTAGCTACAGGTATTACGATGCGGTCTAATATCCACAGCATCGGTTTTTGAATCACTTTTTTTGAATAAAAATACATTGCAATGATAATCCCAATGGCGGCTCCATGACTTGCTAAACCCTGGTATCCGGTAAACTGAAAAGGATTAAACTTAACAGGCAATAGTACTTCTAAAGGATTTGAAATTAGGAAAGCAGTATCATAAAATAAGAAATGTCCAATTCTCGCACCTAACAAAGTGGCTACTACAGTATAAATAAATAACGAATCCAGTTTTTCAACCGAAATTCCTTCTCTTTTATAAATCCTTTTCATGATCTGAAGACCTAGAACAAAGGCAATAACAAACATCAAACTGTAATACCTGATTGCAAATGAACCAATTTTAAACAACTCAATGCTCGGGTCCCAATCAATACTTAAAAACAACATGGAAATCTATTTTATCGGGTAAATATAATTGAAAGTAGTTAATAATAACTCCCCTCTTCACTTTTTATTCTTTGGCTTTTTATCAGGAACCGGATCATATCCATTTCCGCCCCAGGGATGGCATTTAGAGATTCTTTTAATGGCCAACCAGCTTCCTTTAAAAAGACCATGAATCTCCAGTGCTTCAATCGCATAATGCGAACACGTTGGAGAATACCTGCAACTCGCGGGTGTATACGGCGAAATCGCAACTTGATAAAACCTGATCAATAATAGAAAAGGAAATGTCAATATCCGTTTGATCATTTATTAAGCGTCTTAATTAAGGGAATAAGAAGTCCCTTCTTTTCCGTCTTTTAATTGAACTCCAAGAGCCAATAACTCATCTCTGATTTTATCAGATAATGCCCAGTCTCTATCGTCTCTGGCGGTCTTCCTCATCTCGATCAATAATTGGACCAAACCGTCTACTCTATCAGAACTATCGTTACTCTTCTGAGCATTTTCCAATCCCAGTATATCATAAACAAAAATACTTAAAGTGCTTTTCAACAAGTCAAGGTCTTCACTAATTAATGATTCCTTACCATCATTGATTAGATTGATCCATTTTACAGCTTCAAACAATTGGGCAATCAAAATAGGTGAATTGAAATCATCATTCATCGCCTTGTAACAACTATCTCTCCAAACCGAGACATCAAGCGTCGAGCTAGAACCAGCTTGAATTTTATTTGATAAATCAAGGGCTTCCATCAATCTGTAATAGCCCTTTTCAGAAGCTAAAATTGCATCATCAGAAAAATCAAGTATGCTTCTATAATGTGCTTGCATCATAAAGAACCTGGCAACACTTGGAGCATACGCTTTTGAAATATTGCTGTTCTCTCCTGTAAATATCTCCTCAGGAAGTATGTTATTTCCAGTTGATTTAGCCATCTTTTTCCCATTCATAGTCAGCATGTTACCATGTAACCAATACTTAACCGGATTGACATGATTGCATGCCTGCGCCTGTGCAATTTCACATTCGTGATGTGGAAACTTCAGATCCATCCCTCCTCCATGAATATCAAATTCTTCACCAAGGTATTTTGTACTCATAACGGTACATTCTAAATGCCAGCCAGGAAATCCAATTCCCCATGGAGAATTCCATCTTTGAATATGCTCAGGCTCTGCTTTTTTCCAAAGCGCAAAATCCTGAGGGTTCTTTTTATCAGACTGCCCATCCAATACCCTTGTATTTTCAATAGCATCATCAATATTTCTTTTTGACAGGATACCGTAATGTTCCTTTTCATTATACTTCAAAACATCAAAATATACAGATCCGTTTATTTCATAGGCCAAACCATTTTCAAGTATAGTCTCTATGGCTTCAATCTGTTCTACAATATGACCTGTGGCTGTTGGTTCAATACTTGGCGGAAGGAAATTGAATTTTTGCAATATTTCATGAAAATCTGTCGTATATCTTTGTACAATTTCCATAGGTTCCAATTGCTCTAATCGCGCCTTTTTTGATATTTTATCTTCCTGAGAATCGTCAGTTAAATGCCCTGCATCCGTAATATTTCTGACATAGCGTACTTTATATCCTAAATGCAAGAAATAACGGTAAATCATATCAAAAGACATAAAAGTCCTTACATTTCCAAGATGTACATTACTGTAAACAGTAGGGCCACAAACATACATGCCTACATAGCCTTCTTTTACAGGTTCAAACAGCTCTTTCTTATTTGTAAGTGAATTATAGAGGTACACATTTTGCATTGTATGGAATCTTATTTTAATTTGTTTTTTAACACTTCAAATATAAGAACTATTACAACAATGGAGGTCAAAAAAAAACACCTGAGATTTCGTCTCAGATGTTTCATTTTTGCTTGCTGTATCTTCTTATTTAATAGTGCTGATTTTACAATAATCAACATCCATTTCTAACTTGGCATTTCTTGGGACTTTTATCCGTAAAGTCTTTTTGATTTTTACTTTTTGCCTGTTTTCAAGAATTCGCTTCACTTCATACTCTCTTTCTCTTGCACTTTCAGCAACTACCCTAGTCCGTTCTTCTCTTACCTGATTTTGTGCTTCCCTCATCTCCACTTGCGCCTCTCTTGCATGAAGCCTGGCCTCTTCCATTGCTTCTCTCTGTATCTCTTTTATCTCTTTCTGCATTTTTTTCTGCTCTCTTGCAACCTCTGCCTGACTTTCTTTCAATTCCTTTTTAATAATTTTCATCTGCTCCTTATTCTCTTCCTGCCATTCTACAAGGTATTCGGTATTTTTTTGAAATTCGTCATAATCAAATGCTATAGAATCTCCGGTGAATTGGAAATTTTGATCCATTTCAAAATTAATATCAGGAAAGTTTTCAAATTCAGGTAAGACAAAATGAATAGAATCAATCATATCAATCACTCTGGCACTGATTTCAGGCACATCAACTATGACATTTCCTACATACTTATCACTGTTAATAAAAAAGTATTCATTGCCAAAATTACTCGAACTAGATCTTATGCTTATCTTATCTGAATTAGCTTGCGCGCTGATATCCCAATTATCAAATATGTCTTGAGCTTCATCCTCTGAAAGACCTTGAATGCTCATGATTCCTTCAATTTCCACTTTATTCTTGTTCCATTCAATAATTTCTATTTCCGCATAAGACGCCTCTATTGACACCTCTGTGTTACTACCCACTTTAAACTCCTGTAAGGGTTTCGTAAATTGTTGGGCATAAGAACTTAAACTGAACGAGAATAACAGTATTAAAATTTTAAAGTGTTTGCGTTTCATTTTCTTTGGTTTTTAATTTTTTTAATTCGTTTTTTAACTCGATCATCAATTGTAGTCTCATTTGTAAATTATCAATCAAATTATTGATAAGCTCTTCATCAATTTTATCAATTTGTAATTCTTCGCTTTGCAGTTTATATTCATTTGTCAGACTATTCATCTTTCTAAAATATTCCTGCAGGACAAGCTTATTGGCGTCTGTTACTTCGAGGTTTGCCAATTCCATATTTATGGCTGTCAAATAATAATTTTCTATTTTTTTTAACTCTGGTGAAAACTCTTCTAATGTTATGGAAGCACTAGGTTTTTGGAGTTTCTCATGAGGCTGATCTTGAGTCAAAGTTATCATGTATCCCATGGTGAAGAGGAGTATTACTGATGCTGCAATCATTAAATACTGTCTACTCCCAGGTGATTTCTTATGCAATTCTTTTTGCAATTTCTTTTCAAAATCCGATCGATGATTATGTGATAATTCTCTCAACATTTCTTTTTCTTTTAATTTCTCTTTAATATCAACTTTCATAGTTCGCGTGAATTAATAGTTCTTTCAATTTACTCTTTCCTCTTGATAATTGTGACCTTGAAGCCACCTCTGAAATTTCCAATATTTGTGCTACCTCCTGATGGTCATACCCTTCTAACAAATAGAGCTTTACTACGTTTTTGCATTTATGAGGTAACTCTTCGATGCATTTATAAATAACTGCCAGGCTAATCTCGCTATCTACTTCCAAACTTTCTTCATTTGGCAAATAAGCAACTTCTTCATTCAATTCTACTGTTGCAATTTTTTGTTTCTTCAAATAATCAAGACTCTGATTAATCACTATTCTTTTTAACCAGGCTCCGAATGATGCTTCTCCTGTAAAAGAGTCTATTTTTTTAAAAGCTTTTATAAAAGCTTCCTGCATCACATCCTGCGCAATAGCATCGTCTTTGATGAAATTATAAGCTGTATTAAACATTGCCTTACAATATAAATCGTAGAGTTGCATCTGGGCTCTACTATCATTCTGTATACATTTTTCAATTAAATGCTCTTGAAGTTTTCCGGTCATCTGAGTTTTTGTTCTACACTAAATACGAGCAATCACTTGTACTGTTGCAGTTTTAATAAATTAATTTTGATAAAGAATAAAATTACGTAAAATTAGAATGAGAATATCCTGTTATGAAGCGCATAAAAAAAGGGCCCAAAGGGCCCTTCATATTCATCTGTTCTCGATAATTATTTTTTCTCCAGTATCTCTAATTGAAACAAAAGATCAGAATTAGGTGGTATTACGCCTTTGGCACCTTGTTCACCATAAGCTAAATGAGATGGAATAATAAGTAAAACCTTATCTCCATAATTCATGGCTTGAAGCCCTTCCTTAAAGCCAGGGATTAAAGCCGCATCAGGGCTGTAGTCCATAGCGATGGCATTATATCCCTTAGCTTGCTCTCTTCTTGGATCGAATTTCCCGTAAACTTCTGCAATTTCCTTCACATTAGAATCGAATAAATCTCCAGTCATAAAATACCCTGCATAAAAGACATCTACCTTGCTTCCAATTACCGGTTTTTCACCAGTTCCTTCTTTCATTGTAATTACTTTTAAACCAGAAGAGAAAATTTTCGCATCAGGCTCGTTTTTCATCACAAATTGAATCAAATCTTCCTTTTGCTTTTCACGAGCCTCTTGAACTAATTTTTGTCTTTCTTCAATTTTTCCAAAATAAGTTGCAAATTCAGCCGTTGCATCAAATTCTTTGGCTTTCTTACCTATCCTTATAATTTCAATCTTTTTAATTAAATCATCCTGAGCCATAGAATCAACTACTTCCTGCCCTTGTACTACATATCCAAATACAGTATGACGCCCGTCTAAAAACTTAGTTTCCTTATGTGTAATAAAAAATTGACATCCATTTGAGTCAGGACCAGAATTAGCCATAGATAAAATTCCAGGTGCGTCATGTGAAAGCACAAGATTGCCATTATCATCCATTGTGAATTCATCTTCAAATTTATACCCCGGATCACCTGAGCCATTGCCTCTAGGATCACCTCCTTGAACCATAAAGTCATCTACAATTCTATGAAATTTTAACCCATCATAAAAAGGTTTTTCTTTGAATGATTCATCAACATAAGGGTTAGTACCTTCTGCCAAAGACACAAAATTAGCCACCGTTATTGGTGTAACTTCATATTCTAATTTTAATAAAATATCTCCTTTATCAGTTTGAAGATCTGCGTAAACTCCGTCATCAAGGTCAGCATATTTAGCACTCTTACAAGCAACAATACTTATTAATAAAATGATTAGGAACGAATTAATTATTTTCATTTTCACTTAATTTATTGATTTTTAATAATTGTATAGTATAAATTAAAGGTTGGTTTGGTTGCACTCTATCATATCCTGTATAGCCATAAGCCTTATACGAAGGGAATAAAAAGGTAACCGTTTCTCCTTCTTTCATAATTTTCAAAGCATCTTGCAGTCCTGTTATCAATTCTTCCTTATCTATAAGATAACTTTTGGTACCTAATTCTTCTTCTGAATAAATTATGGCATTATTTAATCCGCTAATTTCATGCTTATAAAAAACTTCATCTCCGCTGACAGGTGTATAATTCTCATCTGAAACACTTATATCATAATAATACCAATATCCATTCTCCGAATTGATATAACTATGTAAAGTATCTGATTTTATTCTTTGCAAAAGAATAGCATTCTCTGCTTTATTAAGCATTTTATTTCTTTCAATAGACTCGTTCATAAATGAGCTGGTCTTTCTAACAATAGGCTTTCGAGCCTCAGGATTCGAACAAGAAATTATCAGTGTAAATAGGGCCAGAATGACCAAAGAATACTTCATTAGGATAGGCTTAATTCATTAGTTAAAGAAGGTAAAATTTCCACAAATTTTTTCACGGTTTCGCTTAATGACAGGTCACTTTTTCCACCTGCAGCATTTACATGCCCTCCTCCGCCAAAATGATTTCGGGAAAACTCATTCACCGAAAATTCTCCAACAGATCTAAACGATATTTTTATGATTTTTTGCTTCTTATCTTCTATAAAAATAGCTGCAAACATAACATTCTTCAAAGACAATGCATAATTTACAAAGCCTTCTGTGTCGCCTCGTTGAAAATTATATCGATTCAGTTCACTTTGAGAAAGGGTTATATAGGCCGTATGAAATCTTTCTAATACGACCATATTGTCTAAAGCACGTCCTAGAAGTTGCATACGATTATACGTATTTACGTCATGAATTTTATTATATATAGATGAATTATTGGCTCCCTTTTCCAAAAGATCGGCCACAACTCTATGCGTATGACTCGTCGTAGCAGGAAATCTAAATGACCCGGTATCTGTTAAAATACCTGCGTATAAACAACTTGCAATGTCTTGGTCAATCAAATCTAATTGCCCCATTTTATCGATAAACTGATACACCATTTCAGATGTCGAACTCATTGTGGCGTCAACATACTGGAAATCAGCAAAATCATCGGGTTGCTGATGGTGGTCAATCATTACGAATACCGGACTGATCTCTTTCATTGCTACTTCCATCACTTCTCCTAATCTGTGGAAAGCATTAAAGTCTAGGGTGAAAACAATATCGGCTTCGCCAAGAATCTCTTTTCCTTTATCAGGTGCTGGTTCGAATAATACTATTTGATCTTCTCCCGGTAACCATTTTAAAAATTCCGGGCAATCATTTGGTGAAACAACAGTGACTTGATGTCCTGATTTCTTTAAAAACAAGTAAAGCCCCAGACTAGAACCATATGCATCTCCGTCAGGATTCCTATGGGTGGTAATTACTATTTTTTTTGGATCAGAAAGTACTTGTTGTAATCGTCGAAAATCTGCTTCATTCATAGTCTGCGAATATACAATAAAAATAATATTATCATTCAAATTTCAAATTCTTTAAGATACTTTCCCTTACTTTGTACAGAACCCATTTACCTCCAAATAATCACAGAAAACAGTCATGAAATACTTCTCTTTTTTATTGCTTTGTGCCTTTACCCTACTTGGATGCGCTGAAAAGAACGAATTTGTTCTATCATTTGCTTCCTGCAATAATCAAAATGTCCAAAACAACTTATGGGAGCCTATTTTAAGTCACCATCCCGACCTTTTTATCTGGGGAGGAGACATCATTTATTCTGACACAGAAGACATGAAGTATATGACTAAAAATTACGCTAAAATGAAAAGTGATTCTTCATATATCAATTTTACTAAAAAGGTTCCAATACTCGGCACATGGGATGATCATGACTATGGACTGAATGATGGAGGCGCTAACTATAAACAAAAAGATAGCGTACAGCAGATTTTCCTTGATTTTTTTGATATTCCATTAGATGATCCAAGAAGAATTCAAAAAGGGATCTATTTCGCCAAAGAAATTGAAGTGAAAGACGCATCTATCAAAATAATCATACTCGATACGCGATTTTTCAGAAGTGATTTATCAAAGGATCCTACTGGAATAAAAAGATATATACCAAATGACAGTGATAGTATCACAATGTTGGGCGCATCACAGTGGCAATGGCTTGAAAAAGAACTTTCCGATTCAAAGGCTCAATTTAATGTGATTATGAGCAGCATCCAACTTCTTTCATATGAACATGGTTTTGAGAGCTGGGGAACCATGCCTCAAGAAGTTAAAAAAATGGAAGACATACTTTCAAAAAGCAAAGCAAGAGGAATTATTTTCTTGTCAGGAGACAGACATATTGCAGAAATCTCGAGTAAAAATGTTGAAGGCTTGGATTTCCCGTTGATTGATATGACTTCAAGTGGCATGACGCATAGCTATGATTCATTCAAAGGAGAACCGAATCCATACCGTGTAACCGAAGTAGTTCCTTATAAAAACTTTGGAATCCTCAAATTTGATTTTGATAAGAATCAGGTAACAATGGAAATCAGGGGTGAAGAAAATGTGCTTTATCAATCTATTGAACAAAAATATTAAAAATTCAGCTTGAATACTTGGACGATAAACTGTAAATAAAGTATTTTTGCAAAAAAATTGAAATAAAATTACGATGGTAACAAATAGAACATTTACAATGTTAAAGCCTGATTCTCTTGAAAAAGGTAATACAGGAGCGATTTTGGAAAAAATTAATACAGCAGGATTTAGACTCGTTGCTATGAAGCAAACACAATTGAGCAAGAGAGATGCTGAAGCTTTCTATGCGGTTCACAACGAAAGACCATTTTTCAACGATTTAGTTGAATACATGACCAGAGGTCCTATTGTTGCGGCTATTTTAGAGAAAGACAATGCAGTAGAAGATTTCAGAACGCTTATTGGAGCAACCAACCCTGAAGAGGCCGCTGAAGGCACTATAAGAAAAATATTTGCCACATCGATCAGTGAAAATGCTGTACATGGATCAGATAGTGATGAAAATGCGCAGATTGAAGGTGCTTTTCATTTTTCTGGAAGGGAGATATTCTAGAACATATATAAATCAAAAAAAATACCGCTCTGATGAGCGGTATTTTTTTTTCTTTAATCTTAAAGTTGCTGATTCTACATCAATTTAATCGATTTTATTGACAAATTGGGTAAACTATTGTTTAACATTTTAACAATTTTATCCTTACCATATTCTAATTCTTCACGTAAAGCCGAAGACGCCAATTTCACAAAAATGGTGTGATTTTTTAAGGTAACTGACTCAGTGTAATTCATCACGCCTTTTCCCATAACTTCTCCCCAAGCTTCCTTGACATAAATCTGGTCCATTCCTTTTTGAAGTTTATTCTGCTCCAACATTTGAGGAATCAGGTCCTTTAATTTATTTGTGTTGTTTTCTCTTTTACTCATAAGTTCAACTCCCTTAAAGTCTAAACATTTTATATGATTGACCCGTTTCTTTAATTAGCGCCTCAGTTCGCGCATCATGCGTATCTGTAATGAACAATTGCCCAAAACTATCATCATTTACCAGATGCAGTAATTGCCCTACTCTTTGATCATCTAGTTTGTCAAAAATATCATCTAACAAAAGAATAGGTTTTATATGAGACTTATTCGTGATAAAATCAAATTGCGCTAGTTTCAAAGCGATTAAAAATGATTTTTGTTGTCCTTGAGAGCCTATTTTTTTTATCGGATGTTCATTGATTTGAAACAGGAGATCATCTTTGTGAATTCCCGCGGATGAATATTGTAGCATCCTGTCTTTTTCCAGGCTCTGCTTCAAAATGGACTTAAAATCCGATTGTTCCAACTGTGTTTTATACGAAAACGAAACATGCTCTATCGTTTCATTCGATTTTGATGTTGCTATAATATGATTATACCGCTTATTAAATATGGGCTCGAACTCTGTGATAAACAATTTCCTCTTTGCAAAGATTCTTTCACCAAAGAGTGTTAATTGATCATCATAAATTTCAATATTATCTCGATCAAAAGTAAAATTTGCCGCAAAATATTTCAGTAATGAATTTCGCTGGCTTATGGTTTTATTATATTGTATGAGGTCTTGGAAGTATTCCTTGTCACTCATAGAGATAATCATATCCATGAATTTCCGTCTAAACTCACTTCCTTCACTTATAAGATTGGTATCAGACGGTGAAATAATTACCAATGGAATCAATCCAAAATGATCAGAAAGTTTTTCATATTCCTTGCCATTTCTTTTGATTAACTTTTTATGGCCCTTCTTTAAGCTACAATGAATATGTTCGTCTCGCTGCTCCTTTTTATAAATACCATCTAACACAAAAAAATCATTCCCATGCTTAATATTCTGTGAAGCAACTGAATTAAAATAACCCTTTGTATTGGATAAATAATAGATAGCGTCTAATACATTCGTTTTACCTACGCCGTTATTTCCTACAAGACAATTTATTTTCTCATCAAAAACAAATGATTTTTCTGAGAAATTCTTAAAATTGATAAGTGCAATACTTTCTAAAAACATAGATAAAATACTTGTAAACGCTATAACTAGTGAATGAAGTCATGCTTTTTTAATTGGAATATAAAAAAGATGCTACTAACTTATTAATTTTTAGCCGTTTAAACCCTGTGATTCTTAAAAGAAGGTCACCTTGCAAAAAAACAAAAATTAAGTTTAAATTAAGTCAATAATTTGAATAAAAATTTTAATTTTGCGCAATTAATAAAAATACTGATGGCGACTTATAAAAAAAGAGGAAATAAAGTAAAGAAAGGTAATCAAGTAAGCATTGAGGATCAAAGTACAACTGCAGAAGTGTTTAACACTTTAGACGAAACGGCTTCTAGATCTGAGCAATGGGTTGAAAAAAATCAAAAGATCATTTTCACCGGACTAATTGCAGTTGCTGCGATAATTCTTGCATTTTTAGCCTATAACAAATATGTCATAGAACCAAATGAGAAGGAAGCAGCAGATGAGCTTGCTTTTCCTAAAAGATATTTTGAAGAAGCACAAAATACAACAGCAGCGGTTGATTCATTATACAACTTAAGCTTGAATGGTGCGGATGGAAAATACGGACTTATTGATATCGTTGATAACTACGGAAGTACTAAAGCTGGTAATTTGGCAAAATACATGAGTGGTATTGCTTATTTAAAAACTGGGGATTACGAAAGTGCTATCCAGTATTTAAGTGATTTCTCTTCAGAGGATGAAATGCTTGCGGCTCTTGCCAAAGGTAATATAGCTGATGCATTTATTGAAATCGAACAACCAGAAGATGCGCTTCAATATTATTTAGATGCTGCAAAAGTAAAAGACAATAACTTCACTTCTCCATTATACTTATTCAGAGCAGGTAATGTGGCTATGGATTTAGGTAAATATGCAGAGGCTGAAGGTTACTATACAACTATTAAAGATGACTATTCTAAGTCTGAAGAGGCTAAGAATATCAATATTTTTATCCAGAGAGCTCGTATAGCGCAAAACTAATTATTTATGGCAACTACAAACCTTTCCGTTTACGATAGTGATAGCATACCAAATGCTTCAACAATGCGGTTTGGCTTGGTTGTTTCTGAGTGGAACCCTGACATCACTCAAAATTTACACGACGGAGCTGTTGCTGCGCTGCTAGAACATGGAGCTTTAGTTGAAAACATAACAGCTATAAAAGTGCCTGGTAGTTTTGAACTGATCTATGGCTGTAAACATTTATTAAACAATAATGAGCTTGACGCTGTTATTGCTATAGGAAATGTTATCAGAGGCGAAACGGAACATTTCACTTTTGTTTGCGAAGGGGTTACTCAGGGTATTGTCGAGCTTAATTTAGCCTATAACACACCTACTGTTTTTTGTGTATTAACTGACAACAACAAGCAACAATCTTTAGACAGATCAGGTGGTAAACATGGAAACAAAGGTGTTGAATGTGCTGTTGCTGCCATTAAAATGGCCGCTTTGAAGCAAGGTCTTTAGATTCAGGCACCTAATTTTCGATTGGCTTTTAACACAACTTTATTTGACAAGCTGATCTAATTTCATTAATTTTGTAATAACCGCAAAATGAAGTGCTATGTTCGGGAAAGCTTTTAAACCAAGAGCTCATTACGTATTCAATTACCAGCCTCGTTATTATGACGAGCGCAAAGAGCGATTGGAAATGTTAAAAGAAAAATACAAGAATGGCGATAGTACTTTAACTGATATTCCAAAAATATCACTTTCAAAAGATCAATTAAAATCAAGTTGGCAAAGGCACAAGAAAATGTCATCCAACAGAGCCGTAAACAAACGACTTGCTATTATAATAACTATCTTAGTTGGAATTTTAGCTTATTTATTTGAAATTCATAAACTTTTTTAATGTCTGATTTCATTCGATTACTTCCCGATAATGTGGCGAATCAAATTGCCGCAGGAGAGGTAGTACAACGTCCTGCTTCAGTTGTAAAAGAATTATTAGAAAACGCTGTTGATGCTGATGCTACGGATATTCAGTTAATCGTAAAAGATGCTGGGAGAACTTTAATTCAGGTCATCGATAATGGCAAAGGAATGAGTCCTAAAGATGCAAGAATGGCTTTCGAAAGGCACGCCACGTCTAAGATTGAAACAGCAGATGATTTATTCAATTTACACACCAATGGTTTTAGAGGTGAAGCTTTGGCTTCTATTGCGGCTATTGCGCACGTAGTGTTAAAATCGAAGACAAAAGAAGATGAGCTGGGAACTGAAATCAAGATTAATGGAGGTGAATTCTTAACCCAACAAGAAACGGCAACAGCTGTTGGGTCAAATTTTGTAGTGAAGAACCTTTTTTATAATATTCCTGCCAGAAGAAACTTTTTGAAATCAAATGCCATTGAGACACGGCATATTATCGATGCCTTTCAAAGGGTTGCCTTTACATACCCTGAGATTGCTTTTTCATTAATCCATAACGATAATGAAATATTTAGCCTTCCTGCAGGCACGTCTTCCCAATGGAGTAGCAACACAAGACAAAGAGTTGTGAATATCATGGGGAAAAACACGAATGAAAAATTGGTGCCCATTTCTGAAGAAACTGATATTTTAAAAATTAATGGTTTTATTTCAAAACCTTCATACGCCAAGAAAAAGAAAGGGGAACAATTCTTTTTTGTAAATAACCGATTCATTAAAAGTCATTATTTACATCATGCTGTAATGAATGCCTTTGATGGTTTGTTAAATCATGGATACCATCCCTCCTACTTTTTATACCTTGATGTGCCACCTGAAAGTGTTGATATCAATATACATCCAACCAAAACAGAAATTAAATTTGATAATGAACGTGATCTGTACGCAATTATAAGGTCTACTATTAAACATAGTCTTGGGCAATACAATGTTGCTCCGTCTCTTGACTTTGAACGAGATGCCAGTCTAGACACACCCTATTCATATAAGAATAAAGCATATGTCTCAACGCCTGCTATTGAGATCGATCAGGATTTTAATCCTTTTAAAACGGAAGGTTATTCTAAAACAAGCCAGCAAAGAGCCCCAAAAAGTTCTGAATGGGAAGCACTTTATCTAAGTGATCATCCTGAAAAGGAACTCATAGACAATATTACGGTTGACTTAGATAATGTGAGTCAGGAATTATTTGACGAAACTCAGGAAGATACTGCTCATAAAACATTTCAGGTTCAGCTAAAATATATCGCCAGTTCTATTAAATCTGGTATGGTATTAATAGATCAACATGCTGCTCATCAAAGAATTTTGTATGAAGAATATTTGGCAAAAGTAACCATGGAAGGCCTGGGTCATCAGCAATTACTTTTTCCTTTAAAAATCAATATCAGTAAAAATGATATCGCTGTGGTTAAACAAATTGAACAGGACCTTCAAAGTGCTGGTTTTCATATTTCCGAGGTGCAGGATGAAGCCGTGATTCTCGATGCCATTCCAACTACTATATCAGAAAAAGAAGTTGTAGGTATTCTTGAGTCACTGATCGATAATTTTAAAAATGAAGTTCCTGAATCAAGTTTTAGTCAGATCGACCTCATAACTAAAAGCTTGGCAAAAAGCCTGGCGATTAAACCTGGAACACCATTAAATAACAAGGAGCAAGAGCGTATATTAAATAAATTATTCTCCTGCAAAGAACCTAATTATTCGCCATTTGGCCGCAAAACATATATAACCATGTCATTGGATGACCTGGAAGAAAAATTTAATTCCTAAGAAGTATGGGCAAATTAACAGACGCCATCAAACATTTAATCATATTAAATGTTATATTTTTTGCAGCTACCTCATTTATTGGCCCTAGTCTAAGCAACTGGTTTGCCTTATATTTTCCTGAAAATGAAAATTTTGGATTTTGGCAATTCGTAACGCATATGTTTATGCATGGCGGGTTTATGCATATTTTATTTAACATGTATGCTCTATGGGCCTTTGGCTCACCGTTGGAACAAATGTGGGGACGAAATAAGTTTTTATTCTTTTATTTTTCAGCTGGTATTGGTGCCGGATTAATTTACACTGCTGTAAATTATTTTCAATTCAACAGTGTTTACAATGAATTGATAAGTGCAGGAATGCAGGCGTCTGATATACAGACTTTACTAGAAACAAGGAGTTACAATTCTAGGATTTTAGATGTAATACCTGAAAAGAAACTTGCTGAAATATACCAGATTTATAATACCCCCGCAGTAGGCGCATCAGGAGCCATTTATGGAGTTTTGGTCGCTTTTGGGATGAGTTTCCCCAATGCAAAATTGGCACTGATTTTTTTACCAGTTCCTATTGCAGCAAAATACTTTATTCCTGTCTTGATAGGTTTGGATTTATTTTCAGGGGTAACTGGTTTTTCTATTTTTGGCGGGGGAATCGCTCATTTCGCCCATGTCGGGGGAGCAATCATCGGTTTTATTATGATGAAATATTGGCAAAAAAATCAATTCAGTAGATGGAATTAATACGTTTTTAATTATGAATTGGTTTTCGAATATATACCAGAATTACCTACAAAGATCTATTGTTGAGAAAATAATTATTCTCAACGTGGTTATTTTTGTAATGACTTATTTGTTCAACACATTATCCTTCTTATTCAATGTAGACGGTAATTTTATCATGACTTGGTTTTCTTTAAAACCTGATTTTGAACTATTACTTTACAGACCCTGGACAATAATAACTTATGGATTTCTCCATGCCGGTTTTTTTCATATCCTTTTTAACATGATGGTGCTTTACTATTTTGGAAATCTTTTTCTTGATTTCTTTAACTCAAAGCAGTTTCTGACTTATCTGATTTTGGGAATTATTTCTGGAGGACTTATTTATATTTTATCCTATAATTTCCTTCCCGGACTTCAAACCCAGCAATCGTTATTAGTTGGTGCATCAGCTGGAGTCATGGCAGTTGTAATTGGTATTGCAAGTCATATCCCCCATTACTCACTTCGATTTAGATTTATAGGAAACATCAAATTGTTGTATATTGCTGTTGCGCTGGTTGTATTAGATGTTGTTCAAATCCCGGCAGGTAATGCAGGTGGGCATTTAGCTCATTTAGGAGGTTCACTATTGGGTTTTTTAATGACCAGATATTTTGGTCAGGGTAAAAATTTCGTCGATTGGTTTGAAGGCTTATTCATAAAAAACAAGAAGCAACCGCTTAAAACAGTCTATAAAAATAGTAAGCAAAGTAAACAGACCAAGTATCAAAGTAAAGAAACAAAGTCTGAAGAACAAATGAGAATAGATAGTATCCTTGATAAGATTAGCAAGTCAGGTTATGATACACTCACAAAAGAAGAAAAAGATTATCTGTTTAAGGCAGGTAAAAAATAATTTAAAACGATTCCCCTCTTGAAAAATTTATCGTTTTTAAATAAACTATTGTTTTTTATAAACAACATCCTGGCATTGTTATTCTTTGCCTCATTGACTATTCCATACATTGCTCCAAAATCATTTCCCTTACTTTCAATATTGAGTTTAGCAGTACCTCTTTTACTTTTTGCTCATGTTATCTTTATTGTTTATTGGTTGTTAGCGGGTCTCAAAAAACAATTTCTGCTTTCTTTCTTATGTCTTCTTCTCGCTGTTGGTTTGTCATTCTTTCCTTATAAATTCAAAGAAAAAAAAGTAGTTAGTGGCAGTAGTTTTGCCGTTATGAATTATAATGTTCGGCTATTTAACAAATACCAATGGATTGAATCTGAAGAAATTCCTGTGAATATCTCTAAATTTATTGAGAAGCAGGATCCAGACATTATTACTTTTCAGGAATATTACCCAAACAAAGAGATGCCTTTAGCATATGATTTTTCATTTGAAAAACTAAATGGAGGAAAAAGAGGCAGTGGTTTGGCCATTTTTTCCAAATATCGAATTGTCAATAAAGGCAGTCTTGATTTTGAAAACTCAAATAACAATGCCATTTTTATCGATATCATCAGAAACAATGATACGATCAGAATCTATAATATTCATTTGGAATCGTTTGGTATAAAACCTGATAGTGTTGATTTGAACCTAGACGAAAAAAGATCTAAAAAACTGATATACAGGCTAAAAAAATCATTTACAAAACAACAGGAACAAGTGGAGAAATTTATGGAACACAGAAAGGCGTGCCCACATAAAATTATCATCAGCGGTGATTTTAACAATACTGCTTTTTCCTGGGCATACTTCAAATTAAAATCTGACCTGAATGATACTTTTATAGAAGCTGGAAAAGGGTTTGGTAAAACTTATTCCTTTAATAATTATCCCCTGCGTATCGATTTCATTTTATCCGACTCCTATTTCAAGGTCAACGAACATATCAATTATGAAGTTGAATTATCAGATCATGAACCCGTCATGGCTCGATTTACAAACTGATTAAACACACTTAGTCAAGCTATTATTTAACTTCTGGCAACATTTTGTTTCGGTGAAAAAATTGTACTTTTGTCGGCGCTAAAGACTTGAGCATCATGACTGATAAAAAAGTAGCTTTTTATACCTTAGGCTGTAAATTAAATTTTTCAGAAACCTCTACAATTGCCAGAGATTTTCAAACTGAAGGATTTGAAAGAGTCGAATTTGATCAATTTGCTGACATTTATGTTATCAACACGTGTTCAGTTACCGATAACGCAGATAAACGTTTTAAAACCATCGTTAAATCTGCTCTCAAGCAAAACGAAAATGCTTTCCTTATCGGTATTGGTTGTTATGCACAATTAAAACCTGAAGAATTGGCAAATACAGAAGGTGTTGACCTGGTATTAGGCGCTACAGAAAAATTCAAGGTATTAGATTATATAGAAGATTTGTCAAAAAATGAAATTGGTGAGGTTCACTCATGTGAAATTGATGAAGCTGATTTTTATGTTGGTTCCTATTCAATTGGAGACCGAACTAGGGCCTTTTTAAAAGTACAAGATGGTTGCGATTACAAGTGCACCTATTGTACCATACCCCTTGCAAGAGGTATCTCTCGTAGTGACACTTTACAAAACGTGTTGTCAAACGCAAAGGAAATTTCAGAGAAAGGAATTAAAGAAATTGTGTTAACCGGAGTCAATATTGGTGACTATGGGAAAGGTGAATTTGGCAATAAAAAACATGAACACACTTTCCTTGACCTTGTTCAGGAGTTGGATAAAGTAGAAGGAATTCATCGCATTAGAATATCCTCTATTGAACCAAACCTACTTAAAAATGAAACCATTAAATTTGTGGCGCAATCAAATAGTTTTGTACCCCATTTTCATATTCCGCTGCAAAGCGGCAGCGATACTTTACTCAAGTCAATGAAGCGCAGGTACCAATCCAGCCTTTATGATGACCGGGTTAAAACCATTAAAACGGCAATGCCACATGCCTGCATTGGTGTGGATGTGATTGTTGGCTTTCCGGGAGAATCAGATGAACTGTTTCTTGAAACTTATCAAATGCTATCTGAACTTGACATCTCTTATCTTCACGTTTTCACCTATTCAGAACGCCCAAATACAGAGGCCGTCGACATGCCGGATGTTGTGCCATTAAATGTAAGAAACAAGAGAAGTAAAATGCTAAGGGGTTTGTCTGTTAAAAAGCGTAGGGCTTTTTATGAGTCTCAAATCGGAGCTACTTTTAATGTCTTATTTGAAGGAGAAAACAAAAAAGGGTATATCCATGGATTCACTCAGAATTATGTCAAAGTTAAGACGCCTTGGAATCCAGATCTTGTCAATACCCTGCATCCTGTTAAACTGTCAAGCATTGATGAAGATGGTCTTGTCAGATTTGAGTGGATCAAAGAAAAAGTATTCGATTAAAAACAATTTTTATAGTTCAAAGTTTTACTATTTTTGAGGCCATAGCATCATTATGGAAGATAAAATACATATTTACTTTATGCCTGGCCTGGCAGCCAGTTCAATGATATTTGAACACATTAAGTTGCCTGAAAAAAAATATGTGCTGCATTATCTTGAATGGATCGCTCCCGATTCTGTAAAAGAATCACTAGCTGATTATGCTTCAAAATACGTAGCGCTGATTAAACATAAACAACCCATTTTAGTAGGTGTATCATTTGGAGGAATTTTGGTTCAGGAATTAAGTCGCTTGCTGAAAACAAGGAAAGTGATTATCATTTCAAGTATAAAATCTCGGTCAGAAATGCCTAAAAGACTTCGCTTTTTAAAGAACTCAAAGGCCTATAAATTTTTCCCAAGTAGAAAATTATCTCAGATTGATGACTTTTCAAAATATGATTTTCATCCACATCTTAAAAAAAAGACAGAATTATATAACAAATATATGAGTGTAAGAGATGAAAAATATTTAAATTGGGCCATCCACAATGTTTTACATTGGAACAACACCTTACCTCAAGATAATATAATACATATACACGGCAACAAGGACGAAATATTCCCGATTAAATATATTAAGAACTGTATTCCAGTTGAGGGAGGTACCCACGCCATGATTATTGTCAAAGCCAAAAAAATAAGTGCAATCATAGAGGAGCTATTGTAAATATGATACTTGAAAAAACAAATATTGAAGATATTATCTTGTTAACTCCAAGAGTATATGAAGATGACAGAGGTTATTTTATGGAGTCCTATAACCAGAAAAAAGTTGAAATTCTTATTAAGGATAAATTTGTACAGGATAATGAATCTGAGTCTCATAAAAATGTATTAAGAGGCCTGCATTTCCAGCTTCCCCCCCATGCCCAATCCAAACTAATCAGGGTTATTAAAGGAAGTATTTTAGACATTGCCGTGGATTTGAGAAAAGACTCAAGCACCTATGGCAAACATTTTAAACATATCTTAAGTGGAGAAAACAAAAAGCAACTTTATATTCCTATTGGCTTTGCACATGGGTTTTTAAGTCTTGAAGATAATACCATTTTAAATTACAAATGCTCAGACTATTACAATGCTAATGCTGAGGCATCTATCTTATGGAATGATCCTGATCTTGCTATTGATTGGGGTGTTGAAAATCCAATTTTAGCAGAAAAAGATCAATTAGCTGAAAATTTTGTTACATTTGAAAATCCCTTTTAATTTTATAAAACACAAAGTATGAACAGATCGTATCGCTTCATCGTATTGGCAAGTATTGTTATTCTTGCTGTATTCTTTATCAATGCAGAAAAAAATGAAAACAAATCGGTTACCGAAGCAAAGGTGCGTGTTGATTCATCTGCAAATGGTCAATACAACTATAAAATTAAGGCACTTAAAATTCCAGATGATCTCAGTTTTTGTGGAGAAAAAGTACAACTTGATAAGACGGATATCCGAGAAAGAATTGACAGGGAACTACTAGTTAATACCTATTGGCAATCAAATGCTTTATTGTGGTTTAAAAGAACTCATAAATATTTTCCTGTCATAGAACCTATACTTAAAGAGAAGGGTGTTCCGGATGATTTTAAATATTTAGCAGTAATTGAAAGTGATCTAAGAAATGTTACTTCTCCTGCCGGTGCAAAAGGAATGTGGCAAATGCTGAAAGATGCGGGTAGAGAAAATGGTCTGGAGATTAATGATAATGTAGATGAAAGATATCATTTAGAGAAAGCCACACGAGCTGCCTGTGACTATTTGATAAAAGCTAAAGAAAGACTTGGAAGTTGGACATTAGCTGCAGCGGCCTATCATGCGGGCAATTATGGTATTGAAAAAAGATTGACAGAACAGATGGTGGATAGTTATTATGACGTTTTAGCCGGAGAAAATACAGAGCGTTATATTCCAAGAATAGTTGCGGCTAAAGAAATTCTGAGCAACCCGGAAAAATACGGTTTCGCCTTTGACAATGATGACCTTTATGAAATTGGCCCAAGTCACTCAGTTAAAGTAGATACAGCCATTACTAATATTGCCAATTTTGCCAAAAAATATGAAACGAATTACAAGGAGTTAAAAATGCTAAATCCCTGGTTACGAGAGAATAAACTCAATAACAAATCAGGTAAATTATATGAAATTAAAATCCCTGAATAGGGTTTCCTGCAGCTCTATATCCTTGGCACTAAATAGTGCCAAGACTCAAATTATAATAGTAGAAATAGATTCCTGAGACAATTTGAATTCATTTACAATCTCATTCACGATATCTGCTGCAGGTTTGATCTCGTGAATAAGGCCTGCAATTTGACCAATTTCAAGTTCTCCTTCTTCTAAATCGCCTTCAAACATTCCTTTTTTAGCCCTTCCTCTGCCTAATAATTTCTCCAACTGATCAGCTTCAACCTGCTGACTATAAAGGTCTTGTACCTTTTTATAGAAATCGTTCTTTATCAATCTTACAGGAGTTAGTTCTTTTAAGGTCAAATGTGTACCACCATCTTCAGTTCTTAAAACTTCCTGTTTAAAATTTATGTGTGCTGATGATTCTTCACTCGCAACAAACCGACTGCCAATTTGAACAGCATCAGCTCCTAAAGCCATTGCTGCAAGCATGCCCTTTCCTGTAGCAATGCCACCGGCTGCAATCAAGGGTATCTTAATTTTTTCTTTTACCATTGGAATCAGTGTCAGGGTAGTTGTCTCTTCTCTCCCATTATGCCCACCAGCCTCAAAACCTTCGGCTACTATAGCATCAACTCCAGCCTCTTGAGATTTTAGAGCAAATTTTACACTGCTTACTACATGTACAACGGTAATTCCATGTTCTTTGAAAAACGAAGTATACAATTTTGGGTTTCCGGCAGAAGTAAATACGATCTGTACTTTCTCCTCAATAATAATCTCTAGTATCTTATCCATTTCAGGATAGAACAAAGGAATATTGACGCCAAATGGTTTATCAGTGGCTTTCTTGCATTTCTGGATATGTTCCTTGAGCGTCTCCGGATGCATAGAGCCTGCTCCAATTAAACCTAATCCCCCAGCATTACTAACGGCTGATGCCAGCTTATAACCACTCACCCAAACCATACCAGCCTGAATAATAGGATACTTTATATTTAATAAATCGCAAATTCTATTTGTAACTATTTTCATTTAAACAACCAATTTAATAGTATAAAATTAAGACTTTCATTCAATTTATGATTGTCTATATTCGTAAAATATAATCTCTTATATGCCTTCGAGCAAAAATCAAAACTCGGTTACTACCTTTAAAACTGTCATTTTTACCTTGTTGGCACTTATTGCTTTTGCCGCTAATTCTGTTATTTGCCGTGCTGCCCTCAAAGAAAAACTTATCGATCCAGGTGCATTTACAGTAATTCGTTTGGTATCTGGCGCAGCCGTCTTATTGCTATTAGTCTATTTTAGACATTTTAAGAAGAATACAAAAAGGTCAAAAGGTTCTTGGCTTTCTGCCTTTATGCTTTTTATGTATGCTACAGCCTTCTCTTTTGCATATGTCTCTATAGACACTGCAACAGGCGCATTGATTGTCTTTGGCGCTGTTCAAATTACAATGATCACCTATGCGCTTTTCAAAGGGTACAAAATGCAAGTTTTGGAATGGATAGGCATGTTTCTTGCTTTTCTAGGGTTTGCTTACTTGATGCTACCAGGAGTTCAGGCACCACCGATTTTAGGCGCTATGATCATGACTATTTCAGGAATAGGCTGGGGTATGTACAGTATCTTAGGGAAAAAATCTAAAAATCCTCTCGAAGATACCGCCTATAATTTTTTAAGAAGTATTCCTTTTTTACTGTTCATTTTATATTTTTTGATAAATGAACAAAACTATGCTGCCGAAGGCATATTATTAGCACTTTTATCAGGAATATTCACATCTGGCCTGGGTTATACTATTTGGTATATAGCTTTAAGGGGACTTAATTCGATGCAGGCTTCTGTTGTTCAACTACTTGTTCCAGTGCTCGCAGCAATAGGTGGAATAGTTTTTATAGGAGAAAGCATCTCTTTGGAATTAATCATATCAGGGACCTTAATACTAGGTGGAATCCTTATCATGACTTTAGTGAAAAAGTCTGAAAAATAATAAAATAGGAGGATTTACTAATTTAGTACTTCTTTTTTTGAGACAATATCTAAAACGTCATTATTAAAAATATCTATCCCATTTCTATTCAAATGATGAAAATCAAAAAAATGAATAGAGTCATTTAATTGTAACGATTCATTAAAATTATAATACTCTTCATAGCTTTCCATCAATTTATCAAATTCTGAATTATTATCATATGAATTGTATAAATCGGTCGTAACGGGCGCCTGTATTAAAATGGTCTTGATATTTCTTGCTTTAAGCATACTTAAAACATTTTCAAAAGAAGCAAACTGTTTAGGGTCCTTGACCCAATGTGCATTTTCAAAATGCTCTTTGCTATAATGCATCATCTTAATATCCACAAAGCCTCCTGGAATATAAGTATCATTGTTATTTTTGATTCCTTCTTTTGTATTTTCTAAATCATTGAAAAACAATCTTCTGTAAGTAGCGAAAATCATTGCATTATAAACCTTTAAATGATTCTGTTTTAATGTCATTCCTAAAGAATTATCTTGGATCTCATCGTTGGCAATAATTTCTAAAGAAGATTCTACCCCGTCCAATGAAAAAACAAAAGGACATACTTCATATACTACCAATTTAGGCCTTAAAGAGTCTAGATAGTTTTCAAGCAAATATTCTGTTTGTATAGGTGTTTGAGAATTTGATCCCATATTAAAACTACTGAAACCTGCTTTTTTATAAATTCTATTGTCAAAACCTCGATAGGTATGGGATGATCCTAAAAAAAGAAGGTCAATATCTTGTGTTGAACGAAGTTCTTTTAATCGAGAAAAAGTATGACCATCAGGTTTTATACGGTATCTTAAATTCTTCTTTATTGGTGAAAATTCTCCCCAAAGTATGATCATCAATATATAAAACACACCTGCGAAAAGAACAAACTTAAAAAAGGATATAAAAAAATTTCTCATGTTCTAAAATTGAAAATAGATAAAAGGTGTTTCCTCAGTTTGAGCAAGAATTCCTATTAAAAATATGATAAGCGCATACCATGACCATCTTATTATTTTAGGCCATTTTGAGCCTAAGCGTTCAATAGCATATTCATTAGACCTTCCTAACCATTCTATAAATACAAAAAATACAATGACCATAAGCGTTACCGCTGCACTTTCTCTTCCTTCAAATTCAGGTACACTCAATATAGATTTGGAGAAAACACCTGACAAATAGCCCATCGCGTGAGACATATCTTCGGCTCTAAAAAATACCCAGGCAATTAGTGTTAGAAAAAATGTGCTTCCCATCATCAATAAATCCTTGATTCCAGGGAATAGTTTTCCTTGTGCTACAATGGTTATGTTTTGACGGTTTTTCTTAGCCAGCAATAA
>NZ_JAUFQO010000016.1:718262-1045253 GCF_030409835.1 Lutimonas halocynthiae
GCTCCCCAAACAATAAATGTCCAGTTAGCTCCATGCCAAAAACCACTAACGATGAATATGATAAATGTATTTCGGATTTTCATCGACAATCCTCCTCTACTACCTCCTAATGGGATATACAAATAATCTCTGAACCAGGTGGATAATGAAATATGCCATCGGCGCCAGAATTCCGCAATGTCTCTTGAGAAATACGGAAAAGCAAAGTTCTTCATTAAATTAAAACCGAAGAGTCTTGACGTTCCAATAGCAATATCAGAATATCCTGAAAAATCACCATAAATTTGAAATGCAAAAAACAAGGCTCCTAAGAACAAGGTACTTCCTGAATAATCACCTGAATTATTAAATATCTCATTGGCAAACTGTGCTGCATTATCAGCAATAACCACCTTTTTAAACAATCCCCATAAGATTTGTTTCAAACCATCGATGGCCTTATTAGAATCAAAGGTTCTCTTTTTATAAAACTGTGGTAAAAGATTCGTCGCTCTCTCGATGGGACCAGCAACTAATTGTGGGAAAAAGCTTACGAAAGCAGCAAAGGCAATAAAATCTTTGGTTGGCTCTAATTTCTTTTTATAGACATCTATGGTATAACTAAGTGTTTGGAAAGTATAAAAACTAATACCTACAGGTAAGATTATTTGAAGACTTCCTGCCTTGAAGACATATCCGAAGAAACTAAAAGCCTCAATAAAATTATCTAGAAAGAAGTTATAGTACTTGAAAAATCCTAAAAATCCAAGGTTCACTATAATACTTGTCCATAGTAATAAAAGCCTTCTTGAACCATTATTCTCATCTCTTAGCTTCCTACCTACCGTATAATCTACAAGTGTACTGAATAAGATCAAAGATAAAAAACGCCAATCCCACCATCCATAGAAAACATAACTTGCCACAACAATCAACAAATTCTGAAGCTTCAGATTCTTGTTTGTCACAAACCAATACAGCACAAAGACTATAGGTAAAAAAATGGCAAAATCAAGTGAGTTGAATAGCATATGACCTTTTTTAATCAATAATAACCAATGTTGCAATTACTTACAGCATTTAAGCTATCATCCTTCTAAATTTATTTTGGATTCTAAAAAGTAATGGATTACTGGCTCTTGAATACATTCCATTTTCAACAAGTTCACCACCAAAGCGCGACTTGTATTTTCTAATGTTATTCTCCCATCCTTTTCTACCTGCTCCCATATAATCAAAAAACGATATACCCTTTTTTAAACCAAATTGCATGACTGACCAATCGAGTACACTGTCTGGATCCAGAAAACCAAAATCAGCATTCAAACTGCCTCTAAACCAGCCATATAGATACGTTTCATCAAACAGAAAAAAACCGCCACCAATCACCTTTCCTTCAAAACTTACCATATTCAATCCGGTAAACTCCAATTTCATTAACTGAATAAAGAAATTTAAATCTGGTATGGGCAAGGTTAATTTTTTATCATTCCTAATATAGATTTTTTCCAGAATACTATAAATAACCTCAATATTTTCCTCAGTCTTATCATAAGAAATTTCAACACCTTTTTTTAATGAAGACCTGATTTCTCTTCTTTTGTTCCTGCTAAATCTCGAAAAAACAAGCTCCTCAGTATCTAATTGAATCAGATAGTTCACTTTAGGAATGTACTCCCATTTGTGCTTTGTGAAATTATCCTTTAAATATGGATCTCTTCCCAAATTTCTGAATTCAGTAAATCTGGAAATACGCTTTAAAAAAGCGCCTAGTTTTAGAATAAAGGCATCATAAAGGCCATTGTCATTATGCAAAAACAACGGGCCTCCATATATAAGTGCAGTCTTATCGTGATATTTTGTTTTACTCTTGCCAACTGGAGCAACAACTCCTGTACAAAAAGCCAGACATTCTCCTTTTGAATTCTCAGCCATAAAAACAAAGGGTTTGTAATTAACTAAGCAATTCCAAAACCCATACATTTCAAAGGATTGAAATGCGTTATTTTTTGGATGATTTTTATAAAAATGCCTCCATTTATCCTGATTTATCAAGTCAATGGAATCATAATATATTAAGTCATTCATAAATAATGGTTTAATAATATTTAATAACGTGAAAATAACAATTTATTGCAGTAATCTATACTTGAAGTGGTTTAGCTCCTATTATTCTTAGAATTGAAATAGTCTTTTATCAATGGCAAAGGATCAGTAAAATGTTTCAATTGATAGTTATGTTTCGCAATAGAAAAACTTTTTTTCTTATTAGATAATTTAGACTTCATAATCCTAATCAGCCCCTTATTACCTGAACAAGTATCAAAACTATAGGCTGGCTGGTCATAGGCTATTCCCATAGATGTTAAAATATACAAGTATGGAAAATTTATACCGACACTTTTTGATGCTTCAATTGAACCCCATGCCCGTGGATTGATTTCTAATATTTTAAATGTACCATCCATCTTGTCATATCTTAGGTCTACATGAGCGAATCCAGTCCAATTCAAGTTCTTCATCATTTTTGAAACACTACTATAAATATCATCCTCATATAAAAATTCCACGCTAAGCGCAGCGCTATATTTGCAAGTACTAAAGACATAACCTTTTTGGATCGTATAGGCTAAAATAGTGCCCTTTAAACAAAGAACACTCATATCAATGTCATAACCATCTATCATTTCCTGGGCCATATAATCCTTATTGGTATTAAACCCTTCCTTCAACATATTCGCATCTAAAATCGTTTTTATTCCAAAACCTCCCATTCCAATTTTTGGTTTTAGCAGCAAAGGAAAATCTAAAGGAAATTGATTTTGCTTCACAGGTTCTAAACAATCTAAGGAAATTGGAGAAGGAAGCTTGTTTGAGATTAGAAACTTGTAAAATTTCCATTTGTCTAATGTTGAATCAAAAGAATTAAGTGGTGGAACCAAAAGAGTAGCCAGCTCATTTATGTCATCGGAATGTGCTGATAGCAACCTGATATCTTCAATTTCTACAGGCATGATGACATTAATCTTATTTAATGTTATTTGAGTCTTGATAAACTCAATCCAATTTTCATCGTAACCATACTGATTTTCAAAAGTATAAGAAGCGATAAATCTCGAATACTTAATAGATGCATTCTTATTCCTGGAAAGAACATGAACGTCTACATCCTTGCAATTCGATAAACAATTCACAACAAATTTGGCAAGAACTCTTTCTCCATCAGGAATTAGAACATTTATGGGACTGTCAAAATTCATTTTTCGTAATCGAATTAACCTTATTTTAAATTTCTAATAATTGTTTTTTTGAGTTTCATCATAATATTTAAAGAATAAAACTGTTTAATTATAGGAATATTTTATTTGAATAAATAATTTAAAAATGAATAAGTCAGATAAATGTATTAATCTTTTATGGACAGGAGGCTGGGATTCGACCTTTCAACTACTGCAAGCTGCATTGAAGTACCATTCAAAGGTACAGCCATATTATATCATTGACCCAAATAGGAAATCAATTGCTAACGAGTTAATGGCCATGAGAAAGATTAAATCTGCGCTATTCAATTCATTTCCTGAAGCTAAAGAATTGATCCTTCCAATTATTTTTTGCAAGGTAGACGATGTAGAAATAGATGAGGATATTGAAAAAGCATTCCTGAATTTTAAAAAAGAAAAGCATATTGGAATACAATACCTCTGGTTAGCCAGTTATTGTAAAAAGAATATGATTTCGGATATGCAACTCTCTATTGAAAAATCTCTTTTACCAGATCCTAACCTTTGGGATGCCAATCTGGAAGGGAAACTTGTAGAGAAGAAATTGAATAATCAAGTAGTTGAATATATGGACTCATCTTTCAAAGGTTCCAAGGAATATGAGATTTTTCAATATTTCGCCTTCCCTTTGATGCAAACAACAAAACAAGAAATGCTGGAAATAGCAAGAGAAAAAGATTGGTTCCAAATAATAGAACAAAGCTGGTTTTGTCTTTTTCCTACTCACAAAAATGAACCATGCGGTATATGCAAACCTTGTACACAAACAATATCTGATGGTTTTGCCTTTAGAATGCCAAAAAACAGGAGACTCTTTGCTGCCTATGTCAATAAATTTGAGATCCCTGTAAAAACAATGGCCAAAAAAATTCTTCAAGGCTTTGGTTTATTCAAAAAACAAGATGGTCACTTCATAGATTACCCAATCACGCCAGAACCCAACAATTCATCATCCAGATACCAGGCAACAAACTGACCTTCTGTAATTGCAGATTGAGCATTTTTAAAAGACACATAAAGACCATTTTCGGCTCTGTATATTGTCGCCTTTTCTAAGGGCTGTCTGTATCTAATTCTAGCCAAAACTTCCATTTCATCTCCTACCTCAAGTGCCAGATCTTCTCTGATCCAATGAATCTCAGATGCATCAACAAAAAGCACACTTCTATACAAACCTTTATGCTCTTTACCTTCACCAGTATAAATCACATTTTCTTCCACATCTGTATCAATAACAAATAAAGGCTCAACAGTACCACCTACGGCCAGGCCTTTACGTTGTCCTTTGGTGAAATAATGAGCTCCCTGATGCTTGCCTACTGCTTTTCCATCCTCTACAGCATAGTGAAATTTTTGGCTATTAAACTTAAGGGCCTCTTCTCGATTAGAAAATTCAGGTATTTCTCTATTGTAAATTGTTGAATCGTTCGGAATTTGAACGATAACACCTTCTTTTGGCTTTAATTGTTGTTGTAAAAATTCAGGTAATCTGACTTTACCGATAAAGCAAAGTCCTTGAGAATCCTTTTTTTCTGCTGTAACAAGTTCAAGTTCAGCTGCGATCTCGCGCACCTCAGATTTGTTTAATTCACCAATAGGAAACATGGCTTTTGCTAATTGATCCTGAGATAACTGACAAAGAAAATAAGATTGATCTTTGTTGTTATCCTTCCCAGCTAAAAGACTGTAAACCATTTTGCCATCAATCTCTTGTTCAGATTTCCTGCAATAATGACCGGTAGCCACATAATCAGCATTAAGATCCATGGCAATGTCCATAAAAACATCAAACTTGATCTCTCGGTTACACAAGACGTCCGGATTTGGCGTCCTTCCTCTTTCATACTCTCTGAACATGTAATCGACTATGCGTTCTTTGTATTGTTCACTAAGATCAACTACCTGAAATGGAATACCCAGTTTTTCAGCCACAAGCATGGCATCATTACTATCTTCGAGCCACGGGCATTCATTGGATATGGTAACAGTATCATCATGCCAGTTTTTCATAAAAAGCCCAATAACCTCGTATCCCTGCTGCTTCAATAAATAAGCGGCAACACTAGAATCAACTCCTCCTGATAAACCAACAATAACTCTTTTCATGATTAAAAAAATTGCGTCGGCAAAGATACGAAAAACTAAAAGTAATTTGATTATTTAGAGACTTCTTTAACTATAGTCTCTCAATCAAAGATTGCGTGCGGTTGATTAATCACGCTCCGGCTTCAGTGCAGGCTGTTCGGTACTGACCAGCTCGCCATCAACGTAATTCTCCCAGGTACCAACTCTTAAATCATCCTTAAATGGTCCTTTTTTGATCAAATCGCCAGTCTTTCGGCTATAATAAGTTGCCATTCCATTTAGTTTCCCTTTGGAATAATTAAAGTCCTGGTACATAAATCCTTTAATAGCATACTTTTTATAATTTCCATGAAGTAAACCATTTTTATAAGTAGCCTCTTCAGTAAGTTCTCCTGATGGGTAATAAGTTTTATAAGCTCCGTCTAATTTACCATTAACATAATTTTCTTCACTCATTATTGACTTACCATCGGCGTGATAGTAAAACCATTTCCCTTCTCTTTCTTTTCCTTTCATAAGGCCTTTACTTTCTAAGGCGCCTCCAGGTGTGAAAAAACTGACATCAGCCAGCTCACTATTGCTTTTATATTCTTTTATGATAATAGGGTTATCAGAATTAGAAGCAGAAAAATATTTAAAAACCCCAACTTCTTTTCCATGCTCAAATGTTCCAGCATATCTGATTCTATCATTGTTATAATACTTTCTCCACACGCCATGTCGATTGCCATCAGCATCTGTTTGATTGATATCTGCTTGCGCATATACCATTCCAAGATTCATAAAACAAATCAAAAACAAAATATATCTATACATCCGAATAAATTTTCTACTTAAATAACTCTTAAATCAACAAATTGTTGCCCAATTTAACTGACTAATTCATAGGGTAAAAATAGAAATATTTTTTAATTTTATACTTTCAGCCGGTATATATTAATATCTGAAAGAATAAGGCCTTTCTGACAGCCTGCTTTCGTGTATTAGAATAATAATATTATGGACAAAATGGAGCTCGATCTCATATTGGCTATTGTAAAAAATGCCAAAAGAAGCTATAGGGATGCTGCCGCTAAAGCTGTATTAGACAGACCTGAAATTCTTCCGGAGCTCATCGATAAAACATTTGATATTGATGATCCTTTACACATTAAAGCAGCCTGGATACTTGAATTGGTATGCCTTGATGATTGCAGCCTCTTAAATGAATACATCGTTACTTTTATTCAGGGAATGTCAACATTAAAACACGAAAGCGCTCTAAGGCCTGTCTCCAAAATCTGTTCTATCTGGAGCCGTTATTACTTTTCTAATATCTCAGATCTTGAAGAACTCAAAAAGAAAGAAATAGATGAAATAATTTCATGTAATTTTGACTGGTTAATTGAAGAGCATAAGGTAGCAACTCAAGTATATGCTATGGACACTTTAAAACTTTGGGGAAATCACGAAAAATGGATCAATGAAGAATTGAGATCAGTTTTACAAAAAAATGCGGATTCAGGAACAAGCGGATATAAGGTCCATGCTCGGAAATTGTTAAAAAATCTATAGATAAATGATGTGTAAAAAAGTCTAATAAGCTATTTTTGCAGCTTACAAAAAAACGAACTATTATGAATTTGACAGCATTGAATGCCATTTCTCCAATTGACGGTAGATACCGAAATAAAATCGAAGGTCTTTCTGCCTTTTTTTCAGAAGAAGCACTCATTAAATACAGGGTCAGAATTGAAATTGAATATTTCATTGCCCTTTGTCAGATTCCTTTACCTCAATTAAAAGATTTTGATTCAAATCTTTTCCCAGTTCTCCGAAAAATCTATGATGATTTCACAAGCGAAGATGCCTTAAGAATAAAAGAAATTGAAAGTATTACCAATCATGATGTAAAGGCGGTAGAATATTTTATCAAGGAAAAATTTGATGATTTACAACTGCAACAATACAAAGAGTTTATCCATTTTGGTCTTACCTCTCAGGATATTAACAATACGGCAGTACCCTTATCACTTAAGGATGCTTATGAAAGTGTTTACTTGCCGGAAATAAACGCATTAATTGAAAAACTTGAATCCCTTGCCAACGAATGGAGCGGTATTTCAATGCTAGCTAAGACCCATGGTCAACCTGCTTCGCCAACAAGACTCGGTAAAGAAATATATGTCTTTATAGAAAGAATTAAACAACAACTGAAACTGGTAAATGGAGTCCCATTTGCTGCCAAATTTGGCGGGGCTACCGGAAATTTCAATGCGCATAAGGTTGCCTATCCAAATCAAGACTGGAAAGCCTTTGGAAGTCATTTTGTTCAAGACATATTAGGCTTGAGCCACTCCTTCCCTACTACACAAATTGAGCATTATGACCATCTTGCCGCATTTTTTGATGGTTTAAAAAGGATCAACACCATTTTAATCGATTTCAATAGAGATGTATGGCAATATGTTTCAATGAATTATTTCAAACAGAAGATCAAAAAAGGTGAAGTAGGGTCTTCGGCCATGCCTCATAAAGTTAACCCTATTGATTTTGAAAACAGCGAAGGAAATTTAGGAATAGCCAATGCTATTTTTGAGCATTTATCCGCTAAATTACCTATTTCAAGATTGCAAAGAGATCTTACTGATTCAACTGTTCTGAGGAACATAGGGGTCCCTATAGGTCATACGATCATTTCTTTCAAATCAACATTGAAAGGCTTGAATAAATTACTTTTAAATAAAGAGGCCTTTGACAAGGATCTGGAAGATAATTGGGCTGTTGCTGCCGAGGCAATTCAAACCATATTAAGGAGAGAAGCGTATCCTGACCCTTATGAAGCATTAAAGGGGCTTACCAGAACAAATGCCAAGATTGACCGAAAATCAATTGCTGATTTTATAGACACCCTTGATGTCGATGAATCTATTAAAATGGAGCTCAAAGCTATAACTCCTCATAATTATACAGGAATTTAATTATTATGCGATATTTTGCCATCATCATCTTATTCTTAGCAACAGCATCTTGTTTAACAAACAGTAATATTCATGTTGATGAGCTTAAATATGGTTCCTTCGAAACGACTTTAGAAGATAAGGAGACCATTTCATACGCAATTCGAAATGATTCCATTCAGATAGAAGATTTTAACGGAATAAAAGATACCTTTAATATCAAATGGATTGATCAGTTTGAATATGTTTTGGTAAAGAAAAATCCGAAAACTATGCTTGACAGTACTCCTTTTCACGTGAAAATTACTGGTATCAAAAATAACACCTATACCTTTAATGCTTATTATAAAGGATCTAACTTTAAACAGAAAGGCACAGCAGTCAAATTAAATTGACATAATAATAAAATAACCATGGAAATATTTTATCATATAGACACTTGGGTAGCATTCGTGACGCTTACGTTTCTTGAAATCGTCCTCGGAATTGATAATATCATATTCATCTCGATTACAGCGGGAAAACTCCCTGAAAATCAAATTAAAAAAGCAACCAATATCGGATTGCTGCTGGCCATGGTTTTTAGAATAATATTACTCATTGGCGTTTCCTTTATTATTGCGATGAAGGATGCTCTTTTCACTATAGACCTTTCATGGTTTCAAGCAGCTGTTTCTGGCCAGAGCCTTATCCTACTTGGAGGTGGTATTTTTCTTTTGTACAAAAGCACCAGTGAAATTCATCACAAGGTAGAAGGTATAAGTGAAGAAGAAAAGGCGAAGACAGATGTTAAATCTTCTTTATCTAAAGTTATTATTCAAATCGTGCTCATAGATATTATTTTTTCTTTCGACTCTGTATTAACAGCGGTTGGTATGACTAATGGTTTGGATGGCGCCTTAATCGTTATGATCGCAGCTGTTATTGTTTCAATTATAATTATGATGATTTTCGCATTACCAGTTGGTAAATTTGTCAACAAACATCCTACAATACAAATGCTCGCCCTTTCTTTCCTAATACTTATTGGATTTATGCTAGTGACTGAAAGTGCCCACTTATCGAATGCTGTAATTTTTGGACAACATGTTGGAGCCATTCCAAAAGGCTATCTCTATTTTGCCATAGCATTTTCATTAGGTGTTGAGGCCTTAAATATGAAAATGCGCCGATTACGTATAAATCCATAAAAGTTAAATCTTTCGTACTTACGCCACAATTTTCAAAATGATTGAGCTAATCTGCTTTGTCAGTTGTGTTTAGCAGTATCAACAATTTTACACTACAACAAATTGACTCCCTCTTCTGTACCCTAAGTTACTTAGACAAGTTCTACTCCGCTCTAGTTTTGCAAGGAATTAATTGATATAATCCATGCATTCATTAAGAAAAATCCAATCGATACTCAAAGAGAATTTTGTACTTGTGCTATTTTTGGCAGCCTTACAAATTCAGGCTCAAACGAGTTCAGTAATTAGTCTTGACGAAGTTAAGTCTAAAGCAAAAGAAAAGAATACCAGTCTTAAAATTTCAGAACAGGAATATGCCTTCGCGAAAGCCCAATACGAAAGCTCCAGTGCTGTCCTGTTGCCACAGATAAGTTTAAGCAACACGAGTACTTTTACCAACAATCCATTATATGCTTTCGGTTTTAAATTACTCCAAAGAGATGTAACAACCAGTGATTTTGACCCGGAATTACTGAATGATCCGGGGAATGTGGAAAATTTCAATACGAGAATAGAACTGATTCAACCATTGATCAATCTAGATGGCTGGAAAGAAAGAAAAATGGCCAACATCAATGCTGAAGCATCAAACCTGCAAATGCAAAGGACTGAAGAGTACATTGAGCTGGAAGCTACAAAAACGTATATGCAACTACAATTAGCCTACAAGTCTTTATCTGTTATGGAGATGGCTAAAGAAACGGCTGTTCAAAACCAAATATGGGCAAAGAATAATTTTGACCAAGGCCTAATGCAAAGTGCTGCCTACCTTAATATGGAAGTCAGGGTAGCCGAAATCGAGCATAAATTAAATCTGGCCAAATCTAACCTTCAAAATGTATCGGATTATTTAAAATTCCTTATTGGTGAAGAATCACAATCCTTACTTAGCCCGAATGATGAACTCATACTCGACCCGATTACCACTGAAAACAATTCGATACTATCAATGAATAGAAAAGACATTCTTGCGATGCAATATTCTGTAGATGCCCAAGAAAAAATGCTCGAATCGTCAAAAATGAATTTTGTTCCAAGAGCAAATGCTGTAGCGAACTATGAATGGAATGACGCTACCTTTGGGGGCTTCGGTGCTAACAACTACATGATTGGCTTACAGCTATCATGGGATATATTTAGTGGCTATAAAAATATTGGGAAGATTCACCAAGACAAAGCACTGCTTGAAAAAGCCAGTCTTACGCAACAAAAATACATCCAGGAAAGTGAATTAGAACTCAACAAAGCAAAGCGAAAATTTGCGGATTCAAAAAATCAAGTTGAGCTAACAAGTCTTGCCCTTGAACAATCAAAAGAAGCCTTTAGAATTACTTCAAACAGGTTTAAACAAGGATTGGAAAAATCAACAGACTTACTTTATTCTGAAACCAAGTATCATGAGAAAGAGCTCGAGCACGCTAAAGCCATTTTCAATTATAACTTTTCAAAAGCCTATTTAAAATTTTTAACCATATAACTATGAAAACCATGAAGTCTAATATAAAAACTACAAACATTCTGGGGCTGTTTATTGTTGCAGCGATGTTACTTTCATCATGTTCTGATTCTAAACCTGAGAATAAGACAACAGTAACCGCAGTAAACGTTACAGTCGAAAAAGCCTCACAACCAGAGGGGAAAGGTTTTTTCAGTGCCAGTGGCCAAATAGAGGCTGAAAATTTTGCCAATATCAGTACACGAATGATGGGTTATGTATCAAAAGTATATGTAAAAGTTGGTGATAAGGTACGTAAAGGACAAGCTTTGATCGATATAAACAATTCAGATATGGAAGCACGTCGCGCACAAACTCAGGCAGGGATCAATCAGGCTAAAGCGAGTTACATAACAGCTGAGAAAAACTATCAGAGATTTCAAGTCTTATTAGAGCAAAAGAGTGCATCCCAAAAGGAATATGATGACGTGAAAACCCAATATGATATTGCAAAGGCGCAAGTTGAATCAGCTGAACAAATGCAGAAGGAAGTAGACGCCATGCTTTCGTATACCAACATAAAGGCCCCATTTAACGGAGTTATTACTTCTACTTCAGTGAAAATTGGAGATATGGCTAAACCCGGACAGTACCTGCTAAGTCTTGAAGCTCCTGGCGATTTTGTGGCTATGGCTATGATAAGTGAAAATGATATTCCCTTTATAAATAAAAATGACAGCGTCAAAGTATTTGTGAAATCCAACGGTATCAATATCACTGGTACTGTAAGTGAAATAAGTACCTCCTCTCAAAACACCGGCGGGCAGTATTTGGTGAAAATTCACTTAGCTATTCCAGAAGGGACCAGACTGTATTCAGGTATGTTTATCTCCGCAGCCTTCCCATCGAACAATCAATTAAGTTCCCAGGTCTTGATTCCAAGAGATGTCATCATAACAAAAGGCGACTTGCAAGGTATTTATACCGTAAGTGCCTCAAATACTGCAATTCTCAGATGGTTAAAGTTAGGGAAATCTCTTGGAGACAAAGTTGAAGTATTATCAGGCCTCTCCTCAGGAGAGACATACATTCTAAGCGCTGAAAGTAAATTATATAACGGAGCCAAACTCAACATAAAATAAATAGACATGGATAAAGGATTCGCAGGAAAAATAGCATCGGTCTTCTTACAATCGAAGCTGACCATTCTACTCATGATCATATTTTTGATCATTGGGGTATATAGCTCTTTTCTAATTCCAAGAGAAGAAGAACCTCAAATCGAAGTTCCAATTGCCGATATTTTTGTTGGATATCCCGGAGCAACCCCAGCAGAAATTGAATCTAAAGTGGCAAAGCCATTAGAAAAGATTGTCAGCAATTTACCTGGTGTTGAATATGTATACTCTACATCAATGCAAGGAAAAGCAATGCTTATCGTGCAGTTTTTTGTAGGTGAAGATTTAGAAAGGTCCTTCGTACAGCTTTATAATGAAATCATCAAGCATTTAGACGAAATACCTCAAGGTGTTACCATGCCACTGGTGAAAACAAGAGCCATTGATGATGTACCGGTTTTGGGATTGACATTTTGGAGTGAGAATTATGATGACTTTCAACTGAAACAAATAGTTGAAGAAGTAAATTCAGAAATTCAAAAAGTGAATGGTGTAGCCATAAGTAATATTATAGGTGGCAGAAGTCAGGAAGTGAGTGTTGTCTTAGATAAAGACAAACTTGCCGAAAACAAACTCGATATACTTACTGTGGCCCAATTGATTCAGGCTAGTAACATACAATCTAATTCTGGAGTTATTACCAATAATGATTCAGAAATAAGTATTCATACAGGTGATTTCCTGAAATCAGCAGAGGATATTGAAAACCTTATTGTCGGCGTAAATGAAAACAGACCTATTTATCTTAATCAAGTTGCCCAGGTTACCTATGGCGCTGAAACAGCTAAAAATTATGTAAATTTTGGTTATGGTAGCGCCTCAAATGAAATTTCGGCACATCCTGAGTTATACAATGCAGTAACACTTTCAATTGGAAAACAAAAGGGTGGTGATGCTATGAAAGTCTCCGAAGTAATTCTTGATCGTATTGAAGCCTTGAAGAAGGATTTAATTCCAGATGACGTCCATGTAACCGTTTCACGAAATTACGGCGCAACTGCTTCTCATAAAGTATCTGAATTGTTAAGCCATTTGTTTATCGCTATTCTTTCAGTTTCATTAGTGGTAATGCTTGCAATGGGTTGGCGGGGAGGTCTGGTAGTATTCTTATCAGTACCAGTAACATTTGCCTTGACTTTGTTCAGTTATTATTTTATGGATTATACCTTGAATCGTATCACACTTTTCGCCTTGGTATTTGTTACAGGAATTGTAGTTGATGATTCCATTATTATCGCCGAAAATATGCACAGGCACTTCAAAATGAAGCGATTACCATTTAAGCAAGCTGCCATATACGCTATTAATGAGGTTGGGAATCCGACGATTCTCGCTACATTCACCGTTATCGCCGCAGTATTACCAATGGCATTTGTTTCTGGTTTAATGGGGCCATATATGAGCCCTATGCCGATTGGAGCTTCTATTGCCATGCTGATATCCCTATTTGTAGCATTGACGATTACACCTTATTTAGGCTATATTTTCCTTCGTGAAAAAGAAGACAAGAAGAAAGGCAATAGCAAACCTGCAAAAACTTTAGAAGAATCAAGTATTTTTAAATTCTACAAAAAAACAATTGACCCGCTACTAGATAAAAAATCGTATCGCTATGCATTTTTCGGAATCAACATCTTCTTATTAATAGGAACATCTGCCATGTTTTTAACCAAACATGTGGCTGTTAAAATGCTTCCTTTTGATAATAAAAATGAGTTTCAAATCATTGTTGACATGCCTGAAGGCAGCACCCTTGAACGCACGGATATGGTGATCAAGGAGATTGCCCAATATGTGAAGGAAAGTGAATACGTTCAGAATTTTCAAACTTATACCGGAACAGCCTCCCCTATCACATTTAACGGTCTTGTAAGACATTATGACCTTAGGAGTGGTTCTAATATTGCTGATATTCAAGTAAATCTGACTGATAAAGGAGATAGAGAAGAACAAAGTCATTATATCTCAACAGTTTTCAGACCTGAAGTTCAAAAAATTGGTCAAAAGTTTGGTGCCAATATTAAGGTAGTTGAGGTACCACCGGGCCCACCAGTACTTTCTACTCTGGTTGCTGAAGTTTATGGCCCGGATCATGAAGAACAGATTAAAATTGCTGAGCAACTAAAAGGAAAGTTTACAGAAGTTGATGATGTAGTTGATGTAGACTGGATGGTTGAAAGCGATCAAACAGAATATAATTTTATTGTAGACAAGGAAAAAGCCATGTTAAATGGTGTTACGCCAATGCAGATTGTCAAAACAATGGAAATGTCATTATCTGATAAACCTATAGGGAAAATGTACAGGGATGAGGCAAACAATGATATTGGTATTGTACTAAAATTTGAAGACAAAGAAAAAGTCTCTGCTACTGACCTTATGCAGTTTAAAGTATTATCTAACAATGGAATAGCTATCCCAATAGGAGATTTAATTCAATTGAAAAAAGACACGATTCAAAAAAGTATCATGAGGAAGAATCAAAGAAGGGTGGTCTATGTAACTGCTGATATGGCTGGAGAACTGGAAAGCCCTGTTTATGCCTTGCTTTCTTTGTCGGATCTTCTGGATGACATCAACATGCCTGCGGGTTATACTTTGCAGGAAGAATGGAATCAACAGCCTCAGAACACAAATGAATACACTGTTAAATGGGACGGAGAATGGCAAATCACCTTTGAAGTATTTAGAGATTTAGGTGCTGCCTTTGCAGTAGTTGTCATCATTATTTATGTTTTACTGGTAGGGTGGTTCCAAAGTTTTAGATCTCCGGTTGTTATGCTCATTGCTATTCCGCTATCACTTGTAGGAATCATACTTGGGCACTGGATATTTGATGCCTATTTTACAGCAACTTCTATGATAGGTCTTATTGCCCTCGCAGGAATAATGGTAAGAAATTCTGTGCTTCTTGTTGATTTTATCAACCTTAGAATACAGGAAGGTGTTGACCTAAGACAAGCTGTAATTGAAGCTGGAGCTGTTCGTACCACGCCTATTCTATTAACTGCAGGAACGGTTGTCATAGGAGCTGTGGTCATGCTCTTTGATCCTATCTTTCAAGGATTGGCTATTTCTCTCTTGGGAGGAACTATATTTTCCACATTTTTAACACTACTTGCTGTTCCGCTGATTTACTATTATCTGGAAAAAAGCAAGCTAAAAAAATAAGCAATATGAAACTTTTAATACTTACTGCCGTAAAGTCTTACGAAAAACAAGCCGTACAATTGTTCAGAAAAGCAGAAATAATGGCTTTCAGTAATGCTGATATCAATGGATTTAAAACCTTAGATAATGAAAACCTGATTGATAATTGGTTTTCAAACTCATCTGAAAATGTAAGGTCTATTTTATTCTTTAGCTTTTCTGAAGAAAGAAAAATTGATAAACTTCTGGAAGAACTGGCAGTATTAAATACTGAAATTAAAAGCGATAATCCCTTAAGGGCCATTGTACTTAATATAGAAAAACACCAATAAATAAATAAATTATATAATTATGATAAACAGATATATCAATGTCATTGCCGGCAGCTTTATTCTAATCAGTTTAGCACTTGCCCATTTCGTTAACCCTAATTGGATCTGGTTTACAGCTTTCGTTGGCGCTAACTTATTACAATCAGGGTTTACCAACTGGTGCCTGATGTCAGTTATTTTGAAAAAATTGGGAGTGAAATAAAAAAATTTAAATTTATTCTTCAATTTTTCTAGTATAGAATATCCTTTTACTAAAGTATCTTTATTCGTATCTTCGCAGCCGAATGAAGGTTTTGAATAAAAAAGTAGCCATCTCACTGTTTTTAATACTGGCACTCATACTTCCTATGAGTATCAGTGTTGTGCATGCATTTCATCAACATGACAGTAATATATGTCTTGCGATAGATGAGAGTCATTTCCATGCTGAAAAGACAGATTGTGAACAACTTCATTATTTCAGTCAAACACTAAATGACGGCGGAATAGTTATATTTGATATAGCTACTTCCAGACTATTTGTTCAGAATGAATATTACACGAATTTCACCTTAATTCAATCCTTTTCTAAAGCGGATCCTGATCGAGGGCCCCCTGCTATCAATGTATCTTAGGCTATAACAACTTATTATTTACATTGATAACACTATTTAAATGAAAAGATATACTTTCTATTTATTATTGATCATGACACTTCTATTATCTAAAGAAGCATGGTCACAAAACAGCATTAAAGGAACTATTTTAGACGATATTGAAGCCCCTGTATTGGGTGCTGACATCTATATCGAACAATTACATATAGGAACCACTTCTGACGAAAATGGCATGTTTCAACTGCAAAACATTCCCCAGGGATCACATAAATTAAGCATTAGTTTTATTGGGTTTAATACAGAGAATGTTGAGGTTAATTTAGTTTCATCTGACATTGAACTTAATATTTCGTTAATTCCATCAGTATTTCACATGGATGAAGTTATTGTATCAGCTCCTTTCAACAAGTTACAAAGCGAAAATGTGATGAAAATCGAGTCGAAAAGTATAGAATCACTTCGAAAAACTGGTGCACCCACTTTAATGCAAAGCATCAGCAGTATTGCCGGGGTATCAGAAATCACAACAGGTACAGGTATAGGAAAACCAGTAATCAGGGGTTTAAGTGGAAACAGGGTTCTGGTCTATACCCAAGGAGTTCGGCTTGAAAATCAACAATTTGGAAATGAGCACGGTCTTGGCATGAATGATTCAGGCATTGAAAGTGTAGAAGTCATAAAAGGGCCAGCCTCACTACTTTATGGTTCGGATGCCTTAGGAGGCGTACTGTATTTGAATCCAGAGAAGTTTGCTTATCAGAATGAAACGAAAATTGAAGTAAATCAAAACTTTTATTCAAATACCTTAGGGAGCAACACGTCTGTTGGCTTAAAAACTTCAAAAGATAGGCTAAAACTGATTTTTCGTGGTGGTTATAACAGTCATGCTGATTATGAGGTGCCGGATGGAAATCGTGTAACAAATTCGCGCTTTAATGAAAAGGATTTTAAAGCAGGTATCGGACTGAATTTGGATCAATTTGTAACTGAATTCAGGTATAATTACAATCAATCTGAAATAGGAATTCCTGAAGAAATTGGAGAACAAACAGAATCCAGATCAGTAGAATTGCCTTATCAGGATCTGGAAACCCATATCCTCAGTTTACATAATCACTTCTATTTAAAAAATTCCAAAATAGATTTCAACCTGGGTTATATCGTCAATAATCGTAAGGAATTTGAAGATGAACACGGGCATAATGATGATGAGCATGAAGATGAAGATGAACATGAAGTAGAAAATCACGAGGGAGCAGCACTCGACATGAACCTTAAAACACTCTCCTATGATCTTAAGTACAACTTTGCAAAGAAGGGCAAATTTGAAACGATTGCCGGAGTACAAGGTATGTTTCAAAATAATAAAAATTTTGGTGAAGAAATTCTAATTCCTGATGCTCGCATCAATGATATAGGATTCTTGGCAACCAGCACTTTTGAGATCAACGAGAAAAATTCATTACAAGGAGGTATTCGTTTCGACTATAGATATCTTCAGTCGGACTCTTATGAAATTGAAGAAGATCACGATGAAATTGAAGAGGATCATGATGAAGAAATTACCATCGTTGAAGGTATTGAAAAAGACTATAATAATTTTACTTTTTCTTTGGGATATAAATCATTACTATTTAATTCAATAACGACAAGAATCAATCTAGCCAGTGGATTTAGAGCTCCAAATCTTGCTGAATTAACCTCATATGGGGTACATCACGGTACCAATAGATTTGAAATTGGAAACGCAGATTTAGAAAGTGAACAAAATTTTCAAACTGATATCTCATTAGAATATGGGAATCAACATTTTGAAATTTATGCCAATGGCTTCTATAATAAATTGAACAATTACATATTTGCCCAGCCAACCGGTGAAACTATTGATGAGCATGACGTTTATGAGTATGTCCAAAACGATGCTAAATTATATGGTGGCGAATTTGGATTTCATTTACACCCCCACCCTTTTGACTGGCTGCATCTTGAAAGTAGCTTTGAAACTGTTATTGGAGAACAAGACAACGGTGATTACCTCCCATTGATTCCGGCCAACAAATGGGCAAATACCATAAGAACTGAAATCAAAGGCTTAAAAAAGTTTAATGAAATTTACACTGCTATAATTTTAGATTCTTACTTTGAACAAGATAAGGTCAGCGAATTTGAAACAACTACGCCATCTTATAATTTACTCCACTTAAGAATGGGAGGTAATTTAAGTTTTAACAAAATGGATCTGGGAATTAATCTAAGTTTTAACAATCTACTCGATGAAACTTACACCTCTCATTTATCCATACTGAAGGCTGATATGATACCTAATCCAGGGCGCAATATTGTGTTGGGGCTTAACTTTAAATTTCTTTAGCACTTTAAAACAAGTATTGCTTAGACTCGAAATGGTTGAAAACTTTTAATCCTAAAAAAAACAGCTATTCCTATTGCAATTCCTAAATTTGGCGAATCAAACTCAATACCATGGAAAAAAGATTAATAGAATGCGTCCCTAATATTAGTGAGGGAAGAGATCACGATAAAATTCAAACCATAGCAAATGTGGTTGAAACTATTGAAGGTGTAAAATTACTCGATATTGACCCAGGTAATGCCACAAACAGAACGGTTATTACTTTTGTAGGTAGTCCTGAAAAAGTTATTGAAGCAGCATTTCTATTGATCAAAAAGGCCGCTGAACTCATTGACATGAGCAAACATTCAGGAGAGCATCCAAGGTTTGGGGCAACAGATGTTTGCCCATTAGTTCCCATTTCGGGAATCTCTTTGGAGGAAACAGCTGTTTATGCGCATCAATTAGGTGAAAGAGTGGGAAAAGAACTTGGCATACCAGGTTATTTCTATGAAAATGCAGCTAAAAAAGAAGAAAGAGTTAACCTGGCGCATTGCAGATCTGGCGAATATGAAGGTTTAAAAGAGAAGTTGAATAATCCTGAATGGGCTCCTGATTTTGGCCCGGCAGAATACAATACAAGTGTTGCGAAATCCGGAGCGATCGCAATTTCTGCAAGAGACTTTCTTATCGCTTATAACGTTAACTTAAATACTACTTCAACAAGAAGAGCCAATGCCATCGCTTTCGATATTCGAGAAGCAGGACGTGTTAAACGAGAAGGGAATCCTGCAACAGGAAAAAAAGTACTTGATTCAAAAGGAGAACCGGTCAGAATACCAGGCAAGTTAAAGGCCGTCAAAGGAATTGGTTGGTATATTGAAGAGTACGGAATTGCCCAAATTTCATATAACCTGACCAACATAAGTATCACATCAATGCATGAGGCATTTGACGCCACATGCACATCTGCTGATGAAAGGGGGCTGCGTGTGACTGGCTCTGAACTCATCGGTTTGATTCCTCTAAAAGCGATGCTTGATGCCGCTGATTATTATTTAATTAAGCAAGAAAGGTCTTTAGGCATATCAGAAAGTGAAAAGATAAAAATTGCCATAAAATCATTAGGGCTTGATGATTTAAAACCATTTAATCCTCAGGAAAAAATCATTGAATACCAACTGGCAAGTGGGCAGGCGGCCAAACTGATCGATCTGACTGCAAAGGATCTCGCTGAAGAAACGGCAAGTGAATCAATGGCTCCTGGAGGTGGTTCCATTTCAGCCTATGTAGGTGCATTAGGAGTGTCTTTAGGAACAATGGTAGCTAATTTATCAGCGCATAAACCGGGATGGGATGCGAAATGGGAAAACTTTTCTGATTGGGCTGTTAAAGGTCAGGCCTATAAAGACAAACTATTATATCTGGTAGATGAAGACACCAATTCATTTAACAAAATCATTGAGTCATTTAGATTAGCCAAGGGTACTGAAGAAGAAAAAATTATCCGAAAAGAAGCCATTCAGTCAGCTACGAAATACGCTACTGAAATTCCTTTTCAGGTAATGGAGACTGCTTATGCATCTATGGAAGTAATGCAAGCCATGATCAAAGAAGGGTTAGCCAACTCATTATCGGATGCAGCTGTTGGAATCTTGTGCGCAAGAACCGCTGTTGTAGGTGCTTATTTTAATGTAAGAATTAATGCAAGAGACATTACAGATCAGGCTTATGTTGAAGCCATACTTGACAAAGCTAAAAACATATTTGAGGCTAGCTTAAAAATTGAGGAAGAAATGATGCAAACCATCGATTCTAAAATGTAATTGATGCTATTTTCAAAACAAAATTAATTGGATCATATCATTCCATATCGAGCTGATTTGGCGGTTTTTTTCAGAGACCTGAATCTTGAATGGTTGGAGCATTACTTTTATGTTGAACCACATGATCGTGACTTACTTGAATCGAGCCAGGAATTGATTATAGATAAAGGAGGGTTTATTTTCTTTTACGAGCATGACGGAAAAGTACTGGGAACGTTTGCCTTGATAAAACAGCATGCAGCAGTTTATGAATTAGGAAAGATGGCTGTAGCTTCTGATTCCAGAGGTATGGGTATTGGTCAAAAGATGATGGAATATTGTATCAGGTTCTCTAAAAGCAAAGGCTGGTCAAAACTGCTTCTTTATTCAAATACGAAACTTCAAAATTCAATTTATATTTATAAAAAATTTGGTTTTATAGAAGTACCAATTGAAAAGGATAACCCCTATAGCCGTGGAAACATTAAAATGGAATTAAAATTATAAGCCTTAGTTTATTCTCTTAATTTACCCATGAACATACTTGCCTTTGAATTAAAAGGATTGCCTGAGGCCCTTCTAAAACTAACCAACTGACCACAATGCCAAATTGCGTCAGCGATAGGACCGTTGATCTGATTCCAAAAAGGATATTCACTATTTCCTTTTGAGCCTTTGAACACTACCGTAAATTGATTCAGGTCTTCGCTTTTTCGAAAAATGTCTGCTGCTGTTTTCAAATTTACCAGTGTCAATTCTCTTTTTTCTATAAAACTTAACTCTGAAAAATCATTGCCTTCATTAACTTTATGAAGTGCAGAATTTAAAATCACCGTAGACAAACCCAAAATATGGTCAATTGTTTCGTCAGTTGTTCTTGCTTCGGCTGAAGGTTTAAAACTCAAATCCTCAGACCGCAGGCCTTCAGAAGCCCAAAAATATCTAAAGCCTAAGCCATCAACCATTCTTGCTGCCACCGTTCCGGCTGTATAGTTAGATGAAGCTTCTGGGAGTTCAGCATATGGTAAGGAATCATTATTCTCTTGTGAATTCATATTGATATTAATTAAAATAAAAATTAGCAATAGGTATGTATACTTCATAAACACTTTAGTTTTTCACTGGTATCGTTATCTTTTTTGCTGTTCCGTATTTATCATATAAATATACTAATGAAGTCATAGTAGCTGCACCCAGTTCCAATTCTCGCTTATTCACAGCGTCAAAAGTATCAATAGCGGTGTGATGGTAATCAAAATATCTTTGAGAATCGGGTCTTAAGCCTGCCAGTACCATGCCTTCTGATTTCAAAGGTCCGATATCAGCTCCACTTCCACCTTTCTCAAAATAATGAATGAGATAAGGTTTAAAAAGAGGTTCCCAACTTTTTACCTGGGCAAATTCTTCATCACTGCAATCAAATGAAAATCCTCTTGGCGTAAAACCTCCTGAATCACTTTCTAAAGCCATTATATGCATTTCATTTTTCGACTTTGCTTCTTGGGCATATTTTTTACCGCCACGTAAACCATTCTCTTCGTTCATAAAAAGAACTACTCGCAAGCTTCTTTTAGGCCTGTTCTTATGCAAAGACATCAATCGAATCACTTCCATTGACTGCACCACGCCCGCTCCATCGTCATGAGAACCATCGCCTAAATCCCAAGAATCAAGGTGTCCACCAACAACAATATATTCATTCGGAAATTCAGAACCGGTAATTTCGCCAATTACATTAAATGATTCTACGTCATCTAACTGCTCACAACGCTGCTTAAATCCGAGTTTTAAATTTTTATCTTTTTCCAAAAGGCTACTCAGCATTTCTGCATCATTGGTACTGATCGCAGCAGAAGGAATTCTTTGCTCAACAGGAAGGTCTCCATAAGTCATTGACCCTGTATGTGGAAAATCATCAAGTCTCAAATTCGGAGATCTTACAATCACGCCCAAGGCTCCTAATTTACCCGCCTCCATGGCTCCTGCATACCTTTGATCAACACAACCACCATATGCCTGAAATGTTAGTATCAAGGTCTCGTCCATAGCCCTATTGAAAAAAACAATTTTCCCTTTGACCTCAGCTTCACCCATTTCCTTTAGATCAGCTATCCCCTGAACTTCAATTACTTCTCCTAAAAGTCCTTCTTCAGGTGTTGCAATAGAACCTCCCAAAGCGCAAATATTGAGTTCATAACGCTGCTTATTCGTTTTTACAAAACCTGTTTCCTTTTCTCCGCGAACCCACTTTGGAACCATCACAGGTTGTAACCAAACCTTATCGAGCCCTAGCTTAAGCAACTCCGCTTGGGTATATTCTACCGCTCTTTGGGCTCCTTCAGAACCAGAAAGTCGGCCTCCTATCTCATTCGATAAATGTTCCAGCCAGACATAGCTCATGCCATTACTTAATGAATTATCATAAATAGATTTAAGTGTTTTTTCATCATCTTGCCCATAAAGGCTCATACTCAATAAAAATAGGGTCAATGTTAAAAATCTCATTTGTTGTTTAATTAATTTGTCCAATAATCTAATACAAAAACATCCTCTAAAATAGGGTCTACAATTTTTCCAAAAGCTTTATGATCAGGATGAGGTAAATAGATGTCTCTTCCCTCTTCGCTGTCAAAAGTGAGAAAAAATCCATGTGTAAAACCTTTGTTTAAATTTTCTGGAGAATTATTAAGCCCCCATTCAAAACCTTTAATTTCGTCAATTTTCTGCGGCAACTCAGCGAAAGCCTTTTCTACCCTTTCAATCTGAGCTTTAGTAACTTCGTTCTTAAATTTAAAAAGTACAATATGTCTCAATTGTTTGCCATCATTCATACCCACAGACTTTTCCAATTCATTAGTAGTATTATTCTTTTCTATATCGCAAGAAAGCAAATTTATACAGCAAAAAATAGCAATACCAAAATAGATTAATTTCATAATTTATTTTTGATAAAGATACATTTCTAAGTGACAAAATAAGTAAAATGAATATATTTATACCTCCCTATAAAGATCATATAAAACCAGTTTCTCTAATTAAAAAATAAAAAAAATGAATGAAGTATCTCCTTTCCATTTAGCCATACCAGTCGACAACCTTGAATTATGTAGAAATTTTTATGGGAAAATTTTGGGGTGCAAAGAAGGACGAAGTTCAAACCATTGGGTAGATTTCAATTTTTTTGGACACCAACTTGTCATACATCAAAGACCTGAGAATGAAAAAGTTCCAGAAAAAGTTTATAATCCTGTTGACGGGCAGCAAGTTCCGGTCCCTCACTTTGGAGTTGTCCTGAAATGGGAACAATGGGAGGCATTAAAAGAAAAATTAAACAATGAGGGAATTCATTTTATCATAGAACCATATATCCGTTTTAAGGGAGCTCCCGGAGAACAGGCAACCATGTTTTTTCTTGATCCTGAAGGAAATGCCTTAGAATTTAAATCGTTTAAACAAATTGAAAACTTATTTGCGACGTCCTAAATTAGGAGAATTACATACTGTGAAATTCAACAAGGTTTGCCTCGTAATACTGCTCTCCAAGTTTATTTAACAAACTATTGATAACATTAGAATCACCATCTATCGCTAAGGCAGAATAACCTACTTTATTTCTTTTTCCCAAACGCATGTCTATGATGTTGATATTCTTTGAAGCCAGAGCTGAAAGCAAGATTAATAAAACCCCTGGAGAATTCTCATGCTTGGTCAGTATCATCTTCGAACTCAAGGCAATTTTCAAATCGACTCCATCCATTTCATACAAATAGACGCCTTTACCATAAAAATTCGGCAAGACAATATCTTCAGAATAGTTCAACTCTAAAAATGTCTGTTGATCAGTACCATGTACAAAATCTATGGCATTCTTGACATTGCCGTTTTCCTGTTCCAAAGTTAAAAAAGCAACAGCCGTCCCATCGTTATTAGAATGTAACCTTGCCGTTTCGACGTTTACGCCTTCAGACGCAAGAGAATTAAATAAAGAAGACAATACCCCAGCCTGATCAAGATGTTTTGAAAACAAGCCTTTCACCATTTCTTTACTGGTTACAGGTATTTCATCAGACACGGTTATTGATTTATTTGCCTTCCTGATCCTTACTGCATTGTATGCTCCCATTCCAGTGGCATTCTTATAGATATCTATAAACTCAGAAAATGTTCCTCCAAATGAGAAATCCGGTATGATTCTTCTACTCCCGTGGTGAAATCTTTGATTAAGCAGTTCTATTCCTTTATTCAGGATGGTGTACTTTACTTTCAAATCATGGTTGTCAAAAATCGTTCTCTTTTCAGGAATCAACTTAGAAAAACTTACGTATTGTTCATATCCAGCTTTATAAATATATTCCAAACTCTCTTTAAAATTGACACCATAGTACCTCACATGATGCGTATCAGTTCCGAGAGAAACCGGGATCTGCAACTCAAAAGCTCTCTTTAAAATATTTTGGGAAGGATAAACTCCAACTCCCTTAAAATCACCAGCCATATTCACGTCTAATGCCAAATCTCTGTCTGCAATAATTTCAAGTAAAGTTCTAAACTTATTGGCCAAGGGATGAGAGCTTGTCTCAAAGTTCTTTAACACTTCAGGAACTTCGACATTTAGCTTAGGCAGATCAATATGCCCAACTACCTGCATCATATCTCCGAAACTTTCAATCATTTGAATCATTTCATTGATATATCCATTCCAATATGCCTCTAAAGATCCACGCATTTTTAATAATTCAAGCGCTTCCTCCTTCGAGCCGTCATAAGGCAATCCTTCAGGTGCAAAATGCACAGAACCTATAACAAAATCAGCCTCTTCAGCCTGAAATATTTTAGATCGAGACCAAAGTAAACCGAGTTCTGGCCCCATCCATTCAAGTTCTACTCCGTACTTGATATTTATGCGACCCTCGTATTTCTTGCGAAGATTTGCTATTCTTTTAGGATAATTGAGATAAGACCTATCCCCTCTTATAAATTTTATATTTGTATCCTTTTCTGCTTCATACCTGAAATTGGTCAACCTCGGAGAATGAATAATAAATGTAATGCTAGGGTGATTATGCTCTATAGCCTTATCAACTATATCTTCTAGCTTATCAATGCCATGCTTAACGTGGTCGTTTTCTGTTCCTGCATGAATGCCATGTGTTTCCCAAATAAATTCATTCAATTTCTTCATCAGTAAGGGTCAATAAATGCTTATAAATTTTGCTGCAAACATAAGAATTGCAGTGCAGAATTTGTATAGAAAACGCTATAAATTTACAATATATTGAATCCTTTTACACGAGGCTTAAGAATCCTTTATTGATCAATCGCATTGCTTAAAATACCATGGGTACTTCTATTAAGATAATTTCCGCATTGTCGCTGGCCTCAATTTTAAAAAAATCGGTACGCCAAATCCCCAAAGCATCTCGTGTTTTTAATATTGAATCTTCAATCTTAATACCACCAGATATCAACATCACATATACCCCGTGATTTGAGGATCTAAGCGAATAGTCAAATGACTTCCCTTTGCTTAAATCAATTCTTGATATCTGGGCATCCTGATGAATTCTCAATTCATCATTGAGATCATCCTTATATGAATGCACCAACACTTGTAACGCATCCTTTCGGTCTTTTGGATCAAATGTCTTTTGCCCGTAATTAGGCGCTATATTCATTGTGTCAGGAATGACCCATATCTGAAACAAATTCAATTGCTCCTTCAAAGATTCATTGCGCTCTGAATGCTGAATTCCACTGCCTGCACTCATCACCTGTACTTCACCTGCATGCAATGGAATCCAGGTATTGCTCATTGAATCTTTATGCTTAAGGCCTCCTTCTAATGGAATACTGATGATTTCCATATTCTTATGAGGGTGTTCTCCGAAACCGGTTCCTCCTTTAATAAAATCATCATTAAGCACTCTTAAGGCACCAAAATGCTCTCTTTCATGATTGTGATAGTTTGCAAAACTAAATGAATAATTGGCTTTCAACCAATCGTAATCAGCATGTCCTCTTTCTTCGGCTTTAAATAATTTTGTTTTCATTTTTATAGTTATTATCTGATCTTATCCAACAGATCATTCAATATTTTTGCTTCAGACTCGGTCAACCTATTCAAATACATGTCAAAATCTGACATATTTATTTTTTTGATAAGTTCAAGTCCTTTCTTCGATATTTTCACGTAGACAACCCTTCGATCGTTCTCACATCTTATTCTTTCAATAAGTTTTTTGTCACAAAGTTTATCCATAAGCCTCGTGGCATTTGGAGACTTTTGAATCATACGCTCCCTGACTTCTGTAACAGAAATCTCTTTACCCGCGCCTCGTAAGATCCTGAGGATATTATATTGTTGCTCAGAAATATTATAAGGCTTTAACAATTCATTTCCAATTTGATCAAGCCAACCCGCTGTATACTTAATGTTTAGCATGGCTTTGACTTTTTCATTAGGAAATTTTGAATTGATCTCTTTTCCTAAATCACCCATTTTTAAATTGTTTTAGAAAATTGTTCAACTAGGCCACTTAGTTTCTGATTCAAATCTTCATCGCTTACTGAACCATTTTTAAAGTTTTGTCCAAAAGATGGAAATGTCATCGACCCGGTTATATTTCCTCCATTAAAAGGAAATCTACTCAGCGCCAATTCCATCACAGATTGTCCGCCTCTAGGTCCAGGTGAAGTGCTCAATAACAACATAGGCTTATTTCTCCAAACTTTTCCTTCAATCCTTGACAACCAATCAAAAGCATTCTTGAACGCAGCGCTATAAGCTCCATTATGCTCTGCAAGAGACAAAACAATTCCATCAGTTTCTTCAACTAAGGCATTCAACTTTTTTAAGTCTTTTGGAAAACCAGTCTCATTTTCAATGTCTATAGAATAAAGTGGCAAGTCATAATCATTTAAGTCAAGATTGACTACCTCTACTCCTTCCACCAAGCTTCCTGCATACTCAGCTAATTGTTTGTTGATCGATAATTTACTAGTGCTTCCACCAATTGTGATAATGTTTTTCATTATGATTTTTTTAAATTAAATAATTTTTTACCGCTCAAGTATGACGCGATTAATAATACCATCGCGATCACAACTCCTATTTGTTCTCCATCCCCTATCATAAAATGAGCAAAGAATGCTAGAATGAATTCAAAGAAAAGTGCAGCATAAGCCCATTCTTTAATAGTAGATTGTTTTTGACTTAGCAGCACTGCTACCGCACTAAACTTAGCAAACGCCAATGGATAGATGATATAAACCGGATAGCCAAAAGCTGCAAACATTGTAACTATTTCAGCATGATTAAATACATACATTCCTGCCGACATCAAGAGTAAGGCGCTTAATAAACCGGTACTTACCCAGTATAAAATTTTAGTTGTTTTCATTTTATTATGTTTAATTTCTATGCAAATATACACATTTTTTTTAATATTTACCATGGTAAATAATTACAGGGTAGATATGTATTCATAATTAACCTGCATTTTGTACTTTAGCCCTTTATAACCTATCACAAAAGAATGGATATCAACTTCAATAGTAACGAAGATCACAATAAGCTGCTTACGTCTGAACTTAATAAAAAACTAAAAAAAGTTTATAAAGGAGGTGGCGAAGTCCGAATTGCAAAACTGCATGCCGCCGGAAAAATGACCGCCAGAGAGCGCGTAGATTTCTTATTTGACAAACCTGCAGAAGCGCTAGAAATCGGAGCTTTTGTTGGTGACGACATGTATGAAGAGCAAGGTGGATGCCCTTCGGGAGGAGTTGTAGTCAAAATTGGATTTATCAAAGGAAAACAGTGCATTGTTGTTGCAAATGATGCCACCGTTAAAGCTGGAGCCTGGTTTCCGATCACAGCAAAGAAAAACCTTAGAGCCCAAGAAATTGCTATGGAGAATAAACTACCCATTATTTACTTGGTAGATAGTGCGGGTGTTTTCTTACCCATGCAGGATGAGATTTTTCCAGATAAAGAACATTTTGGTAGAATTTTTAGAAATAACGCCATCATGAGCAGTATGGGAATCACCCAAATTGCAGCCGTTATGGGAAGTTGTGTGGCAGGTGGTGCCTACCTCCCTATTATGAGCGATGAATCTATCATAGTTGATAAAACAGGTAGTATTTTTCTTGCAGGAAGTTATTTAGTAAAAGCTGCCATTGGTGAAATGATTGATAATGAAACACTCGGAGGTGCTACAACTCATACAGAAATATCAGGTGTTTGTGATTATAAAGCAAAAGATGACAAGGATGCGCTTGAAACGATCATCAATATCGTTGATAAGATTGGAGCAGCTAAATCTGCTGGTTTTGACAGAATTGATAGTATAAAGCCAAAGGAAAATGAATCAGATATTTTTGGCATTCTACCAAAAGTTAGGTCTGGACAATATGATATGAAAAAGATTATTCGCCGTATGGTAGATAATTCAGAGATGCAGGAATACAAAGCCAATTATGGTAAAACTATCATCTGCGCCTATGCCAGAATTGATGGCTGGGCAGTGGGTATCGTAGCCAATCAAAGGAAGGTCGTCAAAAATGGAAAGGGCGAGATGCAATTTGGTGGCGTAATTTACTCTGACAGTGCAGATAAGGCGACAAGATTTATCGCCAATTGTAATCAAAAGAAAATACCGCTCGTATTTTTACAGGATGTCACCGGTTTTATGGTGGGTAGCAAATCAGAACATGCCGGTATTATTAAAGATGGTGCGAAAATGGTAAATGCCGTTAGTAATTCTGTTGTTCCAAAGTTTACTGTTGTTATAGGAAATAGTTACGGCGCAGGCAATTATGCCATGTGCGGCAAAGCCTATGACCCCAGACTTATCGTAGCCTGGCCAAGTGCAGAACTCGCTGTAATGGGCGGAGCACAGGCGGCCAAAGTACTTTTACAGATTGAAACAGCAACCTTAAAAAAGAAAGGTCAAAAAATAAGTGCTGAAAAAGAAAAAGAAATCCTTCAAACCATTACAGATCGATATAAGAAACAAATTTCGCCTTATTATGCCGCTGCGAGGTTATGGACAGATGCGATCATCGATCCTTTGGAAACCAGACACTGGATCAGCTCCGGGATTCATGCAGCAAATCAATCACCAATAGAAAAACCTTTTAATTTAGGTGTGATACAAGTTTAATGAATATGAAAATTTACAAATAAGAGAACATGGGAAGAGCATTTGAGTTTAGAAAAGCCAGAAAAATGAAACGTTGGTCAGCTATGGCCAAGACATTTACCAGAATTGGTAAAGACATCGTTATGGCTGTGAAAGAAGGCGGACCTAACCCTGAAACCAATGCAAGATTAAGAGCTGTCATGCAGAATGCCAAGGCCGCTAATATGCCTAAAGACAATGTAGAAAGGGCCATTAAAAAAGCATCAGATAAAGACACTGCAAATTATAAGGAAATTCTTTTTGAAGGATACGCTCCGCATGGTGTTGCAGTTTTAGTTGAAACCGCAACAGATAACAATAACAGAACCGTTGCCAATGTCAGAGCTGCTTTTAACAAATGTGATGGTACTTTCGGAACTTCCGGATCGGTTGTCTTTATGTTTGATCATACCTGTAACTTCAGAGTAGATGCGGCTGGCCTTAAAATGGAATTGGAAGAATTTGAACTTGAATTGATTGATTTTGACGTTGAAGAAGTATTTGAAGATGAAGATGGGATTTTAATTTATGCGCCATTTGAACAATTTGGAGCGATACAAAAATATCTTGAAGAAAACGAGTTAGAAATTCTATCCTCTGGATTTGAGAGAATACCCACTACGACAAAAAAATTAAGTGAGGACGAACAAAATGATGTTGAAAAACTATTAGAAAGACTGGAAGAAGAAGATGATGTTCAAAATGTTTATCACTCGATAGACCTAAGTGAGTAGTTGCTTTTTTAAGTATCCATGAATACCTTTTCATATATGAAAAAAAATTACGAGCTAACTGATCTAAGTCAAATAGCAAATTGGGTTATTGAAAACGCTACCTCACATATCATTTTATTTTATGGTGCTATGGGTAGTGGCAAAACAACTTTGATCAAAGAAATTTCAAAACAGCTAGGCGTACAAGATGTTACCAGCTCCCCTACCTTCTCTTTAGTCAACGAATACCAATCTGAAAATAGTGATTTGCTTTATCATTTTGATTTTTACAGAATCAATGATGAAGAAGAAGCATATGACATGGGGATAGAAGAATATTTTGACAATGATGCCTGGTGTTTTGTTGAATGGCCTGAAAAAGTTCAAAATTTACTACCTTTAGAGTCATCTGTTATTAAACTGACCATTAATCCGGATAACACCCGAACCATAGAATTAAACTAAAATGTCACAACAATTGTCACCATTCAGCCGTGAAGAGCTGATGCCCAAACCTGAAATGCTTGAAATCAAAAAGCATAAGGACGATCTGTATATTGGCATACCCAAGGAAACACATTTCGATGAAAAACGAATTTGTTTGACTCCTAATGCTGTTGCTGCCTTAACCTCTAACGGACATAGAATTGTTGTCGAATCTGGTGCTGGTGACGGAACAAATTATACTGACAAGCAATATTCCGAGGCCGGTGCGAAAATATCCTATAATGCAAATGACGTTTTCGCCTGTAGTATCATTCTCAAAATTGAACCTCCTTCTTTGGATGAGATCAAAATGATCAATCCTCAAAGTGTCTTGATTTCGGCGATGCAAATCAAAACACAAACAAAAGAATATTTCAAGGCTTTGGCGGAAAAAAGAATTACTGCAATTGCATTTGACTATATTCAGGATACACATGGTATCTACCCTTTGGTAAAATCATTGAGTGAAATTGCCGGAACTGCCTCAGTGCTTATTGCTGCTGAGATTATGAATAATAACAATATTGGTAATGGATTATTATTGGGCAATATAGGAGGTGTACCACCGAGTAAGGTAGTGATCATCGGCGCAGGAACAGTTGCTGAATTTGCGGCACGATCGGCTCAAGGTCTGGGTGCTACGGTTGAGGTCTTTGATAATTCACTGACAAAATTGAGAAGTATTCAACATAAATTAGCCCACCCAATAGCCACCTCGACTATTCAACCAAAGAACCTTTTAAGATCATTGGCAGATTGCGATGTTGCAATAGGTGCCTTAAGAGGTAAAACCAGAACACCAGTAGTTGTGGATGAAAGTATGGTTGAGCAGATGAAAGACGGCGCGGTTATTATTGATGTAAGTATTGACAACGGAGGTTGTTTTGAAACTTCGGAAATAACCACACATGGCAAACCAACGATTGTAAAACACGGGGTAATTCATTATTGCGTGCCAAATATTCCTTCAAGATATTCGAGAACTGCTTCGGTATCAATTAGTAATATTTTTACGCCTTACTTATTAGATGTAGGTGAAATGGGAGGTATTGAAAATGCTGCCAGATTTGATAAAAGTCTACAAAAAGGTATGTATTTTTACCATGGAATTCTTACCAACAAACGCATTGCAGAATGGTTTAACCTACCTTTTACAGACATTAATTTACTTATTTTCTAGTTGATGGAAGACATGAAAACGCGTTTTACGCTCTATGGAATTGGTTTCGCAATTGGAATCGCCCTTGTATTTTTCTTCCTGGGAGGAAAAAAAGCTTCTTGTAACTGGCTCCCAAATGACAGGATATTAAATATTATTCAACAAAAACAGATCAGTTATAGTCAAACGGTAAATGATGCATTAGTGACTTCTGAAACTGATAGTCTTGACATCATGTTAATATTGACAAGAGGTGATATTGATTTTTCAAAAAGTCAGGTGAAAAACGATCCTTGCCGAAATTATTGGATTGAAGGCATCAACGATCAAAAGGACTTATTCATTACAGTAGAAGTTTGTGATTCTACCGCAGTGGTAAAGACACTTGAAAAAAAGATGCCAAAAAAATAAATGCCGATACCATGAGGCATCGACATTTATTCATAAACTAACCACTTTATTTTTAGTAATTACTGATCTTACCAGATCCGCTTACTTTGATGTCTTCAATTCTTGGATTTCCCTTGTATTTTATATTTCCTGAACCTGAAACTCTAGCTACAAGTTCACTTTCAACATTAGCTCCGATAGAACCTGATCCTGAAATCTTTAATTCAGCCTTTTCTACTTTTAAATCAGAAGCATCAACATCACCTGACCCAGAAACTGCGGCTTCAAATTCTTTTGCGCTTCCGGAAAGTTCAACATCACCAGATCCGGATACAGCTGTTTCTAATTCTTGCACATCTATTTCTACCTTAATATCTCCCGATCCGGCAACTGCTACTTCAAGCGAATTACCTTTGATTTTATCCTTGCCAACTATATCTCCTGACCCGGCCATGGCCAAAGAATTTATATTCTTAAAATGAACCGTTATTTCAGTCTTTGAACTTGTTCTGATATTCACCCCATTTTTCCATTTGATTTTCAACGTACCGTTATTGACTTCAGTAATTAAATAAGATGCCAGGTTTTCTTCTACCGTAATATCTAATTTTCCTTCATCACCTTCCACTAAATAGACGTCAAATGAACCTGCAACAGCAACTGCGTCAAAGCTACCTACGTTTCTTGTCTTATTGACACTATTGCCATTACCTTTTACTTTCTGGGCATATGTGCAACCAAATGATAAGGTTAGGATAAAAAGTAAGGCTGTTGATTTTAAAATTAAGTTTTTCATTATTGAGTTTTTATTAGTTTTTATATAATTTGACACTTCCGTATTCAGAGCTGATTTCAATCACAGAACCTGAATTTTCTTTATTTACAAAACCTTCATAATACTTAGAAGATGATTTAACTACTTTTTTAAGATATGTAATGTTTTCTCCATCATAATCGAATCCTGCATAGCTCAAATTCGCCTTAAAGTCAAAAGCAATATCATTCTCTAGGCCTATCTTAATTCCAGCATAATCTGTATGAATATCAACACTTTGAAACCCTTTCATCAACTTATCTACTTTGATTCCGCCATAATCTGCCTGAATGTTTAGTCGTTTATAAATGGTTCCGAATCGCATGGTTAAATAGTCGCCATGACCATCTACAATATTTACACTACCCACTTCAATTTTACCATAATCACACACAAAATTCAATTCTTCAATATTCTCAAAAACTGAATCAGTATAGTCAGCATTTAACTCTATTTTCTTAGCTTTTACAATCGTGAATTTTGAATAATCTGCATTAATGCTTCCGCCATTCATCAATTCAATTTCAGAATCAGAAGTATAGTCAATGTTAATACTGTTATCCTCATGGTAAAGGTTTCCTATTAATACTTTACCATAGTCGCAATTGATTTCGGCCTTACCTTTGATTTCGTTCAAAGAAATAGTTCCATAATCGTTATTCAAATCAACGCTGTTGGTAACAGGTACTTTTACCTTATAATTGATTTCATAATTCATTTTATTATTTGAACTATACCAGCTTTTTGAATTGTTCTCTATACTTGTCCTAGCCGAAACAGCCGATCTGCTATTTTCAAATTTAACATCGATCTTAGACAATCTTTCTATTACTTTAGATTCGCTATTTCCACTTACAGTGATCGTAACTTCTATTTCAATACGATTTTGATCCCAGGAAATGACATCAACATTTCCATATTTATTTTTAATAGTAAGTAAGGCATCGGCATTGACGTCAAACTCTTTTTTAATGGTCTTGGTCTTCTCATAATCCCATTTTTTCTTTATCGGGTTGGCCATACTTAACATGGGCAACACCATAAAAATTGCTATTATAAATTGTATCTTTCTGTTCATGACTTTGTTTTTTTAATGTTTACGATTAGACTCTGTTTTCCTGAGGTACCAATTCTTCAAACTCCTCAAGTTGATCCATCAAATTCTGCAAGACTTGTAACCTGCTTTGAAAATTAGTGATCATGGCATATATAACACGTTTATCGGCATTGCTTTCTTTGAGCTCTAAAGTAAGCTTGCGATAATTTGTTTCAAGTAATTCTAGTTGTATAAAAGCATCATCAATTATCTTTTGATTTGCAGTTGTTCTCTTTGACTTAATTTCATTTACCTCTTTTTGAATAGTCGCTAAATAAAAGTTTTCAGTTTCCTCCATCTTCGGAGATACATCAGCCAATTCAATCCCTTGACTAGCGCTATTCTGATTATAATTACCCATCCAGTAACCAAAAATCAAAAGCACTGAGGCAGCAACTGCCAAAATATACCAAGGTGTTCCAGCTTTTTTCTTAGGTGCATCATCAACCTTGTTAAGTCTGGCTTGAAATCTTTCGAAATGCCCTACATCAGGCTCCGCAGCATCAAATTGCTGTCTTTTATTTTTAAAAAAATCTTCCATGTTATTTTTCATGATCTTTTAATTTAATACGGATGACTCCATTAATAATTTTCTTAACCTACTCTTAGCCCTCGAGATTGTAGTTCTGCAATTCTCATTGCTTATATCCATTATCAAGGCAATTTCTTCATTATCATAGCCCTCTACCAAACTCAAATTCAAGATTCTTCTGTAACTCTCCTTCAACTGCCCCATTGCCTTAGAAACTTCCTTTACTTTTAAATTGACATAATCAATTTTTGATTCATTTAGCTCCTGGTCATCTTCATTTTCAAGCTTATGATCTACAATTTCAAGGTTTACTTCCTGTAATTTGTTCTTCTTTTTAATCTGTGTCAAACTTCTGTTGATCACGATTCTCTTTAACCAAGCGCCAAACGGCACTTCTCCTTTGAAACTATCCAGCTTCGTAAAAGCATTTAAAAAAGCCTCCTGCATTACATCTTCTGCATCAAAACTATTCTGCAGAATTCTCATGGCCGTATTAAACATCGCTTTATAATATAACTTGTATATCTCAAATTGCGCGGTTTTACTCCCTTGTTTACACTCCTGTAAGAGCTCAGTTATATGTTTTTGTTCTGTTTGCAACGTTTGGCTTCTATATTAATGACAAATGATTTATCTCAGTGTTACACTTTGACGAAATTAAAATAACAATTAATTATAAGATATTTAAAATCAGGCGAATAATTTATCCTTTTTAACTAAATAAAATTTATTTCTAGATCATGCTGCTTGGCACAAGAATTGACTAATACATTATGCGAGATATCTATAGCTATAGTTAACTCGCTTTGAATAAGATGATTAAAAAACAAACATATATGCATTCTTGAATTATAGATGTGTTTATAATGTCAAAATGACTTAAATAAGGTATGAGTAAATCAAAAATTATAAATATTGACAATTTGTCACTTCAAAATATTTTGGATGAGGAAGCCGAATTGATTCCGTTGATGACCCCAGAAGATGAAGAGGAAATAAGAAAAGAAGATGTTCCTGAAGTATTGCCGATTCTTCCTTTGAGAAATACGGTATTATTTCCTGGTGTTGTAATTCCTATTACAGCCGGTCGCGACCAGTCTATCAAATTGATCAAGGAAGCAAATAAAGGAGATAAAACAATTGGTGTCGTTGCTCAAAAGAATGAAGCAACAGAGAATCCGGGAATTGATGACATCTATAAAATCGGTACAGTAGCCAGGATTTTAAAGATTCTTAAAATGCCTGATGGAAATACCATGGTTGTTTTACAAGGAAAAAAGCGATTCGAAATAGAAAATCTAGTTGAAGAAGAGCCTTATTTAAAAGCTAAGGTTAAAGAAATTGTTGAGATTATTCCTAAAAAAATCGATACTGAATTCAATGCTATCATTGATTCTATAAAGGATATCTCTTTGAGAATAATCAAGGAAAACCCTAATTTACCTACTGAGGCTTCTTTTGCTATTAAGAACATTCAGAGCAATTCATTTCTTGTCAATTTTGTTTCTTCTAATCTAAACCTCACTACTGAGGAAAAGCAGGAACTGCTCAATATCAGTGGTCTTAAAGACAGGGCTTTTGCAACCTTAAAAAAAATGAATAAGGAGCTGCAAAGACTGGAACTCAATAATGATATTCAGTCGAAGGTAAGAGAAGATATGGATCAGCAACAGCGCGAGTATTACCTTCATCAGCAAATGAAAACCATTCAGGAAGAATTAGGTGGTGCTTCTCACGATGAAGAAATTGAAGAAATGCGTGAGCTGGCAAAAAAGAAAAAATGGAGTAAAGAGATTTCTGAAACTTTTGACAAAGAAATTGGAAGGCTTCAAAGAATGAATCCTCAGGTTGCTGAATATTCAGTACAAAGAAATTACCTTGATTTGCTTCTTGAATTACCATGGCAAGAGTATTCAACTGACCTATTTGATTTAAAAAGGGCTGAGAAAATTCTTGACCGTGATCATTATGGTTTAGAAAAAGTAAAGAAACGTATCATTGAACACTTAGCGGTGCTCAAATTAAAAGGAGACATGAAGTCACCTATTATTTGCTTGTATGGACCTCCTGGAGTAGGTAAAACATCTCTAGGTAAATCGGTAGCAGAATCATTAGGGAGAAAGTATGTCCGCATGTCTCTTGGTGGTATGAGAGATGAGGCTGAGATTCGAGGGCATAGAAAAACTTATATAGGTGCCTTGCCTGGAAGAATCATTCAAAGTATTAAGAAGGCCGAGACTTCTAACCCGGTTTTCGTACTTGATGAAATTGATAAATTGAGTTCAAGTCATAGTGGTGATCCGTCTTCTGCAATGCTGGAAGTTTTGGATCCGGAGCAGAATACAGATTTTTACGATAACTACCTGGAAGTAGGATATGACTTATCAAAAGTTATGTTTATTGCTACAGCCAATAGTTTATCAACTATTCCATGGGCTTTGAGAGACAGAATGGAAATTATCAATGTAAGTGGCTATACTGTTGAGGAAAAAGTTGAAATTGGAAAACGCCATTTGTTGCCAAAATTATTAAAAGAACATGGACTAAACAGTTCACATCTTAAAATCGCAAAAAAGCAACTGGAAAAGATTGCTACGGGTTACACGCGTGAATCAGGTGTAAGAGGACTAGAAAAGAAATTAGCACAAGTGGTCAGGTATGCGGCAAAATCAATTGCCATGGAGGAAGAATATAATATCAAAATATCTAATCAGGATATAGAATCAATCCTTGGGGCCTCTCATTTAGAAAGAGATAAGTATGAAAATAATGAAATCCCGGGAGTTGTAACAGGTTTAGCCTGGACAAGTGTTGGGGGAGACATATTATTCATTGAATCAATCTTATCTAAAGGGAAAGGTACCTTAACCATTACTGGAAATCTTGGAAAAGTAATGAAAGAATCGTCAACGATTGCCCTTGAATATATAAAGGCAAACCTTGAAGAGTTTGGTATTGATTACAAGACGATAGTCAATAATAATATTCATATTCACGTTCCTGAAGGAGCTACGCCAAAAGATGGCCCAAGTGCAGGTATAACGATGCTTACCTCTCTTGTTTCTACGTTAACACAGAGAAAAGTGAAAGCAAGGTTAGCGATGACTGGTGAGATTACTTTAAGAGGTAAGGTGCTTCCTGTTGGGGGAATTAAAGAGAAAATTCTTGCTGCAAAAAGAGCGAATATTAAGGAAATAATTCTTTGTGCAGAGAATAAAAAAGATGTCGAGGAAATCAATCAAAAATACCTTAAAGGTTTGACATTTCATTATATAGATGAAATGAAAGAAGTGATCGAGATCGCATTACTTAAGCAAAAGGTTAAGAATCCGAAAAAATTAGATTAGGAGATAGATTAATATATTAAAAATGCCGTTTTACTTAAAACGGCATTTTTTTTTATATTTACCTAATCAATTAATGTATTATTTTGGAAATCCTTCTTGAATTACCCTTATTACTAGGGCTATTTATAACTGTTTTATCCATATCATTGGCCGGTATTCTTGTAGCTGTCATTTCAAAGAATTTGATAGCTAACAGATTCAGCAAACAACATGAACGCATAGGTCGTCTTCTCTTCAGAGTAGTTGCTGGATTGATTGCACTGCTTGTTTCATTGAGTTATGCCAATGAAAGAGTTCGTCAAAGTAAAATTATTAATTCAATGGAAGAAGAGGCTTCTATCATTGTGAATTTAAGCATGAGGTTGCATCATTTTGAGTCTGTCGAAGCGAAAAATGCCCTTGAAGAAATAGTTGAATATGTAGATTTAACTATTAATGATGATTGGAAAAATGTAAGTGAAAATCCTTATTTTTCCAAAGCTACACAATCATTGGTCAAAGCAAATTCTTTTGTTTTAAATATGCCGGTTTCCAATGAAACGGAGAGATTTGAAAAACAAATGATAATAAGCCTGCTCAATGACATCATTAAATTGACTCAGATCAGGGTTTATTCTCAACATGTCACAACTCCACATTTAATTTACATTCTCTTATGCGGATTGACCATCATGTGGATCTTTTTTAGTGTTTACAAGTTAGATTCTATATCGCTTTCCTTCCTGTCATTATATAATATACTAATTGCCATTCTAATCTTTTTTATTTTCTCACTTCGCAATCCATTCATGGGCCCCTTAAAAATCAAACCACATTCTTTAATCATCGTTAAAACAAAAGGATTTGACCAATACTTTAAGTAAGTTTTCTCATTTTTATTATTTTTTGATTTTTGGATATAAGAAAGGAAACAGGCTGAAAACCTTCTGAACTAGATTCTTAATTCATCAAACAGCGTCTTTTTGATAAAATAATCTTCATTTTTTTTGACTATATTTACGAGAAGGAGCCGTTTTAATGGTTGATTTTTAATGAAATCCAACATTATCTAAAGTTCAAAAAAACATGTAAATGAAACATTTATATATCCTCATACTATTATTTCTATCAACCTGCTCGATATACGGTCAGAAACCGAAAAAATTATTTCGATCAGATTCTGTACTTGAATTAACGATTACAATGCCTTTAAAAGATGTGATTCTTAAAAGCCAGGAACCAACTGAACATAATGCAAGGCTAAGTTATACGGCTGATGATGGAACAGCTTTTAACCATATGATAAAGGTTAAAATGAGAGGTAAAACCCGCGCCAACAAACAAATTTGCACTTTTCCTCCCCTACAACTTCGGTTTACAAAAAACGATGTTGAAAATTCAGTTTTTAAAGGTCAAAAAAAAATAAAATTGGTAGCGCATTGTCAAAATGATAAGGATTTTGAAAATTATGTTCAAATTGAATATTTAGTATATAAACTATATCAGCATATAAGCCCTTATAGCTTCAATGTCAGACTATGCAAAATCACCTATATTGATGAAAAAAAACCCAATCAGAAAAACATGCATTATGGATTTTTAATTGAATCAGTTAGTGATCTAGCCAAAAGAAATGACATGACCGTTTTTAAGGGGAAGATCAGAAATCAAGAAGCCATTGACAAAGATAATCTTGACAAACTTGTGTTTTTCCAATTTATGATCGGCAATCTGGATTGGTCTATTACAGAAAGACATAATATGAAACTCATTAAGGATGATAAAGGCGCCTTACCCATAGCCGTTCCTTACGATTTTGATTATTCAGGAATTGTAAACACACCCTATGCAGTTCCTCCTGAACAACTTTACTTAACGGATGTAAAAACACGGCTATTTAGAGGGTTTTGCAGAAGGGATAAATATCAGAAAACAATTGATTTTTACAAAAATATTGAGGATGACTTGCGCAATGAAGTCAACAAATTGAGCTCATTAAACGATAAAAGTGTCAATAGTGTAAACAAATATTTAAATAGTTTTTTTGAGATTATAGAATCAGAAAAATATGTTGACAAGAAAATAGTCAGGGCTTGTAAAGTAAATCATCAACACGCATTTGAACATGACTAAAAAAAGAATTAAACAAGGAATTTATATCGTGACCTCTTCAGTCTTGGTCGTTATGATCATGGGCTTTTTGGGTAAGTCAGATAAGCTTGCTATAGATCAGCAAAATGGATTGAAATATGAGGGAACTTATGGTTTATATGTTGAAAAGACAGATCTTTATAGCTTTCACTGGATTACCGAAATAGAAGATATTGGTGAATATCAGGTGCTCGATCAATCTAATAAAATTATTGTCAGCGGAGAAACTAATTCATCAAGAACACATGTTGTAAAGCTAAAAGACGACATAACTGAGCCATTTACGCTTAAGTTTGGTGGTCAAAAAACAAGCATGAATAAGGTGAGTATTAGAAAAATCTCTGAACAAGAGAAAACATCTATTAAAAGAGTTGACTCACTGTATGTTGTTGGAGATGTGCACGGAAGGTATGACCAGATGACCAATCTACTTTTGAAAGCAAATATTATAGATGCAGATTTAAACTGGACTGCCGGAAAATCACATATTGTTTTTTTGGGAGATGTTTTTGACAGAGGAGATGATGTAACAAAAGTTCTTTGGTTCATTTATGAATTAGAAGCAAAAGCTGCCTTAGTCGGTGGCAAAGTTCATTTGGTTTTAGGCAACCACGAAATCATGACCATGACCAAAGACCTAAGGTATGTTAGCAGAAAAGAGCGCAACATTGCTGTGGCACATGGCCTGACTTACGATGCCTTGTTCCACCCTACCAACTCTTATCTGGGCACTTGGCTCAGAAGTAAAGTCTCATTATTAAAAATTGGTAAAATCGTTTTTGCCCATGGTGGCATACTTGACCTAGGTCCTATTTCTTTGGAGGAATTCAATAATAAGGCCTATTACTATATGAAAGACCCTATGTATCTTGACGTGATGAAACAATCTCCAGACAGCACAAAATACGATGTAAATAGTTGGTCTGAGATGAGGTTCTTTTTCTATAATAGTGAAGGCCCATATTGGTATAGAGGCTATGTTAATTCAGATACCCTTGCTCCTCAATTAAATGCAATGCTAAGTAAACACGAATCAAAAATTCATGTCGTTGCACACACAACTTTAGAAACAATTACTGAAAAATATGATGGTAAATTACTCACTACAGATCTAAATGACGCCGCAACAGAGCTATTGTTTTTAATTAGACGCAAGAATAAATATAAAAGGTATAAAATTGACAGTGAAGGTATTAAAACTGAATTATAGGAGCTCGCAATTCAAAACAGTATCAGAATTATTGGAAGGATATCATTTAAGAATTTAACTTTCAAAGTTGAAAAATAAATTCCTACTTTTGAATAAAGTTATTCGGAATAATGCAATTCAAATATCCAGAGGTTTTATTTTTTCTGTTCCTTCTTCTTATTCCACTTCTTATTCATTTATTTCAACTGCAAAAATTCAAAAAAGAGGCATTCACCAATGTTCGATTTTTAAAAGAAATAGAGCTTGAGACCAGGAAAAGTTCCAAGCTTAAAAAATTACTCATTCTTTTATCAAGACTCTTGGCTTTTACCGCCTTAATAATGGCGTTTGCACAACCTTTTATCAATAAAAATGAAAACCTCGATAAAAGGGAGAGTATTTATTATTTGGATAATTCTTTAAGCATGCAAATCAAAGCTGCAACAGGCATTGATCAATTGCAGTTTAATAAAAACCATTTATTGGATAAAGCAGCCAGTATTGAAGGCATACAAACTCTTTTGTCAAACCAAAATCTTCATGGTGAACTTGATTCAAAAACTTTTAAAAACAGACTTGTAAACCTCGATTATTATCCAATTCACAAAAATATAAATCAAATCTTATTAGAGATAAACAGCAATCATAAGGGGAAAAGAAATACTTTATTTGACATATTTTTATTGTCTGATTTTCAAAATATTAATGGCTTAATTGACACCAATTTAATAGATGAAAAACAACAATACAACTTTGTAGTTCCTGCTAATATCGAACATAAAAACATATCGATTGACAGTATCTGGATAGCTGAAAGAAACGCTAAAGACATCACTTTAATATCACGATTAACAAGTCATGGATTAAACATTGATGATTTAAGCGTCTCTCTCAATTTAAATGAAGTATTATACGGAAAAAGCACTGTAAATCTCCTTGCAGGAACAAGCAAAGAAATTGTCTTCAAGATTCCGGCTACCGGCGCAACTTCAGGGAAAATTGCAATTTCAGATCATTCACTAAATTTTGACAATGAGCTCTTCTTCAGCATTCCGAAAAGTTACAGAACAAAAGTCCTGGTTATTGGTCGTAAAAGTGATTTTCTAAATCGAATATACCAAAAGGATGCTTTTGAATTAACTAAAGTATCTTATAAAGACTTAGATCAAAGTCAAATCACCAAACAAGATTTGATCATTTTGGATGAGCTTGAAACGCTATCAAACCCTTTGATTCAGACTTTGAATTCGTTTGTTCAAAACAAAGGTAAGCTTGTGATCATTCCGGCAACAACTAGCGAGATTGGTAGTTATAATAAACTGTTACAGTCGTTTGATGCAGGTAGCATATTGGAAAAATTCAATGCTGATAAAAAGATTAGCCGGATCAACTATGAACATCCGTTTTTTAATAATGTATTTGAAAAAGAAATATACAATTTTCAGTACCCTATACTTACTGAAGGTTTTACGATGCTATTAAAAAATGCAAGTCCCTTGCTCCAATTTGATGATCTAACAGATTTTGCTTCAGAGATTAAATATAAGGATGGCAAAGTCTATGTTATCGCATCCCCCCTATCGGGCCCTGGAAACAAGTTTTCTAATTCGCCCCTTGTAGTCCCTTTATTTTATAATTTCTCTTTAGAGGGCCAGAATAATGAGGCCATCTATAAGACTATCGGTCAAACTAATCATATGATGGTCCAATCAGCTAATACTGGAGACCAGCCCTTAAAAATTGTTAGAAATGAGCTGGAATTCATACCATTACAAAGCAAGAATAACGATAAAATAAGGGTTACAACTAATGACTACCCGCTTACAGCCGGAATCTATGAGTTCAAGTCCAATGAGCAAATAATTGAAAAAGTAGCTTATAATTATAATCGCAAAGAAAGTGATCTAACGTATCAGTCACTTCAACCTTTGGTTGATCAATATAGCAACATTTATCTTTACGAATCTATAGGCAAAGCGATTAAAGACGGAAATCAAAGGAACAATAATAAAAATTTGTGGCAATTATTTATTATTTTTGCTCTGGTTTTTTTAGTCTTGGAAATTCTACTTCAGAAATTTTTGAAGAATTAAATATTTTAGATGATTAGCATCAAAAACAAGGAATAAATGAACATACTTCTTAGATCTGCCAAGATCATCGATAGCAATTCAAAATACCATAATAAAAAAATGGATATTTTGGTCAAAAATGGCATCATTGCTGACATTGCAAAAAACATTGATTTACCAAACAATTGTAAAGAGATTCGCTTAAAAAACCTCCATGTTTCTAATGGCTGGTTTGATACAAGCGTATCATTGGGCGAACCAGGGTATGAAGAGCGTGAAAATATCATTCATGGACTTGAAGTAGCTGGCTGTTCTGGTTTTACGAAAGTTGCCTTGAATCCGAATACTTTTCCATTGATTGATAATAAATCAGCAGTTGAGTTTTTAATTCAAAAAAGCGCCTCAGCTCCTGTCGATCTTTATCCAATTGCCAATCTGACTCAAGGAGCGGCAGGTAAAGAAATGGCAGAATTATATGACATGAAAAACTCAGGAGCTATTGCCTTTGGGGATTACAATAAGTCCTTAGAAAACGCAAATTTATTAAAAATAGCCCTTTTGTACGCCCAGAATTTTGACGGGATTGTTTTGAGTTTTCCTCAGGACGCCGGGATAGGAAATCATGGGTTCGTAAATGAAAGTGAAAACACGACGCGCCTGGGCTTGAATTCGATTCCTAATTTATCTGAAGAACTACAAATATCCAGAGACCTCGCACTTTTAGATTATACCGGAGGTAAACTACACATTCCTACAATTAGTACCGCAAAGGCAGTTCAATTGATTAAGGATGCTAAGAAAAAAGGGCTTGACGTATCTTGCAGTGTGGCTGCCCATCATATTTTCTTAACGGATGACGAAATAAAGTCATTTGACACCAATTTTAAAGTTAGGCCTCCGCTAAGATCGCTTAAAGACACTAAAGCTTTGCTCAAAGGAATAAAGGAGGGTACAATTGATATGATCGTTAGTGATCACAACCCAATTGATATCGAAAATAAAAATGTAGAATTTGAAAATGGGGTTTATGGAACCATCGGTATGGAATCCCTTTTTGGAAGTGCAAGGATTAATCTAGGGCTCGACGAAACGATTGCCTGCCTTACGGAAAAACCTTGCAAACGTTTTGACTTACCTGTTTCGATTATAGAAAAGGAAGCCAAAGCAGAACTGACTCTTTTCGATCCGGATTTGGTCTATACTTTTGAAAAGAATGATATTTTGTCTAAATCTAAGAATTCAGCATTTTTAGGAAAAGAGCTCAAGGGAAAAGCTTATGGCATTTATGCTAACAAAAAACTATTAATGAACTAATTAGCTTTTGAAAAGCTTGAAAACAATACCAATTTAAATATGAATAACCTATCAGTCCAAGACGGAAAAACGATTGCAATTATTAGTTATATTACTATAATTGGTACGCTTGTCGCATTTATTATGAATCAGAATAAGCGTAATAGTTTTGCTTCATTTCATATTCGTCAGGCTTTAGGAATATTTTTAACAGGCGTCCTGGTTAATTTTATCCAACGGTATACTGATTTTGGATGGATTTTAGGAATTGGTGTTTTGGTACTGTGGGTTATGGGCTTAATAGGAGCTATTCAAGGTGAAGAGAAAAGAGTCCCTTTGCTTGGAGACCAATTCCAGGAATGGTTTAGAAACATTGCCTAATCAAGCTTCTCCTAATAAAAAGGGATCAAATTTTAATACTACAATCCATTTAATGAGTACATTTTCTTTAGAACATTTAGTCAGATCACCTAAAACAACTCAATCAAAACCACCATTACTTATCATGCTCCATGGCTATGGAAGCAATGAAGAGGATTTATTTTCTTTTGCTGAAGAACTCCCTGACGAATTACTGATTGTCAGTGCCAGAGCTCCATTATCTTTAGGCTTTGGAAGTCATGCTTGGTATACGATACATTTTGATGCCGCAACAAGTGATAAATTTTCTGATATTCCGGAAGCTAAAGAAGCATTAAAAAAAATAGACATCTTTATTGATGAGCTTATTGCAGCTTATGAAGTAGATCAAGATAATATTTTTATACTCGGCTTTAGTCAAGGCACTATTTTAGGAACAGCCTATGCACTAAACCATCCTAATAAGATTCAGCATGTTGTTGCATTAAGTGGTTATGTAAATCAAGAACTATTACAAAAGCCTTTAGAAAAGGATCGTTTTAAAAATCTTGATTTTTTTGTCTCTCATGGTTCTGTAGATCAGGTGATACCTGTGGAATGGGCAAGAAATACAGCTCCATTTCTCAAGAAATTAAATATAGATCATGAATATCATGAGTACCCTGTTGGTCATGGTGTAGCGCCACAAAACTTTCATGACCTTCATACCTGGGTTAAAAAACGCTGCGTCAAATAGAGTTCTGATTTTAATCAGAATGTTTTCTTGACCTTATTTTGTAGTTTAGCCTTGATTTAAATAATTCATATGCGATCTTTTTATTACACAAGTCTTACCGCTGTACTCATCGGTATTATGCTAACATCTTGCCAAAAACCAACGCAGAACGTATCAGACATAGTCTACACTATTAGTGATAGCATCAAAAAAGTATATGCTCCTGACAAGCGCGTTGCAATCTATGATCTTCAATTTGAATTGGAAAATGACAAGTTAATCGTGTCAGGAGAAACCGATCAGGAAAAAGCGCTAACCGATTTAGTTGAAAGTCTTTCCAGAAAAGGAATAAAAATTGAAAACCAAACGACAATATTACCGGATGCCAGTGTAGGTTCATTCTATTATGCTGTTGTCAATAATTCAGTGGCTAATATCAGGTCAAATCCAAAGCACTCAGGCGAACTCGCTACCCAGGCAATCCTTGGCATGCCTCTTAAAGTTCTTAAAATAGATGGTGATTTTTATCTTGTACAAACTCCGGATGCCTATATTTCATGGGTTGATCACGGAGGAGTAACCTTGCTTACAAGAGCACAATTTGAATCTTGGAATAAGTCTCCAAAAATAATTTTCACCAATACATTTGGTTTTGTTTATAAAGAACCACATGATGAACTTCATAAAATTAGTGACATTGTTATGGGAGCTCAACTCTCTTTGCTTGAAGAAACAAAAGATTATTATAAAGTTGGATATCCAGATAAGAGACAAGGATATCTTAAGAAAAGTGAAAGCCAGGTATATGAAAACTGGATAGCCAATACACAGGCTTCTGGCTCCCTCATTGAATTATATGCCAAAGAGCTTCTGGGCGTACCGTATTTATGGGGGGGAACTTCAACTAAAGGAATGGATTGCAGCGGTTTTACAAAAACCGTTTATCTAATGAATGGCTATGTTATTCCACGAGACGCTTCTCAGCAGATCATGGCAGGCGAAAATGTTGACCCTGAATTAGCATTCAATAATTTACAAAAAGGTGATTTAATGTTCTTTGGAAAAAAAGCAACAGACAGCACAAGGCAAAGAGTGACTCATGTGGGTATTTGGTTAGACAATGGTCAAGGAGAATTCATCCATGCCTCCGGGAGGGTTAAGATGGGCTCAATAAATTCTGAATCAAGCCTTTATGATGAGCACAACACCAATCGGTACTTAGGAAGTAGACGCTACCTAAACATTACAGACAAACTTATTTCTGATCTTAAAACCACAACAATAAGGTCTGTGATTAAATCTTAATAAATAGGTTCGAATTTTAATTCCATTCCCAACCAAAGGAAGTTGTAAAGACATAATCACTGTCTGCAGCTCCTTCAATTGGCATACTGTCATAATTATATGAAAGACCTAATCGAATGTAAAAATCGAGGGGTAAATCATATTTCATATCAAAATTGAAATCAACTCTGTACCTGCCACTCTGTGAAAAGCTAGGATATAATGCTGCTGCCGTTTGAACACTTAAATCTCCAATGGCATATTTGTTAAATCCAATACCCACAAATCCCTCTGTAGTATTTCTATCAGGTTCATCACTGGTGAAGTTTTCTGTTGTATAAGCCAAACCGGCGTTAGCTGAAAAGAACATACTGTTGTTTCTAATAAAATAATAACCGACACCAGCCTGATAAGTTGATCTTAAATCAAGTAATTGTTCATCATTAGACAGGTAGATTGCCTTTGCATTGACAAACCAATCATTTGGAAGATAATAATCTCCACCCAGCTCAGCATCCATTCTATTGATATCAGCACTCCCTTCCTGTCTTGTCAAAACTGTTTTATATAATGCCCGCGCCTTCCAGTCATAGGCGAGATAAGTGGCACTCAAATTCGTTGTTAACTGCTTGTAATCATTGGCTTTCGTTATGGTTATTCCTACATCCATATCTACCGTTAATCGCGCCAGAAAAGATCCTCCAATAGGTTCTATAAAAACAATATCATCAAGCGCAAATTCTAATCTAGTGCCTTCATCATCAATTTCAACAATTTTATCTTTTGCTTTTATACTTCTAATAGTGCTCGTATAACGCTCTCCGTCAGTAACCGAAATTATAAACCGCTGATAACTCCTGATTTCAGCAACTTCACCCCATTTTATTTTAAAATCTGAATCGTCATAAGAAGTGCTAAAAGTCAAAATGCTGCGGTCCATTTTTTCAATCGAACCGACAAGAACATCATTATTCGCAAGTTTTATGGTGTCTTTTTGTGCGAAAAGGACCGTGCTAGCAAACGTAAAAACAAAAATGAAGGGTAATAATTTTTTCATGTTGCGGGGTTTTGGGACAAATATAAAAAAAAGAGAATCCTTATGAAAAATATCTGAACCAAATTAACTAGCTAATATTGGCCCAAAGGGATTTGTTCTTTAAGATACTTTCAAAAGTTTTCCAAACATGAGCATATTCGGGATCAGTGTGTCCTTGAGTTGAATAGGCCACTTTTCGTGCTGCTTTTCGCGCTGTATAAAGTACTTCTGAATCATTGACAATGTCGGCAATCTTCAAATTTAACACCCCACTTTGCTGGGTTCCCATGAGATCGCCCGGGCCGCGTAATTTCAGGTCGACCTCAGCTATTTTAAAACCATCATTGGTCTGAACCATCGTTTTTAAACGTGTTTTAGCTTCCTTACTCAGCTTGTGTCCTGACATCAAAACGCAGTAGCTCTGATCTGCCCCCCTGCCCACTCTGCCGCGTAATTGATGTAATTGTGACAAACCAAAACGTTCTGCACTCTCAATGATCATCACACTTGCATTCGGAACATTTACGCCAACTTCAATCACGGTAGTGGCCACCATGATCTGGGTTTCTCCTTTGACAAAACGCTGCATCTCGTATTCCTTATCGGCCGATTTCATTTTTCCATGAACAATACTGATTCTAAAATCAGGTAAGGGAAATTCTCTTGAAATACTTTCATAGCCATCCATCAAATCTTTATAGTCCAATTGTTCAGATTCCTGAATTAATGGATACACAATATAGACCTGTCTGCCTTTGACAATTTCATCCTTTAAGAATTTAAATACAGCCAGGCGATTGTTGTCAAAACGATGTATAGTCTTGATCATTTTTCTTCCAGGTGGCAGTTCGTCAATAACTGAGATATCTAAATCACCATAAACACTCATTGCCAATGTTCTTGGTATAGGTGTTGCAGTCATTACCAGTATATGGGGAGGCAAAGTGTTTTTCATCCACATTTTCGCCCTCTGAGCAACGCCAAAACGATGTTGTTCATCTATGATGGCTAATCCCAGATTCTTGAAAACTACTTTATCTTCAAATAGCGCATGTGTTCCTATAATTATATGCAGACTACCATTTTCGAGCTCTTCATGAATAACGCGTCGTTGTGCAGTGGTAGAGGAGCCCGTAAGCAACCTTACCTTTATTCCTAAAGGTAAAAGTAATTCTTCAACAGCCTTAAAGTGCTGAGAAGCCAATATTTCAGTTGGTGCAATCAAGGCTGATTGGAATCCATTGTCAATAGCAATAAGCATGGTCAAAACCGCTACTATAGTTTTACCTGAACCTACATCGCCTTGAAGCAAACGGTTCATCTGAGCCCCTGTATTGAGATCTTTCCGAATCTCTTTTAACACCATTTTTTGGGCATTTGTCAAGTCAAAAGGCAAATGATCCTTGTAGAAAGTATGAAAATGATCTCCTACACGATCAAAAACAAAACCTTTATTCTTGGTTTTATTTGTAAGATTCTTAACGATTAACTGGAGTTGAATAAAAAATAATTCCTCAAACTTTAAGCGATGCCTTGCTCTGGTTAACTGCTCCTGACTCTGAGGAAAATGTATATTGAACATGGCCTCATTTTTCGAGATCAATTGTTGCTCTTCCAATATTTTTTTTGACAAGGTCTCTCCAAATTTATCTTTGGCCTCATAAAACAACTGTTGTACCATCTTTTGCATCACTCGGTTGCTCACCCCTTTATTACCGAGCAACTCGGTAGATCTGTAAACGGGCTGCATGGCAGTCTTAAATCCTTTTTTATAATCTGTGAGTAATTCCATTTCTGGATGAGGCATATTGAACAAACCATTAAACTGGGTCACTTTACCAAAAATAACATAGGGGACATTCACTTTTATGGCATCTGTAATCCATTTTGCGCCTCGAAACCACACCAACTCCATCTGACCCGATTCATCAACGAATTGGGCTACAATTCTGGTCCCCCTTTTTTGCTTTACCGATTTGACTCCGGTTATCTTACCAATGAGTTGTACTTCTGAACTATTTGCCTGTAACTCTTTAACCTTATAAAATCTTGTTCTATCGATATACCGATTAGGAAAAAAATTTGCAAGATCCCCATAAGTGAAGATCCCCAACTCTTTTCCGAGTAATTGACCTCTTGCAGGGCCTACTCCTTTTAAATACGATATGGCAGTTTGAAAACTAATACCTTTGATTTTATTTGAATACGAAAATATAAAACTTAATTCTTTTCTGTATTTTTTACATTTGATTTTTATTCAACATTTATGACCAATGCTACTTTAAAGGAACTTTTAGACGAAAAAGTCTTTCAATACAACAATCCTAGATTCATAGAAAGTGATCCAATTCAGATTCCACATCAATTTCAATTAAAACAGGATATTGAAATAGCCGCCTTTTTAACTGCAACCATCTCATGGGGTAATAGAAAAATGATCATTAAAAATGCGCAGAGGCTTATGGATATCATGGGGAATTCTCCTTATGACTACATCATGGAATCAAAAACAGATGTCGATGAAAATTTTGTTCACAGAACCTTTAATGCCATAGATCTAAATTATTTTGTCAAAGCCCTCCGTTCTATCTATATGAATCACGGAGGGCTTGAAAACGTTTTTAGCCAACACGCTGCACCCGGAGATTTACAAAACAGCATTCACCATTTTAAAAAGGTGTTTTTTGCAATTGAACACCCTTTGAGAACTATGAAACATGTATCAGATCCGAATAAGGGTTCAGCAGCCAAAAGGATCAACATGTTTTTAAGATGGATGGTTCGTTCAGATGGTGCAGGTGTGGATTTTGGGATTTGGAAAGACATTTCTCCTTCAATGTTATCTTGCCCCCTCGATGTTCATTCAGGAAATGTAGCGCGTAAACTCGGTCTACTTCAAAGAAAACAAAACGATGCCAAAGCACTCAAGGAATTAGACCTTAGCCTTCGGAAAATGGACCCAATTGACCCCGTTAAATATGATTTTGCATTATTTGGGATGGGTGTTTTTGAGAAGTTTTCCTGAACCTTTAAAAATCAGTACTGTTTTTTCACTTTATTCGAGAACAGCCTATATTGACCTGTTCATTATTTAACTACCTTTGCGGCCTAAAAATCATTTACTAATGCGTTTACATAGAAATTTAGTATTTGCCGTCATTCAGGCACTTGACCTTATATATAACGAAAAAGAATACGCCGATAAAGTGGTGCAAAAAACCCTGAAGCTTGATAAAAGATGGGGAGCCAGAGATAGAAAATTTATAGCCGAGACCACCTATGATATGGTAAGATGGAAACGTCTGTATAATGAGATTGCTGGATCTAAAGGGCATTATACACGAGATAATTTATTCAAAAACTTCGCTGTTTGGGCAACATTAAAAGGTATTACACTGCCTGATTGGAAATATTTTGAAGGGACGCCTACCAGAAGGATAAAAGGTAAATTTGACGAATTGCAGAGTGACCGGAAATTTAGAGAATCAATTCCAGATTGGATGGATGAAGTAGGCTACGCCGAACTTGGCAAAAAATGGGATGAAGAACTAGTTGAATTGAATAAACAGGCAAGAGTAATTCTCCGTGTCAATAGCTTAAAAACAACTAGAAAAGAACTTCAAAATTTATTGCGAGCGGAAGAAATCGAAACTGAAGAAGTAGCGAATATTCCTCATGCTTTAATGCTCGTTGAGCGAAAAAATGTATTTCTGACTGATGCTTTTAAAAAGGGGTTATTTGAAGTACAAGATGCTTCCTCTCAACTTGTCGCACCATTTTTAGATGTAAAACCAGGGCAAAAAGTGATTGACACATGTGCCGGAGCAGGCGGTAAAACATTGCATTTGGCATCTTTGATGGAAAACAAAGGTCAAATCATTGCCATGGACATTTATGCTCACAAGCTTGCTGAACTAAAGAAAAGAGCAAAAAGAGACGGCGCACATAATATTGAGACAAGGCCAATTGAAGGGACTAAGTCAATTAAGAAATTTAAAGGAAAAGCCGATCGTGTACTGATCGATGCACCCTGCAGCGGTATTGGTGTTTTAAAAAGAAACCCCGACTCCAAATGGAAACTCAATGCAGATTTTCTAGACCGTATCAGAAAAACACAGGCTGAAATTCTTGATCAATACGCTTCTATGGTGAAACCTGGAGGAAAAATGGTCTATGCAACCTGTTCGATTCTTCCATCTGAAAACGAAAATCAAGTGAAAGCATTTTTAAAAAATCATACAGATTTCAGGCTGGCGAAAGATAAAAAAGTATCTCCTGCCGCATCAGGTTTTGATGGTTTTTACATGGCCTTACTAGAAAAGAACGCTTAAGAGTACATTAGATTTTAATACGCCAATTTGGAATAAATCACATTCTGTTCAATTTAGAGCGGATAGTGCGCTAATTCCTTCAACATTTTATTGATATTATTAACATTGACTGTTATTTTACAAGGGCAATTGATTAAATTTGCACTTTTCAAAATCTTAAGATAAAACCAGTCAAATGATCTACTTTTTTACCCAGAATCAAACAGTATTTGCAGTCTCATCACCTTCAAAAATTGATGAGAAGGACATTGGGAAATTAACCTGGCTTTTTGGTAATGCAGAAAAACTAAATGAAATTTCTATCGAGGGTAGTTTTATCGGACCTAGAAAAGAAATGATTAGCCCTTGGAGTACCAATGCTGTTGAGATAACTCAAAATATGGGTATTTCAGGTATATTGAGAATTGAAGAATTCTTTAAGACTTCAGAAGAAGCGCCTGTTTTTGACCCAATGATACAGCATCACTACAAACAACTCGATCAAGAATTGTTTACAGTTGACTTGAGCCCGGAAGAGATTAAAGAAATAAATGACATTGCAGCGTATAACAAGGCTGAAGGTTTGGCATTGAATAAAGAGGAAATAACTTATTTAGACGACCTTGCGCTCAAGCTGGGAAGGAAATTAACCGATTCAGAAATCTTTGGATTTTCACAAGTAAACTCAGAACATTGTCGACATAAAATTTTCAATGGAACTTTTGTTATTGATGGAAAAGAGCAAGCTGATTCTCTTTTTAAAATGATTAAAAAGACTTCAATTGAAAATCCCAACACGATTGTTTCTGCCTACAAAGACAATGTGGCTTTTATAGAAGGACCGGTAATCGAACAATTTGCTCCTAAAACATCTGACAAACCTGATTATTACCAGAATAAAAAAATTAAATCCGTCATTTCATTAAAAGCGGAGACACATAATTTTCCAACCACAGTTGAGCCTTTTAATGGGGCTGCAACAGGATCTGGTGGTGAAATACGTGACAGACTTGCTGGAGGAAAAGGTTCTTTACCCCTGGCTGGAACAGCGGTTTACATGACTCCTTATTCAAGACTTTCAAAAAACAGGTCTTGGGAGAATATGACAGAAAGAAAATGGCTATATCAAACTCCAATTGAATTATTGATAAAGGCTTCTAATGGTGCATCCGATTTTGGAAATAAATTTGGACAACCTTTGATCTCAGGTTCCTTATATACATTTGAACACGAAGAGCATGAGAGAAAACTCGGTTTTGATAAAGTGATCATGCTGGCCGGAGGAATAGGCTATGGAAAGGAAGACGATAGTTTAAAAGACAAACCTAAAAAGGGAGACAATATCATTCTATTGGGTGGAGATAACTACCGAATCGGTATGGGTGGCGCAGCTGTTTCATCCGCAGATACCGGAGAATTTAACACAGCCATTACGCTTAATGCGGTTCAGAGATCAAATCCTGAAATGCAAAAAAGAGTAGCGAATACCATTCGAGGCATGGTTGAAGGAGAAGTAAACAAGATCGTATCGATTCACGATCATGGTGCCGGGGGGCATCTTAATTGCTTATCAGAACTTGTTGAAGATACAGGAGGTTTAATTGACCTTGATGCCTTACCTGTGGGTGACAAAACTTTGTCATCCAAAGAAATCATAGGAAACGAGTCTCAAGAAAGAATGGGCTTGGTAATCAATGGAAGAGATTTAGACTATTTACACAGGATTGCTGACAGAGAAAGATCACCAATTTATGATGTAGGGAAAGTTACTGATAATTTCAGATTTACTTTTAAATCTGAAAAAAATGGCAGTAAACCCATGGACTTTGACTTAGCTGATATGTTCGGGAGTTCACCCCAAACGATTATGACAGATCGTAGCCTTAATCGTAAATATGCTGCTTTGGAGTACAACGTGGCGCAGGTATACGAAGACGCAAAAAATGTACTACAATTAGAAGCCGTAGCATGTAAAGACTGGCTAACCAATAAGGTTGACCGCTGTGTAGGTGGTAAAGTTGCCAAACAGCAATGTGCCGGATCGCTGCAATTACCGCTTAATGATGTTGGGGTTATGGCACTTGACTTTCAAGGCCAGAGCGGGATTGCCACTTCAATAGGACATGCTGTAGCAAGTTCTTTAATTGATGAAAGAGCCGGTTCAAAAAACGCTATAGCAGAGTCATTAACTAATATCGTATGGGCTCCTTTGAAGGAAGGGCTAAAGTCGGTTTCTCTATCTGCCAACTGGATGTGGCCTTGCCGAAATGAAGGTGAAGATGCCAGGCTATACAATGCAGTGGAAGCCGTATCAGACTTTTCTATCGCCCTTGGAATAAATGTTCCTACAGGAAAAGATTCGCTTTCAATGAAACAAAAATACCAGGATGAAGAAGTTATTGCTCCTGGAACCGTTATCATTTCGGCAGCTGGTGAATGTTCGGATATCCAAAACGTGATTGAACCTGTGTTCAGTTCAGCTCAAAATAACAAAATTTACTATTTAGATTTTTCTCAAGATGAATTTCATTTAGGTGGATCAAGTTTTGCACAGATTAGAAATGCCGTTGGATCTGAGACCCCAGATATTAAAGATCCTGCCTACTTCAAGGCTTGCTTTAATGCGGTTCAAGAACTAATTAATAAGAATTTGTTGTTAGCCGGGCACGATATCTCTGCGGGTGGCATGCTTACTACCTTGCTTGAAATGTGCTTCGCAGAAAACAACCTTGGGGCCAAAATTGACCTCAGCAAGCTGAATGAAACTGACATGGCTAAGGTGCTCTTTTCAGAAAAGAGTGGTGTCATTATCCAATCTAATGGTTCATCTGCTGTTGAAGAAATTTTGAATCGCGAAGCTGTTTCGTATATTGAAATAGGAACTGCTTTAGCAAGCGATACGCTTGAGATTACTAATTTTGATCTCAGCTTTGATATTGCCACTTATAGAGATTATTGGTATACAACTTCATACCTGTTAGATAAAGAGCAAACTGCTAATAATTTGGCAGAAGACCGATTTAATAATTATAAGTATCAGCCTTTAAACTATATCTTCCCTGAAAATTATTCCGGGAAACTACCAGTCATTGATACCGAAAAAGCAAGACCTAAGGCTGCTGTGATCAGAGAGAAAGGCTCAAATAGTGAAAGAGAAATGGCCAACGCCATGTATTTGGCTGGATTTGACGTCAAGGATGTTCACATGACTGATCTTATTAGTGGAAGAGAAACGCTGGAAGACATTCAGTTTATTGGCGCTGTGGGTGGCTTTTCTAATTCTGATGTTTTAGGTTCCGCTAAAGGCTGGGCAGGCGCTTTCTTATATAACGAAACCGCTAATAAAACATTGAAAAAATTCTTTGATAGAGAAGATACTTTATCTGTTGGTATCTGTAATGGGTGTCAATTGTTTATTGAATTAGAAATGATCAATCCTGATCATATGGCTAAGCCTAAAATGCTGCATAATGATTCGTACAAACATGAAAGTGGTTTTACTTCGGTAAAGATTCAGGAAAACAATTCTGTGATGCTATCAAGTTTAGAAGGACTTACATTAGGTGTTTGGATGTCGCATGGAGAGGGTAAATTCAGCTTTCCTTATGAAGAGTCTAAATATAATATTATAGCAAAATATGGCTATGAAGGCTATCCTGCAAATCCAAATGGCTCTGACTTTAACACAGCTATGATGGCAAGTGATGACGGACGTCATCTTGTAATGATGCCACATATTGAGCGCTCTATTTTCCAATGGAACTGGGCCAATTATCCTGAAAACAGAAATGATGAAGTAAGCCCTTGGATAGAGGCTTTTGTCAATGCTCGTAAATGGATCGAGACCAAATAAGCTTATTTTTTAAAACAAACAGACACCGGTTTCTTTCAATAGGAACCGGTTTTTTTTTGTACTTGAATCTAAGGTTAAGTCATTAACATCAATTAAAAATATTTGAACAGGACTTTCGATCGATACCTGATAAATAAAAAACCTTATTTGGAATAAGGTCAAAGCCTCAAAAGAACAATGAACTAAAATGTTCTTTCTTTACTTGTATTTTACACATTGATAAACCAAATATTTCCTCAAAGTCTTTCCCTTTTTATTTGTAATTAGAATTGGTTCTAATTGATGGATTTCTTCGAAATAATTCTCGAGTTGATCAGGTGCCTTGGTTGATTTATCCAGGTTCTTAAAGCGTCGATCGGAATCGATGAAAATGGCATTCTTACCTTTTAACATAGTCAAATCATCATGAACAACTGAAAACTGTAAGCCATGTGCGCCAATCACATTACCTGAATAGACTTCTTGATCTAAATAAAAATTAAGCACGGCTGAAGTCTTATAACCATCATTGGAAAAAATAAAACTATCGGGATATTGCTGACTGATTTTTTCAACTTCAACCGACAATTCTTCCCAGCCAAACCAAGTATCATCAGACTTAACATTAACAGGATAAAAAACAATTTGAACAAAAAGAAGCGTGTGAAAAATCAAGGACAAAACAACCTGATACCTCAGCATTTTATAACTTATATACCTAGCGACTAATACAATAGCAGTGATGTAAGCGGGCATTATCCAATTAAGCTTTACCCAATAAAAAGTAGAAATAGCAAAAAAGAACAAAATAATGGGTAGCGAGAATGATAGTAGAAACAGCGTTTTGTCATCAGGTATTTTGTAAGTCTTTTTTATTCTTTTCCCAAGCTTAAAAAACACAAATAACATTGCAGTAAATAATACTGGTAATAAAAGCATTAATTGAGTCGCTAAATTTCCAAAGAAGAACTTCGGTACAATTTGGAACTTGGAAATTGAAGAGGCCCTTTCAGAGCCTTGAAATTTAAATGACATCCAGTCATTTTCAATATTCCAGATGAAAATGGGTGCAATGGTAATTGCAAAAAAGACTAAGGTTAAGAACAACTCCTTTGAAAATAAAAAATGTCGATGATTTTTAGAAAAAACAAGAAACGTGATCAAGCCAAACAGAAGAAAAACGGCGGTGTATTTGCTATTAAAGGACAGGCCTATTAATATTCCGGCTAGAATCCAGTACCTTATCTTGTTTTCAAATAGCGCCTTATACATGACGATCAATGACATGGTCCAAAAAAACAGTAACGGAACATCAGGGGTTGTATTAATTGATATGACCGTGACCAACAAAGTAGATCCATATAATACTAAAGACCGAATGGTTCTGTTTTTAGATAAGAAAAAGCTGCTTAAATAATAAAAACCTATAAATGAAAATAAGGTGACAATAAAATCAGTCAGTTTTACTGCAGCAACACTTTTGCCAAAAATAAAACTAAAAGCTTTGAGCATATAAGCCACCATTGGCGGATGATCAAAATAAGATAATGCCAGGTGCTCGCTATAAAAATAATAATAGGCGTCTTGCGGCATCAAACCCATCATTTGATTCACTATAAGCCTAATAACATAGATTGCAATCAAACCCAATAATAAAAACTTACCACCAGATGCATTTACAAACTTATTTATAGAGGTCATATATTCGGAATTTTAGCTTAAAATAAATTTAAAAAAAGATATTTATTAATCAGGACTATTTTATGTTTTTTGCTTTTTCTTTCGTGCTGCCGGAAAAAGAACATTATTTAAAATCAGTCTGTAACCAGGTGAGTTGGGATGCAAATCCAATTCTGTTTTTGGGTCCCCTACTCTGTGTTGGTAATCTTCAGGATCATGTCCTCCAAAAAAAGTAAACATACCCTTTCCTTTCACACCATGGATATATCTTGCTTCCCCATTGGCATTATTCTGACCCAACACCATCACTGTTGGTTTTACCAAAGCTGATTCAAAAGCAGTGGTTTGCCCCATAAAGCCTTTGACTAGTAAAGTGTGATTCTGGCAGAGCATACTCGGAACCATATCCCATTTTGCAGAATACTCCTTCAATTCAAAATAATCTTCTGATTTAAGCACTTTTCTTTTCCTTGTTGTATCAATATTAGAAAACTCATACACAACAGGGTTCCTTTCAAGAATAAAATCTTTAAAAGCAAAAGTTGGTTCATAAACTATCTTATCCTGATAGGCTCTTTCAGACGGATCTCCATCAAACATCACTTCGCAAATATCCACACCTTCTGCCGCCAAAGCGATATCAAAACTATCGGTAGCCGAGCACATGGCAAACATAAAACCTCCCCCAAAAACATAATCTCTGATTTTTAGCGCCACATTTAATTTTTGTTGGGAAACTTTTGCATAACCCATATCAACGGCTCGCTTTTCTGCATTCACCTTTGATTCAATATACCAGGGAGCTGTTCTAAACGCTCCATAAAACTTTCCGTATTGACCTGTAAAATCTTCATGATGTAAATGCAACCATTCATATAATAATAACTTATCAGATAGTACCTCCTCATCGTATACTACTTCATAAGGAATCTCTGCATATTGTAACACCATTGTTACGGCATCATCCCAGGGTTGCTTATCTTTTGGAGAATAAACCGCAATTTTTGGCGCTTTTTCCAAAACAACAGCCTCCATGTTTTGAGATGGGCTGGCGATAAATTCCAATATTTTAACCGCCTCAGTCTCTGAAACTATTTCAAATGAAACACCTCTTATCGTGCATTCTCGCCTAAAATCTTCTTGATTCTCTAATAGAAAAGATCCGCCTCTATAATTTAGAAGCCATTGTACCTTTTTCCCTTGAAGTAATGATTGATACGTAATTCCATAAGCCTTTAAATGATTCTTTTGTGAGGAATCATCCATTGGAATTAACAAATAAGATGCAAAGGAAGGCGTAACAAACAGGAAAAGCAATAAACAGTAAAAAAATTGACGCATTTGAAGTCTATTCCTACTAAACATGGAGATTTTAATTTCTATTATTAAAATGGAACGTCATCATCCTTGTCCATATTACCAAATGCATCATTGGCGCTTGTAAAATTACTTGGTGAAACCTGCCCGGCATTCATTGAAGATTGGAACTCTGTCTCAAAACCTTCATCAAGATTTGCAAACTTGGCAAGTCTGCCAATAAATTTCATCCTGATATTTTCTAAACCACCATTACGGTGTTTTGCAACAATAAATTCTGCCTGGCCGTCGCATGGGGTTCTCTCATCATCATCCCACTCAGTGAGGCCATAATATTCAGGTCTATAAATGAATGATACAATATCAGCATCCTGTTCGATCGCTCCAGATTCCCTAAGGTCAGAAAGCAAAGGTCGTTTACTACCTCCCCTTGTTTCCACAGCCCTCGAAAGTTGAGATAGTGCAATTACAGGAACACTTAATTCCTTTGCTAAAGCTTTTAAATTCCTGGAAATTGTAGAAATCTCTTGTTCACGATTTCCTGAACTCTTTGTTGATGAACCTGCTGTCATGAGCTGAAGGTAGTCAATAATAACACACCTAACGTTGTGTTGAGAAACCAATCTTCTGGCTTTAGCTCTAAGGTCAAATACAGAAAGAGACGGTGTATCATCAATAAAAATTGGAGCGTCAGATAATTTTTTAACCTTCACATTTAATGCCTCCCATTCATAGGTTTCAAGATTTCCTTTTCTTAGCTTTTCAGAAGAAATTCCTGTTTCACTTGAAATCATTCTTGTTATAAGCTGCACCGACGACATCTCCAACGAAAATATGGCAACAGGAATATCAAAATCTATAGCCATATTTTTAGCCATTGACATCACAAAAGCAGTTTTACCCATACCAGGTCTTGCAGCTAAAATCACAAGATCTGAAGGCTGCCAACCTGAAGTGAGCTGATCAAGCTTGCTGAAACCTGTTGCGACGCCACTCATTCCTTCCTGATTAGAAATTTCTTCTATCTTCTTCAATGCCTGCGTTACAAGATTGTGGGCTGCTTCAGAACTTTTTTTCAAATTACCTTGAGTAATATCAAAAAGTTTAGTTTCAGCTTCATCTAATAAATCAAAGACATCAACTGTCTCATCATATGAATTGGTAATGATTTCACTTGAAATCGTTATCAGCCTGCGCTGTATATATTTTTGAAGGATAATTCTTGCATGGAATTCTATATGGGCTGCTGAAGAAACTTTCTGACTTAGGTTAATCAAATAAAAGTCACCACCAACAGCTTCTAGTTTTTCATCTTTTTTTAATTGATTCGAAACTGTGAGTAAATCAATTGGTTCAGAATTTTCAAAAAGACTAAAAATAGCATTATAAATAAACTGGTGTGCAGGTTTATAAAATGCATCTGCGTGTATAATATCAATAACATCATCAACACCTTTCTTATCGATCATCATAGCACCAAGAACAGCCTCTTCAAGATCTAACGCCTGTGGCGGGATCTTGCCTTGTTCAAGGTTTATTATGGTCCCTTTTCCTTTGTTATTATATGATACTGACTTTGCTGATTCCATGTGGCAAATGTAAATGTTTAGCAGTGCAAACCGCTTCTTAAAGCCTATTTAAAGTTAACAATTATTGTTAACAGTAGAATCCTTGTTAATAAAGTCTGTGCAATAACGCGATTCTAAAAATTGGGCGATGAGCTGTTTACTGAACTCCTTGTATTCTCAAAAACTTAATAAATTAGTTTGCAATTCTTTAGCAATTTCTGAATTCAAATTATATTCTCAAACTATACAAAAAGTAAATTGTAATTGTTGTTAATAATTTGTTCTTTTGTTCAGAATAATTGCCTGCAATGTATAAAGAAAAAAGAAATATTCTATTATCCGTTTTCCTTTTTTTCCAGATTGGAATAGTGGCTTTGCTTTCTAATTATCCTGAGTTCATTGACAGGTTCTATGTGAATGGATTATACCCTGTGATTGCAAGTATCTTGAGATTTATTACGGGCTGGGTTCCGTTTTCAATTGGCGATATAATTTATGGAGTTCTGATATTTCTAATATTGCGCTTCCTTTATAAATTGATCATGCCAAAAGGCCAGAAACGAAAAAATCTGTTACTACAGTTTCTTGCGGGCGCCTCTGTTTTTTATTTTTGCTTCTATTTATTTTGGGGCTTAAACTATTCCAGGAGCCCGATATCAAAAAGTTTTTCTCTTGAAGAAGAGTCTTTCGATATTGAACAGCTTGAATTGATTACAGAAAAAATACTCTTTAAAACGAGTAGCTTACAAAAAAGCTTGTCGGGTCATGACACCTTACAAGTAGAAATAAACTATTCTAAGCACAAAATTCTTGAACTTACAAAAATTGGTTATGATGAGCTAAGTCAAGATTTTCCTCAATTAGCTTATAACAGGCCATCTATTAAAAAATCGCTATTTAGTCTTCCGCTTACCTATATGGGTTTTTCCGGATATTTTAATCCCTTATCAGGAGAGGCTCAGGTAGATCATTTAATTCCAAAAATTAATTTACCCTTTACCTGCTCACATGAAGTGGCGCATCAGCTTGGAATTGCATCTGAAAGTGAAGCCAATTTTCTTGGATTCTTAGCAGGCACCTACCATAAAGATCCTTATTTTCAATATGCTGCTTATCTTCTGGTCTTGCGATATGCCTTACTGGATATCCGAAGATATAATAAAGAATTGTTTGATACTTATCTGAAAAGAATACCTAAAGGTGTTTTGAAAAATATGCGTGAGTCAGACATATTCTGGAAGCAATATGAAAATCCGTTTGAACCGCTTTTCAAAATTTTTTATGACAACTACCTTAAATATAACCAACATAAAGATGGATTAGAAAGCTATAATCAAATTATGGGCCTGGTCATTTCTTTTGACAAATCTTATCCATTAAATTTTAATTGATACATTTGGTTGTACAATTCCATATTCTATTTATATGAAAAACCTTTACATGCTTATCTTTTTGATGTGCACCATGGGGCTCACGGCCCAAGAATATTTTCCAAAAAACGATGGTGTTAAAACAGATAATCAAAACCATATCGTTTTTACAAATGCCACAATTTATTTAGACCCTGATAATATTATTGAAAAGGGGAGTCTGTTAATCCAAAAAGGTAAAGTAGTTAACTCAGGTCAAAATATTAGTATTCCTAAGAATGCCGTAATTATTGACCTAAAAGGTAAAAGTATATACCCTTCTTTTATTGATGTATACACAGACTTCGGTATAACATCACCAAAAGCGGATTCAAATAAATCAAGCGCTGTTCAATATGACAGCAAGCGACAAGGGTATTATTGGAACGAACACATAATGCCTGAAAAAGCAGCTATCAACGCATTTGAATTTGATGATAAAAAAGCAGCTGAATTATTAAAGGAAGGATTTGGTGTGGTGAACACGCATGACCTACAGGGAATTATTAGAGGAACTGGCGTTCTGGTAGCTTTGAACACGAAGAGAACCAATAATGAACGAATTCTATCTTCGAAATCTGTGCAATACCTTTCTTTTGATAAAAGTAAGTTTTCAAAACAGTCTTACCCGAATTCATTAATGGGCAGTATGGCACTGCTAAGACAGACTTATCTCGATGCGTCCTGGTATGCGCAAGGATCTGTAAGCACAACAGATTTGTCTTTAGAAGCGCTTAATAATAACAAATCACAAAGGCAAATATTCTATGCCGGTAAAAAAAGAAATGCTCTTAGAGCACATCAAATAGCGCAGGAATTCGGATTAGAATATGTACTATTTGGCGGTGGTAATGAATATGAATTAATCGACAATATTAAAGCCACAAATGCGACCTATATTCTTCCGCTAAATTTCCCTAAACCATTCGATGTTGAAAATCCGTTTGAGACCGAATACATAAATCTTAGTGATATGCGAGATTGGAACCAGGCACCTGCCAACCCCGGCGTTATGGCCAGCAATGGTGTTTCTTTTGCCTTCTCATCTTATGGTTTAAAATCAGTGTCAGATTTCAAAAAACATATTTTAAAGAGTATTAAATATGGCTTGGATAAAAAAACCGCTCTAGCTGCATTAACAACTGTACCCGCAAAGATTCTGAATAAGACTGATAAATTGGGGCATTTGAACAAAGGCGCTTATGCTAATTTTATCATTACTTCGGGTGATCTCTTTAATGAAAAAACCATTATTTATGAAAATTGGGTGCAAGGAGAACCCTTTGTAATCAACTCATTGGATCAACTCAATATTGATGGTAAGTACACTTTTAAATTAGATCAAAAGGAATATGAATTGAGCATTGAAAACTCAGTTTCAAAACCTAAGATTACCATAAAATCAGATGACAAAGCTATCAGCAATAAATCAAGTTTCAAAAATAACTGGTTAAGTATCCATCTTGAAACAAATAAGGATCCAAAAGAATTCAACAGACTCCTGGCTTTAATTGAAGCCCCTGAAACCATTCAAGGAACAGCTGTGAATAGTAATGGAATTAAAAATGTCTGGACAGTCTCTGAGAAAAAAGCGGATACGCTAAAAAAGAAAACTGAAGAACCTAAAGCTCCTTATTTGTCTCCTGTTACCTTTCCGAATAATGCTTATGGATTTGACACGCCTCCGGAACAGCAATCAATTTTATTTAAAAACGTAACTGTTTGGACAAATGAAAACGAAGGCATTCTTGACAATACAGATGTCTTGGTTAAGGATGGTAAAATAAGTAAGATTGGTAAAAACCTTAAACCTGGAAAAGCAGAAGAAATAGATGGAACCGGAAAACACCTGACCTCAGGGATCATAGATGAGCATTCTCATATCGCCACTATTTCGACCAATGAATCAGGTCAGAATTCTACTGCTGAAGTAAGCATGAGCGATGCCCTCAATTTTGAAGACATTAACATTTACAGAAATTTAGCTGGTGGCGTTACCCAGGCACAAATTCTTCATGGTTCTGCAAATCCTATAGGAGGAAGATCAGCAATCATCAAATTAAAATGGGGTGAGACTACTGAAGGATTGATTGATCAAGAAGCGCCAAAATTCATCAAATTCGCCTTGGGCGAAAACGTCAAACAATCTAATTGGGGCAGCTATTCAAGATTTCCCCAGACACGAATGGGAGTTGAACAGTTGTATGTAGATTATTTTCAAAGGGCCAAAGAGTATGATAAAATCAAAAAATCAGGGATAGCATATAGAAAAGATATCGAAATGGAAGTGCTTGCTGAAATACTCAATCGAGAGCGTTTTATTTCTTGTCATTCATACGTACAAAGTGAGATCAACATGTTGATGAAAGTTGCTGAACAATTTAACTTTAATGTAAATACTTTCACGCATATCTTAGAGGGTTATAAGGTTGCCGACAAAATGAAATTACACGGTGCCGGTGGTTCTACTTTTAGTGATTGGTGGGCTTATAAATATGAAGTCAATGATGCCATTCCTTACAATGCGGCTATCATGCACAGTCAAGGAGTTATAACTGCGATCAATTCTGATGATGCTGAGATGAGCAGAAGGTTAAATCAAGAAGCGGCTAAATCGATGAAATATGGAGGTGTTAGCGAAGAAGATGCCTGGAAATTTATCACACTTAACCCTGCCAAGCTCCTTCATATTGAAGATAGAGTTGGAAGTATTAAAGTGGGGAAAGATGCAGATCTTGTACTCTGGACAGGCCATCCCTTATCAATTACGTCAAAAGCTGAGAAAACTTTAATTGAAGGGCGTGTTTATTTTGATCTTCAAAATGACTTAGAAATGCGTAAAAAGATGAAGGTAGAAAAAAACAAATTAATCAGTTTGATGCTAACAGAAAAAAAAGAAGGCAGCGACACGCAAAAGGCTAAGAAAAAAGAAAGTAGAATCAATCACTGCGACACAGTTGATTTTTAAAAAGCAATTATGAAAAATAGTTATATAAAATCAATAATGATTCTTGTTTTTTGCTCATTTACAGCAAACGCTCAACAGACCCCAGCCGGCGCCCAAAAAGAACTTATAAGTATCGTAGGCGCTACAGCGCATATTGGTAATGGCAATCTTATTAAAGAAGCAACTCTCATTTTTGAAAACGGGCTGATCAAAGAAATAGGAGCCGCTTCGGAAATTACACCGCAGGGCATCGTTATAGATGCGAAAGGCAAACATCTCTACCCAGGATTTATCATTCCTAATTCGACTTTAGGCTTAGGGGAAATTGATGCTGTAAGAGCAACAATAGATGCTGATGAGATTGGAAGTATGTTACCTCATATTAGAAGTCTCATTGCGTATAATGCAGAATCTAAGGTGGTAGAAAGTATGCGGCCCAATGGGGTGTTATTAGCTCAGATAACACCAAGAGGTGGTCGTATTTCGGGAACCTCCTCTTTGGTTCAGTTAGATGCGTGGAACTGGGAAGACGCAGCCATCAAAGTAGATGATGGAATTCACATCAATTGGCCACAAACCTATAAAAGTAAATATGAGTCATTTGGTCAGGTTGTAATCTCAGAGGCAAACGAGGATTACCTTAAACAGGTAAATGAGTTAAAGCACTTCTTGTTAAATGCTAAAGCCTACACTAAGAATGAGTCGAGTAAAGAACACCTTCCTTTTCAAGCCTCTAAAGGTATTTTTGACGGTATACAAAAAGTTTATGTTCATGTCAAAAGACAAAAAGGAATAATTGATGCCATAACCCTTATGAAATCGTTGGGGCTTGATCAAATTGTTTTGGTAGGTGCGGATGAAGCATACAAAACAATTGATCTGATCAAAAAGGAAAATGTTGCTGTACTTCTCAGACGAACACAGTCTCTCCCTCTTAATGAAGATGATGATTATGACCTTCCCTATAAAAATGCAGTGACCTTAGTTGAAAACGATATCTTAGTAGGACTTGAAAACAGTGGGCAAATGGAAAGAATGAATTCCCGCAACCTTCCGTTTTATGCGGGCATAACCACAGGATACGGGCTTACGTTTGAGGAGGCATTACAGCTTATAACTTTAAATACGGCAAGCATTCTAGGAATAGGGCAGCAATATGGTTCTCTTGAAAAAGGAAAGAGTGCGACATTGTTTATCAGTGAAGGTAATGCACTTGAAATGAATGGCAATATCATCGTCAAAGCTTATATAGATGGTCGTGACATCAGTTTAGAAACGCATCAAACTAAACTTTGGAAGCGATATATGGACAAATATTCTCAAGCCTCAGAATAAGCAATAAGAATTGATTCATTTCAATTAGATACTATTATATATGATCAAAGAAATCTCAAGCCTGCAAAATGACCTCGTAAAGGAGATTGTTCAATTACAGGAAAAATCCAGAACAAGAAAAAAGCTGGGTTTGTTCGTTATTGAAGGTCAGCGTGAGATTAAATTAGCAATTGAAGGTGCTTATAAATTGAAACAAATATTATTTTGTGAAGACATCATTTCAAAAAATGAAATTGATCAATTAATCATCGCTACTGACCAAAAGGAACCGCCTGTATTAATAAGAATATCTATTCAAGTCTACCAGAAGATCGCACATCGAAAAACCACTGAAGGTGTCGTAGCTGTGGCTGAATCAAAAGAATTATCTCTTAGGGGTTTAGAACTTAAGAATGATTGTTTGGTGCTCATTGCCGAAGCTTCGGAAAAACCTGGCAATATTGGCGCCTTATTGAGAACGGCAGATGCAGCAAACTTAGATGCCGTTATCATTGCGAATCCTAAAACGGATTTTTATAATCCAAATATTATTCGCTCAAGTGTAGGCTGCGTCTTTACGAATCAAATCGCCCAAGGCAGTACAGATGAAATACTCGACCTATTGAAGGAAAAAAAGATCAATATTTATGCCGCTGCACTTGACAAAAGGAGTTTACCATATCATCAAATGGATTATACCAAAGCCTCAGCTATAGTTGTTGGTACAGAAGCTACCGGGCTAAGCGAACAATGGATGGTAAACGCAAAGAAAAACATCATCATTCCTATGCAAGGAAAAATAGATTCACTTAATGTATCGGTTTCCGCTGCAATTGTTATTTTTGAAGCCAAAAGACAAAGAAATTTCGGTCTGTCGAAATAATGCAGTATGAATTAATCCCACAGGATAAAATGAACCCACAATTTTTATTTTATATTATTATCGCAATTCTCGTTATAGATTTTGCTATCGACAAGATTATCAGCTATTTGAATGCTAAACATTTTGACGATAAAATTCCGAATGAACTAACCGATGTTTATAATGAGAAGGAATACCTTAAATCGCAGGCCTATAAAAAAGAAAACTACCGCTTCTCTCTTTTAAAAAGTGGTTTCACCATGATCCTGACCCTGTTCTTCTTTATTTTGGAAGGCTTTGCCTGGGTCGATAATTTTTCAAGAAGCTATAGTTCCAATGAAATAACTGTAGCCCTTATTTTTTTTGGTATTATCATGATTGGAAGCGAAATATTAAGTATCCCATTTACCTATTATCACACTTTTGTTATAGAAGAAAAATATGGCTTTAACAAAACCTCTAAACGCCTCTTTATTACTGACAAATTAAAAGGTTTGTTACTTAGCGCCACTATCGGCGGCGGTGTTTTAGCAATTATAATCTGGTTCTATCAAATGACCGGCGATGACTTTTGGGTCTATACCTGGATGTTTATTGGTGCTTTTACCATATTTATCACTATGTTTTATTCGTCTTTGATCGTGCCTCTTTTCAACAAACAAAGCCCACTTGAGGAAGGTGAATTAAAAGATGCCATCTTTGCGTTTTCCAAAAAGACAGGTTTTACGTTGAACAATATTTATGTTATTGATGGATCTAAGAGATCAACAAAGGCAAATGCCTATTTTTCAGGTTTTGGAGCAAAAAAGAGAATAGTTCTTTATGACACTTTAATAAACGATCTTAATACGGACGAAATCGTTGCCGTTCTGGCACATGAAATTGGTCATTATAAAAAGAAACATGTACTAATTAATATGGTGCTTTCCTTATTGGTAACAGGAATCACACTTTACATTTTTTCTTTATTGATAAATAATGCTTTGTTATCAAGTGCACTTTCTGTTGATATCCCAAGCTTTCATATTGGTCTTATCACATTTGGAATTCTCTATAGTCCTATTTCAGAGATTACTGGAATATTCATGAATATGATCTCGAGAAAATTTGAATACCAGGCAGATGATTTTGCCAAGAATCAATTTAATGGATCTTCCCTTGTCTCATCGCTTAAAAAACTATCGAAAAATAGTTTGAGTAATTTAACGCCTCATAAGGCTAGCGTGTTTATCCACTACTCACACCCTACTCTTCTTCAGAGAGTTAGAAACCTTACTGCTTAATTTTCAAGCTTTACTTAAGAGCCTGTATTTGCTGTTTAAAAAACTTGTTAGTTACTTTCCTTTATAGTATTTTTAAACTATGGCGTATACAGCAACCATAGACCAAGAAAAAAAAGAAATAGCGAGTCGTTACAAAGACATGCTGAAGGATACATACCAAACCTTGTCTAACGAAGACAAGCTCCTAATTCGCAAAGCTTTTGATATTTCCGCTGATGCTCACAAGGATCAACGAAGAAAGACTGGCGAACCTTATATATATCACCCTATAGCTGTAGCAAAGATTGTAGCTAATGAAATTGGATTGGGCGCCTATTCAATTGCTTCTGCTCTTTTACATGATGTGGTTGAGGATACTGACTATACTTTTGCCGACATCGAACAGCTTTTTGGGAAGACCATTTCAAGGATTGTAAATGGTTTAACTAAAATATCCAGATTGCAGAAAGATCAGGATGTATCGATTCAAGCCGAAAACTTCAGAAAAATGTTACTCACCCTTAATGATGACGTTAGGGTAATTCTGATAAAGATCGCAGACAGGCTGCATAACATGCAGACACTGGACTCAATGAGAGAAGATAAACAAGTGAAAATTGCTTCCGAAACGCTGTTCATCTATGCACCTTTAGCCCATCGATTAGGCTTATATAATATTAAAACACAACTTGAAGACCTAGGGCTTAAGTATACTGAAAATGAAGTTTATACAGATATAAGAAATAAAATTTCAGAAAGCAAAGAGGAACAAAAGATCTATATTAATAGTTTTACAAAGACGATCAAAGATTCTTTGGATAAAGAAGGCTTCAATTATACCATCAAGGGACGCACTAAATCTATCTATTCTATAAGAAGAAAAATGGTAAATCAAGGGGTGTCTTTCGATGAAGTCTATGATAAATTTGCAATACGAATCGTATATAAGTCAATTCTAAAAGATGAGAAATTTGATGCCTGGAAAATTTATTCAATCGTTACAGATCATTTTAGCCCTAATCCGAACAGGCTGCGTGACTGGATAACCCAGCCCAAAACTACCGGTTATGAATCTTTGCACACCACTGTTATGGGCCCAAAAGGTAAGTGGGTTGAAATTCAAATAAGATCGAGTCGAATGGACGAGATTGCTGAGAAGGGATATGCAGCTCATTTCAGATACAAACATGGCTCACAAAAGGAAAGCGGACTTGAAGAGTGGCTTAACAAATTAAGAGAATCACTTGAAAATCCGGATGTAAATGCTGTCGATTTTGTAGAACAATTCAAACTAAATTTATACGCAAAAGAGATTTATGTATTTACACCTAACGGTGATATAAAATCATTGCCTAAAGGCGCAACAGCCCTTGATTTTGCCTTTGCTATTCACACCGAGGTTGGTATGCGATGCAGGGCTGCAAAAGTGAATAGCAGGTTAACACAAATCAGTAAGGAGCTTCACAGTGGTGATCAAGTAGAGATTATCACCTCTAAAAATCAAAAACCTAAACTGGCCTGGCTTGATATAGTAAAAACAGCAAGGGCCAAATCTCGTATCAAAAGTATTCTAAAAGATGAGCATAAACTTATTGCCAAGGAAGGAAGAGAAACGCTAGAAAGGAAATTACGTCATTTAAAGATTAAGTTAAATGAGAAAACCATTAATGAATTGGTGAATTTCTTTAAACTTAAAACAAGTTTTGATTTATTTTACAAAATTGGAAACGGGAGTATTGACAACCAACAACTGAAAAAATATGCCAGTCAGCGGTCAAATGTTTTGATGCATTTTTTGAAGAGCCGGATGAACCGCTCTACTGCGTCAAAGGATGACAAGATAAAAGAAGAGGTCACTGCCGACTATGATATGCTTGTTTTTGGGAGGGAAGAGGAGAAACTTAAATACAGTCTTTCAAAATGTTGTAATCCAATACCAGGTGACTCTGTATTTGGCTTTGTTACCATAAAAGAAGGGATAAAAGTGCATAAACACAATTGTCCAAATGCCCTTAGTATGCAATCTCAATATGCTTACAGAGTAATTTCAGCTAAATGGATTGACTCATCTCATCAAGGATTCAAAGCTACATTGGAGATAACAGGGGTTGACAATTTAGGATTGGTAAATGAAGTGACAAAGGTGATCTCAGGGATTCTGAACGTAAATATTCACAGTATAAATATCTCAGGGGATGAAGGCTTCTTTCACGGGATGATTACTGTACACATAAATAACAACAAACAATTAAACAATCTGATTCAAAAACTTTTAAAGATTGACGGCATTGAAAAAGTAACAAGAAATACCAATTAAAATCTTACTTTTTTTGTATTTATTTCGCTTTAATGTGGGGATAAAATGTAACTTTGCAAAGCAAGAACCAGGATTCTATTTACATGGATAATAGTCAAAATCAGGAAACAGTTAAAAACTTCTTTACCAAGTTTTTAGAGGATAATAATCACAGGAAAACTCCCGAAAGATTCGCTATACTTCAAGAAATATATGATAACGATGATCACTTTGATATCGAGACATTATATATTGAAATGAAAAATAAGAATTACCGCGTGAGTAGGGCTACCTTATACAATACGATAGAATTGCTTCTGGAATGCAGACTCGTAAGACGTCATCAATTTGGCCAAAATCAGGCTCATTATGAGAAATCTTATTTTAACAAACAACATGATCATGTCATCTTGACTGATACCGGTGAAGTAATTGAATTTTGTGATCCTAGAATTGAAAACATCAAAAAATCTATTGAAGAAGTATTTGATGTTAAAATCGATAGTCACTCTCTTTACTTTTATGGGGAAAAGAACAAAACAGCTAAATAACTTATAAATATTATTAAATGATTGATTTACTACTAGGCCTGCAATGGGGTGATGAAGGAAAAGGAAAAATCGTTGACGTACTCACAAAAAACTATGATATTATTGCCAGATTTCAAGGAGGGCCTAATGCGGGACACACCTTAATTTTTGATGGCAATAAGCACGTTCTTCATACAATTCCGTCTGGAATATTTCATAAAAGAGCTATTAATATTGTTGGGAACGGAGTAGTGATCGATCCAGTTATATTTAAAAAAGAGTTGGATAACTTAAGTAGTTATAATATTGACTTCAAAACTAAATTACTGATTTCAAGAAAAGCGCATATCATTCTTCCTACGCATCGTCTCTTAGATGCCGCTTCTGAAAAAATGAAGGGGAAGCTTAAAATTGGCTCAACACTTAAAGGAATTGGCCCAACTTATATGGATAAGACTGGGAGAAATGGTCTTAGGATAGGAGATCTTGAAATGAGCAATTGGAATGAGCGCTACAAAGCTCTTACTAAAAAGCATTTAAATATGCTCAAGTTTTACGAAGTAGAACTAGATTTTGATCTTGAGGCTTTAGAGAAAGAATTTTCTCATACAGTTGAAATACTTAAAGAGCTTACATTTATTGATAGTGAAGAATATATTAACCAGGCGCTGTCTAATGGAAAGTCTATTCTTGCCGAAGGTGCACAAGGATCTTTATTAGATGTAGATTTTGGAACTTATCCATTTGTGACTTCTTCAAATACAACAGCAGCCGGAGCATGTACTGGCTTAGGTGTTGCGCCTAATAAAATTGGAGATGTATTTGGAATTTTCAAAGCTTACACAACAAGAGTTGGCTCAGGCCCCTTCCCTACTGAGTTGTTTGATGCAGATGGAGCAGAAATGGCAAAAGTAGGTCATGAATTCGGAGCAACTACCGGAAGACCTAGACGTTGTGGCTGGCTTGATCTAATTGCCCTTAAATATGCAGTTCAAATAAATGGAGTGACCCAATTGATGATGATGAAAGGTGATGTACTTTCAGGATTTGACACATTAAAAGCGTGTACTTCTTATAATTACAAGGGTGATGACATTTTTCATTTCCCTTATAACATTGAAGAAGATAATGTAAAAGTTAATTATACTGAATTTGAAGGCTGGCAGGAAGATTTAACCGCTATGACTGAGGCTGGGCAATTACCTAAGAATCTCAATGATTATATTGCATTTATAGAAGATTTTGTAGGTGTAAAAGTGAGTATAGTTTCGGTTGGTCCGGATAGAAAACAAACCATAATGGTTTAATTACAATACAAAAAAGTTAAAAAAAAGGTAAAGAATCTACATTAGAACTTTGCCTTTTTTCATTTAGTTTATATTTGTAACACCCTATAAAACTGATCCCGTTTGAAATCAATTGCGATTCTTCTATTTTGTTGCTTATTTTCCTTTTTGGGCCTGGCTCAAGGAAAAAGGATTCAAATTATTCATTCTGATAATTCAAGTATTGATGAAGTAAGACTCCCAGGGGCTACTATTCTACTCGGAAATGTGGTAATCAGGCATGAAGGAATCAAGTTAAACTGTAAAAAAGCGGTCCATTATAAAAACCAGAATTTCATAAAAGCTTTTGGTGATGTCATTTTGAATCAAGGTGACAGTATTATTCAAACAAGCCAATACACTGAATATAACGGAAACAATCAAAAAGCTTTATCGTGGGGTAATGTAGTGATTAAAGACTCTAAAATGACTTTAAGCACAGATACATTAAATTTTGATAGAAATCGTCAGATACTTTATTATAAGTACGGTGCAACCATAAAAGACAGTGCCAACGTATTGACAAGTAATACGGGTAATTATTATTTAGAGAACAATAAGTTTCAGGCGGTTTCAGATGTACTGCTAACAAACCCTGATTATATTCTTGAATCAAATCATTTAGATTATTACACTGATAGCGGCAGGGCATTTTTATACGGTCCTTCGACTATAACAAGTGATGAGAATCTAATTTATTGCGAAAAAGGGTTTTATGACACAAAGCAAAATATCTCCCATTTTACAAGAAATGCCAGGATTGAATTTGACGAAAAAGAAATCAAAGCTGATAGCCTTTTCTACAATCGAAACCAGGGATTCGCCTCAGCAACGAATAATATCGTAATGATTGATACTGTAAATCATGTTGTTCTCAAAGGTAATTATGCTGAGTTTTTTGAACAAGTCGATTCTGCATTTGTCATCAAAAAAGCCTTAGCCATAACAAACACAAACAAAGATTCCTTATTTATACATGGTGACACCATCTTGGCAACGGGCACGCCAGAAAACAGGATTATCAGGGCATACCATGCTGTGAAATTCTTTAAAAGTGATCTCAGCGGAAAATGTGATTCAATTCATTCTAATCAAGGGTCTGGTTTAACACAAATGTTTAGAGCACCAGTTTTATGGTCAAATAAGAGTCAAATAACAGGTGATACAATACAGTTATTGAACAATACAGCTACTAATACCCTAGACAGTCTAAAAGTCTTGAGAAATGCCTTTATAATTGATAAGGACTCCATTGGATTCAATCAAATTAAAGGCCGTGACTTATACGGGAAGTTTGAGGAAAATGACCTTAGGTTCATCAATATTATTGGTAATGCTGAAGTGATCCATTTTGTTAGAGATGAAGAACAGGCCTTAATCGGTATAGAAAAAACATCTTGCAGTGAAATTCAGTTTGTTCTTAGAGAGAGTAAAATAGAATCTTCAAAGTTTATAAACCAACCTGATGGACAAACTTATCCGCCATCCAAGCTTCCTGTTAATGCGAGAAAGTTAAGGGGGTTTATATGGAGAGACAGTGAAAAACCCTTGTCAAAATCAGATATCTTTATAAAAGATGAAAAATGATTTTCTAAAATACCAGGCTCAAACGTCGGGCCATCCTTTATTATTGGAAATTAAAAAAGCCAAAGGGACCTATGTGTTTGACATCAATGATAAAAAATACCTCGATTTTATTGCCGGAGTTTCTGCCAACACGCTAGGACACCAACCTAAACCGGTTGTGGATGCCATTAAACAGCAAATTGACAAATATATGCATGTGATGGTGTATGGTGAGTTTGTTCAAGGACCTCAAGCTGCTTTGGCAAAAATGCTTGCACAGCATTTACCGGAAACTTTAAATTGTACTTATTTAACCAATTCAGGTACCGAAGCAACCGAAGGTGCTCTCAAACTCGCAAAAAGAGCAACTGGTCGTTTTGAAATAATAGCCGCTAAGAATTCGTATCACGGAAATACTCAGGGTGCCATGAGTGTCTGTGGCAATGAAAAACAAAATAGTGCCTTTAGACCTCTGATACCAGGAGTTTCTTTCATAGAGTTCAATAATGAAGAAGATTTACTTAAAATCAATCACAATACAGCCGGAGTAATTTTAGAAACTATTCAGGGAGGTGCCGGGTTTATCATGCCTAAAAACGACTACTTAAGAAAAGTACTTGATCGCTGCAATGAGGTTGGTGCTTTACTGATTTTGGATGAAATCCAAACTGGTATTGGAAGGACCGGAAGTTTTTATTGTTTCCAGCAATACAATATGATCCCTCATATCTTGATAACCGGAAAAGGTCTCGCAGGTGGGATGCCAATCGGAGCTTTTATATCGTCTCGAGATCTAATGAGTCAATTTACAGAGAATCCAAAGCTTGGTCATATTACAACCTTTGGCGGACATCCAGTTATTGCTGCTGCAGCCTTAGCTACACTTAAAACACTATTTAATTCATCCTTGATAAAGCTTACCGAGAAAAAAGAAGCATTGATTCGGAAATTATTAGTGCATGAGGAGATCGTCGAAATTAGAGGCAAAGGATTAATGCTAGCTTTATTAATGAAAAATACTGAGCTAGCAGATCACTTAATACTTATGGGCATGAAACATGGTATCCTCTTATTCTGGCTATTATACGAACCAAGAGCAGTGAGAATAACACCACCATTGACAATTTCAGAAAAAGAAATCACCACAGGTTGCCATCTTATTCTTGAAATTCTGAATAAGGCCTAAACCCAGTACTTAGCTTTTACATTTTGTTTTCAATCTAGCGTATATAAATTATTGAATGTGTAAATATTACACACTATGTTGAATAATCAATAATTAACAACATGCATCATTAAGTATTTGTTAAAAATGTTAAGTAACTCTTAATGTATTTCCACTTTTAACGATTTAAAAGTTAAATGTTTCTTAATTGAGGAAAATTTAACGGTATCCAATGTAACAATTACGACAAAAGTTACGTCCTTTAATAGTATAAATGTCTAATCTATTTGTCTAATCTAAATTATATATCATGAAAAGCTTAAAATTATTTATTCTTGCCCTTGGTCTTTTTACCATTAATGTATCTGCCGCAAATTTAAACCCTGTCAAACCAACTGATGAACTTAGAATCGAAATTGTTGAATTGATTGGAACTAACTATATGAATGAAATGAAAGCCGATGAGCATGGAGCTGCAGTTTTATTTACTGTTAATAATAACAAAGAAATTATCATTCTATCTGTAGATTCAGATGATGATTTACTTGAGAGTTATTTGAAAAGAAAATTAAACTATAAAAAAGTTAACCATAGACCTAGCAAACATGGTGAAATCTATTTATTACCAGTAAAGATGGTTAAACAATTATAATAACCATCTTTAATATATGAATTTAAAAGCTGTCAATTGACAGCTTTTTTTTTGCTTGATTATCAAATACCCATCGATGAAAATTTGTTGTACGTTTTATAATTAGGTTGCGTTTTATGTTCTAATAGAAAATGCATTACATTCCTTCCAATTCAAATTCAAATATTCAAATAGCATTTTTTCTTGAGAATTATGAATACGTTAAAACCTTCTTAATAGAATAGCACCATTTCAACTAGAAGCGTTAAAAATATCTTAAATCATCTAGATTTAACATATTCATATGTAACATTTACTGCACATGCTTCGTCTGTAAGAGTATAAATGTCTAATCTAAATTATATATTATGAAAAATGTAAAACTATTTATTCTTGCTCTAGGGTTATTTACTCTTAATTTATCTGCTGCAAACTTAAACCCAATTAAACCAACTGACGATCTTCGTTATGAGATGGTTGATTTAATAGGATCTAATTTTATGGACGATATGCTGCAAGATGAATATGCCGCTGATGTGTTATTCACAGTAAACGCTAATAGAGAATTAATCGTTCTATCTGTCGATTCAGAAAACGCAGAATTGGAAACCTATTTAAAAAGAAAATTGAATTACAAAAAGGTAAATCACAAACCAAGCAAACGAGGTGAGATTTATTTGTTACCAGTGAAAATGGTTAAAAAACTTTAATCTACATTATTATTTTATTTGAAATGTAAGGTTGGCCTCTGGGCCAACCTTTTTTTATTCAATTAATTTGTCTAATAACTTTCTGACTTTATTACTATTCCAATCTGCAGCTCCTACTTTACTGGCTACAATATGTCCGGTAGCATCTACAATATAGGTTGTAGGCAGAGAATTTGAATTCATTTCATCTGGCACCTTTGTTTCCTGATAATAAACAGGTAATTCATAATTTTTGTCAGTTAAAAAATTACGAACCCGATCGGGCTCATCATTCGCCACAAAAAGAAAAACAACTTTATCGCCATAGGCGTCATACAATTTTTGAAAACTTGGCATTTCCGCCACACACGGAGGACACCAGGTAGCCCAGAAATTCACCACAATTGTTTGCCCCTTAAAATCTGAAAAGTTTATTTTAGCTCCATCAAGACTCCTAAGTTGCCAATTATAATCTTCAATCACTAACTGCTCTTTCTCTTCAATTTCCATGGAAAAAATTCTTGTAGTAATCAAACTGACTCCTTTAATTAAGGTTGCTCTAACAGGAAGGCCATAAGGTGTAAACAGAAAGATAATAAAGCCAATAAATATAATGTTTGATAGGTTTTTCTTAATAAAATCCATAGCTGTCGATAGTGTTATTTTTTTAAACGAGGCAGCAGACTAAGTAATTTATCTTTTTGCATAAAAATTGTCACAAGACATAAAATAAAAACCAGTAGTGCCAATCCGAATAATAGTCCTCCATCATTCTGAACCTCAATTCCAAGAACAAAGATATGAGAAAAAATTGCACCTGTGATGACTCCTAAACCAAGAATAGCTCCGATTAATGAAGATTTTTTGAACAGTAATAATATGGCGATAATCAATTCGAGAATTCCAGAGCCTATTCTTCCGTAAGGTTCTATACCCAACTCGCTAAAAATATAAACACTTTCAGGAGCAGCCGTAAACTTAAAGTAAAGCGTTTGTAATAAAATTAAGGCGGCAACCACTGAACTAATCCTTTCTATTTTCATCTGTAGGTATTTAAAATTTTCATTTAGGTCGATGGAGTTTCAACAAACTTACATTAAAATAATAAATATTTTTATGAAATATAATAAACTGATATTAAGCACTTAAAGATTCATTAAGTACATAAAAACATTAAAAAAATAAATGCTTTGTTCGTATCTAAAAATGAATTGATTTACCTAAATGGAAGGTAATAAACTATCATGTAACAGGAGAATTTCATTACGTCTGAAGTCTATCACTTTATGCTCCTTCAGTTTATTCATTATCAGGTTCAAGGTAGGCCTGGATGTTCCGATTAAACTGGCTATGTCCTTTTGTGTATAAGGGTGCTTGATTTTCATCTTGCCTGTTTCCTCACAACAAAACCCATAATCTTCACACAACTCGGATAAAAATTCCCGTAATCTGGTTTCAGTATCTTTAAACATGAGAATCTGAAGACGACGTTCCAATCGTTGAATTCTAAAACTCATGAACTTGTATACTTTTAACGTAAACTTTTGGTTATCCCTCATTAAATCATGAAGAACTGGCACTGCAATAGGGCAAATACTTGTTGCATCGGAGATTGAAACTGCAAACTCGTTTCTCTTGTTCTCACTTAGAATTGCTTTTTCTCCAAATACTTCTCCTTTGGTCAAGATTGATTTAACCACCTCTCTTCCATCTTCAGTATAATATCCAATTTTCACCTTACCCTTATCAATCAGATACACTTTACGGGCTGCATCATCCTCAAAATAGATATAGTCTTTATTCTTATATAAATTATAGGAATGATCATCCTTATACCTGCCATACTTATGCGGACATAAAATTTTAAATAAGTTAATATTTTCCAGGTACCATATTCGGCTCATTACATCAATATTTTACAATTTGTCGTAAAACATTACGATAATTACAAGGATTTTGAAATTATCTTAATAATTAAGTAATATGGTAAATAAAAACATGGGAATAAAATAAAAAAAGCTCCAATTAAATTGGAGCTTTATACTTTATGTAAACAAATTATAGCTTATTGAGCATTTTGTTTTTTTATTAGATTCAAGGCTGAACCTTCTTCGTACCATTCAATCTGATTATCATTATATGTATGATTCAGCATGATGACATCTTTAGTTCCATTATCGTGAACAACTTCCAATGACAATTGTTTACCTGGAGTGAATTGATCAAGATCAGTAAAATTAAAAGTATCATTCTCCTGAATTAAATCATAATCCTTCTCGTTTGCAAAAGTCAAGCCTAACATGCCCTGCTTTTTCAAGTTTGTCTCGTGAATTCTGGCAAATGATTTTACGATCACTGCAGCTACACCAAGATGCCTTGGCTCCATTGCAGCGTGTTCTCTTGAAGATCCTTCTCCATAGTTATGATCTCCAACAACCACAGAATATACGCCGGCTGCCTTATAGGCTCTCGCCGTTGTAGGAACTGGTCCATACTCACCGGTCAATTGATTCTTTACAGAATTTGTTTCCTGCGTAAATGCGTTTACTGCTCCGATAAGCATATTCTCTGAAATATTATCCAAATGACCTCTAAACCTCAACCATGGACCAGCCATAGAAATATGGTCAGTAGTACATTTACCAAATGCTTTGATCAATAATTTTGCTCCTGAAATACTGTCTCCAATAGGTTCAAAAGGGGTTAATAACTGGAGTCTTTTTGAATCATCGTTCACAACAATATTAACTCCAGAACCGTCTTCCATTGGTGCTGCAAAACCTGGATCATCTACATCAAATCCTTTTGGAGGCAGTTCAAATCCAGTTGGTTCATCAAACTTTATTTGCTCTCCATCTTTATTTGTCAAGGTATCTGTCAAAGGATTAAAATCTAATTTACCTGATATTGCAATGGCAGCAACCATTTCAGGTGACCCTACAAAAGCGTGGGTGTTTGGATTCCCATCTGCTCTTTTTGAAAAGTTTCTATTAAAAGAATGTACAATCGTATTCTTTTTTTGCTTATCAGCATCTTTCCTTGCCCATTGCCCAATACAAGGTCCACATGCATTTGTGAATATTTTTGCGTCAAGATCTTCAAAAATCTGCAACAGCCCATCTCTTTCCGCGGTATATCTTACCTGCTCTGAGCCTGGATTGATTCCAAATTCTGCTTTTGAAACAATATTTTTATCTACTGCCTGTTTCGCGATAGAGGCAGCTCTTGAAAGATCTTCATAAGATGAGTTGGTACAAGAACCTATTAGTCCCCATTCAACATCAATAGGCCATTCGTTTTTCTTAGCCTTTTCACTCATTTCTCCTACCACAGTGGCAAGATCAGGCGTAAAAGGACCGTTTAAATGCGGCTTTAAAGTAGACAAGTCAATCTCTATAACCTGGTCAAAATATTGCTCTGGGTTTGCATATACTTCATCATCTCCTGTTAAATAAGGTGCAACCTTATTTGCAGCATCTGCTATTTCATCTCTCCCAGTTGCTCTAAGGTATCTTTCGATTGAAGCGTCATAACCAAAGGTTGATGTGGTTGCGCCAATTTCAGCACCCATATTACAAATCGTTCCTTTTCCTGTTGCTGAAAGCGATGTTGCTCCTTCTCCAAAATATTCAACTATAGCACCAGTTCCACCCTTAACTGTAAGGATTCCTGCTACTTTCAAAATAACATCCTTTGGTGCGGTCCATCCACTTAATTTTCCAGTCAATTTTACACCAATTAATTTAGGGAATTTTAATTCCCATGGCATATCCGCCATAACATCTACTGCGTCAGCACCACCAACTCCAATGGCTATCATTCCTAATCCTCCTGCATTAACAGTATGAGAATCAGTACCTATCATCATTCCTCCTGGAAATGCATAATTTTCAAGTACCACTTGATGTATGATCCCAGCTCCAGGTTTCCAAAAACCAATGCCGTATTTATTTGATACTGAAGCCAAAAAATTAAAGACCTCACTCGATGAATTCAGCGCTTCTTGCAAATCTTTATCAGCACCAATCTTAGCCTGGATTAAATGATCACAATGAACTGTTGTTGGCACAGCTACTTTCTTTTTCCCTGCCTGCATAAACTGCAACAGAGCCATTTGAGCAGTGGCGTCCTGACATGCTATTCTGTCTGGAGCAAAATCAACATAGTCTTCACCTCTTTTAAAGGATTCCTTCGGGAGGCCATCCCATAAATGATTGTATAATATTTTTTCAGATAAGGTAAGTGGTCTTCCAACCAGGCTTCTTGCGCTATCAACACGTTCAGCCATTCTCTCGTAAACCTTTTTTATCATATCAACATCAAATGCCATAATCTTAAATAAATTTATTCTGGTTAAAAATTTTTCGTCCCCAAAAATACAAAATATAAAGATGATTTTATAAAATATTCAATGAAAATAGCATCCTATTTATCAATCAATAATTACAGGGTCAAATCCTTGCAATTCATCAATTAAAGCCATGGAATTAAAGTGATTATTACGAAATCTTCAAAAGAAAAAAGTAAGCCAATAAGCCGGATTCTGTTATCCGTTAACTAACGGACTCCTATCATTTATCTGGGCTGCAAATTACTTTGCAACTCTAGCTGCTCACCCCTTGAAATCGAACGAGTAGTTCTCTCCCGACAAAATCGGATCTCCAATGTACATAGCATTGCACCGCATAGAGTTTACCTGGTTTCACTACAGCCGAACTGTACATACTTTCTGTTGCACTGGTCCTCTCCGTCAAAGACGGATGACGGATGTTATCCGCTATGCTACCCTATGGTGTCCGGACTTTCCTCCACGCTAAAAGCGCAGCGATAAGATGGCTTACTTTAATTTTTGCAAAAGTAGCTTATATCTGATTCAAAAAAAAATCCCACTCTTGTAAACAAAAGTGGGAAAATTGCTATGAAAAAGAATATTACTATTAAAAGTAATATAAATAAGACTGTAAAAATACAATATTTAGGATAATATCCTAATCTATTCGTTAATTTATTTTTAAAAAAATAATATACTCATATCAAAAAAAAACCCACTCTTAAAAGAGTGGGAAAATTGCTATGAAAAAGAAAAAGTTACTGAATTCTAAAATCCAGCAAAACAAATATAATGAAATTATTCCTAAAAAATTTCATTAATTGTAATTTCTTCCTTTTAATAAATTGATTATTGCGAAGTTATGAAAACATATCCTTTACCTTTTCAAAAAATGACTTTTCCGAAATTGATGGGTTTGGTATAAAATTTTCATGATTTTTCACACTTTCAAAAAATGCTTTTTGGTCTTTCGATAACTTTTTAGGTGTCCAAACATTAAGATGTACCAAAATATCTCCATTTCCGTATCGATCTAAACTGGGCAATCCTTTACCTCTCAAACGCAGAATTTTTCCGCTCTGTGTACCATCTTCTATTTTGATCCGAACTTTTCCTGTTAAGGTGTCAATTTCTTCACTGGTTCCTAAGGCTGCTTCAGCAAAACTAATATATAGGTCATAGTGAAGGTTCGTACCTTCTCTTTTTAGACGTTCGTGTTGTATTTCCTGAACCACAACAAGAATATCACCTGGGATGCCGTCTCCTGGAGCGTCATTCCCCTTGCCTGCAACCTTAAGCTGCACGCCATCTGTTACCCCTGGTGGAATCTCAATCTCAACAGTTTCTTCTTTTGTGATCAAACCATTCGCATCAGCTCCTTTAGGTCTGTGGTCTACCATCTTCCCAGATCCTTTACAAGTAGGACATGTTGTCGCAGTTTGCATTCTACCCAAAATAGTATTGGTCACTCTCATGACGCTTCCCTGACCATTACAAGCCGTACAAGTATTATAGGTAACACCTTCAGCTTTAACCTGACGTCTTACTTTTACCTTTTTGCTAACTCCATTTAATATGTCCTTCAGCTCAAGCTTAACACGAATTCTCAAGTTACTTCCTTTGACCCTTGCTTGTCTGGATCCACCGCCGAAACCGCCGCCAAATCCACCGCCACCACCAAAGTGACCGCCAAAAATATCTCCAAATTGACTGAAGATATCATCCATATTCATTCCGCCAAATCCTCCTCCTCCGGCACCTCCGTTCTCAAACGCAGCATGTCCAAATTGGTCGTATTTTGATTTTTTATCAGCGCTACTTAATATTTCATAAGCTTCTGCAGCTTCTTTAAATCTTTCTTCAGCGGCTTTGTCTCCCGGATTTTTATCTGGGTGATTTTGTACCGCCTTTTTACGATAGGCCTTTTTTATCTCATTAGCAGTAGCATTCTTGCCAACCCCTAATATTTCATAATAATCTTGCTTCACAAGTAATCGTTTTTAATTATTCAATACTATTAATTACCTAATACAACTTTAGGAAATCGAATTATCGTTTCTCCTAATTTATATCCCTTTTCAACGGTATCAATAATTTTCCCTTTTAGCTTTTTTGAAGGTGCAGGAATTTGAGTAATCGCTTCATGAATTTCAGCGTCAAATACATCTCCTTGTTTCACTTCCATTTCTTTCAAGCCTTTTTGGCTTAATGTATTCTTGAACTTGTTATATATCAACTGAGTTCCTTCCAATAGGGCTTCATCTGAAGATTTCCCTATTTCTTTTAACCCTCTTTCAAAATCGTCCAAGATTGGCAAAAGAGCTGTCATAAGTTCCTTATTGGCTGTACTGAACAATTCTATTCTCTCTCGTGATGTACGCTTCTTATAATTCTCAAACTCAGCAAAGAGTCTTAAGAAATTATCCTTTTCTTTACGTACCTCAAGTTCAAGAGCTTCTGTTTCAGACACAACCGGCTCACTATCAGACCCTACATCTTCATTATTTCCAGCTTCTCCAGCTACATTTTCGTTTTCAACTTCCTGATTTGGAATGTCTTTTTCCATTTCCTGTTCTTTATGTTCTTGATTGCTCATTTTAATTCAGTTTTATCCTCTTACACCTTGGTACGCAAATTACTTGCCAAGTGTTTAATTGTGTCATATTGTCACAAAAAATTAATTGTAAAATTTTAGTCTAGAATGTGTTTTCGATTCTTTCGATCTTAGCGCCCAATAATCTCAATCGTTCGTCAATATTTTCATAACCGCGATCAATCTGATCAATATTATGAATAATACTTGTTCCTTTCGCTGACAAGGCAGCAATAAGTAATGAAATTCCAGCCCTTATATCTGGTGAGCTCATTGTAGTTGCCTTTAAACTAGATTCATGGTTCATACCGATTACAGTTGCACGATGCGGATCACACAAGATCACTTTTGCTCCCATATCAATCAGTTTATCTACAAAAAACAACCTGCTTTCAAACATTTTCTGATGAATTAGTACACTCCCTTTAGCTTGCGTTGCAACAACCAAAACAATGCTTAATAAGTCTGGCGTAAAACCAGGCCAAGGTGCATCAGACACTGTCATAATTGAACCATCCAAATAACCCTGGATCTCATAACTGTCTTGAGCCGGAATAAAAATATCATCATTCACTTTCTGAAGATCAATACCTAATTTTCTAAATACATTTGGTATTTGGCCAAGGTCTTTCCAACTCACATCTTTAATAGTCAACTCAGAACGTGTCATGGCTGCCATTCCAATCCAGCTTCCTATTTCAATCATATCAGGTAAGACACGATGCTCACAACCACCAAGTTCGTTTACGCCTTGAATGATCAACCTGTTAGATCCAATACCAGATATTTCGGCACCCATACTAACAAGCATTTTACACAATTGCTGTATATAGGGTTCACAAGCGGCGTTATAAATTATTGTTTCTCCTTTCGCTAAAACGGCCGCCATTAAAATATTAGCAGTTCCTGTTACAGAAGCTTCATCTAAAAGCATTTCCGTTCCATGAAGTTGCTCAGCTTCTACACCATAGAAATACTCTTCTCTATTGTATCTGAAATTTGCACCAAGTTTGATGAATCCTTCAAAGTGTGTATCCAATCTTCTCCTGCCTATCTTATCTCCACCTGGTCTTGGAATATAACCTTTCCCAAATCTGGTAAGCAAAGGACCTACAATCATTATTGAACCTCTTAAAGAACTTCCATCCTTTTTAAACTGAAGAGATTCGAGGTATTTAAGATTTATTTCATCAGCCTGAAAGGTATAAGTATTTCGATCTAACTTCTCAACCTTCACGCCTAGTTCGCCAAGAATATAGATTAGTTTATTTACATCTCTAATGTCAGGGATATTACTTATGGTAACTTTAGATGCAGTTAATAGCGTTGCGCAAACAATCTGAAGTGCCTCATTTTTAGCACCTTGAGGAGTTATTTCACCTTGTAAACGATGTCCTCCTTCAATTTTAAATATTGACATTAGCCGAAATTATTTTTGTAATTATCTTTTTCTATAATTCTTTTTACCTTGTTTTTGATTGCTTTTCTGGTAGTTTTTTGCTGGCTTTTTTCTCAACAAATCTTTTGAATCTGAAAGTGTTTCTTTATCATTAAGAACCAACTCCCCACCTGATAATTCACTCAAATGACTAAAGATAACCTCATCGTCAACCGTATCTTTGTTCCAGTTTAAATAACACTTTTTCATGTGATTGGCAATGGTAAAAACCAACGCATCCTTCATCTCTCCATCATCCCATGAAAGTGCCGTATCGATCATGGTTTGGATATTATTCCCATAAAATCTGTATTTAGAAGCAGATTTAGGATAGTCCATCTTATCTGGTTTTGCCTGTAACACTTCTTTTTCAGGTTTAGGATAAGGAGTTTCAACGTCTAATTCATAATTAGACATGATAAACAATTGATCCCATAATTTATGTTGAAAGTCTGGCACGTCTCTTAAATGAGGTTGCATATTTCCCATCACATTCACAATGGCCTTAGCCATCGTATTTCTCACTTCTATATCTTCCAGATTGATGCAATGATTTACCAATTTTTGAATATGTCTGCCATATTCTGGAATGATTAAATGCTCTCTGTCAGAATTATATTCTAAATCCATCCTTTCGGTTCTTTAATTCAAGTATTAATTAATTTTTAACTAGCTGCAAAGTAACAATTATTTTGATGACCTAGACAAGTAATTAGCCAATAATCTTCAACTTAGCAAATTGCAATAACAACTTCTTCGTGTCGCCAGATTGAAATCTAATTTCGGCCTTTTTACTTGTTCCTGCTCCCTCTACCGTGAGCACTTCTCCTTGACCAAATTTGGCATGTTCAACAACATTTCCTTGTACGAGGTTATTGTCAAATAAATTTTGAGATCCTCCCATATCACTAACCTTTTTAAGGTTCTTTGGAGGAGTCACTTTCACAGATTTCATAGGAGGTTTTTTGACATTCCTTTCTACAGTTCTGCTCACAGGTTTCTTAAACCTTATTTTTTGTTTATCAGGTGTTCCAAAAATGTCTTTATTAATAAAAACGTTAGGGGATTTCACTTCCTTCTTAGGCGTTATATAATCAACGAACTTATCATCTACTTCTTCTAAAAACCTGCTTGGTTCGCAATCTATCAGTTTTCCCCACCTATAACGCGATTGGGCATAAGATAGATAAACCTGCTTTTCTGCTCTGGTAAGTGCTACATAAAATAACCTTCTCTCCTCCTCGATCTCACTTCGGGTATTCATACTCATGGCTGACGGAAACAAGTTTTCTTCAAGCCCAACAATATAAACATAAGGAAATTCCAATCCTTTGGCAAGATGAATTGTCATCAAGGAAACTCTCGGGACATTGTCTTTTTCTTTGTCAAAATCTGTAGCAAGTGCAACATCTTCTAGAAAAAAGGCCAAGGAAGCATCTTCATCCTTTTCCTTTTGTTCTTCAATAAAATCTTTAACACCATTCATTAACTCCTGAACATTCTCTACCCTGCTAACCGCCTCAGGCGTACCTTCGGCTTCAATATCTCTGATCAACCGGGCTTTCTTCACAACCAATTCGACCATCTCAAAGGCATTCTTTGACTGTGACTCGATTTGAAAACTCCTGATCATATCTCTAAAATTCGTGAGTTTTGTTTTGATACCAGAATTGATTCCAACAGGCAAAGTTTCTAGTTGGCTCAATAACTCAAAAATAGTTATGTTATGCTCATTAGCGGCAATGACCAATCTATCAATAGTAGTCTGACCAATTCCTCTGGCAGGATAATTAACAACCCTTTTAAGCGCCTCTTCATCACTTGGATTAACCAACAATCTCAGATAAGCCAAGGTGTCTTTTATTTCCTTTCTTTGGTAAAATGACAGGCCTCCATAAATTCTATATTTGATATTTTTTTTTCGAAGCGCATCCTCAATAGCTCTTGATTGGGCATTGGTTCGATATAATACCGTAAAACTATCATTGGGTAACTGATGCTGCATTTTATTTTCAAAAATCGAACTCGCTACAAAACGCCCCTCATCTCCTTCTGAAAATGTGCGCATTACTTTAATAGGCTCTCCCTCTTGATTAGAGGTCCATATTTCTTTGTCTAATTTCGTTTTATTCTTGTCAATAACACTGTTTGCAGCTTGAACTATAGTACTCGATGACCTGTAATTTTGTTCCAGTTTAAAAATTTTGACATCATCATAATCTTTCTGAAAATTTAGAATGTTTTGGATATTAGCACCCCTAAACGCATAAATGCTTTGACTGTCATCACCTACCACGCAGATATTTTGAAACCTGTCAGCCAATGCTCTTACAATCAAGTACTGTGAATGATTCGTATCTTGGTACTCATCAACAAGTATATACTTGAATCTTTCCTGATACTTGGCAAGTACTTCTGGGAATCGGGTCAACAATTCATTGGTTCTCAATAATAAATCGTCAAAATCCATAGCTCCTGCCTTGAAACACCGGTCTACATATTCCTTATAAATCGACCCCATTTTAGGCCTTCCTGAAACTTTATCGGCTTCCATGACCTCAGGATTCTGATAATAGGCGCGAACAGTGATCAAGCTATTCTTAAACTGAGAGATCCTTCCAAGCACTTGCTTTGGCTTATACTTGTCTTTTTCTAGCTGTAATTCTTTAATTATGGAAGAAATTAAGCGAACAGAATCTTGTGTATCGTATATGGTGAAATTAGAAGGGTAACCTAATTTATCAGCCTCACTCCTAAGGATTCTGGCAAAAACACTGTGGAATGTGCCCATCCATAAATTTTTGGCCTCACTTGGCCCCACAACACTAGCGATTCTGGATTTCATTTCACGAGCAGCCTTATTCGTAAATGTCAGCGACAAAATATTAAAGGGATCAACTCCGTTTTGCATCAAATGTGCAATTCTATAGGTAAGAACTCTGGTTTTACCAGAGCCTGCACCTGCTATGATGATCATTGGTCCTTCTCTTTGAAGAACTGCTTCTTTTTGCGCCTCGTTTAATTCGTCCAGATAACTACTCACTATATCTACGGTTTTGTTCAAAAATACAATGGATATTGAACAAGAACAATAAAAGTTATTGACATTTTGTCAAAAAAAAACCGCTTCGAAAAGCGGTTTTTAAAAGATTAAAAATATTCTAATTATCTAGGAAAATCTCAACCCTTCTATTGGCCTGACGTCCTTTATTAGTATTGTTATCACCTATAGGTTTTGAAGAACCATAACCTTTAGCCTTAATGTTCTCAGCAGGAAAACCATTTTCAATTAGATAATCTCTTACAGCATCAGCTCTTTTTTGAGACAATTCTGTATTGATCTTATCGCTACCTGTACTGTCAGTATGACCTTCAACCACAAAATTCGATGTAGAATATTCGGCTAAAATCTTGTCAATACCTTCTAAACGAATTTGAGTTTCATCTGTAAAACTATTCGACCCGGTTGTGAAATAAATAGCTCTTGCTAAATCTGTAATTTCTTTTTGAACCTCAGCTGTCACTACAGGGCAACCAGAATTTTCAGCTCCACCCGCTACATTCGGACAATTATCCTGGTCATCAGGAACACCGTCACCATCAGTATCTATTACAGGACAACCTTTATTTTCAATAGGGCCTGCTTCATTTGGACATGCATCTTTAGAATCCATTACACCGTCTCCGTCTGTATCAGGACAACCGTTAAACTGCTCTAAACCTGCTTCATTAGGACACATATCTTCTTTATCAGGAAAACCATCTCCATCAGTATCAGGGCAGCCATTAAACTTCGCTAAACCTGCCTCATTCGGGCATTTATCTTCTGAATCTTGTATACCATCTCCGTCACTATCAGGACAGCCGTTGAATTGCTCAAGACCGGCTACTTCAGGACACATATCATCTTTGTCTTTTACGCCGTCACCATCTGTATCTTTACCTTTTAAATTCATATTAAATCCTAACATAAACATTTGAGTCGTCATGTCATAAGCAACTTCTGATCCAGGAATTTTCCCAAGCGGATTAAGTGTTGCATCCCATGGTCCATCAGGCATACCATCACCATTAAAATCAATTGCAGGAGTTGGGTTCAACAGGTTTCCACTTGTTTTACCATCGCTCATACCATAATGATATACAGCATCAATTCTGAAATTATCTGAAACTTCATAACTCAATCCAAATTGGAAGGCATGTGCAATAATAGCTGTTGCCGGAGTTGAAAAGAAAGCTAACTCATCCTGAATAGGATTAGAACTATATGTATAACCAAATCTTAATGGTAATTTTTTAATGGCTTTTAATTGAAGTCCAGCTGAAACAACTGACATGTTTTGCCATCCAAATCCATTAACTGCTCCAGTAGGTATTTCTTGTCTCAAAATTGGGTTCAATTGAGTTTCCCAACCAGAATCTGCAAATCCTTCTGTATTTTCATAATCCACATAGCGATAATCTAAAGCAAAATCAATAATTCCTTTAGAATAACCGATACCGATAGAGTAAATGGCAGGATAATTCATATTAAATAACACATTTGGTGCAGAAGAACCGTCCAGATACGTATTTTCAAAATCAAAATCACTAAAGTATTGCTTGCTCTTATAAGAAGCACCAATTTTAAATCCTTTTAAAGAATCATAGAACAAACCTATTTGCCCACCAAATCCAGTAGTTGAAGCTGATTCACTTAAAGGATAGCCCAAAGTTTGACTCGGTGCAGATAACGGGTTAGGTTCTAATAATAAAGAAGCATAATTAAAAGTGGGTTGTAAACCAATAGAGAATTTTTCAGAAAAACGATAAGCCCATGTAAACCCAACCTGTAATAACATGTATTCAGAATGCAAATTCCCAAAGCCCATCAAATTTTGAGGGTATAGGATAGCGTTTGAACTGTTTGGATCCCAATTGGGATTCGGATTACCATCAGCACCAACAGGCAAGTTGGTTTCTTGAGGGAAATCTACTCCAAAACCACTAATTCCAAATGCAGAAACACCAAAAGTATGTTTGGAGTCAGCTTTACCCCATGCAAAACTAATAGCCGGCATAGGCATAAATCCTAATTCAGATTTAGTCTCCCCATAAGTAGCTGGCGCTCCTTCACCTAACATTCCAGCTGGAAGCGATGATGATAATTCAGGAACACCTTCAAAAGCTCCAATATCAAATTTTAAAATAGACCCGTCAAAAACAGAAAGTGACGCAGGATTCCATTGCATGGCTCCACTAATATCAAGAGGCTGCCCTGTTGCAGCACCCCCCATTGACATGTTTACCGCACCTACGCCTTGCATGAGGTGTCCGGTTTGAGCCATGGCCATACTGCTCAATAGTATTAAAAATAGTTTAATTGCTTTGTGTATCATAATGATTAAATTTGCGATGCAATCTCTAATTTAAACGAAATGTCTTAATAAATTGATAAAAACACTTACTTTAGATTTTTTGCCCTTGTTAATTTAAAACAAATTTAGTATCATCAGTCACCAATTAATGTGACAATTGTCATCTAACTTGGCTTTGTAATTATTGTTACATAAGCTATATTTGAAACCAAATATCTGAAAATGGATCTTACAAGTATTATAGAATTACTTTTCTACACCTTACCTGCAGTTGTAACTGGCTTAATAGCCGCTTATTTCTTCAAAACTCACGTTGAAAATGAAAATAAAAGGCGAAATTTTCTTCTCAGAAGAGAAACGAATAAGCAGGCGCTCCCGCTAAGACTTCAGGCTTTTGAAAGACTAACTCTTTTTCTGGAAAGAATATCATTGAATAAATTACTCATCAGAATAAAACCAACTGGAAAAGATCCTGAAAAGTATAGTCACAAACTAATAGGAATAGTAGAACAAGAATTTGAACATAATTTGGCCCAGCAAATTTATGTGTCAGAAACAGCATGGAAAGCTGTAGTCACGTCAAAAAATCTTATTGTCAAAATTATTCGAACTACTGCTGCCAAAGAGGAAATTGAAACTGCTGAACAATTAAGAGCAGACATCTTAACCAATTTAGGTAAAAATGATGGTCCAACTAATGCAGCCATTTCGTATTTGAAGATCGAAGTAAAAAAAATATTTTAATCCCACCATTAAAACCCTAACCATGTCGAAAAAGCCAATCCTCACCTTATTATGTATACTTTCAACTCTTTTTGTGTTTTCTCAAAGACCTGAAGCAGATACATTCAAAACTAAAAAAGGAGACCTTACTATACAGCCGATTCTTCACGGAACCTTGGTGATGCAATTCAATGGTAAAATAATCTATGTTGATCCTTATGGAGGAGCCAGCGCTTTTACCGGTATGGCAAAACCTGACCTTATTTTAATCACTGATATCCATGGAGATCATTTAAATGAAGACACCCTAGATGCCTTAGAAATTAAAAACACACCAATCATAGTTCCTCAGGCTGTTGCCGATAAAATGTCAGAAAAGTACCAGAATCAGTTACATATACTCGCCAATGACGATCACAAAAAGCTATTTGGGATTGATATCAAAGCCCTGCCAATGTATAACCTGCCCGAATCTGACGATGCCAAGCATGTTAAAGGAAGAGGCAATGGCTATCTTTTGGTAATGGGAAAGAAAAAAGTATATATTTCAGGTGATACAGCGGGTATTGAAGAAATGAGAAACCTGCAGCATGTTGATATAGCTTTTGTCTGCATGAACCTACCCTACACTATGGATGTACAGGAAGCTTCGAGCGCCGTATTAGACTTCAAACCTGGCATTGTTTATCCTTATCACTACAGGGGCAATCCTGACATGAGTGACACAGAAGTTTTTAAAACCCTTGTTAATGAAGGAAATCCTGAAATAGAAGTAAGATTAAGAAATTGGTATCCAGACTATAATTAATCCTTTTAATTTTTCGGGTCGCACATTTTAGTGTATTACTCTAATGATATCATGCTTGGTAATCATATGATATTTACCTGCTCCCATATCTACAATAACAGCCTGATTATCTTTATTAATTAAGGCTGATATTTTTTCAAGCGCCGCATTTTTCTTTACAATTGGATAAGGTTTGCTCATCACTTCCTTTATGGGCTTATCAGCAATATCCTTGTCTTCAAAATACAATCTAAACAACTGACTTTCATCTAGTGAGCCGACAAATCCATCAGCATCCATTACCGGTAATTGAGATATTTCATACTTTCTCATCCGCTCAATGGCGTGAGAGACCAATTCTTCAGTCTTGACAGAAATTAGTTCCCTATCACTTTGCCCTTTAACAAGATCGGCGGCAATCCTTATTTTTTCATCGAGAAATCCTCTTTCTCTCATCCAATCATCATTAAACATTTTACCCACATACCTACTTCCATGGTCGTGAAATAAAACAACCACAACATCATCAGGTTTAAAATGCTTCTTCAATTGAATCAAACCTTTGATCGCTGACCCGGCTGAGTTGCCAACAAAAATCCCTTCTTCCCTGGCTAGTTTTCTAGTGTATACAGCACCATCTTTATCTGTAACTTTTTCAAAACCATCAATAATATCAAAATTTACATTCTTAGGTAAAATATCCTCACCGATGCCCTCTGTGATATAAGAGTATATCTCATTTTGATCAAAAATACCTGTTTCATGGTATTTTTTAAACACTGATCCATAAGTATCTATTCCCCATATTTTAATATTCGGATTCTTTTCCTTCAGATACTTACCAACTCCTGAGATGGTTCCACCCGTGCCAACTCCAACAACAAAATGAGTTACTTTTCCGTCAGTCTGCTCCCATATTTCTGGCCCGGTACTCTCATAATGAGCAGCTGTATTCGATAGGTTATCGTATTGAAGCGCATACCATGAATTCGGAGTTTCCTCCGACAATCGCTTGGAAACAGAATAATAAGATCTGGGATCATTTGGTTCCACATGAGTAGGGCAAACTACAACTTCGGCCCCTAAGGCCCTCAAAATATCTATTTTCTCTTTTGATTGTTTATCAGCAATAACGAATATGCATTTATAGCCTTTGATATTGGCTGCAATGGCAAGGCCCATCCCTGTATTCCCTGAAGTACCTTCGATGATTGTTCCTCCTGGTTTCAATAAACCGGCAGCTTCCGCGTCCTCTATCATTTTAAGCGCCATACGGTCTTTAACTGAGTTCCCAGGGTTAAAGGTTTCCACCTTTGCAAGTACCAAGGCATTTACATCTTTAACAATTTCATTAAGTTTCACTAAAGGAGTATTTCCGATGGTCTCCAATATATTTTTTGCATATTCCATAAGGTGAATTTGTATTGTGTAAATTTAAGGAAAATAGAAGCTGTATGTACGAGGCTTATCACAAAGGCAAAAATTCTAAGCAAACATTCCGGGAAAAGCCTCTTTAATACCCTTGCGTTGAAAATAAAGTCTGTAAACTGATCTTAAAAACCCAGTTCCATAGCCTAAAAACTGAATAAATGCAGCCATTACGCTTGACAAAGCAATCGCGATTTTCTTATTCTTGACAAAAGAATCAATTAATATGGCCAAAAAATACAGGGCATAAATCAGAAACCCTATTGGTGAAAAAAAGTACCAGATGACCATAGATGACAATAAACCCAAGACAAAAAAAGAGGGTAACCAATAATTCAATTTTGCAGATCCCGGATGCATCTTATTCAGTATTGGCCTTGCTGCTCCAAAATTGCGGGTTTGTTTATAAAATTGTCCCAATGAAGTTCTTCGTTTATGATAAACAAATGCATCTTTAATCAATCGTGTTTTACAGCCTTTTTCTAAAAGCTTAAAATTTAGATCTATATCTTCTCCTATTCTTTGTTTTGAGAATCCTCCTGTTAAGGCAAAAGCTTTTTTGGAAATACCCATATTAAAACTTCTAAGCTGGAATTTCTTAGTGGGTGATTCTTCACTTCGCAATCCTCCTGTTGTCAGGAATGAGGTCATACTATAATTAATTGCCTTCTGCCAATTTGTAAAAGACGAATGCGCAGCATCCGGGCCTCCATATGCATCAACATATTCTTTTTCTAACGCGTTATTAACTATAGACAGGTAATTATCGGGCAGGATACAATCAGAGTCGAGCAAGATGAAATAATCACCCGATGCCCTTTTCATGCCGTAATTTCTGCTGTCTCCAGGTCCAGAATTTTTCTTGAAGCAGTACTTTATATTCAATAAATTCTCATAAGCTGAAACAACTGAACTACTCTGTTTCTCAGAACCATCCTCCACCACGACAATTTCAGTTTTACGCTCCTTATCCTGAACGTAAATACTTTGCAGTAATTCGTCTAGCTCTTCTGGCCTATTATAAACTGGAATGATGATTGAAAAACGCAATACAGGATAATTTCTAGTTCTAAATTAAAACAAAATCGGGAAAGTTAAGATTTGCTCAAAATTTTCCCGATTCTCAATTGTTACTCAATATGTCTCAGTATTCTATTCGTCGCCGTCCATAAAACCATCCATGATCACATCGCTAATTCCCATGTTTGAGAATCCTCCATCATGAAATAAATTTTGCAAGGTAACCTTCTTTGTAAGGTCTGAAAAAAGTGTTAAAGTATAATCTGCACATTCCAATGCTGTAGCGTTACCTAAAGGTGACATTTTTTCTGCATAACTTAAAAACCCGCCAAATCCTTTAACGCCGCTTCCTGCGGTAGTTGGTGTTGGAGATTGAGATATTGTATTCACTCTAACCTTATGATCACGTCCGAAGAAATAACCAAAGCTTCGTGCTATTGATTCTAAATAAGCCTTATTGTCAGCCATATCATTATAATCAGGGAATACTCTTTGGGCGGCCATGTAAGTTAAGGCAACTATTGATCCCCACTCATTCATAGCGTTCTTTTTATACAATACATTCATGACTCTGTGAAAAGACAATGCTGAAACATCAAATCCTTTATGAGTAAATTCATAATTAGACTCAGTATAATGCTTACCTTTTCTCACATTGATAGACATACCTATGGAATGAAGTACAAAATCTATTTTTCCGCCTAGAATTTCCATTGATTTATCAACCAAGGCTTCAAGGTCTTCCATAGAAGTGGCATCCGCAGGAACAATCTCAGAACCAGTATCTTTTGCCAACTGATTAATAGCGCCCATTCTCATTGCGATAGGTGCATTTGTCAATACAAATGTAGCGCCTTCTTCATGAGCTCTCTCAGCAACCTTCCATGCAATAGAGTCTTCATTTAAAGCTCCAAAAATGATTCCTTTTTTTCCTTTTAATAGATTGTACATATGTTCGTGTTTAATTAATTGTATTTTTATTAAAAGCCATCCATTAATTCTGGAATAGGCCTCGGCAAAGTTAATAGATTATTTTAATATTTAGTATCAGGATAATAGCTGTTTCGCATGAGCCATAGCAGAGTCTGTAATAGCACTGCCCCCAAGCATTTGGGCCAGCTCAACCAATCGCTCGTCTGAGTTCATTAACTTAATATTAGATGAAATACCATCCTTATTATCCTCTTTAAAAACTTTGTAATGATGGTGTCCTTTTGCCGCAACCTGGGGCAAATGTGTAATTGTTATCACCTGCATATTCTGGCTCATCGCCAGCATCACATCTGCAATTCTATTTGAAACTTCCCCGGAAACACCCGTATCAATTTCATCAAAAATAATGGCTGGCAGACTTGAATACTTAGACAAAATCCATTTTACGGCTAACATCATTCTAGACATCTCACCGCCAGATGCCACTTTTTTCATGGTCTCAAAAGATTTTCCCTTATCAGATGACATCAAAAACTGAAGTTTATCCTTTCCATTTAATAGAAAATCTTCGCTTTCTGTCAATGCAACCTTAAATCTGGTATTCTTCATCTCAAGAGCACCTAATGCAGATTCTATTTGAGATTTGAATTCAGGTATAGCATTTAGCCTCCTCTTGCGAATTTTCAACGCAATCTTGTTTAGAGACAATTCAGCCTTTTGAATTTTTTGAGAGGCATTAGAAATTGTTTCTTCTGCATTATCAACATCAGTAATCTTCGAATGATATGCCTCTTTAATAACTAGCAATTCTTCAATACTTTTTGTAGCATGCTTCTTTTGCAGATCATACAAGGTTTGCAGTCTATCTTCAACATTTTCCAAAGCTGCCGGGTCATAGACCAAGTTATCATTTTCATCTGCAATTTCTGCTAGCAGATCTTTGAATTCTATTAAAACACTTTTCATTCTTTCTGACATCGAACCATATAAATCGGCATAACCTTCAATTTTTGATAATTGTTGGTCAATAGCAGACATTTGATTTAAAGCTCCTAAAGGTTCTTGTTCCGAAATATCAAGTATAGCCGCTAAACTCAACTTGATTTCCTCTACATGAGATAATTTTTCTAAATCCTTTTCTAAGTCCTCTTGCTCACCGACTTTCAAATCGGCTTTTTCCAATTCCTCCCAGAGAAATAAATTATAATCATATTCCTTTTTGGCCTGAAGCTGCAGTTCCTCAAAGGCCTGTAATTCTTTTATTAAAGCTTTATACTTTTGAAAAGCCAAATTATAATCATTGAGATATGATGCATTATTTGATAGTGCATCTATGATATGAAACTGGAACGATGGATCGGATAACTGCAAGGTTTCGTGTTGTGAATGAATATCAATCAATTGACTAGTCAATTCATTCAGTATAGATAAGTTTGTTGGGGTATCATTTACAAACGCACGTGATTTACCGTTGGGTAAAATTTCTCTTCTAATTATGACCCAAGGATCATAATCAAGATCATTCGCTTCGAAAAAAGATTCTAAATGATATGACGATACTTGAAACTCTGCTTCAATAACACATTTTTTCACCTTGTCATAAACCAAACTACTATCAGCTCTTTTCCCTAAAACCAAAGCCAGACCTCCCATCAAAATAGATTTTCCAGCACCTGTTTCACCAGTTATGATAGACAAGCGATCCTTAAAGTCAACTTTTAGGTTCTCAATTAAAGCATAATTTTTTATAGATAAGGATACAAGCATAAATTCTTCTAAGAATAAAGATATTGAACTATTACAAACTTAAATACACCAATAGGTAATGGTTGGCTATATTTTAATTTCCTTCCATTTCTCATCAAAAGAAGGATAAATTCTAGAGAGCACATCTCGAAGTCGAGAGGTATCTATTCTCGGACCATCGGCAAAAACATCTACAATTTCATCTCCTTTTGTATCAAAGAAAACCCTGATTAAAAATGTGTTGGGTCGTTCATTATACAAACCTTGGAGACCTTCTATTGACCTGGCCATTACTTCTTTAGCATCTCTTGAATTGTCAACCATTCTATCAAGTCCTAATATATGATACTCATACATGGTCTTTCTGTACTGTTCATAAACCGGAGATAATAAATTTTCATTTAACTGATAACGGGTGTAATTTCCATCAATACGATTCCAGCCAATTCCACCACCTTGCTGTGCAACAATTACAACATTCTCAGCAAGTTTAAAGAAATTTTCACCTCCCTTATAACCAAAAGTATCTGCCTGATACCCTAATATGGTATAGGCATAGAAAGTTAAAATTGATACCAGATTAGAGTCAAAATTATTCTCATTGTATACCAAGGGTTGAAACTCTTCATAGTTAAATGAAATATTATTATCGTTAAAATTTAATATTGAAGTTGTATAGGTCGAATTATAAACGGGTCTGGATATCTGCAGTTGTAAGCTACCTCTAAAGCTATTTGCTGATACTGCTTCTAAAATATTAATGGTTATCGAGCAGTTAATTTTTTCATGATTTTTATATGCAGAACTGGTCCATTTGGTATTGTTCATATACTCAAAAATATCATTCTGCATAGTGTCAAAAATCTTTTTATTTGAAACACCAATTTCCGCATCGTTTATATAAACAACACAATTCAACTCCTGAGCAGAGAGTTTCAATCCAAAAATAAGTACGAATAGAATTAAAAACTTACGCATGAACACTTTTTAAAATCTCATTAAAAATATCTGAAGCCACTTCCTGTTTTGTCTTGAGTTCAAAACTCAGTATCTGACCTTCTTTATCAATTAAAGTAACTTTGTTGGTATCTGATTTAAAACCAGCTCCTTTATCTCGAAGAGAATTCAAAACAATTAGATCAAGATTCTTCTTTTGAATTTTTTCCTTGGCATTTTCCAGCTCATTCTCAGTTTCTAAAGCAAAACCAACCAAGAACTGGCTCTTTTTAATGAGGCCAACAGAAGCTAAAATATCTTTTGTAGGAACTAGAGCAACTTCCATGTTACTTTTTTTCTTTTTTATTTTCTGAGAAGATACAACTTTTGGTGTAAAATCTGAAACCGCTGCGGAGAAGATAGCAATATGGCTGTCATTAATATAGCTGTGGGTAGCCTCATACATTTGTTCAGCACTCACCACATCAATTCTCTTTACATTACTATGCGATACTTCTTCATTACTCGGTCCTGATATCAACTTCACATCAGCACCTAAATCAGCAGCTACTTTAGCAAGAGCAAAACCCATCTTACCTGATGAATGGTTTCCGATAAATCTTACAGGATCAATAGCTTCATAGGTTGGCCCGGCTGTTATAAGCACTTGCTTTCCGTATAAAGGTGATTTTGCTATAATATGATTCTCAATAAAATTTACAATCTCTTCGGGCTCTGCCATCCGGCCTTCACCTTCAAGTCCGCTTGCCAACTCCCCAAAAGAAGGAGCTATAAATACGTTTTCGCGGGCTTCAAGCGTGTCAATATTAGCGGAAGTAGTTGCATGCTGGTACATATCTAAATCCATTGCAGGAGCAAAATAGACAGTTGACTTAGCGGATAAATAGGTAGCGAGTAACAAGTTGTCACAGATTCCATCGGCCATTTTAGCCAAGGTATTGGCAGTCAGTGGCGCTATAACCATGAGGTCAGCCCAAAGTGCCAGATCAACATGGTTATTCCACAATTCATTCTCTTCACTTTTATCGTAAAAGGTAGATTGAACCGGGTTCTTTGATAAGGTCGATAATGTCAATGGGGTAACGAAATCTTTAGCCGCAGGGGTCATAACAACCTTCACTTCTGCCCCAGCCTTAATAAAATACCTTACCAGATAAGTAGTTTTATACGCAGCAATCCCCGCAGTAATTCCAAGAAGGACTTTCTTACCGCTTAAAACAGACATAACTAGTCTAATTTATCGTTATCAATTTCTGGAGTTCTATAGAAAATTTCATCATCTAACCACTCCTGAACAGCAATTGCAGTTGGCTTAGGAAGACGTTCGTAAAAACGAGACACTTCAATTTGTTCCTTATTCTCGAATACTTCTTCCAGACTATCATTAAAAGTTGCAAATTCTTCTAATTTGTCAATCAATTCACTTTTTAAATCTTCATTAACCTGAGAGGCTCTTTTTGACATGATCGCAATTGCCTTATATATATTCTCAGTTGGCGCTTCGATTTTAACTTTGTCAAAAGTAATAGTACTTTCTGGAGCTCCAGTGTTTTTGTAATCTTTCATCAGTTAATTATTTTTGTGATATTGTTGATAATGATTCTCTTAATTCATTTAATTCTTCTTGCAGTTTTAAGCCCATACCATCAACCTCCTTCGAATAATCCGAATCAGGATATGTCTTTTTAAATTTATTATAGGATAAAATTGCTTCAGATAATCTTTCTTGCTTCTTTGCTAGAACACTATTCATTCCCAATTCATAGGCTGATTTAAAACTGTAATAAAAAGAATCTTCCTTAAATTCAGATCCTAAATGGTCTTCGTTAAAAGTTTCAAATGCCTGAATTGATGCAGCGTACTTTTCAGTATGGTAATAAAGTCTCGCCACTTCAAAATCTTTGAATTGTAATTTCCTGTTTAATTCTGCATAATCTTTATTCGCCTCTTCAATCAAATCAGAATTAGGGTATTTATCAATGAAACCCTGATAAGCTGTCAAAGCCTGGTAGGTATCCTCTTGATCTCTACTATAAACCGGTGCCGCTAAATAATAACTTTTAGCACTCAAATACGCGCCTTCCTGAACCTTAGAGCTTTCTGGATAATTTGTAATGAATTTCGTAAAGTAATATGAGGCCATTGAATAATTCTCTGTTTGAAAATAACTATCCGAAATCATAAACTGAATTCTCTCCATCTGGGGCTTATTGGCATAAGGACCCATAATTTTTTCAAATAAGGAAATCGCCTTTTTGTACTCCCCTTCCTCATACATCTTCACGGCCAACTGATACCTTTCAGCGTTCTTCCCTTTGTTGAGAACATTCTGATATTCCCCACATGAACCAAGTAGAAAGAATATGGCTAGAACAAACGTTAACTTCTTCATTTTTCGCATCTGGCAAAATTACTCTTTTAAAACGGAATTAGAAAAAATATTTTAGGCATTATTGAACAACTACAGAGAAGCCATAAACAATTGACTTCTAGTAGTGTAAAACAAATCTAATTGTAGTTATACCTTATTGTGGTGCAGCTGCCTGATTACCCACTAGCAATTTTACATCGTTATCAAACAGATATAAACCACCTTTATCATCCCCAATAAGGTTTATTTTATCAAGAATATTTCTCGCAAGAGCCTCTTCTTCAATCTGTTCAGCTACATACCATTGAAGAAAGTTATGCGTTGCATAATCTTTTTCTTTAAGTGTTATATCAACAAGGTCATTGATTTTTTGAGATACCATCACTTCATGGTCAAAAAGGCTTTGAAACATCTCTTTAAACGATCCAAATGATACTGGTGGTTTTTCCAACGCTGTAACCTGGGCATGGCCACCTCTTTCATTAATAAATTTTACCAATTTGAGCATATGCATTCTTTCTTCATCTGAATGCGCATACATAAATGAAGCCACTCCTTCAAAACCTTGATTTTCAGCCCATGAGGCCATTGCTAAATATATCTGTGAAGATTCAGCTTCAATTTGAATCTGAAGATTTAGTGCTTTTTCAATAATGCTTGAAACCATTTTTTAATTTTTATAATCAGTTACAAAGGTATTAATTTTTTGTTGTAAATCAGTTGATACATCCACTAATGGCAATCTCACAAATGATTCTGATATCTTTAAGGATTTTAGCATGCTTTTTATACCAGACGGGTTTCCTTCAGAAAAGATCAAATCAATACTTTCTGTCAATCCATAAAATATTGAAAACGCCTTTTGACAGTCACCTTTCAGCCCCAATCTAATCATCTCGCTAAACGCTTTTGGCAGACCCTGGCCAATCACTGAGATCACACCAGAACCTCCTGCTAAAACCAAAGGTAAAGCCAACTTGTCTTCCCCTGAAATTACAAGAAAATCATCTGGTTTGTTTTTCAACAATTCCAGTACTTGTTCAAAATCTCCAGCTGCTTCTTTAATCCCTATGATGCTCTTACAATCTTTTGCCAGTCGAAAAACAGTTTCAGGTAATACATTAGATCCGGTTCTAGGTGGAACATTATATAAAATTACCGGCAAGGGGCTTTGTTCGGCAATCATTTTATAATGCTGATAAATTCCTTCTTGAGAAGGTTTATTATAATATGGCGAAACAGATAAAACAGCCGAAAAACCATTTAAATTTCCTTCTTTCAATTCTTTTATAATTGCAAGCGTATTGTTTCCTCCTATTCCAATAACTAACGGAAGTCTTCCTTTATTAAATTCTATGACTTTGGATTTCACTAATTCCTTTTCATCAGAATCAAGTGTAGCAGTTTCTCCCGTAGTTCCAAGAACTACTAAATAATCAACCCCATTATCAACCTGATAGTCTACCAGACGTTGTAAGGCATTTAAGTCAATCTCTCCGTTTGAAGTAAAAGGTGTAATTAGCGCTACACCTGTTCCCTTAAATTGTTCCATTCGTTTATTAATCTTTATAAATTAATCAATAAGTTTTAGTATCTGTAAATATTTTACAAGTTCAGCGTTAAAAGTGTCAATGTCATTTCCTGGTGTTTTTACTGAAATATCATTAAAAAAATTAGCCTCTGCTTCAAATCCTGCCTTTAATTGCGCCTTTGACTTTAACATAATTACTCTTGGGAAAAGCAGTTCAGGGTTACAATAGTTAATTAAAAGATCAAATTTTATATCCACAAACTTACTAAGCGCCTCTGATTTTATTTTTGCATTAAAACCAAAATTTTTCTCGTCACACATTCCATAAAAACCAGGTGCTTCACTTTTTCCTACAACATCAAAAAGAAATACTTTCATATCTTCTTGACGTAAACCAAGGGACTCACTTAGCCTTTTTGTAAAATCATAGGTTTGAATCAAAGACAACTCTGACAACACCCCAACACGGTTAATTGATATTACATCAAATTCCTTGTTTAAAGCAATTGCCTTACGCTGTTTTTTTATAAATTTATGCGCAGTTTTATTCTTTAGATTCAATAGTCCCATTCACCAGAATTATGCACACAAAACTATATAAAATAATAGTATTAATATTGATTTCATCATTATTAAACAAAATCATGGTTTCCTGTAAAGAAAAAAACAGTGAGCTAAAAATGATTCGCGGCAAACAGATCGAAATAGGCCCTGATCTCAAAGCGGATGCGAATTTTTTAAAAGAGATTCAACCTTATCATGATTCTTTACAAACAAAAATTAATGAGATTCTGTGTTATAATCCACGAGTCTTGTCAAGACAGGAAGCTTTTTTAGAAAGTTCTTTGGGTAATTTTTACGCAGACGCCTGTTTTCAGGCTGCCGATAGTATTTTTTACAAAGAAAAAAAAGAACATATAGATTTTGCCTTATTTAACTATGGTGGAATTAGAACTGCTATCCCTGAAGGGGATGTTAAAGTTGAGGATATTTTCAAACTGATGCCATTTGAAAACAAACTAGTCGTTGTAGAATTATCTGGATCAATGGTTGAGGATCTTTTTAATTATTTACTCAAAAGAAAACAGGCTCATCCCATTTCAGGAATGAGAATAAGCCTGGATAATGACAAGATAGCGGCCATAAATATCCAAGGTAAAAACTTTGATCCTGAAAAAAACTATCGGGTGTTAACCCATGATTATTTACAACATGGTGGAGACAATATGTCATTTTTTACCAAGCCACTTTCATTATATGTCACAGAATATAAGGTTCGTGATGCCTTAATCGATAATTTAAGGCAACTCGACACATTAAAAAGTTCACTAGATAACAGGTTTATACAAATTAACTAGATGCAAAGGAGAAAGTTTTTACAAAATACAATCGCAACAGGATCTCTTATTGGTTTAGGAGGTTTACAATTGACTTCATGCGATGCCAATAAAGAAACAACGATTAGCATACTTCACACGAATGATGTGCATAGTCATATCGAAGTTTTCTCGGATAAGCACGCAAAATATCCAAATATTGGTGGTGTCGCAAGAAGGGCTTCTCTTATTGAATCTGTCCGATTTGAAAATCCAAACACCTTGTTATTTGACGCTGGCGATATTTTTCAGGGAACACCCTATTTTAATTATTTTGGAGGAGAACTTGAATTTAAGATGATGAGTAAGTTAGGTTATGACGCTGCCACTATAGGCAACCATGATTTCGATAATGGTGTAAGCGGATTACATAAACAGCTTCCGCATGCCAGTTTCGATTTTCTTATCGCCAATTATGATTTTAAGAACACCATTATGGATGGCAGAACCAAACCCTATAAAATCTTTTATAAAGACGGTATTAAAATTGGAGTCTTTGGTATTGGTATCAAATTAGATGGTTTGGTTGACCCCCAATTATACAAGGAAACTAACTATCTCGATCCGATTGAAATTGCGCAGGACATGAGTAATTTACTCAAAACAGAAGAAAAATGTGACTTGGTGATTTGTCTTTCTCATTTAGGGTATTATTATAAAAGTAATCCGGATTATATCAGTGATATGGTTTTGGCAAAACAAACTAAAAACATTGACCTTATTATTGGTGGGCATACACATACTTTCTTAAAAAAGCCAACGGTAACAAGGAATGCAGACGACAAGAATATGCTTGTCAATCAGGTAGGATGTTGGGGTGTAAATATGGGGAGAATTGATTTTATATTTGATGAGAGCAAAAATATTTCCAGCAAAGGTACCAGTATCATCGTTTAATAATTCATTCTTCATAAGTGAGATAGGCTGATACCAACCAGTGATTATATTTGTCCTTTTCAGCTGCTGAGGCATCAATTTCTAACGTAAGCTTATGACCGCCTGCGCTCATATCTCCTAATTCGACAATCACAGGCTCAACTATAGATCCAGGACACCAATTTGATCTTGAAAGATCTGATGAGGCAATGCGTTCTTCAATTTCTTTTACCCGATATTTTTTGGCTTCAAAATCAATATACGATGCCGAATCTTTTTTTAACCAAACTCCTGAGCTAGGGTTAAATCTCCTAAAAGATGCACAGTCATCTCGCCAGGGAATAAAATCCAAAACAGTGCGCTTGTCAATTTTCAAACGATTGGAGCGTTTGCTAAATTCATCACCTCCACTATGTCCACCATGTCCGGAAGTAATATAGTACAGTTTCACATTTTTGACTGCTGTATCAAAACTAAAATCCTGTTCTAACATGCCGTCAGCAAAGAAATCTGGTAAAGATTGCCCTTCTATATAACTAACCGTGTTTAGTAAAGTTTTGACATGAACCAACTTATCAGGTCTGTTTGAATAATGTAGACTCAAATCAATACGATAGCCTTCTTTAGTCCAAGAATCTATCCAAACTCCAATATAAAAATGATTTGTAACCACTTTTAATAAATGAGAAATATCTGTCTCCCAGACTACCTCTTTTTCCCATTCGGGAATATATACTGGCTTTCTATGGGAGTTTTGCTCTTTACTATAATGACCAACACCAAATGGTGTAATAAACCTCACTAATTCAATAACTGGTTCATAATCATTTGTTTTTCTCACGCCAAGAAATGCCCCATCAATTCCTGATTCCATTGGAAATTTCTTGTTGCCTTCAGCAATATCCAAGATTGAAATTAATTTTGGGTCAGCGACAACAAAACAAGAGCCCGTTTTATCCCAACGATCTCCTTCCGATCTAAGAGACAGTCTGATTTTGACATCAGTGCCATCAGGGAAATTCGGAACTTCAACCTTTTTATAAACCAATCTTCCTTTTTGTAAACTAACTACTGCTGAATCTGCACTGATAGTCCCTTCATAATTAACAGGCTGATTCTTAAACACAACTTGATCGAGCCCATTTTGTGAATAGGCGGTACTGCTAAAAAAGGAAATGCTAAAAATAAAAACTATTATTACGTATCTCATATGAATTTATAAACTCTTACATTACAACGACAGCAATTCTATATATATTCTCTCAGAAAACAAAATGGATAACTGTTCGTCCAAAATGCTTAGTTGATATAGTTAAAAGGCAGGTTAATTATCAATTGGATTTTCTCATGATCTGTATCCATTGACTGCCCCATGCCCAACCTTAATTCTTCTTTAGTTGGTTTTCTGGAAGTGAAGTGTAAATAATTGATATTCGATCCCGAAAACTTTAAAGCATTCTCTTTACTAATGCCGCTTCCTGCTATGACTTGAATTTGATCTCCGTAATTTTGCTGAATTTCAGAAATAACTGCTATACCTTTTTCTGCTTGCTCTTGAAGGCCAGATGTAAGCAATCTATCAAACCCAAAACCTACCACCTTTTCAATTGCAATTCTAAAATCGGGGACAAAATCAAATGCTCTGTGAAAGGTAGTCTTTAATCCCAGAGCTTGAGCTAATTCAACCAATTCAGCATTCTCGTCAGCAACCGTGTTATCTTTATTTAATATCCCAAATACAACGCCAAATGCTCCAGCTACTTTAACAGCTTCAATATCCATCTTCATGGTTTGAAGATCATCCTGTGTGATTTGAAATCCACCTTCGCGATGCCGAATCATCACATGGATTTCGGCTTCTGATCTATCAACACATTTTTTGATCAATCCATAATTAGGAGTTAAGCCTCCCACCGATAGTGCAGAACAGAGTTCAACACTTTTAAAGCCATAAGTACCTGCCGCAGCAGCGCCTTCAACAGAATCTGTACAAAGTTCAAAATTCATAATATATGTATTAAAAAAAAGAAGCGATCAAGCTAAATGTCTGTTTCAAAACATCCAGAATAATTAAGATGGTTTTGAATCATATAAAAATAGTATTTTTAGGCTATCAATAAAATATTATATGCTCGAACTTGCAAGTATCATTATTTTAGGAATTATGGCCCAATTGGTAGCTTGGAAATTTAAAATTCCAGCCATCCTCCCACTCATCTTAACTGGATTATTTGTTGGCCCGTTTTCTACCATGTTTTCTGCCGATGGGAACAAATGGATTGAACCGGTTTGGAATGGTCAATTTGGCCTGTTTCCTGGTGAAAGTCTATTCAATTTTGTGTCTTTATCTATTGCCTTGATCCTTTTTGAAGGGGGTCTTACATTAAAAAAAGATGAAATTAAAAGTGTAGGCCCGGTTATCTATAAACTAATTACAGTAGGAGCTTTAATCACAATGATTACAGCCGGTATAGCAGCACATTTTATAATCGGTCTGAATTGGCCTTTATCGTTTTTGTTTTCTTCATTGATTATTGTTACCGGACCAACGGTAATTACACCCATTCTTAGAAACCTACCCTTAAAGAAAGATATCTCAACCGTTTTAAAATGGGAAGGAATTCTTATTGATCCTGTCGGAGCTTTAGTTGCAGTACTTGTATTTGAATTTATAAGCATTGGTGGTGATCATGGCACTGAATATACCAAAGAAACTTTAGTGGAATTTGGAAAAATTATCATTATTGGGTTTTCTATCGGTTTTACTTCTGCCTATGTTTTTGCGACTGCACTTAAACAGCGTTGGATTCCTCATTACCTGCTCAATGTAGTGGCCTTAGCCCTTGTGTTAGGTGTATTTGTACTTTCTGATCTGTTTGCGCATGAGAGTGGCTTATTAGCTGTTGTGATTATGGGGATGGTACTTGGTAATATGAATATAGCTGCCTTAAAGGATGTGCTTTATTTTAAAGAAACCATAAGTATCTTGCTGATATCTATCCTTTTTATACTGCTCTCGGCCAATATTAACCTCACAGATCTAGAACTCATTTACAATTGGAATTCACTCATCCTTTTTGGTATTGTCGTATTAATTGTAAGGCCTATTGGCGTCTTTTTCAGCAGTAGAAAAAGTGCACTTACCCGAAATGAAAAAATATTCATCAGTTGGGTCGGACCCAGAGGGATCGTGGCAGCTGGTATTGCCTCGTTATTTGGACTTAAACTCACCATGCAGGGTGTTGAAAATGCCAACTATATCACCCCTCTTGTATTCATGATTGTTTTAGGTACCGTATTGTTAAATGCAACGACTGCTAAAATAGTTGCAAGAATTACAGGGGTATTGCTGAAAAAATCTGAGGGCATTTTAATTGTTGGGGCTTCAGATCCATCAAGACTTATTGCCAGCTACTTAAAAAACAATAATAGAAGGGTTGTTTTAATAGATAGCAATCGGGCAAATATTTCAAAAGCCAAAGAGGAAGGTCTCGAGGCCTTTGAGAGTGATATTTATGCCGATGAAATTTTTGAAAATATTGAATTAAACGATATTGGGTTTTTACTCGCCCTGACTGGTAGCCCTGCGATTAACGAATATGCCCTTGCAAAGTTACGAGGGGTATTTGGTGAAGAAGGTGCCTTTAGACTTATTAGTGGCGAGGAAATGCAAGACCCTAATAATAATCCTGAAGAAGGTCTTTTTTCACAAACTGATGATTTCATCAATATTTCTGAGGTTGTAAGAGATTTCCCCATTATTAATGAGGTAAAAATAGATTCATATGAGCATTATCTGGAAATTATGGAAGCTACTATGAAGGAAGTTAAAACAATCCCGGTATTTGTCAAAGACGTTGAAAATAAAATCCATATCATTCCAGCAGATTATAGTAAATTAAAAGTGGAAGCTGACTTTAAACTGATGTATATAGGGAAAAAACTAGTTATTAATGGAATTTAAATTCATATTGATCTTTACCACTACCGGAAAATGATCGGAAGGATATTTACCGTCTTTAGAATCAGTTAAAATCCCGTATTTGTTTACGCTAATATTATCCTTAGAGCAGAATATATAATCAATCCTGTCTTTTACCGGTTCATGAAATTCAAATCCGGTAAATGTGCCATGCGGTCCGAAGGGCTTGGCTTTTGAAGCGATTCTGGAATCGTTAAATACTGAAGACAAATAAGTTATAGCTTTGCTATTCTCATTCAAATTGAAATCACCCATTATGATAACCGGAACATTATCCTTATTGATTTCGTTTACTTTTTTAACAATCAACTCAGCACTTTTTTCACGAGCCACTTCCCCTATATGATCGAAGTGCGTATTGAACACCAAAAATATTTTACCACTTACCTTATCTTTAAACTTAGCATAGGTGCATATTCGCTCTAAGGCAGCATCCCAGCCTTTAGACACCTTTTCAGGAGTAGGCGAAAGCCAAAAAGTATCCTCATCAACGACTTCCAGTTTTTTTGTATTAAAGAAAATGGCGCAGTATTCACCTTTTTTGTTGCCATCATCCCTTCCAACACCAATATAGGCATAACTTGAAAGTGATTCATTAATAAAAGCTAATTGTGAATGCAGGCCTTCTTGAATCCCAAAGACATCCGGTGAATAAAAATCAATTTGCTGGGTGAGGTATTCTTTTCTCTTTTCCCATTGATTCTCCTGATCATTTACTGTAGCGTAACGAATATTATAAGTCATCAGGCTCAGTTCCTGGGACCAAGCAATACAGCTAAAAAAAATACATATAAAAGTAATGTGACTTCTTTTCATAAGCTTTGGGTTCGTATTTTTCTGACAGAAACAACAAACTGATGCAAGGAATATCTTTATCTAGATCTTTTTCATTTGCTGTTTCACCATTACGATCTGGTCTTTCAACATCCCGTGTTTGTCTAGCTTTTTTGCTTCAGCAATTAAAGTAGTAGCTTCTCTTTTCCTTCTCTTGGTCAAGGCAATTCCAGCTAATTGCAATTTCGCCATGGCTTTGTCATGGTCCATAGCCAAGCCCATCTTTAATGCCTTCTTAAAGAAAATTCCTGCCTGTGTTAAATTAGTTTGAGAAACCATAATACCTCTCAAAAAATTATAATAGGCCTCCTGTTTTTTTGTAAGCGCAGCTGAAGGGTTCTTAATTTTATCAAGCAATTTATTTCCTCCTTCAAAATCCTGTTTTCTCAATTTGAAAAAAGTCAACAAGAGAATCTCATTCTTAAAATAAAAAAAGACAAATATTCCCGCAAGTAAAACAATGGATATCCCATTCATGATATGACCTTGTGAGAATTCAAACCCGGCCCATACAAGAATAATTGCGGCCAAAACCAATTTTATATATTTGTTGAACATAGACTGTTTTAATTTTTGAGCAAATTTACATTTTTATAGGATTAATCATCATATTATTCATATTAAAATGAACAAACCCCCATCGTAATAATTCTTAACATATTCAAATTGATCCCAAATTATCACATTCTTTTAAAGTTTCTCAACATAAATACTTTCTGCAAATTTCTTAGAGACATTTTCCTTTTTACCATCATAAGATATGAGCATAGATGCGTCAAATTCTCTTATTTCCAGAATCTCAATTTCACTACTCAAAGCCAAGCCTAATTGGGTGACGTATTTAAGAAACACAGCCGAATTATCATTGACAGATACTAAACGACAAAAGTCACCAGCCATAAGACCTGATAAGGGTATTTTAGTTTCAACGATAAACTCACCCTTCTCATCAGGAATTGGATCACCATGAGGATCTCTTTTTGGATTTCCCAGAAAATTATCTAGCTCTTTAATCAATTTTGGAGAGTGAATATGCTCTAATTGATGCGCCACTTCATGAACCTCATCCCAACTAAAATTCATATGCTGATGTAAAAAAGTTTCCCACAAACGATGCTTTCTAATCAATTTGAGGGCAATATCATGTCCTGATTTGGTTAACTCTATCTTTCCATACTTTTCGTATACTACCAATTGTTTGTCTTTCATCTTTTTGATCATCACACTGACCGAAGCTGGCGTAAGACCCATAAAATCCGCTAATTGATTGGTTCCTAATTTTTTAACATTCTCTTCATAGGTTAAATTATAGATAGCCTTAAGGTAATCCTCTATATTCTTTGTTATATTCATAAAATAATATTTGTTAGTTATATCTAACTTTATTAGTTTTGTATTCCAAAATATAAAGTTAAGTTGATTTATAACAATATGCAATTTCGATCATTATTTTTATTCTGCAGCTTACTTTTCACCCTTACAATTACTGCCCAGGATGCTATCATATCTGGACGTATCAGCAGTGATGATTCCTATTTACCATTTGCCGCCATACATATTAAAAATTCGAGCAAAGGCAGTACGGCTGACGAAAACGGGCAATACACGATCAATAATTTGGCCCCAGGTTCCTATACTTTAATTGCATCATTTCTTGGTTTCATATCAGAAAAGAAGCAGGTTGATATCAAAAAAGGTGAAATTATTATGGTAAACTTCAAACTCACCGCCAATGCTACTTTGGATGAAATCGTTGTTACCGGAACCATGAAGGAGACCTATGTCTCTGCCTCCCCAATTAAAATAGATGTGGTTACCTCTAAACAATTAGACACCTACCTCCCATCGGCTGCAAGTTCTGTTATCGAAAGTGCCCAATTGGTCAATGGTGTTCAAGAAGTAGTTGCATGTGGCGTTTGTTATACTAACAGTATTAGCGTTAATGGTTTACCTGGGTCCTATACAGCCATTTTAATGGATGGTACGCCCATTTATGGAAGTCTTGCCTCGGTTTACGGTCTCAATGGAATTCCTAATATGATAATAGACCGATTTGAAGTTATTAAAGGCCCAAGCAGCACTTTATATGGCTCAGAAGCAGTAGCTGGTGTCATTAATATTATCACGAAAAATCCTGAAAATCAACCCATAATATCCGCAGATCTCATGACCAGCACCCATGAAGAAGTATTCGGTAATTTTGCCTTTGCTCCTGCTATTGGTAAATCAAATAGCTATATCGGTGTTAATTTTGGCTACGCCAATCATTATGCTGACAACAACCTAGATGGTTTTGGCGATGGCGTAAATTCAGATCATATCTCCTTATTCTCAAAATTTAATATTTATAGACCCAGCGATAAGAAATTTACTATCGCAGCAAAATACTATTATGAAGACAGAAGAAATGGCGTTGAATCTTTTGTTAAAGACCGGGCTTATAAAACTTTAAGAGGAAGTGATGAAATTTATGGAGAAAGTATATACACTAATAGAATGGAACTTTTCGGAACCTATGCTTTGGATACCAAAGCCAACTTAAAAATTGACTATTCTTTTTCTAATCATGATCAAGACAGCTATTATGGAGCTGATTTCTATGAAGCATCCCAGCAAATTGCCTTTGGTAATTTTATCTGGAGTTTTGCACATAAAAACCATGATGTTTTGCTTGGGTCAACACTGCGTTATGATGCCTATGATGACAATACACTTGCCACTGAAGAAGAGATTGACGAAGAGCTCGTGAACAAACCAAATAATCAATTTGTGCCAGGCATCTTTGTTCAGGACGAATATTACTTTTCTGAAAAATTTACCCTTTTAGGAGGTATTCGACTTGATCATCATCAAGAGCATGGTTTCATTTATTCACCACGCCTGAATGCGAAATATAAAACGTCAGATTGGACAACCTTTAGATTTAATTTTGGTACGGGCTTTAAAGTAGTAAACTTATTCACAGAGGATCACGCTTTTGTAACCGGACAAAGAGAAGTTATCATTGCAGAAGATTTGGAACCAGAAAGCTCTTATAATTTTTCAATAAATTACAATCATATTTATACTGGTTTAGGAGGTAGCGGTTCAATAGATCTGGAGGGGTTTTTCACACATTTTACTAATAAAATAATTCCTGATTACGACAACGCTGGTCTTATCATATACGAAAACTCGAATGGCTATGCCCGATCAATGGGCCTCGGCATGAACATAAATCACAAGTTTAGTTTCCCTTTATCTATGAATATTGGTTTAAACTTATTAGAATCTACTGAAACTGATACGGATGAAAACGAGATTCAAATCACTTCTGATATTCTTTTTGCTCCCAAATGGAGCGGCGTTCTTGCAGCTAATTATCAGTTTGTAAAATCCAGAATTACCCTGGCATATTCTGCTCAATTCACAGGGCCAATGGCCTTGCCTGAAGTTTATGATCTGGATGAATTTGGAGTGCCCCTAAATGAGCCCAGACCCACAACCAGCATCCCTTTTTCATTACACCAAATTCAAGTTACCAAACTGATCAAGAACAATTACAACCTCTATTTCGGCATCAACAACCTCTTCAATTATATCCAGACTGAATCTCCATTAGTTGGCTATGACGATCCTAACTACGCAACAGGTTTTAGCCCATACTTTGACACAGCCTATGCCTATGCTCCTAACCACGGAATTGAATTTTATCTAGGTTTTAAGTGGGATTTGTTGAGAAAAACCGATCCAATTTTGATTTCTGAAAAGTAAAATTAAAAAAATAGGCTAAGCTTCTGAATTTTTAACTTTTTTCGGTATTTTTAGTATCCTAATCAAATAAGATCCATTATGAAAAAATACAACCGATTATTGAGCTTTTTAGTTTTTGTATTATTAAGTGTCAATTCACTGGCCCAGAAAGAAGAAGTCTCTAAGGACCTGCTTTTGAGCACACTTAATAGTGTTGCCCATCTTAAACTCGATGCCGGGCAGGAGACCCAGTTGATGGATTACAACAAAGGCTTTGTGGATAAGGTTTATTCAATTCTTGATGGTGATCAGGAAGATAAAGACAAGAAAAAAGCACTCAAAGACCTAAACTCCGTCCGAGTAAAAGACTTGCGTGGTATGATAGGAAAACACAAAACAAACAAATATTTAAAATTAATGGAGGATGAGTTAAAACCTTTGGCAAAAAGAGATCATCGTCTCAAGGAAATCGCCAAAAGCTGATTTGAACAACTCAAGTAGAGGCGGCAGAATTATCCGGGAATCTGCAATAATTTACTTAACAATTTCAATACTATTGAAATTAAATCTGAGCTTTGATCGAGCAAAATCCATTGGTTTAATGAAGTTTCTGATGCAGTCCATAAATCTGAATCATCTTGGCAAAGAGACAAAATGACACTGGGATGCTGCTCAAATATGATCTCTTCAAATTTTTTCAATTCGCGCTTTTTGACTTTTGTATTTGCTATAATCAATACGATATCCACATCGTTTTCAATGCTTTGCTTGGCTAACTGAGCTAAGTCACTATGGAGCGGTGCTATATCTACATTACAACCCAAATCGGCAAATGTGTTGCCCAAGGCTACACTGTTATTAAGGACTTCGGTATGCTCCCCGCCGATTAGAATTCGAGGCCGCCTTCCTTCATTTGTAGCGAATAGATCGCTTAAAATCTTGGCTTTTTTTTGCAGCAAATAATGCTCCGTATTTTCAGATTCCAATATTTTTCTTCTAGGTGAAATTAATTATGAACTGCAGAAGGCATCAATCTTCCTCAATGGTATCGTATTCAATGATAAAAATATCCTCATTATCTCTTTTCATTTTATACTCCTCTCGGGCATATCTCTCCAAAGAATCAGGATCATTTAAATTGTCGATGATTTTCTGATCAGCATCAATCTGCTTTTTATAATATTCGTTGGCATTTTCCAGCTTGTCTATTTCCTCGTCTAACTCCCGTTGGTTCAAAAACGAATTTTCGTCAAAAAAGCCCATCCAAACAATAAACAGCACCAGCACAATAACATATTTATTACTTAAAAATCGAAAGACCTTATTTTCTCTTAATTGCTTTAAATTCATCTTTCTAAACTTTCATTAATGACAGTTCTTACAATATCAATGGCAACAGTGTTATAGGTATCGTTAGGTATGATTAAATCAGCATAACTTTTAGTTGGTTCTATAAACTCCTCATGCATGGGTTTCAATGTAGATTGATACCTTTCCAAGACCTCATTGATGTCTCTTCCCCTTTCTTGAATGTCTCTTTTCAATCTTCGAATTAATCTTTCATCAGAATCAGCATGCACAAAAACCTTGATATCCATTAAATCTCTTAACTCCTTCTTAGTTAATATCAATATACCTTCTACAATCACTACTTTTTTTGGATGCGTAATTAATGTATCCTGAACACGGTTATGGGTTACAAAAGAATAAATAGGTTGCTCGATCACATTGCCTTTTTTCAATTCCTTAATGTGTTCAATCAAAAGGTCAAAGTCAATAGCATTAGGGTGATCAAAATTAATATTACATCTTTCTTTATAACTTAAATGATCATTTTTACTATAATAAGAGTCCTGAGAAATCACTGTTACTTCTGCATCAGGAAGCTCATTCAAAATTTGTTTTACAACAGTAGTTTTTCCGCTTCCAGTTCCTCCGGCAATACCTAGAATTAACATTTTCCTGTGAATTAAATGACACTTTACAGCTTCATGTATGAAAACCCAAAACTATAAAAAAAGCATTGAACTTAGTAGAAAATTAATTATTTTCACATAATTAGAAAATCAAAACCAGTTATGAAGACATTATTTACGAATTTAAAAGGAGATGCTTTTGGAGGAATCACGGCGGGTATTGTTGCCTTACCACTAGCACTTGCTTTCGGTGTTTCGTCAGGTCTAGGACCGAGCGCTGGTTTGTACGGCGCCATATTTCTTGGTTTTTTTGCTGCTTTATTGGGCGGCACTTCAACGCAGATATCAGGTCCAACTGCACCGATGACTGCAGTAAGTATGATCTTGATAGCAGGGATTTTACAATCACATGATGGAAATATCGACAAAGCCTTGCCCATTATTCTTTCGGTATTTATCATCGCAGGTCTATTTCAAGTGCTTATCGGGGCTATAGGTCTCGGGAAATATATCAAATACATACCTTATCCTGTGGTATCGGGTTTTATGACGGCTATTGGTTTGATTATCATCATCACTAATATATTGCCCATTTTAGGCTATTATGTAGAAAATGATCAGGCTAGAATCCAACAATTTAAACCTCAGGCCGAAGAATTGATCATCGAGAACATCTTAAAAGAAGAGGCTGAAGAAGGCCTTCTTGTGCTTGAAGATTTTAGAGAGACCATCATTAGAGCAGAAAGAATAACAGAAGAAGAAATAATGAACGAGGCCAAAATCTTGGCGAATAAAGAGAATTCTGGTGTAGTAGGAGCCATTAAAAGTTTACCCAGAGCCTTGCGTTCAATCAATTATATGGAATTAATTCTGGCCCTTGTCACAATCATTATCATCTATGGGTTCAAGAAAATAACAACAAAAATCCCTTCAACTCTGGTTGCCTTGCTCTTAGTATCCGGTGTGGCTATTGTGGGGGGGCTTGATTACAGGCCCATTGAAAAAATACCCAGTGGTTTTCCGATGATCAATTTCGACATCTTTACCAAATTTGAAGTTGGGTCTTTATCTCCTTATATTTTTACGGCGATAACTTTGGCTTTTCTTGGCGCAATAGATTCTTTATTAACTTCTGTGGTGGCTGATAACATGACCAAAACCAGTCATAAACCCAATCGAGAATTAATTGGACAAGGAATCGGTAATAGTATTGCTGGTTTATTTGGTGGACTTCCTGGCGCAGGTGCTACGATTAGAACAGTAGTCAATATCAATGCCGGTGGGAAAACAAAATTATCTGGTATGATTGCAGGTCTTTTCCTTTTGGTTATTCTCCTTGCAATAGGACCTCTCGCTTCAAAAATACCGGCAGCAGTTTTAGCAGGTATTCTGATGACTGTAGGTATTGGAGTTATGGATTATAAAGGACTTAAAGCAGTACCTTCTATGCCTTCTGCCGAGGTTCTTGTCATGATTGTGGTATTGCTTCTCTCTACTTTCTGGAATCTTGTTTATGCTGTAGGAGTGGGGCTTATTATTGCTTCTTTGGTATTTATGAAGAAAATGGGAGATTCTACTGAAGATAAATCTGATGTTAAAACACTTAAAGCAGAGACATCATGGAAGGACGAATCAAATTTTACAGAAGAGATGAAGGAAAAGGTTTTTATCAAACACATAAAAGGCCCTATTTTCTTTGGATCCACAAGTTTTGTACAAGTTCTTGCCAAACAAATTCCAGCAAGCGCTACCCATGTCATCATTAGGATGGATAGGGTGCCCTATATTGATCAAACTGGCTTATTTGTCCTCGAGGATGTAATGCTTGAACTTGAAAAAAATGACATACATATTTTGTTGGTAGATGTTCAAAAACAACCGCTCTATTTGATGAAATCTATTGACATTATTCCTGATTTGGTTTCGGATGATAGAATTTTTGATTCCTTCGAAGAATGCACCAAATGGATTTCAAAAAACATATTATTGACTTAAATTTAAAAAGCTGTATTCAACCCAAAGGATTCAGCTTTTATTTTACATTATTTTTCTTTTCAAAAATAAATATCATGATTTTTATCATTGTATTTAGACAATTTAGAGGTTACCTTTAATAGGTTTAACCTATACAACTTTATCATGAAAACAGCTATCTCTCTCGCGTTCGCTTTTATTATGTGTATCTCCATGAACGCTCAATTAATACAGGATTTAGATCACATTGAAAATTTTAATGAAGGTCTCGCTGCCATAAAAAAAGGGGATCAATGGGCCTTCATGGATCAGGATGGGGAAATTGTAATTGATTTCCGTAATGATTTAGCTTCTTTCAATGATGAAAGTGATCAAATAACGCCTCCCATTTTTCATAATGACAGAGCGTTAATAATGAAAACAACTGACAACGTTAAACTCTATGGATATATTGACAAGTCAGGTAATGAAATAATTAAGTGTGAATTTGTAAATGCTACCCCTTTTTCGAATGGATTCGCGATTGTAATGATTTATTATAAAGAAGTCGTAGGAAAGAATAAAGTACTTGGAAAAGACGTGGTTAGTTATCTAACAGAGGAATACGTTATAGACATAAATGGAAAGGCATTAACACCAAAATTGAATAAAAGAATTTTTGCACCTCAAAAAATGAATTCTGGAGAACGACCAAATTTAGGTATCAAGTTTATTGGAGATCGAGTTATTGCGGTGGAGAAAGAAAATCATAAATGGGATGTTTATTCATTTTAGCATTATTCTTCAATCATCCTAGATTAAAAATCTCTAATGGTATATGATCAGTTTCAAGAATTTCAATATTGCTGATTGGTTTTCATTTTATCGCATATTCGCGGTTCCATTTTTATTGCTCATTATCTGGTTCGGAAACAGAGAATTTTTCTCTTGGATGTTACTACTAAGTTATAGTACCGACATGGTTGATGGATTCCTTGCCCGTAAATTGAAAATTACAAGTTCCAGAGGGTCGCAACTTGATTCAATCGGCGATCAACTCACCTTACTAGTTGGATTTATTGGCCTGCTTAAGTTTGAGAATGAATTTATTATTGATAATTACCAATGGATTCTGATTCCGTTTACACTGTATTGTTTTCAGATGATAATTGCCTTCAAAAAATATGGTAAAGCTACGGCCTTCCATACATATTTGGCTAAGTTGTCCGCAGTAATACAGGCAGTTTTCATACTATGGCTACTGTTCTTTAGTCCGGTATATTGGCTATTTTACACTATGATAATTATCGGAATCATTGAGACCGTTGAAGAAATTTTATTGATTTTTCTCTATCCAAAATGGGTTGCAGGAGTCAAAGGATATTATTGGGCCAGAAAAGACCAAAGAAGAACTGACATTTATCAAAAAGAAACTTAGGAATGAGATCATTTTCCAATTTTGCGATATTCTTACTTTGCCTTGCCATTCTGGTAATTGATATGCTGGCCTTTTATTGGCTGCAATCAATTACCCAACTTTTAGAAATGCCTAAACTAAGACTTAGCATCCATATTGCTTTCTGGTTCTTTACTATTGGTCTTATTACAGCCATTGCAATACTTAAGGTGCGATTAGACAGAATTCATCCTCAAAGAAAACACTTACTCATTACTTCCTTATACGGTCTTACTGTGTCTTCTTTCATTCCAAAGATCATATTCATTATTATCATCTCTACACTGTATTTTTCAAACTATGTGTTTTCAGAAAAGGAATCCTTATTCGTCATTCCTGTGATTGGTTTACTAGCCGGTTTTTTGCCTTTTTTTGTAATCATTTATGCGATTTTTAAGGCCTTATACAGATTTAAAATGCACCATTTACATATAAAAATGGAAAGCCTTCCTACCAACTTTGACAAACTCAGAATAATTCATATTTCAGATTTGCATTTGGGTAGTTTTAACTTCAGGTATCACATTCTTGACCGGGCTGTAACCTTAATCAATCACCACAAACCAGATTTTATTTTTTTTACGGGTGATTTGGTGAACAATTTTGCCTGGGAGTTAAAAGGATGGGCCGAAGTAATGGGGAAAATGAAGGCTAAGCAAGGGAAGTTTGCAGTGTTGGGAAATCACGACTATGGAGATTATAGCTCCTGGGAAACACCTGATCTGAAAAAAAGCAATTTTGAATCGATCAAATACTTCTATAAAAAAATTGGTTTTATTTTGCTTCTTAACGAGGCCGCTATCATCAGAAAAGATCAAAGTGAATTAGCGATTATAGGTGTTGAGAATTGGGGAAATCCCCCTTTTAAGAAATATGGTGACCTCAAGAAATCAATGGAAAATGTGAATAACATCCCAAGTAAAATATTATTATCACATGATCCGACGCATTGGGCTGAAGAGGTAGTTAATCAAACAGATATTGCATTGACTCTATCCGGACATACTCATGGCATGCAAGCCGGTGTAAATCTAAAAAATAAACAATGGAGCCCAATCAAATATAAATATAAACATTGGGCTGGTTTGCATAAAGAAGGTAGTCAGTATCTCAACGTAAACAGAGGCCTGGGCTGGCTTGGCTTTCCCGGAAGGCTTGGTATGCGCCCCGAAATAACTTGTATAGATGTTAGCTCATAGTATTATGCTGAAACTTTTCCAATTGATCATTCTTCCCTATGACATCAATGGCGCTGTCATAACCTATTTGGAAAATCTCTTCAATTCTTCCGATATCAAATAAGCCAAAATCCACTAATCTGGATGGATTAATTAAAAGACCACAATGCTGAAATTTTTCTCTCGATCTTTTGGAATAATTAATTCTGATGGCTCTTTCTAACACATTTACTGAATGCTTTAATCCATTGGGTGATATTCTGTTCAAAGGACTGGCATAAACTCCTATTAATGTTTCGCAACTATCTAATAAAGGCTCTATGGGGAAATTATCCAGAATCCCTCCATCGGCATAGAGAACCTCATTAATTTTTACGGGAGAAAATAATCCCGGAAACGCAGATGATGCCAATAAAGGCTCAATTAATTTTCCTGCATTAAACACTTTTATAAGTCCATCACACAAATCAACCGTTGTCACAAATAGTTTTTTTTGGAGGCCATTAAAATCATTATGTGGAAAATACTTCTTAAAATCAGCATAAAACTTGTCGGTATCGATAAAACCTGGTTTTGAAAACGCAAACTTATTGATATGAAACAAAGGAATGATTTTAAAAAACTCCAGCATCTGATCAGGAGAATAACCCTGACAATAAAGCGCTCCAACTACCGAACCGGCAGATGACCCTGAAACCACTTGAGGCTCAATACCATTTTCCAATAATGCCTTGATGACACCAATATGAGCCACTCCTCTTATACCGCCTCCTGACAGAACCAATCCTAATTTTTCCTTTCTAAAACTCATTATCAATACACTATTTCTGTTGCTTCTGAAGCCTTTTTTCTTCTTTAAGCCTTGCCTTTTCCTGCTTTTTGAAATACCCTTTAAAAAAGGTATTATGACGCAGTGCTTCGAGGTTTTCATTTAATAGAACACTCCCTTCTTTAATATTTTTTACCGTCTCATCTATATTTTGAACTAAAACCGTATCCGTAACCAAATAATTAAAAGCACCTTCTCCTTCCTTAACAGTCTCAATGACTTCATTAAGGTTGGTTATAGCCAGCAAGATACTTTCACTTGATTTTTCAAGATTCCCCATTACAGATCTAAATTGCTGGGCTGCAATAGAATCCTTTAACAAAACATTCAAAAGATTGTCTTCATTGTTAACTGATTTGACCACTACTTTTAACTCATCTATCACTTGAGAGGCATCTTGACTGGCAATTTTTAGATTCCCAATGGTTTCCTTTAAATCTGAACCCATGGCTTCATCATTGACCAATAACCCTAAAGTGCCTTTCCCTTCATTGATGCTCCGGGTTATCTTTAATAATTCTCTAGACAGTTCCGCTACATTATCATTGGTAGTACCCAGCGTTGACATCATATCTGCAGTAGATCTCTTTTTAACAGACATAATCGTATCACCTTCCTTCAGAATTTCACCCCTGCCATCCCCTGGAAAAACATTTACTACCATGCTCCCAACCAATCCATCTGACCCAATAATTGCAAAGGCATTTTCGCGCATATGTTTCCGAATTTCTTCTTCTATTATCATATCTACGCAAATCGTTGAATCATCCACCATCATAATTTCCTTAACTGTTCCTACATTAATGCCCGCATAACGCACATTATTACCAAGTTTTAGTCCATTAACATTATTGAATACCGCGGTAATTTTAAAAGTATTGCCAAATAAATTCTGCTTGTCTCCAATTAAGTACAATGCAGTAATCAGTAAAATAGTCGTAATTATCACGAAGGTTCCTAATTTTATTTTTTGGGTGTGGGTAACTTTCATATCCTAATCATTTAAAAAATGCCTGTATTTTATCATCTTTGGAATTCGATAATTCACTAAAACTACCTTCCACGTAATTTACCCCATCAATTAGCAATATCATCCTGTCTGCAATAACTCTTGAACAATCCACATCATGCGTGATGATAAGTGCCGAAGAACCATACTTCATTTGAATGTCTCGCATCAATTGAATAATTTCCTTAGCAGTTATTGGGTCCAATCCCGTAGTTGGTTCGTCATAAATAATAATCTTTGGATGAAGAATGATAGCTCGGGCCAGGGCAATTCTTCTTTTCATTCCTCCAGAAAGCTCATTGGGCATTAGGTCTATAGCATCCAGCAGACCCACCGATTCAAGCGCCTCTTGAACCAAAACGTCCTTTTCCTTCTGGGGCATGTTCTGCTTTCTTAATGGAAACTCGAGATTTTCCTGAACGGTCATTGAATCATAAAGGGCACTTCCTTGAAAAAGAAATCCAATCTTCTTTCTTAACTGATCAAATTCAGCATGCTCCAATTCCAGCACATTTTTATCCATTATCTCAATGCTGCCAGAATCGGGTTGCATAAGTCCCATTAAACATTTGATCATCACAGATTTTCCAGAACCAGATTTACCCATAATAACCAGATTTTCACCTTCCTCTAAAAACATATCAAAACCTTTGAGCACAATATTATCTCCAAAGCGTTTTTTAAGCCCTTTTATGCTCAGCATTATTTTTTTTTGTTCAACCCCAGCCATCCTTTTCAATTATAAAATATATCCGTAACAAAAACCGCAATAAAATCTATTACAAAGAGTAACATTGAAGTAAATACAACCGCTGAATTTGATGCTTCACCTACTCCAACTGTACCTCGTTTACAATTATATCCTTTAAAACAACCTACCAATCCAATGGCAAAACCAAAGAAAATTGATTTAACAATTGCCGGATTGATATCAGAATATTCTAAGGCATCAAAAACTGAATTAAAAAACAGTAAAAAAGAAACATCACCTTTTAAATATTCTATCAGAGCCGATCCTAATAATGCAATGGCATCCCCATAAATAATCAATAAAGGAATCATTAATGTTGCTGCCATGATTCTTGTAACTACCAGGTATTTGAAAGGGTTTGTCCCTGACACTTCCATCGCATCTATCTGCTCAGTAACCCGCATCGAACCCAATTCAGCACCTATTCCAGAGCTAATTCTACCCGCGCAAATTAGCGCTATGATTACCGGGCCTATTTCCCTGACAATTGAAATACCTACCATAGATGGCATCCATGATCCCGCACCAAATTCCAATAAGGTTGGGCGTGTTTGTAAAGTCATAACCAACCCTAATATAAAGCCCGTAACGCCAACTAGCATGAGTGATTTATTACCCATTTGGTAACATTGCCTCATTAGTTCCTTTAATTCAAAAGGTCTTGTAAATACCTCTTTAAAAAACCGCCCGGCAAAATAAGAAAGTTCACCGACTTCAATTAAAAAAGATTTGACACTATTCGGTATGTGCAAAATATGATTCATAATTGCAGCTTGGTCATTCTCTCAAAGTTAACAAAGCGTATTGTGAATTAAGATGATTTAAATCATTTTAATTCGAGTATAAAGAACTTTATACTGTCATTGAAATATTCTTAATATGCATTGGAGTCACTTAGTCTTTCGCTGCAAATAATTTCAAATGGATCTTGTTTACCAGCCAATTACCGGTAGGGAAATACAGGGCAAAGAACAAGGCCATTCCAAGACTGAAATTACGAATACCAAAATATTGGTCAAGTAAATTATTTGGGTAGGCATAAGAAGATTCAATGGCATAACCACCAAATTCTAGCAAAGACATAAATACCAATCCATAAGCATATTGCTGATAAAATGGCAAACCCCTCAAAAGCAATGATATGGGAATCATATAAAGAATGTATACGGTAATGATCTGCCACCAATAAGTGAACCTTGCAATTTCAACCATGGTTCCAAAGCGATCCATCATGATTCCCCATGATGCATAAACAACTATATACAGTAATAAAAGACTTTTTTCTACCGCTAATTTTTGCCTGACATAAGTTAAAAATTCTTTCAAATCAATTCGTAAAAATATAGGCTCCATACTTACCATGATGGCTTAAAGAGCATAAGGTTTTTAATTTATTCTTACTGCTATACAGTTCTGGTATGAATTCCTTAGTTTTTCTCAATAGAAGTTTTTTCTTATCATAATTGCCAGATATAGCTACGTGTTGCAGGAGCAAATCATACAATTCACTTGAATTCACCTTTGACTCATTGTTATGAATATTTTGTTGAATAGTTTCTTTATACCTATCCTTTAAGGCGATGCTATGGATGTAAAATTGATTAGTTTCTGTTCTTAACTTATATAGGTTTGTACCGATTTTAACCTCTCCAAATTTGTTATCAATCAGCTTACATTCCAATTGTTTGGGATTAAATTTTCGGATCTTTTCGGTTCGGTAATTCGCCTTATAAGCACTCTCTTTCATAGACCAAAGTCTCCATACCATAAGAGTTGGGTGTTCATCTCTCATGACTACATCAATCTCAGACATAGAAAATAACTTTTCTAAAAAACCGGCACGGCGCCAATTACTTTGGGTGCTTGCCAATGATATATCTACAATGTCATTACCTATCATTTGAAACTAAATTATTGCAGTTTTGTCTGAATGATCTCGATTGCTTTTTTAACATTAAGCATTTGTTCCATTGATTCATTATCAATTTCAATATCAAATTCATCTTCAACGTCTAAGACAATATCAACAAGATTAGCAGAATTAACTTTCAGATCATTGATAAAATCTGTTTCTTCATTCAGATGATCAAAGGCTTCCTGGTCTTGTATATAGGGTTTTACAATTCCTTTTAATTTAAGGATCATAGCTTCTTTTTCCATATTCTAATCATTATATTTTTGAAAAACGATACAGGCATTTACATCTCCAAAACCGAAGCTCGCCTTAATCACTGTATTTATTTCTTGTTTTTTCATTTTATGCGGTATAGCCGAAGCATTGATCAATTTAAGAATTTCAGGATGGATATCCTCGCAATTAATCGACGGAAAGATAAAACCATGAGCAATCTGTAAAACAGCTGCCACGCTTTCAATGCTCCCTGCAGCAGCAAGGCAATGCCCCGTCATACTTTTTAAAGAATTTATCACAGGAAATTCTTCTCTTCCCAGCCCTAGAGCTTCTTTCCAATTATTGATCTCCATCGGATCTTTGATGGTTGCTGTTAAATGGCCGTTGATGCTGTCAATCTCGCTTGCCTCAATGCCTGCATCTTTTACAGCTTCTCGTATACATCTTTGCACTGACTCAGGATTAGGCGCTGTCATAGTTCCCCCATTGCGTTGTCCTCCAGAATTAACATGACCACCTTTAACCTCTGCATAAATTCTGGCCCCACGCTTTTTTGCCGATTCAAGATCTTCCAATAAAAATGCACCTGCTCCTGATCCGGGAACAAATCCTGAGGCTGATACGCTCATGGGTCTCGACCCTGATTCCGGTGTTTCATTATGCTTATAAGTCATCACACGCATGGCGTCAAAACCGCCCCATATATAGGTTCCGTGATCACTGCAGCTTCCCACAAGCATTCTTTTGGCCTTACCCTGTCTTATGCGATCAGCACCCATTAAAATGGCTTCCGTTCCGGTTGTGCATGCAGAAGAATTAGTAGTTACCTGGTTTCCACAGGCTAAAATACCACCCAGATAGGCACTGATACCACTTGCCATGGTTTGTGCTACAGTATTGCTACCTAACCTTCTCACCATTCCCTCATCAAGTTTATAGATTGCTTCTCTAAATTTATCGACACCAGACTGACCAGTTCCAAAAACAATTCCTGTATCGTAATCTACCTCAGCATCTGGCCCTTGTTTTAATCCTGCATCTTTCCATGCGTCCATTCCTGCCATGCATCCATACAGAATTCCTGAGCTATTGAAATTTTTTAATTGCAAACTACTTAAGTATTGTTCCTTCATCTCTTGAGACACATCAGGTATTCCTCCAATACAACAAGAAAACTTGTGCTCTTTGAGTTCTGGATAAAACTCAATACCAGATTTTCCGGCTTTAAGCGATTGCAAAAAATCGGAAACCCCTACTCCATTTGGAGCTACAACTCCCAAACCTGTTATAACAACTCTATTATTCATAAGCAGCTTTTAGCATTCCGGCAATTTCTCCTCTGCAAATGAGCTCATTCTTCTCATTAAAAAGTTGCACGAAACATTTTAATTTTCCAAACCGGAAAACCTTCTTTTCTGATACCACAGTTACCTTTTCTCCTGGGAATACTGGAATATAAAAATCCATTTTATGAGAACTTAAGGCAATCTTAGGTAAACCCTTGTTAAGTTCATCTCTAATGAGATAGATACCTAAACAGACCAGTCCAATCTGTGCCATCGTTTCAGTCAAAATCACCCCTGGCGTTACGGGCTGGTCCTTAAAATGACCCTTGTAAAAATAACTCTCTTCACTAAAAGTATACACTCCTGTAATTGATTCTTCTGAGACCTCTATAATCTCATCTACAAACAAAAACGGTTCCCTGTAGGGCAAATATTTTATGATTTCTTCGGATGTCATTTTTCTAACTCATATTTTCTCCCCCGTCAACGGGTAACACACAACCATTGATCCAGGCCGCTTCTTGTTTACACAAAAGATATACTGCATCTGCCACATCTTCTGGCAAAGTCAGTCTTCCAAAAGGGTTTCTCATAACCGCATGTTCTTTGATTTTGTCACTTCCGGGAATCATTCTTAACGATGCAGTATCTGTCACGCCTGCCTGAATGCAATTGGATCTGACCCCAAAAGCTGCAAATTCTAGGGCAATATTTCTACTTATCGCCTCCAGGCTTGCTTTGGCAGCAGAAACTGCTCCGTAATTTTGCATCGCCTTACTGCTTCCTTCACTTGTGAAACTTATAACCCTGCTGTCTTTTGCAAATAAGTCATGATCAAAAACCAATTTAAACCAATCAAACAAACTTGTTGCCATAGCCCTGATTGTTATGTCAATATCTATCACACTTAAAGCTTTTGAGCCTTCAGCTGCCATTGGTTTTAAATTACCTTTTGCAACACTGTGCAGTAAGCATTTTATTTTTCCGTTTTCGCCTAATATTTCTTTTAAATCATGAATGATTTCCATTTTTCGATCTTGATTTAAAAGATCCTTATTAAAACTAATAAAGGAAACTCCCATTTTTTTGATCTCTTGAAAATGCTGTTGAATTTCATCCTGATCACTCTTGCGATCACGATGAACAATGCAAATATTCATCCCATGACTTGCTAACTTTTTTGCAGAAGCTAAGCCCAAACCCCTTGAACCTCCTAAAATGAGGGCCCATTGATTATCTTTAAACTCTTTTACCATTTTAACAATACTCTTTGTGCTGAAAATCCAGGACCAAAACTTAACATGAGCCCTAAATCTCCTGCTGCCAAATCTCTTTCTAAAAAATTTTCTAAAACATATAAAACTGTTACACTTGACATGTTGCCATACAATCTCAATATCTCTTTTGTATCATCTATGTTCTTTCCCAGACCCCCAAAAAGAGACTCAACGGTCTGCACAATTTTCTTACCGCCAGGATGAAAAATAAGATGATCAATATCTTCAATACTTTTTCCGTTTTTCTCTAAAAACGGATGTACAATATTTGGGAAATGCTCCGCAATCGTTTCAGGTACAGACTTGTCAAGAATCATTTGCAAACCAGAATTTCTCAATTTAAAACCCATCATCTTCTCTGCATCATAAAAATGATACATGGCTTCATCAACCACTTCGGGTCCTTTTTCATTCTCATGAGACGATAATATTACTGCCGCAGCACCATCTCCAAAAATCGCTGCACTGACCACATTTACCATCGAATAATCATCTAATTGAAATGTTGCTGTAGGTGATTCTACTGCCACCACGGCAGCTCTTTTACCAGGGTTTGCCTTTAAAAAATTCTTGGCATAAATAATACCCGACACCCCTGCAGCACATCCCATTTCTGTAACAGGCAACCTTACCACATCTTGTCTCATTTGCAGGCGATTGATCAGATAGGCATCAAGCGACGGAATCATAATTCCTGTGCAACTTACGGTGATTAGAAAGTCAATCTCATCTGCCTTCAAACCAGCCTTATCAAGTGATTTCTTCAAACAGGACTCAGCCAGAATAATAGACTCTTTTTCGTAGATATCATTCTTTTCCTCAAAACTTGTTTTTGAAAAAACCGATTCAGCATCCATAATCGAATACCGCTTATCAACTCCAGCATTTTCAAAAATTTTGATAACCTTTCGTCTAAAGCGATCTTCCTGATCTGCTAACCAAAGGTTCAAATACGGGATAATGTCTTTCGTATTTCTAGTATGTTTTGGCAGGGCCTTGGCCACTGTAATAATTTTTACACTCATATTTTCGTATACATGATCCACTGGAATCTAAAAGCCCAGCGCCAACTTATTTCACTTTTTACCTTTATTTCTTTTGCGTAATTTTCAAGTTCACTTTTCTTGAATGACCTCAATATAGAAACCAGTCCATCATTGCGAACTATCTTATTGTTAAACACCAGACTTATAACATAAAACAAACAATAGGCTAACTTACTTCTATGAAGATCATTGACTACAATTCCAAGCTTTGTCTGCTTTTTCAACCAGTTCAGATGGTAAATCAGTTCTTTATCATCCAAATGATGTAAAAAAAGTGTCAACAGGGCTATATCATACTCAAGTTCCTGAAATGCCTCAGAAAATATATTTAATTGAAGATAAGTGATATTTTTATAAGCCACCGATAATTCTTCTGCATATTTAATAGTGTCCTGATTAGCGTCAACACCAATCAATTTAAAATTATAGCCTAGTTTAACACCTAAACGTGCAATTCTTCTTAGCATGTCTCCATTACCGCAGCCCAAATCAACGATAACAATTTCTCGCTGCTTCGATTGTTCAGCAACAAGTCTCTCAACTCCTTTAAGGGAAATACGATTGCCTCCCAACCATTTATTTATGGTTGCCAGAATATCGAGGTTATCTCTTAAGTAAGCCCCTTCTAAAGTAAAATCATCCATGATCTCCCGCTCCTTGCTTCTTTCTCTTGTACTTATCATACTACTACTATTGGTTTACCATGGGTCATTCTAATTATATACTTAATAAGCTTTGGATATTTCTTCAATAAATTCAAAGAGAATAAGGTCAAACTTTTCATCCGAAACATCCTTGAGAGTAATTTACCTGTTTGAATTCTAAGCTTAAATTCCTTTTCCCATTGGGCAACATATTTTTGTTCAACAGTTGTTCTATCCATTGAGCCATCAAAATACTGAATTAACAGTTCAGAGATCATTTTTGCACTGTTAATCGCCATACTCATTCCATTGCCACATAAAGGGTGTATCATCCCAGCACTGTCGCCACTCATAATGATATGATCTTCAATCAATGGCTTGGAGGCAAATGAAATCTGACTAATGCTCAGTGGCTTATCAAAAAGCAATTTGGAATGCTGAAATATTGATTTTAGCTCTTTATTTTTAAACAGCACTTTTTCTTCAAAATCCTTAATGTTCTTATATTTTTTAAATTGAGCATATTCTGCAATATAACAGACATTTAGATTGTTGTTTTCAACATTTGACACGCCACAATAGCCACCATAAAAATGATGTAAACCCACTAAGTTTTCAGGATAATCTCCTTTATAATGCGCCTTTACCGCAAGGTATGGCGCTTTACTTTTCAAGAATTTTCTCCCCATCTTCTGATCTAAATTCGACCGCTTGCCATAAGCCCCTATCACAAATACAGCCTCAAGAAGCGGGTGATTTTTAAGTCTTACATGAAAACGATTGTCTGTAAAATCAATTTCTGTAACTGAATCTTGAATAACAGTCACACCTTTTTTAACTGCTCTTTTGTACAACAAATGATCTAATTGAAATCTGCTGATACTAAAACCTCCTAATGGCAATTCTGCAAAAACAGATTTTCCCTGTACAGCGCTTAATTCAAAATTATCAATCTTCTTCGCGCCAAATTTAAATGGATCAACGCCCAAATAATCAAGATATGGTAAGACTTCATTTGAAATGTACTCGCCACACACTTTATGCCTGGGATATGGATTCTTTTCAATTAAAGTAACCCTTAACCCTGATTGTGTCAAATGCAAGGCACTGGTTAATCCTGCTAATCCGCCACCGACTATTACGACATTTAAAAGGGACATGAAATCAAATCAATTTTTAAAGCAAAAAGATACAGCTATTTTGACGATATCTTAGCAATCAAATTTTATCAAAAAATAATAAGGAATGAAACGGTCAATTTTTATATCAGGATTTTACACCAATATTAAATTCATAGTGAAGCGTGTTTTACCCTTAATTTTTCAAATCTTATTAGGTATCTTGTTCGACGTTTAATAAGCTCTAATTAATATTTCTTGACAAATGGCTCAAAAACATAAAATTGTCATCATAGGTGCTGGTTTTGGTGGCATAACTATGGCCAAGTATTTTAAAAAAAAGAATGTCGATATACTGCTGATCGATCAAAACAACTATCATAATTTCCAACCTCTTATGTACCAAATTGCAACAGGAGGTCTTGAACCATACAGTATTGCATACCCGGTTAGAAGAATCTTTAGGAATCAGAAAAATATTAGATTCAGAATGGCCAAAGTAAAATCTGTTGATGTTGAGGACAAAAAAATAAAGACTTCTGTTGGCAGCTTTGCATATGATTATTTAATTATCGCCACAGGTAGCAAGAGTAATTTTTATGATTTTGAAGGCATCAAAAACATATTATTTCCTCTTAAATCAATTCCTGATGCATTAAATATGCGAAGTTTTATTTTCCAGAACCTGGAAAAATCTCTGACACGACAAGAGAATGAGTCTCTCGAAGAAATTTTAAATATAGCAATCGTAGGCGGAGGCCCGGCAGGTATTGAACTCGCTGGTGCTTTGGCAGAAATGAAACAGTATGTAATTCCAAAGGATTTTCCGGATTTGGATGTCTCAAAATTAAGTATCAATTTATACCAGTCTGCACCAAGATTATTAAAAACAATGTCTGACGAAGCTTCTCAAAAAAGCTTAAACTATCTGCAAAAACTTGGTATAAACGTCTTTCTAAATTCAAGAGTTACGCATTATGATGGAGATGAGCTGATCTTAGCCGATGGAAGCTCATTTAAAACAGATACGCTTATATGGACCGCCGGGGTAAAAGGCGCTTTAATCAAAGGCCTGCCCAAAAAGTCTATTAGCAGAAGTGGTAGAATTTTAGTTGATGCTTTTAACAAGGTCAGGCATTCAGATTCGGTATTTGCCATCGGAGATGTGGCCTGTCACAATACAGAAGAAAACCCAAGAGGAGAACCAATGCTGGCCCCTGTTGCCAATCAACAAGGAAAATTGTTAGCAAAAAATATAATTCGTATTATTAATAAAAAGCCTATTCATCCTTTCGAATATAAAAATAGAGGTGCTATGGCAACAATTGGGCGAAAAAAAGCAGTTGTCGATCTTCCAAATTGGAAGTTTCAAGGCACGTTTGCCTGGTTTTTATGGATGTTTATACACATCATTTCATTGATAGGTTTTAGAAACAAGTTCGTGGCCTTCTTCGACTGGTTTACTAATTATTTAACCTATGACAAACCATTGGGGCTGATCTTAAGACCACATAAAAGAAAATAGGCCGATATACTTCCAAAAGTGACTGATTCTTGCGCTGTAAATTTTTTTTTCTGCTTAGCGGAGCATCTTGGTGCATACTGTAATCATTTCACCAGCTTCACCATCACTTAAAAGAATGCAACTTTTTTAAACTTATCCAAACAGCTACTGAAATAAGATCAGGAACCACATTAGACTGATTACTAGTTTTTTTACAAAACGAATTGACCCTGCCTTGATACAAGAAATATTGAAGTGCAACTGACTTCTGCAAAACAAATATTGAGAATATCTATGGTACGATTTATAAATATGATAGTATTACTATCTATTTATAATAGTAATACTATTATATTTGTCACAAGTCTTAGATATTTTAATAACATAGGGCTCGATATCATTAACTATTTGATCATCATGATAAAAAAAATATTAACACCTTGGCAACGTTTTATAAGCCTACTTGAATTAGACAAAAGAGATATCAGACAGGTATTTTACTATGCCATATTTGCAGGTTTAGTTGCGCTGTCACTTCCTTTAGGAATACAGGCAATTATCAATTTAATACAAGGGGCTCAAGTATCAACCTCCTGGATTGTATTGGTCATCATCGTTACACTTGGAGTAGCCTTTCAAGGTGCCTTGCAGCTCATGCAAATACGCATTTTGGAAAACATACAGCAAAAAATATTTACCCGCTCATCTTTTGAATTCGTATACCGTTTCCCTAAAATTATTTTAAGTGAATTTGGTCAAGACTATCCTCCTGAATTGGCTAACCGATTTTTCGATACGCTAACTGTTCAAAAAGGCTTGTCTAAAATCTTAATCGACTTCCCTGCTGCCCTTTTGCAAATAATTTTAGGATTACTGCTCTTGTCATTCTACCATCCATTTTTTATTATATATGGAATTTTACTCATCCTATTGGTTTTTTTACTCTTCAAGTCAACAGCAAAAAAGGGATTGGAAAGCAGTTTGTTAGAATCAAAAAAGAAATACAATGTAGCGCATTGGATTCAAGAGGTTGCCAGGTCATTGATTAGTTTTAAGCTTTCTGGCAGAACGACCCTGGCTATGAAAAAAAATGATGAATTGACAACCGCATATCTCGATGCACGGGAAAATCACTTTAAGATTCTGATTATACAGTTCAGCCAAATGATTGGGTTCAAAGTACTTGTTACCTTAGGTTTGTTACTCATCGGAGGGCTTTTGGTTATTAACCAGCAGATGAATATTGGCCAATTTGTAGCGGCTGAAATCATTATTCTACTATTAATCAGCTCGGTTGAAAAGGTTATTACAGGTTTAGAATCATTTTATGATGTGCTTACTTCGCTCGAAAAAATTGGACAGGTTGTAGATAAAAAACTGGAAAAGCAAGAAGGTGAAGATCCTTTTTCATATCAAAAAGACATTCGTGTAGAATTAAATGATATAAAATACAATGCTTCAGACGGACAGGAAATCCTCAAAGGAGTCACTTTTGCATTCTCATCGAAAGAAAGAATTCATTTAACCGGAGATTCAGGTTCTGGTAAAACCACCTTATTAAAAATTATCTCGGGTTTGATCGCTTCTACTTCAGGAGCGCTATATATCAATGACATTTCCGACAAAGCAATATGGACTAATATGTATAGGGCTAATATCGGGCAAGTATTACCTGGTCAAACACCTTTCGAAGGCAGTATCCTGGAAAATATTGTATTTGATAACAAAGATTTCGACAAAGAACGGTTGAATGAGGTGCTACAACTTTTGGGCTTATTAGATTTTATCAAAAGGCAGGCCAACGGAATACATACAGTAATACATCCAGAAGGACAAAAAATTCCCATTACCATATCCAAACGTATCCTTATGGCAAGGGCCATATTGCATGAACCAAAATTATTAATTCTAAAAGATCCTCTTGAATATTTTGAGGATGAAGAAGCCCAGCGCATCATCAAATATTTGGTTTCACCAGAAAGAAACTGGGCTCTGGTTGTGTCGAGCAATAACCCTATGTGGAAGCAAAAATGTACTAAAACCGTGGTTTTGAATAATGGAATTATAATGAAAAACAACTCTCAACATGCTTAATATATCTCATAATCAATTGAACAAGAAAGTGACCATGGAAGGTTACACTTCTTATAAAAAAGCTTTTGAAAGGATTCACTTTAAGCTTTTCAACAAATTTGTAGGCGTGTTTTCACTAATCTGTCTTGTGATGCTGTTTTTGCCATGGACTCAAAATGTTACAGCAGATGGCTATGTTACGACCCTAACACCAGATCAAAGGCCACAAACCATACAATCTCAAATTCCGGGACGTATTGAAAAATGGCATGTGAAGGAAGGAGATTTTGTAAAAAAGGGAGATACCATTCTATTTATTTCCGAAATTAAAACTGAATACCAGGATCCGAAGCTAATTGAAAGAAGCAAATTACAGCGTGATGCAAAAAACAACTCTGTCTTGTCTTATAAACAAAAGGTCATAGCCTTAGAAAATCAATCATCCGCTATTAACAACGAGCTGCGATTAAAACTATCTCAGGCTGAAAATAAACTGTTGCAATCACACCTAAAAGTTAAAAGTGACAGTATGGATTTAGCAGCCGCGGGAGTTAATTACAAAATTGCTCAGGTACAGTACGAAAGAGCCATTACCCTGCAAAAGGAAGGTTTAAAACCAATGACTGATGTAGAGCAAAAAAATATAAAGTTGCAAGGAACCCAAGCCAAGCTCATTTCTCAGGAAAACAAGTTGATGGCAAGTAAAAATGATGTGATCAATGCTGAAATAGAAATCAATCGTATTTCGGCTGAATACGCCGACAAACTATCTAAAGCACAAAGCGATAAGTTCACAGCGCTATCAAGTCAGTTTGAAGCAGAAGTAGAAACTTCAAAGCTTGATAACAGAACTTCCAATTATGAAATCAGGAACAGTTTGTATTATATCACTGCACCTTTTGATGGCTATGTAAATAAGGCCATCAGAGCTGGAATCGGAGAAACATTTAAAGACGGAGAATCTCTAGTGGGAATAATGCCGGTGAACTATGACCTGGCCGTAGAGACGTTTGTTGAACCGCTTGATCTTCCGTTAATACATAAAGGTGAAAAAATACGTATCCAATTTGACGGATGGCCTGCCATTTTCTTTAGTGGATGGCCCAATGCAGCTTTCGGAACCTTTGCCGGAAAAGTAGTTGCAGTAGAAACATTCATTAGCAGCAACGGAAAATTCAGGGTCTTAATTGCTCCTGATGAAACGGAGAATGCATGGCCAAAAAACGTACGCGTAGGCTCAGGAGCCTATACGATTGCTTTGCTAGAAGATGTGCCAATTTGGTATGAATTATGGAGAAAATTAAATGGATTTCCGCCAAATTATTATACCCCAGAATCAAAATCTGTTGAAAATAAATCTAAACAATAACCTGATGAAAAAGCTAATCATTTATCTGTTTTGTTTTACTGTGACAATCAGTGTTCAAGCCAATAACCCTGAGTTTAAAACCTTTAGCTTTCAAGAGTATTTAGGCTATGTAAAAAAACACCATCCCCTGTTAAAACAGGCCAATTTAAACTTGAGTATAGGAGAAGCCAACTTGTTAAGAGCTCGTGGTGGTTTTGATCCAAAAATTGAAGTTGATTTTAATACGAAAGAGTTTAAAAATACGGAGTATTATAATGAGTTAAATGCCGCATTTAAAGTACCTATTTGGTACGGCGTTGAATTTAAAGCCAATTTTGAAAATAATACCGGTGAGTTTTTAAATCCAGACATGACGGTTCCTGAAGAAGGCTTATACAGTGCTGGTGTTTCTATATCATTGGCTCAAGGCTTGATCATTAATGATCGTATGGCTAGTTTAAAAAAGGCGCGCTTCTTTCAAGATCAGACTAAAGCGGAAAGGGATTTGCTCGTAAATCAATTACTATATGATGCCAGCATTGCCTATTTTAGATGGCTGCAGGCTTATAATGAAGAACAAATTTATATTAACTTTTCTAAAAATGCCAGCATCAGGCTAAGCGCGATTAAAAGAAGTTATGACCAGGGTGATAAAGCTGCCATTGACACATTGGAAGCAAAAATCACTGTACAAAATTGGTTGCTCGGGCAAAAAGCAGCCCAATTGAAACGTCGAAAAGCGGGTTTATATGCAAGTAGTTATTTATGGCTTGAAGATGTACCATTGGAATTTGAAGAGAGAGTGATTCCTGAGTTACCAACAGAAGACGTCCTCAACAGCTCATTATCATTGCAAACGATTTCGGCAGATTCTTTAGTTATAAGCGATCACCCCAAACTAAGGTCTCTTAATTTCAAAATGGAGTCGCTTAATGTGGACCGTCGTTTAAAATCTAATAAACTATTGCCGAAGCTTGATTTTCAATACAACTTTCTCGCTTCAGACTACGAGAACCAATATTTATTTAACACTTCAAATTACAAGGCTATGGTAAACTTTAGCATGCCGATTTTTTTACGAAAAGAACGAGGTGATTTGAAATTGTCAAAATTAAAATTACAGGATATCAACTATGAGATAAGTGCCTCGTCTCTATCTTTAAGGAATAAAACCGTAGCGGTAAAAACTGAAATTGTATCGTTAAACGAACAGGAAGAAATTGTTCAAAGTATTGTTGCAGACTATAAAGTGTTGCTAAATGGTGAAGAAAGAAAATTTTTCTTGGGTGAAAGCTCTTTGTTTTTGATCAATTCCAGAGAACAAAGTTTGATCACTTCACAGCTAAAAGAGAATGAAATTACTGTGAAAAGGTTAAGCGCCATGGCCAAATTATTTAACGTCTTGGGCATTGTACCTGATGTAGTTATGAATTAATCTCTTCTGAGGTGATCGGAGGTGAGGTGATCGGAAGTGAGGTGATGGGTTTTTTACAGTCAGTGATCTACCATGGGGAACGATGCCAATAAAAGCTTTAAAAAGACTTCGAAATTCCTTGTTCAAAATTCGATATTCCTTATTCAATGGAGGATTACCTCCCTCCGGTCGGTGATCCTCCATTGGGATCATACTAAAGTAAAATCCTTTTAAATCGCTGCACGATTTGGTCTTTTTTGTTTTCACCCCTTTTTAAAAGTAAACTTTCAATATAGGATTACCTCCCTCCGGTCGGTGATCCTGCATTGGGAACGATGCCAATAAAAGCTTTAAAAGTTTCACTTTTAACCTTTTTTTATTGCCACTTCCTTTGAAAGCAAGCTTTCAAGTTGTGCCAATAAAAAAAGCTCTGCAAAAAATTGCAAAGCTTTTATTGTCGGGGTGAGAGGATTTGAACCTCCGACCTCCACGCCCCCAGCGTGGCGCGCTAACCGGGCTACGCTACACCCCGAAAAAAAATAATCAATGAATAGATTATTTTTGTTGGACGACAAATATAATCGTGTAGATTAATTCCTACAATAAAAACCCATAAATATTTTTTGAATAATCATTATTGGAATTCTTACTTTTGGTATGAGGCAATGAAGCAATGTAAATTCTTATTCAAATAAGCTACCTCATGGTATTTCAAATTCTAAAACCACATAAGATGCTACGTAACATTTTTATGTTTCAGCATAATAGTCATGCCCTATAACTTCAAAGCTCAGCATAATGATCATCAAATAAATATAAGTGAGAACGAATGCTAATAAGACAATCATAATGAGAGTTATAAAACTCAATATTATTTTTTTTAAATAAATTTTTCATGCGCATGTAATAAATTCTAATTTACACCACTAACCAAAAAAAACAATATTGAGTAACGATTTTTATAAAACATCCATTTTACCATACGCTGGCATTATTATAAAATTATGCCGGGCCTATACCAATTCGCAAGAAGACTTTGAGGATTATTACCAAGAAGTATGTTTGCAAATCTGGAGGAGTAAAAAAAGCTTTCGTGAGGAATCGAAATGGAGTACCTGGGTTTATCGTATTTCTTTAAATGTTTGTTTGACGCTACTTAAGAAAAAGAAAAATAAGGGCCAACATTTTGCATCTGACCCGTTACCAGTTGAAGAGACGGAAGATAACTATGCGTTTTCGGATGAATCTCTAAATCTGCTATATGATGCGATTAGAAAACTATCAGAAATCGACAGAGCGATCATTATGCTTTATCTGGAAGAAAAACCATATAAAGAAATCGCTGATATTATAGGAACAAACCCAAATAATATAGGCGTCCGTGTAAAAAGAATTAAAATAAGATTAAAAAAAATATTAGATGGAAAAATCAATTGAAAATATATGGAAAGAAGGTTTTCTCAAAAGTGATGCACTAGTAGCACCAAAATTAAATAACCTGTACAACCAAAAATCAATTCATATCATTGATAAATTTAAACGCATGTTTAGAATAAATTTGATTGCAATTGTAGCATTCTCTTTTTTCTTTTTAATCATATCCTATTTTGTGGGTATTCCCTTAATGGGCGCTATCTTTTTTGTAGCACTTGCCGTACTAGTAATTATTAATAAGAGATTATTCAATGATTTAGAAAAAATACATAAGGGCGTAAGTAGTTATCAGTACTTAAAGGCATTTAACCAATGGATACAAAAGATGCTAGTTATCAATAAGAGATTGGCTAAATTTTTGTATCCAGCGTTTTTTATGTCCATGGTTATAGGTTTTTGGTTTAAGGATGCAGAAGGTATTCCTTTGGGTGAAAGACTTGTGAATGAAGTTTTAATTGGTTTCCCAGATGTTTATTTGGTATATGGAATTCCTCTTATAGCAATTATTGTTATAGTTTTAATTATGGGCTTACTGGCATTTTTTGGGGGTAGAATTTATCAATGGGATTTAAATATTGTTTATGGAAGAGTGTTTAAAAAACTGAAAGAGTTGATGGATGATATAGAAAGTTTAAGAAGTTAAACACCCATTAATGCGCGTATCTAAAAGCTTTTTTTTTAAATGTTTCAAAAAAAACAGGCTTTACCTGTAATAATTTTTGCTTTCAGCCACTAACCAAGAAAACACTAATTATTATGACATTACAAGAAGGCATTAATATTTTAGAAAGTTTGAAGAACCAAACAACTAAAAAATCTGAAATTAAGGTTTACGAGAAATTTCTTCATATTCTTACCGCATTGAAAAGTAGAACGTTCTCAAAGGATGAAATTCAATCTATAGAAACCGAACTTGATAGATTATATTCTACATCAAATCCTGAGAACAGAAAAAAACACTTTAAGAAAGCACTAACTAAATTTGAAAAATATTTAAAGGATACATTTTCCTTAACTTCCAAAGGGTATTACGCCGAATTGGGTATAACTCTAGGAATGACTTTTGGAGTTGTTTTAGGAGTGCTTATTGGTCAACGTTTTGAAAGATCTTTAGGAATCTCCTTAGGAATTAGCCTTGGAATGCTAATTGGAATAATTGTTGGGCGTCATATGGATTCTCAGGCTAAAGCTTCTGGAAATATGCTGTAATTAGAGCTAAGGCAAACCACTAACCTTTGCAAATTATTCCTTTCAACTAAAAAATAAGATTGATTAACTCCTGAAAATTTAATGGCTTAATGTAATATTTTCTGCTTTCAGCCACTAACCAAGAAAACACTAATTATTATGACATTACAAGAAGGCAATAATTTTTTCGAAAGTTTGAAAAACCAAACAACTAAAAAATCTGAAATTAAGATTTACGAGAAATTCATTCATATACTAACTGAATTACAAAATAGAGAATTCTCAAAAGATGAAATTCAATCCATTGAAACGGAACTAGAAAGTTTTGATTTTGAATCAAATCGTGATAACAGGATTAAATTTTTCAAAAAAGCATTTAATAAAATTGAAACTTTTTTAAAGGATACTTTTTCTTTGACTGTTAAAGATTATTACACCAGGCAGGGAATAATTCTGGGATCAAGTTATGGAATTCTTTTCGGCGTTGTATTTTTGTCAAGTTTTGAGAGATCTTTGGGCCTACTTTTGGGTATCTGTATCGGATTATTAATCGGTTTAACTATGGGTAAATCTCTAGACAGCAAAGCTAAAAATGAATCCAGAGTATTATAATCAACGGCGAGAATGTAATCCTTAAAAAGGCATCAAACTAATAACTAAAAAGCGTATCAAAATCATAAAAAATACCCGGTTTTAAAGCGCTCTGACCTTATCAAGATTCTGTTTTCTGCGAGTCAATAAACGATCTTTATTTCTTAAGTGAATGAAATCGACACTTATCGTATTAATAGGTCTACCTTCGGTAAAAAATAATGTCGATAGAGCGAAGAGTACAATTAGTAGAAACCCTTTTTTACCAATTGGAGCAGGAAAGCGCAGAATTTACAAAATCATCTGGGATCAGTTGTAATGCTGGATGTGGGAAATGTTGTACTTACGCTGATGTGGAAGCTTCTCCTTTAGAATTTTTACCCTGGGCATTTCACTTGTATTTAAATGGAGAAGTAGAAAAAACGCTCCAGATACTTAATGAAACCAAAAGCCCAACCTGCATAATTTACAAACCTCTATCAATCATTGATCATGGCAGATGCAGTAATTATAAATATAGGGGCTTAATCTGCCGTTTGTTTGGATTTGCAGCCAACACTGATAAATATGGAAAATTGAGATTGGCTACTTGCAAAATTATAAAAGAAGGTCAGGCTGATCAATATAATACTACTGCGGAAGCCATTACAAATGGCTTATATGTGCCCGTTTTTACCGAATACTATATGCAATTGAATCAAATAGATTTTCGCTTGGGCAACATCATATTACCCATTAACAAAGCGCTTAAAATGGCTTTGGAAGAAGTTTTACAATACTATGCATACAGACCTTTTCCTGTTGTTGAAAAAAAGGTGATTTGAACAAATACTTTCATTTTATAAAATTTCCTTCTTGAAAATAAAAGGAAATAATGTAAACTCAAATCTGCAACCCAAACCTCTTAAATTAATTCCGTCTACTCCTCCACTGACTCCATTTACTTTTTTTTACTTCTTATTTCTTGATTCACATATTTTCTAATTGCATACCACTGGAAGGTTTAATTTTTATTTGGTAAATTGATAGTTTAAACCAGAAAACTAACCTTATACCAAATAACTTGATAAGCAACAAGTAAATCTATCATAATGACGAAAAAACGAGAAAATTCAATTGAAATTAATAAAACAGAATTTCAAAAAATTGGCTACCAGCTCATTGATACGATCTCTGATTTTTTTGATGAAATATCTGAAAAACCAGTCACAACAACTAAGTCTCCAAAAGAATTACAAAAAATATTGGGCAATTTATCATTGCCAGAAAATGGATTGCCTGCCGAAGAATTAATTTCTTCTACTTCAAAATTATTGTTTGACCATTCTTTGTTTAATGGCCATCCAAAGTTTTTTGGATTTATCACTTCATCAGGAGCGCCAATTGGTGTTTTAGCCGATTTATTAGCCTCGTCTGTTAACGCAAACGTAGGTGGGCAAATACTAAGCCCGATGGCTACAGAAATAGAAAAGCAAACTACCCGGTGGTTGGCTGAATTTATTGGTGTCTCTCCAAACTATGGAGGCATTTTAGTTAGCGGCGGTAATATGGCGAATTTTACCGCTTTTTTAGCTGCAAGAACTGCTAAGGCTCCTAAAAGCATTAAAGAAGAGGGGCTTTCAAACGCCTCAAACCAGCTCATCGCATATTGTTCAAAATCAACGCACACCTGGATTGATAAAGCGGCCATCTTATTTGGACATGGCGCCAATTCCATACGTTGGATACCAACTGATGCTTCTAACAAAATGGACAATCACATATTAGAGCAAACCATCAAAGATGATCTAGAACTAGGTCATCAACCCTTTATGGTAGTAGGTACTGCTGGAGATGTAAGTACAGGTGTTATTGATGATCTTGAAACCATTGCTAACATTTGTAAGACCTATGACTTATGGTTTCATATTGACGGTGCCTATGGTATTCCAGCTGCTGTAATCCCAGAGTTAAAAGACTTGTTCATAGGGATAAAAGAAGCTGACTCAATCGCTTTGGACCCTCATAAATGGCTTTATAGTCCGCTAGAGGCGGGTTGTACTTTGGTGAAAAACCCAAAGCATTTAATTGACACATATAGTTCACATCCTGAGTATTATAATTTCAGTTTAACTGAAGAAGGGGGATCTCTCAATTATTTTGAATATGGCCTTCAGAATTCACGTGGATTTAGAGCTTTAAAAGTATGGCTTGCCTTACAACAAATCGGAAGCAATGGCTATGCGAAACTTTTAAGAGAAGATATAGATTTATCAAAATATTTTTTTGAACTAGCTGAAAAGCACGAAGAGCTTGAGCCAATAACTCAAAATTTAAGTATCACGACACTTCGATATATCCCAACAAGTGTTGAAGAAAAGGGTGAAAAAAAAGAAGCTTATTTAAACACTTTAAATGAAGCATTAGTGGATGTGCTACAAAAAGGAGGAGAAATGTTTTTATCAAATGCTATCGTTCAGAAAAAATATTGCTTGAGAACCTGTATTGTCAACTTTAGAACAACAAAAAAAGATATTTTATCGTGCATCGAAATAATCGTTAAAGAAGGTAGAAAAATGCATATAGAACTCCTCGACAAACAGCAATAAAAAAGAATAAAATCTTATTATTAATTATGGATGTTGGTTATTTAAAAATATTAACTTCAATATTGTGTTTTCAATTCTTATTTGTTTCTCTCTTTCTGTTTCAGAATAAAAAGGGGAAATCCATAAGTAATAAACTTTTAGGAATCGTATTTCTGATGCTTTCAATAGCGGTCATTAGTATTTATATAATGGCATTTGGAGTAAAAATAAAAGTGCCTCAATTATTATTTCTTGACGACACATTTCTGCTGGCCTATGGCCCGTTGTTATTTATTTTTACACAATCCGTTATTTTCAAAAATTATACTTTTAAACGAAAAGACCTCCTCCACTTTATTCCTTTTTTTGTTTTGATACTAGTATTTATCCTGATGCTATTCTTCATGGATACTGCCTCTTTTGATCAAACAACACTGTTAATGAAGAATCAAAACATTCCAATAATTTTTAGGATAGGCGAGCTCTCAATTTTGCTTCACATACTCTATTATTTATACAAATCAAAAACTGAAATTAAGAAGGTTCTGGGAAAAGCGATGGATTATTATTCCTCTTTTAATCAGGATAATTTTAAACTGCTTCAATTTATTCTAAATTGCTTTATTGGTCTTTTTTCTCTTGCGCTTGTTCATTCTTTTCTCCCTTTTGTGGGTATAAAAAGTGTGTTACTGATTACAATGCTTCTCATTGTTTTATTCATGTTATACTTCATTAATTCAGTACTGCTTAAAATGCTGAATCAATCGTCAAATGAAACCGGGGCCATGACACAGGCAAAATTCTCAGAAAAAGTTAAATATGCAGGGTCTAAACTTGAAGCACAAGATCTTACCCTATACAAAAACAAATTAGCAAAATACATGATGGATACTGAGAAGTATTTAGACAGTGAATTAAATATTGTCGATTTATCCAAAGAATTAAACATTTCTTCAAAACTACTCTCTCAAGTAATTAACGAAGGTTATAATTGTAATTTTTTTGATTTTGTAAATAATTACAGAATCGATATGGCTACATCCCTATTTCGGAATCAAACGGATACAAAGTTGACGATTTCAGAAGTGATGTATGATTCGGGTTTCAATTCTAAATCTTCGTTCAATACAGCCTTTAAGAAATTCACCCAGAAAACCCCGACTCAATTCAAAAACGACCTAAAAAAGGGTTCGACTTCCTGAATTCAAACCATTACAAGTATCGATTGTTCTACTATTGTATTGTTAATTTTAAAACCCTAATGATATGTCAATAGATCAAAAAGTACTTCCCTCCTATGCTGAAAGACTTGGCCAGGCACTTAATTCAAATAAGTTCATCAAACTAGCTGAAATAATATTTATTTTTCTTGTTGCTGCAGGAATCATTATAATTTTCCTCTCTGATCAGCCCGAAGATTTGTTATATAATCAAGTGGTTATATCGTGTGCCAATATCATCATGCTCATACTGGTCTTTACAGGTGTAAAACTAAGAGGTGAAAGTCTGAGCCAATTTGGATTAAGCTTCAAAAGATTCAATTTGAAATTCGCTTTAAAAACTTTTTTGCAATCTCTTATCGTATTTGTTCTGGCAACGGGAGCTTTTATATTAGCCTCAATTATTATGGCCAATATTACTGGAATCCCTGAGACTAGTGACATGAGTGCTTATAACTATATAAAAGGCAACTTTGGCATGCTTACACTGAGCTTGATAAGCGTCTATATCGTTTCTTCTTTCGGAGAAGAAATCGTTTATCGTGCCTTCTTGATAAATCGAATCTCAGAATTGACATCTAAGTCTAGATCGAATCTCATTATAGCCGTTCTTATCAGTTCGATAATCTTTGGACTGGCTCATTATAGCTGGGGCCTTATGGGCATCATTCAAACTACTTTTATGGGATTGGCTTTGGGTTTCTCCTACCTATACCTCAAAAGAAAGATATGGGTGTTAATCATTGCCCATGCTTATATGGATACGATATTGATGGTGCAGTTGTATTTGGCCTAAATAAATGTGATTTCTAAGGTGTAACTCAATCTATCAAGTGCCTTTTTCAGATATAATATTCCTGCCATCCTTTAATTAAAATCCCTTAAATCATCGTACATTTATATTTGCAGAAGAAATGTAGGTCTAATTTAGAACCTATTATTTTAGTTTATCCTAAGAGATGAAACACACGATACGAAAAGTAAGAAAGTAATAATTTCTCTTTAAAGTAAACTTGCATTAACTAGAATTTAAACCTTCTATGAAGAAATATTTTATTCGAATAGTAATAGTGCTTGGCCTTTTATTTTTGATTTTAAAGGGAATAGAAATGGTGTTAGAAGCCACCTTCCAGGCCAAAATAAATGCTAACCCTGATCGAGCCTATAATATTACTTATGAAGATTTTGATTTTCATACCTTTTTTAAAGGAGTTACGCTGGATGAAGTTAGAATTCAACCCCTAAATGAGACCGGAGGAACAGTTATAACCGGAAATGTTGACTATGCTACTTTAAAAGGTTTGGTTTGGATAGAATTATTGTTTGGTAAACGATTGAGCATCAGAGAAATTTCATTTGAACAGCCGGTATTTGAGGTCACTTTAAGTAATGACACCGTTAAAAAAACTAGTGGAAAAGGAATACAAGCGATGTTTGGTGATATTCTTTCGCGTGCTAAACTTAGTAGTTTTAGTATTCGAAATGGCTCCGTAATACTGAAAGAACCCGAAAGCGGCACTATAAAAGGTCAGATCAAGAAAGTGAATATACAGGCTGATGAAATAGAAACTGACTCTATCCGTTTGAAAAATATCATACCTTTTTTAATGGGCAACCTCATTGTTGACATTGAGGATGTCAATTATGATCTTAACGAATACACCCATCTTAGTTTGGGTAGCATTGAATATAATCTACAACGTAAAGAGATGTTACTTGAAGATATTTCTCTGGGCTATAGTATTGACTGGGTTGAGGTAAGTAATCGTTTAGGTATTCAGAATGACGTTATTGAATTTGATATTAAATCCTTAGCCATTCATCAACTTGAACCTTCTAAAAAGTTTTATACTGATTTGGATATTAAGGCACTTAGTATTGGTCTTGATAGTTTGCATATCAAACTTCAAAGGAATAAGAATCTTACAAGACCCCCTGATGTGGCTAAACCCATGTTTAAAGAAATGGTTGACGCTATACCAATAGCACTTGATATAGATTCTGTTCACATAACAAATTCTTCAGTGACTTACAGTGAACTCGGGGTCAAAAAGGAAAATTCGGGAACGATTGAAATCAATCAAATCAATGGAAATATTGCAGGAGTTACCAATATCCCTGAACTACAACAAGAATTGGGTGATCTAAAAGCAAAACTTACAGCAAGTTTTGGAGGTCATGCCGCGATATATTTTGACTTGCTTGTACCCTATCATGGAGAATCTTTCAACTTGGATATTGAAATGGGAGGCATGGAACTTACAAAACTTAATCCCATCTTAACTCCTTTGGCAGGTGTTGAAATCAAGTCCGGACAATTGACCAGCCTAAAATATCATATGAGTGCCTCGAGAGTCAACTCACAAAATAAATTGATTTTTGATTATAACGACCTTCATATGAACATGCTCAAAGAAACAAAGGACCATACCGAGAGAAAACGACTCTTTTTATCAGCAGTAGCCAATGCAGCGATACGAAATAATAATATGCCTGATCAGGAAAAATACCTGACAGCTGAATACCAATCGGAACGAAATATCTACCGATCACCCGTAAATTATATTATTCAAGGTTTAGTTCAGGGTATCATTCGAATCGTACCTGGGAAAAACGTGCAGAAAGCTTTAACCAAAGAGAAGAAAAAGAAAAAGAAAAAAAATTAAGTTTTCCGAATTCGGAATCTAGACTAACTTTGATGCTTTATTTTTTCATATAACTTTACAAGCGCATGCAATAATTCAACAGGTTTCGTTAAAATTTGATAATGATTTGAACCAAACATCTGAGGTAAATAATACTTGGCCTGGGCCTCTATGGCTAAGGCGTATGAGTTAATCTGTTTCTCGTTGAGTTCTCTTATGGCCTGTTTTACATCATTAATTCCATATTTACCTTCATATCTATCATAGTCATTTGGTTTCCCATCTGAGATGAGAATCACCCATTTATTCTTTGTACTTCTTTGATCTAATAGGTGGCCTGAATGCCTGAGTGCTGCTCCTATTCTTGTATATCCGCTAGGCTGAATTCCACCGATTTTATACTTGGCCTTATTCCACGGATCATCAAAACCTTTCAAACTGATATAAGAAGAGTGATTTCTTGTTTTTGAATAAAAAGCATCAATCGAAAAATCTATATTAAACTCATTTAAAATTTCACCAAAAAGTATGGAAACCTGTTTTTCAACATCGATCACCCTGCTTCCTGCTGCATAGGCATCACTTGACAAACTCACATCAAGGAGCAATAAAATAGATAAATCCTTTTCCTTTTTACGTCTTGATAAATAAATCTTATCTGACGGAGTATGCCTTGAATTGACATCAACAAACAAATCTGTAATCGCATCCAAATCAAACTCATCTCCTTCTGATTGTCTTCTTTGCTGTTGAAATTTATTATTTACTGAAGTCAGCATTTTTCGAAGCCCATTCAAAGTCGCAGCGTTCTGCCCTATCGTTTTTTTGTAGAAATCAAGATTAGAATTATCTAACGTTTTCGGGTATACTTTACAAAAATTCTCTTTGTAAGCTCTTTTGGCATAATCCCACTCATCGTATAAAATATGATAATCATGTTGCTTGGCATCAGCGCTTTCGGCTATGGTAGTATTTTCCACAAAATCAGCCTGATATACTGAATGAACCGGGTCATCAACTCTCACCGTGTATTTCATGTTCAATTCTTCAAGTGCATTCTCGTGATCCTGAAGATCATCATCCCCATCCATATCTCGAAAATTGCCTCCAAATTCATCTGCAGTTTCTACTTTTTCAAACTGATGCTGCAGTACCGCATCATCTAATTGCTGTTGATCAAGTTGAACAGAAATTATTTCCTCTACTGCTTTTGCTTTCAGCACTGTTTTAGGTTCATTCCCATCAGCCGTTTTGGTTTTCGTATTGAAATTTTCCAGTGAATCTTGAGATGGTTCATCCTTACTATTTTGCATCCATTTGCCAAAGACCATACTATAGTCAGATTTAGCAACTGACTGTTCTTTATTCTGATATAATAAAATAATTTTCTGATAATAATCTTTAGCGACAGGAAATTGTTCAAATAATTCCTTTAAAACCACTTCGGAGCTTTCTTCTGCTTTTAATCGTGATTCAGACAGAGAGTGGTCAATTGAATCAGACCAATTCAAATTCATGTTTTTCTGAACCGAAAGATATAAGATCCGGAATAAATAAAAAGAGATGTTTTCTTTGTTCGTAGGAAATGAAGAAAAAACAGATGGTAAAAAAAAGTTATTGTTTTTATATCCGCCTTCCTTTTCTGCTTCAAAAAGCTCAATGGGTTCTCCTGTAATGGCTCTTGCGAATAGTACCAATCGGGGCTTAACATCATTTAATCTCGCCGCATGGGAAATATTAGCTTCCTTCTTTTTACTTCTTCGCTTAAAAAAATGAGCAAATTTAGTAAAGATATATTCATCCGGCTCGAACATTCAATCAAAGAATTTTTGCAAGGTTAATATTCCTTATATCATTAAATCACAGAGATCCTTCAAGGCATTAACGGTCTCAATATCATCAGTTAAAGGCTCTACAATAGCAGCATGCACCGCAATGCGCTTTGGCAAACCAGTATGGATCAGTTTAGCGGCATCTACCAACAACCTGGTAGACACAGTTTCTGTCAAGCCTAATTCAGTAAGGTTTCTAATTTTTACCGCTATATTCACTAGTTTTTTAGCCAATCCAAGTTCAATCTCTGTTTCATTAACCAAAATTTCAGCTTCAAACTTAGGATCAGGATAATCAAACGAAATGCCAACAAATCGCTGTCTTGTAGAAGGTTTTAACTCTTTGAATCCTCTTTGATATCCTGGATTAAATGAAGCAACGAGCATAAAGTCTTCATGAGCTTTTACTGTTTCTCCTAATTTGTCAATATAGAGCTCTTTTCTATGGTCAGTCAATGAATGTACTGCCACAACAACATCAGGCCTTGCCTCGGCAATTTCATCGAGATAAATAATGGCTCCTTCCTTTGCTGCCCTTGTTAAAGGGCCATCAATCCATATGGTTTCAGCCCCTTTTATAATATACCTGCCAATCAGATCTGTTGATGACGTTTCTTCGTGACAGGATATTGTGATGAGAGGCTTATTCAATTCGTGTGACATAAACTCAATAAAACGAGTTTTACCGGTTCCGGTAGGTCCTTTTAACAGCACCGGCAATCGATTTTTAAAAGCGTGTTCAAAAACAATAATCTCTTTGGCAGTAGCCTTATAATATGGCTTCTTAACTACCTCTATACTTTTTGAAGGATTAACTTCAACGCTTTTTACATTGCTATCCATTTCATTTTGTTTTAATGTCAATGTCATGCTTATAAATCCCCTTCTTCTAAGGCCTCATCAGTGGGCAATCCATGTTTATAGAAATCTACTATATAAAAGGCAATTCCCAGCGTAAATAAAGTAGCACATAAGATCAATACCACAAAATGAATACTGATTTCATTTTGAACAGCCATAAAATCCATTTTGAACTTTCTTTCAAGATATACTTGTGCTACTCCGGCAACTCCAAAGGCAACGGTCATACCTACCATTCCTATATTAGCGCACCAAAATGCAGCCCTACCTATAGAACTTTCATATAATTTTCTACCAGTCATATTAGGCAGACTATAACTTATAATCGCAATGACGATCATACCATATGCTCCCCAGAACGCAAGGTGTCCGTGCATTGCCGTAACTAAAGTTCCGTGAGTATATAAGTTAGTTTGCGGTAAAGTATGCGCAAATCCTAAAAGTCCTGCCCCAACAAAAGACACTATGGCAGCACCTAAAGTCCAGTATAATGCTAATTTATTGGGATGCTTTTTTTCGCCCTTACGATACATGTTCACAGCAAACAATGCCATCGCTAAAAATGCCAAAGGTTCTAAGGCTGAAAATATTCCTCCAACAATAATCCATATTTTATTGACACCTATATAATAGTAATGATGCCCTGTTCCTAAAACTCCCGATAAAAATGTAAGACCAACAATTACGTACAACCATTTTTCAATAACCTCTCTGTCTACACCTGTTAATTTGATCAATAAGAACGACAAGATTCCTCCCATAATCAATTCCCATACTCCTTCAACCCACAAGTGAACTACCCACCAGCGGAAAAAAGAATCCATTACCTGGCTGTCAAATGGCAGCATTCCTGGCAAATATAAAAGGGCTGCAAAAAGTAAACCCATAGAAAGTACCAAGGCAGTGGTAGTTTGTCTTTTCCCTTTAAATAGTGTGGTTAGAATCAACCCGAGAAAAAGCAATACATTAACCACAACAAGATAATCCAAAGGTCTTGGAATTTCTAAAAACTTTCGCCCCTCCCAGATATTAAAATGAAAACCTATAATCGCAGCAACTCCAACAAGTGCTAATGAGATTAATTGTACATAGGCCAGTTTCACGTTCACTAATTCGCGTTGTGCTTCTTCTGGTATGATATAATATGCGGCTCCCATAAAACCTGAAAGCAGCCAAACAACTAATAAATTCGTATGGACAGCTCTGGCTGTATTAAAAGGTATAAACTCGTGTAGATTATCAAAACCTATACGGGCAAATCCCATAATAAATCCATAAGTAATCTGTAATGTAAGAAGCAACATTGATAAGGCAAAAAACCAATATGCCACTTTTTGTGATTTGTATTTCATGATATTTTAATTTAGTTGTTGACTTTATCTTTTGCTAAGGGTGAGACTACAGTATCGAAACCGTTTAAGTCAATATCATCGATCCAGTCAAAGAACGCGATAACATCTTCTGCTTCCTGATCTGACATACCATAGGCTACCATTTTTCTTCCGTTTGGTCCCCAAGGTACCGGTGACATTAATACTGCTTTGATGTATCCTTCTCCCCTTCTGTCTATGACTTTGGTTAATTCGGGTGCATAATAAGCTCCTTCGCCTAAAATGGTATGACAACCCATACAGTTGTTTTTTTCCCAAATATTTTTTCCGCGCACTACCTGTTCAGTGATTTCTCCGTAATTTGATTGATCTTGATCCTTACTGAAAGAATAAATAGTAAGCCCTATAAATACAAGGAACGTCACTAAAGTACCCCCCAAAAAGAATGCTCTGGCTTGTTTTTTTGATAACATAGTTGATGATTTAAGATTTAAAGACCTTTTTATCTTTTATTCAAAGTAAAAGATTCTGTACAAATCAAAACATGATAATTATCATGGTTTTCAAGAAAATCGAAAAAAAATGAACAGATGCCGTCAGTCTAGCCCTATGGGTTAATGGATTCTACAATTAATTGTTTCTATTAGAAATTTCATGATACCTCTCATAGTATTTCCCGAATTATTATTCTAAAATCATTACTTTCATCCCGTAAAAGCCAAATATGCAAAGAAAACTAGTTCTCATATGTCTAATTAATTTTTTCATTGCTGCGCTTTTAGGTTTGCTATTACGCTATTATTTTATTGATTCGGTTGCCCTTAATTATCGGTTTTTAACGCATGCACATTCTCATATCGCCATGCTTGGTTGGGTTTATTTAATGCTATTCACACTGATTGTTCATTACTTTATTCCAGACAAAAAGCCTATTTATAATCGCTTGTTCTGGCTAACTGAATTTGCAGTAATTGGTATGCTTCTTAGTTTTCCTTTTCAGGGATATGCAGCTGTTTCAATTTCCTTTTCAACCTTGCATATTATTTGTAGCTATTATTTTGTATTTCTTATATGGAAACATCATGAAATCAGCAATTTACCAACTCGATATTTGGTAAAAGCATCGCTGTTATTTATGTTGATTTCAACTATAGGCATTTGGTTTCTAGGGCCTGCTGTTTCAATGCTTGGCAAAGCCTCTGCATTTTATCAAATAGCAATCCAGTTCTTTTTACACTTTCAATTTAATGGATGGTTCTTAATTGCAGTGCTCGCCGTTTTTATTCATATTATTCAGCTTAAAGACTCTAAACAGTTCAGGTTATTTTTTAAGCTTTTAATAGCTTCGACCATTTTAACTTTGGCATTACCAGTAAATTGGTATGCACCTCATATCTTCTTGTATTGGATAAACGGCTTAGGAGTAGTGATTCAGTTTTTTACCCTGGTTCTATTTTTAAAACTTATTAAGCCGCATCAAAATTTAATAATCAAACAGAGTTCAACACTTGGTCTTTACCTGTTAAGTTTTGCCGTATTTTGCTTCGCTTTAAAATCTGCATTGCAATTGGTATCGCTGGCCCCTGAATTTTCACAAGTAGTCTATCAGCACAAGAATTTTGTTATTGGTTTTATACATTTATTGATGTTAGGCGTAATTTCTGGATTTTTGATTTTCTTTATATTACAAAGTAAGTTGGCCATTTATAATAATTTTCTTCGCCTAGGAATTTTCACCTTTGTATTAGGCTTTATATTAACTGAAATACTGTTGATGCTGCAAGGAGGCATGTTTTATCTGGGAAACGGTTTCATGCCTAATTATTACCAACTTTTATTCATATGTAGCATACTTATACCTCTTGGGATTCTTCTTCTAATAATCAACATATTACAACTTAAAAGGTCTTGAAGCTGTCATGATGGTTCTGACAGATTATAAAATTGAATCTTGGGTTTGGTAATCACCTCAATTTAGAGATTTTCTGTTTCATTGCAAAAATGTTTATGCTGTCATGACAATTCTCGTTATATTTCTTATTTTCACAGTGACAATGGCGTCTAAAAAAAATGCACTGGCCTTTGTGGAAATTTATATGGGCAAATTAATAAGTTTAAATGCTTTGGAGCAATTCCCGCTAGCCTAATTCGTTCAGATTCCAGCCTAAATAAAAATACTTATGGCAAATAATAAACTCATTGAAGATCAATATAAACGAAACAGTTTATTTGAAAAAGAAAATGTGAATTATCTGGTTAGAGTTTTAAAAAGATTCAATACGGTTCCCAAGATCAACAGCATAAATATTATTACTTCGATAAGAGAGCCTAATCTATTTAAAATTGTCCCCAATAAATCAATTAAAATAGGTTCATCATTTTTAGATAAACCTGTATTAGCCTTAATTTATTTGAGATATGGTATTGAATGGCAACTCTGGTATAAGGCTTTGGGCGAAGATAAATCTGACATTGTTTTATGTGATTTAGCCGCACTTGAAGTGACTCAAATATTTTACAATTTATTACCAAAAGAAGATAAAGAAAAATTAAAAACGCTTGATCATTTTTTAATTGATATGATCAAGAATAATACAGCTATAAACACTGAATCTTTATCAAAATATGAAGAACTGCAGGGTTTTCATGGATTGAATTATTCGAACGTCACATTTAAAGAATCCTGGAAACCAATTCTCAAAAATCTGGCAAAACCAACTGAATATTTATTGATGTCAGGAGGTGACCTGAGACTGAATATTGACGAACATGAATTATTAAACAAATATGGATGTCGGCCATTTCCAAGACCCGAAGCCTTTACTTTTGCCTCTTCAACAGCAACGAGTGTCTCAAATTATGCTTTTGATAAAACAGACAAGGTTAGAACCATATTGATTCAAAACAGTTTAAAAAACGGATTAAACAATGCAACGCTTGACTTTTCAGAATTGCTAAAAAACAATCTGAGAAAATCTCTAAGGATAAAAGATGATTGTCAAATAATATTTTCGCCTTCGGGTACTGATTCTTCTCTTCAAATAGGAGCCATTACTCAAATTATAACTACTAAAGAAATTACCCATGTTTTAGTGGCTTCTGATGAAACCGGCAGTGGTATCGCTACTGCCTTAAAAGGACGGCATTTTGAAAATACAACTGCTTTGAATTATCCGGTTAAACAAGGAGATAAAATTGAAGGGTTTAGAGATGTTAATTTGATCAAAGTTCCTTTTAGAGATGAAAATGGTCAATTAAAATCACCGGCGCAATTAGATACAGAAATTTTTGATGCGATTGTAAAAACCAATGATTTAGGAAGACATGTTGTACTACATACAATGGATCAATCAAAATTAGGCTATCAATCTCCTAGTAAAGAGATGATTGATAATTTGAATACACTTGATGATCTATCTATACAAATTATTGTAGATGGCTCACAACTTAGGTTAGATCCAATCGACATACGGCAATATTTAAACAAAGGATATATTGTTACCATAACCGGAAGTAAATACTTTACAGGACCTCCGTATGCCGGTGCTTTAATTGTACCTAAAAGTGTTAGTGAATCAATTAATGCTGTAAAAAACACTTTGCCTAATGGGCTGACCCAATATTATAATCATTCTGACTGGCCTGTATCATGGCTCTGTTCAAAAAGTTTACCCGATGGGTTTAATTACGGCTCTTATATGCGATGGAATGCTGCCATAGTTGAAATGGAGAGGTATTTTAAAACACCCATTTTATATAGAAATTTAGGCATTGAGATGTTTTGTAATTTTGTTGAAGACTCTATTAAAGATGCTTCTTTTTTAGAACCTCTTTTTGGAGATGAAACAAAAATAAACACTTATAATACTGAAGATTTCGGACTTCGAAATATTCGAACAATATTTCCTTTCTTTATCCTAATGAATAATCAGGCCTTAACTGTAGACAAGGTAAAAAAGCTCTATCTCTTGTTAAATTCTGATATATCCGATCAGTTTTCAGCATCTTCTTTAGAAATCATTAGACTCGCGGCTCAAAAATGTCATATTGGGCAAGCTGTTGATGTAAAATATGGAAATGATTTGCAAAGTGCTGTATTACGGATTAGCCTGGGAGCAAGGGTTATTTCTGAAAGTTGGGTTAATAGAGATATTAGCATCTATTTTAGAAATATAGAAGCACAAATGAATCAGATTACGGTAATTATAAAAAAGATAGAATTGATACTCAGTAATCCTGAAATGTTGAATTAACTAAATTCATTTTAAACTGTCCTATTTTTCGGAAAGGCTGTAGAATGTTTTTTTAGTTCTTTATTATAAAGTGTAATTTGTTTTGTTAGTTTAATTTGTGCTTTTTTTGCCAAATTCCATCCACTTTAATAACAATCATTAATGATTAGTTAACTGATTTTCTGCCTTACATAAAAATATGTTTTGCATGCCCTTGGTGATGGCTTCTTTATTCAAAGGAATTAAATTGTGATAGCGTTCAGGTAACGATTTCTTTAAGCCTTCAATAACATTTTCTAATTTCACTATGGGTTTAATCTTAAGAAATCCACCCAAAACTATCATATTGAACACTTTTTTATTACCCATTTCTGTTGCCAATCGATTCCCTTCGATCTGGTAAATATCAATATCCGTTCTAGTTGGGTGAATTATGATACCATTAGGGTCATATATCAATACACCACCTGGTTTCACTGATTTTTCGAACTTATCCATAGATTGCTGGTTTAATATAATAGCCGTATCATAAACCTTTAAATATGGTGAACTTATTCTTTCATCACTTAATATAACGGTAACATTTGCAGTTCCTCCTCTCATTTCTGGACCATATGATGGCATCCAACTTACCTCTTCGTCTTGCATAATACCTGAATAAGCCAATATTTTTCCCATAGATAGTACACCTTGACCACCAAATCCTGCAATGATAATTTCTTCTGTCATAACATTTATTTTAATTTACCTTTCACTTTAATATCGCCCAAAGGAAAGTATGGAAACATATTTTCTTCCATCCAAATATTTGATTCATTTGGCTCCATTTTCCATCCCGAATTACAGTTAGATACGATTTCCACAAAAGACAGACCTTTCTTCAACCGTGTGTTTTTAAATGCTGTTTTAATTGCTTTCTTTGCTTTCCTGACGTGCTTATGAGTATGCACAGCTTGTCTAGTTACATAATATGTTCCAGGTAAGTTGGCGATTAACTCTGTTATTTTGAGAGGCGACCCCATGGTATCAATTTCCCTCCCATATGGAGAAGTTGAAGTACGCATATTGGCCAATGTTGTAGGCGCCATTTGCCCTCCTGTCATACCATAGATGCCATTATTAACAAATATAATTACGATGTTTTCACCTCTATTACAGGCATGAATAGTTTCAGCAGTACCTATTGCGGCCAAATCACCATCACCTTGATAGGTGAATACATATTTATTAGGCCAAGTTCTTGAAATAGCAGTCGCCAGAGCTGGAGCCCGACCATGAGCAGCTTGGGTTATATCAATATTCATAAAATCATAAGCCAGTACCGAACACCCTACAGGAGCAACTCCAATAGTGTCTTCAACAATACCCATTTCGTCAATGACTTCCATTGCCAAATTATGAGCTGTTCCATGACCACAACCTGGACAGTAAGACAGGTTTGTGTCAGTCATTAAACAAGTTTTACTAAATACTTTATTCTCGGGTTTAATGATATCAGTTACGTCCATTTTTTATGATTTTTTGTTCTAAGGCTTCCAAGATTTCTTCAGGGGTATGAATGATTCCTCCAGTTCTTCCAAAATGAGCTACAGGAACTTTACAGTCTACAGCTAATTTTACATCTTCGACCATTTGCCCAGTACTCATTTCAACACTTAAAATTCCTTTTACCTGATTGGCCAATTCAAAAAGTGGTTGTTTTGGAAAAGGAAACAAGGTAATTGGTCTTAACAAACCTACTTTTATTCCTTTTTCACGCGCCAATTCAACTGCCTTTTGTGAGATTCTGGCACTTGATCCATAAGCCACAATGAGATATTGGGCATCATCACATTGTATTTTTTCATAACGTAAATCCTCCTTCTCCATTTGTTCATATTTTTTTAATAATCTATGAACTCTTGCTTCCATTTTTTCAGGTTGCAAATCGAGTGACGTCACTATGTTTCTTTCTCTTCCTTTTTTTCCTGTCGTGGCCCAATCACCATATCTTTCAATAATCTCTTCATCTGGCATCCGGTCTTTTTGGTCTTTGAGTATAACTTTCTCCATCATTTGACCTATCAATCCATCAGAAAGAATTAAAACAGGAGCGCGGTATTTAAAAGCAATTTCGAATGCATCATCAACAAAATCTGCCATTTCTTGAACTGAGGCTGGTGCTAATACATAAAGTCGATAATCACCATGGCCACCGCCTTTCACAGATTGAAAATAATCGGCTTGAGATGGTTGGATGGTTCCAAGACCTGGTCCACCCCGCACTACATTAACGATAACAGCTGGAAGTTCTGCTCCAGCCAGATAAGATATTCCTTCAAGCTTAAGAGAGATCCCCGGGCTGGAGGATGAAGTCATTGCACGTTTTCCAGTACTGGCTGCGCCGTACACCATATTGATTGCAGCAATTTCGCTTTCGGCCTGTAAAACCACCATACCTGTTCTCTTCTCAGGGCGTTGTGTCATCAAATATTCAATGACCTCAGATTGTGGTGTTATGGGATATCCAAAATATGCATCTGCACCTGCTCTTATAGTGGCTTCGGCTAAAGCTTCATTACCCTTCATTAATCTTAATTCAGACATACCATACTTATTTTGATGAAATTACAATTAAACTCTAATGCGATATACTGCAATTGCCCGATCTGGGCAAACTATGGCACAATTGGTGCAACCGGTACATGCTTCGGGATTACTCATATAGGCATAATGGTATCCTTTTCGGTTAACCTCTGTAGACATGCTTATTACTTTTTCTTCGCAAACCGGTATACATACTTCACAACCTTTACAGGTCTCTGTGTCAACTACTATTGCTCCTCTAACTTTTGCCATATTCTTAATTTTATACCCAACTTTGGTGCGTCAATTAAATAATTCATAAAATTAAGCTTAGTTTGTTGATTTAAATATGATTATTGTCATAACACCTTAAATCTTGGGTTATTAAATTGAAGGTCATAAACAGCTATTGACTATTATACTTGATGTACTTTTTACCTTAAAACCAAACGTTAACATTTACGAAGCACACCACTCAATTGATAATAGTTTGAGTGTTGAACAATACCATTTGGGAAAAATAATTTTCAACAGTCGAAGGTCTAATATATGATCATCTACATATTCGTGATAATTACGTTATGCTCCATTTAAAGCAAGAAAATTTGAACCTCTTTTGGTTTTATAGTTGGAAAATTGTTTTAATCCAGCGAATGTTCAGCAACCAATTTTGTAAAATCTAAAGAACTAATCATACCTTTTATTTCTCCTTCATACATCACAATTATATGATGTACATTATGTCTTAGCATCATTTTGGCAGCCGCCTTTGCGCTTGAATCCGGGTGAACAAGGTGAATATTTGAAGAAGTCATTATTTCTCCCACAGTTGTATCTTCGCTCACTTCCTTATTTATATCTGTAGCGGTGATAATGCCCTGAATAGTCATTTCAACCTTAAGTGTATCATTGGAATACGAAATAATTGGAATAGCATGAATTCCTTTTTCCTTCATAAGCATTCTTATTTCTAGAACGTTATGATCTTCCATCGCAGTTGTGACTGGAGCCGACATAAAATCTTTTACTTGTATTCGCATAAGTGACGTTTTGGGTAAATAATAGTGTTATGATAGTTTAAATAAACAGTAGCTGGCAGTCCTATTCATTTGCCTTAGTATAAAAGTACGAATACATGTCCATATCGCGTATGATAAAAATCATACCATGAGAGTCAGAATTTTTGAAATTTGGTTTATCTCTTGCGAGGTGATCGGAGGTGAGGTGATCGGAAGTGAGGTGATGAGTTTTCTTCTTTCAGTGATGCAGAGTATTGATTCAAATCAACAATCTCCAATCTTCAATCTTAAATCGGATTACCTCCCTTCAGTCGCTGATCCTGATTTGGGGAACGATGCTAAAGCAAAATCTGACGACAAATCAAAATTCAACATTCCGTGTTTGATATTCGAAATTCCAATCTTCAATCTTCAATCTCAAATCTCAAATCTCCAATCTTCAATCTCAAATCTTAAATTAGGATTACCTCCCTGCGGTCGGTGATCCTGAAGGGGTGTCGATGCCAAAACAAAATCCTTTACAATTGTTTCACAATTGAGTATTTTTTGTTTTCACCCCTTTATGAAAGCAAGCTTTCAATGGGGTGAAAACAAAAAATCCCTTCAAACTAAAGTTTGAAAGGATTTTGCTTTGTCGGGGTGGCAGGATTCGAACCTGCGGCCTCCACGTCCCAAACGTGGCGCGATAACCGGGCTACGCTACACCCCGAATGATTACCAATTTTAAGGCTGCAAAGATAATACTTAATATTAGATATTCAAGTAAAATATTATTAATCTTCAAAGGCAAGTGGATATAAGCGCTCAATTGCCATTTCTAATTCCCCTACTCCAATGTGCCTGCTCTTTCTTAGAAACTCTTTACCATCTATGAATAATAATATGGTTGGTTCAACAAATACCTGGTGATTGGCAGAAAATTCAGGCGATGCATTCATATCGATAAAAATAAAAACCAATTTTGGGAATTTCTCATTTAACAAAGCCTTTACTTTAGGTTCCAGGGCTTCACCAACAGAGCAGCTGTTGGTTGCAAAATATAACACTACTCCCCTGTTCTCAACAATAAGTTGTTCCAAATCATTTTCTAATGGTACCATTTAATAGCCTCTTTAATCAATAATGTAAGTTTCAATAGACATACTCGTCAATTACTGAAGTCAAATTTAACCATTAAAAACTGTTATAACAGTATTGAAAAAAAAGATATTGAATCGTATTTTAAACGTAGAGATTTGCATATTTTTGTTAACTGAAAAATTTAAAAAAAGAGATCATAATGGATGGCACTATAGAAAGAATTAAATGTTTGATAATTGGATCAGGACCTGCTGGCTATGCCGCCGCTATTTATGCTGCTAGAGCAGATTTAAAACCTGTTGTTTATACGGGTATGCAAATGGGCGGTCAATTGACTACAACAACTGAAGTTGATAACTATCCGGGATACCCTAACGGGACCGATGGAACTGCAATGATGGATGATTTTAAAAATCAGGCTGAAAGATTTGGAACTGACGTGAGGTTCGGAATGGCTACCAAAGTTGAGTTTAGCAATGAAGTAGGTGGAATTCATAAAGTAACTATTGACGAGTCAAAAATAGTAGAAGCAGATACTGTGATTATATCGACAGGGGCTACTGCAAAATACCTAGGTATTGAGAGTGAACAACGTCTTATTGGAGGTGGTGTTTCTGCCTGCGCTACTTGTGATGGCTTCTTCTATAAAGGACAGGATGTTGTGGTGATTGGAGCAGGAGATACTGCGGCCGAAGAGGCAACGTATTTGTCTAATATCTGTAAGAAAGTAACCATATTAGTTAGAAAAGATTATATGAGAGCTTCTAAAGCGATGCAACATCGGGTAACTAAAACAGAGAATATCGAGGTGATGTATAATACTGAACTAGATGAAGTTTTAGGCGATCAGGTAGTTGAAGGCGTTCGCGTTTTCAATAATATTAGTAATGAAAAAACCCAACTTGATGTAACGGGTGTTTTTGTAGCCATCGGACATAAACCAAATACAGATATTTTTAAAGGAATTCTGGATATGGATGAAGTGGGTTATCTTGCCACAAAAGGCAAAACTACCAAGACAAATCTTCCTGGCGTTTTTGCGGCAGGTGATGTACAAGATAAAGAATATAGACAGGCGATCACTGCAGCAGGAACTGGCTGTATGGCAGCACTAGACGCTGAAAGATATTTAGGTTCCTTAGTATAAGTACCTAAAAACACGATATTAGCCCGGTTCATCTGGGCTTTTTTTATGTCTAATAAAACGGTTTCGTAAATATTTTTACTTAATCCATCTTAAAATTGCAGATAACGTAACTTTGTAATCTATTAACTAAGTAATAACACATGGCTGATTCTAGGACCGCCTCCATGCGGTATTTAAAAAAATTTCAACACGTTGTCGACATACAACAAAAGATTATTTATTTTTTACTAAGCGCTATTTTTGCTTTTGTAATGACCTACTGGATCAATAGTCCAGAATTAGATCAAGCACAGGTTTATGTTTTATTCTTATTGTTTTTTTCAATTGGTCTATGGGTAACTGAAGCCGTTCCTCCCTTTGCCGTTGGACTATTAATATTCGGTTTTCTGGTATTTGCCCTTGGCGGATATTATGCAGAAATTGATCCTGAGAATGCGTCAAAATATGTGGCAAAATATGTTCAAACCTGGTCTAACAGTGTTATTTGGCTGATGCTTGGTGGATTTGTAATGGCAGAGGCCATGCAAAAAGTAGGATTAGACAAGACGCTTTTTAAAATGACTATTTCTAAATTTGGGACAAAACCACGAAATGTATTGTTGGGTATTATGCTTGTAACGGCTATTTTTTCAATGATCATGTCAAATACGGCTACCACCGCAATGATGATAGCCGCGGTTATACCTTTTATCAATACGCTTGACAAAAATTCGCCTTTTGCAAAAGCGCTACTGATCGGAATTCCTGCTGCTGCATCCTTAGGCGGAATGGGTACCATTATCGGTTCTCCTCCAAATGCTATAGCAGTTGACGCCATGAGTAACCATGGAGTTCAATTTGGTTTTCTTGAATGGATGATGATTGGTTTTCCTGTAGCAGTAATCATGGTGCTCCTTTTTTGGGTATTTCTAATCAGTAGATTTGTTCCTAAAGTATCAACTATAGATCTGGATTTTTTAGAAGACCTGGATACAAATAACAATTCAAGAATATTTATTATCAAAAGAAAAATAGTATTAGGAGTACTTCTCTTAACACTGGTATTATGGTTAACCGGTAATGTTCATGGCATTCCTGCCTCAGCTGTTTCTTTGCTGCCCATAATGCTTTTAACGCTTTTGGGTATTGTTTCTGGTAATGATGTTAGAAAATTACCCTGGGATACCTTAATGCTGGTTGCAGGTGGTCTGTCTCTTGGTTTAGCCATTCAGGAAACTGGTTTAGCAGAACATTATGTAAAACTGTTGAATAATTATGATCTGAATCTATATGCCTTAATGGCTGTATTCTCGCTGCTCACGGTAATACTTTCAAACTTTATGAGTAATACGGCAACGACCACAATACTGATTCCTATAGCGATTATATTGGTTTCATCAAATCAAGTGATTCTTCCTTTGGTTATTGGTTTAAGTGCTTCAGCCGCCTTGTTTTTACCTATTTCGACACCGCCAAATGCTATTGCCTTTAGTACCGGTAAACTGGATCAAAAAGATTTTAGAGCTGGTGGACTTTTCGCAGGTATTCTAGGGCCTGTTGTGATCATAATTATGGTTTTGATCATGAACGCCCTTTATGCTTAATAAAGAGAAGTACCTTGATAATTTGAGTTAGGAGGACGGTATTTTATCACGGCCAATCCAATCAAGAACCAGTAATATTGCCAATCCAAATAGGATGTAGAACAAGGCATACCAGGTAGTCGGATCTGATATACTTGGTAAATATCTTTGGTAATTCTCAACGATTCTATTATCCAGACTATCAAAGAGGTAAACACCTTCTTCCATTTTGTAAATGGTCTTCTTCCACGGCCAGACAATACCTAAAGACCCTCCGATAAAGCCAATGATTAAAGCAGTTATAAGTTGATGGTATCTTTTTAACAGAAAGCCTAATATGTGTGAGGTAATGACCAATCCAAAAATAGATCCTAATCCAAAACTGGCAATGATCTTCATATAACGCATTCTTACCTGATCATGAATAAAATCAAAATTCCAGGAAAACACATCTTGAATTGCTTTATATAATTCATTCACGGAATCTACCAGAAGTAGTACGTAATTCCCCATCAGAATCAAAATAAAAGAGCCAGACAGCCCTGGTAAGGTCATGCCCGACACCCCGATAATTCCACAGAAAAATACAAACCATAAATTGTCATTTTCCTTTGCAGGACTCATAAAACTAATGGAAATACCAATCGCAACACCAAGAAACATCGTGAACAGGTTGCTTCGAGAAAAATCGTTAAAATCTTTTGCTACATAATATATTGAACCCAATATCATCCCAAAAAAAGTAGCCCAAACATACAATTCAAAATTTTGAATTAAAAAATCGAGCACTCTGGAAACCGAAAAATAACTAAATGTACTTCCTGCAAAAACGAGTAAAAGAAAGCGGCCATTTACGTATTGATAGAAACTCTTGAATCGACCGTCCAATAAAAGCTTGAATGCCTTTCTATTGATCTTTTGAAGTGAATAAATTAACTCTTCATAAAATCCTGTTACAAAAGCGACAAGACCACCTGAAACACCAGGAACCTTATTTGCAGCTCCCATGCCCACCCCTTTAATAAAGAGTAATAGTTTATCCAAGAAAGATCTCGTGTTTTCAGGCATTTAATTATTTTTTTTTAACGCTAGCTTCTCAAGAACAATAATAGATAAGAATCCAATGGCAGCTAAAAGCAAGGCATAAACCAACTGAGGGTCTCCTTCATAAGAAGATGGCAACACACTGATTTCATCCAGTACTTTTAATTTCCCATTGATCATTTCAGTCTTAAGAACTTCTTTCCATGGCCATATTTTATTGAGAGAACCAACAATGAACCCGGTTAAAACAGCTAAAGTCAAATTTTCGTAGTGGTCAAAAAGCCATTTTAATAAACGTGAGAATGAAAGCAGTCCTACAACCATACCCAACATCATTACCCCCAAAAATCCAATATTTCTATCGTGGATAGCATCCAGAACGGGTTTATACATCCCTAATAAAAGAAGAATAAAACTTCCTGAAATTCCCGGAAGTATCATGGCACATATCGCCAATGCACCGGATAAAAAGATATATGGATATGACGCATTTGTAACCTGTGGCGTAAGTGTTGTGATAAAATAGGCAAGCAAAGCACCAGTTATCAACAATACAATGGCGCCAATGTTCCATCTTGTAATTTGTTTGGCCACATAAATTATACTGGCTAAAACCAAACCAAAAAAGAAAGACCATATCAAAATTGGCTGTGTTTCAAGAAGGTGCTTAATAAGCTTTGCCAATGTGATAATACTCAAGCCAATTCCAATCACTAAGGACAGTAAAAAATTTCCATTTACAGCTTTCCACATTGCCGCAAACCCCTCTTTTTTCCATAATTTAATTGTTGCTAAATTGACCTTACTAATCGAATCAATTAACTCTTCATAAATTCCTGAAATAAAGGCAATTGTACCACCGGAAACACCAGGCACAACATCAGCAGCACCCATTGCTACGCCCTTCAGTGAAATCACAAAATAATCTTTAAGGTTTCTCTTTCCCAAAATATCGAACTAAAAAATTAAGAGCCAAAGATAGCTAAATTTGCTCATTGAAAATCGATATAATTTGGGCAATTCAAATAGATAAACAGCTCGGATTAGTCTAAATCCTTGAACTTGGCAATTAAGTTTTGTACTTCTGTTAAATCCATAACTGTAGGATATAACTCTTTGGCAACGCTCAAGTATTCATAATCTAATTTTAAGGCTGTCTCGAAGAAAAATAAGCCTTCTTTTTCCTTTTGCACCAAAAAGTGAAGTCCGCCTAAACGGTAAGTGATCTCTACAGCATCTTTGTATGTCTCACGAGCATCAAGCAAAACCCTGATGGCTTCATGAAATTCTCCTAGAAAATGTAATACATCGGCTAAAGCAAGGTATACTTCTAACCTGTCATCTTCTAGTCCAATGCACTTATAATAGGCCTTAGCGGCTTCTTCAAAGAGGTTTAATTTTAAATTAATCTCTGCAAACTTATGCCAGTAAAGATTGTTTTCTTCATCAATTCCAAGTGCCTTATTGATAAAATATAATGCCTTGTGGTAATTTTTACTGCTGATATAAGTGTCGGCAAGAGCAAGCCATCCTTTATCAAGTAAAGGATCTTCATTTACTGTTTTATTATAAAAATCTATAGCATCTCTGGTTGAATCGAGCTTTTCATAACACTTCCCAATTCTTAAATATGCAAAAGAAGTTGGCGTATCTAATTCCATCGTTTTATGATAAAATACGATAGCTTCCTCATAATGACCAAGTTCCTCTAAAGTCTTCGCTTTTTCCAAGTGAGCACCTATAAATTCCTCATCAATTAATATGGAATATTCGAATGCCTGCAATGCTTTTTGGTAATCATAAACAATATAATACTGTCTACCCAATTGATGCCAGGCAATTTCACTGTAAGGATCTTTTTCAATATAATCTTGCAGGTATGTAATTGCTTCAGCATGCTTTTTCATCATATCAAAGCAATAGATCACATTGTATAAAGAGGAATAGTTTTCATACTCCACATCAAGGCTCTTTGCAAAATTAAATCTTGCCGTATCAAAATCTTCAAGAAACAAATACTCCATCCCAATCATCGATAAAATCTCAGCATCTTCATCTGCATATAACAATGCTATTTTAAGATTGTCGACAGCTTCCTGGTGTTTTCCTTTTTTTGAATAAATAGTTGCCTTTTGAATATATACATCTTCATTAGAAGGCTCAATTTCCTTTAATTGATCCAGTAACTTTTCAGCTTTTTCAAGTTTTTCATCCAAAATTAGTAATTCAACATGTATCAGTTTTAAGACTACAGAAGATGGATGTTGTGAAAGCCCCAGATGTAATGCTTTTTTAGCCAAGGAGAATTTACCGCTGTCTACATAAAACAGAATTATTTCTTCGAATTCATTTGAATCAAAAAAATATACGCTATTGGTCTTTAACATCAATTCAAATTTTGATAAGGGTTGATTATCGTTATTATTTGAAAAATGCTGCATATATTGGCTTTTTTATAGTTACTAAAGTAACATCAATTGTTGGCCGCTAAGAGCATGAGTTTAATTTTTCTTAACAATTTAATTAACAGCCTAAATATTATTTATCATCACAAAAAAAACTGTAACTTTGTTTCATATTTAATGCCTTTAATGCTACTATGGCCAAAAAGACCTTACTTAACGAAAAAGAAATATATATCATTCTTAATCGTCTGGCTTGTCAACTCATCGAAAATCATCAGGACTTCAGTAATACCATTCTCATTGGAATACAACCCAGAGGCATATATCTAGCTGATCGACTGGTTCAGATCTTAACCGACGAGTATCAAGTTAAAAATATCAAGCTCGGAAAGCTTGACATCACTTTTTACAGGGATGATTTTAGGAGACGTGAAGATCCTTTAAGTGCTAGTTCAACCGATATCAATTTTATTGTTGACAATAAAAATGTTGTTTTTATTGATGATGTTCTATTTTCTGGAAGGAGTATTAGAGCCGCATTAACTGCGATACAAGCATTTGGCAGACCTAAAAACATCGAATTGTTAGTACTGATTGACAGAAGGTTTAGCAGACACCTTCCTATACAACCTGATTATAAAGGACGTCAAGTTGACGTAATAAAGGATGAACAAGTGAAGGTCGAATGGAAAGAAAACGAACCTAAGGATAAAGTTTGTATTGTTAGTCCGGATGTTTAACGGATTAAGTTTTATAAGGCATAGTTAACTGGATTATTAAATTCAATTGGAATAAAAGAAATGGCTAAATTAAGCGTGTCCCATTTACTCGGGATAAAACATCTGAATCTTGAAGACATCAATTTGATTTTCAATACAGCAGATCATTTTAAAGAGGTAATTAACAGACCTATTAAGAAAGTTCCTTCCCTAAGAGACATTACAATTGCTAATTTATTCTTCGAAAACAGCACACGGACCAAGCTCTCATTTGAACTGGCCGAAAAGAGATTGTCTGCAGATATTATAAATTTTTCAGCCGCACAATCTTCGGTAAAAAAAGGAGAATCACTTATTGATACTGCCAACAACATTCTTTCAATGAAGGTTGACATCATTGTAATGAGGCATCCAAATGAAGGCGCTGGTGACTTCCTCGCAAAACATGTTGATGCAAAAATTGTCAATGCTGGTGATGGCGCTCATGAGCATCCTACACAGGCCTTATTAGATTCTTATTCAATCAGAGAAAAATTAGGAGATGTTAAGGGTAAAAAAGTAGTTATTATAGGTGATATACTCCATTCAAGGGTGGCACTTTCTAATATCTATGCACTTAAATTACAAGGAGCTGAAGTCAAACTTTGTGGCCCCACTACCCTTATCCCCAAATACATTACTAAATTAGGAGTGACTTACGAGAAAAATCTCAGAAAAGCCCTCGAATGGTGTGATGTAGCCAACGTATTAAGAGTACAACACGAAAGGATGGAGGTGAAATATTTCCCTTCTATTAGAGAATACACCCAATTATTTGGGATTAACAAAGAATTATTAGACAGCATAGATAAAGATATTGTGATTATGCACCCTGGCCCTATAAACAGAGGTGTTGAATTAACAAGTGATGTTGCCGATTCCAAGCAGTCTATTATTTTGAATCAGGTTGAAAACGGTGTCGCTATCAGGATGGCAGTTATTTATTTGCTTGCCCAACAAATTAAGCGAGATTAGAAAAATCAGCAATTTATGAAGATCAATAAAACAGATAAATTTTACGACCTAAGTCTTTCAGAAAACCAACTTTCAGAGGGCGAAGAAGGTTTTAAACTATTTTTTAATGAATTTTTAAAAAATAATACTAACTTTAAGAACGTAAATCTGATTTTAGATTTTTCCAGTATAATTAACATTGATTTAAATAAAATCTTGTTATTTTCGCAGCTAAGCGAAACGCATAGAAATAATAACAAATCTTTTGTCATTGTTTGTGAGGGAATAGAGTTTGATAAGATACCAGATGAAATTGTAGCCGTTCCAACTTTCAAAGAAGCAGAAGACATTATTGAAATTGAAGATATTGAACGTGATTTAGGATTTTAAATACACTATATGGTAAAAAAACTACTCTCTATTATTTTTTTATTAACCTTTTCTACAGCACTTCTTGCACAACAAGATGATGCTAAGGATCTCGAAATTCTTGAAGGCGCTCTGATAGGAATCCATGAAGTCATGGCTTCTCCTAATCCATTTAGCGTATCCACAAGAATCAGATTCGAAGCTGACGAAGCTTTTGACATCGATTTTATTGTCAAAGATTTGCTTGGAAATACCGTCTTTGCTGAAAAACGCAAAGCAGATAAGGGACATAATTCAATCCCCTTCTTTCGAGATGAACTCGAGTCAGGTATTTATATCTATTCATTAAAGACCAAGACTAAAGTAATCTCAAAGAGGATTGTAATTAAATGAGTTTCAGGCTGACCATATTAGGCTGTCATTCTGCCACTCCTAGAACTTTGGCGCATACTTCATCTCAATTTCTGGAGATGAACAATGACTGTTTTTTAATCGACTGTGGCGAAGGTACACAAAGACAATTACGAAAATATAAGATTAAATTTTCGAAGATTAAACACGTCTTTATTTCACACCTGCATGGTGACCATTTCTTTGGTCTAATTGGCATGATATCAACGTTTAACCTATTAAATAGAAACACAGCGCTTCATGTTTACGGGCCAAAAGGGATTAAAGAAATTATATTACTTCAATTAAAATTGTCGAAATCATGGGTTGAATACCCTTTGCATTTTCATGAATTAGATTCGAAAGAAAGTGAATTGATACTTGAAAATGACAAGGTCAAGGTTTTTACTATTCCATTGACTCATAGGATTTACACAAATGGTTTTTTGTTTCAAGAAAAACTTCAGCCACGTAAATTAAATATGACAGCCATTCAAAATCATTCAGAAATTGATATCTGTGATTATCAAAATTTAAAGGATGGCAAAAATTTTAAAAATGAAGATGGCAGCATTATTGAAAATAGTGAACTGACAACCGACCCTCCAAAACCTTTATGCTATGCGTATTGCAGTGACACTGCATATAATGAAGATATCATTCCCTTAATTAGTCAAATCGATCTGCTCTATCACGAATCTACTTTTCTCGAAGAGCATGCTGAATTGGCCACCAAAACAAAGCATAGTACCGCTGCTCAAGCTGCAACTATTGCTGAAAAAGCTCATGTAAAGAAATTATTACTGGGTCACTATTCAAGCAGGTATGCTTCATTAGAGCTTTTTGAAAAGGAGGCAAAAAAAATATTTTCTGAGGTAGCACTTTGCGAAGCCGGCAAGCAATTTTATGTTGGTAATTAAAATTGATTGAGGCTTAACATCACTAAAGTACAAACTTTTTCAAACAAGATCTGCTCCTCATTCAAAATCAATTCAAACTCTTTATTCTCGGAGCCTGGATTAAAAATTACTCTTTTAGGTTTTAATTCAAGTATATAGTCATAATACGATCTTTGATTCATTGGGTTCAAATAGATCGTAACCGTATGAATGTCGTTTATCAATATTGGCTCGGTTAAAATGGCTATACCCTCAACTTCACCTATTCTTGATCCAATTGCGATCACATCATGTTCTTTCAACTTTAATTTTTTCATTGCCATATTAGAATAACGACTGCTGTCTAATGAGGCTCCTAAAACAATTACTTTCTTCATATCATGATTTTTACTGGTCATTTACATACAAGATCAATCTTAAGACTTGTAAAATGCCGGCTAAAAATAGTTATTTTACTTCAGCTGTGAATTAATCTTTTAAAAAGCATAATAGATACCTGAATTCAATTCAGGATTGCAAACCAAGGAATTCATTCATGGTTTTAACTCCCAATTGGTAAGGGATTCTAACATTTTAATGCTTTTTTTTTGATATAAGGTATAATTTTTTAGATATTGCAATCCAATCCAAAATACCATAACGACTTATGTTAAAGAAACTACTTAGCTTACTTTTTACAGCGCTGCCATTTATGACCTTTGCTCAGGAAAAAGGCCTTGATCAGCAAATCGATGAAGTTTTTGGTCAGGCGACAGGTTGGTTCGTAAATTTTATATTTTATCAAATACCCTTCTCAGATGAAGTTCGAATATATTGGGTGTTATTTCCATTAATATTAGGAGCGACTTACTTTACATTTTATTTTAGATTTATCAATTTTAGGGGCTTTATGACCTCGATTCACATCATAAGAGGTAAATACGATGACATTGATCATCATGAAGCTTTGCCTGGTGTTACAGAAGTAACTCCATCAGGAGACATTCCGGATACCATCGCCGTTGAAGGGCATGAAGGAGAAGTTTCTCATTTTCAAGCTTTAACAGCTGCATTGTCAGCGACAGTTGGCCTAGGTAATATTGCAGGTGTTGCTATTGCTGTTTCAATTGGAGGAGCTGGTGCAACATTTTGGATGATTGTAGCAGGTTTCCTAGGAATGGCTTCGAAATTTGTGGAATGTACATTAGGTGTAAAATACCGAGATATCGGACCGGACGGAACTGTTTATGGAGGCCCTATGTATTATTTAACGAAGGGTTTAAAATCTAAAGGATTCGAAAAGTTAGGAAAAGTGTTAGCCGTTTTGTTTGCGATTTTTGTCATTGGCGGTTCATTCGGAGGCGGTAATATGTTTCAGGTGAATCAGGCATTTCAATTAATTGAAAATATAACTGGTGGAACAGAATCTGTTTTGCACGGAAAAGGATGGTTGTTTGGACTAATTATGGCGGTTTTTGTAGGTATCGTAATTATTGGTGGTATCAAAAAAATTGCTAGTGTAACTGATAAGATTGTACCTTTTATGGTAGTCATCTATGTGTCCGCTTCAGTTTTTGTTCTTATAGCAAAATACGATATGATTGGTGATGCTTTTCTACAAATCTATAATGGTGCATTTAGCCCTGAAGGAGTTGTTGGAGGTGCTATAGGTGTTTTAGTTCAAGGATTTAGAAGAGCCGCTTTCTCAAACGAAGCTGGTGTTGGATCCGCCTCAATTGCTCACTCTGCTGTGAAAACCAAATATGCTGCCTCCGAAGGAATGGTTGCCTTATTAGAACCTTTTATCGATACAGTGGTAGTTTGTACCATGACAGCTCTTGTATTGGTTATTACGGGCAATGTCAATCCTGAAAATGCAAGCCTTAATGATGCGCAGGCTATTTTACTCACATCGGGTGCTTTTGCATCTGTCATATCATGGTTTCCTTATGTCTTGACAGTAGCTGTGGTATTATTTGCCTTTAGCACTATGATTTCATGGTCCTATTATGGTTTTCAAGGTTGGGCTTATTTATTCGGACGATCAAAAAAAATGGAGTACACCTATAAAATTTTATTCTTGATTTTTGTGGTCATCGGTGCTGCCGCCAGTTTAGGTTCGGTAATAGGATTCTCAGACGCAATGATTTTTGCGATGATGGTTCCAAATATGGTAGGCCTTGTTATTTTGGCTCCCACAGTTAAGAAAGAACTGGTCAAATATTTATCTGCCATTAAAGCAAAAAAGAGTTAGACTGGTCAACATATGAAATTTATTCAATCCCATTTCTGGTACAACAAGCGCCAAAGAAATGGGATTTTATTTTTATTTCTAATCCTCTTTTTCCTTCAATTTGTGCTGTATTTCTCCAACTTTTCAGATGATGAGTTCATTGATGAAGAAGAATTTGCCATGTTAGAGGCTAAAATAGATTCCTTGCAAAAAGAAAAACCAGTTAGAGCAAAATCTAAAACTTATCCATTTAACCCTAATTATCTATCTGATTTTAAAGCCTATCAAATTGGTCTTAGCGTTGAAGAAGCCGATCGACTCTTTGCATTCAGAGCTAAAGGTAAATTCATCAATTCTACAGATGATTTTCAAAAAGTAACAGCGGTTAGTGATAGCCTTCTGGCTTTGATATCTCCCCTATTTAAATTTCCTTCATGGCTAAACAGAAAAAAACCAAAACCCGTTACTCATGATAAGGCACCTACAATAGTCAGAGACCTAAACAAGGCCAGCATTGAGCAACTCGATAGTATTGAGGGAGTGAATACAAAATTAGCGAATCGCATTATCTCTTATAAAAATCTATTAAAGGCCTACTCTCTAAATGAACAGCTCTATGAAGTTTACTATCTCAACAGAGAAACTGCAAATAGAATATTACGACATTATCAAGTAATTGATACACCTGAAATTGACAGGTTAGATTTAAATACTGCTACATTTAAGCAGTTTCTTCAAGTTCCTTATATAGATTATGAACTCACCAAAAAACTCATTGCATACAGAGATGAAAACGTTTTGTTTCAAGACCTTGAAGAATTGAAAAAAATAGACTCTTTCCCATTGGAAAAATTTGACAGAATAGCATTATATTTGACGGCTGAATAAAAAGCTTACTATGAATTTTGAAACTTCTGAAACCAGAAACACGATTGCCCATTCTATAAGAGATTTTGCTAAGAAAAATATCAAACCTTTTATGATGGATTGGGATGAAAATCAAACCTTCCCGGAGGAATTATTTCATCAACTCGGTGCCATGGGTTTTATGGGCGTTCTAGTTCCTGAAGTTTATGGTGGCAGTGGTATGGATTATCACGAATACATTACGGTGATTGAGGAAATTTCAAAAGTTGATTCTTCTATAGGTCTTTCATTAGCCGCCCATAATTCATTGTGTACAAACCATATTTTAGAATTTGGAAATGAGGTTCAAAAGGAAAAATGGCTACCTAAATTGGCGCATGGCGAATGGATAGGTGCCTGGGGTCTTACTGAACACAATACAGGAAGTGATGCAGGAGGCATGAGTACTACTGCCGTTGCAGATGGAGATCACTATATTTTAAATGGTGCTAAAAATTTCATTACACATGGTATTAGCGGTCATATCGCCGTTGTAATTGTAAGAACCGGTGAAAAAGGTGATTCTAAAGGCATGACAGCCTTTGTAATTGAAAAAGGTACACCAGGATTTTCTTCTGGTAAGAAAGAAAATAAAATGGGGATGAGAGCCTCTGAAACAGCTGAATTGATTTTTGACAACTGTCGTATTCATAAAGACAGCATTCTTGGTGAAGTTGGTGACGGGTTTATACAATCAATGAAAGTACTAGATGGTGGAAGGATTTCTATTGGAGCCTTGTCTTTAGGCATCGCCAAAGGAGCTTATGAAGCCGCATTAAAATATGCTCAGGAAAGAGAACAATTTGGAAAGTCAATCAGTAAATTTCAGGCCATCGGTTTCAAATTAGCAGATATGGCAACTGAAATAGAAGCTTCCGAATTATTACTTCACAAGGCGGCTCACGATAAAATTAAGGGAATAAAAATGACCAAAATTGGTGCCATGGCTAAAATGTATGCCTCTGAGGTTTGTGTAAAAGTGGCCAATGAAGCCCTACAGATTCACGGAGGATATGGTTATACTAAAGATTTTCCAGTGGAGAAATTTTACAGAGATGCGAAACTATGTACCATAGGTGAAGGCACTACTGAGATTCAGAAATTAGTGATTTCAAGGAATATTCTTAAGTAGACAATTATTTTTTAAGACCCATAGCTGAGGCCTTTTTCAACATAAATTCGTAGGCCTCCTCATAGTCATTAGATATTTCGCCTTCAAGAATTGCTTCTTTGATAGCATCTTTGATCATTCCGATTTGCCTGCAAGGTTTTAAACTAAAGGTATCCATAATCAACTCTCCTGAAATAGGTGGTTGAAAATTACGTACATGGTCTCTTTCTTCAACTTCCTTTACCTTTTGACGTACGAGTTTAAAATTGTTTAAATACTGTTTTTCTTTGACTTTATTCTTAGTAGTGATATCTGCTTCACAGTGCGTCATAAGGTCATCCAAGTCATCTCCTGCATCAAAAATAAGTCTTCTTACTGCAGAATCTGTTACATTTTCCGCAAGAATTACGGGCCTTGAACTCATCATGACAATCTTTTCAACATACTTCATTTTCTCGTTCAAGGGCATTTTTAAACGCTTAAATATTTTCTTGACCATCTTCGAACCAACAAATTCATGCCCATGAAATGTCCAGCCAATTTTTTTATCAAACTTCTTAGTAGGTGCCTTACCAATGTCATGCAGTAAAGCCGCCCATCTCAGCCAAAGATTGCCTGTTCTCAATGAAATATTATCGACAACTTGTAGCGTGTGGAAAAAGTTATCTTTATGTTTTTGGCCTTTTATCTGCTCAACGCCTTGCAAATCAGATAATTCAGGCAAAATATATACTAACAACCCTGTTTCATGCAAAAGCCTGAGACCAATAGAAGGCTTATCACTTAATAAGATCTTATTTAGCTCATCCACTACCCTTTCCTGGCTAATAATTTGCAGTCTTTTCGCATTCCTTGAAATAGATGAAAGTGACTCAGCTTCTATCTGGAAATTTAATTGACTTGAAAAACGGATAGCCCTCATCATTCTCAATGGATCATCACTAAAGGTAATATCCGGATCAAGAGGCGTTCTGATTACTTTATTTTGAAGATCAGCGATTCCCTCAAATGGATCTAATAATGAACCATAATCAGAATTATTCAAACTAATCGCCATGGCATTAATTGTAAAATCCCTTCGATTTTGGTCATCTTTCAGCGTGCCTTTGTCAACCAATGGGTTACGACTATGGGCAACATAGGATTCCTTTCTGGCACCAACAAACTCTATCTCAAGATCCTTGAATTTGAGCATCGCAGTACCATAGGTTTTGAATATTTGCACCTTAGTATTATTAGGAAGTAATTCAGCTACTTTATTGGCCAAATCAATTCCACTCCCAACTGCAACAACGTCGATGTCTTTCGGCTTATCCCTTTCAAGCAAAAAATCCCGAACATATCCTCCAATAACATAGGTTTCTAAATCCAAAGATTTTGCCGCCTGGGCTATATAATCAAATACAGGAAGTGATACTGCTTTTTTCAGATTCGTGTTTGGATTCAGCATATTACTTTCTTAGGTACTCGATCTCACCGAGATCATTAAGTTTAATGATTTGAGAAGCAGTTTTTTTCGTTTCAACTGCCGGCAAATTTACTATATAATCTGCTTTCTCCAAAAGTAAAGGGTCAATTTCATTAAAATTTGAAGGTGAAGGCTGGTTACTAATATTAGCAGAAGTCGAAACAATAGGTTTGCCGAATGACTTAATCAAAGCCTTACAAAAATCATTCTTAACGATTCTGATGGCTACTGTATCATCTTTTGCCACCACATTTGAAGCCAATCCCTGAGGCTGTGCATAAATTACGGTAGTAGGTTTTGTAGCTGTTTCAATATATACTCTAATTAATTCTGGAACTGTCTCAATATATGTCTCAAGCATTTCGATGCTATCAACCAATATGATCAGGCTTTTACTTTCAGACCTGTTTTTTATCTCATATACCTTTTCAACAGCACTTTGATTGGTCGCATCGCAACCCAAACCCCATATAGTATCTGTTGGGTAAACAATTATATTCCCGTCCTTTATATGTTGTAGTGTTCTATCAATTTCGTTTTTCATAACCTAAAAACAACGAACTCCTTTTAATTAATCCGTATTTAATAATTCACGCTAAAATAATATCTAGTTACTAATTCCGCCTTACTAAAAGATATCTATTTAAGACTGCGTGCGCATGAAGTTTTGCCAAAACATACCCCCTTTTTCCATCTAAAAATCCAAATCTTACCAAATATAATACGACAAACCTAAATGCAGGTTTAACCAATTGATGAATAAGGTAAACTTTTTTTCCTGATTTCTTTATTTCCTTGGCTTGCAGCGCTGCATAAAACTCTAGTTTCTGCTCATATTGCTCTTGACTTCTGAACGAATAATGATCCATCCGGTTTTTGAGCAATCCAACCTTTCCGCTGCATAACACTTCTTCATGAACCAGTTTTCCATCGTACCTGCATTTGTCTTTTCTAAACAATCGGATCACTTTATCTGTTTGCCATCCTCCAAACCTTACTTTTATATTTTTAAAATAAAAATTCCTGTAAATGCCAAACGCCACAAAATCCTGCGGATCATTAGCAACTTTCTTTATCTCTAAAGCTAAGGGCGCTGAAATTCTTTCGTCAGCATCTAAAATAAAAATCCAATTATAAGCAGCTTGATCAATTGCGAAATTTTTTTGACTAGAAAAGTCATCAAATTCTCGCTGGATTAATTTGACTTTTGCCTTCTTGCAAATCGATGCGGTTTGATCTTGGCTAAAAGAATCTATTACGATAATTTCAGTTGCAAAAGATACTGACCTGATCGCCTCTTCAATAAAGTTTTCTTCGTTTAAGGTAGGAATTATAGCTGTGATCATTCTTCGGGCAATTTCTGACGAATATTATTATGCTATGAATTTAGCTTCTAAATTTAAACAACGGTTCGAATCAACTAATTCGTTGCAAGTAAATTTAATTTAACTTTAATAGGTTTATCCGACTCCGTAACTTTATGGATAGATAAAAAAAGTGTCCGGAAACTAAACTGCAACATCATTATCTCTCAGCGCATCATTCAATGACGTTTTTTTATTAGTGCTTTCTTTACGTTTTCCAATGATCAATGCACATGGCACATTAAATTTCCCTGCCTTAAACTCCTTAGTATAACTTCCTGGTATAACAACCGAACGTGCTGGAATTACACCTTTAGTGATAATTGGCTCATCGCCTGTGACATCTATAATTTTCGTACTCATTGTCAATACAACATTCGCACCCAATACGGCTTCTGTTTCAACTTTAACGCCTTCAACTACAATACACCTTGAGCCTACAAATACATTATCCTCAATAATTACCGGAGCGGCTTGTAATGGCTCTAAAACGCCACCTATTCCAACACCACCACTCAAATGAACGTTTTTACCTATCTGGGCACAACTACCAACTGTGGCCCAAGTATCCACCATTGTACCTTCATCCACATAAGCTCCAATATTGACATAACTCGGCATGAGTATTGTTCCTTTTGATATATAAGCTCCGTGACGCGCAACCGCGTGTGGTACAACTCTTATTCCTTTTTCCTTATAACCTTTTTTCAATGGAATTTTATCGTGATACTCGAAAATACCCACTTCTAAAGTTTCCATTTTCTGAATAGGAAAATACAAGACAACTGCTTTTTTCACCCACTCATTCACCTGCCAACCGTTTTCTATTGGCTCTGCAACTCTTAAAGTACCAGCATCTAATAGGTCTACGACCTTTCTAATGGCATCTTGAACTGAAGATTCAGTTAACTGTTCTCTATTATCCCAGGCATTCTCTATTATTTGGCGTAAATCATTCATAAGGTTAAATTAAGTCGCAAATATAAAAAAGCACTAAATAAAAAATCCGTTTTTTTTATATTCTTTTAAATCAAAAAAGAGGTAAATTTGCAAAAATTTAAAATATGTCTAGAATTCTTGCCATGGATTATGGTGAAAAAAGAATTGGAATAGCAGTGACCGATGAAATGCAGATAATCGCATCTGGATTGACAACCGTTCCTACCAAAGAAATTTTTGAATTTTTAGAAAATTATTTGAAAGAAGAAAAAGTGGAACTCTTTTTGATAGGTGAACCGAAGCAGATGAACAATACGGCTTCTGAAAGCGAGAAATTTATAACTCCTTTTATCACCAAACTAAAGGCTAAATTTAGCCAAACGCCTATAAAAAGAGTTGATGAAAGATTTACATCAAAAATGGCATTTCAAACCATGATTGATAGTGGTCTTAAGAAAAAACAAAGACAGAACAAGGCATTGGTCGATGAGATTAGTGCTACAATTATTTTACAGAGTTATCTGTATAACAAATAAATAAAAATTCATGATTTTACCGATTATAGCGTATGGGGATCCTGTACTGAGAAAAGTAGGTAAGGAAATCACTAAAGATTATCCTAAGCTTGATGAACTCATCGCTAACATGACAGAAACGATGAAAAATGCTCAGGGCGTAGGCCTTGCGGCTCCTCAAATAGGAAAAGCTATTAGGTTGTTTTTAATCGATGCTTCCCCTTTTGCAGAAAGCGATGAATTAGAAGAGGAAGAAAAACTGTTTTTACAAGGATTCAATAGGATTTTCATCAATGCCAAAATTATTGAAGAAGAAGGTGATGAATGGGTATTTAATGAAGGATGTCTGAGCATTCCGAATATCAATGAAGATGTGTATAGAAATGAAACAATTCACATTGAATATCAGGATGAAAACTTTGAAAACAAAAAAGACACCCTATCTGGACTAGCAGCAAGGATCTTTCAACATGAATACGACCATATTGAAGGGATTTTGTTTACCGATAAGTTATCCAGTCTTAAAAAAAGATTGTTAAAAAAGAAACTCGAAAATATTTCAAAAGGAAAAGTAGACATTGGCTACAGAATGAAATTTCCTAAATTAAAAAAATAGAATATACATTATGAAACGAGTATAAGATAATTGTATTAATTACACATTGATCGTCTATACGAGTTCCATATGACAAAAACATTAAATAAAAAATACCATATGAAATTAGAAAAAGTAATTGCCATTGCAGGAAAACCAGGATTATACGAGATTATTTCTCAATCTAAATCTGGTGTTATTGTTGAATCATTAGCAGACAAAAAAAGATTCCCGGTAAACAGTTTACACAATATCAGCACCCTTAACGATATTGCGATTTATACTTATGAAGAAGAAGTTCCTTTAAAACAAGTTTTTTTAAGCATATTTGAAAAACAAGCAAGTGAAAAATCAATAGATCCTAAATCTTCTAAAAATGACCTTATCAACTACTTTGGCGAAGTATTGCCTGGTTTTGATGAGGAACGCGTTTACCCTTCAAATATCAAAAAAATATTGTCTTGGTATAATGCACTTGTAGATGCCAAGTTTGACTTTGCAAGCATCAAACAAGAGCTTGAAGAAGAAAACGCAGAAGAATAACAAATCATTCAAGCAAGAATTATGAGCCAAAGAGAAGCGCAACTTAAAGCCTTTGGAGCCCTTTTAGACATCATGGATGAACTAAGAGAGAAATGCCCTTGGGATAAAAAGCAAACAATGCGTTCTCTCAGACACCTAACCATTGAAGAGACTTACGAGTTAGGAGATGCCATACTTGATAATGATCAAGATGAAATTCGAAAGGAATTAGGCGACTTGCTTTTACACATTGTTTTTTATGCAAAAATTGGATCTGAATCTAAAGACTTCGACATTAAAGATGTTATTGAAGGCATCAATGAAAAATTAATCAGCCGACATCCTCATGTTTTCGGGGATGTTGTTGCTGAAACTGAAGAAGAAGTTGCCAAAAACTGGGAACAGCTAAAACTAAAGGAAGGTAAAAAGTCAATTTTGGAAGGCGTGCCAAAATCATTACCCGCTTTAGTCAAAGCAAGTAGAATTCAGGACAAAGCTGCCAGTGCCGGTTTTGACTGGGATCGTTCTGAGCAGGTATTTGAAAAAGTTCAGGAAGAAATAGAAGAACTCCACGAAGAAGTGAATTCTGGTAAGCAAACAAGAATTGAATCAGAATTTGGAGATGTTTTATTTTCGTTGATCAACTATGCCAGACACATAAAGGTGGACCCTGAAAGCGCCCTCGAAACCACCAACAAAAAATTTATCAAACGATTTCAGTACCTGGAAACTGAAGCAAAAAAAAAGGGTGAATCACTCAAAGACATGACCCTTACGCAAATGGATGTGTATTGGAATGAATCCAAAAAACATTTTAAGTAAAGAACTTCTTTTTCCAAAATTGTCTTTACAGTTTTAGATTTGTAAAGGATATGAAAATATGTTTAACTTTAGTGCTTCTTAACTATTGTAAACATCTATGAAAAAATATTCGATACTCTTTTTATTCTTATTCAATCTAGGCTTTGGGTTTGCCCAATCAGGTACCGGTTTTACTGGTGAAACCATTAATTTTAAGGCCGATGATGGCGTCATCATCACTGCAGATCTTTATATGGCCCATGAGAGTAGTGCTCCTTTTATCATTCTTTACCATCAGGCAGGTTATAGCCGGGGAGAATACAGGAGTATTGCCCCGCGTTTAAATGCCTTGGGTTTTAATTGCATGGCAGTTGACCAAAGATCCGGAGACAAAGTGAACGATATCATCAATGAAACGCACAAAGAAGCTGCTGCTGCGAAACTACCCACTGAATACCTGGATGCGATACCAGATTTAGAAGCGGCCTATTTATATGTAAAATACAGTATAAAACCAGGTAAAATCATCTTGTGGGGTAGCTCCTATTCAGCTGCGCTTATGTTTTATATGGGCAATGTGCATCATGATAATATTGCTGGTATTCTAAGTTTTGCTCCAGGAGAATACTTCAAAGTCAATGGCAAAGAACTTAAAACCTATGCAGCGCATATTACCTGCCCGGTTTTTGTTACTTCTGCCAAAAGCGAATATAGAAATTGGAAAGCCATTTATGATAATATCAAATCTGATAAATCATCTTTTCTACCCGAAACAGAAGGAAGACATGGGTCTAAAGCCCTATGGCCTGATAATCCAAGTCATATGGTTTACTGGGAAGCTGTGGAGAAGTTTCTATTAACAATAAAATAGGGTCTAAACCTCCTATCATATAATTATTCCTGAAAACAAGATACATTATGACGCTAGTTAGACAAATCACCGAACAAATTGAGCAATTAAGCCCTTTACACTATGCTGAAGATTTTGATAATGTGGGTCTTTTAGTTGGCGATTATGAACAAAAAGTTACTGGTGTTTTAGTAACCTTAGATTGTCTGGAAACAACCATAGACGAAGCCATTAAGAATAATTGTAATCTGGTTGTGGCTTTTCATCCCATTATATTTAAAGGTTTAAAAAAAATAAACGGCATAAATTATGTTGAAAGAGTTGTCATTAAAGCCCTTAAAAATGACATTGCCATTTACGCTATGCATACGGCCCTTGATAATTCAATCAAAGGAGTCTCGGCTAAAATGGCTGATGTTATAGGTCTTACCAACACCAAAGTCTTGATCCCACAGAAAGGTCATCTCAAGAAGCTAACAACTTATGTGCCTGAAAACACTGCAAATGAAATACGAAATGCGCTTTTTAAAGCTGGGGCAGGTCATATTGGCGATTATAGTCATTGCAGCTTCAATATGAGTGGTGAAGGTACTTATCTTGGCGGTGAAAATACAAATCCATCCGTAGGGAAGCCTGGGAATTTAGAGAAAGTCAAAGAAACCTTTATCAGTGTTATTTTTGAATCACATTTACAATCAAAAATTTTAAAAACACTTTTTACTGATCACCCCTATGAAGAAGTGGCTTATGATATTGTTAATTTAGAAAATATCCATGAAAGAATTGGCATGGGAATCATTGGGGAATTGGCAAAACCTTTAAGTCCAAAGAATTTTTTTGAACATCTCAAAAGAACGTTTGATTTAAGCATCATTCGTCATTCTGACATTACAAAAAAAGAAATTAAAAAAGTGGCCGTTTTAGGCGGGTCTGGTAGCTTTGCTATTGAGCAAGCTCTTGCTGCCGGAGCTGATATTTTTATAACAGCTGATCTCAAATACCATGATTTTTATAAGGCTGAAGGAAAATTGATTCTTGCCGACATCGGACATTATGAAAGTGAACAGTTTACAAAACACCTTTTAGTCGAGTATCTTACAAAAAAAATCACTAATTTTGCACCTGCCTTACCGGAAGGGAGGATTATTTTATCGAAAAACAATACAAATCCGATCAACTATTTTTAGAGATGACAAAAAAGAAAGAGGTTACCGTTGAAGAAAAATTAAGAGCGCTGTACGATTTGCAGCTTATCGATTCTAGAATTGACGAGATTAAAAATACCAGAGGAGAATTGCCATTGGAAGTGAATGACCTGGAAGACGAAATTGCAGGTTTACAAACCAGACTAAATAACTTTAGTACTGATATTGAAAACCTAGAGACTGGAATCGCTAACAAGAAAAATAACATTGAGGAGTCGAAAACGTTATCTAAAAAATATTTAGAACAACAAAAGAATGTAAGAAATAACAGGGAATTTGATTCTATCTCTAAAGAGATTGAATACCAAGACCTTGAAATGCAATTAGCTGAAAAACACATACGTGAATTTGAAGCTAAAATTTCTGCAAAAAATGAGATCATTTCTGCTGCAAAGGAGAAAATGGAAGAAAAACAAACTCATTTAAAACACAAACAAGACGAACTTAATTCTATTCTTGAGGAAACTGTTAAAGAAGAAGAATTATTACATAAAAAATCTGAAGAATATGGCAAAATGATAGACGAAAGACTATTAAAAGCCTATCATAAAATTCGATCTAATGTAAGAAATGGTCTTGCAGTTGTTACGATTGAAAGAGGAGCTTCAGGTGGGTCTTTCTTTACAATTCCGCCTCAACGACAGGTTGAAATTGCTACAAGAAAAAAAATCATTACTGATGAGCACAGTGGAAGAATTCTAATCGATTCGGAACTTGCAGAACAGGAAAAAGAAAAAATGTCAAAATATTTTTCTTAGACTAATTAATAGAGGCTTTCATCAACAGCCGATCAATATATAATAAAACGATTACGCTCTTTAATTTTGAGTGTAATCGTTTTTTTTTGCAATACCTGCAATACAGCTTCCAAAAGCCATATAACTCAATACAAATTTACCTGAATCGGCTAACAATATGGAATAGTTCTGTATAGCCCTCCTGATTTTGAACAATTTGATGTTTACAAAAGGATTAAGTATAATCCATACCAAAGTATTGGCAAGGCTTCAATCCAGAAGGTTGTATAGAACCGGTTCCTATTTTGATTACAATATAAAATCAGGCCAATGCTTAGAAGCATCAAAATAAGATCGGCATAAAAAAGATTTGATTGCATACCTTTTAGAGCGACACTTAGCAATATAAATACCACCATACAAATCACCGCCACAATCTTTGCCCTATTCACTCCTAATACCTGCGGTAAGGTGGCTAATTCAGGAAGATCAAATTGTGCATCCCTTATATCAAAGGGAATGGTAATCGCTATGATAAAAAGGAAGCGCTGTGCAAAATACAACCATTGGTGAGAAACATCCAGATGACCCGCTTCCTGAAGCGGAAAATATAATGTAATGCCTACCCAGGAAAAAGCGATCAGAATCAGCTTCAGAGCAGGAATATGCCTTAAACCAATTGCTTTATTCTTTATCGGAAGCACATAAAATACGGTTGCTATAAAAAATGGCAATAGGGCTAACATGCCTCTAATTGACAGTTTAAAAGCGTAAAAACCAACTCCTGATAAAGCCAGCATATTCAATACCAGCAATCCTTTTTTATTCGCTCTTATCCAAATTGCAGTCATGCTATTGATCTTGTCTAACTGAAAAAACCTGATAAGGTTATAGGACAAAATAGTTGAAAAAAACACAAACAACGCTAAATACTCATTCTTAAATCCAAACTCTAAAAAAGTGATTTTAGTTAAGCAGTATGCAGCAATAGCTACATGAACATTGCTGAAAACATAAAATCCAAACCACTGTTTTATAAGGCGCATATTTTAAATTTGAATCTATAAAAATAATTAAATAATTCAGGATTATATCGTTTTCAAAAATCAATCCTTTTCATCAAAATTGAGTACTTTTGTGTTCCTTAATTTAAACATTTATTATGCGAACGGATTCTTTTGTTTTACGTCATCTTGGACCAGGCCAGAATGAAGTATCTGAGATGTTAGACACCATTGGTGTAAGCTCACTTGACGAACTGATTTACAATACAATACCTAATGACATTAGGTTAAAAAGATCATTAAACCTACCTGAAGCGATGAGCGAGAATGAGTTTGCTTCACATATTCAGAAACTAGGCAATAAAAATAAACAATTCAAGTCATACATAGGGCTGGGTTATCATCCCACTACCCTACCTGCGGTGATCCAGAGAAATATTTTTGAAAATCCAAGTTGGTATACCTCTTATACACCGTATCAGGCTGAAATTTCTCAAGGCCGTTTAGAGGCACTTCTAAATTATCAAACCGTAATTACTGATCTCACCGGGTTACCATTAGCCAACTCTTCACTTTTAGATGAAGGGACTGCTGCAGCTGAAGCGATGCTGATGCTATGGAATGGAAGAAGCAGAAGTCAGAAAAAAAATGGGGCGAGCAAATTTTTTGTTTCAGAAGAACTGTTGCCACAAACCAGGGATATACTGGTTACAAGAGCTGAACCTCTTGGAATTGAACTAGTACATGGTGACCACAGAGAGATTGAATTGAACGAAGACTTTTATGGATGCATACTTCAATACCCTGCAAAAGATGGGATGATCTATGATTATACTGAGTTTATTGCAGCAGCACATACTTTGGAAATTAAAGCCGTGGTAGCCGCTGACATACTCAGTTTAGCTATTTTAAAATCTCCAGCTGAAATGGGAGCCGATGTAGCCGTTGGAACTACCCAGCGTTTTGGGATTCCACTTGGTTTTGGTGGACCTCACGCTGCTTTCTTTGCTACTCACGAGGCATACAAAAGGTTAATACCTGGAAGAATCATCGGTGTTACTGTTGATATTGATGACAACAGAGCATTGCGAATGGCCCTTCAAACAAGAGAGCAACACATCAAAAGAGAAAAAGCTACCTCAAACATATGTACAGCACAAGTACTCCTTGCTGTAATGGCCGGTATGTACGCTGTTTATCATGGAGGAGAAGGCATTAAATATATAGCCAGACAAATTCATTCTTTGGCAAATATTTTAGATCAGGCCCTTTTGAAACTTGGATTGGAACAAGAAAACAAAGCTTTCTTTGATACCTTAAGAATTAAAGTATCTAATGCGGATAAATTAAAGGTGCTGGCTGAGACGCATGAGGTCAATTTTAACTACATCGATCATACAACTATAAGTATTGCAATCAACGAAACGACAACTGATGCAGATATCGAAGAAATTATAGATATCCTGGCACAGGCTGAAAATCTATATTCTTTTAAAATAACAGATTGTCCTGTGAGCTTGTCTATTCCTGATGAATTACAACGGACTTCTTTATTTCTGACCCATGAAGTCTTTAAAAAGTATCATTCAGAAACTGAAATGATGCGTTATATCAAGCGCTTGGAGAGAAAAGATATTTCTTTAGCAGATTCAATGATTTCGCTTGGTTCGTGTACCATGAAGTTAAATGCCGCTACAGAAATGCTGCCATTGAGCACGAGCAACTGGAATTCAATTCATCCTTTTGTTCCGGTTAATCAAGCACAAGGCTATCACGAAATGTTAAAAGAACTGGAGGCACAGCTAAATGAGATAACAGGTTTTGCAGCCACTTCTTTACAACCCAATTCTGGGGCTCAAGGTGAATATGCGGGCTTGATGGTCATCCGGGCATTTCACAAGTCGAACGATCAGGACCATAGAAATATTTGCCTGATACCAGCTTCAGCACATGGTACAAACCCAGCATCTGCTGTTATGGCAGGAATGAAAGTGGTTGTGACCAAAACCTCTGAATCTGGTAATATTGATCTTGAAGATCTTAAAGAGAAAGCTATTTTACATAAAGACAATTTAGCAGCTTTAATGGTTACCTACCCTTCAACCCATGGTGTTTTTGAGTCTGAAATTAGAGAAATTACGAGGATTATCCATGAATATGGTGGTCAGGTTTATATGGACGGTGCTAATATGAATGCACAAGTTGGCCTTACAAATCCTGCGAAAATTGGTGCCGATGTATGTCACCTAAACTTACATAAGACTTTTGCTATTCCTCATGGAGGTGGTGGACCAGGTGTTGGACCAATATGCGTAGCGTCGCATTTAGCAGAATTCCTTCCATCTAATCCGGTAATCAAAACTGGCGGAAGAAATGCTATTAATGCCATTTCAGCAGCTCCTTTTGGATCTGCAATGGTTGATCTGATTTCTTACAGTTATATTAAAATGTTAGGAAGTAGCGGTTTAACGGAATCAACGGTAACAGCCATTTTAAATGCCAATTACCTTAAAGCAAGGTTAGAGAAGCATTATAAGATTCTCTATGCTGGTGAAAATGGTTTTGCAGCACATGAAATGATTGTTGATTTTAGAGAATTTAAGGCCAAAGGAATTGAAGTGACTGATATCGCTAAAAGACTAATGGATTTTGGTTTTCACGCACCAACTGTTTCATTCCCGGTAGCAGGAACTTTAATGATAGAACCTACTGAGAGTGAAAACAAACAGGAGATTGATAAATTTGCCGACGCTTTAATACAAATCAAAGCTGAAATTGATGCCTATGATGGAGGAGATAGTGTTTTAAAAAATGCGCCTCATACGCAAAGTATGCTTACTGCCGATGAATGGAATTATTCATACAGTAGAAAAGAAGCAGCTTTTGCATTAGATTTTGTTTCTGAAAACAAGTTTTGGCCAACTGTTAGGCGTGTTAATGAAGCTTATGGAGACAGGCATTTAGTCTGTTCTTGTAATCCAATTGAAGATTATATTGAACAATAATATTATGAATAGAAATCTCAGAAGGGATTGATACAATCAACAATATTGGGATTTGTTGACATTAAGCTCAATGAATCATGAATTTTGTTGATTTTTTTAGAATTTATTTATCTAAAAAAATTGTATTTTTGCCTTTCTGAAAAAAATTTAATTACAAATGAAGAAAATAACGAAAAAAACCTACATCGATTGGTACAAAGACATGCTGTTTTGGAGAAAGTTCGAAGACAAGCTTGCAGCTGTATACATCCAACAAAAAGTAAGAGGTTTTCTACATTTATATAACGGTCAAGAAGCTGTATTAGCAGGTGCGTTACACGCCATAGATCTATCAAAAGATAAAATGATCACTGCTTATAGAAATCACGTGCAGCCTATCGGTATGGGAGTTGATCCTAAAAGGGTGATGGCTGAATTATACGGAAAAGTGACCGGTACATCACAGGGTATGGGTGGTTCTATGCATATTTTTTCAAAAGAGAAAGGTTTCTATGGAGGTCATGGTATCGTTGGAGGTCAAATTCCTTTAGGAGCTGGTATCGCTTTTGCTGATAAATATTTTGGTCGTGACGGTGTTACCATTACTTATTTTGGTGATGGAGCTGCAAGACAAGGTTCTCTTCATGAAACTTTTAACATGGCCATGGCTTGGAAACTACCTGTTGTATTTGTGGTTGAGAATAATGGATATGCTATGGGAACTTCTGTGGCAAGAACTGCAAATCATGAAGAAATTTGGAAATTAGGTTTGGCCTATGAAATGCCTTCTGAACCAGTTGATGGTATGAACCCGGTAGAAGTAGCTAAGGCTATGGACAAAGCTGTAACGCATGCGAGAAGTGGTAAAGGCCCATATTTCTTAGAAATGAAAACCTATCGTTATAGAGGTCATTCAATGAGTGATGCTCAAAAATATAGAACAAAAGCTGAAGTAGCTGATTACAAAAAAATTGACCCTATCTCTCAGGTTCTTGAGGTGATTAAGGAGAAAAAATATTTGACCGATGAAGAAATTCAGGCGATCAATGACGATGTAAAAGAACGCGTAATTGCCTGTGAAAAATTTGCAGATGAATCTCCGTATCCAGAAAAACAACAATTGTACGACATGGTTTATGAAGAAAAGGGATATCCTTTCATAAAACACAGATTATAAAAGTTAAAAGAACATTAGTTTAATACCCTATTAAAGAAAAAAATATGGCCGAAATTATAACCATGCCGAGATTAAGTGATACCATGACAGAAGGAGTTGTGGCAAAATGGCTTAAGCAAGTTGGCGATAAGATTGAAGAAGGAGATATTCTTGCCGAAATTGAAACTGACAAAGCCACCATGGAATTTGAATCTTTCCATGAAGGTACCTTGCTTCATATAGGCGTTCATGAAGGAGAAACTGCAAGCGTAGATTCCTTATTGGCCATTATCGGAAATGAAGGTGACGATTTTAAGAGTCTTTTGAGTCAATCTAATGGTGCTGCTGAGGCAGAGGCTCCAGCTGAATCAACTCCTGAGGCAGCTGCAGAAGAAAAAAGCTCTGAAGCATTGGCAACTCCAGCAGGAGCTGAAGTGATTACCATGCCTCGATTGAGCGATACAATGACTGAAGGAACAGTGGCTAAATGGTTGAAAAAAGTTGGTGACCCAATTGAAGAAGGAGATATTCTTGCCGAAATTGAAACGGACAAAGCTACAATGGAATTCGAATCATTTCACAATGGTACTTTATTATATATTGGTGTTGATGAAGGAAGTTCAGCTGACGTTGATGCTGTTTTAGCAATTATTGGAGAAAAAGGAACAGATATTACTGCTTTTGCAGCAAGTCTTAAGAGCCAGGCGTCTGCTCCAGCTCCAGCGCAGACTAAAAAAGAAACTGCGCCTGTTGCAGTTAGTGAATCAAAGCCTGCACCATCCAGTGTTCCGGCTGTGCAGCCTGTTGTCAATTCTAATGGTAGAATTGTTGCCTCTCCATTGGCTAAAAAATTAGCTGCTGAAAGAAACATCAACCTTTCTCATATCCAGGGAACTGGTGAAGGTGGCAGAATTATAAAAAGAGATATTGAAAATTATACACCTGGTTCAGGTAGAGGCAGTCAAGCACCTTTTGTGCCCGCAGGTCAGGAAAATTTTGAGGAAGTTCCTAATTCTCAAATGAGAAAAGTGATCGCCCGAAGGTTAGGTGAATCAAAATTCACTGCTCCCCACTATTATTTGAATGTGGAGTTTGATATGGATAATGCAATTGCCTTTAGAAACCAATACAATTCCATTCCTGATACGAAAATATCTTTTAATGATATCGTGGTAAAAGCGACCTCTTTGGCTTTAAAAGAACACCCACAGGTAAATTCACAATGGTTTGATGACAAAATCAGAAAGAACCATCACGTGCATATCGGTGTTGCCGTAGCGGTTGAAGATGGTTTGTTAGTGCCCGTGCTTAAATTTGCAGATGAGCAAAGCTTAACACAAATCGGTTCTCAGGTAAAAGATTATGCAGGCAGAGCAAGAAATAAAAAACTTACACCTGAAGAAATGGATGGTAGTACATTTACCATTTCCAATTTAGGAATGTTTGGAATAACTGATTTTACAAGTATTATTAATCAGCCAAATTCAGCAATTCTTTCTGTTGGTGCTATTGTACAAAAACCAGTTGTCAGAGAAGGTAATATCGTTGTTGGAAATACAATGAAACTGACCCTTGCCTGTGACCACCGTACTGTTGACGGCGCTACTGGAGCGATATTCTTACAAACTTTAAAAGGTTATATCGAGAATCCGGTTACAATGCTTGTTTAATAGGTATAGCTATAATTTAAAAAGCCTGTGTTAAACTCAGGCTTTTTTTTATTCCTACATTCAAGTGATTCCTTTATTTGTATATTTGAAAATAAGTCAACACGTCAATTTTTTTCATGTATAAAAATTAGAAGCTATCGACTGCTTAATCAGTTGTTTCTCTATTCCTTATCTTAATAATTATGAAGAACAAACCTTTAAATTCCTTTAGAATATCACGATTTATTAATGAGGAAGCTTATGGTGGAATTTTCCTTATAATAGCCACCATCATCGCTTTATTTTGGGCCAATTCTACTTTTTATGATTCGTATCATTATATCTGGCATGAGTATAAAGTTGGCTTTGTATGGGGTGACATAGATATGGTTGCCTCACTCCATCATTGGATCAATGACGGTTTGATGGCCTTATTCTTTTTTGTTGTGGGCCTCGAAATTAAAAGGGAAATTATGGGAGGTGAATTGTCATCTATGAAAAAAGCCTCATTACCCATCGCTGCTGCCGTTGGAGGAATGTTATTACCCGCTATCTTTTATGCCATTGCGGTTATTAATTATCCAGAATACATCAATGGTTGGGGAATACCCATGGCAACAGATATCGCTTTTGCTCTAGGGCTACTGGCCATGTTGGGAAGCAGGGTTCCTCTAAATCTTAAAATTTTTCTTACAGCTCTAGCTATAGCGGATGATCTTGGTGCCGTAATGGTAATAGCTGTTTTCTATACTGAATCCATCGATTATAATGAACTACTATACGCAGGCTTATGTCTAACAATTATGATTATTGCCAACTTCGCCGGCGTTAGAAGAACTCTTTTTTATGCTATATTCGGTTTTGCGGGGGTGTGGATTGCATTTATTTATTCTGGTGTTCACGCTACCATAGCTGGTGTACTCATAGCTTTAACTATTCCCGCAAGAACCAAAATAGGGGAAACTGATTATATAGATAAACTGACTACCTATCTCAATAAATTCAAATTAGAAAAGCCAGATGACAAAAGCACGCTGCTGACCAAGGAACAGGTGCATCTCATTTCTGACATTGAAGATCTTAATAAAAAAGCCCATACCCCATTGCAAAAATTAGAACATACGTTACACCCGGTTACAGCTTACTTTATTTTACCTGTATTTGCCCTTAGTAACGCAGGTGTTCATATAGATGGAAAAGTTATTGACCTCTTGATTCACCCAATCTCCTTAGGTATAATAGCCGGACTCGTTTTAGGAAAGTGGTTAGGCATTACTTTGTTTTCTATGTTAATAGTGAAACTTAAGTTCGCTTCTTTACCTGAGGGCGTCAACTGGCATCAAATACGTGGCGTTGCCTTTTTAGCAGGTATCGGATTTACCATGTCTATGTTCATCTCGGATCTCGCCTTCAAAGATGATGAATTCAAGCAAATAGCCAAAGTAGGAATTATGGCGGCATCATTAATATCAGCCGCTATTGGAATGTTGTGGTTGAGTCTAGCGCCAAAAAAAAATAATTAATTTCATTTAAATAACAATCAAATTACCTAATCAATGGACCCACTTTGGATCATATTTGCCTTCGGCTTTGGCTTTACCGTGAAGCAAATTGGCCTCCCCCCTTTAGTTGGTTTTTTAATCGCCGGCTTTGCCTTAAACCTATTTGGAGTTCAAAGCACTGAAACCTTAGTACATATTGCAGATTTTGGTGTTTTATTACTCTTATTTACGATAGGTTTAAAATTAAAAATCAAAAATTTACTCCATCGGGAAATATGGGCAGGCTCTTCAATACACATGTTGATTTCAACCCTGGCCTTGGGGCTTTTAATATTATTTTCGAGTTATGTTGGTTTGTCTAAATTTGCCGAACTCGATCTGCAAACATCATTTTTAATTGCATTTGCATTTAGTTTTTCAAGTACCATTTTCGCAGTTAAAATTCTTGAAGAAACTGGCAGTATGAAAACTGCTCATGGAAAAGTTGCAATCGGTATATTAGTCATGCAAGACATCTTTGCCGTGATCTTTCTCACCATAAGTTCTGGCAAAACCCCATCTCCATGGGCCTTTGCGCTTTTACTCTTGCTGCTGATTCCTAAGTTGATTCAGAATAAAAAGTTTTCATTTATACTCAATAAAACCGGGCACGGGGAATTGCTAATTCTTCTGGGAGTGTTACTGCCAATGGCTGGAGCTGGACTATTTGAATCTGTTGGTCTAAAAGCTGATTTAGGAGCACTGGTAATGGGTATCTTATTTGCTGAGCATCATAGGGCTGAAGAACTTGCTAAAACGATGATGGGATTCAAGGATTTATTTTTAGTGGGTTTTTTCCTGACAATCGGACTCTCCGGTACGCCTAGTTTCGAGGCCTTTTATATAGCGCTTTTACTCGCTTTATTCATTCCGTTTAAACTTGGACTGTTTTTCATATTACTTACCCGTTTCAAACTAAGGGCAAGAACTTCAGCATTGACTTCTTTCAGTTTGGCAAATTACAGTGAATTCGGACTTATTGTGGGAGCAGCAGGTGTTGCCAATGGATGGCTCTCTCCTGAATGGCTTGTAATCTTTGCCGTATCATTATCAGTCACAATGATCATGGCTTCACCACTTAATATGAAGGCGCAGCCTATCTACGCTAAATTCCAAAAGTATTTTCTGAAATTTGAAACACAGACCAGATTGTCTCAAGATGAACCGATTGTCTTTGCTGAGGAAGAAGTGATTGTTTTCGGTATGGGAAGAACTGGCTCAGAAGTATATAGGGTAATGGCTGAAAAGTATAACAAAAATGTGCTGGGAATCGATATTAGTCTGGATGTGATAGAAAAGAATCAGGAATTAGGAAACAATGTACTGCAAGGTGATGTAACAGATCTGAGTTTCTGGCAAAGAGTCAATATGTCTGTGAATCTGCCATTGGTCATACTTGTTACGCCAAGTCATGCAACCCATATGAGTGTTATTGAAGAACTGAATCTAATCCATTGTAATATTAAAGTTGCAGCCATTTCAAGATATGATGACGAAATGAATGAACTTATTGAAGCTGGTGTAGACGTTGTTTTTAACTTATACGAAGAAGCCGGATTTGGTTTTGCCGACCATACATATAAACAAATCTATTCCAATAATTTGGTGGACTCCTGATTAACTGACCGAATAACTTTCTCTTCTAAACCGTCATATTTAATAATATAAATACCTTTATTAATAATACTGCCAGATGTATTCTCAATAAAATCATATTTAGTTGAAATTCGCTCTGAGACACCCTGATTGATAATATCCGAATCGGTTGCCAGACGCATCAAAAGATCATAGGTGACATCGAAGCCTTCTACAGCATAAGATGATGGAAAGGTATAATACTTTCTTTTATATGCTGCCTCAAACTTTTGATAAGCTATTCCATTTTGATCGATAAAAGAATTACTTGGGTAATGGAAATTAACTCTTGCCAGAAAATTATTATCAATTTTATTGTAGTTTCTGTCTTTTTCAAAGCCAAAAACCATTAAACTATCCGCCTCAGGAAAAACACCTAAATTATTAAAAACATCACCTAAATAAGCCGGCTCGTCATCTGTCACAAAAAACCAATTCACAATATTTCTTTCTAAAGTATCTCTAAAAACCTTGAAATCATCAGGTTTGATATAACCATCTTTCGGCTCAAGAATCATGACTTCTTTTTCAGGATTCAATGCCTGAATATCTTGAATGATACGGTTATATTGCTGTTTAGATTTTTCACTGTCATTCTTAATGACAATAAGGTCTTGATTATCGTAGTTCTTCTTGACAAAATCCATCATTTTTTCAGTATGATTTTCTAAGGAAGCTCTTTCTTGAATCAATTTATTATTATCAATATTAGAATGGTCTTTAGTGGATATTGGAGAAACAATCAAAGGTTTTCCGTATCTCAAATTGTTTGAAACAACTTTTACATTCGATAAGAACATGGGTCCAACAACAACATCAAATTCTTGCAATTCAACCTGGTCACTTATCTTTCTTGACACATCCTTATTATTCTCTGTATCAAATACCTTCATATGAACCGATAATCCCTGGGCTTTTAATGAATCTATTGCCATCAAAGCTCCAAAATAAAAATCAGTCGTAATATTCAATAACCTGTCTCCTTTAAAATTCAGACTATCTCTTTTACTCTTAAAAGGAAGCATCATCGCTATTTTTAACTCCTTCCCTTCAGGAAGTACATCTACAAAGACTGGCTTCTCATCTAGATCTTTATTAGGAATCTTCAGTAACATCCCTTCTTTTATACCTGCAGAAATCTCTGGATTAAGTGCCAGTAATTCATCTTCTGTAAGTTTGAATTTTTTAGTAATACTATACAAAGTCTCTAATTTCTGCACTTCATAAATGATAAATTCATCATCTGCTGATGCAGGTACTTCTAGGGGTACAATAATCACATCACCAATTTGCAGTCCATTTTGAGCAATCTTGGGGTTTAATTCTTCTAAATACTCAATAGAAATACCAAACTTTTTTGTGATGCTGTACTTCGTTTCCTTTGCTTTTACCAAATAAGGCTGTGTTTTGGAATCCTGTGCTTCTACTTGCAACGCATCCACCTTTAAGGGAATTCTGATCACCTGACCAATTTTTAATCCATCCGTAGCAAGAAAAGGATTGCTTTCATTCAATTCTTCTGAACTTATGTTAAAGCTTTTGATAATGCTATAGATTGTCTCTTTCGGCACAACCTCGTGATAAATATATTTATCAACAATAATATCTTTGTCACTTATTCCACTGAGGTCAGCATTCTTAATATCCTCCAAAGGATCATACTCATTGTTTGGTATAATAATAATGTCATTAACTTTAACATTATCCTTTACATCAGGATTGAGCTTTAGTAAATCATAGGGTGTGATTGACAAGGCTTTCGATATACTCTGAATAGATTCTCCTTGCTGGACTTTATAAGTAATAAATTTCTTATCCTGCGCAAAGATGCTTAAACACCCGAACAGGAACAAAGCAATTACAAATTTCAAATTTTTCATGTAGTAATAAGTTCTAATAATTCTAAACTTAAAATGAGTCTTGATATTTCATCAAAGATATGATTTTTTATATCTTTTATTAACAATATAATAATTATCAAAACCAGTCTTATGCCTTTATATTCAAAGCAATGACTCTTTCAAGTTTACTCCCATTCAATGGTTGCTGGTGGTTTGGAACTAATATCATAGACAACTCTATTTACGCCCTTTACACCATTAATGATTTTATTTGAAGTTTCCTGAAGAAACTTATACGGTAAATCTACCCAATCAGCTGTCATGCCATCGGTTGAAGAAACCGCTCTTAATACCACGGCTTTTTCATAAGTTCTTTCATCTCCCATCACGCCAACAGATTGCACCGGTAATAGCATAGCTCCTGCCTGCCATACCGAATCATATAGTTTCCAACGCTTAAGTCCTTCAAGAAATATATGATCCACTTCTTGAAGCATTGTAACTTTTTCTGCCGTAATATCTCCTAAAATCCGAATACCCAATCCCGGTCCAGGAAAAGGATGTCTTCCTAAAAGTTCATCGTCAATACCTAAAGTCCTGCCTACCCTTCTAACCTCATCCTTAAATATGGTTCTCAAAGGTTCTACCACCTTCAATTTCATAAAATCTGGTAAACCCCCAACATTGTGGTGAGACTTAATTGTAGCTGAAGGCCCCCCTGTTGCTGATACAGATTCTATCACATCAGGGTAAATAGTACCTTGGGCAAGCCAGTTAACATCTTCTATTAAATGAGCCTCATCATCAAACACTTCTATAAATGCATTACCAATAGCCTTCCTCTTTAATTCAGGATCTTCTATCCCTTTTAATTTATTAAGAAATCGTTCAGATGAATCAACTCCTTTCACATTGAGTCCCATGTGTTTATATTGATCTAAAACACTTTCAAACTCATTTTTCCTGAGTAATCCATTGTTTACAAAAATACAGTAGAGATTCTTCCCTATAGCTTTGTCTAGCAATACTGCTGCAACAGTCGAGTCAACTCCCCCCGATAAACCAAGGACAACTTTTTCATTACCAATTTTTTCCTTAAGTCCTGCAACCGTGGTTTCAACAAAAGAATCAGGTGTCCAGTCTTGAACCAAACCGGCAATATGAACTAAAAAGTTTTCCAGAAGCTGTTTACCATCAGTAGAATGATACACTTCAGGGTGAAATTGAATTGCATAGGTCTGCTCTCCTTCTATAGTAAAAGCAGCATTATCAATGTCATGTGTACTAGCAATTACTTTATAATCTTCAGGTAATTCAATGATGGTGTCACTATGGCTCATCCAAACCTGAGAACCTTCTTCAATATTATTAAATAGCTCATTACTATGATCTACAAATGACAAATTTGCTCTTCCATATTCACGAGAACTTGACTGACCAACTTTTCCGTCAAAGAAGTGAACCAAATATTGTGCGCCATAACAAATTCCCAGTAAAGGTTTTTTCCCTTTAATCTCTGATAGATCCGGATGAGGAGCATCTTCATTTCTAACCGAATGCGGGCTACCAGAAAGTATTACTGCCTGAAATTCGTTTACATCAAATTTATTACTATTATACGGGTGAATTTCACAGTAAATATTGAGCTCTCTTACTCTTCTTGCAATAAGTTGCGTGACCTGTGACCCAAAATCTAAAATTAGAACCTTGTTTTGCATCCGCAAAAATAAAATTTAATTCAGAAAAAAGACATGCTATTTTAGTTTTTTATTAATGATTTATAATTCATACTTTTAAACTTTAAGCAAATCTTATAAAAAACATGAAAAAGCGTAATTTTTTAATAATTATAATGTTGAATATTGCGTTTATCATGCAGTCTTATAGTCAAGAACATGAAGAAAATCAGAGCGAATCACATAAACCTGCCGCACATCATAAAGCGCATAAAAAGCATGTAATTAGTGGCTCCCTGAACCATACTGTTATTTTCTCAGCTATAAAGGATGGGGAATCAGCATCGAATATTACCTTACCTTCTTTTGGTCTTAATTACACATATGCCTTTAATCATAAATGGGGCCTTGGACTTCACAACGATATTATCTTGGAAGATTTTGTAGTCAAAGGAAGCGAAACAGATCAAAACAAATCAAGCTCAACGTCAAATGAAGACACTGCCATTATTGAAAGGGGAACACCTATTGCCGCATGTATAATGGTTATTTACAAACCTGTTCCGTATTTAGGCTTAATGGCTGGAGTGGGCCGAGAATTTTCAAGCCATGAAGATTTTACTGTGATCAGATTCGGAATAGAAGCTCCATATCACTTACCTAAAAATTGGGAACTTTTTGGCGTGCTCACCTATGACATCAATATTGATGCATACCAAAGCCTTACATATGGCATTGGTATAGGTAAAATGTTTTAAAAACTATCTTGGAATATACCTTAGTTCTATATCCTGCTTCCCGATATTCGTAAATATCCTTTTGGATGCGATACAGTTCCCTTAAACGAGTCTGATTCAAACTTCAAAAAAATATCAATTTGCTCACCTTCAATAACAATATGGCTGCGCACGATATTATTTTCACGAACTAAATTCTCCATAGGAATAATACGGTCATCAAAGATCACATTTCCTATTAAAACTTCTTGTTCATAGCTAAATTCAATAGCACCTTTTTGAAAGGTCATTCCGATGTTTGGAGCTAAATACTCCCAGGAACCTAATAACTTTGTTGAATCCTCGTCATGCTCGACATCAGTAAAACTCAATGTTAAGAAAAGCAATAAGGCGGGGTAACTTTTGCGTAAAAATTTTCTCATATTAAATACTATTCATTTTTCAGTTTGCAAAAGTACGAAAAAATCATACTTAAACTGTATTTTTCAAGCAGTTAACTGAGAAGTTTTCAAAAAAAAACCATCAAATTATATTTGATGGTTTTTAAGGGCTTAAAAGTAGCGTTTACTTTTTAGTTCCTGTTATATCTAAAGTGCCTTGAGAATAAGACACAATCCCTTCAAAACTCTTTTTTGTAAAATTTAAATTGTATCTCACAGTTTCTCCTTGAACATCCATTTTTCCTTTTAACACATCCTTTTCGTACACAACATCTTCTAAAGGCATTCCCTGTCCTCCCATAACCATTTCAGCAGCCAAGACACCATCTACTCTGCTTAACACAAGAACTCCTTTCTGATATTCCATTGGTGCATCTGGGATACTACACTCCCATTCTCCTAATATTTTTTTCACTTTAACAAAACTGTCTTTTACAGCAAAACTACTTAACACAATAATTGATAAGAATAAAATACTTTTAAATGTAATGTTTTTCATAATCTGATTTAGTTTAAAATTTAGTATTCCAAATCTAGTGAAAATACAAATAGTTTTAAAATTTGAAGACTATATTTATTTAGAACTGTTTTTAATTTCGGATTAATATAATCTGGCTCTTTATACTATTTATTATTATTTTAAGTTTGTTGTAACTCACTAAAGTGAATAACCAAAATTTTAACAAAAATGAAAAAAATTATTTTTATCGCATTATTATTTATTTCCATGATGGAGATTAATGCGCAAGCCTATGAGTACAAAATCGTTACGAGTATTGAATCTGTAGTTCCTATGGGGATGGGTAGATCCAGAATAATTTCTGCCGAAGAAGACAAGAACTATAAAGAATATACTACTTCAAGATCAGAAGAAAATACGAAACAAAATAAATCGAAGAGAGGTGACTCTAAAGTAGAAAATTTTGATGAAACCAAAATTTTAAACTTTTACAGTGCTACCGGTATTAATTTTCAAAACATTGCTTCTAACGATGCCATGTTATCGTCAAAAGTGAATACAATGATCGATGAGGGCTGGGATCTTGCTTTTGTAACAAGTGGCGTTGAGAGTGATGCTGGAAAGGGAGACGGAACAGGTATTTTTATTACACGTTTTATATTTAAAAGATTGAAATCTTAAACATATAAAAGGTTTATGAATAACAAAAAAACCGTCATGCAAAGCATGACGGTTTTTTATTTATAGTCTATCTAAAGAATTAATCTTCTTTAACCTCTTCAAAATCTACATCCTGAACATCATCCTGAGCTGCTTCTCCAGCTTCAGGTGCTCCGGCGCCAGCATCAGCTCCAGGTTGTGCACCTCCAGCTTGAGACTCTTGTTGCGCCTTATAAATCTCTTCAGAAGCTGCTTTCCATGCTTCATTTATCTTCTCCATCGCTGCATCAATTAAAGCCAAGTCTTTTGACTCATGTGCTTTCTTCAACTCTTCTAATGAAGATTCAATAGGTGCTTTTTTATCAGCAGAAAGTTTTTCACCAAATTCTTTCAATTGGCTTTCTGTTTGAAAAATCATGGCATCAGCACCATTAATTTTTTCAGCAGTTTCTTTTGCCATTTTATCCGCGTCAGCATTTGCTTCAGCATCAGCTTTCATTTTTTGAATATCTTCGTCTGACAATCCAGATGAAGCTTCAATACGAATATTATGTTCTTTACCAGTTCCTTTATCTTTTGCAGAAACGTTAATGATACCATTAGCATCTATATCAAAAGTAACTTCAATCTGAGGAACTCCTCTTGGCGCTGGTGGAATACCATCTAAATGGAATCTACCAATTGTCTTGTTATCAGCTGCCATCGCTCTTTCTCCTTGAAGTACGTGGATCTCAACTGAAGGCTGGTTATCTGCAGCAGTTGAAAAAACCTGAGATTTCTTTGTAGGAATCGTTGTATTAGACTCAATAAGTTTCGTAGCAACATTACCCATTGTCTCAATACCTAAAGAAAGTGGCGTTACATCAAGTAACAATACATCTTTCACGTCTCCAGTAAGAACACCACCTTGAATTGCTGCTCCAATTGCAACAACCTCATCAGGATTAACACCTTTTGAAGGTTTCTTTCCAAAGAACTTTTCAACTTCTTCTTGAATTTTTGGCATTCTTGTAGAACCACCAACCAAAATAACATCGTCAATATCAGAAGTACTAAGGTCTGCATCTTTCAAAGCAGCACTTACAGGGCTCATTGATCTTTTTACAAGAGAGTCTGAAAGTTTTTCAAAACTGGCTCTTGTCAATGTTTTAACAAGGTGCTTAGGTCCTGAAGCTGTAGCAGTCACATAAGGTAAGTTTATTTCAGTCTGCGTACTAGATGACAATTCAATTTTTGCTTTTTCAGCAGCTTCTTTTAATCTTTGAAGGGCCATTGGATCTTTTCTAAGGTCCATGTTCTCTTCTTTCATAAATGCTTCAGCCAACCAGTCAATAATTACTTGGTCAAAATCATCCCCACCTAAATGTGTATCTCCGTTTGTAGATAATACTTCAAAAACACCATCTCCAATTTCTAAGATTGAAATATCAAATGTACCACCTCCAAGGTCATACACTGCTATTTTTCTGTCTGCACCAGATTTATCTAATCCGTATGCAAGCGCAGCAGCCGTTGGCTCATTAATAATTCTACTAACTTTCAAACCAGCAATTTCACCAGCTTCTTTAGTAGCTTGTCTTTGTGCATCGTTAAAATAGGCAGGAACCGTAACAACAGCTTCTTTCACTTCGTGACCTAAATAATCTTCTGCGGTTTTCTTCATTTTCTGCAATACCATAGCAGAAATTTCCTGAGGCGTATAAAGTCTTCCATCTATATCAACTCTCGGTGTATCATTATCTCCTTTCACAACTTTATAAGGAACTCTTTCAGCTTCCATTTTAGACTCTGAATATTTGTTTCCCATAAATCTTTTGATAGAATATACAGTTTTAACAGGATTGGTTACTGCTTGACGTTTTGCAGGATCTCCAACCTTTCTTTCACCATCTTCAACAAAAGCAACGATAGAAGGCGTTGTGCGTTTTCCTTCAGCATTAGGAATTACAACCGGCTCATTCCCTTCCATTACAGAAACGCATGAGTTTGTTGTTCCTAAATCTATTCCAATTATCTTACTCATAATATTATATTTTAATTTTTATCTAATCTTTCATTTTAATAACTGCTGCTGTATAAACAATGATTATGCCATTGCTGATTTTTATTAAATATGTCACCTTTTGACATTAATTAATGACATACTGACAGAATTTATGTGCTTATGAAATCCCTATTTTATAGTTATCAGGATAATAGTGTCATGATTTTTACGTTTTGAAATGGAAGTATACGCCATTTACCAATAATCCTAAATCTTAAACACTTGAGATACTTAATCATCTTATTCATCCTATTTCTGCAATTAGATCAAATTCGATCTCAGGAAACACTTCACAGAGAGTTCAGAGGAGTTTGGATAGCAACTGTGGGGAATATTGACTGGCCTAGTTCCAAAGATCTTAGTTCAGAGGAACAGAAAAAAGAAATCATTAACTTGTTGAATACTTTTAAAGGCATGAATTTTAACGCCGTGGTTTTTCAAATCAGACCCGCAGGCGACGCATTTTATCATTCAAAATACGAGCCCTGGTCGTACTACCTGTCAGGAGAAAATGACAGAGCACCCAGTCCGTATTATGATCCTTTGGCTTTTATCATCTCAGAAACTCATAAACGAGGCATGGAGTTTCATGCCTGGCTCAATCCGTATAGAGCGGTTGTGAATTATAAGGAATACCGTTCAAACCCCTATCCATTAACCTATGAAAAACCAGAATGGTTTATCAACTACGGCCAAAACAAGTATTTTGATCCAGGTTCACCTGCTGTCAGGAATTATACCATTAATGTCGTATCTGACATTGTACTCAATTATGACATTGACGCAATTCATTTTGATGATTATTTTTATCCATATAAAATAAATGGTCAAGCGTTTAACGATCAAAGAAGTTTCAAGAAACACGGAGGAGATCTTTACCCTGATCAATTAGATGAATGGCGACGGAATAACGTAAATACGATAATCAAGGAGTTGCATCATACCATTAAATCTGTAAAACCATGGGTTCAATTTGGAATTAGCCCATTTGGTGTTTGGAGAAATAAAACAGATGACCAAAGAGGTTCAAACACGAATGCTGGTCAAACGAATTATGACAATTTATACGCTGATGTACTATTATGGATGAAAAATGGCTGGCTTGATTATGTGCTTCCGCAAGCGTATTGGCGCATTGGCCATGATAAAGTTGACTATAAGACCATCGTTCAGTGGTGGGCTGATAATTCATTTGGCACCAACCTGTATATTGGTCATGGATTGTACAGACTCGGATCAAAAAGTGAAGACCCTGCCTGGAACATAAAGAATCCAACACAAATTCAAGGCCAATTAGATTATAATAAAAGTATCTCTAATGTTAAAGGAAGTGTTTTTTTTAGCGCAAAATCATTCCTGAAAGATCCTCTTAAAATAAATCAAATTCTTGAAGAAAAGTATTATCACAATCCAGTGCTTCAACCTATCGCCAATAAAAAAGAGAAATTCACTCCGCAACCGGTTAGGAATATTAAATTGACAAAATTAAAAAACAAACAATTTCTGTTGAATTGGGAAGCAATGCCAGATCATATAGAGCACCAGGCTGTTAAATTTTTAGTCTATCTTTTTGACGAAAATGAGATCCATAATATTAATAAAAGCTCAAATCTTATAAGCCTCACAGGAGAAACAAGTCTTATGATTCCTAAGAAAACTATTCGATCCGGGCAAAGCATACTAGTCATCGCGGTAAGTAAAAACAACAACCTGAGTCATCCTGTAAGTATCAAAATATAGGTTTATCTGGTGAAGACCAACTCAGTATTAGTTGACAAATTCTCATCAAAGCCATATCCGTTCACATTAAACCCCTTGATTCCATCGATGCTGTCAATTTTATGATCAACAATATAACGAACCATGAGACCTCTTGCCAATTTAGCGAAAGTCATGACGATCTTATATTCCCCATTCTTAAACTCTTTAAAAACTGGTGTGATAACTGTAGATTTTAATAATTTCGGCTGCAATACCTTGAAGTATTCATTACTTGCAAGGTTTATAAACAACTCTCCTTCTTCTAATTCAGCATTAAGGGCATCGGTAATTTTTGTATCCCAGAATTTATATAAATTCGGCTTTACTCCTACTTTAAGTCTCGTACTCATCTCAAGTCTGTAGGCCTGCATCAGATCCAGTGGCTTTAATATACCATATTGTCCTGAAAGTATTCTCAGATTGTCCTGTAAAAAAGAAAGGTCTTCAGGTGGAAGGCTATTCACATCTATCCCTCTGTAGACTTCACCTGTAAAAGCATAAATAGCCTGCTTGGCGTTATCTTGATTAAATGGCAATTCCCAATTTTGATTTCTTTCAAAGTTCAGTTGGCCCAAGGCAGGTGAAATGGACATCAATTTAGAGAGACTTCTGGCAGATTTCTTTTTTAAGATCTTATTCAGTCTTTCTGATTCTTTGAGAAAAATGGGCTGCGTTATTTCAGTAGCGGGTGCTTCTGTTTCAAAATTAAGTGACTTGGCAGGGGATATGACAATTTTCATTTGATATAAGTTTTATAATAAGATCATTCATCGTGCTGATGCGCGGTATAATTCCTCCATTTCTCGATACAGAGTCTCATGTCATCCGGCACTTCTGAATTAAAAAATAATTTCTCTTTTGAATCGGGATGTTCAAAGCCAAGTGTTTTGGCATGTAAGGCTTGTCTCGGAAGAATCTTAAAACAATTATCCACGAATTGCTTGTACTTAGTGTAGGTCGTTCCTTTTCTTATTCTATCTCCACCATAACGTTCATCATTAAACAAAGGATGTCCTAAATATTTAAAGTGTGCTCTAATCTGATGGGTTCTTCCTGTTTCTAATTTACACTCAACAAGGGTCACATAGCTAAACCGCTCTAAAACCTTATAATGTGTAACCGCATGTTTACCAAATTCACCATTTGGAAAAACATCCATTTGCAGCCTGTTTTTTAAACTTCTCCCTATATTACCAGTGATTGTACCCTCATCCTCCTCAACACTGCCCCAAACAAGCGCTAAATACAATCTTTCTGTAGTTCTGTTGAAAAACTGGCTGGCCAGATTCGCCATGGCAAATTCAGTTTTTGCAACCACAAGTAATCCGCTGGTATCTTTATCTATTCTGTGCACTAAACCAGGCCTGTCACTTGTGTTTTTAGGCAGATTCTCAAAGTGATGTATCAATCCGTTAACCAAAGTACCGCTGTAATTACCATGTCCTGGATGCACAACCATTCCTGCAGCTTTGTTCACTACGATAACTGATTCATCCTCATGAATGATGTCTAAGGGAATATCCTCAGCAACCAATAAATTCTCATGTGGTGGATGTGCCAGGACTACCCTCACAACATCATTAGACTTTACCTTATAATTTGACTTTACAACTGCATCATTAACCAGAACATTTCCCGCCTTAACCGCTTGTTGAATTTTATTTCTGGTGGCGTTCTCAATGAAATTCATCAGAAACTTATCTACTCTCAAAGGCTCTTGACCTTCACTGGCAACAAACTTATGATGTTCGTACAGTTCGTCGTCAACGCTGATATGCTCATCTTGCTCTTTCATTGATGTCTTTTTTTTAGAAGATTGTTGCTACTTAGTTAAGTGAATCTCGTTTTACAAGACCATCTCCTAATACCAGATCAATCACTGTGTTTTTTGGTAGTTTTTCACCGGGCTTCACTTCCTTGCTTTTTATTTCAAGTTTCCGAACCACATCCCTACCTAAGTCTTTGATATATCTTTCTTTACCAATTCTAAATCCAAGTGATTTTAACTGAATCACAACCTGTCTCTTGGTTTGATCCAATACATTAGGTATCGTAACCTTTCTATAATTAGAAGGATTTAAAGTCAGGTATATTTTCCTGTTTTCTTTTACAAAATCTCCAGGTACTGGATTCTGTTCAATGACAGATTTTGCAGGAAATTTTGGATTAAAACTAGCTGAATCTATTACAACATAGTTCAGGTTGTTTTCTTCAAGAATTTTCTCAGTTTCTGCCAGGCTCAACATTTCGAGATTTGGCACTTCAATTTTCTGATCATGCTTTGTATGTTGGTGCAACCATTTGAACAATCCGAACAACAATATCAACGAAATAGCTATTACCAAAATAATAGTCCTCAAAAATTCTTTACTTTTCAGGTACTGTAATAAATTCATTTGTCAAATAAAATTTGTCAAATATACTTTAAATATTGATAACAAATAATCACATAAAGAGTCATTTAAAGTCTTTTTTGTAAGTTTGTTCGAACAATTACCAAGGCCCTGTAAATAGCATTAATGAAAAAAAATATCGCCATCATAATGGGAGGATATTCCTCCGAAGCTGACATCTCTGTTCAGAGTGGAAATGTAGTTTATAATAATCTGGATAGTGAAAAATTTGATCTATATCGAATCCTCATATCGAGAGACAAATGGGTGTATCAGGATGAGAATGAACAAGAGCACCCAATGAATATGGCCGATTTCACAACAACTGTGAATGGTTATAAAATTAAATTCGATTTTATCTTTAACGCCATACACGGGCATCCGGGAGAAGACGGAACCTTGCTGGCTTACTTTGACCTACTGGGGCTTCAGTATTCTTCAGCACCTTTCTATCAAATGGCTGTTGCGTTTAACAAAAGAGACTGTCTAAGCTTATTAAAACCTTATGGCATTAAAAGTGCCACTTCAATTTATTTGAACAAAGGTGATCACATCTCAATTGAAGAAATTGAACAAAAACTTGGCCTACCCTGCTTTGTTAAGCCCAATCGTGCTGGATCGAGTTTTGGAATAAGCAAGGTTTATAAAGAGGAAGAACTACTTCCTGCGCTGGAAAAAGCTTTTAGCGAAGACCATGAAATTCTCATTGAACAATTCTTGGATGGCACAGAAGTCTCTGTTGGAGTCATTACATGGAAAGGAAGCATAAAGGTTTTACCCATAACTGAAATCGATACTGAAAATGACTTTTTTGATTATGAGGCAAAATATATGGGCCAATCAAATGAAATCACACCTGCCAGAATAACAGAAACCCAAAGAAAGAATGTATCTGAGATGGCAGCTAAAATTTATAAAACAATGGGCCTTAGAGGCTTGTCAAGAGCAGATTTTATTTTTATCGGTGACCAACCTCACTTTATAGAATTAAATATGGTTCCAGGGCTTTCGGCAGAGAGTATTATTCCAAAACAAGCCAAGGAAGCGGGTATTTCATTAGCAGCACTTTTTGAAAGTACCATTCAAATAAACTAACCTAGATCAAAACTTAAATGATATGATAAAAAGAGCTGTTTTTCCTGGATCCTTTGATCCTCTCACCCTTGGGCATACCGATATTATCGACAGAGCGATTCCTCTATTTGATGAGATTATTATTGCTATAGGGACAAACTCTTCAAAGAAATATATGTTTAGTCTGAAAGAACGCAGTGCATTCATTGAAAAGACTTATGCAAACGAACCTAAGGTTATTGTAGACACTTATCAGGGATTAACGATTGATTACTGTACAAAAGTAAAAAGTCAATTTATCTTAAGAGGGCTGCGTAATCCTGCCGATTTCGAATTTGAAAAAGCAATTGCACAAACAAACAGGAAAATGTCAGAGATAGAAACCATCTTTTTATTGACCAGTGCAGACACATCTTATATCAGTTCAAGCATTGTAAGAGACATTATCGTGAATCACGGCGATGTATCAATGTTTGTACCTAAAGCTGTGACGGTCTAAACTTAGTGGTTCAAAAAATCTATAAGTGATATTCAGATAAACTCTTTGGAAATTCTTCCGGATTTGCCGCAAGGTGATATCTTGGATCATCAATATCATTTATGATTATTTGATGAAATCTTGGATCCGATTTGTACAGTAAGGCTTTACACTCTTCACTCAAATGTTTTAAATGAACCGTTTTATTTTCAGTTTCATATTTCTTAACCAGGTTAAGTATCGCTTCAAGCGCTGAATGATCACTAATTCTTGATTCAACAAAATCAATTTCTACGTGATCCGGGTCATTTTTAGGGTCAAACTTTTCATTGAAAGCTGAAATAGACCCAAAGAACAATGGGCCCCATATTTCATATACTTTGGTTCCGTCTTCCCTCATTCTTTTTCTTGCTCTAATCCTTTTGGCATTTTCCCATGAGAACACCAAAGCACTAACAATCACACCGGCGAATACCGCTATAGCAAGGTCAAAAATAACCGTTAAAGCAGAAACCAGGATGACGACAAACACATCAGATCTCGGTACTTTATTCAAAATCCTAAAACTACTCCAGGCAAAAGTTCCGATAACTACCATAAACATCACTCCAACGAGTGCTGCAATTGGCACTTGTTCTATATAAGTGGAAGCAAACAGAATAAATGCAAGTAAGGTTAAAGCGGCAACAATTCCAGATAATCTGCCCCTACCTCCTGATTTGATATTAATAATCGATTGACCGATCATGGCGCATCCGCCCATACCGCCAAACAATCCGGTCACAACATTAGCCCCTCCTTGAGCCATACATTCTCTATTTCCGTTACCACGGGTATCGGTCAATTCATCAATCAGATTCAAAGTCATTAACGATTCGATAAGTCCTATGGCGGCAAGAATAAGCGCATATGGGAAAATGAATTTTATAGTTTCCCAGTTAAATGGTATTTTCGTAAAAAGCTCCAATTGAAGCATAGGAAGTCCTCCTTTAAGTCCTTCACCTCCACCGTCTCTAATAAAAGAACCTACCGTGGCTACGTCAAAATTGAAATATATAGCAATGGCAGAAACAGTCAAAATTGCCAATAAAGCTTCCGGTAATTTCGCTGTGATTTTAAACTTAGGCAATACCCACATCATGAGCATCGTTAAACCTACCAAACCAACCATAAGGTATAATTCCATTCCTCCTAACCATACTTTTTCTCCTCCAACATTTTTTTTGAACATCCCCAGCTGAGATAAAAAAATCACAATGGCCAAACCATTGACAAAACCCATCATTACAGAATGTGGTATGAGTCTAACGAATTTTCCGAGTTTTAAAACACCTGCCATAATCTGGATAAACCCCATCAAAATAACTGTTGCAAATAAATAGTATAAACCCATGTTCTCACCAGGGGCACCCATATCATTGCCACGAGCCACTAAACTAACCATAACAACGGCTAAAGCTCCGGTTGCTCCAGAAATCATACCCGGTCTTCCTCCAAAAATAGAAGTGATTAAACCAACCATGAACGCGGCATACAAACCTACTAAAGGATCTACTCCAGCCACAAAAGCAAAAGCTACTGCCTCAGGAACCAAAGCAAGTGCTACGGTAATCCCAGACAATACATCATTCTTTACATTCGGCAATCTTTTACTAATAAACTCAGTCATCTCTTTGGTTTAAAAAAGCGGCAAATATACTTTTTCTATTTTTAATATGTTCACATTATCATTTATTGTTCATTATCAGGCCAATACATCGTAAGAAGCAAAGCTATATTGGGATAGGTATTTTGAAGTAATTTTGGCACACCGACCCTTGACACCCATGATAAATCCGTTATCCCCTCTTCAACCTGAGGAATAAGCGTCTTGTCATTTGAATACATTTTATACCAATATGATATTTTCAAAACTTCCCCATCCTTTTCAGGATATATATGGTATGTGGTTCCAATAAAATCTAAAAGTCTAATCTCTTTAAAACCACATTCTTCTTTAACCTCTCTAATGCCTGCAACTTCTCTGGTTTCATTTAATTCAATTTTCCCTTTCGGTAAATCCCATTTATCATTCCTGAAAATAAACAATATGTCATCTTCTTCATTCTGCACTATTCCACCAGAAGCCTCGATCACTTTATACAATCCTTTAAAAGAGTTCCACATACCCGTTAAGTCGGCATCATAAAAGCACAACTTCGACTGGCCTTCCGAAATAAGTTTATCAAGGGCTTCTTTCCGATTGAAATCAATCCACAAATAACAATCTTGATTCCCCGCAATATTTCTGTCATCTGTTAAAATAATTGAAGTATCATTCTTAAAAATTGTATACATTTGTACTATGATTTTTGACAAAAATACAGCAAAAAAGACAGCCGAATTGCTTTTACAGATAAAAGCAATAAAATTGCAACCTGACGAACCTTTTACATGGGCTTCTGGATGGAATTCTCCCATTTATTGTGACAATCGCGTTACGCTGTCTTATGTAATGATTCGTAATTATGTTAGAGAAAATTTAGCAAAAATCATTTCTGAAAAACACGGACAACCAGATGTTATTGCTGGTGTGGCCACTGGTGCAATTGCCATTGGTGTTCTTGTTGCTCAAGAATTGGGAGTTCCTTTCATATATGTGAGACCTGAGCCTAAAAAACACGGTAGACAAAACCAAATTGAAGGCTTTTTAGACAGCGGTCAGAATGTTGTAGTTGTTGAAGATTTGATCAGCACTGGCAAAAGTAGTCTAAACGCAGTAAAGGCGTTAAAAGACGCAGGAGCAAGAGTGATTGGTATGGTTGCTATTTTCAATTATGGATTTCCCGTAGCAGAAAAGAATTTTAAAGATTGTCATTTAGATCTTACAACCTTAAGTGATTATGAGAATTTGATTGAACAAGCTCTCGAAACTAATTTTATAAGTACAAAGCAAGTTACAACCCTAAAAGCCTGGAGGGAAGATCCGGGTGAATGGAACGCCAAATAGAAAATGAATTTAGAAAGCCCAAAAGTTACCGTACAAAAATCAAGCAAAGAAATTTTTGAATACCTGTCGAATGTTGAAAACTTTGAGCACATCATGCCAAAGAACATTGATAAATTTGAAGCTGGTAAAGACTCTTTCCTTTTTGCATTAAAAGGGATGCCCGAGATAGAATTGAAACTGGAAGAAGTTGAGGCGCCAAAAAAGATTGTTTTAGGTTCAGCGAGTGAGAAATTCCCTTTCAATCTGACTGCAGATATTGAAGAGGCTTCGGATTCTTCAAGTAATGTTCAGTTATTGTTCGACGGTCAATTTAATCCGATGGTTGCCATGATGGTAAAAAAACCGCTTCAAAAATTCATCGACACCTTGATTACGAACATCGGAGAAAAATAGTCAAAAACCTTAGAGATAAACAATTTCCTTAAAGTTATACTTCTCAATAGATGCGTCTTCTTTTTCTATACGTAGCATTCCTTGTTTTGATACACCTCGAATAATACCCATAAATGCTTTTCCGCCTGGCTCCTTAAACATACGGGCTTTATCTTTTCGATAAAGCGCAGATTCATAATCAGCCCATAAGTCATCGTATTTTTTGTCAAAAATTAAATCAAACTTGATTTGTATAGAATTAAGTAGGTCCTGAAGGAATACGTCTCGATCTATAAATTCACCTTTTAATTGCTTGATAGAAACAGCCATTGGAAGATCTTCCGGGAAATTTTCCTGATTCACGTTAATCCCAACACCAATTATACATTTTGTAATCTTGTCAGCTGACAAGGTGTTTTCTATCAATATACCCCCTAGTTTTTTTGAAACTGACATTATGTCGTTTGGCCATTTGATAGCTAATTTTGGTAAATCATAGCGCTGTAAATAGCGATAAATACCTAGGGAAACCGCGCAATTAACCATAAACTGATCCTCGGCCTTTACACCATCCAAGTGCACCAATATGCTGCATATCAAATTTTTACCATTTTCAGAATGCCACGACGCTCCCTTCTGCCCTCTTCCTTCGTTTTGAAATTCAGCACTGACGGCGGTCCATTTTCCTAAACCCTCATTTTTTGACAATTGTCTTAAATAAGAATTTGTTGAATCTGTGGCATTAAGTTTGAATAGATACATGTATATAATTGCAATTATCAATCATCTAAAGTGATAAAAATGTAATACATTTGCAAGAAATTTTGAAACAAATTAATGACAAAAAAAATAGTTAATCAGGATCTTTTGATCACTGAAATCATAAAGGGAATTGAAGAGGTAAAGGGTGATAATATTTCTATAATTGATTTAAGAGAAATTGAAAATACTGTTTGTGATTACTTCATTCTGTGTGATGGAAATTCCAATACTCAAGTAAGTGCAATTGCTGCATCCATCCAAAAAACTGTTAGCAAAAGTTTAAAAGACAAACCTTGGCATGTAGAAGGTGAATCAAATGCTGAGTGGATACTTTTAGATTATGTAAATGTGGCTGTTCATGTTTTTCAAAAACATGTAAGAACGTTTTATAATCTGGAAGAACTATGGGGAGATGGTAAAATCACAAACATTGAAAGTGCTTATTAATTGAGCAGCAATCGTTAAATTTGACACATGAAAAAAGAAAATTCAAATAAGGAGAATAATAATCCTTTTAAACAATTCAATTTTAAGTTCAATTTCTATTGGGTTTATGGAATTATATTTGCACTCCTGATTGGTTACCAGCTACTTAACAGCTCTGATCTCGCAAGTAATAAATTAACTCAAAATGAATTCAAAGAAATTCTGAACGAGAACGATATTGATAAAATTCTAATTGTTAACGGTGATATTGCGCAACTAACTATCAAAAGTGAGGCGCTTAATACCAAAGACAAGTATAAAAAATATAAAAACCCTTCTGTTTTTGGACAGACTACTCCGGTTTACATTTATGATTTTGGAGATCTTCAAAATTTTGAAAAAAATCTTGAAACTGCAAAAGGTGAATTTGGCTTAGATTTTGACAAAGACAACACGACCAGAACGAGTTTCTTCGATTCTTTTCTGGTATGGCTTCCATTTATCTTCATTATAGGCCTTTGGATCTTTTTTATGAAAAGAATGTCTGGTGGCGGTGGTGGCGGTGCCGGTGGTCAAATCTTTAACATTGGAAAATCTAAGGCTAAAGTTTTTGATGAAAATACTAAGGTAAGAACGTCTTTTAAAGATGTAGCCGGTCTTGAAGGCGCAAAAGAAGAAGTTCAAGAAATTGTAGATTTCCTTAAACATCCCGATAAGTACACCAATTTAGGTGGAAAAATTCCAAAAGGAGCCCTACTTGTAGGACCTCCTGGTACTGGTAAAACTTTATTGGCCAAAGCTGTTGCCGGAGAAGCAGGCGTACCTTTCTTTTCTTTATCAGGATCAGATTTTGTAGAAATGTTTGTTGGTGTTGGTGCTTCAAGGGTTAGAGACCTTTTTAAACAAGCTGCATCAAAATCTCCATCCATCATATTTATTGATGAAATAGATGCCATAGGACGTGCCAGAGGCAAGAATAGCATCACTGGAGGTAACGATGAAAGAGAGAACACGCTGAATCAGTTGTTAACTGAAATGGATGGTTTTGGTACCGATGTGAATGTGATTGTTGTCGCGGCAACAAACAGAGCTGACGTTTTAGACAAAGCCTTGATGAGGGCTGGTAGATTTGATCGCCAGATCTATGTTGACCTTCCTGACAAAAACGAAAGAAAACAGATTTTTGATGTTCATGTAAAACCACTAAAATTAGCAAAGGATGTTGATTTAGAGTTTTTATCAAAACAAACACCTGGGTTCTCAGGAGCTGACATTGCTAACGTTTGTAATGAATCTGCATTGGTTGCTGCCAGAAAAAGTAAAAAAAGTGTACACCATCAAGATTTTCTTGATGCTGTGGATAGAATTGTCGGTGGACTTGAAAAAAAGAACAAGATCATTACAATTAAAGAGAAAAAAACAATTGCTTATCATGAAGCCGGACATGCAACGGTTAGCTGGATGTTAGAACATGCTGCACCATTAGTCAAGGTGACTATTGTACCTAGAGGAAAATCTCTGGGAGCTGCCTGGTACTTACCAGAAGAAAGGCAAATTGTTGAAACTGATCAAATGTTGGATGAAATGTGTGCTACCTTAGGAGGAAGAGCTGCTGAAAAAGTAATGTTTGATAAAATTTCTACCGGAGCTTTAAATGATCTTGAAAAAGTTACGAGACAGGCCAGAGCAATAGTAAGTATCTACGGTCTGAACGACAAGATTGGGAACATTACCTATTACGATTCAAGCGGACAGAATGAATATGGGTTTACAAAACCTTATAGTGAATTGACCGCTCAAACTATTGATGAAGAAATTTCAAAAATAATTGAAAAACAATATGTTAGAGCTATCGAAATTCTTGAGCTCCATAAGGATAAGCTAATTCAACTTGCAGAAATTCTTACTGAAAAAGAGGTGATTTTTGAAGGTGATCTTAAAAAGATTTTTGGAGAGAGACCATTTGCCAAAGAAATTGCTGAGGCTAAAACACAATCTAAGCCTAAAGAAAAAGAAAGTTCTAAGGAGGAAGTTGAAGAAGCTGAAACGGAATCTAAATCTGAAGAAACAGAAAGTTCTAAGGAGGAAATTGCAGCGGCTAAAACAGAACCTAAATCTAAAGAAACAGATAGCTCTAAGGAGGAAATTAAAGAGGAAAACTCAAAATAATCAAAGTGTTTTTGTACATTTGAACCATTACTATTTGATTATGAGTTTTTTTAATAAATTTTTTAAAAATATAGTTAAAACTTCTCAAAAAGAGGAAGGCAAACAGGCAATTGACCAAGATGGAGACCTTTCCATTGATGAGTTATTTGTTAAGAAATTTATCCATAAAGGAGGTAAATTTCTATATTGTTCTGATGCAGAAGAAGTAAAGAAGAATTTGGTGCAGGTACTGCAGGAAAACCAGTGGAATAATGTCATCACTTTTAGTGATAAAATAAATGATTTACTCACGCTTATTAAAAGTGCCAAAACGACTAAAATTATTCCTTCCCTTCCCTTTATGACAGAATGTGAATGCCTTATCGCTCATGATGGGAGTCTAATGTTTTCGTCCAAGCAATTAAAAGACAAAAAACTAAAGGACCTTCCTAGCAACTTTATTGTTTATGCAAAAACAAGCCAGATTGTAAAAGATTCACGAGATGGGATTTCAGGGATTAGGAACCGGTCTGAAAAGAACTCCCCTACTATTATCAGTTCTATTAAAGATTTTATAATAAACAAAACAGAAACTGATTTTATGAGCTATGGAAACACTAATTCCAAAACGCTATATTTGCTCCTGTTAGAAGATCTCTAGATTCATGAACAACTTTACCAAACGTATTGTTTTTGGCCTATTATATGCAGGCGTTGTCATTTCTTCCTCTGTACTGGGAGCATTATTTTTTTATAGTCTGTTTTTGATTTTTATGATGTTATGCATCTATGAATTTATTAAAATCATAGAACTTAAGAGTATATTTCCATATGTACTTGGAGCCACATGTTTTTTTACTGCAGTTATTTCAAATAACAACCTGATTGTTTTTGAAGATGATTTTTCAGAAAAAATTACTTTATCCATTTTTCTAGCAGCGATCTATTTTTCTTTTATTCTGGCGCTTGTCTCCTCTAGAAAAATAGGTAGGCAATATTTGGGTAAAAACTTTTTGACCTTAATGTATATCGTCATACCCTTCTCTTTATTAATTAAAATTCCTTATTTGAATTTTGTCGGAACGTTTGATACTTCAATCATTTTAGGAATTTTCGTATTAGTCTGGAGCAACGATGTATTTGCTTTTCTGATTGGAAAGAATTTTGGTAAGCATAAATTAATTGAAAGAGTCTCTCCTAACAAAACAATTGAAGGCTTTTTAGGTGGCTTTATATTTACTTTTATCGCTGGATATTTTGTTGCAAAATACTGCAGCAGTATTCAACCATTGCAATGGTTCACTATAGCCATAATTGTTAGTGTTTTTGGGGTTTTAGGTGACCTTATTGAATCGATGTTCAAACGTCAGGCACAGGTAAAAGACAGTAGTAACCTTCTTCCTGGTCATGGCGGTTTTTTAGATAGACTCGATAGTGTTATCTTTGCCACACCTTTTGTATTTATTTATTTATTCCTTACCACTTACTAATGTTTCACAAAGAAGGATTTAGAATCATATTAATAGCTGCTCTCATTTTGGTAAGTAGCTTATTGCTGATTGATAATTTTATAAGCAATTATTGGTTACAGAAATCAATGATGATCATTTTATTGGTCTTTTTCATTTTGATCTTACAGTTTTTTAGAGATCCTAAAAGAAACACAGTATTAGACGACCATCATATAATAGCTCCTGCTGACGGAAAAGTAGTTGTTATTGAAGAGGTTGAAGAGAATGAATACTTCAAAGGAAAAAGAAGACAGATTTCAATTTTTATGTCACCGCTCAACGTGCATGTGACACGCTACCCTATTTCAGGAAAAGTAGCCTATAGTAAATACCATCCTGGTAAATATCTGGTTGCCTGGCATCCAAAATCATCTGAAGAAAACGAACGTACAACAATTGTTATTCACAACAAGTCGCTGGGAGATATACTTTATCGACAAATAGCAGGAGCTGTGGCAAGAAGAATTGTTAATTATGCAAAAACAGACAGACAAGTAATTCAGGGAGAAGATGCAGGTTTTATTAAATTCGGTTCCAGAATAGATATTTTTGTACCTTTGGATATGAAAATTAAAGTTTCACTTGACCAAAAAACTAGAGGTGGTGAGACCATCATAGCTTCTAAATAATGGATGATCTAGAAAGAAGATTTCACAAAGCATTTGAAATAGCTTCAGCTATGACTGAAAAACTACCCCCAGATGTGATGCTTCAATTTTATTCCTATTACAAACATGCTACCAATAAAGATACTGTCGTCAGGCCTTCAGGGAATGATAATGTAAGAAATGCTTTCAAATTAAATGCGTATTTCCAGATGGCGAATATTTCACGAGATGAGGCAAGAAAAGAATACATCGGACTTGTAGAAAAATACACCGGTGAAAAAATCCTTTAACAAAACTACTACTAACAAATAATATCAATTTACATGAAAAAGATCATTAACTATTCTCTTATTATCGTTCTATCTATTACACTTTTCTCTTGTGGGAAAGAAAAAAAACAAGAAGAAACACCAGCAACAGAAACATCTTACAGTATTGATGCTGAGAATTCCAGTGTTCAATGGACCGGTTATAAAACAACAGACAAGGTTGCTGTGAATGGTACATTTGAAGAAATCAGCATTCTTAATATGAATAGTGGAAGCACTGCTGCTGCTTCACTAGAAGGGCTTGAATTTGAAATTCCGGTTTCTAGTATTTATTCAAAAGACACTATAAGAGATGGAAAGTTAAAGAGACTCTTTTTTGGGGTTATGGAGAATACCCTTAGCCTAAAAGGAAAGTTTTCTGTTAAAGATGCAAGCAACGGACAAATTGCCATTTCTATGAATGGATTGACAAAAGAACTTCCATTTACTTATGGCATGAGCAAAGATACGATCTTGATTAATGCCACAATGGATCTCAATATCTGGGAAACTCAAAATGCCCTTGCTTCAATTCACGAGGCCTGCTTAGAATTGCATACCGGTGCCGACGGGGTTAGCAAAACCTGGGATGAAGTTGGTATCACTGCAAAAATACTGACAGTTAAAAACTAGGATATGAAAAAGGTAACCGGAATCGGTGGCATCTTTTTCAAAACCTCAGATCCCGCCAAAATTAAAAATTGGTATCATAAAAACCTGGGATTAGTTGTTGACGCCTATGGTTCCCCTTTTGAGTTTAGAAATGCTAATGATCCTGATCAAATCAATTATTTGCAATGGAGTCCTTTCAAAGATGACACCAAATACTTTGAACCATCCAAAAAAGAATTTATGATCAATTACCGCGTGGCAGACCTAGAAGCTTTGGTTGTTGAACTCAAGAAAGAAGGCGTTACCATATGTGATAAAATTGAATCATTTGATTATGGCAAATTCATTCATATTATGGATCCTGATGGAAACAAAATAGAACTTTGGGAACCAGTTGATCAGGTATTTACCGATAGTTTAAATGGCAATACAACAAAATAAAGATAGCATCATTTAAAGGGATGCTAAACTTTCCTCAACCATAGCGATCTTTGCCATTGCATCCGCTTCCTTCTTTTTTTCATTGCTTATCACCTGTTCGGGTGCATTGTTGACAAACCTTTCATTACTCAATTTTTTCTGCACGGATGCCAGAAACCCCTTATGATAGGCTAATTCCTCTTGCAACTTGGCAGTTTCTGCTACAATATCGATTTGTTCAGCAAATGGAATAAAAAACTCATTTGAACCAACTCTAAACGTTAGTGCATTTTCGATTTTTGATGGTATCTCCTTTACTTCAGAAACATTACACATCTTTTTAATAAGTGCATAATAATCAGGGTTTATTGACTCTTTTTTGATAAGAGAAAGCTCCAGGGATTCCTTAAAAGAAATATTTTTTTGTTTTCTAAGGTTTCTAATGGCCGAAATAACTTCCTTAATAACTTCAAACTCTTCTAAAACACCTTCATTAAAAGGCTGTTGCTCTGGATACTTTGAAATGATAAGAGCTTCTTTTTCATTTCTCTCTTTGAAATATTGCCAAATTTCCTCCGTAATAAAAGGCATAAATGGGTGTAATATTTTGATATTATCCTCGAAAAATCCAATTGTTGCTGCCAAGGTTACTTTATCGATAGGCTGGCCAAAATCGGGTTTAACCAATTCTAAATACCATGATGAGAAATCATCCCAAACCATTTTATAAATGGCAGTTAAAGCATCCGATAGTCTGTATTGCTCAAATTGCGCTTCTATAAACTTTAGTGTTTTTTGAAACTTTGCCTGATACCATTCAATAGCTATTTTAGCAGATTCAGGTTGCTCCTGCCCTTCGGCTGCTTCCCATCCTTTAACAAGTCTGAACCCGTTCCAAATTTTATTTGCAAAATTTCTTCCTTGTAGCATTAAACTTTCATCGAACAAGAGGTCATTTCCTGCAGCCGAACTCATCAATATTCCTGCTCTAACTCCATCAGCTCCGTAAGACTCCATTAATCCAATTGGATCTGGTGAATTACCTAATGACTTAGACATTTTCCTTCTTTGCTGATCCCTAACCAGGCCAGTCAAATAAACGTGTTGAAACGGTTTTTCACCTGCAAACTCATATCCTGCAATAATCATTCTTGCTACCCAGAAAAACAAAATATCGGGCCCTGTTACCAGGTCATTGGTTGGATAATAATATTTAAAATCTTCATTGTCAGGATTGTTAATCCCATCAAACACACTTATTGGCCATAACCATGAAGAAAACCAAGTATCCAATGTATCGTTGTCTTGTCTGAGATCAGTGATTGTCATCTCAGTATTCCCAGTTTTTTCTTTCGCCAAATCAAGGGCCTCTTCAATACTTTCTGCAACAACAAAATCATTCGTTCCTGCCCCATAATAATAAGCTGGGATTCTATGTCCCCAATACAATTGTCTTGAAATATTCCAATCACGGATATTTTCCATCCAATGACGATATGTGTTTACAAATTTATGAGGAACCAATTTTACATCTTCTGTGACCAATACAGCCTCGATGGCTGGTTTTACCAAATCCTCCATTTTCAAAAACCATTGCTCTGAAATTTTGGGTTCAATAACAGCTTTGGTTCTCTCAGATGTACCCACCTTATGCATATAATCTTCTGTTTTAAGCAGAAAACCTTTATCCTCAAGTTCTTTAACGATCTGCTTTCTAACTACAAACCTGTCTTTGCCTTCATAATGCAATCCATTTTTATTTAGAGTAGCATCATCATTAAATATATCAATTACTTCAAGCTGGTGTTTTTCACCTATAAGTTTATCATTAGGATCATGCGCAGGCGTAATCTTAAGGCTACCTGTACCAAATTCAATATCTACATAGCTATCTTCAATAATAGGAATTGAGCGTCCTACTATAGGTACAATTGCCTTCTTCCCTCTTAAATGTGAAAATCGTTCATCTTCTGGATGGATACATATGGCTGTATCACCCAATATGGTTTCTGGTCTTGTTGTAGCGATCTGAATTACTTCTTCACTTCCTTGAATGGCATAATTAATATAGTACAGCTTCCCTGGCTTTTCCACATAGATTACCTCTTCATCACTAAGCGTGGTTTTAGCCTCAGGATCCCAGTTAACCATGCGATATCCTTTGTATATCAGTCCTTTTTTATGAAGGTCTTTAAAAATCTTGTTTACCGAACGATTCAAATCCTCATCCATTGTGAATTTGGTTCTATTCCAATCACAAGAAGCGCCTAACTTTTTGAGTTGCTCTAAAATCAATCCACCATGTGTGTGAGTCCAATCCCAGGCATGATTTATAAATTCCTCTCTTGAAAGATCTGATTTTTTAATGCCCTGTTCTTTTAACTTGGCAACAACCTTTGCCTCCGTAGCAATAGAAGCATGATCTGTACCTGGCACCCAACATGCATTATAACCCTGCATTCTTTTTCGGCGTACCAATACATCTTGTATCGTATTATTCAACATATGCCCCATATGCAATACTCCCGTCACGTTTGGAGGTGGAATTACTATTGTATATGCCTCACGCTCATCTGGTTCTGAATGAAAATATTTATTGTCCATCCAATATTTATACCATTTTTCCTCTACCGTGGCTGCATCGTATTTCGCTGGAATATTCATATGTTAAAATTTTGTCAAATAGTGTGCAAAATTACAATTTTAAGCAATAAATTAGGTCAATTAAAGTTAGATTTATTCTAAAATGTCTTAATTTTGGCGTAAATTATTTATCATGAAAAAAATACTAGCATTATTATTTATCGGAGTCATGTCTATATCAATGAACGGACAGACCGAGCAGGATATTAAAAAAGATTATACAGGACCAGTTTTTGAATTCGAAAATGCCGTTATTGATTATGGAGAAATTGCAGCGAATTCTGATGGGAACAGGGTTTTTAAATTTAAAAATGTAGGGAAGTCTCCTTTAATTATTTCGAATGTAAAAGGAAGTTGTGGCTGTACAGTCCCAACAAAACCAGAAGAACCAATCATGCCTGGGGAAACTGGTGAAATAAAGGTTAAATATGCTACCAATAGAATAGGACCATTCTCCAAAACAGTTACCATTACTTCAAATGCTTATGAACCAACAGTAGTTCTTAAAATTAAAGGCCGCGTGCTGGAGCAACAAGCAGATGATCTTCAAAAAAAGAAAAGTATCGTTTCTGAAACCAACTAAAAAAAAGCCCTTCGGGGCTTTTTTTTATAAAAGACTTTTCAGGTGGAACTCATATCGAAGGTGTTCACCATTTCTATCCACCAACATCTTAATTTTCTTGTCTTCTTTCTGAGACAGCATAAAAACGACTTCTTCCATGTCCATATTATAAGCCTCTTTCCCGTTTATCTCTAACACGATATCACCTTTTAATAATCCGGCAAAATGCGCAGGCGACCCTACTCTAATAAATGAGATCTTATAACTTGGTTTATACGTTAATCCATAGCTATAAAAAACTTCTGTAAGTGTTTGATATTGCCCCTGAGCTTCTTGTTTGAATCTTGATCGATTCGCTTTAACAAGCATTTCACCTCCGAACATCAATTCAATTCCACTTTTATTGTATAAAAACGGTGCATTATAATGTCTGCGACTTTTTTTAAGGGTGATCTGGTTGTTCGGATAATTCATCGTTACCACGAATCTCTTCAATATTCCTGCACCTAAGGTTCCGTTTCTTTCCTTGTTAGCATGGACACGTAAAATCGATGTTGAATCCGGATACGAAACTGTCGCATCCTCAAATTCAAAACTTCCTATTTTAATTTTCTTAATCCTACTTCTTTTACCTAATATATCCCCACTGAGCCCTTTACCTAAAAAATCATCAAAATATTTATCGCCAACGATAATGTCGGGGTTGGAATGTGGAAATAACCATATTGAATCACCTCCTCCGGAATCAATCAATAGTTTTACCGTAACTTCCTTACCAAATTTATTTTCAACGATAACGTCAATGAAAGGTTTGTTGTTATAAAAATCCAGAGGAAAGGTTTCACAAGACTTGCATTCAGTAGCATTGTATGTGTCTGGATTATAAAATGTGATCTTTTGAGATCCATAATTAATTTTTATGACAAAATCTCTAAACAGATCTCCGCCTATAATACCATGAATATCTACTCCCATTTTTGCAGAGAGGTCAAAAAGGTCATCAGTAATTACGAATAAAGCCATATCCGAATTTACTATTCCCTTTAATTTAAAAAAATTACCTCTTGACTTTAAGGCATTAACAGTACTCCCCTCTCCTAATCCTTTCAATTGTAACTTGGCAACGTTTCTGAGTTGTATAGAATCCTGAATTTTCAAATTGAAAAGCATGGTTTTCCTTACTCCGGTATCTAATAAAAATGAAAGCTTCTTCCCGTTGATTTCAGCCGAAAGCACGACCATATTATTAACCAACCTGAAATTCGTCGTGATACTCTCTTTACTCTTATCAACTATCCTAAATCTCCCCTGTGCCTCAATAGACAAGGACAAACCTAAAAACAGAGTGAATAGAAAAAGTTTGTTCAACATGATGAAATGTGAAATAGCTTATGGAAAGTACTATAAAAAAGAGATACGACAATGATTTTAAGAAATATTTAGCTTTTAAAAACCACCCATTGTCGTCTTATTTTTTCACATATTCATTCACTTTATCAAGTATAAATGGAACCATCTCCTTGGCAATGATAAATCCAACAAAAAACTTGCGCGTTCTTTTGTTTGCCATGAGCACCGTACTCAATAAATTCATTGCAGCTTTTTTATAATGATCAAGAGATATGGAATCCATTGAATTTTTTAAAGACCCTTTAATGGAGCCTCCTTGAAATAGCGCTGCAGGAATCGTAAACACAGGGCTATTTAGAATTTCTTCTTCCTGGGCCTTGATCTTATTTGACAAATCTTTTTTAGCCAAATTCAAATCATCAAAAGTAGTGATCTTAAATCCTGTTTTACTCTTCATAGTCTATGGATTCATTAAAATCATCATCATCTTTTAAAGCGGCTTCAACAATCTTATCTTTGATTTTCAGCTCAATACCATCCTTAGCAAACATGGCATAAACAACCAATATCACAAGATAAATAAGCCCCATTAAAGCAAAGCCTATAATTTCACTTTCAAAAAAGGTGGAAAGCCAAAAGGCCACAGAAATACTGAACATGAGTAAAATTAAAATACCCATGATCAATAACAAGAATGAACTGGCCAGTCCTGCTGCAACGTTGGCTATGGCACCAATAAAATTGAATTTAACTAGTTGAATTCTATTTTCAACATACTTTTTAACCAAATCTATCATTTGCCTGAATCAGCGTTAATTTAAATTGAATTCGAATTGGCTTCAACCTCTGTAGTCTCTTTTCTTATAGACTCGATTTTCTCTGAAAGTTCTTTCTCCAATTCTTTTACCTTGGCAGAAACGGTGTCAAACTTCTCCTTCATGGTAGCCTTAACATCATTAAACTTTTCTTTAAAATCAGTCAAAGACTCACTATCCAAATCTTTTAATTTTTTAGACAATTCATTGACTTTCTTATCTAGATCACTCTTTAATTCACCCGCCTTTTCAGACAGATTATCTCGAGTTTCTTTCCCTGAAGCTGGAGCCAGAAGCAAACCTGCCACTGCACCAGTTGCTGCACCTAAAATGAGCCCTAACAACAATTTAGAATCACTTGACATAATAGCGTAATTTAAGTTTATATTAATACTTATAAAGATACTAAATATCCTTCAAAAAAGCCAATAGAATGAAGAAAAAGTAAATAATATTTCGCAATTTTGTATATCTATTCAACACCCATGTAATATGCCAAAAATATCCTTAAAAGGGCAGAAAATGCCAGAATCACCAATCCGAAAACTTGTTCCTTATGCTGAAGATGCTAAAAAAAGAGGTGTCAATGTATATCATTTGAATATTGGACAACCTGACATTGAGACGCCAGAAGCAGCTCTAAAGGCAGTAAGAGAAAACGATATCAAAGTTTTATCTTATGCCAGAAGTGAAGGCTCTGAAGCTTACAGAAAAAAACTTAGTACTTACTATAAACGAAATGACATTGATGTTACCGAAAAAGACATCATTGTAACAACAGGAGGCTCTGAAGCATTACTCTTCACCCTTGGTAGTATTACAGATTTTGGAGATGAAATTATTATTCCCGAACCATTTTACGCTAACTACAATGGGTTTTCAGTTGCAAGTGGCATAAAAGTTGTCCCTATTGTTTCTTCAATTGATAATGATTTTGCGTTGCCTGCAATCGAAGACTTCGAGAAATTGATCACCGACAAAACCAAAGCAATTTTAATATGCAACCCTGGTAATCCAACGGGTTATCTTTATTCTAAGGAAGAACTTATGAAGTTAAGAGATCTGGCTGTCAAGTATGATCTCTTTTTAATTGCTGACGAAGTGTATCGGGAATTTGTTTACGAAGGAATCAAGCACCATTCAATTATGAGTTTGAAAGGCCTTGATCAACATGCTATTATTATTGATTCCGTGTCAAAACGCTATAGCATGTGTGGTGCCAGGATTGGTTGCATCGTCTCAAAAAATAAGGCATTAATTCAGACAGCACTTAAATATGCGCAAGCGAGACTTAGCAGCCCTACCTATGCCCTATTAGCAAGTGAGGCTGCTCTTGAAACACCACCTGAATATTTTAGCAAAGTCATTGAAGAGTACGATGAAAGACGTATGGTTTTGATCAATGCCTTAAGTCAGATTAAAGGACTTAAAGTATCAAGACCAAAAGGAGCATTTTATTGCATTGCTGAATTACCTATTCGAGATGCGGATGATTTTGCACAATGGATGTTGGAGCATTTCAATGACAATAATGAAACTGTAATGGTAGCGCCGGCAAGCGGGTTCTATTCAACAGCTGGTTCAGGAAAAAATCAGATCAGAATTGCATATGTACTTAACAAGGAAAGTTTGATTCGTTCAGTTGAATTACTTAAACTTGCATTAGAGCAATACCCAAATTAATGTTTCAAAAAAACGTCTCTCTAAAGTCATTAAATACTTTTGGCATAGAAGCCACTGCTGCGCTCTTCGCTGAAGTGAATTCTGTGGATATCTTGTCAAAAATTGTTGCAACTCACAAAGATCTCTTTATCCTCAGTGGCGGAAGTAACATCTTACTCACCAAGAATATTAGCAGACCCGTTGTATACCTCAACACAAAAGGAATCGAAATAGTTGAAAGAAAACCTGACACTGTTCGGGTCAAAGCCCAAGCTGGTGAAAACTGGCATGATTTTGTGTTATGGTGCTTGTCAAATGATTTTGGGGGCTTGGAGAATCTATCGTTGATTCCGGGGAACGTAGGAACCTCCCCTATGCAAAACATTGGAGCCTACGGCGTTGAAATAAAAGATCATTTTGATTGTCTCGAAGCCATGGAGATCAGCACAGGAAGTATCAAAACTTTTACTTCAAAAGACTGCCTGTTTGGCTACAGGGAATCTGTTTTTAAAAATGACCTAAAAGGGAAGTTCATTATTTTGAATGTGACTTTTAAACTGACTGTAACCAAACATCAGATTAATGATAATTATGGGGCTATTCGCGAACAACTCGCCATTGAAAAGGAGAATTCCCCTACTATACAAGACATTTCGAATGCGGTTATCGCCATACGAAAAACGAAATTACCCGATCCTAAGGAAATTGGAAATAGTGGTAGCTTTTTTAAAAATCCTGTCATCTCAATCGAGCATTTTATAAAACTACAGGAAGCGAACGATAACATCCCACATTATAAAATATCTGAGGCGCTGATTAAAGTTCCCGCAGGCTGGCTCGTAGAACAATGCGGATTTAAAGGCAAGCGGTTTGGAGATGCCGGTGTCCATAAAAATCAGGCACTGGTCTTGGTGAATTATGAGAATGCTAATGGCTCAGATATCCTAAATCTTGCCAAAAAAATTCAATCTGAAGTGACAAAAAGATTTTCGATTGATTTAGAAATGGAAGTGAATATCATCTAGTTAGATGTATTTATTTTAAACTTTCCTTTGTTCCAGTGATTATTTAGTAGGTTTTCAATGATTTGCATGTCATTTTAGCAAGCTTTTTTGAATTTACCATATCGATTAATCGTATCAAAATCAGCATATTATGTTTATTTTTAGTAAATACCAATAAAGCTTTTAAGCAAATGTCAAAATTTTCAAATAAGACCTAACATATGTCATAAAATACTTATCATATATTTTCTTAACTTTATACAAGAGAACCTTTAAAGACAATTCCCATGAAAGTATATGACGAAAAACACATCAAAAATGTCGCATTTGTTGGAGCCCATAACAGCGGCAAGACCACCCTTGCCGAAACTATGTTATTTGAGGCTGGAATGATTAATCGAAGAGGCACTGTGGAAGACAAAAACACAATAGCTGATTATCACGAAATAGAACAAGAAAGAGAAACTTCTGTATTCGCTACGCCCCTTCACACTGAATGGAGGAATTATAAAATCAATATTATCGACACTCCTGGTTTGGATGATTTTATAGGCGAAATTGCATCAACAATGCGGGTAGCAGACTCTTTAGTAACCGTTATCAATGCGCAGCATGGAGTTGAAGTAGGAACTGAAATAATCTGGCAGTACATTAATAAGTTTAGCAGACCTACCTTGTTTGTTATCAATCAGATAGAGCATCCGCAGGCAAATTTTGATAGCAGCTTTCAAAGTATCGTTGATTTAGTTGGGAATAATGCCGTTAAAATTCAATACCCTATTTTATTAGATGGAGCTCAATGCATAGTAGATGTTCTCAAAATGAAAGTGTACAAGTTCGGGCCTGAAGGAGGGAAACCTGAAAAACTTGAAATCCCGGAAAGTGAAAAAGAAATGGCTGATTTCTTACATAATGAATTAGTAGAAAAAGCAGCCGAAAATGATGAAGAGTTGATGGAATTGTATTTTGACAAAGGAAGTTTGAACGAAGATGAAATGCGTAAAGGAATTCAAAAAGGTATGCTTCATCATGAATTATTCCCAGTATTCTGCGTATCCGCATTAAAAGATATGGGAACCGGAAGATTGATGGGATTCATTGATAATGTTGCTCCGGCAGCAGCTGATCTAAAACCAGAGCAAAGTTTAGAAGGTAATGAAGTAAACTGTAAATCAGATGAGCCAACTGCTCTCTTTATATTTAAAACCTTCCACGAACCCAACCTGGGTCAAATTACCTTTTTCAAAGTGAAATCAGGTGAGGTAAAGCAAAATGACCGACTTAAAAATTCACGGAATGACGAAATGGAGAGTTTAAACCAGCTCTATATTATGGATGGTAAAAAAAGACATGCCGTTGACAAGCTTACTGCTGGTGATATTGGTGCTACGCTTAAACTTAAGTATACCGAGACCAATGACACATTAAGGTCAGCTGATCATGAAATTACGATCAAACCAATTATATTTCCACAACCTCGAATTAGAAAAGCTGTAGAAGCAGAGAATAAAAAGGATGAAGAAAAACTATTTGAAGTATTAAAAAAAATTCACTCTCAGGATCCAACGATATCCATTAACTATAGCAATGAATTAAAACAACAGATTTTATCCTGTCAAGGAGAACTGCATTTAGCTACGCTTGACTGGACCTTACAAAACATTTACGGTATAAAGGCTTTGTTCAATCAACCTCGTGTTGCTTACAGAGAAACGATTCAAAGATCAGCTTCACAGAGTTATAAACATAAGAAACAATCTGGAGGTGCAGGGCAGTTTGGAGAAGTCCATTTAAAAATTGAACCTTGGCATGAAGGAATGGATGAACCTGAAGGTTTTAACTTAAGAGGTAAAGAAGAAATAGACCTTAAATGGGGTGGTAAACTTATTTATTATAATTGTATTACCGGTGGTGTTATAGATACACGTTATCTACCGGCTATTATGAAGGGAATTCTGGAAGTGATGGAAGAAGGACCGCTTACCGGATCTTATGCAAGAGACATAAGGGTAATGGTTTATGATGGTAAAATGCACTCGGTTGATTCTAATGATATTTCATTTAAAATTGCCGGAGCCCATGCTTTTAAAGCCGCTTTCTTAGACGCCAAACCTAAATTACTTGAACCAATTCTAGATCTTGAAGTTAGGGTTCCAGAAGATTTGATGGGAAATGTAATGACTGATTTACAATCAAGACGTTCTATAATAATGGGAATGGATAGCGAAGGGAAACACCAGATCATAAAGGCTAAGGTACCAGAAGCTGAGATGTATAAATACTCAACGAGTCTAAGATCTCAAACACAAGGGAGGGCTACTTTTAGTACTAATTTCGCTTCTTTTGAACCTGTGCCTTCAAATGTTCAAAGTGAATTAGTTAAAGAATCTTAGATAAAAAATGCTATTTTTACCCATCAAAAAACTATTTTTGATGGGTTTTTTTATTGACCTGAGCAACCTATGAAGATATTTAGATCAGAAAGTTTTGTCGATTATAAGACCTATACTTTCAACTACGCTACATACTGTATTAAGGAGCATCAACAGGAGCTTCCTGATATTTATGCCAAAGGATTCTTACCCTATTCAAACAATATAGATCTAAAAGAAGAAACCTATTATTTGGCAAGAAGTTTAAGGGTTGATCTTAGTGTATTTACACCGTCTTCAGAAAACCGAAGAGTGGCCAGAAAAATTGAACCTTTGTCCCCTTCTTTTGAAGTAATTCCTATTGAAGAATTCAATGTTAATGATCATGACTTCAAATCCTATTGCATAAACTTTGCTAATAAAAGATTTAGTGAACCTATTAGTAATGAAAGACTTGATTATATACTCCAGTCAAAAAGCATCAGTCATGTCTTTGAGTTCAAAATAGCCGAAAAAGCGGTTGGTTATGTGATTGCCATCATTGAAAAAGGAAGCCTGCATTACTGGTTTGCCTTCTTCGATCTTGATCAACAGGAATTTTCGCTGGGCAAATGGATGATGTTTAGTGTGATCAATTGGGCCTTTGAACAAGAATTAGATCATGTGTATTTAGGAACCTGTTACGGTGAAAAATCGCTTTATAAGGTTAGAGATTTTAAAGGTTTATCTTATTTTGATGGAAACCAATGGGTAAGTGATATAAAAAAACTTAAGCTTAAATGCAAAACGGATGCTGAGTTCAACAAGGATGAATTCAAACAAGATACTGACCTGTTTCTAGAACGTCTTTCATCTAAACCTATCTAAGGCAAAAGCCCGGATTACAAATTTCATTTTTTGTTTTATTTTCAAGTGATAAATGATTAATTTTGCACCATAATTGATACATTATGAAATTACTGTTATTGAGTATTATTTTACTGGGTTTAGGATTTGCAGGAATTGCCATTAAAATATGGGCAAAGAAAGATGGGGAGTTTGATGGCACTTGTGCAGGAAGTAACGTAAGACTGAAGGCTGAAGGTATAACCTGTGGCTGTGGCAATGAAGGAGGCTGTAAAACAAATATTGAAAATGAGGATGCCGAATTGACAACCAAAAGTGTCTCTTAAGAACCAATGCATTTACTGACCACGTTTTGTGTCGTAATTATAATTCAATTATACTTCTACTTTTTCCTTTTTAGGAAATACACCTCTTTTAAACAAAAAAAGAACAAATCTTTTCAGAAAGCAGTGAGCGTCATCATTTCCGCAAAAAATGAAGCTGCTAATCTCGGCTGTTTATTGCCAAAATTATCGGAGCAGGAATTTCCGTCATTTGAAGTGATATTAATCGATGATGCTTCAAATGACAATACGTTGTCTATCATGAATTCCTTTCAAAAACTTCACAAAAATGCTGCGTTTGATGTCAAGGTTATCGCAATTAATCCAGGAGATTCAAAGGGCAAAAAAGTAGCTTTAACTAAGGGAATAGCAGCAGCCAGATATGAACATCTTTTACTAACCGATGCCGACTGCCAACCTCGCAGCAAACTATGGATAAGTCATATGACGCATTCTTTTTCAAAAGACATATCACTTGTTTTGGGCTATGGAGCTTATGAAAAAAGAAAAAACTCTTTTTTAAATAAACTGATCAGGTTTGAAACCATGTTAACGGCACTTCAATATTTTTCATATGCCATAGCGGGCAAAGCATATATGGGTGTCGGCCGGAATCTGGCTTATAAAAAATCAATCTTCCTGTCTGCTGGTGGCTTCGAAAATCACAGCCATGTTAGATCAGGTGATGACGACCTATTTATTTCTCAAGTTGCAAATTCAAAAAACGTCGCCGTTTGTGACCATCAAGATTCATTTACAATTTCAAAAGTACATCTCAAATTTTCTGACTGGATACGTCAGAAACGACGGCATATAACAACCTCCTCTCATTATAAATCATCTATCAAATTAATGCTGGGCCTGTTTTATTTATCTCAGTTTTCATTCTATGCCTTAATCTTCTTAGCTTTTATTACAAAAACACATTTAACCTATTTTATTCCACTTATTATTTTAAGGTTTCTTGTTTGGTATGCCACCATAAATCGAACCGCTAACAGACTTAAGGAAAAAGATTTAACAGCTTTTGGACCATTGTATGAAATTTCAATTATATTTATACAGTTGTATATTTTTTTCAAGAATATTATTTCTCCCCCGAAATACTGGTAATTGCTATATGAGCGACACAAAGGACATCCGTTTATTGATTAATCAAGCGAAAAAAGGAGATCAAAAAGCCTTTAATGATCTCTTGAATTTATATTGGAAAGACGTCTACCGCTTTCAGTATAATAAATGTCAGGATGAAGATGAGGCCGAAGACATTACGATCAAGGCTTTTGCCAAGGCATTTGACAAGATTGACAGTTTTGATGACAACTTTCAATTCAACACCTGGCTTTTCACTATTTCGAGCAACTTGTATATCGATCACTTAAGGAAGAAAAAAGCCGAAACTGTTTCAATCAATAAAAATCATCGGGAAATACACAGGATTGTTGATGAAGACCCTACTCCTTCTGACAAATTAATTCAAGAGCAAAACCTGGCTCAATTAAAGGCTTACATTTTACAATTAAAACCGCATTATCAAGAGGTAATAAATTTAAGGTATTTTCAAGAATTGAGCTATAAAGAGATGGCTGAACAGCTTGACGAACCCATGACCAATATTAAGGTTAAACTACTGAGGGCCAAAAAATTACTAGCAGAAATCATCATCAAGAAATAATCAAAATATTTTATGAATAAAAAGGTGTTTAAGGCGTTTAAAAACCTTGGCCCTGGACTTTTATTTGCCGGAGCCGCAATAGGTGTGTCACATCTTGTGCAATCGACTCGTGCCGGAGCTGATTTTGGATTTGGCTTACTTTGGGCCTTACTATTAGTGAACCTTTTCAAATACCCTTTTTTTCAATACGGACCAAGGTATGCAGCCGCAACCGGTGAAAGTTTGATCGACGGCTATAAAAAACTAGGAAATTGGGTGCTGATATCTTATTTCATTCTCACTTTTCTAACCATGTTTACTATTCAAGCCGCCGTGACAATAGTGACGGCTGGTTTGGCTGAAAACCTTTTTGGACTGACCTCGAACTTAAGTATTTGGAGCATTTTAATCACAATGATTTGTCTTGGCATCCTCCTTATTGGCAAATATAAGGCGCTAGACAAAACGATGAAGGTGATCATCTCTGTTCTTGCTTTCAGTTCTATCATAGCCGTTTGTGTTGCTATTTTTAAAACAGATCATACGTATTCTTTTTCGCCACAAATTCCTGAAGGCGCCGTTGAATTAACTTTTCTAATTGCATTTCTCGGATGGATGCCGGCTCCTTTAGATGTTTCCACATGGCATTCTCTCTGGACACTTGAAAAAAGTAAAGGGTCTAAAACCCCATTAGATTCTAAAAAATCCTTACTCGATTTTAATGTAGGTTATGTAATGACGGTTTTTCTGGGTATCTGTTTTATGTCATTGGGCGCCCTGGTAATGTACCATTCAGAGGAAGAAATCAGCTCAAGCGCCAGTGTTTTTGCCAAACAGCTCATTAGCCTATACACAGACAATCTAGGTAAAGGAGCTGCGATTTTCATAGGAATAGCTGCCTTTACAACCATGTTCAGCACTACCCTAACTACTTTAGATGCTTCACCCAGAGCCATGGCAAAAAGCAGTGAGTTGCTCAGTGGCAAAAGTAACAAAAGCTTTTATCTGGGTTGGATTTTTATTTTGGCTTTAGGAACCTTAATCATTTTAAGTTATTTTAAAACCAACATGATCACCTTTGTTAAAATTGCAACCGTTCTTTCTTTTTTAACCGCACCATTTTATGCTATTGCCAATTTTATACTTGTAAAAGGCAAGCATATGCCTGAAGAAAAACGACCTTCAAAATATCTAAGCGCCCTCAGTTATTTAGGGATTATTTTTCTCGTCTTTTTCAGTGTTTGGTTCTTAACGAGTGTATGAATCAATTAATTAAAAACATTAAATAAAATTTCTAAAAAAATATTATCTTTATGTTTTAATTATAATTTATTACAATGTTACAAGGAACAGTAAAATTTTTCAACGAGTCTAAAGGTTTTGGATTCATCACGGAAGAGGGTTCAAACACAGAACATTTCGTTCACATTTCTGGTTTAATTGACAAAATTAGCGAAGGAGATACAGTTGAATTCGACTTAAAGGAAGGCAAAAAAGGATTAAACGCAGTAAATGTCAAGACCGTTTAGATGTGGCTTTAATTTTTTTATCTACCAAAAACCTGTCTCTGTGATAGGTTTTTTTTTGCTTTAAACTCAATGTTTGATAAGTAAATCCCCAAACATGACAAATGTCAACTTATAAGAATTCTTGATCTCTACCTTTGTAGATTACTGCTAGCCTGATCAATTGAAAAATATGACCAGGATTCATCAGTGATTTGAATTAGTACTAAAAAAATCAAAACATGTCTACAAAACACACCTTCCATATTCCCGTTATGGGAACTGGATTCACTCTTGATACGCCTTTAAAGGTCGCACCCTATGGTATGGATTCGGTTGTATCCATAGTGGATGACGTTCTCATTGAAAACCTCAGAAAAGCCTATTGTGAAAAATTTGAAATCCCTTATCAGGCGATAACAGATAAGATCGAAGACTTTAGAGCAAAAAGGATTACATCTTATTTAAATTTACTTCAAGAACTAGCTGAGGAAAAATTTAAACAAATTAAAGATTCAACACTTGAGACAAGTAAGGAGATCAAAGCATACTTCAATATGCTTCCTGAGAGTTCAAGTTTGAAGCAACAATTTCTTGAACTGACTTCAAATAACACAACCTGGAAAGAAATTAAAAACTGGGCAAACCAGCACTTAAGTATGGGTAGTATTGATGTAAACATCATGACAAAACTCGACAAGGTGAATTATAAGGAGGGTGAAAAATTACCAAATGAATACAATGATGCTCATGCGGCATTAAGAGGCTTCGCCGAAAGCAATCTGGAATCTTCTCTTGTGTTATCTGCCGGAATGAACCCTAGACTCTATAGCTATATGGAGCAGTTTGACGACTTCTATCCGGATGTAAATGGCTATATCAAGAAAAAGATTGTTATCAAGGTAAGTGATTATCGCTCGGCCTTGATACAGGGTAAATTTTTAGCTAAAAAAGGGCTTTGGGTATCTGAATACAGGATTGAATCCGGGCTTAATTGCGGAGGCCATGCTTTTGCAACTGAAGGGTATCTGATGGGACCTATTTTAGAAGAGTTTAAAAGCAATAGGGAAGAGTTGATCAAAACGATTCATGAAATACTTCTTCCTGCCTTAAAGCATAGAGAAAAAGTAGCACCAACCAAAACATTAGATTTAAAAATAACAGCTCAAGGAGGTGTAGGAACTGAAGAAGAACATAATTTCTTACTTGAACACTACGAAATTGACTCTGTAGGTTGGGGAAGTCCATTTCTATTGGTTCCTGAGGCCACTACTGTAGATGATGCCACATTAGATAAATTGGCAGCAGCTACTGAAAAGGATTTATACCTTAGTAATATATCACCCCTGGGAGTTCCTTTTAATAACCTAAGAGGTAATTCAAAGGATCTTGAGAAAGGTGTTAAAATAGAATCAGGAAGACCCGGAAGTCCATGTCCAAAAGAGTTTTTAGCATTAAACAGTGAGTTTACGGATAAGTCAATTTGTACTGCTTCAAGACAATACCAGCGAAATAAGATCAAAGAACTTGACAAGGAGGCTATTTCAAAAGAATCTTATAAGAATAAGTTTCAAAAAATCGTTGAAAAATCCTGCCTCTGTATGGGCCTTGGTGCTGCAACTGAACAAATTCACGAGATAAATACAAAAACACCCGCAAAAGGCGTCTCTATCTGTCCTGGACCCAATATGGCCTATTTCTCTAAAATTATGAGTCTGAGAGAAATCACAGACCATATTTATGGAAGGATCAATGTGATTCCTTCAAATAAAAGACCTAATATGTTCATCAAAGAATTAAAGCTTTATTCAGATCATCTTAAGGCTAAAATTGATGACATTCAAGGAGATCTAAATAAAAGACAAGAGAAGTCTTTACTATCCTTTACCCAAAACCTAAAGGATGGAATTAGTTATTACAAAAACCTTTTTGCTCAGAGCAATGACAAGTTTGAAGCCTCAAAGCTTCAAATACTAGCTGAATTGCAATTATATATGGGTAATCTTGAGGATATGCAGAAACAGATATCAAAATTATCTCTTGCGACACAGAGCGTTTAATATCAATTGATTAATCAAGGCTCCATCAAGCCATGAATTTTCAAATACTGCAATAACATAATGGTCTTGGCATCTTTGATTTCTCCAGTGGAGATCATTGCCAAGGCCTTTTCAAAATCTACTTCCAGAACAGTTATATCTTCTTGCTCTTCTGCCAATCCGCCACCTAAACCAACTTTATTGCCATCATCATAGGCTGCAATATAAAAATGGAGCACCTCAGTTACTGCACCGGGCGACATATACGATTCAAATACTTTCTGAACCTTACTGACTCTAAAACCAGATTCCTCTTCAGCTTCTTTTATCACACAGGTTTCAGGATCATCTCCATCCAACAGGCCCGCACAGGCCTCAATCAACATGCCTGATTCATTACCGTTCAGATAAGTAGGCATCCTGAACTGAGAAACAAGAACAACCGTTTGTTTTTCTTTGTTATAGAGCATAATAGCAGCCCCATTCCCACGGTCATAAGCTTCTCGTTGCTGATTTACCCAATCACCATTGGGCATTTGGTAATCAAAAACAATTTTATTTAAAGTGTACCAATTGTCAGAAAGAAGTACCTTTTTAATATTCTTTACTTTTGAATTCATTCTGATTTAGCGAATTAGCTTTTTGTATTTAATTCTTTTAGGAATCATATCTCCACCCAATCTTTTCTTCTTATTCTCTTCGTAATCAGAGAAACTTCCTTCGAAAAAGTAGACTTGAGAATCTCCTTCAAAAGCTAATATATGCGTACATACCCTGTCTAAGAACCATCTATCATGCGATATGATCACTGCACAACCAGCAAAGTTTTCAAGTCCTTCTTCAAGAGCTCTTAAGGTATTCACATCCAAATCATTAGTTGGCTCATCTAAAAGTAATACATTACCTTCTTCTCTCAGCGTCATGGCAAGGTGCAATCTGTTTCGCTCACCTCCTGATAAGGCTGAAACCTTTTTGTTTTGCTCAGAACCACTATAATTAAAACGACCTAGATAGGCTCTGGAATTCACCATCTTTCCTCCCATCATAATCATCTCTTGTTCATCAGAAAAATTCTGCCAAATAGACTTTTCCGGATCTATATTAGAATGGCTCTGATCAACATAAGCAACCTTCGCCGTATCACCAACCTTAAATTCTCCTTTATCTGCCTTCTCTTCTCCCATGATCATTCTGAAAATGGTGGTTTTACCAGCACCGTTAGGGCCAATAATCCCAACTATTCCGTTTGGAGGCAGTTTAAAATTAAGATCATCATAAAGTAATTTATCTCCAAAAGCCTTCGATACACCCACCGCATCGATAACATTATTACCTAAGCGAGGGCCATGTGGAATATAGATTTCAAGCTTTTCTTCCTGCTTTTGCTGATCCTGACTCATCAATTTATCATAACTCGATAACCTGGCCTTAGATTTAGCGTGACGCCCTTTAGGAGCCATCCTCACCCATTCCAATTCTCTTTGAAGGGTTTTTTGACGCTTAGACGCTGTTTTTTCCTCCTTTGCCAATCGATCCGATTTTTGTTCAAGCCAAGATGAGTAATTCCCCTTCCAAGGAATTCCCTCTCCTCTGTCAAGTTCTAAGATCCAACCCGCCACATTATCAAGAAAATACCTGTCATGCGTAACCGCAATAACTGTTCCTTGGTATTGCGCCAAATGATGCTCTAACCAGTGTACAGACTCTGCATCTAAATGGTTGGTAGGTTCATCTAAAAGCAACACATCCGGCTGTTGTAATAACAACCTGCAAAGCGCTACACGACGTCTCTCTCCTCCAGACAGATTCTTAATAGGCACATCACCGTCAGGAGTTCGCAATGCATCCATGGCGATTTCTAATTTGGTATCCAACTCCCAGGCGTTCTGCGCGTCAATTTTATCCTGAAGATCAGCTTGCTGAGCCATTAACTTCTCCATTTTATCGGCATCAGAATACACCTCTTCAAGACCAAACATATCATTAATCTTATTGTATTCATCTAAAATGGCAACCGTTTCTGCTACCCCTTCCCTTACAATGTCAATAACGGTTTTACTGTCATCCAATATCGGTTCCTGAGCTAAATACCCCACTGAATAATTTGGAGCAAAAACGACATCACCTTGATAATTCTTTTCTAAACCTGCAATAATCTTTAATAGAGTAGATTTTCCAGATCCGTTAAGACCGAGTATCCCAATCTTGGCACCATAGAAAAAACTTAAATATATATTCTTAAGAACCTGTTTATTGGTACCTTGATAAGATTTACTAACTCCAGACATGGAGAAAATCACCTTTTTATCATCTGACATAATGTGCTTGTTTAATTATTATTCTATTCGGGTAAACCCTGATTTATATTTTTTGGCCTACAAATATAGTAATCGCTTTTGTTAAATTCATATTTCGAATGTGTTTGTAATGAATCAAAAACAGATAGCCTTAAGGCCAGGCAATACTCCTGCACGCATATATTTAATTAATAATCAAGATCTAAGCAGAATATTTTATATTTTTATAACACATTGACCTAAATAACCAAATCCATTCTTATGAAAAACTACTACCTCTTACTGATCCTTTCTTTATTATTAAACGGCGTTTATGCCCAGGATTCGAAAAAAGATTATACCGAAGCTTTCCAAGTAGTCGAGGTTTGGCTAGAAGCCCAGAAAGACTATGATCAACTTCCCGGCCTTACAGCGATTGTGGTTGAAGATCAGGAAGTTTTATGGTCAGGAGCAGTGGGAATGTCTAATATAGAGAACAAAACTTCAGCCAGCGAGAATACAATTTGTAGTATTTGCTCCATTTCAAAGTTGTTTACTTCTGTAGCGATAATGAAGCTATACGATGAAGGTAAAATTCGTTTAGACGACAAGGTTAGTGACCACCTGCCCGCTTATGCCCTTGAACAAAAATATCCTGAAAGTGGCCCCATTACCATACGATCTTTATTAACCCATTCTTCTGGCATACCGCGAGAAGCTGGCTATCCTTATTGGACTGGTCCTGACTTCCCGTTTCCAACAAAAGAAGAAATAGATTCAAAATTAAAGGATCAGGAAACACTTTATCCGGCCTCTACTTATTTTCAGTATAGTAATTTAGGATTGACGCTACTTGGCGAAATTGTTGAAGAGATTTCGGGAATGCCTTATGATGATTATGTCGAACAAAATATACTTACCCCTCTTGGCTTATCCAATACGCGAACTGAGCTGCCAGAAAACCTGTATGGTGAAGAACTAGCCATTGGATATACGGCTAGAAACAGAGACGGAAGTCGCAATAAAGTAAAGTTATTTCAGGCAAATGGGATCACTCCTGCTGCTGGTTTCTCTTCTACTGTAGGAGATCTAGGTAAATTTGCATCATGGCAATTCAGGTTAAGAGATAGTACCCTAGTAGAAATATTAAAACCAGCTACGCTTAAAAATATGCAAAATGTACATTGGACCAATCCTGACTGGAGCACTACTTGGGGTCTGGGATTCTCGGTGTATAAAGGAAGTGATGGCAATACCTGGGTGGGCCATGGAGGTTCTTGCCCAGGCTACCGTTCAACCCTTCAAATTAACCTTAAAACAAAGAGGGCCTTCTCAGTCATGATCAATGCTAATGGCACAAACCCTAATAAATATGGAAAAGGTATTAATGCCATTATGAATAAAATGGAGACTTCAAAAAAAGACATGGATACCGAAGCCTCTCAAAAACTAAAAAACTATGTTGGCTACTATGATAGTTCTCCATGGTGGGGTGAGGTCTATATCGGTACTTTTAACGGCAAATTGGTTAGCCTTTCGCTTCCTTCAGAAGAACCTGCTGAAGCCATGCATTTTTATAAACATATTGAAGGCGATGTTTTTAGACGTATTCGAAAAGACAAAACACTGGGAGAAACCCTAACTTTCATAAGAGACAAAGATGGAAAGATAGTAAAACTAGAACGACATGGAAATTTCTCACCGAGGATAAATCGCTAAGTCTTTTATTGAAACGGATTCCTATTTATATTGCTTTTAAGACTGCTTTGGTTTAAATTTTAAATTAAACTAATTATAGAGGATAGTGTCTTTAAGTATTTAATAAACAATATTTTATAGAAAAATTTAAATTATAATTCATGATCAATAGCCGAGAAGAATTTACCATTCGGCCCGTCATCATCTATCAAGGCCGGAGCCAAAGCTCCGGGCAAGACTGCCTCAACTGGGTGCTCTGCATTTGCACCACCTAAATCAGTTCTTAACCAGCCCGGGTCAAGCATATTGATGCGCACTCCTGAGTCTATAAGTTTTATCGCAAAATCATCGGTTATTTTATTAACTGCCCATTTCGATGCCCCATAAGGCGCTAGCTCAGGCTGGTCCTTAATTCCGGATGTTAAATTCACCACACGGCCGAAACCTCTTTCTACCATGCCAGGCAAGAATGCTGAACAAAGTGTATACAAAGCAAAAACATTGACTTTAAAAGTCAAGGCCCATTCATCCCAATTATGCTCCCAATAATTTTCATGAAAAGCAGTCATCAAGCCTGCATTATTATATAAGATATCTACATCCAGGTCAAGTGCCTCTACTTGCGAAATGAGGTCTTTCACATTTGTCTCATCAGACAATTCGCCATATACAGCAAAGGTCTTAATAGGAAATTCTTCTAGCATACCAATCGTTTGTTCACAACTCCCCCTTGCTCTTCCATGAACAATAACATTACAACCGTGTGCTGCCAATCCTTTGGCAATTTGTTGCCCTATACCTCTGCTAGAACCCGTAATAAAAGCAGTTTTACCTTTTAAATAAATCATTAATTAAGCCGTTATAAATGAAGCATTAAAAGTAATAAAGAATTGCAAACCCTAGGGTTTAAAACTCGATTAAGTTTGACGAAATCAGCTTATCATTTAGCCCGACCGCCTATACTGAGCTGTCGTTTCAACTACAATCCTATTCACAAATATTATGTTTATATTTATCTGGCTACTAATACGAACTCAGATTGAAAAAAATACTGAATGTATTGCACATTAACACCTAACTAAACAAATCAAACTATGAACATTAAAAGTACATGCCTTTTTGCCTTATTTCTTTGTCTGGGACTACAGGTTTTTGCCCAAGAAGAACAACATGACCTTACTATCCAAGTCTCAATTGACGAGACGCTGCATGAATCGTTTAAAAGTAATGGGCGTCTTTTTGTCTTCTTGACCCAAAATGCAAAGCTCGAGCCACGAAAACAAATCTGGCCCAATCCCTACAACAAGACATACGTTTTTGCGCGAAATATCGATAATTTTCCTGCAAAGAAAACGATTGAATTATCCGGAAAAGACCAATGGACCAAGACACCTGACTGGGACCTAAACGCAATTCCAGAAGGAACTTATTATGTTCAGGTGGTTTGGGATCAAGACACCCAGGAATCAAGAATAGATGCCCCGGGAAACCTATTTGCCAGCAAACAGGAAATATTGATTGACGGCAAAAAAACACTCGAATTCAATTTAGATCAAAAAAATGAAGCCAGAGAGATCAAAGCCCACCATCTGTCTAAATTGATAGATTTAAAAAGTGATACTTTGTCTGCATGGTGGGGTAAAGAAATGACCTTAAAAGCCAGTGTGTTGCTTCCACATAATTATGATAATACGAAGGCCTATCCTATCCGATACAATGTGGCTGGTTATGGCGGCAGATACACACGAATTGACAGATTGATTACTTATGATAAATTCATGAAATGGTGGGATTCCAATGAATCTCCTCAGATCATTACCGTGTTTCTTGATGGAGAAGGGCCTTTTGGAGATTCTTATCAAATGGACTCTGAGAACAGCGGCCCATATGGCTATTCTCTTATCAACGAATTTATCCCGCACATTGAAAGCAAGTTTCGAGGAACTGATACCCCTATGACCAGATTTGTTGATGGTTGTTCAACTGGAGGTTGGGTGTCATTAGGATTGCAATTATACTATCCTGACGTTTTCAATGGCGTATATTCTTACAGCCCGGATGCGATCGATTTTGAAAATTATCAATTGATCAACATATACAAAGAAAAACAAGCCTTTAAAAATGAAGTGGGCTACCTCAGGCCTATTATGAGGGATACGAATGGTGAACCACTTCTTTCAATGAAGGAATTTATAGCCTATGAAAATGTATTCGGTTCATCTGATTCTTATTTAGATTCAGGAGGTCAATTTAGTGCCCATACAGCACTTTACAGCCCTAAGGGGGATAATGGTCTTCCTATGCCAATGTTCGACCCTTATACAGGCGTTATCAATCCTGAAGTGGCTAAATCATGGGAGAAGTATGACTTCAAAAAGTATGCTGAAACAAATTGGTCAGTGTTGGGTCCTAAAATTCAAGGGAAAATATATATCTGGATGGGTGACATGGACCATTTTTATCTCAACACCGGAACCAGAGGCTTTGGTGATTTCCTGGAATCAACTTCAAATCCAAAATCTGACGCAATTATTGAGTTTACACCTATGGAAGGGCACTGCTCATTGTACTCACATAAGAAGGTTCTTTTACAAATGCAGGAAAGAATTGATTTTTTAAACAAATAATCGCTGAAGAAAATATAGGGCTTCTATTAGAAGCAGTTTATTAAAACAAAAAAAAACCGCTCAAGAGCGGTTTTTTTTTGTTTTAATATTCCATTTTCTTCATGTAATCGATCTTTCTTTTCCAAATCGCTAATGACTTTTTGTATTCCTCGATATTATTATAGACATTCTTCACCAAAGGGTTATCTGCACTCGCATTCGAGATAAAACTAATATTATTCTCTAATTGCTTAATCTCCTTAGTAATTTCGTCAATCTTTCTTCTAATGAACAGTTGCTCACTATCTAGTTTTCTTGCATTTTTCTGATCGAGCAAACCATCTACTGTGCTTCTAAATCTTAAAAAACTGGCCTCATCTTTATCAATGTTCAATTTCTTATACGCACTATCAAGTAATTTATTGAATTTAATATCAATATGCTTTACCTTTTGCGGCAACACACCTAGAGCTCTCCATTGATCAAGACCTTTTTGAACAAATTCAAGGCTTAAATCTTTTCCTTCCTCAATTTCCTTTTTAAGAGTCTCCATAAACTCTTTCTTCTTGTCTATAACAGCAGATTGGTCTTTATCAACATCATTCTGCTTCTCATGCAATCTATCAAAATAATGGTTACATGCATCTTTAAAACGTTTCCAGATCTTATCCGAATCTCTTCGAGGAACATGTCCGATTTTTTTCCATTCAGCCTGAACCTTCTTGAATACTTCAGTCGCCATAACCCAATCATCACTTTCTTTCAATGATTCTGCTTGTTCAACTAAAGTCAGTTTCTTTTTCAAGTTATCTGTCTGCTCACTTTTAATTCCTTTATAAAAACTATTTTTCTCAGAATTAAACTTACGGGTTGCTTCCCTGAAAAGTTGCCAGACTTCCTCATTTTTAGATTTAGGAACCCTCCCAATGGCAAAAAACTCATCTCTAAGTGCCTCTAATTTCTTAATACTTTGCTGCCAGTCTTTGTGACTTGCATTTCCGCTGCCATCAATTGATTTTATTTTTTCAATTACAGCTAGCTTTAAACCAACATTAGCTTTAAATTTCTCATCAAGTTGGTCCTGATAATCATGTCTTTTCTTATGTATCTTTTTAGTGGCTTCACTAAATTTATGCCAAACTTCTTCTCTTAATTCACGTGCAACAGGTCCGATATCCTCTTTCCACATTCTATGAAGAATCTGTAGTTCCTTAAACGAATGATTTACGTCTTCCTCTTCTGATAGGGCCTCTGCTTTTTTAATTAATTTGGTTTTTTCTTCCAGATTGTGTCTGAAGTCCAGATCTCTGAAATCATTATTCAAATGAAGTAAATCGTAAAACCGCTCTACATGATGATGATAAGTTCTCCAAACGTCATTATACTTTGCATGTGGAATTTGACCTACTTCTCTCCATCTATCTTGTAAGGCTCTAAAATTCTTATACATTGTAGAAGATTCGGCATTATCAATCAACGCTTTTAACTCGTCAATTAAACTCAACCTAAGCTCCAGATTCTCCTTCTGCGTTCGCTCTATTTCCTTATAAAAATGCTGACGCTTCTTCTTATACTCTCCAACTAATTCGTCAAATTTATGTTTAACAGGGGCCGACAGGAAAAACTCTGCTTCTTCACCACCTGCTTTGATAAAAGCTTCCTTTTGCTCCATAATGAAGCTGCTGAATTTTTTCTGGAAATCTATTTTTAAACTTTCAATCTGATTTTTGACATCCTTGATTTCAAAGTCACTCAACAGTTGTCGGATCATTTTAACAATATCATCCAATGACATTATGGCCAGATCAAACACAGGAATTTCGCTGATTTTTTTATTCTCAGTGACTTCAGGAGTTTCTTTAGGCTCTTCAACTACCTCTTTTTCAGGTTCTACAACAGGCTCTTTCTTTTCGACTTCAACCTCTTCAGCCTTACTTTCTTCTTTCACCTCAGTCACTTCTGCAACCACTTCTTCTTTTACTTCTGCAACCACTTCCTCGTTAACCTCTGCGACCACTTCTTCTTTTACTTCAGCAGCCACTTCTTCTTTTACTTCTTCCGTGGCATCTTCAATTATTTCTTTATCTAAAGGTTTTGCCTCTTCAACAGATTCAATTTTTTCTTCCTCACTGACTTTTATATCTGCATCAGCCTCTTCATTATTTTTATCATCGCTCTCTTGTTCAACCTCCTTGGATTTCAAGGGAGTAGCTTCATTTTCTTTGTTAATTTCGCCTCCGGCGGAATCTGATGATAATTGATCATTCTTTTCGTCTAACATTGTTTCATGTTTAAGGTTCCTATATTTTACTTTAAAAAAGTTCTGAAAGATACTAATAGCCCAGCAAAGCGCAAAACTATGTTAAAAATAAGATGGACAAATTTCAATAGGTTGCGTAGCTATTTTTATTCTATGAATTCCAGATTTCCCAAGCTCGATCAGCTTGATGCTTTAACATTGAACTCCCGTTCTTTACAATAGCTCCAGCCTCTAATCCCATTTTTAGAAATGCAGTCATCTCTGGATTATAAATCAAATCGAATAACAAATGTCTTTCAGTTAAAAACTCATAAGGCAAGTTTGGTTTTACATTGACATCAGGATAAGTACCTAATGGGCTGCAATTTATGATCAATTCATGCTCAAGGATCTGTTTTTTATCCAAATCCTGATAGGATATGGTTTGGTCATTGCTTTTAGCTCTGGACACGAAAAGAAACGGAATTCCTAATTTCTGCAACACATGGGCTATGGCCTTAGAAGCTCCTCCTGTTCCTAATATTAAGGCTCCTTGTTCATTCCCCTTCCAGCAAGACTTAAGAGAGGTCTCAAAACCATAAGCATCAGTATTATATCCTTTTAATCTTCCATCACTTAATATTTTAATGGTATTTACTGCGCCAATACTTCTGGCTTCAGCATCCACTTCATCCATGAATGGCATGATCAATTCTTTATATGGAATCGTCACATTAAGACCTCCTAAAATAGGTTTATCTATAAGTACATCTTTTGAAAAATATTCAATCTTCTCCAAATCATAATTAACGTATTCAAAATGCTTTAAATCAAGTGACTTAAATTTTTCTGTAAAATAATTTTTAGAAAAAGAGTAGGATATGTTTTTACCTATTAAACCAAAACGTTTCTCCATTGTATGTTTTTTCATTTATCAATTCAATCTTTGTCAGACAGAAGTAGCGTAAATTATCAAATCGATCTTTTGGTTTTTATTTATGTAGCTTTCTGTATTGATCAACAGCAGCTCTTACACTTTTATATTTCAGTAATAGTTCTTCAGCAAGTTGCTTCTCAACCCCAAGTTCTGACGCGACCATATTTGTGCCTCTTTCAACCAATTTTTCATTTGAAAGCTGCATATCCACCATTTTATTACCTTTCACTCGTCCGAGCTTGACCATGACTGATGTAGAAATCATATTCAAAGCAAGCTTTTGCGCGGTTCCAGATTTCATCCGAGTACTGCCCGTTACAAACTCGGGCCCTACAACAACTTCAACTGGGAATTTAGCCTCCTTCGCTACCTCTGAGCCAGCATTACAGGTAATACAACCAGTGATTATTTTATGTTTATTGGCCTCCCTTAGACCCCCTATTACATAAGGAGTTCTTCCTGAAGCCGCAATACCGATCAACACATCTTTTGAATTGATATCATAGGTCTTTAAATCTAACCAAGCCTGCTCAAGGTCATCCTCGGCATTTTCAACTGCCTTTCTCAGTGCACCATCACCTCCAGCAATAAGGCCAATAACCCAATTATCCGGTACGCCATACGTTGGAGGGCATTCTGAAGCATCCAAGACACCTAATCTGCCACTGGTTCCTGCCCCAATATAAAACAAACGACCACCCTGCTTGAATTTTTTCACAATTTCATTCACCAATGGTTCGATCTGAACAATAGATTTTTCAACAGCCAAGGCCACCTTTTTATCTTCACTGTTCATGTTCAGAAGTAGTTCATGAACACTCATCTCCTCCAAATTATCATAAGAAGAACTTTGTTCTGTTGTTGATCCAATTATCATATTTTCTTTTTTTGTCTAATTATTATTAGTCCTAAAATGGTAAACATACCATTGACAGCAATACTAATAAATCCAAAATCAAAATTAATGCTTTTTTTCAGGTAAAGACTTAAGGCATAAGTCAAAATCGGAGCTGCAATACACACCAAAGGAACCCATTTGTCTTTTACTGAAATCGATGTGAACATTCCAAACAGATACAATCCTAATAGCGGTCCGTAAGTATATCCTGCAACATTAAATATTAGCGATATAACATCACCCCTACTTCCTGAAAAGAGCATGATGATCAAAAACACGACTACGCTAAACCCGAAAAGAACATAGTTTTTCAACTTTTTCTTTTCCTTGCCTGATTTAGTTGACATGTCAAGAAAATCATAAGTAAAGGACGTAGTCAGGGCTGTTAGCGCGGAATCAACACTCGAAAACGAAGCAGCGATAATTCCCAATAAAAAACTGATTCCCGTTATAAGGCCAAGGTGGTTAATAGCTAAATTAGGAAACAATGTATCAGTATCCAGAAATTGTCCTTGCTCAGCTAAAGGCAGGGTAATATTAATGCTGTCTGCATAGATATAAAGTAATATTCCAAGCCCAAGAAACAAGAATTGGGTTAAAGCCAATATTAAACTAAACGTCAAGGTATTCTTTTGAGCATCCCATTGATTTTTACAGGTAAGGGTTTTTTGCATCATGTTTTGATCGAGCCCCATCATCGCAATGGCAATCAAAATTCCGGCAATGAATTGTTTATAAAAATTATTTCCTGATATGCTATCCCAGTTAAAGACTTTAAAATAATCATGCGCTACCACCTTACTCACTGACTCTCCAAATGTAAGCCCCATGATAGAAGTGATGGAATAAATTGTAACTATTGCAGCCAGGATCAAAAAGAAGGTCTGCATGGCATCCGTCCAAACGATGGTTTTAATCCCTGACTTATTGGTATACAACCAAACCAACATTAAGATGATGATTACTGTTAAGAAAAAAGGAATACCCAATTTATCAAAAAACGCAAATTGTAAGATTTTGGCGGCCAGCAGCAATCTCAATGAGGCGCCAAATGACTGTGAAACCAGAAAAAATAAAGAGCCTGTTTTATATGTTTTGTTACCAAACCTGTCTTGCAGGTATCCATAAATTGAAACAAGTTTTAATCTGTAATAAAGAGGAATCAACACGAAGGTTATAAAAAGATAACCCACAACATTTCCCATAATAAACTGAAAAAAGTAGAAACTGTTGTTCCCTACCATTCCGGGCACCGAAACAAAAGTAACGCCAGATAAGGCTGCGCCAACCATACCAAAGGCCACTAAGAACCAGGGAGATTCACGATCGCCTGTAAAAAAGGAGTCATCACTTCTATTTCTGGAAGTAAAATAAGAAATGGCCATGATCAGGCCAAAGTACATAACGATAATACTAAAAATCAGAAAAGTGCTCAATACGAATGGTTGGTGTTAAACACCAAAAATAGCTTCCTCATTTCGTAAATAAAAATAATAAGCCTACTAATTTTATAATGTATAGCAAGGAGTAGTTTCTCAGGCTACTCCATTTTGCTATACTTGCTCAAATATAAGATTGAAATTTGTGTAGATTTCAACAGGGAATGCAAAGCACATTCCTTTTTTTTAATTCCAGGATTTAATTTTATGCCCTTTAAAAGCATATAGGAATATAATAATATAGGCTGGCAAGAGAATCCAATAACCTTGGTTCGCCGAATGAGAAGTGGCCAAAACCTCTTCCATACCTTCTGCTAGATAAACTTCTTTTAAATAATCTACAAGCTTTCCATAAAGCGGAGTTAAAATCGCACCACCCGAAATAGCCATGATTAAAAATGCCGCTCCTGTTTTTGTGAATTTACCTAAACCATCTATTGCTAAAGGCCAAATCGCTGGCCAAACCAAAGCGTTTGCAACACCTAATGAAGCTACTAATAATACTGAAGTAAAACCAGAAGTATTAACGATGATCAAACTAATAATGATTCCTAAAATACCGCTAATTTTCAGAGCTGCCGTTTGACTAAGGTATTTTGGTATAAGAATAACGCCTAAGGCATAAGTTCCTACCATAGCGAACAAGGTGAAGGTCGTAAACCATTTCGCTTGTGAAACAGGTAAGCCTAGTGATAGGCCGTATGCGATGATAGAATCACCGGCAATTACCTCAACCCCTACATACATAAATAGGGCAATTACTCCCAATATAAGTTGTGGAAACTGAAAGATGCTTGTCTTTGCTGTTTTTCCTTCTTCTTCTTCTTTGGTCGGAGCTGCTTCAACATGAGGAAGCGGTGCCTTTCTAATCAATACACCAAGGACAGCCAGCACAATTGCCATGACCAAATATGGCATAAATACACTGTCTGCCATGGTATCTAACAATTGATTCTTTTCCTCTCCGCTAACTGTTTTTAACTTTTCATTTACCTCATCAATTCCCGAAAGCAATAAGGCTCCAAAAATGAGTGATCCAAGAGCTCCTGCAACTTTATTGGCAATTCCCATAACCGAAATACGTTTTGCCGCACTTTCGATGGGTCCAAGAATAGTTACATATGGATTTGATGCGGTTTGCAAAAGTGTCATACCCGCACCTTGAATAAAAATTCCCACTAAAAACAACCAATATACTCTTGCATTTGCTGCTGGTATAAAGACCAATGCACCTAAAGCCATAATAAAAAGACCAATAGACATTCCTTTTCTATAACCTATTTTTGATAAAATTGCTGAGGATGGTAAAGCCATCACCACAAAGGATATATAAGAAGCTGAAGCCACTAAATATGATTGAGCCGCAGTCAATTCGTTAATGGTTTTCATAAATGGTATCAGTGCGCCATTGATCCATGTTACAAAACCAAATATAAAAAATAAGGCAGCAATGATCATTAATGGAACAAAAGAGGACGATTTTGACATATTTTGAGTTTTAGCGTGTACTAATTAATATTTGATCAGTTTGTGGGGAATCGAAAATAAAAGTAAGATTAATTCCTAATGTAAGGTTCATTTTTCTACAAAAGACAAAATTCCTTAGATAGATAACAATAAATAAGGTGAAAAACTTGAAATACCAAGATCTCAACTATTCCTCTTCTAGCTTAGCTGATGCTTTCTCTTCTTTTAATTCTTGTTTCCCAAGCTTCTTTTCAGCACGAAGGCTATCCCGCTGTCCCTTTGTCATTTCCTTTTCCTCTGCAGTTTTCTTCAGACCTAGCTTTTCCATGAATTCACTGCCATTATTGAAGTCAAATCGGTATGAAATACCAACACCTTGAGTATACCCCTCTCCATCAGTTACATCGAATTCAATTTCATTTTGCCGGTTATACACCTTGGCCTGGAACGTTTCTGCATCATTCAAGGGAACTTTGACTTCTACTTCTCCAATTACGTTTGAATTGGTATTTGAACCAACCGGAACACCAACTTTTCCGCTCACAATCACTTTATCAGCGATTCTTCCGGAAACCTCTAAGCCTAGCTGATCATCGGTAGTTACATCCTGTACACTGCTTTCTGTTCCAATATCATACGTAACACCTACTTCAAAATTATCGTTGTCGCTTTCTAACATGTTTGACAGAAGTTGTGAGGCCTTCTGAGCCAAAGTACCAGCTATCGCGGCATTGCCATCAAAATTAGTTTTATTATTATCTGTTCTTGCAAAGGCACCTGTGGCCAACACAGAAAAGAACTGGGTTAATTTGTCATCCTCATTTCTTAATTTAAAATCAAGCTCTGCAGCAACATTAGAACTTGCATTTGGAATTTTAACGTCGAAATCAAGGTTAGGCGCTGACAGATTACCTGTGATCATGGTATATAATTCTACATCAATTTTACGCGAACTCGCTATGTCATCCAGTAAAACTGATGGATTGGCTTTTGTATAGTTTATAGCTGTGATATCAACCTGGGCGTCATAAGGGTTTCCACCCCAAATAATTGAACCTCCCTTTTGAACTACAAAATCTTTATTAATTATATTCTTAAACTGGTATTCTCCGTTGTCAATAATAAGGTTCCCGAACATTTCGAATTTTCCGTTCGTGTCAATGTTCAATCTTAGATTTCCGTCTCCAGATCCCCTTAAAATACTCCCTGTTGACTTATCCAAAACAATTTGGGCTACTGCCTGCTTTGTAACATTTAACCTAAAGTTAAGTGTGAGCCCTTTCAACTTCTCAAATACAATTTCCTGTCTTTTCTCCTCTCCTTCTTCAATTTCAATATTTTCAAAATGTATCAACTGAGAGCTGTTCACAGTACTCACATTCCCTAAGGGTACAATAAACTCAGTACCCGCATTTGTTGTGCCGTTTACGTTGATCACGAGGTCATCGGTAAATCCTTTAAGCGTTGTACTACCGCCAATTAATCCGGTTCCGTAATACAAAGCCCCTTCTTTATCCTCGGTATTCAATACGAGTAAATTATCTGTACTTAGTGCAAGATCTAGGTACCATTTTTTAAAGGCTTCATGGGTAATAGTGCCACTGATTACACCTCTTGTTTTTTTATCCCTGTCAACAACTTTGAAAGACTGAAAATCAAAAGTATGTTCATACAGCTTCACCTTTGATGCGCCATCAAAATCATAATTGACCCCCAGGTACGGCAATTCCAAACCAGATTCTACTAATGTAATTTCACCTCCAATATCCGGGTTCGCCAGACTCCCTGTAATCATTGCCTCTCCGCTAGCATAACCCCTGATTTTAGACAAAACATTCTTCCCAAGCGGACTAAAGGCATTTATTCTAAATCGGTCTAACTTAGCAGATGCTAAAATAGTGGGCTCAATACCACTTAAATCTATAGCACCTAGCGCCTTAAAAGTTCTCAGGTCAGCGTTTTCCAATTGCAGATCAAATGTATAATTTCGAATATTCTGATCAGACTCCGCTTTGAAAATCAAGTCACCATAATAGTCATTATTTATGCTAAAATAATTTATAGCCAAATCAGCAATAGGTAAGATTTTATTGTTGATGCTTCTTAAATTGATCGAGCCATTGACCTTACCGTCTAAAGCCACACTATCTATTGATGGTGTTATGTCGTCAAGGTTCACATTATTAAGTCGCAAATCAATATTTTTTTCTTGATCTGAAGTAATCAATCCTGCCAAATTAACCTCCTGATTACCTGTAATCATATTGAAATTATCTATAGCATAGGTCTTTATGTCTTTATCATAGACCACTTTATTCTGATCATTATTTTCAGGATTGATATACCAGGTGTTTTGTTTAAATGTCAATTCTGAGGTTTTCATTCCTAAAACAGATTGGTTCTGCTCATTGAAGGTATGGTAAAAACTAAAGCTATATTTTTCTTGATGTTCTCTTCCACCGATCATATCGGCTCTCATGAATAAGGTGTCATTCAACATGACATTTACCAGGTTAATTTGAGATAAATTATAGTACTTAGCATCTATTTCGTCTATGCTTAAAAGTGTATTATACAATGGGTTTTGATTGTCTACCTGAAGGTCGATCATATCAACTGTATAATTGTAAGCTTCAATTTTAGGAGATTTAACAGTAAGTTTAAAAAGGTCATTATCAGAATCAACTGATCCATAGATAATAGAATTAGGGCCTAATTGAAGGTCAGGAAAAAAGACATCGATAATCTTACTATGAATATTAAATCGGAAATCTAAAAATTGACCAGCTGTCACCGCATCTTTTTCATAGTTGACAAATAAACTCCCCAAAGAATTCATTCCCAATTTTTTTAGCTGACGAAATTTAAAATTACCTCGTACAAAGCCGTTGACGATATCGGTTGAATTCACGCTTACTTCTCTCACAGAATCCATATTCTTGGAAGTAATCTCAAAGTCTTTAAAATAGTAATCATCATTCTGATTAGAATATGATGCATCCTTAAAGCTCAATTCACCTTCAATATTATCAAGACTGCTTCCGCTAAGGTCCATATTGATAACGCCCTTGAGAATTGATTTTTCATCTCTTGTAAATAGATTCAGTTTTAAAAAATCAGCATGAGCCACATTGGCCTCAAAATTAAATTTCTTTATATCTGACAATTCTGCAAGCCCTTTAAATTCAAGTTTTATATTTGGATCGTCAACACTTAGATATCCATCAAATTGCTTATCGCGTAACACCCCGTTAATATCTATATTCGAATATGTATATCCCTTATACTGATGCTTAGAAATATGGCCTTTAATCCCTATACTGATTTTATCAATTGAAAAACCCTGGCCTTCCACTTCTCCTATCATCGAGAATTCACCTATCAAACTATCCCTGACAAATTCGCCTAATTTAAAATCTACCAGTTCTATTTTCCCTTTATAGGATGCCATATCACCTTTGTCAATATCAGTAAGATTTAAGTCAACATCTGACATTCCCATCTGTGCTATAGTCCTTAACTGAATATCAACAGAAGACCTGGTGATATTCACTTTTCCACTACTCGAAAAATAGCCTATTTTCTCTAACTCTTTTGGTATCTTATCTCCTAAAAGACCAGGGAGAAGGTTGGTCAAATGGTCGTAATTTGAGCTTAGCTCTTTAATGTCTCCAGTTAGTTTGAATTTTTCAGGATAGAGTACATTTTTCAAATGCACATCCCCCCGAAGCGATGAATTTCGATCTGACTCCAAATCGATATCCTCAATAACAAAGTCATTTATAGTCCCTTTGGCTTTCGCCGTAAAATGAATCTTATCATGCCGCCCGAATTGTCCGTATAACTTTTTCAGATCTGAAAGAACAATATCTGCCTTCTTGAAATCTGCATCAATCTGAACCTTATTCGTGAAATCGGATAGATCTCCCTGATTATAGGTGAAAACAACATCTGCCAACAGTTCTGAGCCCTGAGTTGCCAGGCGCGTATTCACGAATTCCATCCTCGTATCTGAATAACTAAAATCACTTGTGAAACTCGTAACGGCAACGTCATGATTTTCAATAACCCGAATGTCTCGAGCCTTCGCCCTTACATTCGACCCTTCTATGTTGAAATCATCAAAATCTCCATGAATTTCATTATAATATACGATTGGGCCCTCTTTTTTATTCTCATTAAACAAGGAAAAATTGATTTTCTCAACATTTATTGAAGAGGAAGACATCCTAAAGGTTTTACTTTCCTTCAGGCTATCCGTTTTGAACTTATTAACAAATACCGAAAGACTATTTATCGATTCATCTTTATAAGTCTTAAGAACAAGCTTGCCGTTTTTCAAATAAATATCACCGAATTTTAATTCACTGCTGAACAACTGCCGATAATTCAAAACAGAAGTCTCTAGTATTTCTGCAGAAATTAAGGTATCCCCATGATGGTCTCTTATCAACACATTCTTCAATGCCACATTCCTTATTGAAGAAAGGTCTAGTTTCTGGATGGCAATAGATGTGCCATAAGCGCTGTTGAGTCGATTGGTCGCAAATCTAGCAAGACTAGTTTGAACGCTTGAAAAGGAGAGTATTACACTCAACATTACAAGCAGTAAACTGCCTATCAAAAAAATACGAATTACTATCTTTTTAAAACGCTTGATAATTTTTTATTTCTAAATTTGCATTTTTAAAAGTACAATATTTGTGCCTAAATTTTTCTAATGCAAAAAAAAACTATTCACATACTTTCTATAGAGTCTTCATGCGATGATACAGGAGCCGCAGTCCTTAGAAATAATGAGGTTTTATCTAATGTTATTGCAGGCCAGAAGATTCATGCAGCCTATGGAGGCGTTGTTCCTGAACTGGCCTCAAGAGCGCATCAACAAAATATAGTTCCAGTAGTGGATCAGGCTTTAAAACTGGCTGGCATTACTAAAAATCAATTGGATGCCATCGCATTTACCCAAGGGCCTGGCTTGATGGGATCATTACTGGTTGGAACATCTTTTGCCAAATCATTATCTATCGCATTAAACATACCTTTAATTCCTGTGAATCATATGCAGGCTCATGTTTTGGCTCATTTTATAAAAGAAGAAGGTCATCAAGCACCTCCATACCCATTCCTTTGCATGACCATAAGTGGTGGACATACTCAAATATTAAAGGTTATTGACTATAATAATTTTGAAATTCTAGGAGAAACCATTGACGATGCAGTCGGAGAAGCTTTTGATAAAACTGCTAAAATATTAGGGCTACCCTACCCTGGAGGGCCATTAATTGATAAATATGCCAGAGAAGGAAACCCAACGGCTTTTAATTTTTCCGAACCTAAAACAGCGAATCCTTTGGATTTTAGTTTTAGTGGACTTAAAACAGCCATTCTTTATTTTTTGCAAAGAGAGCAAAAGAAAGATGCCAACTTCATAAAACAGAATTTAAATGACATCTGCGCTTCGGTTCAACGCACTATTGTAACTATTTTAATGAAGCGATTGATGAAAGCGGCAAAAGAAACAAAGATTGAGCATGTAGCGATCGCAGGAGGTGTTTCGGCTAATTCTGAAATTAGATCCTCCTTAAAAAGCATGGAAAAAACATTGGGATGGACCACTTATATTCCAAAATTTGAATACACAACTGATAATGCGGCAATGATTGGAATAGTTGGTTACTTCAAATATTTGAATGCCGATTTTGGGAAAGAAGATATCACTGCATCTTCCAGACTTGGCATTAATGAATCGTAGACTTTATTAAATTAAGAGCACCAGCATAAGACATAAAAAAAACCGTCTAGATTTAAAATTTAGACGGTTTTTTATTTTTAACTGAATAGCTGCTAAATTAATGTTGCTGCTATTTTTTTATAAAATCCTTTAACTAGTTTTTCTCTCATTGATGAAAAAGCCTCTATCGTTTCGTTTACATCGTCAAGATTATGAGCCGAAGTAGGAATTAAACGCAGTAGAATCATTCCTTTAGGGATCACCGGATACACAACTATTGAACAGAATATGCGATAATTCTCTCTTAAATCATTAACCATTGCCATTGCCTCAGGAATATCTCCTTCTAAAAATACAGGGGTAACACAGGTATTTGTTTTACCAATGTTAAAACCTTTTTCAACCAAACCATTTTGAAGCGCATCTACGTTCTCCCACAATTTAGTTCTTAATTCAGGCATTGTTCTAATCATGTCAAGCCTTTTCAAAGCTCCTTTCACCATGGTCATCGGTAATGATTTGGCAAACATTTGCGAACGCATATTATACTGTAAATACTTTATTACATCTTTATTACCGGCAAAAAAAGCACCGATTCCTGCCATTGATTTTGCAAAAGTAGCAAAATACACATCAATGTCATCCTGAACTCCTTGCTCTTCACCTGCTCCTGCTCCTGTTGCGCCAAGAGTTCCAAAACCATGCGCATCATCAACAAGCAACCTGAAGTTATACTGTTTTTTCAAAGCAACGATCTCTTTTAATTTTCCCTGCTCGCCTCTCATTCCAAACACACCTTCACTAATCACAAGGATTCCTCCATTTGATTCTTCAGCCTTCTTTGAAGCTCTGATAAGGTTTTTCTCAAAACTTTCCATGTCATTATGACGGTAAGTAAATCTTTTCCCTTGATGTAATCTCGCTCCATCAATAATACAGGCATGCGAATCCATATCATACACCACCACATCATTCTTTGTAACAAGTGCATCTATAGCTGAAACCATTCCCTGGTAACCAAAATTCACTAAATAGGCAGCCTCTTTCCCTACAAAATCAGCGCATTCACGCTCCAATTGCTCATGGAAATCAGTATGACCACTCATCATTCTGGCTCCCATAGGGTATGCCATACCATGTTCTTTGGCAGCATCTGCATCTGCTTTAATAACATCCGGATGATTGGCTAAACCCAAATAATCATTTATACTCCAAGTAATGACTTCTTTGCCATTAAATCTCATACGGTTTGAAATACTTCCTTCTAGTTTTGGAAAAACATAATAGCCTTCAGCCTGCTCTGCCCATTTACCTAGAGGACCCTTATCCTTTATTATTCTTTCAAATAAATCTTTCATGTATCTATCTCATTTAAACTAAGGATTAATAAAACCCCTCTGTTTTAATTATTTGCAAAAATAGAAAAAATTGCAATGTAAAACTTTCTATGTTTATAGTTTTTAACAAAAAAGAAAAAGACTGTTTGTTATTCAAACAGTCTTTTTCTTTTATTTATTGGCTTTATCCACCTATCTAATGATTTCTAAGGATGCGTTTTCTTGTTTTCTTGAATCAAAAAAACCTTGCTCTCTCATCCATTCATCACTGTAAATTTTTTCCATATACCTTGACCCGTGATCAGGAAGAATCATTACAACCATACTGTCTTTATCAAAATATCCTTTTTCAGCATATTGTAAAGTAGCTTGAACTACCGCCCCACTCGTATATCCTGTAAACAAACCTTCTTTCAACGAAAGTTCTCTTGCTTTATGAGCAGCTGCCTCATCCGTAACTTTTTCAAAAACATCAATGATCTCAAAATTAGTCGCTGAAGGAATCAGGTTTTTTCCAAGACCCTCAATTCTGTACGGATAAATTTCTTTTGTGTCGAAATCAGAAGTTTCATGAAACTTCTTCAAAATAGATCCATAAGCATCCACACCTAATATTTTAATATCAGGATTTTGCTCTTTCAAGTATTTTCCTACACCCGATATCGTACCACCTGTTCCGCTCGCCACGACAACATGTGTTACTTTACCGTCTGTTTGTTCCCAAATTTCAGGACCAGTTGACAGATAATGCGCTTCTGAATTCAATTCGTTAAAATACTGATTGATATATACGGAATCTGCTGTTTCTTTGTGTAATCTTTTTGCTACCTCGTAGTAAGATCGAGGATCATCTGCGCTCACATTAGCCGGACAGACATATACTTTTGCACCCATGGCCCTAAGCATATTAATCTTTCCTTTTGAAGCTTTTGAGTTAACAGCTAAAATACATTCATATCCTTTAATGATACAAACAAGCGCAATACTAAAACCAGTATTTCCTGAAGTCGTTTCAATGACTTTACTTCCTTTTGTAAGGATGCCTCTCTTTTCAGCTTGCTCCACTATGTGCGTCGCAATTCTGTCTTTCATAGAGTGCCCTGGATTAAAGGCTTCATATTTCGCTAAGAACTGACCGTCTAACTCTTTTGTTATTTTATTTAATCGAACTAATGGTGTATCTCCAATTAAATCTAATATGTTATTAGTTATACCGTTATGTTTTTTCATAAAAATACAATGCTTTGATTATAAAAACCGGGCAAATTTAAGTATTTTTTTTTTAACTATAACTGATCATCTAAATAAGAATGTAATCAGCGTATTAGGCATCACAATAAAATAAAATATATTATTATTCGCTAATCCCCTCTAAATCAAACAAAAAGCAATAATCTCGAGTTACTTCTTTTAAAGCATCAAACCTCCCGGATGCTCCTCCATGACCTGATTCCATATTTGTGTACATTAATAACTGTTTATTGCCGGTCTTATTCAACCTCAATTTGGCAACCCATTTAGCTGGCTCAAAATATTGAACCTGTGAATCATGCAATCCTGTTGTGACCAACATATGAGGGTAATCGTGCTTTTGCACATTATCATAAGGAGAATAAGACAACATATATTCATATGATTCTTTATTCTTTGGATTTCCCCATTCATCAAACTCACCAGTAGTTAAAGGAATACTTTCATCTAACATGGTTGTTACCACATCCACAAATGGAACCGCTGCGATAATTCCATTAAAAAGTTCCGGATTTAGATTTATTACTGCTCCTACCAATAAACCACCGGCTGAACCTCCTTCAGCATATAAATGATCAGCAGAAGAATACTTATGATTAATCAGGTGTTTGGCGGCATCAATAAAATCATAGAAAGTGTTCATTTTATGAAACATTTTTCCGTCATCATACCATTTTCGACCAAGGTATTCACCTCCACGAACATGAGCTATAGCATAAACAAACCCCCTGTCAAGTAAACTAAGTCTGACTGAACTGAATCTGTCACTTACTATGCTCCCATAAGAACCATATGCATAAAGAAGCAAAGGTGTTTTCTCATTGATCTTTGTTTTTTTGTGATATACCAAAGATATTGCAACGCGTTTTCCATCTCGTGTAGTCGCCCAAATTCGTTCACTTTGATAGTCTTCTTTATCGAATGTTCCTCCTAGTACTTCCTGCTCTTTTTTTACCTCTTTAGAACGATCATCAACATTAAAGTCGATCACCGAATTAGGGGTTGTCAAAGAGTTATAACTATATCTAATTACATTTGTATCAAATTCTGGATTATTATAGACCGAGGCTGAATAGGTTTCTTCATCAAAAGGAAGGTAATAATCATCCGATCCATCCCATTTTTTTATCCTAATCTTATTTAGACCATTATTTCTTTCTTCCAGTATCAGAAATTCTTTGAAAATTGAAATATCTTCTAATAAAGTATCTTCTCTATGAGGGATAACCTCTACCCAATTCTCTTTTAACGTCTCGCCTATTGGCGTTTTCATCAGTTTAAAATTGAGGGCATTATCCATATTAGTTAAGATATAAAAATCTTCACCGTAATGAGCCATACTGTACTCAAGGTCTTTTTCTCTAGGTTGAACAATTTTGAACTTTCCATTAGGGTCGTTTGCATCCAAATACATATACTCTGTAGACAAGGTGCTATATGATCCTATAATGATAAAACGTTTCGATTTTGACTTATAGGCAAAAGTCCAAAAAGCCTCATCATTCTCTTCAAAAATTAACTCATCCTCAGATACATCAGTCCCTAAAACATGCTTAAATATTTTATCACTGCGCAAGGTTACAGGGTCTTTACGGGAATAAAAAACCGTTTTATTATCGTTGGCCCAAGCTGTGCTTCCTGTAGTGTTTTTAATGATCTCAGGATAGATCTCATTCGTTTCAAGATTTTTAAACTGAATATCGTATTGTCTTCGACTCACAGTATCGACTCCAAAGGCAGCAACCGTATTTAACTGGTTAACATTTAAGCCCGTTAAAGCATAATAATCATGCCCTTTCGCGAGTTCATTGACATCAATCATGATGCTTTCCTCTGCATCCAGGCTAGCCTTTTTTCTTGTATATACCGGATATTGTTTACCCGTTTCATACTTGGTAATATAATAATAGCCATTTTTCTTATAAGGTACAGATTCATCATCCTCCTTTATTCTGGCTTTCATTTCTTCAAAAAGATCTTCTTGAAATTGTTTGGTATGAGCCGTCTTATGCTCATAATAGTCGTTTTCGGCATTTAGATAGTCAATGACCTTGGGATTCTCTCTCTCATTCAACCAATAATAATCATCAACTCGAATATCACCATGAATCTCCATTTCTTTGGGGATCCTTTCAGCTATGGGAGGGACTATCTCCTTTTTAGACATATTTGTATCTTTTGTGTTTTCTAACATTTCTTTTTCATCGGCAAGTGCAAAAGTAATAGATAATATTATGTTAATAACATTTTATTTATCTCATTATCAATAATGGGTATTGCTTAAATTCTTAAATTAGCTATCCTCGTGAAGAACGAAAACAATTAATTAATCGAAAAAATATAAGATCATGTTTGGAGATATGCAAGGAATGATGGCCAAGTTACAAGAAGCTCAAGCCAAGATAGAAGAAACTAAGAATCGTTTAAATACCGTAATGGTAGATGGCGACGCCGGGAATGGAATGGTCGTCGTAACAGTAACTGCGAATAGAGAAGTGAAGAATATCGCTATAGACGATCAGTTGCTTGAAGACAAAGAAGCTTTAGAAGATTATATGATCCTTGCACTCAATAATGCAATTGATAAAGCCAATAAAATTAATGAAACTGAAATGGCCGCTGCTGCCAAAGGAGGTATGCCAGACATTCCAGGAATGGATTTATTCAAATAGTCTGGTTAAGTTACTCCGTCTTTATCCAGAACTTTTGATTCAGAACCCAGCATATAACTTGCTATAAGATACTGGGCAGCAATATAGGTCAACATGATTGTAACAGGATAAAATGATTGCTCTTCGTGAAATTTATTCAATGCGATCATACTATCTGACAGGATAAACAATAAAGCACCCTGTAAAAGGGTCATGCTTAATTTGTTTTTAACTGCCAAATAATTCAATAAGGCAATCGTCCCAAAAATCGAAATAGCCATTCCATAAACCATCACCGGAATGAGTAAGTCATTCAGATTAGGTGACAAAATCGAAATTAAAACGCTATAAAATAAAAGAAAAGGCAGTATTGATGCCAATTTTTTCTGTCGAGATACTTTAGCTAAGCCCTTTGAAAAAATAAAAATATAGATTACTTGTGTGATCAGAAAAGCGGCTATTCCGAAAATAAATAAGTTGATCTTATCAAGTAACAGCACATCTCCTATAAAAGAAAAAAACAACGCTATAACATACCATTTGTTAATAGCATCTGTCTTGATCAGATACCAAGCTATCAAACTCGGAATAATCATGGGCTTACAGACTGTTTGCAAGAATGGGTTTTCCATAAAAATACCCACAACATCTAACAATGAAACCAATATGAAAAATAAAAATACAGGTTTGGAAAATCTCTTATAACGCATCATATACTAATAATCTGGTAGCAGACATTTGTCTGACAATTTCAAAAGTAACGGATTTAATCCAGTTTTTAGAGATTCAGTCATGATTTTAGAATCTTTCGAATGACATTGTAAACAAGCTCCCACAGTCAAGACTTTTTGCTGTTCAGCTACACTCAATGGTCTAAAGTCACTGCGTGTAGATAGTTTTTTGGAACTCGGTTCAGTCAAAAATGGAATCCAGGCATCTTCAGGCAAACCATCTATTGGATTTACTGAATAGATTGGTTCAAAGTTCCAGGTTGCAGACTTGCCATTTACTTCATAGCGTAGCTTGCCTTTACCATAACCCAGAGATGCAGGATCAAGGTGACAAGATTCGCATGACCTGGCTTCTTTTGCCGTAGTATGTGGTGCATTAGCTGCGTATAATCTTTCAAAAACAGGCTCATTTGATGATGAAGCCTCATGAGCAGATTTATCGATAGATAAAATCATTCCTGGTATAGCTGGTTCTACTATTCTTCCTTCCTCAGTTATCCGCACTCCCATAGCCGGAAGACCCGTTTCAAATTCAAAAACATGTTCTATCCAGGTTCCTTCAATCAATTTCTTTTCTAATAGATCATATCCTTGTTTATCATTATCGTAGGTATTGTGACAGCCAATGCATCTGGGAGCCCATTGTGAATGGCAGGAGGAGCAACTTAAAGATTGATGCGCTTCATCTCTGGCACAGATATCACTTTGTTTCTTTATCAAATGTTCTTTCCCATCCTTTTTACCTATCAGATACGCCTCACCTCTGTCATTAATAAAAGTATTTACAAGCGGATGACCATCTTCGGCTACTTTCAACATTTCCTTTTCCTGATGCTGGTAATTTCGGTGCATAAAAACCAAGGAAGATTCGATATCTAAATCATCGTAAGCTACTGTCAGTGGCTCCTCCTTATAGTGACAATCAGAACAACTTAGTTTTACGGCATCCTCTTCATGTAAATAATCCTTCCCATCCCCCATCACTTCATGAGAACTGTGACAATCTATACATAACAGGCCTTTTGAATGGTGTACATCAGCTCCTTTGAACTCATATATTCTTTCATCTTCAAATTGCTTATAGTTTTCTGATGCTGGTAGTTCATCCAATAATGTTTCATGCCACCCCATATAATTGGTAGATATCCTGCTTGACCGGCTATGACAACCAAAACAATGTGTGTCACTCATAAAAACATCCGTTGAAGGATGCATTTGAGCCAATTTTGTTTTTCCTGAAACAAGGTAGTCATCGAGCTGATTTGACGCCTCCTCGGAATAGTTCAAATGACAAGCATTACAACCTCCTCCTCTACTCAACTGAGAAATGGCACCCAGCTCAGTTTTTTCGGCACCTAAATGACAATTTGCACATAGATCACGAAGGTGATCATCCGCAGGGCTATGACCCAAATCACGAATATCAAAATGATGATCTGGCGAATCACTCTCGCCAAAAATATATTTATCAACGGCCACCAAACCGCTATTGGTTGTCATCAATGAGTGTTGAATTTTCTCTAATTCTTGTTTGTGACAGGTGCCGCAGGTAAATTCTGCGTCACTTAAATTTCCTGGGATAACAACCATATCTTGATGTGACAAATCTTTGTCTGAACTAGCCGGATTGCCTAAATGACAAACCACACAACCAAGAAGCTTAGGGTCGTGAAAAGATGAAAATCCAGTCATCTCCACATGGCATTCAGTACATGATTCTTTTGAAACCTCAATAGTTGCATATGCTTCTGAATCCATTAAACCCTGTTGATCATTTTGAAAAAACTTCAACCCAAACCAAACACCAGCAATCAGCACCAATGCCAAAAAGAGCCAGATACTTCTCAATTGATTTTTTTTGATTGAGGTCATTCTTGTGTTTTGAACAAAATTACCAAGATGTAAGAATGAAAAGTATGAGTAATGACATGTTTTATTCTTCTATATGTGACCGAGGTCACAATTCAATATGATTTTTATCATCTAAACAACAGTGATGTCACTCTAATTTTACCCGAAATATATCTGTAATAAAGTGTAAAGCAGGTATTCAATAAAAACTATTACAGCATGGTTAATTCAAGAAGGTCATTTATCAAGATATCCGCAATGGGTGCCAGTGGAATTGCTATTAGTACTTCTGCTCTAGGCGCCATACCTTCAGATCTGACTTCTAACAAGAAAGGTGTTGCAACAGCGGCAACGCTAAAACGATCTGCAACCTATTGCGAGGTTTGTTTCTGGAAATGTGCAGCTTGGGCCTATTCAGATGAAAACAATAACATTCAAAAAATTATAGGGAATGATAATGATCCTCACTGTTATGGACGTCTTTGCCCCAGAGGAACCGGAGGTATTGGAATGTACAGCGATACGGATCGCTTAAAAAAACCTTTAATCAGAACTCAAATTAACGGCGAAGATACTTTTAGAGAAGCATCTTGGGAAGAAGCACTTGATCTTGTCGCTAAAAACATGCGACAAATTAAAGATACTTACGGGTCGGAGTCAATGGCCTTAATAAAACATGGTTCTCCGGGTAGTCATCTGGAACATCTTTTTAAAGCCTTTGGATCTGATACCATTGCTGAACCAGCCTATGCACAATGCCGTGGCCCCAGAGAAACCGGCTTCGGTTTAACATTTGGATCGTGGGTCGGATCACCTGAACCCACTGATATTAGAGACACCAAATGTCTGGTTTTGATCGGTTCGCATATCGGTGAAAACATGCATAATAGTCAGGTACAAGAAATGTCTGATGCGATTGACAATGGGGCAAATATTATAACTGTTGACCCAAGATGTTCAACAGCAGCGAGTAAATCACAACATTGGCTCGCCATAAAGCCTGCTACTGATATTGCATTATTACTATCATGGATGCATGTTTTGATTTATGAAGATATTTATAATAAAGAATATGTTGAGCAACATGGTCATGGTTTCGAGGCCTTGAAGAAACATGTAAAACCTTTTACGCCTGAATGGGCTTATGGTATTACAACCATTAAACCAGAAGAAATCAGAAAAACAGCCAGAGTAATGGCTGCTGCAGCTCCAGCTGCAATTATACATCCCGGAAGACATGTAACATGGTATGGTGATGATGCGCAAAGAGAGCGCGCAATTGCCATGCTCAATGGGCTTTTAGGTTCTTGGGGAAATCGTGGAGGCTTTTATTTTAAAGAAAAAATTAAAGTGCCTAAATATCCACATCCTGCTTATCCACATCCAAAATGGGGATGGAAGGAACTGGGCAAAAAATATCCTTTTGCAGAAATGGGGAATACAATGGAAGTAATCAAAGCCTCAATTCCTGAAAACAACCCAAAATATCCTATCAAGGGCTGGTTTGTAGCAGGTACTAACTTAGTTACTTCAGTACCACAGCGTGCCATGATTGAAAAAGCAATAGAATCCCTTGATTTCATGGTCGTTATGGATACCATGCCAATGGAAATAACCGGCTACGCAGATGTCATTTTACCAGAATGCACCTATTTAGAAAGATATGACGGAATCAGATCTGCAACTAACAGAGAACCTTCTATTGCGCTGAGATGCCCGGCTGTTCCTCCAAAATACGATTCCAAACCTGCCTGGTGGATGGCTAAAGAAATCGGAACGCGACTTGACCTCCAAGCCTACTTTGATTATAATGATTTTGAAGAAGTTATTGCATGGCAATTAAATGAAATGGGCAGTTCATTGGAAGAAATGAAAAAAATTGGTGTAAAGAACTTTAAAAGAAAATCAGGGTCTCTCTACATGGAAAAAGGCAAAGCACATGAATTCGCTACCACAAGCGGGAAAATTGAATTTTATTCAGAAGATCTGGCAGAACTTGGGCTCGATCCCATGCCTGTTTATACATCACATGAAAGTCCGGATCAAGGCTTCTACAGACTCAACTATGGAAGATCTCCAATGCACACTTTCAGCAGGACGATCAACAATCCTAACCTGAGTGACCTGACTGATGAAAATACGCTTTGGGTAAATCCAAAAGTCGCCAGAATTGAAGACTTAAAAAATGGCCAATACGTTTGGCTCGAAAATCAAGATGGAATTATTTCAAGTTTTTCAATTAAAGTAAGGGTTACAGAAAGAATCAGATGGGATTCTGTTTACATGTATCACGGATTTGGACATAATAATAAAAAACTGAGCCGAGCTCATGGAAAAGGAGCTAGTGACACTGAGTTGATCAGTAGAATAAAAGTTGATCCTCTAATGGGTGGTACCGGAATGAGGGGAAACTTTGTGAAAATATTAATCGAGAACCCAACTAAAGAGGTATTGTTATGAAATATGCGATGGTCATTGACACATTAAAATGTGTAGGATGTAGTGACTGTGTGGTTGCCTGTCAAACTGAGAATAGTGTACCCATTGGTTATTGTAGAGACTGGGTTACAGAATCAGTAAATGGTGCCTACCCACATGTCGAGATTGAATTGAAGTCTGAACGGTGTAACCAATGTGATAATGCTCCTTGTGTGCGTTGTTGCCCAACTGGAGCCAGTCATAAGGCTGAAGGTGGAATTGTATTGGTCACTGCTGACGAATGTATCGGTTGTGGAGCATGCATTGCCTCATGCCCTTATGATGCAAGATATCAACACCCTGATGGATATGTTGACAAATGTACTTTTTGTGCGCATCGATTGAAAAAGGGTCAATTGCCAGCTTGTGTTTCTGTATGCCCTACCAAATGCATGTATTTTGGAGACATTGATGACCCAACAAGTAAGGTATCCCATTTACTTGCTTCCAGAAAGTTTAAGGTCTTGGCACCCGAAGCCGGAACCAAGCCTAATGTTTACTATCTAATTTAATCTGAATCATCATGCAAGAAGAAATATTTATCAGCGGAAGAAATATCCCAAAAATCGATCCAAATCTCGAAGTATGGCATTTCCCGATATCACTTTATCTTTTTTTAGGAGGAATGGCGGCAGGAATCATATTCTTTGCCACTTTGTTCACTATACTAAAACGTGAAAAACAAGTGCAAACTGCCATCAAACCAGCGATGATTATCGTGCTTTTTGCTTTGAGTATTGGCTTATTAGCCTTGTTCTATGATCTTACTCATAAGCTTTATGTATGGCGTTTGTACACAACTATCAGACTAGAATCTCCCATGTCATGGGGAGCCTGGGTTTTGCTCTTAGTCACGATTGGGTCATTCTTATGGGTTTTTAGTTATTTTTCAGAAATCTTCCCTAAGTGGGACCTTAAAATAAAAGCGTTAAAAAATCTGGAAGGCTTTCTTATTAAGAATCGAAGAAATCTAGCGATCATATTATTGCCACTATCTCTAATCCTTGGTATCTATACCGGAATCCTTTTATCTGCATTCAATGCAAGGCCCCTTTGGAATAATGCCATTTTAGGTCCGTTATTTTTAATATCAGGGCTGTCTACAGGAGCCGCCTGCATCATACTATTTTCAAAGGATCACCTAGAGCGCAAGCTCTTCAGTCAGATTGACCTTGCATTGATTTTTATAGAATTAGCATTGATTGTTCACATGATTATGGGAATGTACGCAGGATCTGCTGTCCAACTTGAGGCACTTGACATATTGATCGGAGGAGACTATACCGTTATGTTCTTTGTTTTTGTGATCATACTCGGCTTGATATTTCCTGCAATCCTGGAAGGGATAGAGCTCCTTGGTTATAAGGTCCCTGTAATTATTCCGGCGGTTCTAATCTTGATAGGTGGACTCGTTTTTAGAATGGTCATGGTTGAAGCCGGGCAATTAACCAGATACTTATATTGATACTATGGAAAAGACAAATCAAAAAAATCGACACGTATATTGGAATCCATATTTTGGTGGATTTCTTCTCGGATTATTAATCATTTTCACCTTTTATATCACAGGAAGGGGTCTTGGAGCAAGTGGCGCTGTTAAAAGTGGTGTGGTCACAGTAGTGAATAAGGTTTCACCTGAACACACCGAAAACAATGCCTATTATAAAAAATTCATCGATGGTGAAAGTTCACCTATGAATAACTGGCTGGTTTTTGAAGCTCTTGGAGTTATCATGGGTGCCTTCCTATCAGGAGCTATGACCGGACGTGTCAAACTGAAAATTCAGCATTCTCCTAAAATCACAGGAAAAAGAAGGTTGGTCTTTGCCCTTATTGGGGGGCTCCTTTTTGGCTTTGGTGCACAAATAGCAAGAGGCTGTACAAGTGGCGCTGCCTTAAGTGGTATCTCGGTATTGGCTACCGCCGGATTTATTAGCATGATGGCCATATTTGGGACAGGTTATTTAGTAGCCTACTTTTTTAGAAAAAACTGGATTTAATCAATAAAATATACAATTATGGGACCTATTATTCCAAATGAATTAATACCTGCAGAATGGAATTTTGTTTTTGCCATTCTGATCGGAATTGCTTTCGGATTTATAATGGAAGCATCTGGATTTTCTTCTTCCAGAAAACTTGTCGGCGTTTTTTACGGTTATGATTTTGCTGTATTGAAAGTTTTCTTAACAGCTACAATCGTTGCTGTAATTGGTCTTCATTATTTGGATTATCTAAACTGGATCAATATGGATCAACTCTTTGTACAACCTACTTATTTATGGGCGGCATTAGTTGGTGGATTTATTATGGGTGTTGGCTTTCTTGCCGGTGGATTTTGCCCGGGCACAAGTCTATGCGCCGTTGGTATTGGGAAAATCGACGGCATCGTTTTTACAGTGGGATTATTTATAGGTATCCTTATTTTTTCGGAGTCCTTTTTATGGCTACAGCCTCTTTATGAAAATTCCTTTCTGGGTCATATAACACTAGACGAAACCTTAAACATTTCTCCCTACCTCATCATTTTCATATTCACACTCATTGCCCTATTGGCTTTTTTTATATCCGATATGGTCAGAAAACGAGTAAAGAAAGTCTTTTACTAAAAACATATCACTTATGTCTGCTACATATACCACAAAGAAAATACTCGTAAAAAGAAGTTATCAAATACTTGCTTTGATTCTTATCGCTTTAGCCGCTGGCTTACTTTTGATTCCAAAGCATCCAAAGCATGAAGGTATTTCACCTGAGCTTTTTGCGAAAAACATCCTCAGTACCGAAAGATATATTACTTCTGACCAACTGGCTGACAGAATTATCAATCAAGATCCAACGCTGTTATTAATCGATACGAGATTATTAGAAGCGTATCAAAGTTTTAGTTTACCTAATGCTATTCATATTCCATTATCTGAAATATTCAGTGAAGAGTTGAACCCTTATCTCGACCAAAACATCTATGACATTATATTGTTTTCAAATGATAATTTCAACGCCGAACAGGCCTGGATGCTATGTAATCGAATGGATTACCAAAGGCTTTATATACTAGATGGAGGTCTTAACACCTGGTTTAGCACTATAATCGAACCTATACCACCCAAAGAAACGATGTCACAAGAGGCATTTGAACTATACTCTTTTAGAAGGGCTGCTGGTAAATATTTTGGTGTTGCAAATGACACTGTAGAAGTTGAAGTAAAACCTGTGAGAAAGGCGGCTCCCAAAAAGGTGGTTACCAAACCTAAGAAAAAGAAAAGAGTACCTGAAGGTGGATGTTAACCTCAGACTGATTCAATACAAAACAATTAATTTAAAATTATGAAAGAGTTAGAAAAAACAAAAAGAATCTCCATATCAGCTGTACTTTTTCTATTAGTTGTGGTCATAAGTCTATTGACATTTCGAAAACCACAATATAGCTTCACAAATAACACGGCCAAAACCCTTGAATTTATTAGTAATAAGTCATACATCTTATCAATATCTGAATTCGAACAAATCAAAGATCAAGCATCTGTTATTATTGATGTTCGTAGTAATTTTGACTTTTCCAAAGGACATATTGAGAAGGCCATAAATATTCCTTTAAGTCAGCTACTTGATAAAAGCTCAATTGACTTACTCACAGGGTCCAGCTCGCAAAATCCAGCCATTTTATATGGTAAAACTCCTGAAGAGGCCAATGCTGCCTTTATGCTATTATACCAATTGGGTAATGAAGATATTAAGGTATTGAGTGTAGCTACTTACTATGATGACAAACAATTTCATGTCAAGAATATAGAAATTGGAAAGGCCAAAGTAAATTATGCTACTACTATGGAAAAAGCAATGATTCAACCTGTAAAAAAAGTTGTCGTTAAACCAGCTCCAAAACCGGTAAAGAAAAAGGTAGTAGTTCAACCAAAAAAGAAAAAGAAAATGCCCGAAGGAGGTTGTTAAATTTTGTCATGAATTTAGTAACGCTTCGAGTTAGTTAGTTAATTGTTTTGTTAAAAGTCCTTCGCCTTAACGAAGGACTTTTTCTTTAATTAATTTGATCTGGACAACTGCAATTGACGTCTTTTGATTAGAAAATGAGTTCTTATTATTCGTCTAAACTACTCAGTTTTCAGAATTTCATTTTTAATAATCTACACAAGCAACATTTTCAACATCCGCCTCACTTTCAACTCAAATTAAATACTTTTAATGTATTGATTTTATGATAGTTATAGTGAATTTATTTCATTAATTCATTTGTAATGTTTGTTGCTTTTTTTGGTAACAATTGATACACAGTAAACTCATTATATATTGTAAAACCATGAGAAATATCATGGAAATATGTCTGCTCTAAAATTATTTTTAAACCAAGTAAAAACAGATAAACAATTGAATTTTAAAAATTTACATCATGAGAAAACTATCATTAATTCTCGTATTATTATTACTGCCTGCCACACTATTGGTAAGTAGTTTTAAAGCACCAAGTGCAAATCTAAATAACAATATTGATCCTCCAAATGAATTTGAAACCCTCTTGAGTTTCCTTGAAACCAACAGAGATTTCATCAACACCGATGCAGCTCCTGCCTTGATTCCTGCAGATGAGGTTAAAAAGAACCTCAAGAATCCGAAATATCATATAATTGATATTCGAAGCGCAACCTGGTTTGAATATGGTCACATCAAAAATGCTGTGAACGTTCAACCCTCGGATCTTTTAAATCATTTTGAAAATAGTATTTCACCCTCCGAGTATGACAAGATCATTTTGATCTGTTATTCAGGGCAGTCTGCTGCATATTTCACCGGTCTTTTGCGCATTGCTGGTTATGATAATACGCATAGCATGAATTGGGGAATGAGTTCATGGAGAGTTGATTTTGCCGAGAATTCTTGGCTTAAGAATACTTCCGATGATTTCGCTGCAAAATTAGAAACTACAACGCATGAAAAAGGAGCTAAAGGTTCTGCTCCTGAAGTTGCTACTGGTAAATCTGATGGCGAAGCCATTTTAAGAGCAAGATTAGAAAAGGCATTTGCTACACCTTATAAAGAATCTATCGTAAAATCTGCTTTGGCATTTGAGAATCCAAATGACTATTACATCATAGACTATAATGGTTCTGATCGTTATGCCAAAGGACATATTCCTCAAGCTGTTCAATATGACCCAAATGGATCCTTAAGTTCTACTGCTGATCTATTTACACTTCCTACAGATAAAACAATTCTTGTTTATGGCCCAACAGGTCAAGAAACCGCCTACGTAGTAGCTTACTTAAATGTTCTTGGTTACAAAACCGGCAATTTAGCCTATGGAGGTAACAGTTTTATGCACAAAAATCTAAAAGAAAATAACTGGGAGGCCTTTTCTAAAAAAGAGGTTAACATGTTTCCGGTTATCGAATAACAAAAACTCAAAATTTTATTCAATAAACAAATAATTATGAAAAAAATAAATCTATTCGTACTAGCATTATTATGCGTTCCAGTGTTGCTACTTAGTTCATGTGACAGAGGAGATGAAATCAGTCCAGAAAATCCAATTCTTAAACCTGCGTTTGAAGTAATGAAGGATCATATGATGGATAATGATCTTGATTTAAACAACATTCTAAGCGGACCGGGAGGAGAAGTTAAATTTGTGGCCGGAGCTCCTGCAGCAGCAGATCTGGATGCATTTTTGAATAAATACAGTATTCTTGATATCAGAACTCTCGAAGCATTCAATACAAGTCATATTCAGGGAGCTAAAAACATAGCCTTTGCCGATATACTTAAAGAAGCAGATGCTGCAAGCAAACAAGTCTTAGTAGTTTGCTATACAGGTCAAACAGCTTGTTATGGCGCATCTCTTTTACGCCTTGCCGGACACAGTAATGCCCAAGCACTTAAATGGGGTATGTCTGGGTGGAATTCTGAAACAGCTGGTTCATGGAATAACAATACAGGAGATGAAGCAAAAGGTCATGGTAATTGGGCCGCAAATAAAGCGCCAGACGACCTGACTTTTGATGACCCTGTATTTGACCTTTATTCTACAGATGGTGCAGAAATTTTAAGACAAAGAGTTGAAGCTGTAATAGAAGCAGGTTTTAAAACTGCCAAAGGAACAGATGTTTTAAACAGCCCTGAAAATTACTTCATCAACAACTACTTTGGAGATACAGACTACGGAAATTTTGGTCATTTAAAAGATGCTTTTCGCGTCAAGGAAGTTTTATTACTTGAGGGCAATGGTTACAAAGGTCTGGATTCAGATTCGAATGCCAAAGTGATTACTTACTGTTATACTGGTCAAACCTCAGCTGTTATAACAGCCTGGTTACAAGTTCTTGGGTATGATGCTTATAGTATGACATTTGGGATGAATGGAATCTACCATTCTAACCCAGCTTGGAGCTCAAATCAATGGGGTGTTGGCTCATCCGTTCCTAAAGAATTACCGTTGATCAAAAATTAATCTTCAAATAAGATAACATGAAAAATATTATTTCGATATCTATCGTACTGATGATTAGTATGTTCATTAGTCAAATACAGGCGCAAGGTTGCGACGCCGAGGACCCTACTGACAGCATTGCTCCTGCTAAAATCAAACTATTTGGTTTTATCCAACCTGAATATAATTATACTTTTTCTGACCCTGCTGAAAGCACTTTTAAATTTAGAAGAGCGAGAATTGGAGTTAGAGGCCGTCTCTTTGAAGATTGGAGCTATTATTTTATGCTAGAAACCAGTCCTTTTATAGGTGGTGTTGGAAGTGCTTACCTCATGGATGCCTTTGTAACCTGGGATAAATATAACTGGGCTAGACTTTCTGTTGGATCGTATAAACAGCCTTTCGGACGTGAAGTTCAGACCGCGTGTAATGCATTAATCACTATTGATCGGGCTATCGTTTCAGATCAGTTAGTAGTCCCTCAAAGAGATTATGGTATTTCAATTTGGGGTGGAAATGTAAACACCAGACTGAATTATGCGTTTGCGATCATGAATGGTAGTGGCTTAAATAAAGTCGATAACAACAATAAAAAAGATGTTGTTGGACGCGTCACCTATAAAGTGTTTGATTTCATGACCATTGGAGGTAGTTTTAGATATGGTTATCCGAAGTTAAATAATGATGAAGACAGCCGAACTACCTATGGTGGTGAGATTTTATTTGACATCAATAACCTTCATATCCAAGGAGAATATATTCATGACGAAGGAGCATATGATCCAGGTGCAGATACCGGTTGTGGATCTGAACCACTTGCCCTTGGAGAGGAAAGAGATGGAGCCTATGGTATGATCTGGTATGACACTAAATGGAATCTTCAACCTGTATTCAAATATGAATTTTTTGATCAAGACCTTGATCTAAAAGATGTACCATATAGATACAGCGAAAGAATGACAATTGGTCTTAATTATTATTTCAATAAAGCGATACGCTTACAAGTGAACTATCAAGCCAACATTGAAACCGTAATCAATGAGGATAACGATAAATTCCTGGCACAAATTCAAGTAGTTTTCTAATTATTTATTTGTTTTGCTTGAATGCAGTCAGAATCGATTTTGGTGGAAAACTCCTTAACACATGTTAAGGAGTTTTTTTAGTAATAAATGTTACCGTATGACAAATATCCTGTTTACTCATTCTATTTTAGATTAATTTTGTGTCAATATTGATTTTTAATAGATAAAAAAATGAATACACAGGAAGTTATTCTTAGAGAAAAACTAAGCGAATATTACAGTTCCATTTTCGAAAAAGATCTTATAGAAGAAATCGTTAAGGTTGGTTTTTTAGATAAGTATAAACACGGTGAGGTATTAGTGGATATTGGAGAGAATATGACGCATATACCTCTCATACTCGGCGGAGCGGTTAAAATAATTCGCAGAGAAAAAGAAGGTGATGAGCTGGTACTTTATTTTCTAGAGAAAGGAGACACTTGTGCCATTTCATTTATCAATTGTATTAACCGTAAAGAAAGTATCTTCAAGGCCGTTGTAGAGAACGATACAGAGGCCATCTTTTTACCTGTGGACCATATAGACGAATGGCTGGCAAAATATAAGACATGGAGGCATTTCATCATTGATAGTTACCACTTCAGGCTAATCGAAATGGTAGAATCAATAGATGGCCTGGCCTTTATGAACATGAATCAGCGCTTGCTAAAATATCTCGGAGATAAGGCTAAGATCAATCAAAATGTGAACCTTGAAATTACGCATCAGGAAATTGCTGATGACTTGAATACCTCAAGAGTTGTGGTGACCAGGCTTCTTAAGCAACTGCACAATGATGGAAAGGTTTATTCAACCCGTAACAAAGTAAAAGTTCTGGAAATCTAAGCCTGATTAATCGATCATGTTTAAATAGTCTTGTTCGGTAACGATGGAGACGCCTAAAGTTTCGGCCTTTTCCTTTTTACTGGGCCCCATATTATCACCTGCAATGATAAAGCTGGTCTTTTTAGAAATTGAACCGGTCACTTTACCGCCGTTATCCTCTATAGATTTTTTTAATTCATTCCTTGACAGGATATGAAAAACACCTGAAACCACAATTACTTTACCCTTTAGCTTTTCGGTCTGAACGGCCAGAAGGGATTCGTCCAAAGCCAGGTTCAACCCATATTTTTTTACCCTATTAATTAGAATGCAATTGCCTTCATTGCTAAAGAATGAAATAATACTTTCAGCAATTCTTTCACCTATTTCATCTACACTAATCAACGCTTCATAATTGGCCTCCATCAAAGCATCTATATTTTTATAATGACGGGCCAACTTCTTGGCAACAGTCTCTCCTACAAAACGAATGCCCAATGCAAATAAAACTTTTTCAAAAGGAATACTTTTGGAGGCTTCTATACCGATGATCATATTTGAAGCAGATTTTTCAGCCATTCTTTCTAAAGGCATCAGTTGTTCCTTAGTAAGCTCGTATAAATCGGCAAAATTATGAATCAATCCGTTTTTAAAGAGCAATTCTACAGATTCCGCTCCTAGCCCATCAATATTCATAGCTTTACGGCTAATAAAATGTTGTATCCTGCCCGTTATCTGGGTTGGGCATCCAAATTCATTTGGACAATAGTGTTTGGCGTCTCCCTCCTTCCTGAGGAGTTCGGTTCCACAATCAGGGCAATGCGTAATATATTGTATTGGTTCAGAATCTACCGCACGCTCCGCTGTGTCAACGCCTACAATTTTTGGGATGATCTCCCCTCCTTTTTCAACGAAAACCTTATCATGCAGCCTTAAATCAAGTTTTTCAATTTGATCCGCATTATGCAAAGAAGCTCTTTTTACGATAGTGCCTGCCAATTCTACCGGTTCCAGATTAGCAACAGGTGTAATGGCACCAGTTCGTCCTACCTGGTAGGTGACTTCGTTAAGCGTCGTGGTGGCTTGTTCTGATTTAAATTTATAAGCAAGTGCCCAACGTGGTGATTTTGCAGTATAACCAAGTTCATCTTGGTGATTAAGACTATTTACCTTAATAACTACTCCATCTGTCTCATATGGCAGCTCATGCCTTTTTAGGTCCCATGCTTCTAAAAAACCAATGATTTCATCGACATTCTTACAAAGTTTAATGGTGTCGGGAACTTTAAAACCAATTTCCGTTGCATGCATCAATGTTTCGAAGTGTGTCTTAAATGGATTCTTCTCTGAAACTACCTGATACAATAAACAATCCAGCGGTCTGTTGGCCACCTCAGCACTATCTTGAAGTTTTAGACTTCCACTTGCTGTATTTCTTGGATTCCTGTAGGGATCTTCTCCTGCTTCCATTCTATCCAAATTCATTTTTTTAAATCCTTCAAGAGGTAAAACAATCTCACCTCTGATGTCGAAAGAGGATAACTCATTTTCTCTTAAAACAAGCGGAATTGACCTAATCGTTTTAATATTAGCGGTTACCTCATCACCCATAAAACCATCACCTCGGGTTACCGCTTTCACAAAAGCACCATTTTCGTAAGTCAAGTTTATCGAGGCTCCATCATATTTCAATTCACAGGTAAATTCTAAATCTACGTCTCCCAGTATTCTTTGAATTCTTGCTTCCCATTCTAAAATATCTTCCTTTGAATAAGAATTATCCAAAGAATACATTCTGTTTTTATGCGTTACTGTCTTAAAATTTTTTGTGATTTCCCCACCAACTCTTTGGCTTGGAGAATTTTCATCAAAATATTCAGGATGTTTTAATTCGAGTTCCTGAAGCTCCTTTAATTTACTATCAAATTCAAAATCAGTTATACTTGGCTCATCAAGAACATAGTAGCTATAATTATGTTGTCTGAGTTCTTCTCTCAGGGTAATAATTGTCTTTTCAACTTCAGTCATCAATGCTATGGTTTTGGAGTTTTAAAAATAAACCTTTTTTTATTATCAGCGTATTTTTCTTCCTTTCTATATACTTTTTTTTGGATCCTTGTGTTACATAAGTTACTGAAAATAGTGACTTTACGCACGTAAATATGACTTAAGTCACATATTAAAAAAAAACCTCACTCTATATTTGTACTATAATTAATAAGACAAAAAACATGAAGAAGTTAGTGATTTTAGGTGCCGGAACAGCTGGAACAATGATGTTAAACAAATTGCATCACGAACTTGAAAAAGACGAATGGGAAATCACAATCGTTGATCAATATAAAACACATTATTACCAACCTGGATTCTTGTTTATTCCTTTTGGAATTTACGGTAAAAAAGATGTAATCAAACCAAAATATGATTTCTTCCCTCCAGGAGCAAATGTGATTTTTAGCCCTATTGATAAGATCGTGGGTGAAGAGAACAAAGTACTTCTTGAAGGTGGCAGGGTATTGAATTATGACTTTTTGATCATTGCCACAGGAACAGAAACAAGACCGTCAGAAACCGAAGGCTTAACAGGAGAATTATGGTATAAGGATATCTTTGATTTTTATACGGTAGAAGGCGCTGTAGCACTTCATAAGCGTTTTAAAGACTGGGAAGGTGGTAAATTGGTTATGTGTATTCCGGAATTGCCATATAAATGCCCGGTAGCTCCAATAGAGTTTGTATGTCTTGCTGAAGCATATTTTGCTGAAAGAGGGATGCGAGATAAAGTTGATATCTCTTATGTTACGTTGATGTCAGGTGCTTTCACAAAGCCAGTGGCCTCTAAGGTACTTGGTGATCTTTTAGAAGAAAAAAATATCGATGTTGTTGCTGATTTCTATTTGAGTCATGTTGATAATGAAAATAAAAAACTGATTTCTTATGATGATCGTGAAGTGGAATTCGACATCTTAACTATCGTTCCTGTCAATATGGGATCAGATATGATCGAGCGAAGTGGTCTGGGTGATGACATGAATTATGTACCCACTGACAAGCATACGTTGCAGTCTAAACAATTCGAGAACATTTTTGTGATTGGTGATGCAGCAAACCTTCCAACATCAAAAGCTGGATCTGTGGCGCATTTTGCCGCTGAAATCCTAATGGAAAATATTCTTGCAGCAATGGAAGGAAGAGCTCTTCCTGCAAAATTTGACGGTCACGCCAATTGTTATATTGAAACGGGTTACGGTAAAGGTGCCTTAATCGATTTTAATTATGAAACAGAACCATTACCAGGAACTTTTCCATTACCAGGTATCGGGCCATTTGGTCTATTAAAAAATACGAAAATGAATCATTATGGTAAAATTCTTTTCAGATGGATCTATTGGCATATCCTACTTAAAGGAAGAGAATTACCTATCGAGGCTGATATGACCATGGCAGGAAAAAAGAGAATTTAACCTCAATAAAGACTAGTGATGGAAGATAAGAATATACAAATACAAATTGATGCACTGGACAAAAAGCTGGATCTGATCCTGGGGTATGTACATCAACAAAAACTACAGGCCAACATGGTTGAAGACCTTGTAGGGGATCTTAGTATCATTGGGAAGGATGCCTATGATTCTACAGTACTAGAGCTCGACAAAAGACAGGTTGAACTTGATCCATCCGAATTAACCGGATTAGCCGTTTCATTTTTGAGAAATATCGGAAATATCAAAACCGTAATGGATACACTTGAAATGGCCGTTGATCTTGGTAAAGAAGTTGGACCAATCGCTAATGAAGTGATCTTGGACTTTACAAAACAAATGCATTCATTAGAACAAAAAGGCTATTTCGACTTTATTAGAGAAATAGGACCGGTTATTGACAATGTTGTTAAAGGCTTTAGCCCTCAGGATATTAAGGAATTATCAAATAGTATTGTTTCTATCCTGTCAATTGTTAAAGAAATGACACAGCCAGAGGTACTCAGTACCATGCAAAATGCAATTAAGGCGTTTAATAGTATGGAAACAGAAAGTGTACCTTCTTACTCTGTATGGAAATTAATGAGAGAAATGAATAGCCCGGAAATGAAAAAAGCATTGGGTTATGGTATTACCTTTATGAAAAATGTCTCTAAAGATGTTCATATCGAAAAATAAATAAACAATTAATAACTAAAAAATAATATTATGGCTTTACAAACAATCGCAGGAGCACAAGTAAATGTATCTGAAGATGGATACCTTGAAAACATGAATGAATGGAACGAAGGCATCGCTAATGAAATAGCGGGTGAAATTGGAATTGAATTAACTGAAAAACATTTTGAAGTTCTAAACTACCTAAGAGAAAAAACTGAAGCTGGTGAAGCACTTAGCATAAGAAAAGTAGGTAAATCAGGCATTACTGACATCAAGGGTTTATATAAATTATTTCCTAAGGGACCTTTAAAATACTCAGCAAGGATTGCAGGAATTCCAAAACCAGCTAGTTGTGTTTAATATTTCATTTCAAGGATAACAAAAATTTAGAATTATGAGTTCAGACGAAAAAAAACCTTTAGAAAAAGTGTGTATCATTTGCGCCAAAGGATCTTTGGAAGATGTATATGCCACGTTAGTGATGGCCAATGGAGCTGTAATGGAAGGTATTGAAACCAATGTGTTTTTCACATTCTTCGGCCTTGATGGTATCACTAAAGATAGAATGCTCGGTCTTCATACGGCAACAACTGGTAATCCAGCGATGCGTATGCCAGGTGGCCTGCCTTTCCCAACAATGTTAGGAGGATTGCCAGGTGTAGAAGCCGGAGTATCAAAAATGATGAGAACCCAAATGGAGGAACTTGACATGCCTCCTGTTGACGAATTTCTGGAAATGATTACTGCCGGTGGCGGTATGATCTATGCCTGTAAATTAGCTGTAGACATGTTTAAATTGGAAAAAGAAGATTTACACGAAGAAGTTGATTCTATCATTACCATTGGAGATTTCTATGGTCTTTGTGATGGTGACAGAACACAAATTATATTTACTTAAATAATAATTCCTGATTACCTTTTACGGGTAAGTAATTTAATCTAAAAGCGGTTGTAATTAAATTTACAACCGCTTTATTATTTATTCTTTTAGAGATTAATTAGCCTGTCTGGCTGCTTTACGCATCTCTCTTTCTCTTTGATTCAATTCTTTTCGTTGCTGCTTTCGTTGTTGCTCCTGTTCAGGTGTTAAATAATAATCAACTAACTGCCCAGCATAATAGAGACTATCCCGATCGATCTCAGATTCGTTCACATTTAATTCATCTGCTAATTGAAGGGCATATTTTTCCAGTTCATCCTCTGTAACCCAACCGCCTCCTAGCGATTTATAAAGACCTATATAAGAACTGAGTAAACGTTGATAATTTTCAGAGTAGCTGAGGCGGGCCTCAAATTCTTGTCGTTGATTCTCAATCACCTCCAGATAACTGGTTACACCTTGAAAGTATCTTTGCCTCGATAAGTAACTTGCATTTTCTGCGGCCCCTAACTTGTATTCATTAGCCGCCAGCTCGTCTCTCAGCGTTTGTAAAGAGATTAGTGAATTATCTACCTCGAGCAGCGCTGTTAATACCGTGTTCTCATAAGAGAAAAGTGACTGGCGCGCTATTTCGCGCTCGATATCCACTCGACGAACGTTCTTGCCCCATTCAAATAATGGTCCTAAAAGACTGACTCCTGCACTCCAACCTAATCCATTGTCTAACAAGGTTGAAAGATCATTCGATCCTACGCCTAACAAACCTGTCAGACTAATAGCAGGAAATCTCATCGCCTGTGCTACACCAATTCTCGCATTTTGTGCTCGGTATAGTTGCGCAGCTTCCATGACATCCGGCCTTCTTGCCAATAACTCAGATGGAATTCCTTGAGGTACAGTATCAGGCACTTGATACTCGATAAGGGTCTTTGGTGTGATAATGCTGCTTGGGTTTCGCCCCAATAGAATACTTAAATTGTTCTCTGCAAAACCGATCTCCCTTTGAAATGTAGGTACAGAAACCTGAGCAATTGCCTTCTGGATCTCTGCTTGATTTACATCGATAATATGCGTATAGCCTTTGTCAAAACGAGCCTGGATGATTTGTAATGAGGTATCTCGAGAAGCCAGTGTTTTCTCCGAAATATCGAGTCTGGTCTGAAAATCCAACAATTGAAAATAATTGATGGCCACCTCACTGATCAGGGCAACCTCAATGGCTCGCTTCCCATAAAAAGATGCCAAAAGCTCTGCCTGGGCAGCCTCGTTACCTCTTCGAAATTTTCCCCAAAAATCCAATTCCCAATTTAAAGTGGCACTGGCTCCATAGGTTTCCAGGTTTTGATCCAGGTTTTGACCAAATAACTGATTTTGAACTCCTGCATTTGCCTGAACGCCAAACTTTGGGCCCATATCCGCTTTGTTGAATTTGAAATTTGCCCTAGCCTGCTCAATTCTACTTGCAGCTATCAAAAGGTTTTTATTCTCTCTCAGGGCTGTATGGATCAGGGTATCAAGCGTAGGATCATTAAAAATCTCCCACCACTTGAAATTAATGATACTATCTGTCTTTTCAGCGGTGAATCGAAATTCAACCGGGGTTGTATCTTCAGGCTCCACATAGTTAGGACCAACCTTGCAGGAAACTATAAACAACATAGTCATAAATCCCAGCGTACCGTATGTAATAAGTTTCTTAGTCATTGCTTTCTGTTGATTTTTGCTCCAAGGCCATAGCCTTTTCACGTTGTTTTTCATAGCCAAATATTTTACCAATAAAGATAAATAACATGGGATATAAGAAAACTCCCAAGAAAGTTGCCAAACTCATTCCTCCCAATAGGGCCATTCCCATAACTTTTCTTGCTTCTGCTCCAGATCCTGAAGCAATAACCAACGGAAATACACCTAAAATAAATGAAAAGGCTGTCATCAATATCGGTCTGAATCGAGATTTAGATGCAGCCATTGCTGCATCAAATAAACTTAATCCTTTTTTAAACTCGTCATTTGCAAATTCAACAATCAAGATGGCATTCTTTGCTGCCATTCCAATCAACATTACAAAAGAAACCTGAGCGAAAATATTGTTTTCAAAAGTCGGACTAAAGAATCTCGCCGCCCATAAGGCAAATAAAGCTCCAAAAATAGCAAATGGAGTTCCAAGTAAAATGCTAAAGGGTAAAGACCAACTCTCATATTGTGCTGACAAAATCAGAAAAACGAACACCAATGAAAAAGTTAAAATCATCATCAATGATCCGGAAGCCTTTTCTTCTTGAAAAGACATGGCATTCCAGGCGTAATTCATATCTGCCGGTAAAACTTCTTCAGCCACTTCTTTTAAAGCTTGTCTGGCTTGATCAGAAGTATATCCCTCAGCCGGCCCACCGGTGACTTCAACCGATCTAAACAAATTAAATCGATTCGTATAGTCAGGACCAGAGGTAGGTGTAACAGTTGCCACAGTACCTAATGGAACCATTTCTCCCTTATTATTCTTTATGAAAAAATTACTTATCTGTGACTCATCAACTCTGTATTCAGGTTCTGCCTGAATATAAGTTTTATACAATCTTCCAAATCTGGTAAAATCGTTTACATAGGTCCCCCCCATGAACGCTCCAACAGTAGTGTATAAGTCATTTAATTTAATTCCCAGTTTTAAGGCCTTTTCCTTATCAATATCCATAAATCGCTGAGGTACGCCTGCCTGGAATGTTGTGAATGCACTCCCTATTTCAGGCCGGGCATTTGCCGCCTGTAAGAATTTCATAGTCGATTGAGCGATATAATTCGGATCATTACCTCCTCTGTCCTGCAACATTATACTAAATCCGGAACCATTTCCTAAGCCTGGAATTGCAGGTGGGCCAAAAGCAAATACTTGTGCCCCTTTTATTTCACTTCCAAGCCGGGCATTCACTTTTTGAACCATTTCCTTTACGGTAATGTCTCTTTCTGACCAATTACGAAGTGTGACAAACATAAAACCATTGTTGGGAATATTCGAACCAGAAAGCATACTGTAACCCGTCGCATTTAAGACAAATTGAACGTCAGGATAATCCATCAATATTCCCTCTATTTCTTCTGAAATGGCACCGGTCCTTTGTAGAGAAGCTGCATTTGGTAATTGAATATTTACGTAAAAATACCCCATATCTTCTTCAGGAATAAATCCACCAGGAACCAGACCTCCAAAGACACCTGCACCAACAGTCATCAAAAGAATAAAAACGACACCTCTCTTCATTTTTCGACCAATAATGTTGGTCATGCTCATATAAGCATCGGTACTTTTATCCATTCCCCTATTGAATTTATCAAAGAACCATCCCAATGGACCTCCATAAGGAACGGGCTTTTTCAATAATAAGGAGCAAAGTGCAGGGCTCAAAGTCAAAGCATTAACAGAGGATACAATTACCGAAACCACAATGGTAATCGCAAACTGTTGATAAAGCAGTCCGGTTATACCGGCCATTCCTGCCACCGGAATAAATACGGCAATAAGTACCAAAGTAGTGGCAATAACCGGTGCCGTAACTTTGGCCATAGCATCTAAAGTAGCCTCTTTTGTATTCATCCCCTTGGCAATATTTACCTGAACGGCTTCAACCACTACAATGGCATCATCCACTACTATCCCAATCGCCAATACCAGTCCTAAAAGTGAGAGCACGTTAATCGTGAACCCTAATAATGGGAAAAATATAAACGCACCAATTAAGGAAACCGGAATTGCCAAAGTGGGTATTAAGGTAGCCCTCCAATCCTGAATAAAAATAAATACCACCAATACTACCAAAATAAGGGCAATAATTAAGGTTACAACGATATCTTTAATCCCTGCAGTAATTGGAAGAGTTGTATCCAAACCAACCTCGTATTTTACACTTTCAGGGAATCCTTTGGACAATTCATCCATTTCTATAATAATCTGTTCAGCCAATTCTACAGCATTGGCACCGGGAGATTGATAAAGCGCAATAATGGCACAAGTTTCTCCATTACTTCTCGGAATCATACTATAGGTTTCTACTCCTAAATTCACTGTAGCTATATCTCCTATTTTCACTTGAGACCCATCTGAATGGGTCCTGATAACGATATTCTCGAATTCCTCAGGCGAATTAAATCTTTCAGGCAATCTAACAGTGTATGTAAATTCGGTACCAGGGGGTGCGGGTTCTGCTCCAAATTTCCCACCGGGTACGATAATATTTTGCTCGTTAATGGCATCCATGATCTCAGGAACTGTAATTCCCATTTGAGCCAAACGATCAGGTTTTACCCATATTCGCATGGAATAATTGGCGGCCCCCATGACGTCAACTCTACCTATTCCCTTAACCCTTGCCAGTTGATCCTTAATATTGATCAAGGCGTAATTCCCAAGAAAATCCTGATCATAACGACCATCAGAAGTAAGGGTTAAAGCCAGCATAATATTGGGTAAACTCTTTTTTGTGGTAACCCCGTATTTAGTTACCGAAGCAGGTAATTTTGCTGATGCAGCTGAAACCCTGTTTTGAGCCAATACCGTATTCATATCAGGATCGGTCCCAACATCAAATGAAACCTGAATAACCATTGTACCATCGTTGGCATTGGTAGATTTCATATAGATCATATTATCAACACCATTCACCTCCTGCTCTATAGGCGTCGCAACAGATTCTTCCACACTGATGGCATTTGCACCTGTATATGTTCCTCGAACCTCAACTATCGGAGGTGTTAAATTTGGATATTGTTCAACAGCGAGACCAACTAATGAAACTGATCCCACAATAACAATAATAATCGCAATTACCATAGCCACAATAGGGCGATGCACAAAGAAATTTCCTTTATTATCTGCCATAATTCTTAAGATTGAGGCGTTTGTTGACTCACAAATTCTGTAACCTGTGGAATAATTTCCATTCCGGATCTGGCTTTTTGAATTCCTTCCAAAATTATCTTATCGCCATTATTCAATCCTTCTTTGATGATATAGAATTCACCGACCTTATCTGTAACTTCAACTGTTTTGCTTTCTAAAACATTCTCATTATTGACAAACATTACAGAAAATTGACCTTGAAGTTCCTTGGCACATTTTTGGGGAATAACAATCGAATTTTCATCCTCACGAACACGTATCCTTACACGGGCAAACTGCCCCGGCCTGATCAAGCGCTGCGGGTTCGGGAAACTGGCTTGAACCAAAATCGACCCCGTCGAGGAATCGATATTTCGATCAATAAAATCGACTTCACCCTTTTGATCATACAAGGTACCATCAGCAAGAATTAGTTCGAGTTCGGCCCTGTCATCTCCTTCAACCCGACGCATTTCCATCTCTTCATCCGTTAAGTAAGCCCTTGCTATTTTTAAATAATCCGGTTCGGTCAAAAAGAACTGTACTCTTATCGCCCTTAATTGTGAAACTGTATTCAATATCACGGGATTTGGGTCCTTTCCTACAAATTCACCCTCCCGAGCGTTGGTTTTTCCAATGATTCCTTCGATTGGGGCATACATTTTGCAATAGCCCTTATTTATCTTGGCTATGTTCAGATTGGCCTTTGCTGCCTCAAGACTCGATATCGCAGCATCCCTTTTACTGACAGCCATATCCAGTTCCTGTTGGCTTACGGCATCCATGGCCGCTAGGGGCTCAATCCGGCGTAAATCACTTTCTGCCTGCACTAGAACCGTCTGGGCTTCTGAAACCTTAGACTCTTCTGCCACTACCTTCTCCTGAAACGGATCAGGATCGATCGAATACAGCAACTGTCCCTTTTCCACCCTTTCTCCTTCATCAAAATGTATTCCTTCTAAAAAGCCCTCTACCCGGGCTCTAATTGGTATATCTTTTTCACCATATATCTGACCCACAAATTCTTCATAGATAGGAACTGATTTGGTCTGAATTTCATAAACCTCAAAAGGCTGAGGTGGCATGGCTTGCTGTTTATCTCCTTTCTTGCATGAGAATATAATAGCTGACAATAAAAGAAGGAAGTATACTTTTTTCATAGGGTTTAGTTTTAATCGAGTAACAGTGGTTAAAAATAAAAAATCTTTTAACAACAATCACCATTATCCCCTTAAAACTATAGAATACCTTTAATAATAGGCAAATCTTCTCACCTTTGAGATATATTTGGCCAAGCCCATTACTTGATGACTATAACCATATTCATTGTCATACCATACATATAGTATCGCATGATCACCTTCTTTCGAAACAATTGTGGCATGGCTGTCAAAAATGGCTGGTTCAAGCGTACCAACGATATCTGATGACACGAGTTCGTTACTCATAGAATAGCGAATCTGTTCAACCAAGTTTCCCTCTAAGGCAAACTTCTTTACCAAAGCGTTAAGATCTTCTCTGGTTGTTTTACTTTGAAGATTTAAATTTAAAATCGCCAAGGATCCGTTTGGAACCGGAACCCGTATGGCATTTGAGGTCAGTTTCCCTGCTAATTCTGGTACCGCTTTTGACACTGCTTTACCAGCGCCAGTCTCAGTAATAACCATATTTAAAGCTGCAGCGCGGCCTCGTCTATATTTATCATGCATATTATCAACCAAATTCTGATCATTGGTATAGGCATGTATTGTCTCTATATGTCCATGTTTAACTCCTAGCGTGTCATTAATCACCTTTAGAACTGGCGTAATGGCATTAGTAGTGCAAGAGGCTGCAGAAAATATCCGGTGTTCATCTGGGTTAAAATTATTTTGATTGACGCCATAAACGATATTTGGAACATTTCCAATTCCAGGAGCCGTCAACAAAACTTTATCCACTCCCTTTGCCTCTAAATGTCTTGATAAATCCTCCTCTGATCTGAAGGCTCCCGTATTATCAATTATTAAGGCATCATTAATCCCATAGTTCAAATAATTAGGATCTTCAGGGCGGTTTGCTGAAATAACAAAAACAGTGGTCCCGTTTATGATAAGTGCCTGTTCTTCAAAATCTACTTTAACAGATCCTTTAAAATAACCATGCACTGAATCTTTCCTTAGCATAGAAGCTCTCTTTTCAAGAACCTCCTTTGTAATCTCTCCTCTTGTTACAATAGCGCGTAACCGCATTTGAACCCCTTTACCGGTCCTAGACATCAATTCTCGAGCCAGCAGGCGTCCTATTCTACCAAAACCATAAAGAACAACATCCTTTGGTTTAAAGCCATTTCCGTTTTTTGCGCCCGACAATTTACCTTCCACAAAACTATCTACATCTGTTTCGGCGGTTAAATGTAGGACGTAAGCAAGTTTACCTATATCGATTTTGGACGGTGGCAAGTCCATTTTCATAATCTTTTGAGCGATTTCCAACATGTAGGTCATGGAAATCGGTTTTTGAACAAATTCTTTCGAATAATCCAACAGATTCAAAATTTCGCTAACGTTTCTATCAATTAACTGGTTTCTGAATAAAAACAGTTCTATGTTGTTTTCATACCACAAATCACTGATCACCTTGATCAATTCAACTGTCATCCTTCTCTGATCTACTGCCTTGGATAACTGCTCTTCGTAACTCTTTATCAATTTCATATCATAATAAATATATTATTAAGAACGTAAAAATATGTCTTTATTATATGTAATTCATAAAAAAAACCACTCAAGATAAGTGGTTTTTATTAAATTATTAAATTAGACCTTATAATAAGTACTAGATTAGTTTGTTAATTGGAGCGAACTCTAATATAACCCTGTTTTCCGCTTTTTGTCAGTATTTGCAATTCAAAATAATCTTTGTTCTGGTATTTTTTCAATAATTGATCAACCTCTTGCGCACTTGAAACCTTTTGGTCTTCAACAGCTAATATAATATCTCCATTACCTACTCCATAAGTTCTTTCGATGGCTTCATTGTTTAAACTCACAATTTTCACCCCGTAATCTATATCATATCTGTTGCCTTCACTTTTGGATATTGGCTCTAATTGCCCAATAAAGTATTCTGAGAAATCAGAATTTTCAAATTTATATTTTCCAAACTGATTCTTTAATTTTAAGGTTAATGTTTTAATTTCTTCACTTCTAAGGATCGTCACCTCAACCTGATCTCCGGGCCTCTTAGAACCAAGATAACCCTGCAAATCAGAAAAATTCGCGATCTTGACATTATCCATTTTTACGATAATATCATTTGTCATCAATCCGGCTTCTTTAGCGGCCCCTTGATCCAAAACCCTTGTAATTAAAACTCCTTCAGTACTTTCAACTCCAAATTCACTGGCCTTGGCACTGTTCAACTCTTCATAATTGATTCCCAAATAGGCTCTTTGCACATTCCCAAATTCAAGTATGTCTTCTATTACCTTTTTTGCAATATTTGAAGGCACAGCGAAAGAATAGCCTATATAGGAGCCTGTTTGCGAGGATATTGCTGTGTTAATTCCGATTAGGTTACCTCTAGTGTTGACCAAAGCACCTCCACTATTCCCCGGATTAACAGCCGCATCTGTTTGAATAAAGGATTCAATCCTTTTATTATTATTCATTATATTGATATCTCTAGCCTTGGCACTGACAATTCCTGCTGTTACCGTTGAAGTAAGGTTAAACGGGTTACCAACCGCTAAGACCCATTCTCCTACACTAAGGTGATCAGAATCTCCAAATGGCATATAAGGTAAATCGTCTTTTTGAATTTTCAACAAAGCGATATCAGTACTTTCATCCACACCAACTACTTCAGCCTCGTATGACTCCTTATTATTTAAGGTCACCTCTAATTTTCGAGCTCCTTTTATAACGTGATTATTTGTGATGATATAACCATCAGAAGAAATAATTACTCCCGAACCCGAACCTACTACCTGTCTTTCTGCGCCACCCGTGTCACCATAAAAGAATTCCATCAAAGAATTTGATCTGGAACTCGTACTGCTTATATTTTTTACGTGCACCACGGCATGTATAGACTTCTCAGCAATTGCTGTAAAATCAGTCTTCTCGGCTGCAGCCACCCTATCAGATTCATAGCTTGCCGGAATGATTGTTGGCATATTGACGCCCCCAATATCACCTGGCACAACCTGTTGTTCAAAAAATGTAACATACATTCCTAAAGTCAGCACACCTCCAAGGGCAGACACAACAAGCATTTTAAAAAAATTCTTCATAATTCGCTATTTTTTTATCAATAAACTCAAATTTAAATATAAAAAACCCAAGTCAAGACTACTTTAACTATACTTTAACAGCCATGATTTCTTTCAATAATTCCTACATTTGCAAGATGAAAATAGACTTTTTTAAATACCAGGGCGCTGGAAATGACTTTGTGATCATCGATAACCGGAACAACTTTTTTCCAAAAGATGATTACAAACTTATTCAAGCATGCTGTGACCGAAAGTTTGGAATTGGTGCAGATGGCCTGATGCTACTTGAAAATGATGCCCAGACAGATTTTAAAATGGTATATTATAATGCAGATGGCAAACCAGGATCAATGTGCGGTAATGGAGGGAGATGTATCGTTGCCTTTGCCAAATCGCTTGGGATTTTTAAGGCAACAACAAAATTTATGGCCTTGGGAGAAATATACCAGGCCACAATGCAAGGTGATCAAGTGAGTCTAAAAATGATTGACATTGACGCAATTGAAGTTTATGATAAGCATGTATTTCTGGATACTGGTTCTCCGCATCATGTCAGCTTCGTTGAAAATCTTTCTGAATTCAATGTGGTTGATCATGGACGTAAAATTCGATATGGCGCTCCATACAATGAGACAGGAACCAATGTGAATTTTGTTGAGAAATTAAATGACAATACTTTTAGTGTCAGAACCTATGAACGGGGTGTTGAAAATGAAACCCTGAGTTGTGGTACCGGCGTAACCGCTGTGGCCTTAGCCAGTTATCATTTGAATAAAACCAGCGAAAAAACTATACATATTGAAACGCTTGGTGGTAAATTAAAAATTGAATTTGAAAAGGAGCAAAATGTATATAAGAATATTATCCTTAGCGGCCCGGCTACTCTAGTGTTCCAGGGCACAATAGACATGAAACTATGAACCTACTTGAAAACGAACTTGTAAAACTCAGGTCTTTGGAACCCATGGATCTTGATCTCTTGTTTTCAATTGAGAATGATAGTCAAAATTGGGAAGTCAGCAATACCCTGACTCCGTTTTCAAGAGATGTTTTATCCAAATATCTTAAGAACGCCCATCAGGATATTTATGAAGCCAAACAGCTTAGACTGGTCATAACTCGAAAATCCGATAGCCTAGTTCTTGGGCTTATCGATCTTTTTGACTTTAATCCTCAGCATGAAAGAGCTGGAATTGGTATATTGATACTAAACAAATTCCAACGACAGGGATACGCACAGAGTACTTTGGAGCTTTTTCTAAACTATGCCTTTGAACACCTTGATTTACATCAGATTTATGCCAATATCCCGGTAGACAATAAAAGTAGCTTGGCATTGTTTAGCAAAATGAATTTCAAAGAAATAGGTGTTAAAAAAAGTTGGATCAAAGTGAAAGGCAAGTTCAAGGATATTGCTATTTTGCAAATATTAAACCCAAAACATACATGAAAAAGAAGCTTGCAATTGGAATTGCGATAATCGTTCTGATAGTGGCCATCATAGGCTACTCCTTTTACAGTAAAATATATAGTCCTAATGTGCCGGAAACAACATCTATTCTGATTCCGACAGGCACTGATTTTGAATCACTTGTGCGGATCATTGAGCCGCATGTGAAAAATGTAAACAATTTTATCTGGGTTGCCAAAAAGAAAAACTATCCCAATAAAATAAGAGCCGGGAAATTCAAGATTACTGAAGGAATGAACAATGAATCTTTGGTGGATCATCTAAGAGGGGGCAAACAAGAAACCATTACCCTGACTTTTAACAATCAGGATAGTTTCGAAAAACTGGCAGGAAGAATTGCTGTTCAGATAGAGGCCGATTCTTTGTCTCTTTTAAATGCTTTTAATGACCGAGAATTTTTGACACAGAACGGCTTTGATGCCACGACAGCATTGGCCATGTATATTCCTAATTCATATGATTTTTACTGGAGTACAAATGCGCAACAATTCAAAGAAAAGATGCTCTCAGAATACAATAAATTCTGGAATGATGATAGGATATCGAAAGCAAAGAAACAAGGAATCACACCCTTGCAAGTAACTACACTGGCCTCCATTGTGCAAAAAGAGACCGCTGTTGTTAATGAAAGAAAAACTGTAGCCGGACTGTATTTAAATCGTCTGCATGATTTCTGGCCTTTACAGGCCGATCCAACGATTATTTTTGCCCTCAAAGAAAAATATGGTCAGGATAAAGAATTCAAAAGAGTTCTTAACAAAGATCTGAAAATAGATTCTCCTTATAATACGTATGCAAATTTCGGTTTACCACCTGGACCAATTGGCATGCCCGATATTTCATCGATTGATGCGGTTTTAAACCCTGAAGACCATCAATATTATTATATGTGCGCCAGTGTTGAAAATATTGGTTATCACAAATTTGCCAAGACGCTCAAAGAGCATAACATTAATGCTGCAGCCTATCAGAAATGGGTAAGTCAACAGGGCATAAACAGGTGATCGATCGAGTAGGCCAACATACATGGATGCTACTTTTACTCATTATCATTTTTTGTGGTGAAGATTATCTTGTTGCTCAAAATAAAACACCTTTTTTTCAAAGATCCGATACCTTAAACAAAAAGCGAAGAACAGCCGTTTATGTGACCGAAGCAGCTTTGGCTTCTGTTACGCTTATCGCTTTAAATGAAGCCTGGTATGCTGACTATGATAAGTCTGGTTTCCATTCATTTAATGACAATTCACAATGGATGCAAATGGATAAGGTCGGGCATACTTTCAGCTCTTATTATATTGGGAAAATGGGTATGGATGCCCTGGCCTGGGCCGGTGAAACAAAAAAGAACCAGTTGATATATGGTGCAACCCTCGGATTTGTTTTTCTGACTACTATAGAGGTTTTAGATGGATTTTCAGAAGAATGGGGTTTTTCAAACGGTGACATAATGGCTAATGCACTGGGTACAGGATTATTGATCGGCCAGGAGCTTTTATGGGATGAGCAGAGAATACAAATGAAATTTTCTTTTCAAACAACCGAATATGCTGCAAATAATCCAGATAAGTTGGGGAGCACAACCATGCAACAGATTCTAAAAGATTACAATGGCCAAACCTATTGGTTTTCGGGTAATTTAAAATCGTTTTTTAAGGAGAGTAAGATTCCGAGATGGTTCAATGTGGCGGTTGGATATGGTGCTAACGGGCTTCCAGAAGGCAGTTATGACTTTTCCACCTTACCTCCTGTTCCTATTGAATCATATCGCCAATTCTTCGCCAGCGTTGACGTAGACCTAACTAAAATTAGAACAAACTCTGATTTTTTAAAAACTGTATTCAATATTTTCAATTTCATTAAGATACCCGCACCGACAATTGAATACCGCAGTAACGGAGAGTTTAAATTCCATTTTCTCTACTTTTAAGAAACCCTTATTTTAAGCCATTCTTCGCTCATTTTTAACCATTTGCGAAAAATACATTATCTTTGACCCAAGTAATTTTAGGTACTCCCTAACTAAAAATACGATTATGAAAAAGAAAATACTATTTATCGCGTTATGCGCGATAGTAATGACTGCATTTACCCAGGACAAATCTTTGTTCTTTAAGGGCCCCCAAAAGGTTCGGTACAATTTACCTCAAGCCAATGTCATCGCGACTGTAAGCAAAAGTTTTAAACCATTCGAAATTCATTATACCCCAAGAGTTGATAAGCTTTATGTTGGGTTTAAGGAAGCTTTAGCGTTTAAAGAATCCAGAGGTAATTATCGCAAAGTAAACAGCCTAGGTTATCTTGGTAAATACCAATTCGGTGAGACAACTTTGAATCGTATACGAGTTTATGATACCCATTCATTTTTAAATGACCCTAAACTTCAGGAAGATGCCTTCTATGCTCTTTGTTCACTGAACAAGTGGATTCTGATCAGAGATATCAAAAGAAGCGTTGGTAAAAAAATTAATGGTATTGAAATTACGGAATCAGGTATTTTAGCAGCTGCTCATTTGGCTGGAGCTGGAAATGTAAAGAAATACTTAAGAAGTAATGGCGAGCTAAATGCTTATGATGCTTACGGATCTGATGTACAGCATTATATGAAAAAATTTGCCGGATATGACACTTCATTTATCAAACCAGTAAAAAACGCAAGGCTTTAAAATTTGTGAAAAATAAAAATGCAAGGTCTTTTATGAAGGTCTACATTTTCTGTTTTCCACTCTTTAACGGTGAGTGTTTTGATGTATTCTGTACTTAAGGTAAGATCAACCGCCACACTTAAATACGTGGATGGAGTCAAAGAAGCTTTTAATTCAGCTAACAATTTTTGATTGCGATATGGCGTCTCAATGAATATTTGCGTCTGGTCATTTTGCTTGGAGTGTTTCTCTAGTTCTTTGATCTTCTTTTTGCGCTCGAGCTTATCAATGGGCAAATAGCCATTAAAGGCAAAGCTCTGTCCGTTAAGACCAGAACCCATCATGGCCAGAATTATTGAAGAAGGCCCTACCAAAGGAACCACCTGTACTTTTTTGAGATGGGCGAGCATTACGATGTTAGCTCCAGGATCTGCAATTGCCGGAACTCCTGCTTCAGAAAGCAAACCCACATTAAAACCTTGAAAACAAGGATCAATATATGATTTAGATTCAAACTCACTGGTGTATTTATCGAGCACAAAAAGTCTTAATGCCGGCTGTGATTTCCTGGGAGCAATTTTCTTAATAAATCGCCTCGCAGATTTTTCATTTTCAACTATAAAAAAATCAATGTCCTCCACAGCCTTTTTCACCGATATAGGAAGTACCTCTAAAGGTTCGTTTTGACCTAAAGTAGTTGGAATGAGAAATAATTTGCCAAATTTACTATTCACGACTCAAGTGTTTTGCAATTTGTTCACAGGCCTTATCAAGCAAGTCATAAACATGTTGAAAACCATTCCCACTACCATAATACGGGTCAGGAACCTCCTCATTAAGATCTGCTGCCATTTCATTCAAAATCATACGCACTTTCGAAACATCCGTATCCGTTTTGGCCAAAGCAATGACATCATCATAATTAGATTTATCCATTACATATATCACGTCAAAATCCTCAAAATCCTGTGCTGTAAATTTTCTGCATCGCTGGTCATTGATACTGAGTCCATTTAATCGTGCAACTTCGATTGATCTTGTATCTGGCAATTCACCCACATGCCATCCTCCAGTTCCGGCCGAATCTACATATACTGATTTGCTGTCAACTTTCGATTTTAATATACCCTCAGCTAATGGCGACCTGCAAATATTTCCAAGACAAACCATTAAAACCTTAACCATAAAAATATTGCTAATTAAAAAGTGAGTTTTTTAGTCAATTCATCAACATACTTGCGAAATTGCTTATCAGTTTCTGTAAGATTATCAACAGTCTTGCAAGCGTGAAGTACCGTTGCATGATCTCTACTTCCTATCTGAGAACCAATACTGGCTAAAGAAGCCTTGGTCATTCTTTTAGCAAAATACATAGCCAATTGTCTGGCTTGAACAATATGTCTTTTTCTAGTCTTTGATTGCAAAGTAGTTACATCCATTTCAAAGTACTTCGAAACAACTTTCTGAATATAATCGATGGATACTTCTTTCTTAGTGTTTTTTACAAACTTATCTACGATTTGCTTGGTCAAAGACAAGGTAAACTCTTTTCTATTAAAAGAAGCCTGAGCAATTAAAGAAATAAGTACTCCTTCAAGTTCTCTTACATTGGTCTTGATATTCTTTGCGATATATTCTACAATCTCTTCCGGAATTTCGACACCGTCTCTGAACATTTTACTTTTCAAAATGCTGATTCTGGTTTCATAATCAGGAGCAACTAGCTCAGCTGAAAGCCCCCACTTAAATCTGGACAACAAACGTTGTTCTATATCCTGCATATCAACCGGAGCCTTATCAGAAGTTAGAATTACCTGTTTCCCATTTTGATGTAAGTGATTAAATATATGGAAGAATACATCCTGCGTACCCGATTTACCTGAAAGGAATTGAACATCATCAACGATCAAAACATCAATCATCTGATAAAAATGAATAAAATCATTTCTGGTATTTGCCTTTACAGAATCTATAAATTGTTGTGTGAATTTTTCAGCAGAGATATAAAGAACTGTTTTTTCAGGATACCTTTCTTTGATTCTCACACCAATGGCCTGAGCCAAATGCGTTTTCCCTAAACCTACTCCTCCGTAGATCAGTAATGGGTTGAATGAAGTTCCACCAGGCTTGTTTGAAACAGCCATACTCGCAGATCTTGCCAGTCGGTTTGAATCTCCTTCAATAAAGTTTTCGAAATTATAATTTGGATTTAATTGTGATTCGATTTTTACCTTTTGTATTCCTGGAATTACAAATGGATTCTTTAATTCTCTTTTGTCAATTTCAAGTGGAATTGTTACCCCTTGAGAATTAAATGGTTTTTTATTGGAACTTGGAAACTTAACAGTATGTGGCTTCTTGTTGCTATAGGTATTTTCCATCCTAACGTCATAGACCAATTTTGCATGATCTCCCAACTCTCTTATCAGCGCAACTCTTAATAATTTTATATAATGTTCCTCCAACCATTCAAAAAAGAACTTACTAGGCACCTGAATAGTCAAAACGTCTCCGGTTAACTTCATCGGCTTTATAGGCTCAAACCATGTTTTATAGGCTTGAGGTTTGATATTATCCTTTATAAAAAGCAGACAATTATTCCATACAGAGGAGGCTGTTCTCGTCATTTAATTAAAATATTTTGAATTAAGTATCGTTCCCTTTTTCTAGACAATTTAGGTCTCCCTTTTGCCTTTACAAATTTGTGAATAAACTTTATTATAAAAAAATAAAATTGCTATTGATTCTTATTTATTTTTTCACTAAACTGTCCGAGTCCAAAATACAACAAAATGATCACAAACCAAACAAAAATAAGGGTAAGATATGGAGAAACTGACCAAATGGGTTATGTCTATTACGGAAACTATGCCCAGTTTTTTGAAGTTGGACGGGTTGAATGGCTTCGCGCCCTGGGAGCAAGTTATAAAAGTTTAGAAGAATCTGGAATCATGCTTCCCGTTATTGAGCTGAACATCAAATACATGAAGCCAGCGAGATATGATGACCTCCTTACCATCACAACCAAACTTTCAAAAAAGCCTTTGGTAAAAATCGAATTTGATTTTGAAGTGCGTAATGAAAAAGAGGAATTGTTAACAACCGGGTATACGAGTTTGGTTTTTATGGATATGAAAAAAAACAAACCAATTAAAGCGCCTGCATATTTGCTTGAGCAAATCTATTCACAATTTAATTAGACCATTTTCGCATCCAGGCATCTTAAGTCTTCAAATATTTTCAAAATTTCCTCCGCTTTATTTTTTCGAACAGCTATTTCGAACAAACAATTCAATTCCATTTTTTGATTTAAAATCTGAAGTTGATGTTCTTTAATGATCCGCATCACTTTGTTCATATGAACATAGTCAAATTCAAGCCTTATTGATTCCTTTAACATTTTGGTGACCACATTAGCCTCCTCTAAGCTAAGTTTGGCTGCCGTCTTATAAGCAGTAACCAATCCCCCTACTCCAAGTTTAGTCCCTCCAAAATATCGAACCACCACGACTAAGACATTTGTCAATTGAAAAGATTGAATTTGACCATAAATAGGCTTTCCCGCACTATTATTAGGCTCCCCGTCATCATTATATCTGAAATTTGGTTTTTCAACACCAATTTGCCAGGCGTAACACCAATGTCTGGCTTTGGTGTGCGCCTTCTTTAGTTGATCAATTGTAGTTTCAACCTGATCTATATGTTCTAAAGGAAAAGCATATCCTAAAAACTTACTGCCTTTTTCTTTATAAATCTGTTCAGTAGATGGTTTCTCAAGTGTTTGATAAAGATCAGAATCAATATTCTCCATTAACTATTATTCTTATAAAGATACATGTCATCATTCAAGACCTTCTGGTGTACAAATGGTTTAACACCTATATCCGGGCCTTTGATTCCTTCCTTAAAAATTTGATCGCCTTCAAATACCAAGGCTTCATCCCAGAAACCCGACTCAATAAAGTGCGCTAAGGTATAGGCTCCACCCTCCACAATTACACTCTGAATCTCTAAATGATATAAATGATTCATTATCTGAGCTATCACCTCTTTCTCAAAATCAAGCTTTACATAATGCAGATTATGCATCACCTCATCTTTCTTTTCATTATAAATAATAGTATGAACAGATTGATCAAATAAATTCTTATCGTCTGGCAGTTCAAGGTTCCTGTCTATAACAAGTCGCATAAGACCGTTTCCCTCAAAATGCCTGAGGTTTAACTTTGGATCATCTTGTAAAACAGTGTTCTTTCCTACTAAAATTGAAGCCTCCTGTGACCTCAATTGATGAACCCGCTGCAATGAATACTTGTTTGAGATCCAAAAAGGTGTTCCTGATGCAGCTTTTGCCTTATCAGGAAAAATATACCCATCCTTACTTCGGGCCCATTTTAAAATCACAAAAGGTCTGTTCTTTTCATGAAAAGTGAAAAAGCGCTTGTTTAATTCCCTACACTCCTTCTCCATCACAGAATGAATCACCTCTATGCTATTCTCTTTTAGTCTTTTAATACCTTTCCCACCAACCTTATCATTTGTATCAATCGATCCAATGACCACTTTTTTGATATTATTTTTGATAATAAGGTCTGCACAAGGTGGTGTCTTCCCATAATGAGAACATGGCTCAAGGTTAACGTATAGTGTAGCCTTTGAAAGTAATTCTTTTTCCTTTACGGCATTAATAGCGTTTACCTCAGCATGCGCTTCTCCTGCTTTTTGATGCCATCCTTCTCCAATGATAAGCCCTTTATAAACAATGACGCTCCCAACCATAGGATTTGGATACACCAATCCAAGACCATTCGCAGCCAATTCAAGACAGCGCCTCATATACAAATTATGTTCTGCCATATTTTGTTGCATAATGCGAAATTAAAAAGATTATACCTCTTTTGGGCCAATTAATCATTTTAATCGCACAATTCACTGGAATAAGGAGGCTTTATAATTCCTAATTAAACATTATATTTCGGCCATAAATAAATCGATCTAAGTATCTCATACATGACCATTAAAGCTTTACAAGAAGCATTTCAAAAAAGATTGAACCCGCTGTATGACAAGGGTGAAATCAACAGTTTCTTTTACCTTCTTTCTGAAGCATATCTTCATAAAACAAGACTCGATATTGCTCTTGAACCCAATGAAGTATTAAATGATGACGACACGCATTTGTTTCTGAAAGCCCTTGAACAATTGTCTAAGGAGTATCCAATACAATATATTATTGGAAAAACAGAATTTATGGACCTAGCGTTTGAAGTAAATGAACAAGTGTTAATTCCGAGACCTGAAACAGAAGAATTAATCAGATGGATCCTAAGTGCCGATCCCAAAGCCAAATCCATACTAGACATTGGAACAGGAAGTGGCTGTATTCCGATAGTTCTGGCCAATTCTTTGCCAAATACAAAAGTGACCTCTATTGATATTTCAGAAAAAGCAATTCAGGTAGCCAAAAGAAATGCCACAAAAAATAATGTTGCTATAAACTTTCTTCAACATGATATCCTGCAAATAGAAGTTTTGGAAGAATCTTATGACATTATTGTTTCGAACCCACCCTATGTCAGGGAAAGTGAAAAGTCAGCAATGAATAACAATGTCTTAAAATACGAGCCTGAAATGGCCTTATTTGTATCAGATGAAGACCCACTTATTTTTTACCGGCATATTGCTTCCTTAGCAATCAAGTCATTGCACACTGATGGCGTTTTATACTTTGAGATAAATCAATACCTGGGTTCAGCCTTATATAAGCTTTTGGAAGCTGTTGGATTTAAAAAAATTGAACTAAGAAAAGACATGTATGGTGCTGATCGAATGATCAGAGCTGTAAAAAATTAAATATATTTGCCGCATGCGAATAGATATAGTCACAGTATCACCAGAATTGATTAGAAGCCCTTTTGAACATTCTATCTTGAAAAGAGCTCAAGACAAAGGGAAGGTAGAAGTTCATTTTCATGGCCTCAGAGATTATGCCCTTAATAGATATGGTAAAATCGACGACTATCAATTTGGAGGAGGCGCCGGAATGGTTCTCATGATAGAACCAATTGACAAATGCCTTAGTGGCCTCATGCAAGAAAGAGATTATGATGAAATCATCTATATGACTCCTGATGCTCCTACTCTAGACCAGCGAACTGCGAATATCCTTTCTGACAAGTCCAACCTTCTTATTTTAACGGGTCATTACAAAGGTGTTGACCAACGGATCAGGGATAAGTTCATCACAAAAGAAATTTCAATTGGCGATTATGTGCTCTCTGGAGGTGAACTTGCTGCAGCTGTGCTTTGTGACGCAGTAATCCGATTAATTCCCGGAGTTCTTGGAGATGAAACTTCTGCTTTAACAGATTCTTTTCAAGATAATCTCCTTGCTCCACCAGTTTTCACTAGGCCTGCAGAGTATGATGGAATGAAAGTACCAGACATTCTACTTTCAGGAAATTTTCCTAAAATTGAAGAATGGCGTCATGATGCGGCTATCGAAAGAACAAAATTGATCAGGCCAGATCTGTTAAATGATGAATAAACTTAGAGCAAATCTTTTTTCTATTGTCGGTGTTTTCTTAATTCATTTGAATACTTATAGCTAAACAGACATCTTAGCCTCTACGCTAACATGTATCTATAAAGGGTTTTAGATAATTTTAATCACTCTTAAAATATTTTCAAATCAACTTATAATAATCAAAACTTTTTTATAAATTTGCAAACTCAAAATCAACCTCTGACGAAAATCGTGCATGTTGGTGATTGATCAACCATTTAAAATTTGATAATGGAAAATTTAGTAAACTTTGTACAGAATGAATTCGTAGCTAAAAACGATATTCCAGCATTTGCCGCAGGAGATACGATTACTGTATACTACGAAATTAGAGAAGGTAAAAAAACAAGAACTCAGTTCTTCAAAGGAGTTGTTATCCAAAGAAGAGGTAGCGGAAGTTCTGAAACGTTTACAATTAGAAAAATGTCTGGAACTATTGGTGTGGAAAGAATCTTCCCAATCAACCTTCCAGCTATTCAAAAAATTGAAGTGAACAAAAAAGGTAAAGTAAGAAGAGCTAGAATCTATTACTTCAGAGGCCTAACAGGTAAAAAAGCACAGATTAAGGAGAAAAGATCTTAAGAATCGCTTTTAATAATTCTAGAGTCCCTTTTATCAGTTGATAAAAGGGACTTTTTTATTAACAAATGTTGATAATCACATTTGATAATGTGTTGAAAACAAACGGCTTAAATTTTTGATTAAATAACATTTAGTAGTTAGATTTGATATTAGAAATCAGATAAATTTCGAGTTCAGCTGGAAGCGAAGATGCAGATTTTCAAAGAAAGTTGGAAACAGAAAATGAACTGGTTTTGCTAAGGTGAATACTTTAGCGCAATTCACTGATACCATAGCAAGATCAATGTATTTAGCATAAATATTTAGATTCTAAGGTGAAGTGGTTGCAAATTAAATGTTTTGAAGCTTCTTTTGGCAAAAGCTGAAGCTCAGGTGGAAGCAGATGTGAATTAAGGCTCAGAATATTTAAAGAAATTAAAGTTTGAAATTATATTATTGGAACATGAAAGTGTGACGATAAGTGATTAATTTTAAGCAAAATGTTTCGGCAGATACCCATGATTAAGATTCATCTTAATCATGGGTATTGTTTTTTCAATACGTTTATCCTGCAAACGCTATTTCCAATGCGCAATACTTGAAATTTATAAGCCCAAGTAGATCCCGTTTTTAACAAATGAAAACCATTTGAAATACTTTTCTCATTTTGATCTTATTAACAAATGTTCATAACGCTTGTTAATAAACTGTTTATTGTTTTATTATTGATTTGTAACCTCTTGTGCCTCTGTTCATTTAAATTTGTTTTGGTCTTTGAAACGAATGTAGCGATCCCCAATATCAAGTTATGAAAATCGCTTCGGGAGGAGTAATTGACTTTAGATTAATTTCTAAAACTGTTAATTGATACAAAATACTAAAGTGTTTAGCGCAATTCATCTTTAGTTAAGCAAGAAACAGTCATTTTTATAGGGTTATTAATGATATACTAACATTAAGTCCCCCCTATTTTAAACCAATTCAATGTTTAAATACTATTAGACATTGTTGACCAAACCAGAAAGCCATAATGAAGTTTTACTTTATTATGGCTTTTAATTTTGTAAAACCTCACTTTTAGGGCTTTTGAATACGAATTTATTAAAAGTAATTTTTTTGTTTTTCAGGAGCTTAAACTTTCCAATGGTTTACTATATTTGCAGCAATTAAATAAAACACAATGACTAAAATAAAAGTAACTAATCCTATCGTTGAACTGGATGGGGATGAGATGACAAGAATCATTTGGAAATTTATTAAGGACCAACTTATCTTGCCATACCTTGACCTGGATATCAAGTATTACGATTTAGGAGTTGAGTACAGAGATGAAACTGATGATCAAATAACTATTGACGCTGCTGAAGCGATCAAGAAGTATAATGTAGGAATCAAATGTGCAACAATTACTCCAGATGAAGATCGAGTTGAGGAGTTTGATCTGAAAAAAATGTGGCGTTCACCGAACGGCACAATCAGAAATATTGTTGGTGGCACGATATTTAGAGAACCAATCATTATGAAAAACGTTCCTAGATATGTTCAAGGCTGGACTAAACCAATTTGTATTGGTCGTCATGCTTTTGGAGATCAATACAAAGCAACTGATTTGGTAACAAAAGGAAAAGGTAAACTAACCATGACTTTCACTCCTGAAGATGGAAGCGACGCGCAATCTTTTGAAATTTACAATTTTCAAGAAGATGGTGTGGCCATGGCCATGTATAACATTGATTCATCAATTTTTGGCTTTGCACGTTCAAGCTTCAATCAGGCCTTAAAAAAGGGCTGGAACCTTTATTTTAGTTCAAAAAATACGATTCTAAAAGCTTACGATGGTAGGTTCAAGGATATTTTCGAAGAAGTATACCAAACTGAGTTTAAAGAAAAATTTGCTGAAGCTGGCATTACGTATGAGCACCGATTGATTGATGATATGGTAGCCGCTGCTATGAAATGGAATGGTGGTTTTGTTTGGGCATGTAAAAATTATGACGGTGATGTTCAATCTGATACTGTTGCTCAAGGCTTCGGTTCATTAGGGTTGATGACTTCTGTTTTAGTTACTCCTGACGGAAAAACTGTTGAGGCTGAAGCAGCTCACGGAACTGTTACAAGACATTACAGACAACACCAACAAGGAAAAGAAACTTCTACAAACCCTTTGGCTTCAATTTTTGCATGGACCAGAGGATTGGAACATAGAGGTAAGCTTGATAGCAACCAAGAATTGATCGATTTCTGTCATACCCTTGAAAAAGTATGTATCGATACTGTTGAAGGTGGTGATATGACAAAAGACTTGGCTTTACTTATCCATAAAGAGAACATGACTTCTGATAATTATTTGAATACGCAGTCGTTCTTAAATACAATTAAAGAAAACTTAGATAAAGCATTGGCTTAATTGTTTTCAATACCTAGAAAAAGGCTTCAATAATTATTATTGAAGCCTTTTTTTTGTGCATAATTATATCAAATCTATATATCTTTAGGCAGGAATTCGAATCTTAGAATGAAAGGACAAAGAGAAATAAAACACGGAGAACAGGTTTTCGACAATGAGGATACAAAAAAAATATTCCGAAAAGGAATGAAATTTTTGGCTATTGCGCTTCCCCTGCTATTTACATCTCCAATTGTTGTAACGATTGGATTCAAAATAATTAATAAAGGAGGAAATTATATTGTTTTAGTATTGGGCTGTCTGCTGACAGTATTTACTATAGCCTTGGTCACACAGGCTTTTAGGCTTATTCTAAAATCACTTTTTAATAAATGAGACGAAATCCTGTCTTTATCAAGCTAACCCAATGGGAGCACTGGCCAACATTGGCCTATTATGTTCCGCTCCTTCCATTCTTTTTTTGGCGCTCACTACGCGCCGGTCACCCCATCTTTTTTACCGTAACAAATCCTTCTATTTTATTTTCAGGAGTAGGGACCGAATCTAAATACAAAACACTTGAGTTATTGCCTGATGATTTAAAACCACACAGTCTGCTCGTTAAAAAAAATACAAAGCCAGAATCGATTTCAGGACTCATCAGTGCTCATCAATTCTCCTATCCTATTATTGCAAAACCCGATATTGGATTCAGAGGTTATTTGGTAAAAAAAATAGATTCACAGGCATCTCTACTTCGGTATTTAAATCATGTAAAGGAAGATGTAATATTACAGGAATTCATTCCGTATGAAAATGAGTTAGGTGTTTTTTATCACAGGATACCTGGTGATACAGAAGGTAAGATTACTTCTGTAACCATTAAGAAATTCATTAAAATAAAAGGTGATGGTGTACTTACTTTATCAGAATTAATTAAAAAAGATGAGCGCGCCTTTCTTTATACAGATCTGTTTTTTAATATTCATCAGGACAACCTTGACAAGGTATTACAGCAAGGCGAAGAATTAACCTTATCAGTAATAGGAAATCATTCTAAAGGAACTCAGTTTCTGAACGGAAACCACCTTATTGACAATGCTTTAGGGAAATTAATAAATGATTTCTGTAAAAATATCGATGGCTGGTATTATGGACGACTCGACATCAAATACGAAAGCTATGAGCAATTGTTAAAAGGAGAAGCATTTAAAATTCTTGAAATAAACGGTATCATTTCAGAACCTACACATATTTATGATGCCTCTTATAAAGGTGCCTCTTATTTTAAGGCTCTTGAATCAATTAATGAGCATTGGAGCATAATGGGTAAAATAGCGCGGAAACTGCATCGTGAGAACAAAATAGCCTACCCTTCAGTAATGCCCTATATCAAAAACATGATCTGGCTCAGATCACACACTAAGAAACTTAAAGAATTAAATGCACAAGATTTTTAATCAATTATTGATCATGTCTCCTCGAGGTGTTGTTGGATTATATCCAAAATCCCCATCGGGTAAATTAATTCCCATTTGAGAAATAATATAACCTATACTGGCAAAATGATGAATAGCATGACTATGCGCCTGAATTAGTGCAGCTGCAATCGTATAATTAGCTGTTATCATTCCTAATCCCAAATCATCCTTCACTTCAACAAGCCTATCCAAATCTTCTTCACGAACTTCATTTAACAAAGCTATAATACGGTCAAAATAGTCTAGTCCTACAGCGACTTTGGTCTCTGCCAATTCATTCCTTTGACGTGCTGTTAAATCAATTTGCCCATTTTCGATTCCTTCGAAGATACAGTTAAACACATCCAAAATATGACGCATATGAATCCCTATACTTGAATAATATGGTGCGGTAGAATTATTAGCATATTGATCATCACTAATTGAGTTTAACAAATTAGTTCCTCTATTGAGGTTCTGTACTATTGCTGGAATCATTCACAAATATTTAGTAATACGTCGCTAATTTAATAAATAAATTACTTTAAAAATTTAATTAAAGTCAAAATTCCAAGCACTAAAAACAGAAGGCTCAGAATATAATTGATATTTCGTGCTATGAATTGTGCCCTCTTCTGAATGATCTGTGCAAAACTAGCATACAAAAAAAACAAACTGAAGGCTCCTAGAAATACCCCGCTTACAAATAAAATAATATAGGGCTGTTCGGTTTGAAGTAAACCTCGGTTTTCTAAAACTGAAGATAAAACAAGATAAAACGGAATTGCAAGCATATTCATTCCTGACATCAACATTCCGAGTAAAAAACTTTTCCCTTCTCGCTTCCCTCCTTTACCTTCAAATTTTTTCCTCGCCTGTATAAAAAATACAATTGACAAAACAAACAATACAACGATACCCGCAATTTCCAAACGCGCTACTACTTGTGGGTTTTCTGCAAAATATCTCGCAAATACCAAGGCTATAAAAGCCTGGGGTATTACAACCATGGCTGCTCCTAATGCAAACCAAATTCCTTCTTTTTTGCCTTTTTGCAGTGACGTTTTAACAGCTGTCATATTTAACATCCCTGGAGGTATCAAACTAAGAAAGGCCATTACAAATCCTAAAACAATATGTGAGAGATACGCCATGTTGGTAAATTCAAGATTAATATAAGGCTACCCAAATTTCGCAATTGTTTTGGCAATTAGAAAGCTTTTACCTAAAATATTTACGCAGCATTTGGTTCATTTCTGATGATAATTTTATCCTAATGACCAAAAATCCAAATATAAGCGTCAGCAAACTACTTTTTATCAGGATATTCACGAAGGGGTTAAATGGTAAAGCCATAAAACCAAATACCGCATACAAGAGTCCGATAATGCCTAGTAAAATAACAGTTTTAGAGGTGAAAGGCTGTATTTTCATTTTGATATTCACATAGAGCAGTTTAAGCATTGAGAAGATGGCAACAACTATAAACGTGGCCAATGCGGCCCCTTGAATACCCATTATATCTATGAGGATTTTATTTAAAACAACCACACTCACTGCCATTCCTATGGCATAATAAAAAAGCATTCTATAGTATTTTGAATTGGTCAATATCGCACCATTGGTCCCTAATGAAAGCTTGATCAATTCAGAGATTGAAATTACAAGTACAACATATATACCAGCCGTGTACTCAGGTTTATTGATAATTTCATACAATTCAGTTATGTTGACATTGATTAATAAGAACAGAAGACCTCCAACTATCAGCAAATTCAAAGAACTTTTTCGATATAAACTATCTACTTCTGCTAAATTATTTTCGTTAAGTGCCTTTGCCGTAATTGGATTGATAATTTGTTGCATCGCTCTGGAAGGTATACCGATTACAGAAGCGATATAAACACCTACCGCATAATAAGCTACTTCTGCAATTTGCTTCATCTGCGGAATCATAAACTTATCAATCTCCAATAAAATGGTACCTGCTGAACCAGCCATAATGATATACAAGCTAAATGTCAATATTTCCTTAATGTTCTCTGGTAATTTTACGCGTTTGAATTTAGGGAAGTATAGATAAAAGGCATAGATTTTCATGATGACTACCCGAATGAAGTATACGATAACCACAGCATATATGAATTCTTCTGCATTGATGATATCTAAATAAACAGCAAATAATAAAAACGAAACGCAGAGCCTTGCAAATACTTCTTTTATAAAATTCCCAAAAACCGATTGCATTTGCACCCTGCTCCAGGCATAAAACACTTCAAAATAGCCCATACATAATGACACTAAAAAAATAGTAAAAGTGTACTGCTCAATAATTATATTTTCTCTTGACAGGTATGCGGCAATATTTTGGTAAAAAATGACTCCTAAAATGGCGAGTGGAATAATTACAAGCAGCGGGAGTAATATCGCAGTCCATAAAAAATTATCCTGCTCTTCTTTACTTTTATAAGAGGAAAAGAATTTAATAATCGTGTGCTGCATCCCAAAAACCATTAATGGCATGATCATATTGGCAGTAGACAATAAAAAAGTGATCAACCCAAAATATTCTGCCTCCAAAAAATGGGTGTATAAAAAAAGTACATTTAGTCCTCCAATTCCGAAACCTAAAAAAAGAATCAAAGTATTATTAAAGGACTGTCTGATTACGATACCCATATTACTCCTTTTCAATTAGTTTATTCGACAAATAATTAAATCTCATATAAAGTAAAATTGCTGACACTGTCAAGCCTGCTAGCAAGCCAATCCAAATTCCTTGAGAGCCATATCCCATTACCTTTCCTAAAACAAATGAAATAGGGAAGCCTACAACCCAATAGGCAATAAATGTAATCAAGGTTGGTATCTTCACGTCCTGCAAGCCCCTCAAAGCTCCTAAGACGACAACCTGGAATCCATCAGATAATTGAAAAAGACCTGCGATAAGTAACAAGGAGGCCGCTGTGTTAACAACAGTTTCATGGTCGATATAAATCATAGGAAGAACGTCCTTTAATAAAATAAATGCCAAAGCAAAAAAGCATTCAATAATAAAGACTTGGAGAAATATGGATATACTAACTCTTCTTAGCTCTGAAAAGTTCTTTAAACCTTTTTGATTTCCCACTCTTATCGTTGCCGTTACACCTAATCCTACAGCTATCATAAAAGTCATGGAAGACAGGTTAAGTGCAATTTGATTCGCAGCCTGATCTACCGTTCCCATGGTTCCTGCTAACCAGATAGCTGCTGTAAAGACACCAACTTCAAAAAGCATCTGCATTGCTGTTGGAAACCCAAGATTAATTATTTTAAAAAACAGTTTTTTGCTGATCTCGTTAATCTTTAACCAAACAAAATATGGCTTGAATTTATTCCTTGTATTTAGAATCCAAATAATAAAGATTGTCATTACTACCCTTGAAATCAAGGTTCCATAAGCCGCACCCACTAATTCAAGACGCGGAAATATCCAAAATCCATAGATCAACATGAAATTTAAAAACACATTCACAACGTTAGCCAAGATCGTTGCATTCATCCCATACTTAGTACTAGACATTCCGTCAGTAAACTGTTTATAGGCTTGAAAAACCATTAATGGAATCATCGAAAAAGCAACAATACTTAAGTAAGGCATAGCCAGCGCTACTACCTCTTCAGGCTGATCCATATACCTCATAACCGGGCTCGCAATCAACAGTAACAGAAACATACTTACACCTAAAATAGAACAAAGAATGAGTCCGTGTTGAAACAATCTCCTCCCCTTGTCGATATCATTTTCTCCATCTGCTTCTGCTATAAGAGGCGTTATGGCCAATGAAAACCCTATCCCTAAAGAAAATGCTATAAAAACAAAACTATTCCCCAAAGAAACCGCTGCCAAAGGCGCAGCTCCCAACCTTCCCACCATTATATTATCAGCTAATCCTACCAAAACATGACCGAGATGACCAATCATAACAGGTATGGCTATGCGGAAATTATAGCGAAATTCTGATGTGTATTTCTGAAGGTTCAACAGAGCGGGTATTTGAGGTTTAAGCCGCAAATTAATGCTAATCTTTAAGAGTACAGAAATCATTACTATTTTTTTTCTCTGTTCAGTATTTTTAATGGACTTCTAAATTGTTATATTTGTGCTTTAATAATTAGTAACCCCCACTAGTCATTTATTTGTTTTGAAAAAAAATCTTCGAATTAACTTACTATTCTTATTCCTTTTTGTTGCCACGCCTCTTTTTGCACAGGATGTCACAACGATTACTGCCAATAGTGACGATATCAGTGATAATTTAGACTTGGAGGCGGTTGCCTCAATTTTTGGTGATTCTAAAGATCTAGAAGATTTTGAAAAACGCTTAAATGATCCCAAGACGCAAATATCAAATCTCGATCTCAACAACGATGGAGAAGTTGATTATTTACGCGTAATGGAAACGTCAGAAAATAATGTGCATAGCATTTCTATTCAAGCGGTTATTGGAAAGGATCAATATCAGGAGGTTGCCGTGATTGATGTTCAAAAAGATTCTAAAGGGAGCACTCAGGTTCAGGTTGTGGGTAATGTCGACATGTATGGCCCTAATTATTATATTACGCCATACTATCCTGTGGTGCCTGTTTTCTTTACACTTTTTTGGGTTGCTGCCTACAGACCCTGGTATTCGCCTTGGTATTGGGGCTATCACCCACCTTATTTCAGACCTTGGCCTCCTATTTCGCCATATCGCTACCGTACAAATGTGCATGTACATGTCAACATCAACAACACCTATAACAGAAATAATGTTAGAATAAACAACAGGACAAATATCAACACAAGAGATAATTCCTATTTTAAAAATAACCCGGATAAATCATTTAATAAACGAAATCCTGGTGTGAGCAACAGAAGTGAATTATCTAAGGATAGAAAATCCAGACCTGCAAATAGAGGCGTCAATAATGACAAAGGATACAAATCAAGTGGAAGACCTGTACAAAAGCCAAATAATAAACCAAGCACAAGGCCCAGTTCTAAGCCAAGTAACAAACCTAGCACAAGGCCCAGTTCTAAGCCAAGTAACAAACCTAGCACAAGACCTGGGTCTAAACCAAGCACAAGACCTTCTTATACCAGGCCAAATACCAAACCTTCTGCTAAACCAAGCACAAGGCCAAGTAGCAGACCCTCAAATACAAGACCAAGCAGCAGGCCTTCAAATTCCAGACCTAGCAGTAGGCCTTCAAATTCCAGACCAAGCGCAAGACCATCGTCAAGTAGAAAACCTGCTTCACGATCGAGCCATACGCGAACAAGACATTAATAAATATTTCAAATAATAAACTATGGACATGAACAATTTACTCGATGAATTTAACAATATAATATACACCTATGGTCCTAAACTTTTAGGGGCCATTGCCGTACTGATTATTGGTAATTATATAATCAAAATAATGCTAAATTCTTTTTCTAAAATGCTTGATAAGAAAAAGACTGACTCCTCATTGAAACCTTTCTTATTAAGTCTGGTAAGAATCCTTTTAAAAACGATGCTGGTCATTAGCGTATTGGGTATGCTTGGTGTACAAATGACTTCGTTTATAGCTGTTTTAGGAGCCGCGGGTCTTGCCGTTGGGATGGCTTTATCAGGTACCCTTCAGAATTTTGCTGGAGGTGTAATCATCTTGTTGTTTAAGCCTTTTAAAGTAGGTGATTATATAAATGCTCAGGGACATTCAGGGATAGTTAAAGAGATTCAGATTTTCAATACTATTTTACTTGAACTTGATAACAAGACGGTCATTATACCTAACGGTCCACTTTCAACTGGGTCAATGGTCAATTACTCAACTGAACCTACACGTCGAGTTGATTTTACATTTGGAATAGCTTATGGAGACAGTGTTGATAAAGCAAGAAAGATCCTATTTCAACTATTCAAAGAGGATAAAAGAATTCTAACTGATCCAGCTTCTTTTGTTGGTTTATCAGAAATGGCTGATAGCTCTGTTAACCTAACAGCACGTGCATGGGTAAAAGGCGAAGATTACTGGGATGTTTTCTTTGATATCAACGAAAAGACTTATAATGCATTTAATGCTGAAGGAATCAGTATTCCTTTTCCACAGATGGATGTTCATTTACAAAAATAGACAGAAAAGCAAATAGCCTTTCTAATTACATTATTATAAATCCTTTATAATTTCATCCGCAATGGCCATACATGCCGTTGCGGCTGGTGAAGGAGCGTTGATGACATGAGTAACTCCATTGTTTTTAACGATTTTAAAGTCATCTATCATTTGACCTTGAATTCCCACAGCCTGAGCCCGAACACCTGAACGAGTAGCGATTACATCTTTCTCAGTAATAGAAGGCATCATGCGTTGTAATTCTTTTACAAAAAGTTTCTTTGAAAAAGCCCTCCTGTATTCTTCAATTCCCTTTGACCAATTTTTTGCAAATAACCTTAAAGTTCCCTTGTAAGAAAGCGCCTCAATACTATCTTTTAAACTAAAGCTTGTTTTACGATAGCCTTCTCTTTTAAAAGTAAAAACAGCATTTGGACCACACTCTACCTTGCCGCCAACCATTGGTGTATAATGGACACCTAAAAACGGGTACTTAGGATCAGGAACCGGATATATTAAATTTTTAACCTTATGCTTTGCGTGTTCGAGTAATTCATAGTAATCTCCTCTGAACCCAACTATTCTCATATCCAGCTTGATCCCATCTAATTTGGCCAACCTATCCGAAAACAGACCTCCACATATAATAAGTTTATCAGTTGAAATTACTTGATTGTCAGTTTTAATGATAATTTTCTGGCTCATTCTTTGGATACTATTTACCTTTTCTCCCAGAAAAAGTCGATTTTTTGGATGCTTTTTTAATACCAGGTCAATGAATTTTTTGACTACCGCAACATAATCTATGATACCCGCACTTGGCACCCAAATACCTTTTAAACCTTTTATGAATGGTTCTCTAACTTCAATTTCAGCAGCATCTATCAATTGAATCCCAGGCGTTTTATTTTGTAGTCCTTTTTCAAATATTGCTTCCAAAATAGCTATTTCTGACTTGTTCGTGGCTACAATAACTTTTCCACAAATCTGATGTTCGATATTATGTGATTTGGAAAATGTAACAAGTTGTTCTCTTCCAATTCTGCAATTTTCAGCTTTTCGCGAGCCTGGTGTATAATAAATACCTGAATGAATAACGCCAGAATTTCTTCCTGTTTGATGCTTACCTAATTCCATCTCCTTTTCAATAATCCCTATCCTTTTATCAGGAAACTTTAGAGACAGTTTATAGGCTGTAGCCGAACCCACTATTCCACCTCCGATCACAACATAATCAAAAGTTTGAGCTGGATTCATCATCTGACATATTTTGTTTTTTTCATAAAACTAAGAACAATAAAACTGGCAACAAAAAAGACGCATAAGAGTAAAATTGATAACCTCATTGAATCAGTAATCGCAACAGCTAAACCAAAAATAAAGGTTCCCCAAACAATGGCGATTTTTTCGGTCACATCAAAAAAACTGAAATAGGTAGTAGGATCTTCAGTATTTTCTGGAAGTAATTTTGAATAGGTTGATCGCGAAAGGGTTTGAATGGCTCCTAATACCAAACCAATAAAACCACTAATTATATAAAATTTTAATTGGACATTAGGGTCGTCCTTATCCAAATAATAGGCACTTAAACTTGCGAGAGTCCAAATGACAATTGTTATTTTTAGGGTAGTGATATTCCCTATTTTTTTAGACAAATTTGAAAACAAATAGGCACCGGCTATCCCTACAAGCTGTATGACTATTATTGTTAAAATCAAACTACTGGTTGAAAGCCCAATTTCTGATTTACCATATATGGTAGCCAGAAGAATAATAGACTGGACACCCACGCTATAAAGAAAAAAGGAAGTCAAAAAGTTTAATAGCACTGGCTGATCTTTTAACTCATTCACAACTTTTTTTAATTCCTGAAAACCTTTAAAAATATAATTTTTTTTCTCCTTTTTAACACGAATTGAATCTGGTAATCTATTAAATGTAATCTGAGAAAAACCCATCCACCAAACACCTACAGTAAGAAAGGATATTCTAGGTGCCATACTTGCATCTGTAATACCATACCATTCTGGCTTCATCACCATGGTCAAATTAAAAATCAAAAGAATTACGGAGCCTATATAACCATAAATAAAACCTAGGGCACTCACTTGATCCTGTTGATCACTATAAGCCACTTCAGGTAAATAAGCGTTGTAGAAAACAAGGCTCCCCCAAAACCCAACACTGGCAAATATTGAAAACAAAATACCAATCCAAAGCGTTTCTATTCCATCGAAAAAATACAAACTCATAACACTTATAGATCCAAAATAGCAGAAAAACTGCATATAGGATTTCTTATTTCCAACATAATCTGCTATTCCAGAAAGAAGCGGTGAAATAAAAGCAACAATCAAAAATGAAAAAGACAATGCATAAGTATACAAAGTTGTATTATTGATTTGCATTCCTAAAAACTGAACCATTCCAGTTTCAGATTGGGTAACCGTTTCATAATAAATTGGGAAAACAGCGGTACTGATTACAAGGGAGTACACTGAATTGGCCCAATCATAAAACGCCCAACCATGGGTTAGTTTTTTATCTCCTTTTTGGAGCATAGTTAAGGTGGTTATAATTAACGAACGACAATGTACAATTTTTTATCTTTTTTTTACTTACCAAATATTAAAATGCCAATTTTATTTCACCTTTAAATTCGTTAGATTTGTGTTCCTTGAAAAGTATATAGCAGAATTATTTACTTTGCGTTTCTCGAATTACAAATAAGATTTAAAATATTATAAATCAATAAACTACAACCTTGTCAAAGAAGAAAAAACCATTAAAGAATCATAATTCCCTTGTAATTCCCAGACCGTTCATTGCATTAGGCAAGGCAATTCAATTTTTCTCTACAGATTTAGCTACTCAATATGTGGCAAAACTATTCTCAACTCCGGTAAAAGTGACTATTCCAGATAGAGAATTAACAATGAGAAATAGTGCCAAGAATGAGACATTGAGATTGCCACATTGTGAAAAAGACATCAATGTATATGTTTATGGCTATTCAAAAGTGAAGGTATTGATGGTGCATGGCTGGGCCGGGCGTGGAACACAACTTTACCAAATTGCCGATAAAGTTCTGGAGAACAGGATGATGGTCATAAGCTTTGATGCGCCTGCCCATGGCCTATCTAAAGGCAAAAGGACGCATATGCTTGAATTCTTAGAGTCCATTAAAGAAATAGATAAAAAATATGGGCCTTTTGATGCTGCGATTGGGCACTCATTTGGAGCGATGTCATTGATCAATGCTGTTGCAGATGGATTGAAGGTGAATAAGTTAGTGGCTATTGGAGCAGACAATTCGATTCCTCGTATATTTCAGTATTTTGTTGAAAAAATGGAGCTTAAGCCAATTATCTCAAAAAAGCTCCAAGCGATAACTGAACAAAAATTTCACGGAAATTTAGATAGTTTAACTTCTGAACATAAGGCGCTTAAAATAAATATCCCCACTTTGGTAATTCATGATAGCGATGACAAATATGTAAATGTAAGTAGTGCCGTTTCTATTCGTCAAAATCTTAAAAAAGGTGAATTACTCATTACAAACGGATTGGGTCATCACAAAATTTTTAAAAACAGATTCGTGATACAAAGAATAATAGATTTTATCAAATGAAAACATTAACACTACTATGCCTGATTTTACTAAGCCCGGTGATCTCAGCACAAGAAAACACAACTATGAAGAAAAAAGTTAACAAAACAGAAGAGGAATGGAAACAAGTATTGACTCCTGAACAGTATTATGTATTGAGAGAAAAAGGAACTGATCGCCCTGGAGATGGCGGTTATACGAAACACTTTGAAAAGGGAACTTATCATTGTGCGGCTTGCGATGCACAGTTATTTGTTTCAGGAAGCAAATACGAATCTCATTGTGGCTGGCCTTCTTTTGATGATGCCATTGAAGGGTCTGTTGAATATGTTGTGGATAAAACACATGGTATGATAAGAACCGAAATAATATGTACCAACTGCGACGGACATCTTGGACACATTTTTGATGACGGACCTGCTGACACTACTGGAAAACGATACTGCGTTAATACGACCTCAATCAGATTTGAAAAATCAAAAATGTAAATAATTATACAAGCTTTTCTTTATAAAATCTTGCTTGTAATTTCTTATCTTTGCCTGCTGTAAATAGCAGGATATTATATAATCTGATAAGAAATATGTTCAATAATTTAAGTGATAAATTAGATAAGGCGTTTCATGTACTAAAAGGTCATGGAAGTATAACCGAGATCAATGTAGCAGAGACTTTAAAAGAAGTCAGGCGGGCGCTGTTAGACGCCGATGTTAACTTTAAAATTGCCAAAACTTTTACAAGTACTGTGAAAGAGAAGGCTTTAGGCCAGGATGTTTTAACTACACTTAACCCAGGTCAATTGATGGTCAAGATCGTAAAAGACGAATTGACCGAATTAATGGGTGGAGATACGGTAGGCTTAAACCTTAAAGGATCCCCTACTGTCATATTAATGTCTGGATTGCAAGGTTCGGGTAAAACCACTTTTTCAGGAAAATTAGCCAACTATTTAAAGACTAAAAAGACTAAAAATGTCTTATTAGTAGGTTGTGATGTATACCGACCTGCTGCGATCAATCAATTAAAAGTTGTTGGAGATCAGGTTGGCGTTGAAGTATATGCCGAAGAAGGTAATATGAACCCGGTTCAAATTGCCGAGAATGCTGTTAAGCACGCTAAAGCAAATGGTAAAAATGTAGTCATCATTGATACTGCAGGTCGATTGGCCGTAGATGAAGAGATGATGACTGAAATTTCAAACATTCATAAAGCTGTTTCACCTGAAGAAACACTTTTCGTTGTCGATTCGATGACAGGTCAAGATGCTGTGAATACCGCCAAATCATTTAATGATGTCTTAAACTTTGATGGAGTTATATTGACAAAACTAGATGGTGACACAAGAGGTGGGGCAGCTCTTTCTATTAAATCTGTTGTTAATAAACCAATAAAATTTATCGGTACAGGTGAAAAAATGGAGGCTATAGATGTCTTTCACCCTGACCGTATGGCGGAGCGTATTTTAGGTATGGGAGATGTTGTTTCCCTTGTTGAACGCGCCCAAGAACAGTATGATGAGGAAGAAGCCAGAAGAATTCAAAAGAAGATCGCCAAAAATCAATTTGGCTTTGATGACTTCTTAAAGCAAATTCAGCAAATCAAGAAGATGGGTAACATGAAGGATCTTGTTGGTATGATTCCGGGAGCTGGAAAAATGATGAAAGACGTTGATATTGACGATGATGCCTTTAAAGGGATTGAAGCAATTATTCATTCTATGACGCCCGACGAAAGAAGTACTCCTGCCATGATCAATGCAAGTAGAAAAAAGAGAATAGCCAAAGGGTCCGGAACTAATGTTCAGGAAGTGAATCAACTGATGAAACAGTTCAATCAGATGAGCAAAATGATGAAAATGATGCAAGGTGGTGGTGGCAAAAAAATGATGCAAATGATGAAGGGAATGCAATAATGCAACTTCTTCACTGCACTCGTTTGATATTTTATTAAAAAAATTATACGTAATCTTAATTCTTTAGCACATGACTATTCTAGACGGCAAAAAAACCTCTGACAATATAAAAGATGAAATTGCTATAGCTGTTCAAAAGCGCAAAGAAGCCGGATTAAAAATTCCTCATTTAGCGGCAATCATCGTTGGAAGCGATGGTGCCAGCATGACTTATGTAAGTAGTAAAGTGAAATCATGTCAGAAAGTTGGTTTCAATTCAACACTAATCGACCTTCCAGAAGATACAACCGAAGAGCAATTGCTTCATGAAATTCAAGATCTTAATAAAGATCCTGACATCGATGGTTTTATAGTGCAATTACCTTTGCCCAAACAGATAGATGAACAAAAGGTATTGATGGCAGTAAATCCTGGAAAAGATGTTGACGGTTTTCATCCTGTAAATGTTGGTAAAATGGCATTAGATCTTCCTTCCTTTTTACCTGCCACGCCTTATGGTATTCTTGAATTATTAGACAGGTATAATGTTGAAACTTCCGGGAAAAACGTGGTTGTGATAGGAAGAAGTCATATCGTAGGAAGACCGATGAGTATTCTGCTAAGTCAAAAAAGAAAAGTCGGGAATGCTACGGTTACGATTGCGCATAGTCGAACTAAAGATTTAGCTTCTATCACTAAAAAAGCAGATATTGTTGTGGCTGCCCTTGGTATTGCCGAGTTCTTAACCGGAGACATGGTAAAAGAAGGCGCCACCATTATTGATGTTGGTATTACGCGGGTTAAGGATGATTCGAAAAAAAGAGGGTATCGATTGGCTGGGGATGTTGACTTTGAATCTGTCAGTAAAAAAGCTGCCTTTATTACACCTGTACCGGGTGGTGTAGGACCAATGACTATTGCGATGTTGTTGAAAAACACCTTATTGGCTTGTGAAAACAGAGACTAAAACTTTGCTTTCATTTCAACAAGACATTCATTTTAATGCTTCTTACTAATTCCTGAATTTCAGGTATTTTCTATAATTTATCAATTTATTGGTCTTCCCTATTGGCTCGATCTAGTTCAAAAGGCGGGTCGCAAATGGCAATATATTCGCAAGCTGCATCAAAAGGATTTGAATATTGCACTCTTGTTCCTTTTAAGATTTTAATGGATTCTCCTGCTGCTAAAATAATTTCCTCATCATCGATGATAAATTTCTTTTTCCCTTTAATGATATAAGTGTATTCATCAAAATCAGGAGTTTGAAAGGGCTCAGACCATCCTGGTGGCGCAATCATATGCGCCAAACTGATTGTAGCGTTGATACTTGCTTGCCCAAAATGTTCTTCTATGAGTTTACCATCACTTGTTGGCACTACAAACGGATTTCGCTGAACCTTATATTTTTTCATTTTGAATATTTAAAACGCTGTCTGGCAAATTAATTCCTTCCTTTAATAAAGGGTCTGGAATCGCCAACCCGTAGTTTCTTTCAATAGGAACTAAACCTGCCCATATATCAAGCTCATAGTCTTTTTTATCATCTCCAACTCCCTCATTTCTGATCTTTGCCGATCCTTCAATAATTTTGAGTTTTAAAACTTTAGTCACATTGAGTTCCTTTTTATTTGGTTCGCGAACTTCTTCCCAACGCTTACTGATGATTTGATCTGAAATAATGTGAAGCGCCTTGATCTTTTCTGCCTCATCCGAAACAAGTTGGGCAGTACCAAAAAGTGTCACAGACTCATAATTTAAGGAATGATGAAAAGCTGATCTGGCCAAGACCAAAGCATTGGTTCTCGTTACGTTTAAAGATACTGAAATACCTTTTTCTAAGGATTGCAACATTCTACTGACACTAGCGCCATGAAAATAAAGCACATCTCCACTTCTTCCGTAAATCGTTGGTATAACAATTGGATGATCATTGTGAACAAACCCTAATTGACAGATAAAATCATTATCGAGAATTCGATAAATGGTTGCGCTGTCATAAGATCCCCTTTTCGGAATTCGTTTTACTTTAGAACGTTCGGTTTTCACAATAAATTAGCTATTGATCATCATTTATACTATTATTCAAACCAAAGCGAAATATAATTGATGTTCGCCTCATCAGGAATCTGGTCAGCGCGAATCGCGCGCATATCAAACTCATCAAGGTTCAAATCGCTCTTGTTTAACAAAACTGTTGCGTTCAATTCATCAACAAATAATATGGCAGCACTAAAAGAGGTCTCTATTTTCTCAATTGAATAGTTATCCGCTACATCTTTATAAGTAGATTTTGTTGAAACTCCTTTTTCTGTTACGTACAAATCGCTATAGATTTTGACAAGTTCCAAACCCTTAATTGAATCATTTTCGAAATGGGTCAAAAACACCAAAGACGTTTTCCCATCTTGCCCGTAAACTCGATATTCTCTGATAAGATCTGTGTCCTTAGGGAACTTTTCTATCGAATCGTTTTTAAATATCTTATCCAATTCTTCAAGACTTGTACTTTTTGTAATCTTTCCCAATTGATTCTTAAGAATCATAGTGTCTTTATCCTGACCACATTGCACAAAGATTATTGATAGTAATAATAGTCCAATAAATTTATTCATCTTTTAATATTTAATTTTTTGACAGCCCACAATATATAGACAGATTTCAAACTTTGCAAGTTTTAATTTCACTCAAACATTCATAAATCTTACTTCTTAAAAACCTTGTTCAAAATTCCAAAAACTCCTCTGATAAAAGTAGCGCTGGTCAACACTTTAATCATCGGGTTTATAGTGCTTCGACTTGAACTTTTCGATTTTGTTGTGGTCTTCTTTTTCTCCTCAACTTCCTTTTGAACAGTTTGTATCTTTTTATTCAATATCTCATAAGCACTTTCACTATCTATGACTTCATTATATCGCTCTGCAATATCTGACTTGTCTATAACTTGCTCTAACTCACTATCAGTTAAGACGTCCATCCTACTCATTGGAGCCCTAAGCATTGTTTTAACCAATGGAGTCGGTATACCTTTTTCATTCAATGCCGAAACAAGCGCCTCTCCTATTCCTAATTCAGTCAAAACTTTTGAGGTCTCATAATAATCTGAGTCTGGATAATTTTCAGCAGCGAGTTTGATGGCTTTGCGATCCTTGGCTGTAAATGCCCTTAAAGCATGTTGAATCTTAAGGCCTAATTGAGAGAGTACATCAGAGGGAATGTCTTTAGGATTCTGTGTTACAAAATAAATTCCAATCCCTTTTGATCGAATTAATTTCACAATACTTTCCAATTGATCAAGCAATGATTTAGACGCATTGTCAAAAACAACATGGGCCTCGTCAATAAACAAAACCAGTTCGGGTCGATCACTATCTCCAAGTTCAGGAAAAGAACTATAAATTTCAGCTAAAAGTTGCAACATAAATGTGCTGAACATTTGCGGTTTATCCTGAATATCCGTTAACCTCAGTACCGAAATGACTCCTCTTCCATCGTCAGAAAGTCTGCATAAATCTTTCACATCAAAGGAACGTTCGCCAAAAAACATATCTGCTCCCTGCTGCTCTAAGGTTACAATTTTTCTCAAAATGGCACCTGTTGAAGCTGTTGAAATCCTACCATAGGTAGATTCGATTTCAGCTTTTCCTTCTTGCGTTGCATACTGAAGTACTTTCTTAAAATCTTTTAAGTCTAATAATCCCAATTTATTATCATCACAATACTGAAACAAGATGGCTAGAATTCCTTCCTGAACTTCAGATAATCCCAAAATTCTCGATAATAAAACTGGGCCAAATTCTGATACTGTAGCTCTTAACCTCGTTCCATTCTGTTCAGAAATCGTCAAAATTTCTACAGGAAACTTACTGGCATTAAATGGAATTCCAATTTTTTCGTGTCGTTCATCAATTTTTGGATGTCCAGGGCTGGGCTTTGCCAATCCACTCAAGTCACCCTTGAGATCCATTAGTAAGACAGGAATTCCGTTTTCAGAAAGATTCTCAGCAAAAACTTGCAATGTCTTGGTCTTACCTGTACCTGTAGCTCCGGAAATAAGCCCGTGTCTATTAATTGTTTTCAAAGGGATATTCACCAATGACCCGGTCAATGTCTCATCACCCAGCATCGCTGCTCCAAGTGTGATCGAATCCCCTTTAGACTTATAGCCTTGGGCTATTAGATCAACAAACTTTTCCTTATTAGCCATAGATTTGTTTTTTTATAAAATTAACCAATATAAACAAATATTAAAAATCAAATCCATTGTCTTTTCAACTTAAAAATTTATCAAAATAGTGGCTTATAAAAGATAGAATTAGGATCAAAAAATATGGCTGAAATTCAGAATATCCTGATTATCTTTGCGCCATGTTAAAACAAACCGAAATATTAATCGGAAAAGGAGAAATGCTTCCCTTGATGGAAGAGTTCTATACGATTCAGGGAGAAGGATATCACACAGGTAAAGCCGCTTATTTTATTAGAGTTGGGGGCTGTGACGTTGGTTGTCATTGGTGTGATGTGAAAGAGAGTTGGAATGCTGAATTGCACCCTCCTACTTTAACAGATCAAATTGTTCAAAAAGCAAAGCAATACGCGAATACCGTAGTCATTACTGGCGGAGAACCTTTGATGTGGAACATGGATTACATCACTAAAAAATTGAGCGAAGCCGATTTAAAAGTACATATTGAAACATCAGGAGCCTATAAACTTTCGGGTCAATATGACTGGATCTGTCTGTCTCCTAAGAAAAATAAATTACCACTTCAGGAAGTATATCAATCAGCACAGGAGTTAAAAGTAATTGTCTTTAACAAGCATGACTTTAAATTTGCCGAAGAACAGGCTGCCAAAGTAGGAAAAGATTGTGAATTATACCTGCAACCTGAATGGAGTAATAGAGATAAAATGACGCCGATGATTGTTGATTATGTAATGGAGCATCCCAAATGGAAAATCTCTCTTCAAACACATAAATATTTAAACATCCCTTAGAAACACCCGTTGCTTGAAGAATGGCAATTAACTATTTTCTCTATGAATTCAGCCTTTCTTTGACATAACGCATGGCCACTTCAAAGGTTTGATCTACATTCATATCACTATTATCAATTTCAATAGCGTCGTCTGCCTTGACTAGTGGGGAATCATCTCTTGTCGTATCGAGGTGATCTCTTGAGGTTACATTTTCCAAAACGGTTTCATACTGAATCTGAACGCCATTATCTGTCATCTCCTTAAACCTGCGTTGCGCCCGATTCTCTGCACTGGCGGTCATAAACAATTTAAGTTCTGCCTCAGGAAACACGACTGTACCAATATCACGACCATCCATAACAATGCCCTTATCCAAAGACATTTTTTGCTGTTGCTCGACCAGTTTTTCTCTTATTTCAGAAATACTGGCCACTTTACTCACCATATTAGAAACTTCAATCGACCTGATAAACGATTCTACATTTTCACCGTTAAGAAATATTTCGGCATAACCAAGTTTCGCATTAAACTGAAGGTTCAGATCAATTTTATTCAAATCAGAAATTAATCCTTCCTTATCAAAATGATTTTCATCTATCAATCCTTGCTTCATCGCATAGTATGCCACAGCTCGATACATAGCCCCGGTATCAACATAAACATAGCCCAATTCTTTTGCCAAGTGCTTGGCTAAAGTGCTCTTTCCTGTTGATGAATAACCATCTATAGCAATGATAATCTTATTGGAATTATTCATTTTAAAACCCTTTTCGCGTTAAGTCAATATATAAGGTAAAGGTACTAGAATTATCTACCGGATGGTATTTAGTAAAGGCATAATCTAACTGTAACCTACCCATTGTTAATCCAAATCCTGCTGAAACACCTGCAAAGGTTCTTGTTTCCGTCAAGCTCAATTCAGCCGCTCTTCTAAAATTATAACCTAGTCTTAGGTTAAATTTCCTTTCGGGAAAAAATTCGGCGCCAATTACAAAATGCCTGATTGCATTCTGAAAGACGTTGATGTCTTCAGAAGTAGTATTCCCGTCAAGATCCGTTTCATCCTTTGAAGGATTTGCAACTGAAATATTCCATTGTTGAAGACTATTGATTGTAAAATGCCATTTTAATGGAACATCTGACAATTGATAAGACGCTCCTACCGCAATATCATAAGCAATCTCTTCTCGCTTTTCATCATAAGGAGAAAATTGATATCCTATATTTCTGATGACAGCTGTAAAAGAATAAGGCCTTAAATCAGAATAATATAGTAATCCAAAGTCCATAGCTGCTCCTGAAGAGGTGTAATTCTCAATTTTAGAACTCAGGTACTTTAAATTCGCTCCCGCATAAAAATCTGACCTCGGAAAATTATAGGCGTACCCTACAGATAGTGCAAGATCCCTCGCTCCAAAATCGCCTGTTTCAACCCCATCTTCATCAGCACCAATAAATTCTCCGTAGTTAATATACTGTACCCCGGCATGTATGGTCCCAACACGCCTATTGATCAAGTGAGCAAAAGTCGCTGAGCCCATATTTACATCCGTCAGATAGTTTACATAATTAACTGAGACCTGATTGTCCATAAACTTACTAATCGTGGATGGATTCCACAAAGGTTGGTTCACATCATCATTTAATGTAAGTGTTTCTCCACCTAGTGCTGCTTGAGGTGCTGAAGTAGGAATATTCAAAAAATTATAGATCCGCTCTCCTCCCACTTGTGCGGAGGCTGCTTGAAAAATAATGAAGAATATTATCGAGAATCTAAATTTCATAGGTTTTACAAAGAAATGAAATAATGAGGGAATGGTGTAATGAATTAATAATATTCTGAAGGTATTAATCCTCGGTGTGTTTGTTGTTGATGTTGGGTGTTGCGAGGTGATCGGAAGTGAGACCCTCAGCTCCGAGGTGATCGGAGGTGAGGTGATTGGAGGTGAGGTGATGAGAAATTGACCTTCACAAACTTAAGTTGACTTCTATTAGCCTCAAATCATAAATCTTAAATAATATTTTTATGAATTTTGAGAAAGACAGAATTTACCATGTTTACAACCAAGGTAACAATCGGAAAAAAATATTCTTAACTAGAAGTAATTATCAATTATTTCATAAAAAGGTGGATATATTCATCTGCCCTTATGCAGATATTCTGGCCTGGTGCTTAATGCCAAATCACTTTCATTTGATGTTCTTGGTAAAAGAAGTTGAACTTTTCTATGAGGAAAATTCAAAAAAGCTTTTAAGCAGAAGTGATATTACAAATAAAAACATGTATAAAAAACGAGCTCTAAACGAATCCATCGGCATTTTACTTCGTTCCTATACGAGAATCATTAATGCTGAAAATGAGTTTACCGGATCTTTGTTTAGAAAAAGATCTAAGGCGAATGTCATAAATTCATTTAAAGGATTGCAACCCAATTTTTGGAAATCAAAAATTGCTATATTTAACATGTTGCCTGAAAATCAATATCCGCAAATTTGTTTCAATTATATCCATTATAATCCTGTAAAAGCAGGATTGGTAAGTAAAGATATTGACTGGGAATTTTCATCTGCACGGGATTATGCAAATTTAAGAAATAATGGTATTGTCAAAAAAGAGCTTGCTAGAACATATGTCGATTTTTAAGATTTTATTGAGGTGATCGGACGTGAGGTGCTCACCTCCGATCACCTCACCTCCGATCACCTCGCAACTCATTAACTCACTTTCTTTCTGATTGATTCCAGCTGTACGCCAATATTGGTGAGCATCTGGGCAACGCTTTCTGTATTGATCTCACTTTCATCGTATTCACTCAGGTTGATATGACAGGTAAATTCCCATAATTCAAGAATTTCGTTAGCCGGAACATAATAAGGATCGTATTTTCTATTATCTGACACCATCAATAAACACTGATGCTCTTCAATTTTATTATAAACCCTCTTATACACCAAACCGTCATTATGTGTTAGCACTATATAGGTACTCCCGCTATTTAAATGGCGGATATCATCGAGATACCTGGCAATGATAAAAGAACCACTCTTTATAGGAAGCATAGAATCCCCCTTAATTGGAAAAGCCCTGTGTTTCCCGGTCGGTAAAAAAGGTAATTTCAGGCTATTGAGATTGTCGATATATTCAGGATCTGAGTACCCTCTCAAATAACCTGCTGAAGCATCATCGGCAACAATTTCTACCATATCTTCATTATTTTCATTGACCTTGATCGGGAATAAAATGCGCTGGTTTCCAATATGGATAAATGAAGCATCTTCTGCCTTAGAAAGATCATTCTTAATCAAGACGTCAATAGGAAGGTTAAAATAATTTGAAAGTTCAATCAAAATCTCAACTGGAGGTGAAGACCTGCCTTGCTCATACGATGCTATACGTTCTCGGCTAATACTCAACTCATTGGCAAAAAACTCTTGGGTATGGTTCTTTAGCTCTCTCAGGTGTTTGATGTTATTTGCAATAAAATTCATAATGGTACATATATTATCAAGGTGCGGTACAAATATAACCTAAATTTGTAACATATTCCAAAATTATCTTTTTAACGCCTCGATGTACCTGAATACACATACCTATTACAGCTTGAGATACGGCACTATAAAGCCCGAAGAACTATTAGAAATAGCTAAAAACAAAGGCTTAAAAACCTTTGCCTTAACTGATATTAATAGCACTACTGCTTGTATAGATTTTGTGCGCTTATCAGCCAAATATGCTATCTCCCCTGTTTTAGGTGTTGATTTTAGAAATGGTGTACAACAAGAATTTATATTACTGGCTCGTAACAATCAAGGCTTTCAATATATCAATGAATACCTCAGTGCTTTATTACATCAAAAAAAGTTTTATGTAACTACAGAACCTCCTTTGATGCCAGAAGTGTTTGTGATCTATCCTTTTTCAAAAGAGCTAAAACGACCTTTAAAAGAAAATGAATTTCTGGGTGTCAATCCTAACGAGCTTCCCAAATTAAAATTTTCCAAAACAAAATTGCCCATTGAAAAACTGGTGATTTTACAAACAGTTTCTTTTCAAAATAAAAAAGGGTTTAATACACATCGTTTGTTAAGGGCAATCGCTAATAACACTTTACTGAGCAAACTGCCGATTTCTGAACAAGGACAGGAAAAAGACATCATGTTCTCTACTGAAGCATTACATGAATTGTACAAAGACTATCCCCAGATCATAAAAAATACCAAACAGATTTTAAAACGATGTCATATTGAATTCGATTTTGAGAACAATATTCCTAAAAATCAAAAAACCTATACCAATAATGAAGAATTAGATTTTAGGCTCATGCGAAAACTTGCCTATGAAGGTCTGAAGTATCGCTATAAAAAACTAGGAGCCCGTATTTTTAACCGACTGGAGAAGGAATTAGAAATCATTCAACAAAAAGAATTTGTCTCTTATTTTCTCATTAACTGGAAGATTCTAAAATATGCCCGAAGCAAAGGATACTATTATGTTGGCAGGGGTAGCGGAGCTAACAGTATCATCGCTTATCTCTTACGCATTACGGATGTAGATCCTATTGAGCTTGACCTATACTTTGAAAGATTCATCAATCTATACAGAAAAAATCCGCCTGATTTTGATATCGATTTTTCATGGCGTGACAGGGATGATATTACAAAATTCATCTTTAGCACTTTTAAAAACACCGCCCTGATCAGCGTATACAATACTTTTAAATTTAAGGCTTCAGTGCGCGAACTCGGTAAGGTTTTTGGCTTACCTAAAGAGGAAATCGACAAACTTAGTAAAAGGCAATTCCATATTGAGCAATTGGATTTTTTATCAAAACTGGTCATTGCCTACAGCCAGTTTATAGAAGGATTTCCTAATTACCTGGGGATTCATGCAGGTGGTATTTTAATTTCTGAAAAACCTATTAGTCATTATACAGCCACTTTTTTCCCTCCGAAAGGATTTTCAACTACGATGTTTGACATGGTTGTAGCCGAAGATATAGGCCTTTATAAATTTGACATTCTAAGTCAAAGGGGGCTAGGGAAAATCAAAGAAACCGTCGAAATTGTTAGTTACAACAGGCCTGAGCTCCCTCCCATTGACATTCATGACATCAAGCGTTTCAAAGAAGATAAGAAAATCAAATATTTATTGAAGAATGCCAAGGCAATTGGCTGCTTTTATGTAGAATCTCCTGCTATGAGGATGCTGTTAAAAAAACTACAGGTAGATAATTACCTCGGTCTGGTCGCAGCCAGCTCAGTGATTAGACCTGGAGTAGCCAAATCAGGAATGATGCGAGAATATATTTTGAGATACCGTCATCCTGAAAAGAGAAAAGATGCACATCCTATTCTTTTAAAAATCATGCCCGAAACCTATGGTGTAATGGTCTATCAGGAAGACGTGATCAAGGTAGCTCATTATTTTGGCGGACTTACCTTGGGAGAATCCGATATGCTTCGAAGAGGTATGTCTGGAAAATTCAGGTCTCGAGAAGAATTTTTGAAAGTAAAGAATCAGTTTTTTGAAAACTGTAAGCAAAAAGGGCATTCTCATGAATTAACAGGCGAAATCTGGAGGCAGATCGAAAGCTTTGCTGGCTATGCTTTTGCCAAAGGACATTCTGCTTCTTATGCCGTAGAGAGTTATCAGAGTTTATTTTTAAAAGCCTACTTCCCTCTTGAATATATGGTGGCTACCATTAATAACTTTGGAGGTTTTTACAGAGTGGATCTTTATTTACATGAAGCAAAAATGCACGGAGCCCTGATTCTCCCTCCGGATATTAACAAAAGTAATTATGAAACTCGTATTGAAGGAAACAGCATATACCTGGGTTTTATCCTGCTCCATTCTTTTGAAGTAGCTAATGCCAAGCGAATTATAATTGAACGAAATAAGAATGGGGTCTATACTGATCTTGATGATTTTATTGATAGAGTGCCTATTTCAATTGAACAAATTTCTATACTTATCAAGATCAATGCTTTTAAATTCACAGGAAGAAATAAACGTGAATTACTATGGGAAGCCTATATGAAAATCAATAAAGTAAGTCTGGAAGAGCAGGTAGTCACCCTGTTTAAAACTGAAAAGATTACTTATCAAACCCCTAATCTCCCCAGCACTAAGTATGAAGATGCGTTTGATGAAATAGAATACCTAGGGTTTCCCTTATGTGATCCTTTCGAATTGACAACTGATAAAACAGGCCCCTCTCTTTTTGCTAAAAATTTACCTGATTACATCCATAAAACCGTGGTGACCTATGGTTATTATGTAACGGCTAAAAATACAGCTACGCATAAAGGTGACCGTATGTATTTTGGTACTTTTTTAGATAGAAATGGAGACTATATAGACACCGTTCATTTTCCTCCTGCCGCTAAAAAATATCCCTTCAGAGGCAGGGGTGTTTATAAATTAACCGGTAAGGTGATGGAAGAATTTGACAGTATCAGTATTGAGATCTTTAGTATGAAAAAATTAGATATGATGCAGGATGCCCGCTACGCTGAAGAACAAATTAAACAAGTTAACCTATGAGATATTTAAATGAAAGAAATATCCTTCACATGGATCTAGATACTTTTTTTGTTTCCTGTGAACGTCTGATTGACAGTAGGTTAAATAACAAGCCCGTTTTAATAGGCGGCACTTCTGATCGAGGTGTAGTAGCTTCTTGCAGCTATGAAGCACGGAGGTTTGGCATACATTCTGCTATGCCCATGCGGATGGCGAAACAACTTTGTCCTGAAGCTGTTATATTAAGAGGTAATTCAGGAATATACTCCAAATACTCTACTATGGTCACAGATATTATCAAAGAGAATGTGCCTATATATGAGAAATCTTCCATTGATGAATTTTATATTGACCTTTCTGGGATGGACAAATTTTTTGGTTCTTACAAACTAGCTTCTGAATTGAGAAATAAAGTAATTAAAGAAACCGGGCTGCCCATTTCTTTTGGTTTATCCATTAACAAAACCGTTGCAAAGATTGCTACCGGAGAGGCCAAGCCTAATAATAAGATCAGGATCGATAAAGGAAATGAGAAACCTTTTTTAGCGCCATTATCTGTAAGAAAAATTCCAATGGTCGGTAAAGTGACCTATAAGTCTCTTTGTGACCTAGGTATTAAGAAAATCCACACGGTACAGGAAATGCCTTATGAGATGATGTCAAAAGTTTTAGGGAAAAACGGAGGTTCTATCTGGAAAAAAGCCAATGGTATAGACAATGCGCCTGTGATACAATACCAAGAAAGAAAATCTATTTCAACAGAAAGAACCTTTGATCGTGACACAACAGACGTTTCAAAGTTAAAAACAATTTTAACCGCTATGGCCCAAGAACTTACCTATCAATTACGAAGTGGCAATAAGTTGACAGCTTGTGTATCTGTTAAAATCAGGTATTCTGATTTCCAAACTTATACCATGCAAAAGAGAATTCCTTATAGTGCTTCTGACCATAGTATTTTTCCTATTGTTATGGATCTCTTTAAACGATTGTATCATCGTCGTTTATTAGTAAGATTAATTGGCGTTAACTTCAGTCACCTGGTTGAAGGCGGGCATCAGATCAATTTATTTGAAGACTGTGACAAAGTTATCAGTCTATACCAAGCCATGGATCATATCCGAAAACGCTATGGCAGCCGGGCGGTAATCAATGCCTCGGGAATGGGAGTTAAAAGTATTGGCAGAAGCAATCCCTTTAATGGAGAAGCCCCTCCTTTACTGGCAAACAGAAGGCAATAAAAAAACAATCGAGCCTTTCAAACTTCTGGCTCCAACTTTAAATTTGGGATTTCAGAATTCCTAAGTTCCTTTTGAATTTGTTTAATCGTCAGTGTACTTCCATCATGACTCCAACCTGGAGCGCCAAAAACATACATAAACTTATGGCTCCATTTTTTTGATTTTTTCATATCAGCCCAGATATCCGAATACTCATGAGTTAAAATCTTGAATAAGTTATAAGACTCTGGTGGCGTTGTCACACCGTATTCAATATCAATATCTTCTTCCAATTCTTTCCAGGTACCAAAGACTTTATCAAAAATGTTTAAAAACCCACCATGATTCTTATCCATATACTCAATATTCTTTGCATGATGTACCTGATGCATCGTATGGGTATTAAAAATCTTTTCTATTAAACCCAATTTCGGAACATAAACCGTGTGCAATTGAAATTGCCATAAAGCCTCTATACCAAGACAAACTACAACCATCTCTGGCGGGAAACCAATCGCTGGAATCCACATATAGAAAAAAGGTTTATAAAGTATTGTAAACCAACCATTTCTAACAGCTGTTCCTAGGTTGAAATTATCTGAGGAATGATGCACGATATGTGCCGCCCATAAAAATCTGACATTATGATTCTGGCGATGAAACCAATAATATGAAAAATCATCTAACAATTGACAAAGTATCCATATATACCAGGCGTAACCAAAAGACTCCCAGCCCATAATATTCGTTCTAACCCCATCAACTAGCGGGTTAAACAATTCATATACCACATTAAAAATTACAATTGCTGAAATTGTCTTTATCAACGGCGCTATAATGGCAGAGCCAATACCCATGCCTAAACTGGCCATTAAATCTTTTGATTCGTATAAATCCTTTCTCTTATGTGACTTACTATATGCAAATTCAAGGGCTATAAGTCCTAGAAAAACAGGCACACCATATACCAAAGGGTTGGTAAAATCCATAAACAATTATTTTATAATATTGCTATTGACCCTTGTTTGATCAGTAGTCTAAAATAAGTGCTGAAAATACCTGGATAAATGACAAAGTTTTGTCTTTCGCGAATATATGTAATTAATTTAAGAGAAAACCATCACAGCTACAAAATAGATTCCCGAGCCGCTCGGAAGTGAAGGCTTCGCAGGTGAAGGGTTCACAAATGAAGGATTCAGCTGTGATAACCTAAAACGTCTTTTTATTTTTTTTATTAGTCTTTTTCAACAGGGTTTTATTCAAAGCTTCAATGCGCTGATCTACTAAATAATGAACAGAATTTTTGCTGAAAGACCCTCTTTTTAACTTTTTCCCGGCAGGAACCCCTGTAAGCAACTCGATTCCTTCATCAATTGAACTAATAGCCCACACATGAAATTTACCTTCTTCAACGGCTTTAACAACCTCATTTTTCAGCATCAGGTGATCTAAATTTCCCTTTGGAATCATCACCCCTTGTTCACCGTTGAATCCACGATGTCGGCAGACTTCAAAAAACCCTTCAATTTTTTCATTGATTGCACCTACGGGCTGTATCTCTCCTTTCTGATTCACCGATCCGCTCACTGCAATCGATTGTTTAATGGGCAATTGTGATAAACTGGATAAAATCGCATACAATTCCGTACTTGAAGCACTGTCGCCTTCAATCTCAGAATAACTTTGTTCAAACACCAGGCTGGCAAAAAGGCTTATCATTTTATTCTGTCCGTATTTTTCACCTAAATAACCTGATAAAATAAGTACTCCTTTTGTATGCAAACGACCGCCTAGTTTCGACTCTCTTTCAATATCTATAAGCCCACTCCTTCCTGAGGCCACATTCACAGTAATTTTATTTGGATGACCAAACATAAAATCACCCAGGTCTAGGACTGAAATTCCGTTGATTTGGCCTATTTTCGATCCTTCTAAGTCAATCATCAAAGTATTGTGTTCAATCATTTCAATAATTTTTTCTTGGATAAGATTTGAACGATAGTACTTAGCTTCTATAGCCTTGGCTATTTCATCAGAAGTAATCTGATCATGTGACTTCAATTGTGCATAGTAATTGGCTTCATGTAAAATATCACTTAACTCTCCAAACCTAATCGAAATTTTATTTTGGTCCTTAGCTATACGGCAGGATTGTTCAATAAGATGAGAAATGGCTTTATGATCCAATGGTAAAAGATTGTTTTCATTTTGAATTTTAAAAATCACAGAGGCAAAATCCTTGGCATTTGAGGCTGAATAATCCATAGAAACATCAAATTCAGCTTTAACCTTAAACAGTTCCTTAAAATCTTCATCCCAATTGTATAACAAATAATACAGCCTAGGAGACCCTAGCAGGATGATTTTTGCATTCAATGGAATCGGGTCTGGTTTTAAACTTTTAGTACTCAAGAAACCAAATCTTTCACTTGCATCTTCAATGACTATTTCGTTGTTTTGCAAAGCCCTTTTCAATCCGTCCCAGGCAAAATAATTCATCAGGAGTTCTCTTAATGGAATAATCAAATAACCCCCATTAGCTCTGTGCAGGGCTCCTCCCCTGATAAGTGTGAAGTTAGTTAACAATGTACCCATGTCAGATTCTTGCTCTACTTTACCAAATAAATTGTTATAAGTCGGGTTAAGTTCCATCATGATGGGTGCTCCATTGGTATCAGAGTTATCGGTAATGATATTGATCTCATATTCCAAAAACTGATGCATAGGGGATGAAGTTATTCTATTCTTATGGTTAGAAACTTTTATAAATTCTCCCAGGTTTTCAATAATATCGTTTTTAACATCCTCTAAGTACTCTATCACGTCATGATTCTTCTTGTATTTCCCTTTTAATTCCTCTAATAAGGATTCGATTGCATAAAGGGCTACATCATTTTCTAATTGGATCACAGCCTCTTTTCTTTCCTTATCCAGTTCCCTGTTTTGTCTTAACAATGCGTTGAATTCCATCAACAGCATGTCACGCTTTTCTATGATTTTATCTTGTTTCTTTTTACTCAGTTTCAAGAATGATTTATCACTTATCGGATCACCGGCATCATCGATAGGAACCACGTTTATTTCAATTGGCGTCCGACTTATAGCAAAATTATTGGCACTCGCCTTTTCGTAGATATCTTGAAACAAACCAACTTCCTTCTCTTGGAATTCATCGAAAATATCTTGCCTCTTATTGGCATATTCCTTACTGTCAAAAGCCTTTAATAAAGCTATTTGCGCCTCTTCAATTAGCTTTGCTATTTCATTTTTAAAAACCAAAGCCCCTCCCTTTTCCAAACCAAGTTTTTTAGGACAATATGCTTCTTTAAAATTATTGACATAGCACCAATCTCCAGGACAAATTTCACTTTTTGCCTTTTCCGCAAGAAAATGATTAATCGCTGCACGCTTGCCACTACCCGGATAACCCGAAACATAAATATTAAAGCCCCTGCTTTTGTTTCCGATACCAAATTCCAAAGCCTGTAAAGCCCTATCTTGACCAATAAGTGTTTTTAAAGGGTGTTTCTCTTTGATGATATTCCAACCCTTGGATGAAATATTGACTTTGCGTCTTAATTTTTTATAATCTAATGCTCGTAACATAGGCTTTGGATCTAACAATACATATGAAAATATAGAAAGTTACAACATCTTAACAATCCTTCAAATGATCCAGGTCAATGCCTCTTGATTTTTCCGAGCCGCTCGGAGGTGAAGGGTTCACTTGCGAGGCGTTCGCAGGTGAGGTGATCGGAACTCATCACCTCACCTGCGATCACCTCGGGGTTCTTGGCTTCAGGGCATAAAAAAACCTCTAACATATATATGTTAGAGGTTTAGAAGAAAGGCAACGACTTACTCTCCCACCCAGGGGCAGTACCATCAGC